>JBAQGJ010000085.1:0-62646 GCA_049287725.1 Candidatus Acidiferrales bacterium | reverse complement strand
CAGGACTCACATCACGTTGACAGCGTAAAACGCGTGAGTTATAGACTCAAGTGAGCCGGTGACATGAAACGATGCTGCACAAGATTCAGTCCCCGTGAACGAGCCCTTCTACATCGGATTGCCGGTGAGGTAGGAATTCCCCGTGGGTCATGCGCCACAGAGCGTATGTCAGGCCCAGCATTACTGCGACGAAAAGTACGAATTGTAAAATCGACTGGGTTCGAGCCATTTTCTTGCGAGCCAACGCTTCGCGCTTGTTCCACATCAGTTCGCCCATGAAAATCCCCAAGCACATAAAAATTGCAAGGCGAGCGACAACAAGAAGTGGTGTCAAATGGCGGTTGGCGTGCCAATCTAAAAACGTTATCGCTAGGGCGGTAGTACCACCCCAGCCAAGAACTCCCCATAGGAAGACAAACGCCTTCTTTTGTGGAGGCTTCAATGATTCCATTGGCTGAGAGATTACGCCGGACTGGCGAGTAAGTCCAGTTTCTGAATCGATATCAAGTGCCCGGCGTGGTCAACTCCCGATAAGTCGCGTTACCGGACATGTCAATTCGGGGCGATTCTTCCTGTTCGTCATGCAGAGTACCGATACATTTTTTGAAAAGGCTTTGTCAGGTTCGCATGCATGCTAAGTGCAGCAAAAGGGGACCCGTTCCCGGGGGAAATCCGGTGCGCCTGACAAAGCAGCTAAGTCGCATCGATGAAAAGGCGCCGTTGCCAAAAGCCACTGAACAATCTCGTGTAAATCACCTGTGTGAATCTGCCAAATAGTCGCTGCAGTTGAAAGCTGGCAGCCGTATGAACTCTAACGAGATTCCTGCTGCGGCCGTTGACCCTCCAGTTTCGAGGTCTGAATGAATTCTGCCGGGCGGTATGTTGCCCGTTGGAGGACGTGCAATTTGGAACCTTAACTGTATCGGAGGTAAGATGCGACGCGTGCGTCGCGTGCGACGCCGCTAAATCTGTCTGCGTCACGGGTGCGGATTCAAAATATCTTCTCCGCCATCAGCACCAATTCAACCCGAGGAGTTCCCAGGGGAGAATGTCCGTGCCAACTGAAAGTGGACTCTTCGACAGCGACAGAGACAAGGCTCGAAGAACGATGAGTCCGAATCAGCTCTACGCAGACTGCCTGGCTGCAGAAGCGAAGCTCACGAAAAATCCTCCAAGCGTAGAATACGTCCTTGAGGGCGTCCTTTTCGGCGGGCGCGTTTTTTTCGATGGGCCCGTTGGGGGGACTCGATTTTTTCGGACAATCGCCCGATCAGGCCAGCCCTTCCAAATCATGGCTGCTCCTCCCGCGCAGCTTCGAGTTTCTAAGTACGAATGGCGATATCGAAAAATTCTCCAGCTGTTGAAGGAACAAACTGACCCAGAGATCCGTTGGATTCTCGTTGCCAAATGGCTGAAGCAAGAAGGTATTTGTGAACCACATCAGTTTCTTCCCGAAGAATTCCGACGAAATCTGATCAAGAGATACCGCCAGCTACTGCCGATGTCGCCCACCGATCTGTTCCACCGAGCCTTAATTCGCAATTGGCGAATATATTTTGAACGAATTCGCACTGAATTAAAGAAGCGGGAGCGCGTCAGACGGGCGCGAGAGGAAGTTCAAGGGCTAGGTTTTAAAATAGAAGCCATCGAACTAATTGCGAAAAAGAAGAGTAGTGATATTGAAGCAATTTGCCAGTGGCTCCACCAACGTGGGATGGGCGATCCACGGAAATTGCGAAATTCGTACTCAAGGCTACATGCTCATTCAAAAAAACATGCGCTCGAACTAGAATTTGGCGGCATTGTAAAGATGCACCGGCGAAGCACACCCGCGAAGAAATAGCCTCATAAATTTCACGCCTCAAATCCTTGAAAGTTAAATCTCGCGATCCCGTTAGCCTCGTCATTGTGCAGCGTGCTCGGGAAAGACGACGCTGCAAACCCCAATCCGAGGTGATCCACCGTGAAAAAGCGTCTGTTGCTAAAAGCCGCTCTTCGTTATGCCAGGCGCGGGTGGCAGGTTCTGCCCCTGCATTCTGTAAAGAATGGCCGCTGTTCCTGCGGCGATCGCGAGTGCCAGAAAGCCGGAAAGCACCCCCGCACGAAACACGGCGTCAAGGACGCAACGACCGATAAGGATGTAATTCGAGCTCGGTGGCGGAAGTGGCCCAACGCGAACATCGGCATCGCTACCGGTGCCCGGTCAGGCATCGTTGTAGTTGATATTGATCCGCGCCACGACGGAAATCTCAGCTTTAGACGCCTGATTCAGCAGCACGGTCCGCTTCCGCCATGTCCCAAGGTGATTACTGGGGGCGGAGGCCGACACCGTTACTTTGAATATCCTGGCGTCCCTGTAAAGAGTCGAGCCGCTGTTCTGCCAGGTATTGACGTTCGAGCTGACGGTGGCTACGTTGTCGCCCCGCCCAGTCGCCATGCATCGGGCAAGCGTTATCGGTGGAGAGAAGGCGCAAGTCTCTCCGCCCTTAAACCGCCCTCTTTGCCTAAACGGCTGCTCCGCCTCATTGAAGACAAACCCCGGATAAACCCACTGACGGACAAGGAGCAAATTTTCAAAGGTGAGCGAAATTCTGCATTGACGAGTTTGGCCGGCGCCATGCGGCATCGCGGAGCTACCGAGGAAGCACTGGTCGCGGCACTCCGTAAAGAAAACCAAAAGCGATGCGTGCCGCCGCTATCCGACAAAGAAGTTAGGAATATCGCTGCCAGCGTCGCCAGGTACCCACCGGCCGAAGAGGGGAAGGACCACAAGCGCAAAGCTGATTTCGTGCGAGCACTACTAGGCGACGGTGTGACCTTCTTTCATACTCACGACCAAGACGCCTACGCCAATCTCAAAGTCGCTGATCATATCGAAACGGCGAAGATACGCGAGACAAGTTTCAAACGCTATGTCGCCGCACGCTACTACAGGAAATGTAAAGGTCCGATTCCTGCGCAGTTCCTCCACGACGTTCTTGCGACTCTCGAAGGCATTGCGGTTTATGACAGCCCCACGCAGGAAGTATTCACGCGCCTAGCAGAATACGAGGGCGCAATTTATCTGGATTTGTGCAACGAGAGTTGGCAAGTCGTCAAGATCACTGCGGAAAGCTGGCGAGTGCTTTCCGATTCGCCCGTTCGCTTCAGGCGGGCCCGAGGCATGAAGGAGCTACCAGTCCCAAAGGGGGGCGGATCGATTGAGGCCTTGCGGCCATTTCTAAATGTTCAAGGCGATGAGGATTTCGTGCTGATTGTTAGTTGGCTCGTTGCCGCCTTGCGACCGAAGGGTCCGTACCCCGTGTTAGTCCTGCAGGGTGAAGCCGGCAGCGCTAAAAGTACCACTGTTAGAGTCCTGCGTGATCTGACTGATCCGAATACGTCGCCGCTCAGATCGGAGCCCCGCGAAACACGTGACCTCATGATTGCGGCGAGAAACTCGTGGTGCATTGCATTCGACAACGTCTCGCGCTTGTCTCAGCGACTTTCCGACGACCTGTGCCGCATGGCCACCGGAGGAGGATTTTCGACTCGACAACTTTACACCGACAACGAAGAGATCCTTTTTAGCGCTTCTCGCCCGGTCCTACTTAATGGGATCGATACGGTCGTTTACCGTGGTGATTTACTAGATCGTTCGTTGCTAATCTCTCTTCCCGTTATTCCCGAGTACCAACGAAAAACGGAAAAACACTTCTGGGAACTCTTCAACAAAGTGCAACCGAAATTGATCGGGGCCCTACTTGACGCGGTGTCGTGTGGTCTGCGCCGTCTGGAATCGGTGGACTTGCCTGGCAAACCTCGCATGGCGGACTTCGCACAATGGGCCGTTGCGGCTGAAAAGGCCTTTGGTTGGGCTGAGGGTGCGTTTTTGCGCGCTTACGATTCAAACCGGGGCGTCGCCGTTGCCTTGAGCCTGGAGGCTTCTCCAATCGTCATGCCGCTAACGAGATTTCTCCTGACGCGTTCGGCATGGCGCGGAACCGCCGCCCAATTGTTGCGGAGAATTGAGAAGAATGTGGAAATCGAAGTAGCGCGACAACGTAGTTGGCCCGCAAACCCTCAGCTCTTGTCTTCGCAACTACGTCGCATTGCACCGCACCTTCGAGCGACAGGGCTCGACATTCAATTCGGGGAGAAAACTCCGGGAATGGGGTCGAAGCGAATTATCACGATTACGAGACGAGATCCAGAAGGCTTGCGGCGACATTTCCCCCGGGAAAAGTCCGACGCGCCCGACGCGGATTCGCGCAGATCGCACGACCGAGATAAGCGCCGCGAGCGTCGCACGCGTCGCGGTTTTCCCTCGGAGGAGTAACACATGTCGCTTCCACTCGATCAGTCTTCCGAAAGAGCCGCGAAAGTTCCTAGCGCTGTTGGAAATTCGCCTGCGATTGAGCGGCATTTCGCAGTTGTCGAAATCGCCAAGCTTGGAATCTGAGCCGGACACGGCTGCCCTATGCCTGGAACCAATGAAAAAAAGTCTACCGTCGGAACCAAGAATCTAGGTACGCTTCCGCCGCGCGCCGTCGATGGGTTTAGGAGAAAAGCCTTGACCCGAAAACGGCATCAGGATGGACAGTTGATAGAATTGCAAGACGGCTACGCGGTCCGGTATTACAAAGACCACGAGGGGCAACGTGTGCGTGTGCAGAAGTTCCTCGGAGATTTCGACGAACTGCCTACCGTACGGGCTGCCAAGAACATCATGCAAGCTGAGATGGTGAAGGCTAACCAACATTTGGCCCTTCCCGCTCGGTCCACCTTAACTTTCCGCGTCGCTGCTAAGGAGTGGATCGCTGAATGCGAATCGCGGAAAAAGAAACCAATCAAAGCCTCGGTCGCACACAACTGGAACTGCATTTTGAAGAATCACCTCAATCCCCTCATCGGAGAACTGTCACTGTCGGATGTGGGCAACAAGACGCTGAGATCGGTAGTGACAGAACTGTCGGCGAAGAAGCTCGCGCCCGCCACGATCAAAAACATTTGTTTAGTCGTGAAATTGGTCGTGGCCTCCGTGACTGACGACGACGGAAATCAGATTCACCTTCGGCAGTGGAATAAGAGGGTGATTGACGCTCCCGAAATAAACGAGAGGACACAACACACACCCTCGTTTACGTCAGAGCAAGTCACGGCCATCGTCAAGGAGGCGACCGGACGGATGCAGATGGCGGCAATCCTGTTTGCGGCTACCGGGCTGCGGGCAGGAGAACTGCTGGGGCTAGAAGTCCGGCACTTCGACGTAGAGTCAGTCAAAGTGGAGCAATCCGTTTGGGGAGGCAACAACAAGGTTGGCACGCCAAAGACGCAGAACGCCTTTCGCGTCGTTGACCTAAACCCGGGCGTGGCTTCTCTTCTCCAATCGTTCATTGGCAAACGCAAAACTGGTTTCATTTTCCAGACCAGCGGCGGAAAGCCCGTGACCCAGACCAACCTCTTGCGGCGGGAACTACACCCGCTGTTGGACAACCTCAATATCTCCCTATGCGGCTTTCACGCGTTCCGTCGCTTTCGGAATACGTTCCTCCGACAGTCGCGTTGCCCCGATGCGCTTTTGAAATTTTGGATGGGCCATTCGGGGCGGGACATGTCGGACCTTTACGACAAGTCTTCCGAGGATTTGACGTACAGGCGGGACGTAGCGAAGGCAATGGGCGTGGGTTTCGAGCTTCCGAAAACGCTCACAGCCAAGCCGTCGCAAGGGGCCTTATCGGGCGTAACGGACGTTTCGAGCGAAGCGGTAGAGCTGGAGGCAGTTCCCTGCTAACCACGGAAAACATTGGAGAAATTTTGGTAGGGGCGGTGGGGATCGAACCCACGACCTTCGGCTTAAAAGGCCGCTGCTCTACCACTGAGCTACGCCCCTGAAACGGAGCTAACATCTTACACGGAAACAATTTGATCGGTACAGGAGCAATTCGGCGCAGCGCGATCAGAACGCAGCCTTGTGGAGCGCGGCGCGTCGATAATCTTGGCTGATTTGCTCGTTGCAGCGATTCGTCGACGCCCGAGCGTCGCGCGGACTTGGGGCATCCTGCGTTTCAATAATCCTGCCTGAATTTTTCGTTGCAGCGATTCGTCGCGATTCGGTCTTCACGCTACTGTGCGATTCCTCGACAGTCTCACGTCTCACACACTCTTACGCTCCGCTTTGGAGAGCGGCGCTTATTTGCAGGGCACAGCGATTCGGCGCGATGGGATCTTAACGCGACCGTACGCCCGCAGCGTGAAGAGCCTAATGATAGCAGCCCCCTGCGATTCGGCGCGCGTCTGTCGTTTGTGTTGCTACGGTAACGTGCGCGAAGCTGCGACTTGGCGACCGCCTCTTAGTTGCTTGATAGGGCGCGGCGCGCGATTATTCGGACGACGGAGCTTCGTGCGGCGTGGGTACGCCGATGGCGCGCTTGCGTTTCCAGACGTAATCTTTGCGCAGTTTGGCTTGATGTTTCTTCACTTGCTTTTCCAACTCGGCGAAGGCCGCCTTGGCGCTGCCTAGCGCGTCCGCGCCAATCCCAGTGGCGTAAAGCGTCGCTGTCGGGACATTCAAGTTCAGCGAGAAGCTGAATTCCGGCTTGCGCGGCGTTTTTTCGAGTGACTCGTGCAAATAAACCAAATCCGCTGCGTAATGTTTCAGCAGACGACTCAGTTTTTCTGCCTGACGCTCTGTTTCATGTTCAATGGCTTCCTGAAATTCGGGTTTGATATTGCTGTATGTTATTTTCATTCGGGCACCCTGGCGTAGCTTGGTTTACGAATGGAGGGGGTATTCGCATTGCGGCAAAGTCAGCATAGCGCTGTGTGCGGCGAGTTGCAACCGCGCGGATGCCGCGCGTTTATCGGTTAGAAATTTCAAATGACTGCAAGTTCGAAATCCGAAATGGTAGATGCGCCGCGAATCTATGTCGGGCCCGCCGGCTGGTCCTACGCTGATTGGAAGGGCGTGCTGTACCCGCCGCATCGTGAGAAGGGCTTTCATGAAGCGACATTTCTCGCCGATTTCTTCGACACGATCGAAATCAATACTTCTTTCTACCAGCCGTTGAAGCCGGAATTGGCAGCACAATGGCTCGAGCGCATCGCAGCAAATCCGCGCTTTTTATTCACCGCGAAATTGTGGCAAAAATTCACACACGAAAGCGGCACCACGGCTGAAGACGTCAAAATCGTGCATACCGGGTTCGATATCCTGCGCGACGCGAATCGCCTTGGCGCCGTGTTACTGCAATTCCCTTTTTCATTTCATAACACACCCGAAAGCCTCACGCGGCTGAACCAGATTCTCGACGACTTCCACGATTACCCGCTGGTCGTGGAAGTGCGCCATGCGTCCTGGGCGCGCAAGGAATTTTACGAATTGCTGCACGAGCGCGGCGTGGGCTTCTGCAACATTGACCAGCCCGTGATCGGCCGTTCGATCAAGCCGAGCGAACGCGTCACGTCGCCGATCGGCTACGTGCGGCTGCACGGCCGCCGCTATGACACGTGGTTCAGCGACGATCCTGCATCGCCGCCGTCCGAACGCTACAACTATTTGTATTCCGAAGAGGAACTCGAGCCGTGGGCCAAGCGCGTCGAACACGTAGCGGAAAGCGCGCGAGCCACGTTTGTCGTTACCAACAATCATTTTCAGGCCAAGGGAATCGTCAACGCGCTGCAGCTGATTCATTTGCTGACGGGAAACAAAGTGAAGGTGCCGGATACGCTGCGCAGCCACTATCCACAACTCGAATTGATAGCGGATGAACCCTCGAAAGAGCCCACGCTATTTCCACTGCCGCCGAAATAGTTGGATAGGTTTGCAAAACAAAAAAGACGAAGCCAATCCAGATGATTGAGGGGCTGGAGGAAGCCGCCGTGCGGGAAATGTTACTTCTTGAAGAGGTCTTCGAAGGCCTTGCGCGCGTCGTTCGGGCGTCCCGGGCTTACCGCTGCCGGAGTTGCGGTGGCATAGGTTACCGGTGAAGTGTCTTTCTCCACGGTCATGCGGAATTCGAAGAAGGTGCAATCGTTCTTGGCGTCTTTTTTGGCGACGCGCTCGGTGATTGGCTGGGTGCACTCGAATTGCTTGCCGGTATCGAAATGCACGCACTGCTTGCAACAGTGCAGCGCGGTGTGGCAGCGCGGACATTCGCCATTCGGATCAAATCCGGGCATTAGAACGGCGCCGCAACTGGAACAGCGCGCCCTCATTACGGTTCCCACCATGCGCGGCGTACGCGGGCCCATGGCGTCTTGCTTGGGTCGGGGCTCTCCGCTGGGAGGACGATCGCTGCGCTCACGCTTCTTATCTTGAGCGTCGCGGTCGCTGTAGCCCCTCTGCTTATACTTCCGGTCCATCGGACCTCCTAAGGGGTGAATCAATCAGACTTTGAAAGTGGCCGTGCAATGGCTAGCGCAAACTCCTGCGTGGAAATGCCTTCAAACCCGGCGCGATATAAATCGGCGGTCGCGCCGCTTCCTGCAAATGGTCCACACGAATCCACCGGAAAAAACCGGCGCAAGGAAAATCTTCCAAAATCCATTCCTGGTGGACTTCATCGCGCACGCAAGTAAATTTTCCGTCGCAGGGCCGAATTAGACTCCAGCGGATTCGGTCCTATCAGTTTTCACTTGGGTGCGGTTCCATGCAAATCCACATTGCGAGATAAAACCCCACGCGGAAAGCAACTCGTACACGCATTGACCGAGGTCGGGATACTGCTCTGGCAAAGAAACTGTCGCGAGTGCCGCGGTAGAGAGGCTGCCAGGACTGGCCGCCATCCTGCCTATAGGATACTCCTCTCGCGTAAAATGCAACATGCTTTTTGTGGGAAACGTGCGGGGCGGCAACGGTCTCTCGATCGCCAGGGCCGGATTGGGTGCTGGGTTCATTGGCCTGCATGGTTGCCGCGGTTTGCCCAGAATTTCGAAAGCCCTTCGAACGGCAAGTCCGGCTGCAGAAACTTGCGCGGCTGCCCGGACGACGCGAGCAATGCTTCGGCTGCGAGATACCCGCTGCGCACCGCGCCTTCCATCGTTGCGGGCCACCCAGTTCGCGTCCAATCGCCGGCGAGGTAGAGATTCTCGATGCCGCTCTGCTGCCCTGGGCGCCAGCGGTCCACGCCGGGCTCGGGTGAAAAGGTGGCATTCACTTCCTTGATCACGGTAGCTTTTCTCAGCTCAGCTTCCCGCGTCGCAGGCAGAACGTCTGCCAGCTCGCGCCGGCACATATCAATGATTTCCTGCCGGGAGCGCGGAACCAAATCGTACGAAGCACTGATGACGAGTTGCAGGTATTGCCCTTCGCTGTCCGGCTGTGCCGCCGACTTCTCACTTGGACGCTCGGCGTGACGATTGGTTTCAGCCGGACGGTACAAAAGCGTCTTGTTGAAGACCCACTGCGTGGTGTGGTCGAGTAGCGTGAGGAACGGCTCGGACATTACTTGGCGGTCGTACCACAGATGGACGCCCGTGATCGGCGACGTCTTGATGTGCCGCAGGCCTTCCAGCGGAGCATCTGGCTCCGCGCACTGCTGGGGCAGCAAATCCAGCAGCACGTCGTGCGGTACCGCCGCGATGCACGCATCGGCGGCAATTTCCGTTCCGTCGTCCAGCACGGCCGCTTGGAAACGATTGTCGCGCACGCGAATCTCGCGGATTCCTCGGCGCAACTCGACTTCCCCTCCCCGGCGGATGATTCCGTCGCGGGAACCTTCGTATAGCTCGGCGAGTGGAACCGTCGGAATTCCCACGCGGTAGCCGGTTTTGTTTCCGAGGAACGCTTTCCAGAAAACTTCAATTCCGTAGCGAGCGTCCGTGCGCGAAAGTTCTTCATCGAGCGCGCTGACCAGCACCACGCGCCAGAACCGTTCGATCGCGTCGGCCGTCTGCTTCATGCGGTGCAGCCAATTGAGCATCGAGATGCCCTCGATGCCGGGAGGGTGGCCGCCGGAAGTTGCGATGGCCAGCATGGCGTTGGCGATTGCGCGCTTGTCCGCGAGCGTCAGCGCGCCGAAGAGCATGAACGACGGCGCCATGTGCAGCGGAGGAGGCAGCGACGCTGCTTCGATGGTGGAACGCTGTCCGTTGGCGTCCACAAAATATAGCCGGTCGTAGAAACGGATTTTGTCGCCGGCGCCGACGCGCGAATAAAAATCGGCGAGATTCGTGCAGCAGCCGAGAGTTACGTGCTGGCAATTATCCACTTCGCTGCCGTCTGGCAGCGTGTAGGAAGTGGCGCGTCCGCCGAGGTGCGGACGCTTTTCCAGAAGGCGAACGCGCAGGCCCGCTTCAGCCAGCGCGACGGCGGAGGACAGTCCCGCCAGGCCGCCGCCGATCACTAGAACGCTTTGCGAGGGCATCACCCTTCCCTCGGCCGGCTCGCCGCGCCGCGAGGCCCGCCGTCAGGAGATATTGGATTTTTTCGGCATTGGAAAGCGAAACGCGCGGACCGAAGACGTCGAAATCGCGTTCTTCGATTCTGGCGAGCAAGCTGCTGTACGTGCGAACGAGCGCCCACAGCGTTGCGCGACTGTCCGGATTCACTTGTGCGACGAGAGACGCGCCTTCGCGATACATTTGCCAAGCGCGGTCTGCTTCGAATTCGAGCAACTGTTGCAGCTTTTCTGTGACGGGGCCGCTCAATTCCTCCGCGTGCACTGCGAAGCGGTCCAGATCTTCCTGCGGCAGATAAATGCGTCCCATGGCGTAGTCGCTGCCGACATCGCGAATGATGTTGGTGAGCTGGAATGCGAGGCCGAGACGTTCGGCGAGGTCGGGCGCTTTGGGATCGTCGAAGCCGAAAACGTGCAGGCAGGTGAGACCCACGGTTCCGGCGACGCGATAGCAATATTCCGAGAGACGGTCGAATGTGGCGTACGTAGTGACCGTCAAATCCATTTCCGCGCCGAGAATCAAGTCGTGGAAATAGCGCGTGGGGATTTCAAAGCGCGCGATGGTGTCCGCGAGCGCCGGAAGAATCGCGTGACCACCGGTGCGGCCCGCGGCGGCTTCGTCGAGCATCGCACGCCAACGCGCGAGACCCTGGCGCTTGGCATCCAGGTTGCCGGGATCGTCTGAGACGTTATCCACCAGGCGCATGAAGGCGTAAAGCGCGCAAAGCGCGTTGCGTTTTTCCCTGCGCAGCCCGAAAAACGCCAGATAAAAGCTGCTGCGCGCCGCGCGGGCGATGCGATTGCATTCGGCATAGGAAGCGCGAACGGAATCGGAATATGGAGTGCCGGCGCCTGCCGTTATGGTGTGGGACACGATTGATCCCGCGCGCGCGGATGTACCGGAGTCATTCATTTCCGCGATCCGCTGCGGCGCAGCGCCGGTCCCGCGCGAAAACGGCATGGTGATCAGCGTACGTCCCAGAAGACTCAACTGCGTCCACTTTGTGAGCGCGGGACGATGCTCCAGCGTGTTGTAGCCGGAAGTTTCGATCGCGTCGAGAATCGCGAGGCCTCCGCGGCTGAACATTTCTAGATCCACACGCAAAAATGGCGCGACGGTTTTCGCCAGCGGCATCCCGGCGTCGAAGATGGCGCGGGTGCGAGCAATCAGAGATTTCATCAGCGCGACGTAGCGCGCACCGAAGCGTTTGTTGACGATGTCCGCTTCGGACAGGCCGTGAGCGGCGAGAGCCTCTAGCGGAATGTAAATGCGTCCTTTTTCGAGGTCACGCGAAACGTCCTGCCAGAAATTCGCCAACTGCAACGCGGTGCAGGTCTGATCGGATAATTTTTGGCGGGCTTCGTCGCGATAGCCGCAGAGATACAGAACCAGGCGGCCCACGGGATTCGCCGAATACACGCAGTATTCCAGAACGTCTTCCCACGTTTGATAGCGCTGGACGATTTGATCCTGGCGAAAGGCGCGCAGCAGATCGCTGAAGGGCTGAATCGGAATATCTTTCGCGCGGATCGTTTCGCGGAGCGCGATCAAGACCGGATGCGAAGGACCGCGGCCTTGCGAGTAAATCAGGCGTAGCTCGTCTTCCCAGGCGTCGAGCAATTGCAATGCGCGCGCGCGGTCGGCAATTTCGTCGCCCAGATCATCCGACCAGCGGCAGTACGCGTACAAATTGTAAAAATGTTGGTGCAAGCGCCGGGGCAGCAGCCACGAGACGACGTTGAAATTTTCGTAATGGTGCGTGGCCAGCCAACGCGTGTAGCGTTCGGCTTCCGTAGGGGCACAATTCCCCGCCGGCAGATTGCGCGCGATTTCCAGTTCAGGAGTGGCCAGCATAAAAACCGGTAGCAGGAGGCAATTACGGAATCACGGCGGTCTTCAGCTCGCCGTTCCTATTCTTCATGTCTTGGAAAACTTTCGGCAAGCCCTCGAGCGGCACTTCGCCGGTGATGAAATCGCTGGAGCGGATTTCGCCGCGCGCGATGGTGTCCATGGCTTCGCGCATGAAGCGCGGCGTGTGATGGAAAGTGGATTTAATGGTGATTTCGGAATAGTGCAGCGCGGCGGGGTCAATTTTCACTTCGCTTCCCGAGGGACAGCCGCCGAAAAGATTTACGGTGCCGCCCTTGCGCACCATCTGCAGCGCCCATTCCCAGGTGATCGACCGGCCCACGGCTTCGACGACGGCGTCCGCGCCGCGCGCGCCTTCCGTCAATTCCCTCACCTGCTCGACCGGATTTTCAATTTTATCTACGTCGAAGGCGGCGACTGCGCCCAGGTGCTCCGCTGCTTTCATCTGGCTTGCGCGCTTGCCGATGGCAATCACGCGAACGTTGCGTTGCGAAAGAATGCGAATAAATTTCAGGCCGATGGCGCCGCAGCCGATCACCACCGCTGTGTCGCCCGGCTGAATTCCCGTCTCGTGAATCCCGCGCAGGACGCACGCGAGCGGTTCGGCCATCGCTGCATCTTTGAACGAGACGCCGTCGGGAATTTCCAGCATGTTCTGGCGCACGATGCGCCCGGGGATGCGGATATATTCCGCGTAGGCGCCATTATTGAAAAGCAAATCTTCGCAAAGATTCGGCTGGCCCTTGCGGCAGAAGAAGCAGGCGCCGCACGGCGCGGAATTCGCCGGCAGGACGCGCATGCCGCTGCGCACACCGCCATTCACACCGCTGCCTTTTTCTTCGACGACGCCGGCAAGTTCATGGCCGAATAAAGCCGGCGGCTGAATCATGCGCGCGTGATATCCGCGCTTCCACACTTTCAAGTCCGTGCCGCAGGTCAAGGCCACTTCCACGCGGACCAACACTTCGTCGTCGCCGACTTTGGGAATGTCCACGGTCTCGATTTTCAAATCTTCCGCGCCGTACAGCACGGCTGCGGTCATGTGTCCGTTCTTTTCGGTATGAGCGCTCATTCGTGCCTTATGACAACTTTCAACGTATTATCCGTCGGACGGGCCGCCAATTCCAGCGCTTCGGCAATTTGTTCGAGCGGAAAGCGATGGGATATCAATTCGCGTACCGGCAAACGCCGCTCGAACACCAGCGCCGCGGATTCCGCCTGGTCGTCCACGTCCGCGCTATAACTTCCGAGAATTTCTTTTTCTTCCACGCCAACCGCGGCGGCCGGAAATTCCAGGCGCAGCACCGGGTCGTTATGGGCAAACAGTAGCACGCGGCCGCCTGGTCGCGCGAGCGCCAAAGCTTCGGGAACCAATGACGGGTTAGGCACCGCGAGCAGCACCGCGTCCGCGCCGCGGCCACCGGTTCTTGCACGAATTTCCTGCTGCAAATTTTGCGCGGCCGGATCGAAAACTTCTTTCGCGCCGAAGCGCAGGCTCGCGGTTCGGCGACCCGGCATTGGATCGCTCGCGTATACTGCCGCGCCTTCGTATTTCGCCAGAATCATCAGCAACATTCCGATCGGACCTTGTCCGATCACCAAAACTTTCTCGCCCGGTTTTACGCGCGCCTTGCGGACCGCTTTCAGGCACGTATTGACCGGTTCTACGAACGTAGCTTCCTCGAAGCTGACGTCCGGGGGCAACGGGATCATGCCGCGCTCGACGATCCAAGGCATCGCGCGAACGTATTCGGCAAAGCCGCCGCCATTGGGATCGAATCCGGCGGTCAGCCCCGTCTTCTTATAACCCGCGCACTGGGAGAAAAGTTTCTCTTCGCAATAAAAACAATTGCCGCAGGGAATGTGATGGAAGCTGACGACGCGGTCGCCCGGTTTGAACTTGGTGACGCTGCGGCCCACCGCGACCACAGTGCCGGCCAGTTCGTGGCCGAGAATCTGCGGCGGCGCGACGAACCCGTGATGAATTTTCTTGATGTCCGTACCGCAGATCCCGCACGCGGCGACGCGGAAGAGCAGTTCGCCCTCGCCAATTTCCGGAATCGGCACGGACTCGACGACTACTTTCCCTTGGCCACGATACACCCCCGCGCGCATCTTGCCCGCTTTGTGCGGCCCGTGATGCGATTCGATGTGTTCGATCGTGTGGCTCATATATGAGCTATTGAATTACGCGACGCCGCCAGTGGCCCGCGCTTGCGACTCGAGTCCTTTGTACTTTTCCGCGATGAGCGCGACGTAGCCATCCAAAAATCGCGCCAGCGATTCGGCAGCGGCTCTGCTGTTTTGGCCCAGGCGCACCAGGCTCGGAACCGATCCGGGATTGCGCACAACTTCGCCAATCACGCGCGGCAGACTCACTTGCCCTTCGTCGCTGAAGATGCGATTCATGTCCAGCGGCAAATCTTCGTCAACCGTGTCGCTGATCGCACGAATCGCAACGGCCGGAATTCCCGATTCCGCCGCAACCGAAAGGATATCAAAGCTCTCCATCTCGACGGCGGCGGCCGCTTTTCCCCATACTCGCTTTTCCTCGGAACGAGCGATTACGCGACCCGCGCTGTAGAAACGATCCACGAGCGTCGCGCCAGACTGTTCCGCAAAAGTGAGCAGTGGTGCGCTGGGCTCAATCAGATCCGTGATTTCTTCCACGTTCACGGGCTCGGCAAATATGGCGCGCGCAGCCAGGATTTGCGCGACGCGAAGCTCTGGCCGTAGCGCTCCTGCTAATCCGGACGAAATGCAGAAATTGATATCGTCCTGGTGGCTCATCGCTTTCGTTGCCACGATTCGCGCCGGCTTGGGTCCCGCACCCGTCAGCACCACGCCCACATCGGCGCCGTCGATCTCGGTGACGTCTACGGTCGCCGGCCCCCAATCTTCGGCGTGAAACTTGCGCATCGCGCGCCACGGCGCAAATTCATTTTCGAGGGCAAAGGTGACCAGTATCCTCATCAATACGCCTATGCCACTGCCGCGTGCGCCACTCGTTTGCTTCCGGCGCGATTCGCAATATAGCCGTGCTCTTCGTACCAGCGCACGGCGCGTTCTAAAGCGGCTTCCACTTTGGTTGGCTGGTAGCCCAATTCCCTTTGCGCCTTGTCGCTCTCGACAAACATTTTATGCCGCGACATTCTAACGCCTTCCACCGGGATCCGCGGCTCGCGGCCCATAACGCGTGAAAACATTTCATCGGCGTAGCCGGCCATCAGCGCCACAGCGTGCGGCAGCCGAATCCGCGGAGTGGAGCGACCGGCGATCGCCGCGAGCGCGTCCAGAATCTGCTTCAGCGTCATATTACGCCCGCCGAGAATATAGCGCTCGCCGATGCGTCCCTTCTCGGCGGCGAGCAAGTGTCCAGCGGCGACGTCTTCCACCGGCGCGACGTTCAATCCGGTATCCACGTACGCCGGCATCTTGCCCTTCAGAAAATCAAGAATGATGCGGCCGGTGGGAGTCGGCTTCCAATCGCCGGGTCCGACCGGAGCGGTGGGATTGACGATGATCACCGGAGCGCCTGATTTTGCGGCGTCCAGCGCCACTTGCTCCGCCAAAAATTTCGAGCGCTTGTAATGGCCGATCATTTCGTCGAGCGTCGCCCGCGTGTCTTCGTTCGGCAGCGCGCCATGGCGCGGAACCGCGATCGTCGCAACCGTGCTGGTGTATACGATGCGCTCGGCGCTCACGCGACGCGCAACTTCGATCAAGCGGCGCGTACCTTCCACGTTGCTCTCGTAGATTTCGTCAGGATTCTTCGTCCACAGCCGGTAGTCGGCGGCGACGTGATAGACACGCTGCACGCCCTGCATCGCGCGAGTGAGCGAAGCGGCATCGCGCAGATCGCCTTCACAAAACTCGACGGCCACTCCGTCCAGCACTTTCACGTTGCTGGTCGGCCGCACCAGGACGCGAACAGCGTGCCCCGCCCCGGCAAGTTGCCGCGCCACGTGGTTTCCCACGAATCCGGTTGCGCCAGTAACAAGAGTCTTCATGAAGAAAGGAGTTCCGTCGCTCGCTCGGCCAACCTACCAACGAATGACACGACGAGCCTCAGTGAACGAAAGCTGGTCGGTCGCAATAAATGGGTAGCTTTCCCGTTGCGGGCGGCGCAGCGGTGATTTACAGCCGGGGGAATTTGCATTGCTTACGTCCGTAGTGCGTTGCAGTTCTGCAATTCTTGGGCAGGAATCTGAACGCCGGCGAACCTGCGCCGTCCTTTTCGCATATTATCGTAACGGGCAAGCGCGTACAGCGGGAAGGCGTTGCGATATAGGTGATACTTCAAGTAGAAGACGCACGGAAAACCGGTGCCGGTGAACTCCCCTTCGTCCCACGTTCCGTTTTCGTTCTGGTGCGCCAGCAGCCAGGCAACAGCGCGCTGCACGGCGTGGTCTTCGGGCCCCGCGACGGCCAGCAATCCAATAATTGCCCACGCCGTTTGCGACGCCGTGCTCTTCCCTTGGCCCTTCAGCGCCGGATCGTAATAAGAAAGAATGGATTCGCCGAAACCGCCGTCGGCATTCTGCACCGAGCGCATCCATTCCGCGGCGGCCTGACAATCGGAGCCGGTCGAAAGTCCCACGGTTTCGAGCGCGCGCAGCACTCCGCTGCTGCCGTAAATGTAATTCACGCCCCAGCGGCCAAACCATGATCCATCCGCCGATTGTTCGTGGCGAATGAATGCGCGGGCACGCTGCAAAGCCGGATGCTCCGGAGACCAGCCCATTTGACCCAGGCATTCCACGGCGCGCGCCGTGACGTCCGCCGTCGAAGGATCGAGCATCGCGTTGTGGTCCGCGAAGGGAATGTGATTCAGGAATTGCAGATTGTTTTCGTGGTCGAATGCGCCCCAGCCGCCGTCTTCATTCTGCATGCTGAGCAGCCAAGCCAAACCGCGGCGCATGGAGCGGCGCAAAGGCTCGGGGTTCGGATCCGCCACGCGCCCAAGCGCCATCAGTACGAAAGCAGTATCGTCAACATCGGGATAAAAATCGTTCTGGAACTCGAATGCCCAACCGCCCGGCGCGGCGTTCGGATTCTTCACCTGCCAATCGCCCGGACCGAGAATCTGGTTCGCCACCACCCAGCGTTCCGCAGAGATCAGAGCCGGATGCGCGGGGTCAACTCCCGCCTCTTCCAGCGAAACCATCGCGATGGCCGTATCCCACACGGGAGAAATGCACGGCTGCACGCGGATCGTATCGCTCTCTTCAATTTCATAGCGCTCGAGGAACTTGATTTCACGCGCGACGAGCGGTTCTTGCGCGTCCGCGCCTTCCGCTAGGAGCGCGAAAATCGAATTCATCATCGCGGGATAGATTGTTCCCAGACCTTCGCTGCGCTCCAGTCTTTCCAGCATCCACGCGCGCGCCAAGGAAAGCGCCTTCGCGCGGAAAGGCTTCCACGGAATGCGTTCGTAAAGTTTCAGGAAACGGTCGCCCGCCAGAAATACGTTACGCCAGGAAACTACGCGCTTATCCCAATCGAAGGATTTCGGCTTGCCGCCGGGCTTCTTGAAAAGCTCCGTGACCGTAATGCCTTCCGGCAACCGCCAATCAGGCTTGTGCGCGTAAACCAGCGCCAGCGGGATCACGATGCCGCGCGTCCACGACGACATTTCGTAGATGTTGATCGGAACCCAATCGGGAAGAAGCATCAACTCGGGCGGGATGGAAGGAACAATGCTCCAATCCACCGCCCCGACCATCGCTAGATAGAAGCGAACGTAGGAATTTGTCGCTTCCAGACCGCCCAACTCCAATATCTTTTCCTTGGCGCGCAACAGGCTCGGCGCCGACGCGGATTCGCCCGCCAGACGGAGCGCCACGTACGCCTTAATCGTCGCGTTTACCTCGGAAGGACCGCCTTCGAAGATGTTCCAGCCGCCATCGGGAAGCTGCTTGCGGCGGATGTAGTTCGCCAGTTTCGAGACTTTTGGCGAATCCAGCTCGCCAAGAATGTGCAGATAGAGGATGTAATCGGATTCGAGCGTGGTATCGGCTTCGAGTTCACCCCACCAGTAGCCTTCCTGGGTCTGTGCCGAAAGCAGCCATTCCGTGCTGCGGGCAATCGCCTGCTCAACCTGAAACTCGACGTTTCTGCGGCGAACGGTTGCAGTACCTTTCGTACTACCCTCGGTCGGAACCTCAAAACGCAGTTGTGCTTCCGGTGTCATCCATTCCCTCAGTCAATTTGACGATTTCCCTCGTGCCAGGATGCTCTCAAAATCCCCAATGAGCGATTTGGATAGCCCTCGCCCTTGCCACATCCTTCCGAGGGAACCGTCCGAATCTAATGATGGCCCACTGCCACGCCAGGAACGCTTGCTAAGATTAGTATTATCTTTGGCTTTCGACTTTCGGTCAACTAAAAATAACTTTACGTTTCCCAACCTCAGATGATCGGGAGGGGCGAAAAGGTGCACGGAAACTTGCAGTAAGACCCCAAAGGGTTACCACTACGATGTGCAAAGATTTGCTCATAGTGGCACAACCTCTCCCCGAGGCGGCCGGCAGTCATCCCTTGAGCGAATAGAAAACGAAACCAGTACGCACCATGTGAGCTACGAGCCCAGCTTCTTTTCCAATTTTGAGATTCGCTCCGCCATCTCCGGCAAGCGGGAGAACCACCCATACTGTTCCTTGAAGCGCTCGATGGGCCTTGCCGGAGTGCCCCACACCGTTTGGCCGCGGCGGATTACCTTCCCTGTGGGGATCCCGGCTTGCGCTCCGATAATCGAACCGTCCTCCAGCGTGCAGTGGTCCGCTATGCCCACTTGGCCGCCGACGACGACTCCGGCGCCCAGGACGCTGCTGCCGGAGATTCCGGTCTGCGCGGCAACCAGCGAATTTTCGCCGATGCGAACGTTGTGCGCGACCTGCACGAGATTGTCTATCTTCACGCCTGTTCCAACACGGGTGTCTTCGAGCGAGCCGCGATCAATCGTGGAGTTGCAGCCGATTTCAACGTCATCGCCTATTTCCACACCGCCAATCTGTGGAAATTTGATGTGCTGCTTGCCGCCGAATACGTAACCGAATCCATCGCCGCCGATGACGACGCCCGAATGCACCTCGACGCGGTCCTTGAGCTGCGCGCCCGCATACAGCGTCACGCGCGGATGTAACCAACAATTCTGACCGACGTGCGCGCCGCGTCCGAGGAAGCAAAAGGCGTCCACCGCGGTCCCGCTGCCGATTTCGACTTCGTCTTCGATCACCACGTACGGGCCAACGCGAATGTTCGCTGCCAGCCGTGCCGTGTTTGCGACGATTGCGGTCGGATGGATTTCCGGACGCAATGCTGGCTTCGGCAAGAGCCACGCCGCCGCTTTCGCGAACGCGAGCTTAGGATTTGCGACTTCAAGGAGCGTTTTCTCAGCAAGCGTCGTATCGGCCGGGACGATCACGCAGCGGGATGCCGAACGCGCGGCGCGATCCGCGTGCTTCGGCGCATCCATGTAAATTAAATCTTCCGCCCCGGCGCTCTCTGGATTTGCCAGACCAGTAATTCGTGCCTGCGCGTCTCCATGAATTTTCGCTTCTAGAAACTTGGCTAGTTCACCGGCGGTATGAGCCATGGCGTCCTCGATTCAAGAAGATTCACTCATCGGCAGGTCTTGCATTTCGCAGCCTGCATTTCAAAACGGATAAATTGGTTTCTCGCCGGGTGGCCGAGTCTTCCAGCGCTTGTGCACCCACAACCATTGATCGGGATGCGCGCGGACGAAATCTTCGATCACGCGCGTGAAGCGCTGCGTGTTCTCGCGAACGTCGGCTTCTTCGTCGCCGGTGCTCGAGAGCTCCACCGCAGGCTCAAACCGCAGCCTGTATTTCCGGCGGGACTCGTCCCACGAAAGAAATCCGGGCACAACCGCCGCATCGGTGCGCAGCGCAATGCGCGCCAGGCCAGAGGTAGTGCATGCCGGGATTCCGAAAAAATCCACGAACACGCCTTCTTCGAGCGACGTATTGTGGTCGGACAATATCCCCACCGTTCCGCCTTCTCCCAGCACTTTAAGGATGGCCCGCGCGGATTTGTTCTTGTCTATTGGCCGGTTTCCAGAAAGGCAGCGATAGTCGTTGATCAGCGCGTCCACGCGCGAATTCGAAATTGGCCGCACCAGAAAATGGAGCGGGTAGCCATACAGCGCATGCGCGAAAGACGACAATTCCCAGGCGCTCATGTGGCCGGTGAGAAACAGTACGCCTTTGCCGCGCCGGCGGCCGGCGTCGAAATTTTCAAACCCATCCACGATTACCACGCGCTCGATATTTTCGCGCGTGTATTTGGGGAACTGGGAAAATTCACCGGCCATCCATCCGACCTGACGGATCATTCCACGGACTATCTTTTTCCGTTTCTCCTCGCTCCAATCCGGAAACGCCAGATGCAAATTGAACATCGCCGCCCGTTTCAGCGGTGTGCGCACGGAGTAGGCCAACGACGCGAAAGTCGCACCCACAAATCGCGCGACGGATCGCGGCAGCAATCCCAACAATTTTATGCCGGCCCAAGCGACGGCATATTCCAGCCATTCCCGCATAGCCGGCCATTATGCAAGAGGCCGGAGAGCGGAAGCCAGCGATTGCGCAGGCGACGTTGCGCGGGCGTTCTTGCATCCAGCCGTATCGCGGTTCGCGGAGCAAGATTGCTGAAGGGAATGTTAGACTCGCGGTTTGCGATCACCCACACAATCGGTCGAGCAGAGGAACCTCGCCGCAGCGGCCGGAGCAGCCATCGTCAGCTTCGTTTGTTTGTTCAGCCATTTGGGCGCGTTGGGCTTGGTGGGCCCCGACGAACCGCGTTACGTGTGGATTGCGCGCGCCATGGCGGAAACGGGCGACTGGGTCACGCCGACTCTTTACGGAAAACCGTGGTTCGAGAAGCCTGTGCTTTATTACTGGGCGGCTGCGATCGGATTTCGACTGCACTTGCCAGCGGAATGGGCAGCGCGATTGCCGTCGGCGTTCGCGGCGCTGGCTGCGGCAATTGCGATTGCATGGCTGGGATGGAAGCATTGTGGCGCTGGCGAAGATTGGTCGCGCGCGCCGTGGCTCTTGGCGCCGGCGATGTTTTGTACCAGCGTAGCTGCGATCGGCTTTGCGCGCGCAGCAACTCCAGACATGCTTTTCGCTTCGGCCATCACGCTGGCGATGGCCTGCGCTGCAAGTGTGTTGCGTCACAGTGGCGATCTGCGCGGCCAGGATGATGCGGGCTTAGCGCCTGCGAGCGGCAACCAGCGCAATCTCGCCATGCTGGGATTATTCGGCGCATTTCTTGGGCTCGGAGTTCTGGCCAAAGGACCGGCGGCGGTAATTCTGGCGGGCGGCGCCATCGCAATTTGGGCGCTGGCTACCCACAAATGGCGCGCGGCATTTCGGCTAGCTCATCCGATCGGAATTGCCACTTTCGGATTGGTAGCGCTGCCGTGGTACGTGATTTGCGCGCGCCGCAACCCGGACTTCTTACACGTATTTATTTTTCAGCACAATTTCGAGCGCTACCTGACGCCAGTATTTCAGCACAAGCAGCCCTTTTTGTTTTTCGTGCCGATCACGTTACTGGCTCTGTTGCCCTGGACCGTTTTTTTGATCGGCAGCCTGCAGGAAGGCGCACGCCTCTGGCGCGAAAAATCGTGGACGGCGTCTCCGGGCTTCTTCTTCGCCTGCTGGGGATTTTTTCCGATCGTGTTCTTCAGCTTTTCCGAGTCCAAGCTACCCAGCTACATTCTGCCGGCGGTTCCAGCGCTGGCGCTGATCGCGAGCGTCGGCGCTATTCGCGCATTCGAGCGGAGTCGTTCGGATGCGCGCATGATTTGCGCCGGCACCGCTCTGGTCTGGATTGGTCTCGCGATATTCTTCATTCACGCCATGCGCACAGGTTCGGTGAGCGGCATCGCAGATCACAGCGCATTTCTCTCGGTGGTGATTATTCTTCTGGTTGCCGCGATTGCGATAGCTCTCGGTTTCGCGGCAACGCGGCGCGATTTACGCCTCGCGGTGGGAGTTTGCTGCCTGAGCGTGCTCGGCGCAGTCGAGTTTGCGAATATCGTGATCTTGCCGGCGCTCGATCCCATTGTCTCCGCCAGGCCGTACGCCCAGATGCTTCAGCACGATCTTCACCCCGGCCGCATCTTTGAATTTCAAGTGACCCGCGCGTGGGACTACGGCCTCGCATTCTATTTCCGCCGCGAACTTCCGGAATGGTCGCCTGCAGATCCCAATGCCGCGCTGGTGCTAACCAACCGCCAAGGATTCGCAGAAATCCTCAAAGAAGACCGCTTTCATGGAGAACTGGAACCGCCGCGCCGGGGAATTTTCCTGGTGCCGATCGAAGCGGCTCCGCGTTAATGAATTAATGTTCCGAACGGGACGTCGGCGGCAAGTTCAGCAGAAAGAAGCTCACCACTTGGCTTTCGTAGTTTTTGCGGTCGTCATCGGACATTTCCGAATACCCCACTCTGTCGCGCACTAGCTGCTTGGGGTCCGGTGAATGCGAGAAGAGATTCACCGTATCCGCAGCCAGCGCCGGTCGGTTGTCAGACACGAAAAACAGCTTCGGAATACCCTTGGTGCGTATGAGCCGCGGCGTGACGGGCGGCGCGTCGCGAAATTGATAATTGACGAGACGGAAGCCAATGTCGCAGAACTTGCTGACGTAGGGCAACACAGTCAGCCCGGAACGCTGGATTTCGATCTGCACCATGTCGCGCGGGTCGGCATATGCGTCATCCACAATGAACGCGTTGATGCGAGGATCCGAGACGGCATCCTCCAGCACCACGTAGCCGCCCATGTCCACGCCCCAGAGTCCGAATCGCTTGGGATCCACGTCATCACGCGTAGCCAGCGCCCCAACGGCCGCTTGAAGCTCGGCGGTTTCGCGATAACCCAGCGTTGTGACTCCCGGGCTTGTTCCATGCGCCGTGAAATCAAAGAGGAAAACGTTGAATTGCTGATCTTGCAGCGCCGTAACCAACGTCAGCACGTCGGCGCGCTGCGAATGATATCCGTGGCAGACCACGATCGTGGGCGCGCCGCGCAAACCTGGATAAAACCAGCCTTCGCGATCGACGCCATTAACCGGAAACGAATACGCGACCGGATGCCCCATCATCACCGTCAAATCAATCGCGGCCGGCGCGCGCGAGGGATGCAGTACCTGGTACAGCAGAAATCCCGAAACAGCCGCGATCGACACGAATAGGAAGAGGGCTATCGCGAAGATCCCCGAGAGAAACTTAGCGAGGCGTGTGGTGGGATAGCGTAGCTCTGAGAGGACGGCCATCCAGTGAGCGCGGGCTTAGAGAATTCTCGCCTCGGCGAACTGGATGTTAGCACAACTTTCCGCCGCCACCCTGCCGGGTCGCGTTCCAGCTCGTTATACTTCGGGCAATTCGATCCAGTTGGGTTCTGCCGCTGCGCGCGGCTATAATGATCCGGGGGTTGTTTCGGCACTTCATGCAGATTGTAGATCTCCGGCAAATACAATCGCGGGCCCTGGAGCCGCTATTCCAGGAAGAAACTCGTCACTGGCGTGATGAGCTGCACTGGGACTATCGCCCTTCGATTGAACTCATTCGAAAATTCATTGATTCGCGGTCGCTCGGAGGTTTCGTTGCGTCCGAAGATGGATGCCCCTCCGGCTACGGCTTTTATGTTCTGGAAGACCACAAAGGATTGATCGGCGGGCTATTCGTTTCCTCGAATTTCACGCAGGAGCCGATCACTAAGTCGCTGGTCACTGAAATGGTGACGGCGCTGCACGCGACGCCGCGCCTGGAGCGCGTGGAAGCGCAGCTGATGCCCTTTGGCGCGGAGCTCGATCCCGGTTTCCTCTCGCAACATTTCCACCTGTATGGGCGCCAGTTCATGCTGTTGAACCTGGCGGAAGCGCGGCTCGGTGGCAAGCCACTCTCCAGTGGATTGCGTCTGGAACCATGGACGGACCGCGCATTCGAAGCAGCGGCACGGCTCATTCAACTCTCCTATGCGAATCACGTGGATGGAGAGATCAACGATCAATACCGCAGCGAAGCCGGCGGCATGAAATTTTTGCGAAATATCGTGCTGCTGCCCGGTTGCGGACAATTTTTGCCGGAGGCTTCGTTCCTGGTGCGTCCGGCGAGCGGCGACCGGCCAATCGGGATGGTGCTGACGTCCACGGTCTCCGAGCGAGTGGGGCACACCACGCAAATTTGCGTCATGCCCGGTCACCAGGGCCACGGCATCGGCCGCGCGTCGATGGAAAGTGCGATTCAGGCGCTGCGGCGCAGGCGCTACGAATCACTCTCGCTCACGGTGACCAGCGTCAACACATCCGCTGTGCAGCTCTACGAACACCTAGGATTTCGCACCATCAAGAAGTTTGCGGCGGGGGTGTGGCATACGTAAGCCACGCTATTTCTTGGCGCGGTCCTTCAGCAGAACTTTCAGCTCATCCATGAATTCCTTCACGTCCTTGAAATCAAGATAGACCGACGCGAAGCGCACGTACGCGACCTTATCCAGCTTCTTCAGCTTCTGCATGATGTGCTCGCCAATGTCTTTCGTGGTGCGCTCGCGCTCGGGCGCTTCGCTGACGAATTGTTCGGCTTCGTCCACAATCATTTCCAGCTTACCTACCGGAACCGGCCGCTTTTCACACGCTTTCAGCAAACCCTGCAGTAATTTCTGGCGCTCGAATTTTTCGCGGCGGCCATCTTTCTTGATGACCATGTAGGGAATTTCGTCAATACGCTCGTAGGTGGTGAACCGCCGTCCGCATTTCAAGCACTCGCGACGGCGGCGAATCAGATCGCCCGTGCGTGCCTCGCGCGAATCCACTACTTTATCATCCAGATTCGTGCAGAAGGGGCATTTCACCGCGTTTCATCTCCTGGTTTTGCGAGATGTCCGCCAAGCGCAATTTCTTCGGCTACGGATTCGGCTTCGTGCTCGGCGGCCGTCGCCATCTTTCGCAGTTCGCCCATGGACCATCCTTCGCGGAACAGAAGCGGCAGGCCAATCAGACAACAGGACGCGAATGTGACCAGCCAAACGACAATCGACATCGTCGCCGCCGGCACCTTTTCTACTCCAAAGATCAGCGTGAGCACAAGAAACGTGGCTACCTGCGCCCCGCCGCCAACGCCAGGAAGTTGCACCGCCGACCCCACCATGGAAAACGCCAGCACCAAAGCCGCGTCGGAGAAACTCAGCGTGCCCAGCTGGCCGCCGAACGCATGAGCAACCCATGTATAACAGAGCACGATCAAGAACCAGTGGACGACCGACAAACCCACCAAAACGCCCAAATCGTTCCACGTACGGATGCCTTGCAGTCCTTCGGCGAATCCTTCAAGAAGCACAATCACCTTGCCGCGCCAGCCGACTCGCCATGCGGGTTTCTGTAGTCGCTTCGCCAGCCATTCAGCACCGTGGTAGCGAAAGTAAATCAAGAAAGAGACGGCCACGAGCAATCCGACGAGCAACAAAATCCCCGCCGAACGCACCTTCATTACTATGTCGCCTGCATTACCCACCAAACCGCGCCGTTCGAACAGCACCAGCGCGGAGCCCGCGATGACAGCCGTCGCGGCTACATCGAAGATGCGCTCCAGAACGTAAACGCCGAACATGCGCGGAATCGAAAGCTTGTCTTTTTTCGCAATCAGTACCGGTCGAATAGGTTCCCCAGCACGGCCCAGCAAAAAAGTACACGTAAAGCCCATCAGGGTCGCGCTATACACGTTGCGAAAGTGAGTGGCGCCCAGGGTGCGCGAAAAGCGCATCCAGCGCAGCGCCCGAATCGCAAAACACAGGTATATCGTGGCCATCGTTAGCAGCAGCAACGAAAGACGCGCGTTGCGCAGCGATTGGCCCACGGTGGACCATTGAAACCCTTCGAGCGTGATCGAATGGCGGAACTTGTAAAACAAATAGCCCAGCGCGGCCACAGCGAGCAAGAGGAGGAACAGCCTTCGTGAATTGCGCAGCATTGATTTCGCACCGTAACAGCAAGGTTCCGAGAGTGTCAAGGCAGCCCTTCGCATTTGTTTCGCGTGGGCCCGCGGATTCATCACGGCGCTTGTGTTCGCGCCGCCAAGGTGGATAAGATGCGGCACGGTGTGAGAGTCCGCTAAACCTCGGTCTGTGCAGCCATTCCGCAGCCGCGGGAACGGAACTTTTTGGCCCAGGATTGCGTTACATCTTGTGAGGCTGAAAGGAAATGCAATTCGCGAGGCAAGGAAAGATTGGAGCCCGACGCCCAACTGGTGCAGGGATGCCTCCGGGGCGAAGGGCCGGCCTGGGAGGAACTTGTGCGGCGCCACACGCGGCGCGTTTTTAATCTGTGCTACCGGTTCACCGGCAACCCCACGGAAGCCGAGGACCTGAGCCAGGAAGTTTTTTTGCGTATCTACCGCACCCTGCCCAGCTATCGGCCTGCCTACGGCGCTTTCCCTACGTGGCTGACGAGCGTCGCCCGCAACTTGCTGGTGGATAATTACCGCCGCACGCGGCGCGACCGGCTGACGGATTCGATCGAGGACGCCATGCCGAAGCTGGAAGAAAAACATTCCGCGGCGCGCACGCCGGACAAACTGGCGTTGGCTTCCGAATTGAGCGGACAATTGCAGCAGGGCCTCGCGAGGCTTTCGCCGGAATTGCGCGAGGCCGTCATCCTGCGGGATTTGCAAGGTTTGGATTACAGTGAGATCCGTGAAGTGTTGGCGGTGCCGGAAGGCACGGTAAAATCGAGAATCAATCGCGGACGAATCGAACTGGCGCGCATCTTAGATGAAATGGGAGTTCGGCCGCATTAGCCGCCGAAGCGAGAGACTCATGGACTGGAACTGCGTACTCACCGAAGAACGGCTTAGCGATCATCTCGACGGGCTGCTTTCGCCCGCCGAAGCAGCGGCATTTTCCGCGCACGTTGCGGGCTGCGATCAATGCGGGAAGCTGGTCGCTCAAGTAGGCGGCCTGGTCAGCAGCATGCAGCGGCTCGAAGCGCTCGAAGCCCCGCCGCAATTGGTCACCAAAATTCTGGACGCGACGCTCGGACCGCGCACGCAAAAACAATCCTGGAGCCGCTGGTTCACATGGATCCCGACGCTGTGGCAGCCGCGCTTCACGATGGGCGTAGCCACGGTCGTCGCCACTTTGCTGATCATCGTTTATACGACCGGTTTTTCGCCGAACAAGTTGAAGAAAGTAGACCTGAATCCCGCAAACATGTTTCGCGCGGCCAACCGGCAAGCGCATCTGACCTACGCTCGAAGCGCCAAATTCGTGAACGATCTACGCGTGGTCTACGAAATCCAGTCGCGCCTGCAGCCGGACACCCAGCAGCAACCTTTGGTGACCCCCGCTCCGCCGCCGGAACAAAATCAACAGCCGCATTCCACAAATCCGCAGGAGAAATCGGAGACCGCGCCGCACACAGGGCACACCCAGGCTCGTGGCGGCACGATGTTTGCGGTAATGATGGACGGCAGCTGGATGGCGAGTATCGGCGGAGTGATTCTCAACAGCGCAACGCTCAACAACATTAACAGGAGCTCTAGATGAACTGCGCGGTGCACACAGATGTGGAGGCTACCGGCTACTGCCGCAACTGCGGCAAGGCCTTGTGTCCGCAGTGCACGCGCGAAGTGCGTGGCGCGCTCTACTGTGAGGATTGCCTCGCGGGATTGCTCGGCGGACCTCCCGCGCAGCTCGAACCTAAATCGAGCGTAAACCCAGGCCTGGCGGCAACACTCGGCTTCATTCCCGGGCTCGGCGCCGTGTACAACGGACAATACGTAAAGGCGCTGATTCACGTGCTGATCTTCGGTGGAATAATCGCGTTGCTCAGCAGCGACATCCCCTCTTCCTATGCCGCGTTTTTCGGAATCGGTCTCGGCTGTTTTTATTTTTACATGCCCATTGAAGCGTATCGGACCGCGATGGCCCGCCGCCAAGGTGAGCCTGAGCCAGCGAACCTGATCGAAGGCGAGGGACGTAAACCGATCGGCGCGATGATCCTGATCGGCATCGGCGCTCTACTGCTGCTCTCGAATTTCGGGCTTCTGCAACGCGACTGGTTCGAAAGGTCCTGGCCCGTGGCCCTCATTATCATCGGCGGATGGCTCCTGTGGGACCGCATGAAGAAAGTGTCCTAGGAGAACCCGCCATGCCCGATGCCAATCCCAATCCCAACAACACAGTTTGCCGATGCGCTCACTGCCGGATCCGCGGACTCATGGGTCCGCTGATGATCATCACCGTGGGAGTTCTCTTTCTGATTGCACAGTACAGCCGCTATGGCTTCGGAGATCTTTGGCCGGTGCTCTTGATCGTTGCAGGCATCGTGCTTACGGCGCAGTCACTGGCTTCGAAAGAAGGTCATACCGGCTCGTGAGGCACGCGTGAGCAACGGCGTAAGGCAACGCAGTTCCATCTTCGGCGGTTTGCTCCTGATTCTGCTGGGAGTCCTCTTCTTACTCGCGCGGTTTAATCCCGATCTGCGCATGTGGCATCTCTTTTGGTGCTATTGGCCCGTCCTGATCATTCTCTGGGGCGTCGCAAAACTCATAGACAACGCGAGCGCTCATCACGCGGGGCAAACGCGTCCCCCGCTGCTCACCGGAGGCGAAGCGGCGCTATTGATCCTGGTGGTTCTGGTTCTGGCGGGAATGGGAATTTATTCGCGCGTGCGCGAGAAGATGCCGGACCTGAACATTAACGTCGGCCTCTTCGATCACAAAGCCTCGCAAAGCCAGGAGCTTTCACCGAAAACAATTCCCGCCGGCTCGCATGTCACGGTCACCACCGGCCGCGGTTCCATCACGGTCCATGTGGGCGATGGGAACGATCTGCGCGTGAACGTCAATGCATCCGCGCAAGGTGATTCGGACACAGAGGCGCAGGACCGGCTGAAGTCCGTCAAAGTGGTAATCGAAAAAAGCGGTGATGGCTACCTCGTCCATCCGGTCAACTCGTCCGACAGCGGTGAAGAGATCACCGCGGACCTCGACGTCACCCTGCCCGCGAAAACCTCCCTGACCGCGAACGCAAACCGCGGAGACATCAACATTTCCGGGGTTTCCGGTGCGGTGACTGCGGCCACGCAGCACGGCGATATTGAAATTCACGACGCCGGTTCGGACGTCACGGCGCAACTCCAGTCGGGCGACGCGCGCATCAGCAACATCTCCGGAAATCTGCGCGTCGCTGGGCGCGGGAACGAGCTCGAAGTAAACGACATAACGGGCGACGCCACGTTCAACGGCGAATTCTTCGGCCCGATTCGCATACGCAATGTCGCCAAAACCACGCACTACGCTTCGGAGAAGGCAGACCTATCGCTGGTGCACATGACCGGACGCCTGGAACTGGATTCCGGCGAGATCAATGTCTCCGATGTGGGCGGGTCCGCCAAGCTGGCAACTCACGACAAGGACATGGAAGTCGAAAACGTCGCCGGGCGGCTGGATATCGCGGACACGCACGGCAACATCAAGGTCTCTTACTCGCAGCCTCCGCGCGCGGACGTCAACATCGCGAATGAGTCAGGCGAAGTGGATTTGACGCTGCCATCGGAATCGAAATTCCAAATTTCGGCGGTATCGAGCTCGGGCGAAGTGCAGAGTGATTTCGACGATTCCGCGCTGAAACTAGACAACGAAAATGGCATGGGGCGGCTGAACGGGAGCGTCGGCGCGCAAGGCCCGAAAATTTCCATCGCCACCAGCTACGGAACGATTTACCTGCGCAAGTCGTCGTAAGCGCAGGCTTGGTCGAACCGATTGACGCACAACGCGCGAAACTGTCATTCCGAGGGCGAATTCAGCCCGAGGAATCTGCTTTTTTCTTAGGTTCCCGCGGCGAAAAGCAGATCCCTCGCTGCGCTCGGGATGACATCCCGTCGGTCTTTGCACGCCTTGCAAAACCGCCGCAAATCGCGCGACCCGCGCTCTTTCCTATCAGAGGTCCTTCGTCCAATCCGTATTCTTGAACCAATACGTCCGTCGTTCTTCCAGCCATTTGCTCGCGGTGCGCGCCTCGATCCACGAATTGAGAAAATTGATGAACTCCAGATTGCCGCGACGCACCGCAAACGCCGCGGGATAGGTCGCCAGCGGAGTATCGCAAACGCACACCACGTTCGATGGGTAAAGCTTGGCGACGATGTCAGTCCGCGGACTGTCCGCCACAGCCGCCTCCAACTTGCCCTGAATCAAATCATCAAAAAGCTGGGCATCGTCGGTGTACGTCCTGATTTTGGCGTTCGGCAGCGCGACGCCGGCCATGTCCTCCGCAGTCGTGCCTTCCAGCACGCCCACGGTCACGCTGTCCTTGTCGAAAGATTTCAGCGGCGGTAACGAACCCGCAGCCTTTATATTTGCCGCGAGCGTGACGTCTGTCGTGTTGTAAGGCCTGCTAAAATCCACTTGCAGCGCGCGGTTCGCGTTGATCGAAAGCCCGGAAATGATGATGTCGAATCTTCCAGCCAGCAGATCGGGAACTAGATAACGAAACTCCTCGGGATAGAATTCCGGCTCCACTCCGATATCGCGTGCCAGCTTCTTGGCCACATCAATTTCGAAGCCGACGAGGTTGCCGTCCTTATCGTGCGTGGCCCACGGAACAATTTCCGAAACGCCGACGCGCAGCTTGCCGCTGCGTTTGATCTCGCTGAGCAAATCCCCGCCGCCGCGCGGGACCGCAGCCGGATTCTGCGCCGCGCCGCTCTTCGGTTCCGATGACGGTTGCGCCTTTGGCGCAGTGCCCTGCTGTGCGGAAACCGCGACGCCAAATAGAAACAGCGCGGCGGCAGCGAAAAGAGATTTCGAGTACGCGGGACGCATTTTCGATTTCATGGCAGTCGCTCTCTCCTCGCGATCCACTAGCGGTACTTGCTGGGACGGTTGTTGTAGCCGTCGTTATAACCGGTGGAAAAATCGATCTCGTAATCGTGTGGAAAGCGGTCGAGATATCGTTGATAGTCCGGACGACGGTCGTCGTCCCAGTCGCGTTGGCCGTGGCGATATCCATCGAGATAGTAGTCGCGCCGATTGGCCGCCGCTTCATCGTCGGATTTGGAATTGGCGATCGCCGATCCCACAATGATCGCGCCCAGAATTCCCGCAGCCACCGCCGCACCAGTGCCGCCACCCCCGCCTCCACCACGCCCGTACTCAAACTGCGCGCGGCATCCGCGATCCACCCACACCCCGCGATAATCGTAGCCCCAGCTGTAGCCATAATCGCAACGCGAGCCGGAATACTGCCGCACCAGCCGCACTTTGTTCTGCGTGTCCGCGCGGCAATATTTGTATTTTCCGTTGTTGCTCGAGCAGGTCACCGAACCCACTTGCGCCGTCGCGGGCGCTGCGATCATTACGAAGGAGACGAGCAAAGCGATCCAGGCGGGCTGGCGGAAATTCTTCATGGCGCTTCTCCTGTCCGCAGCTCACCGCGAATTTAACTTCGCAGAGCCGTGGGAGCGGACTTGGAGCGAGATAGTACCTCTTCAAGGAAGGAAATGCGATATTCGAGCCGGCGCGCCACCTACGGCGATCGCTCGCGCAACCACCGGCAAGTCAGGATTCCGCGCCGCCGTGGAGTTTTTCAAGGATGGTGAAGAAATCAGGAAACGAAACGCCCACGCAATCAGCGTCGCGGACCACCGTGTCTCCATCAGCGCCCAGCGCCGCCACCGCCAGCGCCATGGCGATGCGATGGTCGCCCTGAGGATCCACTTTCGCGCCGCGCAATTTCCCGGCGGCACGCCCTTCGACGCGCATGCCATCCGGAAATTCCTCCACGCGCGCGCCCATTTCGCGCAACCCCGCGGCGAGCGCCGCGATACGATCGCTTTCTTTCACGCGCAATTCCTGCGCGTCATGTATCTCGATCCCCTTTTCGGTAAATGGACCGAGCGCTGCGAGCATCGGCAGTTCGTCAATCATTTCCGCCACCTGCGCTCCGGAAACACTGCCGCCCGCGAGCGGCGCATAGCGCACGGAAACGTCGCCAACCAATTCCCCATCGCGCAATTGCACGGAAGCCAGATTGATCGAAGCTCCCATCGAAATCAGGAAATCCAGCACGCGCGCACGCGTGGGATTCAAACCCACGTTGTGCAGCATCAGCGAGGATTCGGGCAGGATCAATGCAGCGCCAATCAAAAAAACTGCCGAAGAAAGGTCGCCGGGAACAATCAGTTGCCGCGGCTGTAATTTTGGCCGTGGATGAATGCTGATTTGCCCAGCCGCGACGGGCACCGAAGCTCCAAACTCGCGTAAAGCCAACTCGGTGTGATCCCGCGTGCGGATGGACTCCCGCACGGTAGTCACGCCTTCCGCGAATAGCCCCGCGAGCAAAATTGCGGACTTCACCTGGGCGCTCGGAATCGGCAGCGTGTAGTCAATCGCGTGCAATTTGCCGCCGCGAATTTCGAGCGGCGCGCGGTCGCCGTCCTCGGCGCGAATATCCGCGCCCATTTGCCGCAACGGATCCGTCACCCGGCGCATCGGCCGCCGCCGCAGCGAGCTATCTCCCGTAATCTTCGAAGTAAAGGGCTGACCCGCCAGCACGCCCGAAACCATGCGTATCGTCGAACCGGAATTTTCCGCGTCAATCGCGCGCTTCGGAGCTTTCAACCCGTCCAATCCCTTGCCTGCGATGCGCACCCGCTCGCGATTTGCGTCTATCTCGATCCCGAGGCGCCGAAAACATTCAATCGTGCTGGCGCAGTCCGCCGCCGGCGAATAGTTTCGAATCTCGCTCGTCCCCTCGGCGAGCGACGCCAGAATGGCGTAACGATGCGAAATAGACTTGTCTCCGGGGAGTTCCACGACACCCGTGATCTGTCCGCCCGGCGAAATCTTCTTTTTGCTCACGGCGAAATTCTAACATGCCCCGATTTGCTTCCCAGATATGCGGCAGGTATCATCGATGTCTCATGCCTGTGGCCCTCCGGAGACTGCTTCCACCATTTCTTGTCGCACTGGTCCTGGTTTTCGCTGTGGCAACGAACGCGGACGACACGCCTGCGATTTTTCCGCTGAGCCAAGTACAGCCGGGGTTGAAGGGCGAGGTTTACACGATTTTTACGGGCGACACGATCGAGAAAGTGGATCTCGTGGTCCTCGGCGTCCTGCACAACGCGCTCGGGCCGAAGCAGGACGTGATTCTCGTCCAACTGTTGGGCGATAAAGTCGAGCACACCGGCGTGGTGGCCGGCATGAGCGGCAGCCCCGTCTATTTCGACGGCAAACTGGCGGGCGCGCTATCCCTGAAACTGGGCGTCTTCAGCAAGGAAGCCATCGGCGGCGTAACCCCGATTGAAAATATGCTGGATGTGCAGAAATCGTCGGACGTTTCTCCCCACACTTCGCCGGCTGCTCCCGCGAATACCGCAAGCAATGTCTATTCCCCGGAAGTTCCTCTCCCCGAAAATTTTGCGCGCCAAACCAGCGTAGGCTCCGGCCAGTTCCTGGTTCCCATCGAGACGCCGCTGGTTTCGACGGGACTCTACCCCGAAACGATTGCGCGCTTCAGCAAGGAACTCGCCGGTTGGGGAATGTCCATGATGGCCGGCGGCACCACGGCGCCGTCGCCCGAGGATAAGCAGCTAAAACCCGGCGACATGGTGGGGGTCGAACTGATCCGCGGCGATCTATCTCTCACTCCGGGATGCACGGTGACCACGGTCGAGAAGGACCAAATCCTCGCCTGCGGACACCCGATTTTTTCGTTCGGCAATGTATCCATTCCGATCGCCCGCGCCTACGTGGTCACCACGCTCGCGTCTGCAATGGCCTCGACAAAAATCATCACCACCGGCGGAACGATTGGAACTCTGACCCAGGATCGCGTCACCGCCATCGCCGGCCATTTAGGCGCGGGCCCTCCGATGATTCCGCTGGATGTGACGCTGGTAACACCAACGGCTCAAAAGCAGTTTCATTTCGAATTGATCGAAAACCCGCAATTAACGCCCGTGCTCGTGGCGTTGGCTACTTATAACGGCATCGTGGGAAATGCCGCGTATGGCGAAGGCTCGACGCTCGAGCTCGACGGCCAGATTGACATTCAGGGTCACACGCCCGTCGAATTGAAAGATCTCTACGCGCCCACGGACATGCCCGTGCCGGGCGGCTTCTTCGTTGCCGGCAGCGTGCAAAGCGTGTTCACGCAGATTTACCTGAATCCATACGAAGTGCCGCACATCAACGGCATCCATTTGCGCGTCACCGCGCTTGCCGAACGCCGCTGGGCCACGATTGACAACGCCTGGATCGAAAAGAACGAAGTAAATCCCGGGGACACGGTCGCCGTGAAGGTTCAGCTGCGCCCTTATCGCGGCCCGTCATTCGTCCAGGAGATACCGATCAAAATCCCCGCGCAAGCGGCGCGGGGCAATCTGCAACTCGTAATCAGCGACGCCGAAACCGCCAATCGCACCGTGGACACGCTGGCGGCCGCCTCGCAGGGCCAACTGCCGGGCCTCGAAGAATTGATCAAGCTGATCAACCGCCAGCATCAGAACAATCGCTTGTACGCAACGCTTCTGCAACCCACGCCAACGTTGATGGTCGAAGACAAAATTATGCCCAATGCTCCGGCGTCGGCGATCAATGTGCTCGATCAGCGCCAAAGCCCCGGCGGCGCCCGGCTGGTGTATCAATCGATGACGGGCGAGTGGTCGGTGGACATGCATCAAGTGGTGGCGGGCGAGCGCACGCTCACGATCACGGTGAAGTGACGTCCCCTGGCAAAGGAGATTTCGAACGATGAGACGGCCAACCATTCTGGCGGGCGTGCTGATCCTGGCGATTGCGGCGCCTGCACTGGTTTACGCCGAACATACGCGCTTCTGGCGGCAATCGGATTTCTCGGATTTCGAGAAGGGCACGGCCAAGGGCGTCGCCGTACGCAGCGACGGCCGGCTGATGCCCGCGCTGAAATTCACGTCATATTCCGATCCGAATCTCGCCTATCTATGGGCGCTGCGCATGGATTCGCGCGGCCGAATTTATGGCGCCGGCGGCTCGGACGCGAAGGTGCTCCGCTTCGACGATCCCGCCAAGCCGACTACCGTGTTCGAATCTCCGGAACTGGCCGCGCAAGCGATCGCCTTCGATTCGCACGATAATCTGTACGTCGGCACTTCTCCCGACGGCAAGATTTACAAAGTCACTCCCGAGGGGCAAAAATCCGTATTCTTCGACCCGAAGTCGAAATACATCTGGGCGCTCGCCATAGACGCGCAGGGAGTTCTCTTCGCCGGTACCGGAGACGACGGCAAGATTTTCGCGGTCGCGCCGGACGGCAAAGGCGAACTTTTCTATCAGAGCGATGAACGCCACGCGCGTTCGCTGGCATTTGATTCCAAGGGCAACCTGCTCGTTGGCACCGACCCTGATGGATTGATTTTGCGAATTGAGATCGGCCGCAAAGAGACGCAGGGGCCGCCGAAGGCAGGCGCAGCATTCGTCCTGTACGAAACGGAAAAGAAAGAGGTCACTTCCCTGCTCGCCGACGCGAAGGGCAAGATCTACGCCGCTGCGATTGGCGAAAAGCAGCGGGTGCCTTCGCCTGCGCCGCTCACCGCGATCGTTACCCCCCAACAAGCCTCGCCCCTAAACGCGCAGCCGGGCACCACCACTCTCTCGATCCAGGCTCAGCCCGCGCAGTCTGCCGCGCCATTTTCGTTCTTCCCTTCCACCACCGGCGGCTCGGAGGTTGTGGAGATTTCTCCGGAGGGCGCGCCCACCACCGTGTGGACTTCGCGCGAAGACCTCGTTTTCGCGATGGGCCTATCCGCGGACGGCAAGATTTTGCTCGGCACTGGCAACAAGGGCGCCATCATCGAACTGGAAGGAAATAACGTCTATTCCAGCATTGCCAAAACCGCTTCCGCGCAAGTAACCAGCCTGATCGCAGGCCGCGATGGCGCCGTGTTGGTAGGCACCGCGAACCCCGGAAAATTGTTTACGCTTGGTCCCGGCTACGAAGCCAAAGGCAGCTTCGAATCCGATCCTTTCGACGCCAAGATCTTTTCTCACTGGGGACGCTTGACCTGGTGGGGAGACAACGGCGCGATGCAAGGCAAAGTCGCCTTTTACGTGCGCTCCGGGAACACGTCCAGCCCCGAAAAAAATTGGAGCCCCTGGTCCGGCCCCTACTCGAGCATCGCCGGTGAAGCGGTAGGCTGCCCGCCGGCGCGTTTTATCCAGTGGAAAGCGGTCTTCATCGAAACAGACAAGGGCGCTGCTCCCAATATTTCGTGGGTCAGCGTCGCCTACCAGTCGCAGAACGTATCGCCCGTCGTGGACGACATCGCCATTCAGGATCCCGGGGTCCGCGTGCAGGGATTTTCGGTCCCGCAGGGCGGCCCGGCAACTGCCGCCGCCGTCCAACTCAAAATGCCGCAGCGGCCCGGCCCAAATCCCTTTCCAGTGAACATCGTGATCACCGATACTTCCACCAAACCGCCGAAAGTCGAGGTCCCGCCGCAAGGCTTCGAAGACAAGGGCTACCAAAGCGTTCTGTGGAACGCGCACGACGACAACGACGACGACCTGGTTTTCTCGATTTATTACCGCGGCGAGGGCGAGCAGAACTGGCGCTTATTGAAAGACAAAGTGACCCAGCACTTCTATACGTGGGATACCACGACGATGCCCGATGGCGCTTACTACCTGAAGATTGTGGCGTCTGATTCGCCGTCGAACCCGCCGCAGGAAGCGCTGACGAACGAACGCAGCAGCGACCGCTTCGAGATCGAAAACACTCCGCCGCGCATCGAGAATCTGCACGCCGATAGCAGCGCGCCAGCCGCCAAAATCAGTTTTGAAGCCATCAGCTCCGCGGTCGCCATCGCACACGCGCAATATAGCGTGGACGCTGGCGATTGGCTTACCGCCTTCCCCGTCGGAGTATTGTCCGACGCGCCGAAAGAAAGCTATCAGATCGCAATTCCGGATTTAACGCCGGGCGAGCACACCGTCGCCGTGCAGATCTCCGATCAGTTTGATAACACCACCGCCGCGAAAGTCACGTTTACGGTGGCCTCGCGCCGCACAAAATAGTCGGCAAGAGTCGGCCGGCTAGCTAATTAGCCCAGTTGCGCGCCACGGACGTGCGCTCGAAGCACTCGATCGCCGCGCCCACTCCGATATAACCCGTCATATCCGGCTCGCAGTCCACGTGCACCACTCGCGCGTTGCACTTCACGTCCTCCATCGCGCGCCCCGTTAATTCCGTCGGCAGCGTAAAGAATAATTCCACACTCTCGCCCACGCTCAGGCTATGGCGCGTCTTGAAGCGAATTCCGCGTTCCGACAGATTCACGGTCTCCCCTTGCTGCGGCAGCGGAATCGTTTCCAGGAATTTAGCGGCTCCGCGTGCCATTCCCATCGCCGCCCGCGGACCCACGGCCGCTAATTCTTGCGAGATCACGTTAAACCGGACAGGTATTGCATAGGTCTTGCGGGGGACAACGCGGCGTTCATTGCTGGACATGGATTCCTCCTCCGAAGCTTTCATTTCTTGTTTTTTACGAAGGCGCTTCTGGAAGGGGGAATCCGAGAATCACACTGGGCGAAGTTCGAGTCAATAATTTTAATGTAATGTTGACTGGAATTTGCGCTCAATGTGTTCAAAAGCGATGTGCCATAATGAACCGGCTCCCATCATGCTGACCGATTACAAGCCGAGCAAATTTCAATCCACTCCTCCCGACCTCGACGCTATCCGCGCCGCCTACCGGCGCATCGCCCCGCACATCCATCGCACGCCGGTCATGACGTCTTCCTCACTCGATGAGATTGCCGGCGCGCGGCTCTATTTCAAATGTGAAAACCTGCAGAAGACCGGTTCGTTCAAGATTCGCGGCGCTACCAACGCCGTTTTTTCGCTCAGCGAGCAGGAAGCCCGCAACGGAGTCGTAGCGCCTTCTTCGGGAAATCACGCGGCGGCGCTGGCGCAAGCAGCGCGCTGGCGAGGCATTCCCGCCTACATCGTGATGCCTTCAAATTCATCCGTCGCGAAGATGCGCGCGGTGCAGTCCTACGGCGGCAAGATCACCGAGTGCGAACCCAATCTCGCGTCGCGCGAATCCGTCACTGCCGAAATCATGAATCGCACCGGCGCGCACCTGGTGCATCCCTACAACGACGCTCGCGTGGTCGCCGGGCAAGGCACAGCAGCGCTGGAGCTACTGAAAGAAGTTCGTGATTTGGATATGGTGCTCGCCCCGGTAAGCGGCGGCGGCCTGCTCAGCGGAACCGCGATCGCCGCGAAGGGGATACGTCCCGGAATCCGCGTGGTCGGCGGCGAGCCACGCAATGCAGACGACGCTTACCGCTCGCTCGCTTCTGGACAAATTGAGCCGCAGTCCACCTCCGAAACGATGGCGGACGGTCTGCGTGCGCAATTGTGCCCGCTGACGTATTCGGTCCTGCGCGAAAAGCTCGACGAAGTTTCGCTCGCAACCGAAGATGAAATCGTGGAAGCGATGCTGCTGCTGTGGGAGCGCCTCAAACTCGTCGTGGAACCATCCGGCGCCGTCGCCGCCGCTCCAGCGCTATTCCGAAAAATCGGCGCATCAGGAAGAAAGATTGGAATCATTCTCTCGGGCGGGAACCTCGACCTGCACAAACTGCCCTTCGCGCAGCGCGCCTAGCAGCCCGGCGAAGCAAGAAAAGACTACAAATCGTCCGGGCGCCAATCGGTGGGCGGAAAAGCAATTCCCCAGAAATTCGGCGCCGGAGAATCGAATTCGATCGGGATTTGGAATCCCTCGGGGATTTCGCGCGATGGACGCACCACCTTGCAGGCCACTCGCTCTTTCGTCCCGCAATGCTCCAGCACCAGCCGTGTATCGGGCGGCAGACCCTGCTTCAAAATGATCATCGCTCCGTGACTATTCACGCTCACCGTGGTGGTATCGAAAGTCGTCGGCTTGCCCTGCAAAGCCACATGGATATTAGCGCGCACGCGCAGCAGCACCCGCTGGCTGCGCCGCCGCTCTTCGCCCGCGACGGCTGGGCCTGCAGCCGAAGCGCTCGCCGCACTGGCGCGCGGCGCTGGCGCTACCGGTTGCCCCGCAGACCGCGCAGGCATCGTCGCCGTTTTTGCCGGCGGAATCGAGGACTTCGCCGCGGGAGCCCTAAAAGTTTCTAGTTTCAAAGCTCGACACCCCAGAAATGTTGATCAGCCGATATCAATTCAACTCCCAGATCCCAGCCGTCCGGCCGTTTCATTCCCTTCCACACCACGTGCCCATCCACTGCTCGCCGCGTGGCCAGATTCGTCACACGCAAACGTGTCTGCAATTCCATTTCCTTTGGGCACACCAGCAGGCAGCCATACGCGTTCACCACTCGCGTAAATGCCGGCGCCAGGTGCACCGGTCCCACCTTGCCGTTCCACTCAATGATTACCGGCACGCGCGAATTCATGCGAGGGCCGCGCCGGTTGCGGCGCATTCTGATATCTCTTGGCAGGTCTTCGCCAAATGGCATTCTGATTGAGTCCCCGCGAGGCCAGGACGAAACACGGGTATCCAATCCCCACATTCCGGGTCGCTTTCGCGTCCTGCACCCATGCTAAGGAGCCGCGATTTCAGGGTCAATGGTACGAAGTGACAGGTAGTTTTGGGACAGGCTGACAGGCGAAACTGTACGAGAGGGCAACCGCTTTCCGGAATTCGCGCGAAAAGAAATTCCGCGCTGGGCGTCTGCTAATCGGCCGAAGCGTGGCCGTCCGCGAGTTCGCGTTTCCCTTTTCCGGTCGCTTTCCCAAAATGGACTTCCAGCCAATCCTGGAATGTATCCATGTACGTGTAAAAAACCGGCGTCAGATACAGCGTAACCATCTGCGAAAAAATCAAGCCGCCGACGACCGCGAGGCCCAGCGGACGCCGTGCATCCGCTCCGGGACCAATTCCAAACGCAATGGGCGCCGTGCCCATCAGTGCCGCCATCGTCGTCATCGTGATTGGCCGGAACCGAATCAGGCAGCCTTCATAGATCGCTTCAGCAGCGGTTTTGTGTCCCGTGCGTTCACGCTCCACGGCGAAGTCCACCATCATGATCGCGTTTTTCTTCACGATGCCGATCAGCATGATGACGCCGACGAAACCGTAAAGATCCAAGCTCAGGTGGAAAATCTGCAGAGTCAGAAGCGCACCGAACGCGGCGGAAGGCAATCCGGAAAGAATCGTAATCGGATGGATGAAGCTCTCGTACAAAATGCCCAGCACGATATAAATCACCAGCACAGCCATGAAGAGCAACAGGCCCAAACCAGTCAGCGACGCTTCAAAGGCCTTCGCAGTTCCCTGGAATTGCGCCGTCACCGACGGCGGCAATTCCTCGCGCGCCAGCTTCTTCACCGAATCCACCGCGTCGCCGATGGCCACACCCTTGGCCAAATTAAAAGAGATCGTCACTGCAGGCAGTTGCCCGAAATGGTTCACCGTCAGCGGTCCGAGACCCGATGAAAGGCTCGCGACAGCGTTCAAAGGCACCAAAGTGCCGTTGCTCGAACGGATGTACAGCATCGAAAGCGCCGCAGGATCTTTCTGGTATTTGTCTTCGAGCTCCATGATCACCCAATATTCATCATTGGGTGCGTAGATCGTCGAAACCTGGCGCTGCCCGTAAGCCGTGTACAACGCGTCTTCCACCTGCTCCGCCGTCACTCCCAGCGCCGAAGCCTTGTCGCGATCAATATTCACGTTCACCTGGGGATTCGAGATCAGCAGGTCGCTGGTCACGTCTTCCAGCCCGGGCAGCTTGGCCATTTTTTGCTGGAATGCGACGGACTCGCGATACAGCTCCTGCGTGTCCGGGCTCTGCAACGCAAGTTGGTACTGGCTTTTGCTGAGTTGGGAGTCCACTTGAATCGGCGGCAGATTCTGCATGTAAGCAGTCATGCCAGTCACCGGCGCAAACTTCGCGCCCAATTCGTCAATCACCTCGTCAATCGTTTGGTGATGCGCGAAGAGCGGCGCAATCGCGCGCAGTGAACCTCCGAGGATCGGCACGCTTCCATATTTCGCAGCCAGCGCGGTTAGGGTCGGGCTGGGAACAATGGGGCGCTCAGGACGATCTTTCAGGTGCAGGAACATGATTCCTACGTTGCTTGACGAAAAGTCGCCCACTCCCGAAAAGAAGTCCCGCACGTTCGGATCAGCCAGCGCTATCTTGTTCAATTCGAACTGGTGCGCCCGCATCGCATCGAACGATATTCCCTGCGCCGCCTCGGTGGTAATAAATATCTGCGAGCGGTCTTCCGGCGGCAAGAACCCCTTGGGGATCACCATAAATTGCCAGACCGTAATGACCAAAATTACGAAGGAAGCGGCCATCACGAATACCCGGTGCCGCAAGGCCCACTGCAACGAGACGTCGTAGTAGCGCAACAACCGGTCGAAAAATCGCTCGAGCGCCATGTACAGGCGGCCGTGTTTCTGTTCCGCCACCGGCCGCAAAAATCGGCTGCACAACATGGGCGTGAGCGTCAGCGACACAAAACCGGACACCAGAATCGCGGTGATAATCACCACCGCAAATTCATGCAGCAGCCGCCCCATGATGCCGCCCATCAGAAACACGGGCAAAAACACGGCCGCCAGCGAAATCGTCATCGAAAGAATCGTGAACCCGATCTCGCGCGAACCGCTGAGCGCCGCTTCCATCACGCTTTCGCCCATCTCCATGTGCCGGACGATGTTTTCCAGCATCACGATGGCGTCATCCACCACGAAGCCCACCGAAAGTGTCAGCGCCATCAGCGATAAGTTGTCAATCGTGTAGCCCAGCACATACATCACCGCAAACGTCCCGATGATGGACATCGGCAGCGCAAAACTGGGAATCAGCGTGGCGGAAAGATTTCGCAAAAACAAAAAGATGACCATGATCACCAGCGCCACGGCCAGGAACAGCGTGAACTTCACGTCCGCCACGGAATTGCGGATGGATTCCGACGCGTCGTACAAAGTTTGCATGTGAATCGAAGGCGGAATAATCGCGCGGAACTGCGGCAGCAGCTGCTTCACCGCGTCCACAACTTCCACCGTGTTCGTGCCGGGCTGGCGCTCGATGGCCAGCACCACGGATTCCGTATCGTTCCACCAATTCGCGACGCGATTGTCCTGCACGCTGTCGTACACCTTGCCCACGTCTTCGAGCCGCACCGGCGAGCCATTGCGATAAGCGATGATCAGCGGCCGGTACTCGGACGCATGCGTCAATTGTCCGTTGGCCTGCAGAGTGAACGCCCGATGGTCTCCATACAGTGTGCCGACCGGCAAATTCACGTTGCCGTTCTGTATCGCGGTGTGAACTTCGTCCACCCCGATTTGCCGGGTGGCCAGCGCCTGCGGGTCCAGTTGAATGCGCACCGCATATTTCTGCGAGCCGTACACCTGCACCTGCGCTACGCCCTTCACCATCGAAATGCGCTGGCCCATGAGCGTCTCGGCGTAGCGGTCCACCGTGTAGGGAGGCAGCGTCTTGGAACCCATCGCGATGTAGAGAATCGGCTGCACGGCGGGATTCACTTTGTTGTAAGTGGGCGGCGTCGGCATGTTCGGCGGCAATTGCGACGACGCTCGAGAAATCGCGGCCTGCACGTCTTGCGCCGCGCCATCAATGTTGCGGCTCAGATCGAATTGCAACGTGATGGACGTCCCGCCGAGCGAACTGGACGAGGTCATCGTCTCGATGCCGGCGATCGTGGAGAACTGCTTCTCCAAGGGCGTGGCAATTGCCGAAGCGACTGTTTCCGGACTAGCTCCGGGCAGAGAAGCTCCCACCTGAATGGTCGGGTAATCCACGTTGGGAAGTTCGCTGACGGCAAGAGCGCGGTAACCGAGGACGCCAAACAACAGAATTGACAGCATGACCAGGGTGGTCATGACCGGACGGCGTATGAATGGTTCGGCGATACTGATCATCGCAATTCTCTAACTGCCTTGGCTGCTCTTCTTCACTTGTACCTTGATGCCGGGAATCAGCCGCAGCTGCCCGTCGGTCACCACGGTTTCGCCCGGCGCGATTCCGCTCGAAATCACCGACTCGCCGTCAATCTGCCGCGCCACTTTCACCGGACGCGATTCCGCGGTGTCATCCGACTTCACGACGAAAATAAAATCGCCCGAAGCGCCGGTCTGCACCGCCTGAGACGGCACCACGATTGCCTTTTCCTCTTCCGCCAGCCGCAACGACACAGTCGAAAATTGTCCGGGCCATAGCCGGTGGTCGCCATTGGGAAACGTGCCCTTCAGCTTGATCGTTCCGGTGGTGTTGTCCACGTTGTTGTCCACAAACGTGAGGTAGCCCGTCTCCGGCACCGTATCGCCGTAAGGCGTGGACTGAATCTGCAAGCGCCCGCCAGACATATATTTCTTCACCACGCCCAGATATTGCTCGGGCACGGAAAAATCCACAAAGATCGGCGAAATCTCGTTGATCACTACCAGCACCGGCACGTCATTCTCTTTCACCAAATTGCCCGGATAGACCTGCAGCGCGCCCGTGCGCCCATCCACCGGTGAATAGATGGTGCAATATTGCAATTGCAACTTAGCGGATTCCTCCGCAGCCTCATCCGCGTGCACCAGCGCGTCTTGAGCGTCGGCGTTGGCCCGCATCTGGTCGTACTGCTCTTTCGGCGCGACTCCCGCGGCGTACAACTTCTCGTAACGCGTGGCCTGCACCTGATTCAATTCTTCCTGCGCCTTGTCGCGCGCAAGATTTGCCTGTGCTTGCGCGAGCGACGATTGAAATGGCCGTGCATCCAGCGTGAACAGCAGATCGCCCTTCTTCACGAAATCGCCCTGCTTGAAATGGACCTCGTTGAGAATCGCGTTCACCTGGCTCTTGATCGAAACAGTCGAATACGCTTCAGCCGTCCCAATAGCGGTCAGGTTGATCGGCACGGTCTTCTGTTCAGCCTTCGCCACCGTCACCGGCACGGCAAGATTCGGCGCCGTTTCCGCAGTCCGTGTGGTGCAGGCGGAAAGAACCAGCGACATTGCCAGCAAGGCAATCGGCGCTGCGGCAGGTACAGATGTCCTCTTCCTAGGTCGTCGCATCATGATTCGTGTAGGTCGTCTCGACTTGATTCGGCTCGTCGGCGTAAGGAATAAACTACGTATCGGCGGCGATCCGGTTAACGGTTAACCCGCAGCTTGCAATTCAACCTATTTTACAGCCTTCCGCGCGCCGGCACCCGAAATTTCTCACTGAAATCAGGCCGTTTTGGCGCGCCTCCACGGACATCTTGGGTACCTCGCTCTGGTCTTACGTTAGACGTGCCACTCCGCAGAAGGCATCAGAAAAAAAGTAGTTACGGTCAGTCGGCGGCGGCTTGATCAAGGAGCCAAAGCACGCGGCCGTCCGCCGGACGAATCCTGCCCGCCGGATACTGGCTAGGCCGCGAATCGGGTTCGGCACGCAGGGCCGCAAGAATTTCGCGCTTGTCCTTTCCCGCCACCAGGAAATAAACGTTTCGGCTGCGGTTCAAGACCGGCAGCGTAAACGTCAGCCGGTTGGGCGGTTTCGCCGCCACCTGCACCGCAGCCACCCAGCGTTTCCTTTCTTCCAGAGCAGGGGACCCCGGAAATAATGACGCGGTGTGGCCCTCTGGTCCCAGGCCCAGCAGCGTCACGTCAAACGCCGGCTCGGCCGTCCCGAAAAAGCCTCGCAGTTGCGCGTCGTACGCCTCCGCCGCCTTCTCTGGAGTCGGCAGGCTGGTCGGCGCCGGATGCACATTCGCCGCCGGAATTGGCACATGCGCTAGCAGCGCCTCGCGCGTCATTCGATAGTTGCTCAGCGGGTCGTCCGCCGGCACGTAGCGCTCGTCGCCCCAAAACATATGAACGCGGTCCCAGGGGGTTTCGTCACGATATTTTCCTGGCGTGCCCCACAGCGCATACATCTTCGCCGGAGTGTGCCCCCCGGAAAGCGCAATCGCGAAACGCCCTCGTTGCGCGACTGCCTCTTTAAGATTACTCAGCACTTCTTCAAGCGCCCCGCGGCTCAGGGCGTCGATGTCCGGAAATATGCGAGTATCGAGTTTCATGGGAGTTAATCCTGGCTAGTTCAGCCGATCTCTTGTTGCAGGGTTAACTTTAACGTATTCAGTGGGCGTCGGCGCTGATTCCCAATTGCGCGAGCTCCGTTCGCAGCTGGCCGACATTTTGAAAGCGAATTCCATTCATGCCGATTTCCCGGGCGCATTCCAGATTCAATCCCCGGTCATCTATCAAAACGGTTTCTTCCGGCTCGCGCTGCGCGATTTCCAGCGCCAGCCGATATATTTGCTCTTCCGGCTTCCGCACTCCCAAATAACACGAACTGAAAAATGCCTGAAAATAATCCCGCAAATGAAATTTGTGTATCCGGTATTCGTTGATTTCCCGCGATTCATTATTGAGCGATGCCATCATGTAAGCGCGCGTCTGCGCGAGTTTACCCAGGAATTCCAGCGGTTCGGCGTACGGCTGAGACTGCTCGAACATGAATTTCTCGAAGTCCTCGGGAGTGAACGTCCGGGGCTTGTAAAAAATCGTCCGGCGCAAATACTCGTCCAGAGTCGCGCGGCCCGTCTCGAAAGCATTCAACATCAATTCGTGACGGTCCTCGAAATCGGCCCATTCCAGCCCGAATTTTTCGACGGCCGCCTTGCGCGAGTTGCGATCCCAACCGTTGGTCAGAATCACTCCGCCATTATCCCAAAACAACGCGTTCACTTTAGCCATTCACGTCCTCGAACCGCGATTCGCAACCAACCCGCAATATCTCGCCGCACCGGCGGCTCCATTATCGCCGGATACGTGCGCGAGCCGAAATGAATTTTGCCGCATGCCACTTTTGCGTTTGTAACCGCGCGCTCGGCCTATAATCGTAGCCTTGGCGCACTGAGTGATCCACGATGCCCGCCCGCCGCAAAAACGCAAAGCCGACAATCTTCACCGTCGGCCATTCCACGCGGCCCTTGGAAGAATTCATCGAGCTGCTCAAGGCGCACGGCGTCCAGCGGGTGATAGACATCCGCTCGATCCCGCGCTCCCGTCACGATCCTCAATTCAATCGCGAGACGCTCGGCCCCTCGCTGCGCGCAGCCAAGATCGCCTACGTGCACCTGAAAAAGCTAGGCGGACTTCGCCACGCGAAAGCAGACTCGAAAAATCTCGGCTGGCATAACGCCAGCTTTCGCGGCTTCGCTGACTATATGCAGACTCAGGAATTTCAGGAAGGGCTCGAGCGCGCCCTGAAACTCACCACCACAAAACCATCCGCGCTGATGTGTGCCGAAGCAGTGCCGTGGCGCTGCCACCGCTCGTTGGTCGCCGACGCGCTAGTCGTCCGCGGCGTTCCCGTCGAAGACATCATGAACGCTTCCCGCGCCCAGCCGCACAGGCTTACGCCGTTCGCTCGCGTCCGAGGCAAGCAAATCACCTATCCAACAGACGAGCCCGTCAAGCATTGACGTGGCACAAAGACAAAAGTTGTGACGGTGATCTTCTAATGCATCGGAGGTGCCGCCAAATCCTTAGGAGGGCGCTTCATGATGAAACACAGCGGCACCAGACACGCCACGATCAACGCCATTCCGGACACCACATCCGTGTACGCCAGCGTCGCAGCTTGCGTTTGCAGAAGCGCGGCCATCCGTCCGTAGGCTTGACGCATCGCCTCCGCAGGACTCAACCCTTGGCTGCGCAGCGTGCCCGCAAGCCCATCCAGCATCTGGCGAAACGTGGAATTTCCCATGTTCATGTGCCCGGATAAGTATGTCTGCCGCTCTTGCGTCGAGCGCGTGATGAACGTGCTGATCAGCGCGATTCCAATGCTGCCGCCAATGTTTCGTATAAAGCTGATCATGCTGGAAATCTGATTGTTCTTCTCCGGCGGCACGTCCACATAGGAAAGCGTATTGGAAGGCACGAAAATAAAAGCCAATCCCATCACCTGATAGACCCGCAGCATGGACGCGGTCTGGAAATCTATCCCCAGCGTCATGTGCGTGGCCATGTAGTAGAGCGCTGCCGCGGTGGTCGCGAATCCCACAGACATCAGTACCCGCTGGTCCATCTTGGACACCAGCATTCCCGAAATCGGCATCATCAGCATCATCATGAAGCCGCCGCCGGCCAAAGCTTCTCCCGCGCTCACCGCCGAATAGCCAAGCTCCAATTGCAAAAACTGCGGAATCAACACCGTGGTCCCGTACAACACAATTCCCAGCACGAACATGAAAAACATCGCGGTGGCAAAATTTCGCTTCTTCAGCAGCTTCAATTCCACGATCGGATGTTCGTGACGCCACTCCCAGATCACCCAGGTCACCAGCAGCACGATCGCAACGGCCAGGATCGCCGTGATCCAATGCGATGAAAACCAATCGGCCTCCTGCCCCTTATCCAGAACGATCTGCAACGCCCCAATGCCTAGAGCCACCAATCCCAGGCCGATGTAATCCACGTTGATGCCCTTGCGGCGCACCCGCTCCTGCTGCAGATACGGAGGGTCCTCCACCAGGCGATGCGTGAGGTACAGCGAAATCAGGCTGATCGGCACGTTGATGTAAAAAATCCAGCGCCAGCTGTAGTTGTCCGTGATCCATCCACCGAGCGTCGGACCGATCGCTGGCGCCACCACCACTGCCATTCCGTATACCGCGAATGCCATGCCGCGTTTGGATGGCGCAAACGTATCCGCCAAAATCGCTTGTTCACTCGGCTGCAATCCCCCGCCGCCGGCTCCTTGCAGTACGCGAAACAAAATCAGCATCCCCAGGCTCGGCGCCAGTCCGCACAAAAAGCTGCTCCCGGCAAAAAGCGCCACACAGGACATGTAAAAACGTTTGCGCCCCAGCCGCGTCGCCAGCCACGCGCTAATCGGAAGAATGATGGCGTTGGAAACCAGGTAGCTGGTAAGTACCCAGGTGGATTCGTCGGAGCTGGCGCCCAGCGTCCCTGCGATATGCGGCAGCGCCACGTTCGCGATGGAGGTATCGAGCACCTCCATGAACGTCGCCAGTGTTACCGTCACCGCGATCAACCACGGATTGTGGCGCGGGCGCCACAAAGCAGCATCGAGTGTGAGTTCGGCGGTGGCCACGAAGTGATCCCGGTTGGTATGCGGTGATGGTTAACATTATATACATGCGTGTATGTATCTTGTAAAGCGGTCAGGGGTGTAGTATTAAGCAAGCGATGAGAGCCGTCAGTACCCCCACTCCAGCGTCCCGCGCAGCCGTCTCCACTGGCTCGCGCCAACAGGCGCGCACCGCCGCCACGCGCAGAAAACTCCTGCAAGCCGCCGAACAGCTTTTCGCGCGCGACGGTTTTGAGGCCACTCGATTGGAGGACATCGCCGCGGAGGCGGGTTACACCCGGGGAGCGTTCTACGCAAATTTCGACAGCAAGGAAGATATTTTCTTCGCGCTGCTCGAACAGTGGGTCGCGCAACGAATCGAAGAGGTGAATGCCCTGCTCCGCCTGCACCAGAATCCGGCGCGGCGTCTGCGCACCCTGCGCCAGTATTACGTGCAGAACGCCAAAGATCGGCGGCTGGTCCTGCTATCGTTGGAGTTCAAGCTATTCGCCGTGCGCCATCCCGAGGCCGCCGCTCGTTTGCGCGCCCGCCGCCTGGGGCTGGCCGAATGTGGCGGCAAGTTGCTGCAACGTGTCGCGAAGTCGCTGGCGCGCTCGCTCCCGGTTTCCGGAGCGGCTGCAGCGACGGCGCTGGGCGGTTTCTCGCACACACTTTTTCTCGAGCATCTGGTGGATCCGAAATCTCTATCGGACGCGGAGATCCGGCGCCTGCTCGAACTCGTCTTTGACGCAGTTCTAATCGAAAGAGCCTAGATATCGAAGAATGGCGGGAAATTAGAAAAGTTAAGAGGCCAACTCTAGTGTTCAGTTTGCTTCGTACTTCACGTTCTGATTGTCGGTAAATTTCAGCCGCAACCTCTTGCTCAACTCCGCTTTTCCTTTGCTCGTCAAGCGCACCGCGCGCGGCACACGCGACCTTGCGATCCAATCGAGCTCAACCATGCGATCGAGCCATGCCGCGCCAAGCGCCCCGGCCAGATGGTGACGACGTTCCGTAAAATCGAGGCACTGCGCCGCGAACATGCGCTTCTCACGCGCCACTTCATCGCAATCAATTCCCAGCTCGCCGAGCCACTCCGCGCCGCGCGACGTCACTTCGTAACCATTTCCATTCGCGCGAATGAACCGCTCCCCTTGCAGCGCGGTCACCACCACCACTCCGAGCTTTCCCGCCAAGTGGTCGTAGCACGTGCGCGCAAACGCAAACGGGTTCAACGATGAGCGCGCGGCCTTTTGCATCGCCGTTCCCGGCGATGCCACGATCGTAAGCGCTTCCACCGCATGCGCCACCGCCGCCGTCGCGATCCGGTAATACTTCAACCGGCCCTGTTTCACGACGGTAAGGATTCGCGCACTCACCAGCTTCGAAAGATGCATGCTCGCCGACGACGGCGAAACGTTCGCCGCAATCTGCAGCTCTCCGGTGGGGCGCGCCGTGCCATCCATTAAGCTCACTACCATCGTGGCGCGCGCCGGATCGGCCAGCTGCGCGCTCAGTTTGGCCAACTGATTCGCTTCTTCCATAGTTCGAGCTTAGATGAACTATGCCGCGCCATCAAGTGCTAGATTGATCTGGAAACTTCGCGGACGCGGGCAGACGGGGCGCTGCCCTCGATCCGAACAAATCGCGCAGATCCAATAGATAAAGGGAGAAATTCAAAATGAAATTGCCAGCAGCTTACCGCACGGCTCTTTTTCTCGGCATCGCCCTCTCGTCGGCAGCCGCAACATACGCCCAAGCCACGGACCAAGCCAAAGAATCGCCGACAGAATACAAAGCTACCGTCGAGGGCCTGGTCCGCGACATTGCCTGCCCGATTCAAAATCACAAAGCTAGCGCCACCGAATTCAACCTCGATTGCGCCAAGGAGTGCGCGAAGGGCGGCTCTCCGCTGATCATTCTGACCAGGAGCGGCGACATCTACACTCCGATGTCCACCGCCATGCCGGATACAAGTCAAAACGAAAAGTTAATGCCGTATCTCGGGAAGTTTGTGCGCGTCAGCGGAACGGTGTACATACGCAATGGCACTCGCGCCATCACCATAGAAAAAATCGAGGAAATGAAGGACGTGAAGCTAAACACCAACGCCAAATAGACCCTGCCAACCGCGATGCGGCTCAGGGGATGTCTCTTCCCTCCCCTGCATCCACCACCCAAAACCGGTGCGCGGTCTTGCGAGCGTCCAGCGCGCATTTCAATTCATCTACCGGCTCATCGTGGCCGTCATCCGCCAGGTGAAACGTGCCGAAGTGAATGGCAACGCTCGTAGCCGCGCCCACTTCCTCGTGCGCGCGCACCGCATCTTCCGGTGAAATGTGCACCGGGCCCATAAACCACTGTGGCCGATACGCGCCAATCGGCAAAAACGCCAAGCGAATCTGCGGGAAGCGCGCGCCGATTGCGCGAAAGTGCGCGCCGTAACCTGAGTCACCGGCAAAATAGACGGTGCCGGAATATCCTTCGATCACGTAGCCGCACCAGAGCGTCTTATTGCGGTCGCGCAAGCTGCGCCCCGAAAAATGCCGCGCTGGAACGGCGGTGATGCGCAACTTGTCGAATGCTTCCGCGGATTGCCACCAATCCAGTTCGCGAATTTGCTCAGGCTGAGCGATGCGCTTGGAAGTGAGCCGTCGCGCCACTCCTAGCGGCACGCCAAAACCCGGCCGCCATTGCGACGCAATTCTCCGCAAAGTCGGCACATCAAGATGATCGTAGTGATCGTGGCTCTGCAGTACCAAATCAATCGGGGGAAGCTGTTCGAATCGGATTCCCGGCGCGCGATGCCGACGCGGCCCGGCAAACGAAACCGGGCTCGCTCGATTCGACCAGATCGGATCGCAAAGAATATTCACGCCGTCCATCTGTATCAGGACGGTCGAATGCCCCACAAACGTCGCGCGCAGGCCGCCGTCGCTCACGCGTTCAGGTGGCGGAGGCCCAGGCGCGGCGTCAATCCACTTCGGCCACGGTCCAGGTTCACGGTTCGCCAGCCATTTGACGACACTCCCCCCACCGTGCGGCATTCCGTTCGGAGAATTGTAGAAGTGCTCGCCGTCGAAGTGGTCGGAAACCGGCCCGTGATAAAACGCCATCGCTATCGTGGCCCTGGCTACTTGTCGCCCGCGGCTTGCGCCTTCGCAGCAGCAAGGCTCGTCGCGGGAGCGCCCGACGCCTGCACTGGCGCCCATTTCCGCAAGGACGTCCCGCCCGTCATCATCGGCTGGATGTCCGGTCCAAAGAACGTATACGGCTGAAGAGCTTCCGGCGCGCTCGCTTCATCCAATCGCTTCCTCAATTCCGCCGGAATGGTGATTTCCGCGGCCTGCAAATTGTCGTTCAGTTGCGCGAGCTTCGTTGCACCGATGATTGTGGACGTGATGCCCGGCTGCGTGATCACCCAATTCAGCGCGACTTGCGCCGGCGGCTTGCCGATCTGCTTCGCCACGTCAATCAACACGTCGTGAATTCTCCAATTGCGCTCGCTGAATTTGTTGAACGCCGGATTCCCGGATTCTTTGGTCGTCTCCAGCCGCCCTTCTCCTTTTCCGGACTCGGCGCCTTCGCGCTTGTACTTGCCCGTGAGAAAACCGCCGGCCAGTGGACTCCAGGGACATATTCCGATCCCCAGTTCCTGCGCCGCGGGAATGTGTTCCCGCTCGATGTTGCGTTCGATCAGCGAATATTCGAGCTGCAGCGCGATCAGCCGTTCCTTGCCTTCTCTTTCCGCGAGTGTTTGCGCGCGAGCCACGTACCACGCCGGCGTATCCGAAAAGCCGTAGTAGCGAATCTTGCCGTGGCTTACTAGATCCGTCAGCGTCGCCACCACCTCTTCCACGGGAGTCACCACATCCCAAGCGTGCAGCCAGTAGAGATCAATGTAGTCGGTCTGCAATCTGCGCAACGATGCATCCAGCGCTTGATAAATATTCTTCCGGCCATTACCGCCCGAGTTCGGATTTCCCCGCTCGAGATTGAACGTGAATTTCGTCGCCAGCGCGATCCGGTCGCGCAGCTTCTTCTCGCCAATGAACTTGCCGACCATCTGTTCGCTATTGCCGTTCGTGTAGAAGTTCGCGGTATCCACGAAATTTCCGCCCTGGTCAACGTAACGGTCAAAAATCTCGCGGGCCTGCGCTTCGTCGCTGCCCCAACCCCACTCGGTGCCAAACGTCATCGTGCCCAAAGAAAGCGGGCTTACGCGCAATCCTGAACGTCCCAGCGTTACGTAGTCTTGCAAGCTCATGGTGAAGCCTCCCCTATCCCGCCTTGGATGCCGTGGGCGCGGCATTCGACTCGCGCAGTTCGGCGCCGCATATCCTAACCACAAATCGTCACGCGACGGTCACAGCACCGTTACTCAACGCTCCCAAACCGGCCCAAGTCGACTCAGACCTTCATCATAAACCGCGCCGCTGCCTTGCGAGACCAGCGAACCCTATTTGGTATGTCCCGCCGCCACCATTATGGTAGTTTTCTTTCCGGTAACTTGCTTGCCGGAGGGCCCAGCGTGGCGGAAATCTCGACCCAGAAGACAACTCTGGCGGTGGCTGACGGTTCATCCATGGACGCCTACGTCGCTCGCCCCGCCAACCCTGGAAAATATCCCGCCATTCTTGTCTTCCAGGAAATCTTTGGCGTCAACGCTCACATGCGCGATGTCACCGAGCGTTTCGCGAAAGCCGGACTCGTCGCCATCGCTCCCGAACTTTTTCATCGCACAGCCGCACCCGGCCTTGAAATTTCCTATGACGACCTTTCCGCCGGGATGCGCCACGCGCAGGCGATCACCACCGAGCAGTCGGTTCTCGATATTAAGTCGGCATACGACTGGTTGGCAAAAGATCACGGCGTCCACACCGATCGCATTGCCAGCGTCGGATTCTGCATGGGCGGCCGCGTTTCGTTTCTCGCTTGCGCCAAAGTGCCGCTGCAAGCGGCCATTTCCTTCTACGGAGGCGGCATCGCTCCCTCGCTCCTGCCGCACGTTGCGGAACTTCACGCGCCCATTCTATTTTTCTGGGGCGGCCACGATAAACACATCGGGCAGGACCAAATCCGCGCGATCGTGGACGAATGCAAACACCTCGGGAAGCCCTACGTCAACGTGGAATTCTCGGACGCCAATCATGCGTTCTTCCGCGATGTCGGCCCGTCATATCATCCCGGCGCGGCCAGCCTCGCCTGGAACCTGACGGAATCCTTCCTGCACTTGCACGTTCGAGAGCCGCACAGGCGCGCGCGCATTCGTTAAGCAGCGCCACAGACCCGCGACCGAGGAAACCGGATGCCGGAGTACGTTGGCGCGCTCGACCAAGGCACCACCAGCACGCGCTTCATCGTCTTCGATCGCTCTGGACGAATCGTTTCCTCCGCGCAACGCGAACACCGGCAAATTTATCCTCAGCCCGGCTGGGTGGAACACGATCCCGATGAAATCTGGCTCCGCACTCAGCAAGTCGTCAGCGAAGCCATGCAAGCGAAGAATCTGCGCCCCGGCGATCTCGTTGCCATCGGCATCACCAACCAGCGCGAAACAACTCTCGCCTGGGATCGCCGCACCGGAGAACCGGTGTACAACGCGATCGTCTGGCAGGACACGCGCGTCGAAGACGCCGTCGCCGAATTTGCGCGCGAAGGCGGCCAGGATCGCTTCCGTCGCAAAACCGGCTTGCCTCTCGCCACATATTTCAGCGCACTGAAGCTTCGCTGGATTCTCCATCACGTGGAAGGCGCGCGCGCAAAGGCCGAAGCGGGCCAGCTTTTGTTCGGCACCGTGGACGCGTTTCTTCTCTGGCGTCTCACGGGCGGACCCGCTGGCGGAATCCACGTCACCGATGCAACCAACGCCAGCCGCACGCAGTTGATGAACCTCGAGGCTCTCGCATGGGATCCCGAAATTCTTGAAATATTTGGCATCCCCGCGAAGGTTCTCCCGCGCATCGCCTCCAGCAGCGAAATCTTCGGCAAGGCTCAACTGCCCGCGATTGAAGGCGTTCCCATCGCCGGCATCATCGGAGATCAACAAGCCGCACTCGTCGGACAGACCTGCTTCGCTCCCGGAGAAGCCAAAAATACCTACGGCACGGGAAGTTTTCTGTTGATGAACACCGGCGAAACGGTGGTCTTCTCAAAATTTGGCTTAATCACAACTGTCGCTTACAAATTTGGCGCCCAGCCCGCGCGCTATGCTCTCGAAGGCAGCATCGCCATCACCGGCGCGCTGGTCCAATGGCTGCGCGATAACCTCGGGTTCATTCAGACCAGTTCGGAGATCGAAGCTCTCGCCAGCACGGTGGCCGACAATGGCGGCGTCTACTTCGTCCCCGCATTCTCCGGCCTCTACGCCCCCTACTGGAAGACGTCCGCGCGCGGCGTGATCGCCGGCCTCACTCGCCACAGCAATAAAGCGCACATCGCCCGAGCCGCGCTCGAAGCCACAGCGTTTCAGACTCGCGAAGTGGTCGAAGCCATGCAAAAAGATTCGGCGATTGCCATCGCTGTCCTGCGCACCGACGGCGGCATGGTCGAAAATAATCTCCTGATGCAATTTCAAGCGGACATTCTGAACATCCCAGTAGTCCGTCCCGCAGTAAAGGAAACAACAGCCTTGGGCGCCGCCTACGCCGCGGGCCTGGCCACCGGCTTCTATACCAACATCGAAGATCTCCGCGCCAATTGGGCGGTTGACCGCACGTGGAATCCCCAAATGGACGAAAACCACCGTGAATCGCTGTTCAAATCCTGGAATAAAGCAGTAAGGCGCAGCTTCGATTGGGTGGAATAACAGGCGGGCGCAAGGCAGCGCAGACCTCGCGCCCGGCGCGCTGTTTGGCCATCTCCCGTTGGAAAATGCGGCTCTTAGCTTACTTGCGGTGATTGGCGAATTCTGCGGCAGCCTTCAGTTCCCGATCCGCTTCCGAAAGCAGCTCCTGGGCCTTTTGCGCGTGACCTCCCAGCTGGTCTTTGTTCTCACGTTCCGCTTCCTCAATCTTTTGGTAAGCCTGGACGATGTGATGCTGCGCATCTGCGAGATTTCCATACCTGTGGGGATCAATGTTCTCGCTCGGCGCCTGGGCAACCGCTATGCCCGCACACACTAGTGCCGCAGCCAATGCACCGCTCAACATGATGTTTTTCGTCTTCATGATAATTGCTCCTCAGTAGAGATTAATGAGCCTTGCGAACTTCGAGAGGTCGGCTCGTTTCGTGACACTATCACAATCGCTTCGAGGAGAGAATCACATCAGGCATGGGGATTGGCGCGCTCGTAGGGAATTCAGCGCGCCACAAGCGATGAAATTCGGCGACGAGATTCTTATTCCCGGCTCACCGAATTTTGCAACCCATTCGGAAACCAGAAAATTTAGCGGGTGAGCCTGTAAGCCGGATTCTCCGGACGACTTTCCCATCTCCCGGCCTTCTGTAAGTTACTGAAATACAAGCGGTGGCAACAAGCATTGAATGTCAATTACGGTAATTGTGGCAACCCCGAAATAATTTTGGACACAGTTTGGGCACAGTTTTCCATGGGGTGACTCTACGGACGAATCTACTGAAAACACGGGGCGCAGAGTGCATTCCCAAACGTGACGCGCACGGTTTGCGCCTAGCCTTTTCATCTTTTGACAGGCGGGGACAGAGATAGCTTTAATCTTGGGACAAGATCACCACGGCGGTGAACCACATCGGGAGACCAATCCCTGCGCACGCTATTACGTTGCGAATCTCGCCCTCGGGAATCAGAACCGAACCGAGCGTGCACAAAATCATAGCCGTGTCTCAATAGGCTCGCGAGAGGGAGAAAATGCAGTCCGATAATGACTCCTAGGAGTAACGGCGGAAGTGCACCAGTACGATCACCGCGCCGGCACTCAACACCCATTCAGCAGCCGTGTCGATCCAAAACAGAGGGGCGATAGACGCCCATCGTTCTCGGTCGGCGACGGAGTCCGCATAACGCCGAGCTGTTCGAACATGCATCACCGCCGGTCCGCCGATTAAGACCGTCATCACAGTGATAAGCGCCAACGAAGCGTTTCGTGCAGCCGGGGCGAACGCCGCAGCCCAAAACATCCATGCACTGCCGGACACAGCGCAAATTAGCGCGCCTCGCGCGCGACTCTTCAATCTGGCTCCGCTTGATATCAGAGGCATGCGGATTGCGCTTACTGTTTCATACATTCATTCCCCCACGACTGTAGCACCCGATAGCATTCCCCCTAGAGTGAAGCCGCGGAAGGGACGCGGCCTCCAAGACGCCTCGATTTTCTCAGTACATTCCGCCCATGCCGCCATGCCCGGCCCCTACTGCGGCCGTTTCCTCGTCTTCCGTGATGTCGGCGATCAAGACCTCGGTGGTCAGCATCAGCGCGACGATCGACGCGGCGTTCTGCAGGGCGAGGCGAGTGACCTTGGCTGGATCAATCACGCCCGCCTTGATCATGTCGCCGAATTCGCCACTCTCTGCGTTGAATCCGAAGTTCTCTTCCTTCGAATCGCGCACACGATCGACGATAACTGCCCCTTCGTGCCCAGCGTTCTGAGCAATTTGGCGGGTAGGCTCCTCAAGAGCTCGCTTGACAATATTGACGCCAATGGCCTCATCTTCGTGCAATTTAAGTCTGTTAAGTGCCGCGATGCAGCGAATCAATGCCACGCCGCCTCCGGGGACGATGCCTTCTTCGACAGCCGCGCGAGTGGCGTGCATGGCGTCTTCGACGCGAGCCTTCTTCTCCTTGAGCTCTGTCTCAGTCGCCGCACCTACCTTGATGACCGCTACGCCGCCGACCAGCTTGGCCAGGCGTTCCTGGAGCTTCTCTTTGTCATAGTCGGAGGTGGCTTCTTCGATCTGTGCACGAAGCTGCTTAATGCGAGCTTGGATCTCTGCGGCTTTACCGGCGCCCGCAATAATCGTGGTGTTGTCCTTGTCGATGGTCACCTTCTTGGCGCGCCCGAGCTCTTCGATCTTCACGTTCTCCAGCTTGATGCCAAGATCTTCGCTGATGGCCTTTCCCCAGTCAGAACCGCAATGTCTTCAAGCATTGCTTTGCGGCGGTCGCCGAAGCCCGGAGCCTTTACCGCGACGCATTGCAGAGTTCCCCGGAGCTTGTTCACGACCAGTGTGGCAAGAGCCTCGCCCTCGACGTCTTCCGAGATAATCAACAAGGGTTTGCTCATCTTGGTAGTCTGTTCAAGCAGCGGCAACAGCTCTCGTAGGGAACTCACCTTCTTTTCGTGAATCAGAATATAAACGTCTTCGAGAACGCACTCCATGCGCTCGGGAGCCGTAACGAAGTAGGGGGAAAGATACCCGCGATCGAACTGCATTCCTTCGACTACTTCGAGCGTCGTATCCATCGTCTTCGATTCTTCCACAGTGATGACGCCGTCTTTGCCCACCTTCTTCATGGCTTCGGCGATGATCCCGCCGATGTGCTTATCGTTGTTGGCGCTGATCGTCCCGACCTGGACGATCATGTCACCCTTCACGTCCCTGTGTAGTTTCTTGATTTCCTCGACGGCGACTTCAACTGCCTTCTCGATGCCGCGCTTCACCGCCATTGGGTTTGCGCCCGCCGCTAGAGTCCTTACTCCTTCGCGAAAGATGGCCTGCGCCAGCACTGTCGCCGTCGTGGTGCCGTCGCCGGCAACGTCGGAAGTTTTCGAAGCAACTTCTTTCACCATCTGCGCGCCCATGTTTTCGATCGGGTCTTGCAGCTCGATTTCCTTCGCGACAGTTACACCGTCCTTGGTAATGATCGGCGCACCAAACTTCTTCTCGATCACGGCGTTACGCCCTTTCGGGCCCAGCGTGATCTTGACGGCATCGGCCAGAATATTGACGCCTCGCAAAATAGCCTGACGTGAGCTTGCACCCGTTACAATTTGTTTTGCCATTGGATTTCACCCTCCTGGGTGAATGTGCAGTTCTGCCCGGAACAAACGATCTCAGCCGGGGACCTACTTTTTACCGCCTGCTGCTTTTGTGAATATGCTGAATTTCGCGAGGATTTCCTCTTCACGGAGGATCAGGTATTCCTGATCGTCGATGTTGATATCACTCCCGGTGTACTTGCCAAACAAAATCCGGTCTCCCACGTTTACGTCAATCGGCACTCGCCGACCCTTCTCGATTTTTCCGGGGCCGACGGCCACCACTTCACCCTCTTGCGGTTTTTCTTTGGCAGTGTCGGGAATGATGATGCCGGATTTCGCTACTTCCTTTGCTTCCAGTCTCGTTACCAATATGCGGTCGTGCAGTGGGGTCACATTCGCAGCCATTTCTTCCGCCTCCGTTTGATTAATTTTGAAAAGTCCGAAGCAAGATCGTGGTGGCCTGGACCAAGACTAAGGTCGAAACGTTTTCATGTTTTTCTGCCTGGCTATATCAAGGTCATCGGCTACCTTTTTCTGGCGGTCGATTTCCTTCTGGGGCGCCTGTTCCTTGTCCAATTTCACAGATTCGGCGATGGCAGCCTCGGCCTCGGCATCCAGCCGTTTTGAAAGCACTACGAGGCCGAAAGAATCCGAACCGCTGGCGCGAAAAAGGGTCACCAAGCTCTGTGGGTCTTCCCAGCGGGCGACCGTTTTCTCCGACGACATGTACGAATCGTGGGCAGGAAAGTCGATCTCAGGATAAAGCCTCGTGCCAGTTCCGTACCGGGCAGAGACGGCACGTACCATGTCGTTCTCGGTCATGCCTTCTATAGCGTTCTGGTCATAGGTAACTGCGATGCGGTAGAGCTCCCCGTTGTAGAAGCTGAATAAAATCTGCGAAACCGGCTCCGCCGGCACCGCAGAATAAGAAGTTTCCACCGGCCAATATTTCAACTCCTGGATCACCGCGGGACTTTGGTGGATCAGGGTCGCCTGGTGCGAGTCCTGGGCTATCTGCTTCGAAAGCGCGGCTAGGCTTGTGCCCAATGCAAATTTCCGGTACCTGGAAAGATCCTGAGCGGAAATCAGGGGAGTCGTAAGCAACACAAGCGCAAGAGAAATTGCCACTTTGCGAATCTCTTTCATTTGAGTATCTCCTTCGAGCGATTGCCGATTCAGGACGTTGCCACATCTGGTTGCGTGATGATTTCATCCAGAGGCAGAACCTTGCCCTTAGCGCGCACTACACTGGGGTTCGCGTCGCCGGACATCTTTGTTTGTTCCCACTTCTGAACGTCCTCGTCACGGAAAAGGAACATGCTTTTCTGGACATGCCGAGGGTGGGCATAAACCTGGGTGCAAGGCACTCCGAGGAAATGTTTCGAGATTACTTGGGTAATTTCCACCGAATTGAATTTCTCCCGCTTCAAGCTCGCCAAGATTCGCTTGACTGCTTTGGGTACCGCTTTTTGCGCGTCGAAACCAAAGATGGTTGCCTTGATTTCTCCGGCCAAGTAGAAGAATGTCCATCCCGATTCGCGGATTCTTCGGTCCAGCTCACGTCCGTCAAGCTCATTAGCCTGCGTCCAGCCGGTTACAAACGTCTCGCCATCGACCCGCAGCGCTTCTGGCAAGAGCGTGCCGTCCTTAATGAGGATCGTTCCAGACTCAATTGCATTTCGCATGTGATCTCTCCTCGGAATCCACACCGACGCATTGAAGTGTCACTCTTCCATTTCTCAGTCTCATACCGTTCTCCGCGAGCGTTTTCTTCTGCTTGAATTACTTAGATTGGTCCGGATTGAGAGTTCGCGAACCAGCTTTAACCGCACTCCCAACGGCACGCAACCCAGAGCCGGAAACATTTGAGCGGCTAGTTACCTGCGGATTCCTTCGATTCATTCCGCGGCGAATTCTTTTGCAGTACGGCAACCAGATGGCGGCCGGACTTGGGAACACTGACATTTCCACCCATCACAATTTCGCGTGCGGTGAGTTTGCGGCCATAGACGTCCGCGGTAGCGTCATCGTCTGGGCGCAAGGTCGAGCCCTCAAGTGAAACGCCGGCGAAGAGTCCACGCGTCCGCGAATAGCTGAGGATCTCGGCGCGCATGTACGCGTCGGTGTCCGCAGAGGCGTCACGCCCAACCGGGCCGGCCGCGACCGAAGCGTCTCCGCCTAACTTGACCTTACTATTGAGGATCGATTCCGCGCCGCGTTGATTCATCACCAACAGAACGAGATCGGTAGCCTGTCCCCCGATTTGAAATCCAATGCTGCCGCCTTCCAGGGCATACATCGCGGGAGCGCCCCACGGTCCTCTAAAATCCTTTCCAGTGCGGCAAACCATCGCTCCGCGGCCGTAACTAGCTCCGACCACGAACGCCGCCTTCAGAACTGAAGGAAACACGATTACGCAATCGGCCTTCTCGATTACGTCTTGCGGGATGTTGTCCGGCACACTCATGATCTCCTGCATAACGACACCCGAATTCTCCAGACGCTCTTGCTCTTTGTTCGCGGCATAGAGCACCGCAGTGGCAATCAAACCCAAACATAGCAATAGCATTGCTTTGCGTATCATCGCTGACCTCCATGATCAGAATTGCGGCTGCGGAAGTTTGTTCTCCCCGGAACCTTGGTGAGGGCGCATCAAGCCACGCCGTGAGCCGGGGGAAACCATTGGGCGAATCGCGCTCACGAGCCAGCCCGATCCGAAAACTTCCGTTAAACTCTTTGCCTCGCGCCGACGACCAAGAAAACCACCCCTCCCAGCAGCGCCAAGCCTCCGAGAATCGGAGGAAGCGGTATTCGCTCCTGGGTATCTTTGCTGGTGTGAATCGGGCCCAGATCAAAGACCTTTTCACGATGTGTGTAGGAGATGCCCTGATAGGCCAGGGCTAGCGCGCCCAGAACGACCAACAAAATTCCTACTACCGATAGTGATTTCACGTGAGTTCCTCCACGCCTAGGAAGCCACCCTGAGGTTCTGAATAAATCTGATCAAACCTGTGACCACGGCCAGCGCCAGTAAAATGTGGATGAATCCGCCAAACATGCAAGACGTGGCGACTCCCAGGATCCACAGAGCCAGTAAGATTATGAAAACTGCCGCAAGCATTTCCTTCCTCTCTTGACGAACCGGCACAAAAAAAACGTCGCGCGGATCGAACCGCCGGGTGCGAGCGCAAGGCCTAATCCGGCCTTCTGAGCTCCGTTACCAGCCTCCTGGCTTCGCGCATTCTTTCTTTGTAGTGCCGTGGGCTGATGAGGACCTTTTTGTCATCCACTTGCACGCGCTCCTTAATTCCTTCTTTCGTCAGAAACAGGGCGAGTGCCACGTAGGTCTTAATTTCCTTTTCCAGAAACTGAGCTGCTTGCCGCTTCGATTCGTCCATTTTTCGCCTCGGATTTGCAGCAGGTGGCAACAAGTTTGAAACAAGAAAACGGTTCCGGCGATTCGCCGTGCCGACGAAAGCGCGGTTGCCGGAACAGAGAGGTCCCCGGCAATCGCAGCACGCCTTCGCGCTACAGGCGGCCGAGCAGCAGGAGCACGACAATAATCACTAGCACCAGGCCCACTCCGCCCGACGGGGCATAGCCCCAGTCCCTGCTATGGGACCACCTCGGCAGCACGCCCAGAAGCGCCATCACCAAGACCACGATCAAGATTGTTCCGAGCATTTTGTTCTCCTCAATTCTAAATTCGATCCAAGTATTGATAAGCCGCGATGCCGAAGAGCGAAGGCGACGACTGCGACGGCGTTGCGTGCAGTCGCCCCTGGCTGGATGCCAATGCTTACATCACGACGCTGATGCTGACGCGCGCGCCGGGATAGTACGGGTTGCAGAGGTAATAGCCACCGTCAATGTAGTCAACGTACACGTTGTCGGTGTAATACCAGCCCACCGGCCACGGATTCACGAATCCAAACCAGATGCCTCCGTATTGGAAACGCGAAAATCCGCCGACCATCACGGGCTGGTTGATTACGAACGTGTGCTCTTCGCCGAAATTGGCGCGGAAGCGGTCATCGGGGATCCGGCCTTCACCTCTGGCGCTGAGTCGCAATGCCGGCTCCGAGCGTTGCCTCTTCTCCTCAGACGCAGACCGCTCCGGACGTTCGTGATTGGCGGATCTCGCTTGCTCCTCCTGTTTTTCAGGCTTGGCTTGTTCCTCTTGCTTTACCTGCTTCGCGCGCGGCTCCTGCTTTTCGGTTTGCGCTTGTTGTTCGCGCTTTGCCGGTTTGGCTTGCTGCTCTTGTTTCGCGGGCTTGGCTTCGGACTCCTGCTTTTTAGCTTCCGCTTGATGTTCTTCCGGTTTGGCCTTTTCTTCTGGTTTGGCCTTCTCCTCTTGCTTGGCAGGCTTGGCCTGCTCCTCG
>JBAQGJ010000084.1:0-2688 GCA_049287725.1 Candidatus Acidiferrales bacterium | reverse complement strand
TCTTAATGTTGGGATTGGGTGCGTACTTTCTGCGCGCGCGGGTCGTCGAATCATGGCCTTTTGGGCGAAGCGGAGGACGCTCGTCGCCAATTGCCTGACCTGCCGCAGGAAAGATCAAATCACATTATCTTGGGAGGACAGCAGGAGTCGCGCACCACAAGCTGTGTCTTGAGCAAAGCCGGCGTGGGAACGCTTACGCGTCCTTCGATATGGTCGATCAAAATTCTCGCCGCAATCATTCCGATCTCCCTCGCAGGCTGACGCACCACGGTGAGCCTCGGCCGCAGCAGCGTGGCCCAATAGAAATCGTCGAACCCTAGCAAGCTAATTTCTTCGGGGCACGCGAGGCCGATCTCTTGTATGGCCGCCAGCGCACCCAAGGCCATCATATTGTTGGTGCAAAAAATGGCCGTCGGACGTTGCCCCCGCGTCAAAAGCTTCATCGCGTGGAAATGGCCGCTCTCCATGTCGTTGTGCCCGGCCTGAATTGTCGAGCGGTCCAGGGGGATATTCGCGCTGCGAATCGCGGATATAAATCCCCGTAATCTATCACGCGATGTTCCGCTGGAAGCATCGCCGGTAATAATCCCGATGTCGCGGTGTCCCAGGCTCAGTAAATAGGATGTCGCGCTTTCCGCGGCCTGCGTGTTGTCCACTCCCACTCTTCCGATATAGGTGTCACGTTCACGAGGGTGACGGTCCGCGTAAACCACTGGAAGATTTCCCAGAACTGCTCTCGCTTTTCCCCCTACGGCGTTCATCGCGGGAACCCGCACAACTCCATCGACGCGCCGCCGGTGAAACGAATCCAGATAATTGCGTTCTTCTTCCCAACTTTCTCGAGAATCCCCTATCAGCACCGTGTAGCTCGCCGAGGCCGAATAGTCTTTGACCCCGCGCACCAGCTCGATGTAAAAGTTGTTCGAAAGGTCGGGAACTACGATGGCAAGCGAGTGCGTTTTTTGAAGCCGAAGGCCACGCGCGAGGTCGTTCGGACAATATTTCAGGGTCTTGATAGCCACTTCAATTCGGCTGCGCATGTCCGCGCTGACGTAGTCGGAATTGTTCAGTGCGGCGGAAATCGTAGAAACGGAGGCTCCCGCCGCTTTCGCAACTTCGCGAATCGTAACGTGGCGCCGTACACCCTTTGCTTTTGACGTCAACCTCGTTCTCCTCACCACGGTGTTCAGGGATGGACTCAACATGTTTGCAAATCAGGAGTTTACTAAGAAAGCGTCACGAAGCCAAAACCAAAACGTTTCGAGACAAGGCGCTGTTGCAACGCGTCCGGGGCATGCTCACGATCGGCCGCACCCGTCGTGGAGGCTGCGGTCTTGCGACTGTCGGCTGGTCCACCACGCCATTTCGTTGCCGTGAGGTGCGGCGACTAAGGATTCTGCTGCTCGTCTTGGCCAGGCGACAGCAGCCGGAACGTAACCCGAAACCGCTTGTATTCGGAGTAGCGGACCGTCATACGGATGTGAACGTCGCCCGAGCTGAAGCGCAGTACATCGTCCGCGTGGGTGTAGGTGGGGAACCAGTAGTGCCCTTCAATATTTTCACGATAGGTCTCAAAACGCGGAAACACGTTCTCCTCGCCGTGCTTGCGGATGTCTGGCACCGCTTTCCCGTACGTCTTGACGATCTCCAGATCCTTGTCGTCCACCCACACCCGTCCTTGAAAGTAGCGCTGATTTTTCTCGATCTTTTTTGGTTTCACATCGAATACATAGGTACTGATTTCGTCCACTTGTTCGCGCCCCACATACGAAATGTCGTACTTCGGTAACTCATCGGTTGTGAGCACGAAGGGCTGAATGTCCTTCAGATCGGCGAGATCTTGCTCGGACAGCGATACGCGCTCGAGCGTTGGCGGAGGTGCGTAGGTGATATTTTCGTAGCGCCGGCCTGCGGGCGTGAAGGTGACATCGCTTGTCATTCGATACTCACCGTCCGGTCGGCCATCGTCATCAATTGTCTGCACCACGAAGGTCTGGACGTAAGTGAAGTTGTCACGCTCCGTTTTGAACTCCGCTTCGCGCTCCGCGAATCGTTGAATGATCTGGTCCACCGGGATTGCGGTCGGTTCTGCGGAGATGCCCGAGGTGGTTTGATTGGAAGTTTGAGCCTTTGGCGACGACGTTGCTTCCGGCAGCCCAGTTTCCTGTGCAGCTAGGGAAAGATATCCACTGGCCAATAGCATGACAGCCGTCACCAGCGTACGCGCTCTCAATTTCGTTAAACGCTGCGAATATTCATGTCGCACTTTGTGACACGCCTTTTCCCGGTTGTTGGGTACCTCACTCAGTATACGAGTTTTCCGGTGAAGCGGGTCTGCTTCGTCGCGCTGCCGCGCTGGGGTTCTCGCGCGCTTGACGCCGCCGTATCGCGGTCGCTCACCAAGGAGCCGGTGGCCGTGGTCATAAAGGCTTTACGATTTTGGTCATCGTGCCAGATCCGTAACGTGGACCTGTTTGGGCCCAATGAGAACTAACCTGCAAAGGTTTCGCGAAAACTCCACTTTTTCGACGTGGCTCACCCGGATCGTCGTCAACGACGCTTTGATGCAGTTGCGCCAGCGCCGCACGCGAGGGCCGCTTAATGAAAATAGTGTGGATGCTGCACAAGATGACCGTGGCGTGGAAATCGCCGATGGCAGACCTTCACCAGAAGAAATCCTCTGTGAAA
>JBAQGJ010000083.1:0-2619 GCA_049287725.1 Candidatus Acidiferrales bacterium | reverse complement strand
ACGAAAAAGTGTCGAAAATAGATCGCGTTGAGAGGCTCTAGGAAGCGACCAATTTCCCGGCGAATCATTTTGCCTCACCCCAAAAGACCGCAATTTTGCCGCAAACCGACTTTTTCCGCAGCCTGTTAAGATGGCCATTGCTGAGAACTTCCAGTTCTCGCATCGGGTGTACCTCCTCCTTGTGAGTTCGCGCTCCAAGAAGATGTACACCCTTCTTTTTTGCTTCCCAACCAAATCTACACACAAAAGTTTACGCTACCCCGGCCGCGGCGATATGTAGGTCTAAGGCAAAGACTTAGCTCAGTGTGAAACGGTGCTTTGCCTTGCTACGTCGTAAGTGTCGAGCGTTTCGCTCTTCGGCAGTCATTCATCCTTTCCCGAAAGCACCAGGATCCCCTAACGGAGGACTTGCGATGACGATGCGGGAAGCACGCGGCTGGGTGGGCGCGCGGTGGACGGCGTGCGTGGTAATCGGCTCGTTGCTTGCGTTGAGCGGGTGTACAGCGGTGAAGGTGAAATTGGGGATGCGCGTTTACCTGGCCAAAACGCTCGTCTCGTCCATGCAGGCGAGCCTGCCGAAGGGGCCGGCGATGGCTCCGGGAGAAAAGACGCCGCTGGTGGTGCAATTCACGCAGCCGGACGGCAAGGTGCTGCTCACCGAAGGAGCTGGCAAGGGCAAAGTGCTGTGGAGCGATCTGACGGTGACGCCCAGCATCGTGAAGGTGGGCAAGAAAGGCGTGCTGATGCTGCCGCACGATCCGCGAGTGAGCGATGGGAAGACCGCGCATGTGACGATCACCGTACCGAGCCATCCGGACCTGCATGCCGATCTCGATATTCCGATCACGTACGATTACAAGTTCCTCGCGAATTTTTCCGGGGCGCCCGGTGCGGACGGCTCGAATGGAATGGACGGGATGGCCGGCTCGTCGGGGAGCATGGGTTCCACCGATCCCAATAATCCGTCGGCGGGTGGAGATGGCGGGAACGGGACGAATGGCTCGGACGGCGGAGATGGCGGCCACGGAGGAAACGCGCCGCCGGTGCAAGTGCAGGTGACGTTGCGGCCTGGGCCACCGGCGCTGCTGCAGGTGAGCGTGTCGGCGACGGGAAAGCGGAGGCTTTACCTCGTGGATCCGCAGGGCGGTGCGCTGACGGTGACGGCAGATGGAGGGCGGGGAGGATCGGGGGGAAGAGGCGGACGCGGAGGCGCGGGCGGTTCCGGCGGGATTGGATCGCCCAACGGGAATAGTGGAATGTCGGGCTCCGACGGACGGAATGGATTTGACGGTTCGATGGGCATAGGCGGAAGCATTACGGTGACGTACGATCCGCAGGCTAAGCCTTATTTGGCTTCGATTCATCTTTCGAATAAGGGCGGGCCCACGCCGGTTTTTATGGAAGCGCCGGTGGCGTCGTTGTGGTGAAGCCGCTTTGCATGCGTGGTTGCTTTGACGGCTTCGTTGTAGAATCAGACACACATCGGAGGCTGTATGAAAATTCCCGGCCTCTCTCCGTTCTTTGTTGGACTTCTTTTCGTAGGCTGCATGCCTTGTGTGGCGCGAGCGCAGACCAGCAGCTCACCGCAGAAGGCAGGCCAAACCGCCAATCAAAACGCGCCCCTCAAGCTTGTTAAGTCGCCAATCGTTCCATACCCTCTCGAAGCCCTCAGCAAGAACATCGAGGGAACCGTATCCGTAGGAATTACGGTGGATGCGAGCGGAAGGGTATTGGACGTCAAGGCTCTCAGCGGTCCGCCCGAGCTGTTCCAGGCCGCAATTGACAGCGCCAAGCAATGGCAATTCGAGCCCCCTGCTCACGCGCCAGCCGTGACCAAGGCGGAAATCAGTTACGGATTCGACAAAGAATGCCCAGCCGCAACCTCTGATACCGGTGGAGTATCGTCAAACGGACGACTCCTGGATAAGCACGGGAAAATCGCGGCAACAATGGATTACGATCAGGACGATCTGCCGCCATATTTCAGCGAAGATCGGAAAGCGGGGATCGAGGGCGATATGGTGCTGTCGTTAAAACTGGACGAGGGCGGCAAAGTGAAAGAGATTCACGTACTGAAATCGCTTTCGCCCAATCTCGATGAAGCCGCAATGGAAACGGTGCGCGGGTGGAAAATCAATCTGGCCAAAGAGAGCGCCGACGACGCGCGTCACGATTTTTTGCAGATAACTTTCAACTACAGAGGCGAATGCAGTCCTTAATTCGAATCGGCTCGCAAATAGTTTGTTGAACCGGCCTTAGGAGTTAAAACCCCTGAGGGTTGGAAGCCCTTTCGGCACGGCTGAAGAGTCTGTGTGAGGACTCGGTGCCTTTGCAATTGTTGATTGCGAATTGGGTGCATGCGCATGATGTTTAGCAGCCTTACGTATTCTGCGGCGGCGGAGCGACTATCTTTGGCGCCACAGCCGCGTCAGATTGTAGGCCGTGGCGGCCAGCGCCAACTCCACCGCCACTTGCTTAAGCCCGCGACGTGCGAAGCGCCGCATTCCTCTCTGCTGCTTCAGCACTCCGAACACCGGTTCCACGATCGCCTTGCGCCGCTGATAAATCGCCCGGCCCACCGGATCGCGCAGCTTTTGCCGCATGCGCCGCTGCAGCCGA
>JBAQGJ010000082.1:0-5767 GCA_049287725.1 Candidatus Acidiferrales bacterium | reverse complement strand
CTTCGAGACCAAGGAAGTCTTCCGCCTCATCGAAAAGGAAAAAGTCAATTCCTGCAGCCTCGTGCCTATCATGGCCACGGCGCTTGTGAATTGCCCGGAGCGGCCAAATTACGATTTGACCAGCCTGCGCCGAATCACCATCGGCGGCGCCGCTTCCTCGCCCACTCTGATTCGCGAAGTCGAGGAAAAAATCGGCTGCGAGTGTTATTCCGGCTACGGCTTGACGGAAACCGCCCCCGTCCTCTCCGTTTCGCCCATGAAGCTCGGAATGGATTGGCAAGGCGAACAGCGCTACGCCGGCCAGGCCATGACGGGCTTTGCAATTCCGTGCATCGAGTTGCGCGTCGTCGATCCCAACGATTGCGATGTCCCGCGCGACGGCCACTCCATCGGTGAAATCGTTGCGCGCGGTGACGGCATCATGGAGGGCTATTGGCGCCAGCCGGACGCTTCCGCCGAAGCCCTGCGCGGCGGCTGGTTCCATACCGGCGACATGGCCACCATGAACGAGGACGGCTACCTTCTCATCGTCGATCGCAAGAAAGACATCATCGTCAGCGGCGGCGAAAATATTTCCTCGCTCGAAGTCGAGAAGGCCATTCTCGCGCATCCCGCCGTTCTCGAAGTCGCGGTCATACCCGTTCCCGACGCCAAATGGGGCGAAGTCCCCAAAGCCCTCGTGGTCCTAAAGCCGAACGCCGCAGCAACAGAATCCGAACTCATCGAATTCTGCCGCTCTCGTCTCGCGCACTATAAATGTCCGCGCACGTTCGAATTCGTCGACGCTCTACCCAAGACCGGCACGGGAAAAGTCCTGAAAAAAGATCTGCGCAAGAAATATTGGCAAGGCAAGGAAACCATGCGCCCGAACTTTACCGCATCTGCGCCGGCGGCTGCGCGACCGACCGAGCCGAATCAGAAATCGAAATCCGGCGCGTGAGTGCTCCACGAACGAAGCAAAGGAGTCGAATCCATGGATCTGAATCTGACCGAAGACGAGCTTGCCTTTCGCGATGAGCTCCGCGCCTGGCTAGCCGCCAATGTCCCCAAAGACTGGGCCGAGTGGCGCGAAAAACCGATCGAAGAATCCTTCCCATACCTGCGCGCGTGGCAACAAAAACTTCAGGAAGGCCGCTGGGCCGCCGTTTCCTGGCCCCAGGAATACCAAGGCCGCAGCGCCACTCTGATGCAGCAAGCCATTTTTTGGGAAGAAATGGCGCGCGTCGAAGCCCCGCCCATGGCCAATTCGCTTGGCCTCGGACTCATCGGCCCCACGATCATCGCCTTTGGCACTGAAGCACAAAAGCAGCGTTACATCCCGAAAATTCTCAGCGCCGAAGAAATCTGGTGCCAGGGCTTTTCCGAACCCAACGCCGGTTCCGACCTCGCCGGCTTGCAAACCGAAGCGGTCCTCAAGGGCGATCACTATATCGTCAACGGTCAAAAAGTTTGGACCAGCTACGGCTGGGTCGGCAATTGGTGTGAACTAGTCGTACGCACCGATCCGAACGTGCCCAAGCACAAAGGCCTCACGGTCCTCCTGGTGGACATGAAATCTTCCGGCGTCGAAGTTCGTCCCCTCCGCCAAATGACCGGAGAATCCGAATTCAACGAGCTGTTCTTCCGCGATGTAAAAGTCCCGGCCGCCAATGTTCTCGGCAAAGTGAATGACGGATGGAACGTGGCGATGAGCACGCTGATGTACGAGCGTGGTTCCTACGGCGCTCGCCTGCATCTCACCTTCAAGCGTTACATCACGCGCCTCATCGAACTCGCTCGCAAGATTCAGCGCAACGGTCGCCCCGCCGCGGAAGACCCGATTATTCGTCAGAAGCTCGCACAATGCAGCGCCGAAATCGAAATCATGCGTTTCAATCAGATGCGCGCTTTCAGCCGCGTCACCGCCACGGGAGTTCCTGGCCCCGAAGGCTCCATCCAGAAAATTTTCTGGAGCGAGCTGAATCAGCGCCTGCAGCAAATCGCGCAAGAATTGCTCGGCCCCTACGGCCAACTATTGGGCGAAGATCCTCGCGCGATTGATAAAGGCCTCTGGTCCTACGCCTATCTGCGCACTCGCGGAAATACCATCGAAGCCGGCACGTCCGAGGTGCAGCGCAACATCATCGGCCATTTCGTGCTCGGCCTTCCCAGAAGCTACTAAGGGGACACGCCATGCAATTCGGTTTGAGTGAAAGCCAGGAATTTCTCAAGGACAGCGCGCGCAAATTCTTCGCCGGCGAATGTCCCAGCGCGGAAATGCGTCGGCTGATGGAAACCGACAGCGCGTACGACGCCGCGTTGTGGTCCAAGCTCACCGACCAGGGCTACACCGGGGTCATTTATCCGGAAACGTATGGCGGCGTCGGCCTCGGAAAGGTCGAGCTGATGTTGCTGATGGAAGAAGCAGGCCGCGCCCTATTGCCCGGTCCATTTTTCTCCACTGTCGTGTTAGCCGGCTCCGTTCTGGATGCCGTCGGCACCTCCGCACACAAGAACAAGTACCTCGCACCCATCTGCCGCGGAGAAGTCCGTGCAACAGTTGCGATTCCCGAAGCCGGCGGAAGTTGGGATCCGGAAGCTATGCACATGAACGCGCAAGGCGGAAAACTCACTGGAGAAAAATTCTTTATTCCGGATGCCGCCGTCGCCGACTTCATCATCGTGGTAGCGCGCAACGGCGTCTTCATCGTGGATCCCAAAGCCAGCGGGGTAAAAATATCCCCCATGGCCAGTATGGATCTCACGCGCAAACTCTACGCCATCGAATTCAGCAATGCTGCAGCGGAAGAAATCGGAACCACCGCCAACCTCGCGCGCGCTCTCGATATCGCCACTACCGCGCTAGCCGCCGAATTGGTCGGCGGCATGCAACGTACTCTCGATCTCACCGTCGAATATGCCAAGACCCGCAAACAGTTCGGCAAGCCCATCGGCATGTTTCAAGCGGTCCAGCATCAATGTGCGGACATGTACCTCGAAACCGAGAGCGCCCGCTCCGCCGTCTACTATGCCGGTTGGGCGCTCGAAGAAAATCCGTCCGACGCGCCGAAAGCCGTCTCCATCGCTAAAATGTATGCGAGCGATGCCGCCCGCACCGTCGGCAATCGCGGCATCCAGATTCACGGTGGCATGGGTTTCACCTGGGAAAACGATATTCACCTGTACTACCGCCGTGCGAAAGCATCGGAAACAGCTTTTGGCGACGCCACTTTTCATCGCGAGCGTATCGCTTCGCTGGTGGTTGACTCTGACTGCGTCTCCGCAAAGAGCGCGTAAAACTTTCCAACAAAAGGGCCTCCTATGACCGATCTGGTGCAACTCACAAAAGACAGCGGCATCGCCGTCATCACCATCAATAATCCGCCTGTGAATGCGTTGAGTCCGGGCGTCCCCGAAGGCATCGCGCGAGCAATCGAAGAGATCAACGACGACGTAGCCGTGAAAGCCTGCGTGCTGATCGGCGGCGGACGCACCTTCGTCTCCGGCGCTGACATCAAGGAATTTTCAAAAATGAGGTCGGGCGCGGCGCCGGGCACCATGAGCTTTCCGGATCTCCTGCCGCGAATCGAAGATTGCCGCAAGCCGGTAGTGATGGCCATTCACGGTAACGCGCTCGGCGGCGGCCTCGAGCTCGCGATGGCCGGTCACTACCGCGTCGCTGTCCCCACCGCGCAAGTCGGCCAACCCGAAGTGAAGCTCGGCATTATCCCCGGCGCGCATGGCACGCAGCGTCTTCCTCGTCTCGCTGGCGTCGCCAAAGCCGTCGAGATGTGCGCGGGCGGCGCCCTCATCAAAGCTGAAGAAGCGCTCAAATTCGGCATTATTGACCGCCTCATCGAAGGCGACCTACTCGCTGGAGCCATTGCTTTCGCCCGCGAAATCACCGCTCAACCCATCCGCAAAACAAGAGATCGCAACGAAAAACTCGGCACACCCGAAGAAAATGCCGCCATCTTTGCGGCAGCGCGCGACACCGCACGCAAGAAACAACGCGGCATGATGGCGCCCCTCGCCGCGATTGATGCCGTCGAAGCCTCCACCAAACTTCCCTTCGCCGAAGGCTGCGCGCTCGAACGCAAACTTTTCATGGAGTGCCTCCAATCGGATCAATCCAAAGCGCTCATCCACGTTTTTTTCAGCGAACGCGAGGTCTCCAAAATTCCAGATATCCCCAAAGACGCGCCAACCATTCCCATCAATCGCGCAGCGGTCGTCGGCGCCGGCACCATGGGCGGCGGCATCGCCATGGTGCTAGTCAATGCCGGTATCCCCGTGCTCTTGAAGGAAACAGACCAGGCCGCGCTCGATCGCGGGCTTGCCAACATCCAGAAAAACTACGCAAATTCCGTGGCACGCGGGCGATTCACCGAGCAATTCGCCGCAGAGCGCCTCAAACTCATCCAGCCAACACTCACCTACGACGGCTTTGCAGATGTAGACCTCATCATCGAAGCCGTCTTCGAAGGAATGGCCATCAAGAAAGAGGTCTTCCGCGAGCTCGATCGCATTTGCAAACCCGGCGCGATCCTCGCCAGCAACACTTCCACGCTCGATATAGACGAAATCGCCTCCACCACTTCTCGTCCCGAGTTCGTCATCGGCACGCACTTCTTCAGCCCCGCCAACGTGATGCGTCTGCTCGAAATTGTTCGCGGCAAGCGCACCAGCAAAGAAGTGATTGCTACGATCATGCAGCTTTCGAAGAAACTCGGCAAAATCGGTGTGCTCGTCGGCAACTGTCGCGGCTTTGTAGGCAATCGCATGTTTCATCCTTATGTGCGCGAATCCGTTTTCCTCGTCGAGGAAGGCGCCAGCGTCGAGGACGTGGACAAGGCGCTTTACGATTTCGGCATGGCTATGGGACCGCTTGCGGTAGGAGATCTCGCCGGCCTCGATATCGGCTGGCGCATTCGCAAGGAATATCGCCATCTCGAAAAGCCGGGCATCCGGCAGCCGTTCGCCGGTGATCGCCTCTGCGAACAGGGCCGCTTCGGCCAAAAAACGGGCGCGGGCTGGTACAAGTATGACGAAAAGCGCCAAGCCGCCAACGATCCGGAAGTTGCCGCGCTCCTTCGCCAGTGGGCCACAGAATCGGGCATCCCGCAGCGCAAAATATCTCCTACCGAAATCGTGGACCGCTGCGTGTACGCCCTCGTCAACGAAGGCGCGCGCATCCTCGAAGAGGGCTACGCCCTACGAGCTTCGGACATAGACATTATTTACATCAATGGCTACGGCTACCCGGCCCAACGCGGCGGTCCGATGTGGTATGCCGACACAATAGGTCTGAAGCACGTTTACGAGCGCATATGCGAATTCCACCGGCAACACGGTGAAAACTGGCAGCCCGCGCCGCTGCTTGAGCGTCTTGCTGCTCAGGGCAAAAGCTTCGCGCAGTTCGGCAAGGAAGAAACCGCTGCGGTTTAGGTCAAGCGTCGTAAATTTTTGCTCACGAAGCATTTAAGTTGTGGAACTGCGTGCCGTTCATCATCACAATATGGTCCGCGCCGTTGCATCGCATCTGCGGCCGTCTCGAAAATGGGCAACCTCTATCTCGTCCGTCACGGCCAAGCGTCGTTTTTGCAGCAGAACTACGACAAATTGTCCCCTGTCGGCGAAGCCCAGGCGCGTCTGCTCGGCGAGTACTGGGCGCGCCGTGGCATAACGTTCGACCGCGTTTGCGTCGGTCCGCGCGAGCGCCAAAAAGATACCGTCGAGCTGGTTCGCGCCGCCTACCGCACGTCGGGCACAGCCTTTCCCGAACCGC
>JBAQGJ010000081.1:0-2352 GCA_049287725.1 Candidatus Acidiferrales bacterium | reverse complement strand
CACCGGCAATCCGATGTAGAAGGGCTCGTTCACGGGGACTGAATCTTGTGCAGCATCGTTTCATGTCACCGGCTCACTTGAGTCTATAACTCACGCGTTTTACGCTGTCAACGTGATGTGAGTCCTGGTAAACGCGGTTACCGTACAAATGAAGTGTTGCTTCACATCTCCGGTTAGGCGACTTATCAGGAGTTGACAATCCAAAGCGGCCTTTCATGTGATTAGTGCTTGACACTGGATTTGTCGAGTGGTACAGACTGTACCATGACAAATCGTACCGCTTCCGGGAGCCGCGTCCGCCCGCCTCTAACCGACCTCGAAAATGAAGTGATGCGAGCCGTATGGGACGGAGGCACTTGCACTGTCGAGGCCGTCTACCGTGTTGTCTCGCGCAAGCGAAACCTTAAAGAAACGACTGTTCGGACCTTATTGCGGCGCCTTGAGCAAAAAGGCTACCTCAAGCACAAATCGGATGGACGTGCGTACGTCTATCGAGCAGTAGAACCGGCGCATAGCCTTGCTGCTCGTGCTGTGCGTCAAATTATCGACCGTTTCTGCCGAGGGTCGGTGGAAGAACTCGTTAGCGGCATGGTGGAAGCGAAGGTCTTGAATAAGAACGACATCGACCAGTTGGAGAAATTCGTCCGCAATCGGCGGCCTGGAGGCGATTAATGCAATACCTATTCCTAGAGATCGCCGTAAGGGCGGCTCTACTCGTTGGAGCGACAGCGATGGTGCTATACGTCACGCGAGTCAAAGCCGCCGCAGAGAAACATGGATTTTGGACCGGAGTGTTGATTTTGATGCTGGGCCTTCCCATCTTGACCGCATTGGGACCCAGATTCTCCCTCCGCCTGCTTCCTCCGCTGACGCAGGTCAGTACAAGCGGCGCAATAGTTCCGGCAGGCCAGCTTGCGATTGCCTCTCCTTCATCGCTCTCTATTTCAGTGCCGCAAGCGGTTTTATTGAGCATCTACTTAGGGGGTGTCTGCCTCTTGCTTTTTCGGTTGGCCATGGGAACGTTCCGCGCGCGCAAATTGATTCGCGATGCAGTGCTCCGCGAAGGCGTGCGAACTAACTCTCTATGTTCCGCGCCGGTTACCGTAGGGTTCTTTCGTCCCGTCGTAATTCTTCCGGAACACTGGCGCCGATGGCACGCCGCTCAACTCGACGCCGTTCTAACGCACGAAGGTGAACACGTGCGCCGCCGCGACTCTTTAGTCCAGTGGCTGGCTCTGCTGAACCGTGCCCTCTATTGGTTCCACCCCGCCGCCTGGTGGCTAGAGCGTAATCTCTCCGCCCTAGCCGAGGAGGCCTGTGACAACCTCGTGCTGGCGCGTGGCCACGGTCGCCGCGAATATGCTGACTGCCTGATAGACATGGCTCGCTCCGTAGCGCGCTCTGGCGGGCGGTTGAGCGTTACTGGCATGACGATGCCCGGCAGGCTGCTGCCAAGGCGTATCCGACGAATCATGGAAGGCGCTCAAGCATCATGCGTTTCGCGCGCACGGATGGCGTGCGTTGTCGCGGCGGCTGCGCTCACATGTACGGCGTTTACCATAGGTTCGCTGGACCACGCTGAGCCAAACGTTCCAACAACACTCCTGATGAACCAGCGTGGCGTTGAATCAACCGGGCATACCGCCACAAAATTTGTTTTGGCTGAACTCAAACTCGAAGGGGACGTCCAGGACCGCATCGCCGTACAAGACAAAATCCTAACGGCGTGGAAAGACCGGGAGTATGACGATGAAAAAGAATTGGTAGATGACGTAATACAAGAAGGAGTGAGGAGCGATTTCCAACAACGAGGATACTTTCAAGTTGTTGTCCACGAACCCGTATGGAAGGCTCTCGGCCCTAGTAATGGAAAGCAGCGCATCCTCGTCGCTGCTTCCATCTCCGAAGGAGATCAATTCCGCCTCGGCGCCTTTACCATTGAGAGCGCGACTTCCGCGCGCGCATTGAGCATCCCAGTAGCGAGCCTCCGTGACCAATTCCATGTCGCTGCGGGAGATTTATTCAACGTAACCGAAATACGGGACGGCATAGGAAGGTTGAAGCAGCTATATGCGGCGCGCGGGTATGCCGCTGTTGAGATGCAGCCGCAAACGGACGTTGATGGTGCGTCGCACAAAGTCAACTTCATACTCCGTATTACCGAAGGAACGCTAGGACGTGCCGAGCGACAGGAATGATCCAGGGGAACACACTATGAGCTAGTACCTGATTAACGCGGTGCATTCGATAGGTCGAAGCAACACCATCTGATGTAAATCTGCTCGGTAAAGGTGGTGTTGGCATGAGACCAGGGATGCGGTTTGGGCTTTCAGCAATCGAGAAGCGTGACGT
>JBAQGJ010000080.1:0-131767 GCA_049287725.1 Candidatus Acidiferrales bacterium | reverse complement strand
GCACGTCGCTCACGCTGGGCGGCAACAAATAGGCCTGCTCCGGGTTGTAATCCAGAAATTTCGCCATCGCGTCTCCTCTCCGCTGCAGTATACGAGACGCGTCAACCCCAGTTCTCACACAGACTCTTCAGCCCCGCCGTAAGGCGAGCCTATCGCTAAGGGGCCCTAGCCCCTGAAGCCACGATTAAAAATTGTTATGGAAAAAGTTCGAGTCCGCAGGATTCAGCACTCACCGCGCCACATTCCGCCGCCGGTACATCAACCCAAATATCCCCACAAAAATGCTAATCGTAGGAAACAGCAAAATCAAAATCCCATTCCGCAAAGCCGCCGCGCCCTGCGGCCCCGAAGCCGCTGCGCTCTGATAACACATAGCGCAACCCTGCGCCACCACGCGCGGCACAGGCAAGAAAACCAGCCCCGCCACGCCCGCAACCAGCAAGCCAAATCGAGTTGCAATCTCTCGCTTCAATCCAATCTCCTAATGCGGCCGCAAATTCATCAATCGTATGCTATCCGGGAAAAACATAATCAGCATCATGCAAATACAAAACACCATCGCCGGCACCAACAAAAGAAACAACCCGAGCCGCTCAAATCGCAAATGCATAAAATAAGACATGATCAAGGCCGCCTTGATCAGCGACAACCCCACCAGAATCGTAATCATCAAATGCACTTCCAGCCGCTCGTAAGCCAAAAACACTTCCACCGCCGTCAGCAGCAGCAACCATACCCAAACCGTCGCGAATAATTTGGTCGTCCCGACGGCATGTTCGTGCGTCAGTTCCGCCGCGTGTCCGTGTGCGCTCATCGTCTGCTTCGCTCCCCGTTACCTGAAGTTGTCACTTCGGATTCACGCTCAGCAAATAAACCATCGGGAAAATAAACATCCAAACCAAATCCACGAAGTGCCAATACAAGCCGCTGACCTCCACATGCTCGGCCGTGTACTTCCCTTTCCCGAATCCCCACGCGATCACCGCCAGATAAATCACGCCGATCGTCACGTGCAGCATGTGCAGCCCGGTCAATCCAAAAAACGTCCCGCCGAAGAGCGGCACAAAGGGATGCCACGGATTCGTCCACGGCGTCACGCCCTCATGGAACAGCGTCACCCACTCCGTAGCGTGAATCAGCACGAAAGCAAGGCCGCAGACAATCGTCGCGATCAAATAACGCACGGTCTTCTTCACGTTGCCGTTGAACGCCGCGTTCACCCCCAGCACCATCGTCAAGCTGCTCGAAAGCAGCACGAACGTCATCAGCGACGACTTCGCAATGGCCGGCCAAATCTCAAAAGGCCGCGGCCAGTCCGGCGTCTCCAGCCGCACGTAGGCATAGCTGATCAGCAGCGCAGAAAACGTCAGCGAGTCCGAAATAATGAACAGCCACATCCCCAATTTTTTCGAATTAATGGCAAAAGGGGACGCGCCGCCGGACCACGGTGATTCGACTATGCCCTCGTATTCCGTTTCACTCACGCTTCACCTCACCGCCCACAGGAGTAGAAACAAAAATATCCATAGCCCGTCCATGAAATGCCAGTACATCGAAACAATATCCACCGCCGTGCTCATCGCCACTTTGCGCGGCGTGCGAAACTGGATGTAAAGCAGCGCCAACACTCCGCCCAGCAAATGCAATCCGTGCGCGCCCGTGAAAACGTAAAAAAAGCTGCTGCTCGGATTCGTCGCCAAAAACGTTCCCGCCGCCACCAACTGCCGCCACGCAATAATCTGACCCGCCACAAAAAGCACGCCCAGCATCGTCGTGGTAGCCCACCAATGCCGGAAGCCCTCTTGATCGTTCGCCACGAAAAGTTTCCGCGCGCGCGTCAGCGTAAAACTGCTGGCAATCAGAATCAGCGTGTTCAGCCACAGGATCCTCGGCAGTTGCAGCGGAATCCACGCGCTGTTGGGCATGTCCTTCCGCACCACGTACGCGCTGACGAACGCCATGAAAAACATCAAAATCCCCGCCAGCGCCACCACCATCCCCGTCACATAAGCGCGCTGCGGCGTCCGTGCCCCGCGGGAAGAACCGCCTCCATCGGCTCCGTCCCCGCCGTCATTGCCGGAAGGAGTCCCGCCTCCCGGGCCTTTCCCCTCGTGTATCAGCTCGATGATTTCTTCGGTAACCGTTGTCTGTGGCATTGCGTTGCTCCTAGAGCCGTCGCGATCTAGTACATAGCTTCTCACCCGCGCCAGCTTCTAGAAAACCCATAAAAGCCGAAGAATCCCGGTACTTCGCGCCTCTCCGGTAAAGCGACGCTTCTCCGTGCCCTCGGCCTTTCTCTCTGTGTACTCTGTGTTAAGCCTTTGCCTTTCTCTGCGAACTCTGCGTCTCTGCGGCAAACAGACGCTACCTACTTCGCACGAGCCACCTGCGCAGGCTCAACATTCTGCGGGATGAAATCCTCCGCCGCTCCCGGCACGCTGAATTCGTAAGGCCCGCGATAGACGCTCGGATAATGCCCGCCAAAATTATCAATCGGTGGTGGCGAATCCGTGCTCCACTCCAAAGTCGTCGCATTCCACGGATTCTTCGTGGCCTTCGGCCCGAATTTCAAGCTGTAGAAAAAGTTGAAAAGAAAAATCAGCTGCGCCGCCCCGGTGATAAACGCCGCAATCGTCATGAACTCATGCACCGGCTGCAATCGCGCCAGAAAACCTACCGCCGAGGGGTCCGCATAACGCCGGATTCCGCCAGCCAGTCCCACAAAATGCATCGGCATGAAAATGCAATAAGCCCCCACAAACGTGAACCAGAAATGCAGCTTCGCCAGCGGTTCGTTCATCATTCGCCCAAACATTTTCGGGAACCAGAAATACGTCGCCGCGAAAATTCCGAAAATTGCCGCCACGCCCATCACCAGATGGAAATGCGCCACCACGTAATATGTCGCGTGCAGCAGGTTATCCACGGCCGGTTGCGCCAGGAACAACCCCGAAAGCCCGCCGGAAACAAAGAGCGAAACGAATCCCAACGCAAACAGCATCGGGCTTTTGAACTGAATCTTCCCGCCCCACAGCGTCCCCAGCCAATTAAAAGTCTTGATCGCCGAAGGAACGCCAATCGCCATCGTCAGCACCGAAAACGCAAATCCCGAATACGGGCTCATCCCGCTCAAAAACATGTGGTGGCCCCAAACCATAAATCCCAGAAACCCGATCGTGCAGATCGCAAAGGCCATCGCGCGATAACCAAACACCGGTTTGCGCGAAAATGTCGAAAGCACGTGCGACGCGACGCCCATGCCCGGCAGAATCGCGATATACACTTCCGGGTGCCCGAAAAACCAGAAAAGGTGCTGCCATAAAAGCGGCGAACCGCCGCTGTGCGCCTGCAGCTGATCGTTCACCACTAATCCCGCCGGCAAAAAGAAGCTCGTCCCCGCCGAACGATCCAGCAACAGCAAAATTCCCGCCGCCAGCAAAACTCCGAATGCGAGCAACCCAAGCACAGCCGTCACCAACCAGCCCCACACCGTCAGGGGCATCCGCATCAACGTCATTCCCGGCGCGCGCAAATCAATCGTCGTAGCGATAAAATTCAGCGCACCTAGCAATGACGCGAGGCAAAACAGCGAGATGCTCGCGATCCACATCGTCTGGCCCCAACCCTCACCCGGGCCAGTTATCTCGCCCAGCCCGCTCAAAGGCGTGTAACCCGTCCATCCGCTGATTGGCGCGCCACCCGGCACAAGGAACGCCGCCACGATGCAGATGAACGCCAGAAACGTCACCCAGAACGACAACATGTTCAGCCGCGGAAACGCCATGTCCGGCGCGCCAATCTGTATCGGCAGAAAATAATTGCCGAAGCCGCCCTGCGGCGCGGTGGTCAGCACGAAGAAAACCATGATGGTCCCGTGCATCGTCACCAGCGCCAGGTATTGCTCCTGCGACATCTGCCCGCCGCTCACGAATGGCAAAGTCGCGTTCGGCCACACCAGGTGAAAACGCATCAGCATCGAAAGCACAATCCCGATGACCACCGCCGTCAGCGCCAGCAGGAAATACTGGATGCCGATTACCTTGTGATCCACGCTGAAAATATATTTCCGGATGAAACCCGAGGGCTCTGCCATCGGCGCATGCACAGATGATCCACCGGTATGCGCGTGCGAACTCATTCCTGGCCTCCTGAAATTGGGGTTTCGTTCCCCAGTCTCACCCACCGCGCGAGCAAACTCGCGTTCACTGCGCCGCCGCTTCCTGCTGCTTCAGGAAAGCTTCATAATCCGCGTCGGACACCACGTTCAGATAGCTATGCATCCGCGAATGTCCCAACCCGCACAATTGCGTGCACACGATTTCATACTGCCCGATCGCGTCAGCCTTGAAATGCAGCGGCACCACCATCCCCGGCGTGGCATCCTGCTGCAAACGCAGTTCCCGTACGAAGAAATTGTGGATCACGTCCTGCGAACGGATCATCAGCTGCACTTCGTGATTCACCGGCACCGTCAGCGTCGGCACCACGATGTCGTCTTTCCCCGCGGGATCGTTCTGATCGATCCCTAAAGGATTCCCGGTTGAAGCGCTGATCTGTTTGGGGTCCAGCTTCCCGAATTTTCCATCCGGCCCCGCATAGCGGAAATTGAAAACGAACTGGTTTTCCGTCACTTCCACTGGAATCGCGCCCGGCGCAGCTTCCGTAAATCGCATTTCGGCCCAGGCCTTCCGCCCCATCAATCCCAGTCCCACAAACAGAATCACCGTCGCCGTAGTCCAGATCACTTCCATCGTGTTATTGCCGCGCGTGAAATGCGCCTTCTGCCCGTGATCGCGAAAACGGAAAATCGCAAACGCCAATCCCAGCTGCGACAGAATGAACACCACAGCCACCACCGCGAGCGTCAGATCGTACTGATGATCGATCGCGTGGCCCACGTCAGTGATGGCCGGAGGCGGCGCATACACTCCCGACGCAAATACATACACGGTGACGCCTACGAGAATTACCAACAGGAGGGACAGCACAGCCGGTGTTGCCGCAGAACCGCTAGCGCGCTTCCTGATCCGCATCGCTTTTGCTCCCCGTAAAACTGTGGCAAAAAAGCGTTCGATAGGACCGCATGGCCGATTTCAAAACAGCACATCATATACAACGGACCACGAATATCAAGAACGATTGTGCGGAGTACTAAGTATTTCTCGGATGCCGGGCGCCTGCCTTTTCTGGGAGTGCGGCAGCTTGCTGCCGCTTTTTACGACGTCAAGCCGTGCGCGCGATGCATGGTGTCATTCGGCCAACGCTGGACGGATTTCGATGACGCAACATCTACCAGAGCGATCGTGCCACGGACCGGCACTTAATCGCCCCGTTCTTCCCGATGGTCAGTAAAAATCTAAATATCTTTTCGTAGTTTTCCGCGCTAATAGTGACGACCATCATCCACTGCCCCGGCGTCAATTCCCCCACCGGCACAAGCGTGGGGTCGCCGAACTTTGATTGCGGTCCAGTCCAATTCACAGCGAAATTCTTGCCATCGTCAGTCAACGCCAGCACCAAGTTCTTCGTTTCACCCTTTTCGATGCTGGTGATGGTCCCTCTTTCCATCCAGGCGCCGTAGTCCACCCACACCGCCTGTCCATTTTTTCGCTTGTACCCAATATTCGCGACCACATTTCTCGCCGTGGCGGCCGCGGAAGTCGTCTCGTTTTGCACATGCAAAAGGAAGACGTTCTTTTGGATGGCTGGATTCAAATCAAAGGAGAGGGCGCTTACGGTCAGTTCCGGCAGCGGATCAACCGGCGGAGTCAATGCCTCGGATGCGGATACAGACGCAGGTTGGTTTGATGAGGGTTCACCTGCGGTGGGCGAGGATCGCTTCGTTCGAACGTGCAGCCAAACAATGAATACCGTGACGACGATCACGAACGCTGCGAGAACCAAACCCGCCAAATCGCTGTTTTGTGAAATCCAATCCACTTCGCGTCATCTTACCAACGGAGCCGAAAGATCAAACTAGACCAGCCGGGAGGTTACACCAGTTTCGCCCCCAATCCAAAATTCCCAACGCATTGGGGATTCATCAAAAACCTAGTGTTTGCAGGGTTTTCAGAAAGGTTGGTGCGGTCGAGTGGATTCGAACCACCACGGTATTGCTACCGCCAGCCCCTCAAGCTGGTGCGTCTGCCAGTTCCGCCACGACCGCAATTCATTCAAACTTATCGCCACAAACTTGCCGAAGTATAGCAGAAGCCGCTACTTCTTGGGAGCCGGGCTTGGCGGCGGTTGTTGCGCCGGCGCCGGTTGCTGCGAAGGCTGAATCGGAATCTGAATCGGCGGCGCTTTCGCCGGAGCAGGAGCCGTACCCGACTTCTGCGTCTGTTCCAGCACCGAGCCGGTGCTCGACGCTTCATTCGGGCTGCGCTTCACCGAAAGCGCCAGCGAAGTCATCATAAATACAATCGCGCACCACGTCGTCGCCCGCGAAAGAAACGTCGCCGCCCCGCGCGGACCGAACGCCGTCTGGCTGCCCGCTCCGCCGAACGCTCCGGCCAAATCCGCGGCCGAACCGCTCTGCAGCATGATCACGATAATCAAGACGAAGCACACCGCAACGTGCAACGTCACCAGCACTGGTATCACGCGCCAGCCGATGGAAATGATTCCCACCGCAACCATCAGCGACAACGCCCATTTCGCCCAACTTGGCATTTCCACTCCCACTCAATCCAAAAGTTAGCGACCCTAGAAATTCACGATCGCCGCAAACGATTTCGGGTCCAGGCTCGCTCCGCCCACCAGCGCGCCATCAATCTCCGCCTCGGCCATCAGCGCCTTGATATTGTCCGGCTTCACACTCCCGCCGTACAAAATCCGCACTGCCGACGCTTGTTCGGGAGAAAAATGTTTGGCGGCAAGTCCCCGTAGATAACGGTGAACTTCCTCGGCAATTTCAGGGGTGGCGGTCTTGCCCGTGCCGATCGCCCAAACCGGCTCGTAAGCTAAAAGAATACGCGAGAAGTCCTCAGCGGTCAACGCGGCCATCCCGCCTTCAAACTGCCGTTTCAGCACCGCATGCGTCATATTCGCTTCGCGCTCCGCCAGGCTTTCCCCCACGCACACAATCGGCGTCAACTCCGCCGCGAGTGCCGCCTTCACCTTGCGGTTCACCATGTCGTCCGTCTCGCCAAAGTACTGCCGCCGCTCCGAATGTCCGACGATCACCGCCTCGGCCCCGCAATCAGAGATCATCTGCATCGAAATCTCGCCGGTAAAAGCACCCTCGCGCTCCCAATGCGCGTTCTGCGCCGCAATCTTGATGTTGCTTCCGCGCGCACCCTCTACCGCAGCGGCAATCGCCGTAAAAGGCGGCGCCACAATGATGTCGCAAGAGTGCGTCCCGGCCACGAGCGGCCTAAACGCCTCAAAAAACGCCCGCGCCCCTTCCCGCGTCTTATACATCTTCCAATTCCCAGCAATCACCGGTCGCCGCAAAACTTCACCTCATCGAAGTTGAAATCTCATCATGCCCGTCAGCACAGCCAAAATTGCCGCGATAGCCGCCATGCGATCGCCGGCGCCCAACATGGAGTGCGGCGGCAAGCCGCCGCTTTCGCAAGGGGAGGCGCGCCTCCCCGCTGTTTAATGCAAACTCAGAGCAATCCGCGTGCTAAAACTTGGAATCCAAAACCAATCAGATATTATGTCACGGCGACGATGCAAATCGTAACACAGGACGACGACGCACCCGATTTCGTATCCGAAGTCCGCACCTGCATCTTAGGCATCGTTCGTTGCTACTGCCCCGCCGAATTCTTTTTGATCAAAACCAACAATTGGTTTGGTGCGAAATGGCTCGGTTTCTCAGGAAAATCCCTGGGGCTGGTAGGCGTATGGCAGAAAAGGCTGACATTGCCGCCATTCGTGCCTCACCGCATCTTGTGGGAGCGTCGTTATCTCGGGCCCCATTACAAGCAAGCGCCCATTCGCAACTTGGTGCACATCCGCACCTCGGGTGAGGGCGCGCAAAAGCGCTATATCTCGGAAGTCGCTCCGAATGCATCGCTGCTCTGGTACAGCGGAGCTTCTCGTTCAAGTGGACGTGCCGCGATGATGGCTTACCTCTTGGTGGGGCATTCGTACTGGGCGTGGTACGCGGGCTGGTCCTTCCGCGAAACGTGGAAAATCGTGAAAACGTGCGGTGCAACACCCGAAGAAATTGCCGAAATTAGAAAACCTTCCCAGCACCCTCCGGCTTCCTAGGATCCGTCAGAAAGGAAGTCCGGCAATAGTTCAGCGATCCGTCAAAGCTTCGACCCCCGGCAACTTCTCCCCAGCCAAAAATTCCAAAGAAGCCCCGCCCCCGGTAGAAATATGCGAAATCTTCGCAGCCAATCCCGACTGCTCCACAGCCGCCACAGAATCCCCTCCGCCCACAATCGAAGTCGCTCCCCCCGCCGAAGCCGCCGCCACCGCCCGCGCAATCGCCAAAGTTCCTTCCGCAAACGCCGGCTTCTCAAACATCCCCAAAGGCCCATTCCAAACAATCGTTCGCGCCTTAGCAATCTCTTTCCGAAACAATTCGACGGTCTTCGGACCGATGTCCAACCCCATCCAACCATCCGGCGTGTGCGCAATATCCGTCACGCGAGTAACCGTCGAATTAAACGACTCCGCCAGCACATGATCCACCGGCAAAATCAAACGGAACTTTCGCTGCTGCGCCTCATTCAAAAGATCGCGCGCCAAATCCAACTTGTCATTCTCCACCAAAGATTTCCCGATCGGCAATCCCTGCGCCTTCAAAAACGTGTAAGCCATCGCCCCGCCGATCAACATCGCGTCCGCCAGCTTCATCAAATTCTGCACCACTTCAATCTTGTCCGAAACCTTCGCCCCGCCCAATACCGAAACAAACGGCCGATCCGGCTGCGAAATCGCTTTCCCCAGATACGCCAGCTCTTTCTCCATCAGCAAACCAGCCACCGACTGCCGCACAAACTTCGTAATCCCCACCACCGAAGCATGCGCGCGATGCGCCGACCCAAACGCGTCGCACACGAACAATCCGTCGCAAAGCGCCGCCAGCTTCCGCGCAAATTCCGCGTCGTTGGCCTCTTCCTCCGGATGAAACCGGACGTTCTCCAGCAGCAACACATCGCCATCGCGCAAGGCCTGACTTTTCGCCTCAGCGTCCGCACCCACACAATCCGCCGCGAACGCAACTTTCTTGCCGAGCAATTCCTCCAAACGTCCCGCCACGGGCCCGAGCGAATATTTCAAATCCACTTTGCCCTTCGGCCGCCCCAGATGTGAAGCCAGCACCACTCGCGCCCCGCGCTCCATCGCCAATCGCAAAGTCGGCAAAGTCTCCCGAATCCGCGTGTCGTCCTCCACCTTCCCCGCCGACATCGGCACATTAAAATCCACGCGCACAAAAACGCGCTTCCCCCCCATCTCCAAATCCCGTATCGAAAGCTTGTTCATATCCCTACTTTCATCCAGACTTTGTCCCAACTCCCGAATTTTGTGAACTTCTCAAATCGAAAAAAACAGCGGAATGTCATTCCGAGGGCGCCCTGCGCCCGAGGAACCTGCTTTTCGCGCGGCGTGCAAGCGAAGCACAAACCACCCGCCCCATCACATTTTCACGTGACAGTTCCTTGTGGGTCACGGCTTTAGCCGTGACAAAAAACCGGACGCGAAGCGTCCGCACCTCTCGCGGCGCCTTTCCCGCGAGCAGTGAAGCTGCCCGCCCCACCCAACCCCCCGCGCCAGCCACCCAATTCAACCCCGCGCGCCGAATCCGCGCACTACTTCGCCAAAAACTTAATCAAATCCCGGCAACGCGAAGAGTAACCCCACTCATTGTCATACCAGGAAAGCACCTGCACGCAATTCGTCCCCACCACGCGCGTATAACCCGAATCCACAATGGAAGAATGCGGATTCCCGCGAAAATCCACGGACACCAATTCCTCTTCCTCATATTGCAAGATCCCCTTCATCGGCCCATCCGCAGCAGCCTTCAAAGCCCCATTCACACTCTGCACGGTCGCAGGCTTCTCCGTAAACACAGTCAAATCCACCACGCTAACGTTCGGCGTCGGCACCCGCATCGCATAACCATCCAATTTCCCCTTCAGCTCCGGAATCACCAACTGCAAAGCCTTCGCCGCCCCAGTAGAAGTCGGAATCATCGAAAGCGCCGCGGCCCGCGCCCGCCGCAAATCCTTGTGCGGCAAATCCAGCAGCTTCTGATCGTTCGTATACGAGTGAATCGTGGTCATCGTCCCCACATTAATTCCAAACGTATCCTGCAAAACCTTCGCCACTGGCGCCAAACAGTTCGTCGTGCACGACGCATTCGAAATCACATGATGCTTCGCCGGATCGTACGTCTTCTCATTCACGCCCAGCACCAAAGTCTGATCCGGATCCGTAGCCGGCGCCGAAATAATCACTTTCTTCACCGTGCCGCGAATATGTTTCCGCGCATCCGCACCGTTCGTAAATAATCCCGTGGATTCCACCACGATCGTCGCGCCCACCGACGACCAATCCAGCTCCCCCGGATCCTTCACGCGAAACACTTTGAAACTCTTGCCGTCCACCGCGATCGAATCAGCCGTGTGCGTCACCTTGTTCGGCAAATTCCCCAGGATCGAATCGTATTTCAACAAATACGCCAGCGTCTTCGAGTCCGTGATGTCGTTCACCGCCACCACTTCAATCGCCGGGTCGCCCAACGCCGCGCGAAAAATGTTGCGGCCGATGCGCCCAAATCCGTTGATCCCCACCTTAATTGCCATGACTCCTCCGACGGGGCTCTCGCGAGTCCCCAAAAGTTGCCGCAAAATGCGGCTTAGTATTTGCTCCGAAACGCTTCAGATCCAAAACTGCGCGCAACTCGCGCTCGTTCGCAGATGGCTCGACTGAGGCCACTCCAAAAGCGGAAGCTACTGCAGCGAACTGCACAGACTCGAACGTGAAACTATATCAAATCGGCGAGGCCAGCACGCGGCAAAAAACAAACTCGACGCACGATCAATCAAATTCCTTCACGCGAATCACTTTATCTCCGGTGAACGTCACAAAAGTCGTGCGCGCCGGCGGCGTTCCGTAAATCCAGTCCTCGGTCTCCGTCCCATCCGGGTCGCGCTCGCGCACTTTATGCTCAGGACGCCCGAGCGCCGCCAGCACCATGTCGTGATTCATTCCCACCAGCGCTGTATGATCCGTAATCGCCTGCTTGAATGGCAGCGGCAAAGTATCAATCCAATTCACCGCGCCCGAATGTTCCTTGGAAAAATCGAGGAACGCTTGCAGGTACGTCATTAGATCGTCCGCGCTCATGTCCGGCACGGGCTTGCCAAAATCCAAAATCAATGTCCCGCCATTCGGGCGCTGCGGCGTGTTGGACACCGGCATCGGATCCATCCCGCCGCCTCCGCCCATCCCGATCTGCAGATGGTCGCGAATATTGAAATGGCCTTTCCCGCCGCCGTTGACTTCAACCACAATCTCTTTGGGATGGAATTCGATTCCCGTCACCTGCACGGTATCCCCGGGATTTGCGGCCTGCCCGTGCGAACGCAATGCGTTCCGTAAATCGCCGTCGTCTATTTTCTTTCCCACTTCGATCTTGAAGCCTTTTTTCCCCGCCGGAATCGGCTTGCGTACCTTCGCGAATTCGCCCGCCACATAACGCACGATCTCCAGCCGCGATTGCGGCTGCAGCGGCGATTGTTTCCCGGAACTTTGTTGCCCCACGGAAAGGTAAACTTCGGGCAGTGGGCCGGCGTTCGGCAATGAACTCAAATCAGGCGGGTCGGGCAGCAGAGGCGTGCGGTAGCGATTCACGTCCCTTAAATCGGCGCATAGCGCCAGCGCCGCGGCCAACACGATGGTAGTCCGGTAGTCCATGGGCTGTCGGTCAGCGCCTATTCTAGTGTGTTTCGGCCCTTACGTGAATATGGATTCGCGAAGCAGCCGGATGGTTGCAGGAATCGCCCGCGCCAGCCCAGTCAGCGCGGCAAATCAGGGTAGGAACTCCAAATTGTGACTTGAAGGGTCTTTCTCTGCGCCCTCTGTGTCTCAGCGGTAAGACTGCCGTGCTGAGCTATCTCCGTGCCCTCAGCCTTTTCTCTGTGAATCGCCCTGCAGGGCGATTCACCCTGAGAACCGGCAGCGCCGGTTCGAAGGGCGACCTCCGTGTTAAAGCCTTTCTCTCTGCCTCTACCTGCTAGCGGCCTGCACCTTCGTCCCCACCGCCCTCGCTTCTTCAATCTTCTCGTGCGCCAGATTCGGCTCAAAGCATCGCCGGCAACGCGCCTCATACATGTTCCCTGCCCCCACCACGATCAATTCCTCCGACGCCACCAGCCGCTGCGTATGCACCGCCGGATTCCCGCACCGCATGCAAATCGCCAGCAGCTTCACAATCTCTTCCGCCACAGCCAACAAACGCGGCATCGGCTCAAACGGCCGCCCCATGAAATCCGTATCCAGCCCCGCCACAATCACTCGCTTCCCCATGTCCGCGAGCTTCACGCAACTCTCCACCACCGACTCGCCCAGAAATTGCGCCTCGTCAATCCCCACCACTTCCGTCCGCGGCGCCACTTTCGTCAAAATATCCGCGCCATCCTTCACTAATTCCGAATCCAGCTCCAGCCCGGAATGCGACACAATCCCGTTCTTCGCATAACGCATGTCAATCACGGGCTTGAATATCTGCACGCGCTGCTTGGCAATCTCCGCCCGCCGCAACCGCCGAATCAATTCCTCGCTCTTTCCCGAAAACATTGGGCCCACCACAACCTCAATCCACCCCATGTTCCCCTTAACGATGTCCACGCGTTACGCCTCCATGACCTCTTCGGTTTCTCCGTGTCCTCTGCAGTTCCTCTGTGAACTCTGTGTTAAATCTTTGCCGTTGCCGTTGCCGTTGCCGTTGCCCTTGCCGTTGCGGTTGCCCTTGCCGAGCTTCTGAATTTTCTCCGCCGCGCGTGAAAAATCACGCGCCAACCATCAGGCTAACACACAGCGCTGTGCAAATTCATGCCCCGCGGTGCCACAATCGTCGCCACCACACTTCCAGCCACTAATCACCAATCACGAATCACTAATCACTGCCCTATCCCTTCAAGTAAATCGCCCGATTAAAAAACGGCGCAAACGCATTAATCACGGCCACCCGAAACGACTCCTGCCGCGTAATCAAATTCCGCGTAAAGATTCCCCAAGCCCCCTCCGCATCCCGAATATTATGCCCATTCGCAAACGCGTCAATCGCCTCCGAAAGCTCAATGCCATCATCCACCACGCGAGCAGCCAATACCGACGGCACTGGTACCGATCCCGACCGCCCAAAAGCCCCGCGCCCTGCCTCATCCGCCACATACGCCCAACTCTCCAGGAACACCCAGCGCCACTCCGCTTCCCGCACCACATCCAGTTCCGGCATCACATCCAAACTAGGCATCGCGTCCAAACCCGGAATCACATCGAAACCACCCTCAAGCCCCACAAAATATTTCCAAGCGTGCCCACTCTCGCGCGCCACACGCGCCAAAGCTTCCGCGCGCTGCCGCGCCCCAGCCATCAAATCCTCGCGCGTCAAAGGCGTGTGCCGCACACCGCTAGCCGCTTCCACGCCCACCACTTCAAATTCCGGCGAATTTTCAAATAGATTGCGAATCGAGGCGAGAGCTTCAGTAACCGCGTTGACTTTCGGGCGGCGCGTGCTTCCCACGGCCACAAGAATCTTTTCCATCCGCCGCAGATTCTATCAATCTTTCCACAGCGGGTTCTGCTTTTCTCGCGAAAATCGTGCCATCAGGAATTCCTTCAAATCCTCCACCGACCTGAATAACTGATCCGAGCACCCCAGCATCCACCCGCTGATCTCCTCAGCCGGAAGCGTGCTCACCAGATACACCGGAATCCCCTTGCGATGCGCCACCGTCATTTCTGCCGACGTCCCGCCGCTCTTCGCCAAAGAATCCCAAAAACAAATCAAGTAATCGGCCTTGTTCTCGATCAAATCCAGATCGAACGCGATGATCTTGCGAATCACCCGCCGAAAGCGTTCCAGGTTGGATGTCTTCCACTCCCGGAAATGTGCAACTTCTTCCTCACTCAAATTTTTCTGCTCGTCTTCCGCCGGATCGTAGACGCGATGCCCCAACTGCTCGCGCAAAAAAGGCGCCAGCTTCCGGCGCCACAATCTGCCGCCGTCTTCCGCATATTCAATAGGACCGCAAAGGTAGGCCAGCATCAGGGTTGGGCAACCGAAACTCTAGCACGCGCAAAAAAATCTCGCCACCAGCAGCTTGCCGTACAAGTCGGCATCTGTGTTCAACTTGGACGTTGTTCCGCCGTCCTTACAGGATGTACCATAGCGCCATGATGCAGACGGCGCATCAGCAACCACTCAGCGACAAGATCGGGAAAGTGATGGCGAACGCTTTCTATACGGCGCTGGCCGCATTTTTCTTGGGCGTCTGTCTCGCCGGGACGATAAGGCGGTTCGATGCCCGCTACTTTTCCGGCGCGCTATTCTGCGGATTGCTTGTGGCTTTTGCAGCGTTCCGAATCAGCGGCGCGGTTCAACGCGTGCTCCCAGCATAAGGATACAATCAGCGAAGCCGCTAGGAAGAATTGCGTCAAATGAAGCTATGGTGCTTCAGCCTTGGCGGCTATTCGTTTCTCTTTGGTCTTGAGGTAATGGCTAGATCGGTCGTGTCCGACACCTTCTATATATTTTGCGCGTTCGTTTATGCGGCGCTTATTGCCCTTTCGATTTACGTTCTTCGCCACGAAGCCAGGCGCTTAACTTCCGCCCTCGCCTGAACACACTAGCTTCAAAAGAGAACCTGCGCGCTGCAGCAAATCGGAAAATCATCTAGTAGAACAACAGTGGAGCGGGATAAGGGAATCGAACCCTCGCCTCGACCTTGGCAAGGTCGCGTACTACCACTATACGAATCCCGCGTTACGGAAGGCTTCGGCCTGCGTTTTATTTATAGCATGGCGCTTGCGGGCGAACAAGGCCCGCCGCCGAGGTCTTGACCATGCTATCAACGAGCTTTCCACGCGCCGCCGCAAGCATCAGCCGCGCGCACCGCACGCGACAAAGCCCTTTAATCCACTTCCATGATGCGCGCCGACTTCACTACCGGGGACTTCTTCTGCCGCTCGGCAAATTTCTCCGCGCGGTCCCGATCAATATACACGCGCGCGAATTTCTCGCCATCCGCGTAATACACAGTTACTTGCCAGTGATGATGCTTGCGCCGCTTATCGTGCCGCATCCGGCTGGTTTTCTTTGGCTTCGCTTTTTTCACGTTAGGTAGTCCCCTCGAGGATTCGTGACTATGGCAATTCCGAGGCCACCGCGCAAGTAACAAGTTAGGGGTTAACGTTCCTATACTTTTTTGGCACAGCGCCGCGCAATCCCTAGAGGATATAGGAACATAGACTCAAATAAATTTAAAATTTCATGAGTCCTGGAACATTTGACGGCGTCCAACCGTAATAGTAAGTGAAGGGCAAAGCAACGGGCTGGAGGGTACCATGGTTATGTGCTGGGAACCGGAAGTGCAGATCGAAGACTTGCGAAATCACCCCGCGGAACTGGTTATGCGCCTGCGTTCGTTAGTTACCCATGGCGCCCGCACCAATCCCGACCCCAATCACCCAGGTTTCTACGAAATCGAAAGCGATAGCCGCGTCTATTACGTCCACATTTCCCCCACTACCGGGAAGATTCTGCTCCTGGCCACCTGGCCCAGCGAAAACGTGCTGGAAGCAGCCCACAACGCAGCATAAATAACGGCCACTGTAAGCTGCCGCCGCGGCAGCGTCGGCTTGTCCTAAAAGCGTCCTAGAATCACGTTTGAAGGCCGTCCCCCGACGTTCGCAGCTCCAACTCGTCGTCGGGCCACTCGCTTTTCGTCGTCATCCTGAGCGAAGCGAAGGATCTCTCCTGCCGTTGCCGTTGCCGTTGCCGTTGCCGTTGCCGTTGCCGTTTTCTCTGCAGCCATCGGCAGCAACGCGTCAGCCCGCCGCCACCACTAAAACGCCATGTCCCCAGCCTTAAAATCCAAATCCGTCAAAGTCTGCGCCTTCAACTTATAAATCGCCGCCCCCTCGCTCGACCGCGCATAAACAAACCCGCCAACTTCCTTAGAAATCTGCACCACAATCTTTTTCCCGCTCTTGTCCGTAAGCGTCGCCTCAAACGCCGGCTTGCTCAACTTCGCCGCCACGTCCCCCGCCGGATGATCGTAAATCTCCTCCGCCCGCGCCAGTTGCAACGGCGAAAATAGCTTCTCCGCGCTAGCCGGCTTCCCCTTCTGCGCCGCCGGCGCATCAAAGGTCCACTCGGATTCGTTCTTGCGCGCCAGCTCAATTACGCCGTTCGAATTGTGAATTTCCGCATGCGAAATGTTAGCCGGGTCGAATTGCACGATCCGCTTGTCGCGCAAATCGCCATAATTCTCCGCAAGCTTCTTGTAAAGATCCTGATTGATACGGAAAATCGTCGGCCGCGAAGCATCCCGCGCAAAATACTCGTCGCCCTCTTTCTTCCCCACCAGCAAAGTCCCAGTCTTCCCTTTCGCATCCGTAGCCGTAAACGTAACCGCAGGGTTCGTCAGCCCATAAGCACCCAGCTTCTCCGCCGTCTCGCTGGCAACCGTCACCATCTTCGCATTCGCCACAGCCGCCAAAAGCGAAGAGATCGCATCCGTATCACCCCCGGTCGCAGCCGGCTTGCTGAATCGCCAATCGCCTTCCTTCCCCTTAGCCGCCACCACCTCGCCCGCGCCATTCTTCAATTCGAACGAATTCACCTGGTCGCTAGCGATATGCAGCGCCGCGCGATCACGCAATTCCTGCAAGGGCTTATCCACGCTCACCAGCAACGATTCCGGCAACAGCGCCACATCCTTCGCGTTGTCCGCCAAGGCATACACCGAAACGCCCGTGAAATCCTTCTTGCCCAGCTTCAACGAATGCTTCGTCCCATTCTTCAATTGAAAATCGAGCAGCACAGCCGGCGGCTCCAGCCCATAAGCCTTCAAACGGTCCGGCGCCCCCGGCTCCATCTGGCTCACGCGCGCCGTAGCCAATTCCTCCACAATCCCCTCCACCGACGGCTCATCCGCGCCCGTCTGGATCGGCTGCGTGATGTCCCACATGTCGCCGTGCTTCGCCAACTCAATCGTCTGCGACTTCGGATCTGCAGGATAAGAAATAGTCAGCGAAGTAATATCACCCGCTTGCACTGAAAAAGCCGGCTTGGTCGTATCTACGGCACTCTTCGCGGCCTCTTTCTGCCCGCGCTGCCAATCAAAATAATAAACACCCGCGGCGCCCACTACCGCGAGCAGCAAAACCATTAGCGTCGATTTTTTTAGCATTGTTCAATCATGGCTTTCTGGAATTAACGGCGCTTCCACCAGATGAGTATCCCGGAGAAAATCACCAGCCCCGGCAGCAGCGCCAGATCCACCCAACGCAGCGCCGTTTCCTGCGCTTCGGTCAAAGTCACGCGACGGTTCGTCGGCGCTTTCGGCCGGATCGAAATCAAAGATTCGTCCTGCGCCAGCCAGTCAATCGTATTGAAGAATAAATCGCCGTTCCGCTGCTGGCCGATCCAGGGATTCGCCGCAAACTGCGAATTCCCGATCACCACCAGCCGCGCTTCCTTATCACCCACCTTGCGATTCGCCGCGACGCCCAGCGAAAGCGGTCCCAGCGTATCCGTCTTCGGATCGTAGGAAATTTTCGATTCGCCCGGCTTCAATCCCGGAATCGTGAAGCTCCGCTCGGAGGTCTTCAGCAATTCCACCGCTTGCGGAATGGACTTGCTCTTGTCCGCGATCGAAGCCGTCCGCGCCAACGGAAAAAATGTCACCGATCGTTCGAATCCCTTCGTTATCGGACTCGTTCCAAAATCCGCCACCAGAGGAATAATCGGTCCGCCGCCGAATAGCCGCCCCATGCCGCTCGCGTCCACGACGACGTTATTGCCCACCGCGATGTTCCACGAATTATAAATATCATCCAGCTTCGGGTCCGTCGCCGGATCTTCCATGATCAACGCTTCCCCGCCGCCATCCAGATATTTCCCGATCGCCGAGGTTTCCTGCGGATAGTAAGACTGCTTTGGCCCCGCAATCACCAGCACGCTGCATTCTGCCGGTACGCTCGCTTCGGTGATCAGGTTCACGCTCTTGGTCGCGTAGTTTTCCTTTTTCAGTCCCGCGTCGGCTTGGCTGTAACCGTCCTGCCCAGTGTCGCCCGTCGCTTTCTCGCCGTGTCCCGTGACGAAGCAAACCGTCTTCACCTTGTTGCTGGTTGCTTTCAGGATCGCGCCGGTGATGTCCTGCTCGCCCACATCACCTCCCGCTCCGGCTTGGACGTGCTCCTTATTCGTCCCCGAAGCGACGATCACGTCGCCCATGTGCGCCGCGCCATACTCCTGCGCCACGTCCGGCTTCAGCTGCGGATCCACATCTTGGAATTTGAAATGGGGCGAGAGGTTTTTGTACTCCCCCATCAAATCGTCAAACGCCGAACTCGGCGTCTTGTCGAACCGCAGCACCGTCACATCCTGCTTCAACCCGCGCACAATATTTCGCGTCTGGTCCGAAAGCGTATAAAGTTTTTCCGTCGTCAGATCGAATCGCTTGTGATGCCGGAAGCCGACGAAGTTCAGCAACACCAGAATCACCAGCACCGCCAGCACCAGCACTGACGTATTCGTTCCCTGCTGCGTCCCGCGCTTCGAGAAATACCGGATAAGTCCGCGAAATCCGATCACGATTGCCGCCAGCACAAATACGCCGCCCGCAATCAAAAGCCCCTTGCTGAATGTCAAAAATTCGCCCTGAATCGAATAACGCAGGTACCCGGCGATCAGCATCGCCACGCCCAGCGTCCCAATAAATCGTGCCGTCTCCTCCCGATCCCATTTCATCCTGCAATTTCCTCCATAAACTCAAAGCCCAGCGCAAACCGTCGGACGTCAACTTGCGAAAAAAGGGGAAGCGGATGTCATCCCGAGCGCAGCGAGGGATCTGCTTTTCCCTCAGACCTCCCCGCCTTCCTGCCTCCGCTAAGCTCTCCGCCACCGCATCGAATCAATCGACCGCACCGTCAAAAACACAAAAAACACAATAAAACTCCCGTAATAAATCAAGCTCGACGTATCCACAATCCCCTTCGTGAAATCGTCATAATGCCGAATCACCGAAAGATACTGCAACACCGCACCGACCCCGCCACTCGCGTTCCGCCCCAAATCCAAAACCCACACAAACAAAAACGCCGCAAACGTCAGCACCGCCGCAATCAGCTGGTTTTCCGTCAGCGACGAAATAAACTCCCCCAGCGCCAGCAGCGACCCACCCAACAGCAAAATTCCCGCGTACCCCGCGAACAGCGTCCGCCACGGCGGCATCGGATCGCTCTTCAGGAACATGAACCCCAAATAGCTCGCCGTCGGCAGCAGCATGATCGCGTACAAGGTCAACGACGCGAAAAATTTCCCCAGCACGATCTGCGCTTCGGAAATCGGCGAAGTCATCAGCAATTCCATGGTCCCGCGCTTACGCTCTTCCGCAAAAATTCCCATCGTCAAAATCGGCGTGAAAAACAAAATCAAAGTCGAAAGCAATCCGAAAAACGCCCGCATCACTTCGCTCGGCACATCCACCTGCTGCGCCATGCCAAACTGCATCCCCTGTAGTTCCATCTGCATGGCCTGCTGCGACACGACTTGCAGGAAAAAGTTGAAGAAGTACGCGCTCAGAAACAAAAAAATACCAATAAAAACATAAGCAATGGGCGAAACAAAATAATGTCCTATCTCCTTACGATAAATAGCGTAGAAATTCCGCATCGTCTCCTCTGGTCAATTCGATTCGTGGGTTGTGGGTCGTGGCTTTAGCCACGACATAAATCCCGCCTGAACCAAGCGGCTTTAGCCGCTGAAGCTCCCTCTCACTCCCGACATGAACTCCGAACACAGCCAACGACTCAGCTCCCCGCCGCCTGCGCATGCGCCGCATCGTCGGTAGTCAACTCCAGGAAAATATCCTCCAAACTCAAACTAACTCCCCGCAATTCAAAAAGTGGCCAACCGCTCCCCACCACTTTCGCCGCAATCGCGCTGCGAATATCCGCCCCCTGCGTCGTCTCAATCGTCGCGGCCACATGCCCCGCCGACGGCATCTGCTCCACCTGCACCCGCATCGCACCGGGAACCAGCGCGAGCGCCTCCCGCAATTCCTTCTCCGGCGCCTGCACCTCGACGCGAATTTTCTGCCCGCCCTTCAATTGCGAAGTCAGATTCTGCGGCGTATCCACCGCCGCAATTTTCCCCTTGTTGATGATCACCACGCGATCGCACGTCATGCTCACTTCCGGCAAAATGTGCGTGGACAAAATAATCGTGTGGTTCCCCGCCAGGCTCTTGATCAAATGCCGCACTTCAATAATCTGCTTGGGATCCAATCCCACGGTCGGCTCGTCCAGAATAATCACGTCCGGATCATGCACCAAAGCCTGCGCGATCCCCACGCGTTGCTTGTACCCGCGCGAAAGCCGTTTGATCAGATCGTGCCGCCGGTCCTCCAGACTCGTTTTGCGCAGCGCATCGTTAATCCGCTCCGCGCGCCTTTCCGCCGGTACATTCTTGATGCGCGCCACAAATTCCAGGTAACCCTCCACCGTCATGTCCGGATAAACCGGCGGAGTTTCCGGCAGGTAACCGATATGCTTGCGCACATCCAGCGAATCCCCGAACACATCAAAGCCCGCGATCCGCGCGGTCCCCGACGTCGCCGGCATATAGCCGGTCAAAATTCGCATCGTCGTGGTTTTCCCCGCCCCATTGGGCCCCAGAAAACCAAGTATTTCGCCTTTATTTACTGTGAATGAAACGTGATCAACCGCGGTGACCGCACCGTACGTCTTCGTCAAGTCCTGTACTTCAATCAATGCCACCTCCGAAAATAATTGCTAACCGAAAAATGTAAGGGACCGAACAGGACCGCGCCAGGCATTCCCGAACCAATCTTTATACTAAAATTCACCCAAAATTGAAAATCGCGCCGTAAATCTATCGGATGCCGACATAACCTCGGAGGTTTTCCGTGCGTTTCTGCCGCGGCCTAAGATCATCCGTCGCCCATCCTCTGATTTGCCGTTCTCTGCGTCCTCTGCGTCTCTGCGGTAAATTGAATGTTGCCGCAGCAAGAACTCTCCGTGCCCTCCAAGCATTCCTCTGTGCCTTCTGTGTTAAATCTTTGAACCTCACCATCACCAAAACTTCTCCTCGCTAACGGTACCATCAGCGCCGAACCTCCGGGCAACGGCCCCCGCCTCGTATGCATCCACATGGCAGAACAAATGGGGCGAATCATCCCAAGTCAGAATCGCGCAACAGTTCCCTTCGACTCCCGTCCATCGTCAAGGGTAGCCGGAGATGTGCGTTGACACACCGCATCGCTTTTGTTATTCAACTAGTTTCGCTAGACAAGCCAATGGTTCGATGTGGGAGCAACTCCCTCCGGCCGGGCGGATCCGAAAAGCAATCCAAGGTGCCATGAAAATGTCGAAGGCGTATGCCCGCATGAAGGACTGCCTGTGGCTTTCAGCCGCACATCATAAGAACGCGCGCCCCTCGCATCGCGCCGGGTCTCTCGTCCTCACGCTCGTGGCTGTTTTTTCCCTCGCATTCATTGCCGGTTGCGGCAAAGGTGGCACCGCTATCACGCTCGAAGTCACTCCCACCACCGCCAGTTTGGACGAAGGTCAATCGCTACTCTTCATCGCCACTCTCGGCAACGACACCCAAAATCTCGGCGTCACTTGGACGCTCACCGGCTCGGGCTGCGCCGGCAATGGTTGCGGCACTCTAAACAACGTCACCACCACCTCGGTCCTTTACACCGCACCCTCCGGCCTCACCACCGGCATCAGCATCAGCCTCGAAGCGATGGTCAACGCGCACAAAGGCACCACTCAGACCGTCACCGTTTCCATTGTGCTCCCCGCCGCCTTCCCCACTAGTTTCACTTGGCCCAACGGCGCGAACGGCACCCAGTACAGCGCGACCATCACCACGACCGGCGGTGTGCAACCGGTCCAATATACTCTGGCGTCCGGCAGCCTTCCTCCAGGGCTCACCTTGAATACGTCCGGCACGATTCTAGGAACTCCCACCACTCATGGCACGACCACATTCACGATCAACGTTACGGACAACATCGGCAAGACTCCGAATCTCGTCGTCAGTTCACCCCCGTACTCAATCACCATCAATCCCGCGCCGCCTCTCGCAATTCCCACCACCACTCTTCCAGGCGGCCTCGTAAAGACCAGCTATAACGCGGCGATCGTTCCGGCCGGTCCCGGCGGAGTTCCGCCCTATACCTGGAGCATCACCTCCGGCTCTCTGCCCGACGGTCTGATGTTAAACACAACTTCCGGCGTGATCAGCGGCGTCCCAACGACCGCCGGCGTTTCCACATTCTTCCCCAAGGTCATCGACTCCGCGATTCCCCCGCAAACCGCCACTTCCGCCACGGGTGTAACCATCACTGTGACCACCGTTCCGGCGCTTCAGTCTGTAACTCCGCCGCTTCCTTCCGGCGACGTAGCCGTCGCCTACACCGGCACTCTGAAAGCCTCCGGTGGCGTGCAGCCTTACACCTGGAGCATCGTCTCCGGACAGCTTCCCTCCGGCCTGCATCTCGATGCCGCCAGCGGCGCGATCACCGGCACACCCATTCTCGCCACCACCGCGAATTTTGCCGTCGCGGTAAAGGACTCGACCGCCACAGTCTCCGCCCCGCAAGCTCTCACTCTCACCGTCTCTGCCGGAACTGCCAACACCAATATCCTCTTCAACGGTCCGTACAGTTTCCTGTTCCACGGATTTGACGCCAACGGCAACGTCACCATGGCCGGCAACTTCAATGCCGACGGCTCCGGCAACATCACCGGCGGCCAACTCGATAGCAATCGCACCGGCGGCGTTCTCGGAGTCTTTACTGGCTCCACATTCACCGGAACCTACGCCATCGGCAACGACGGCCGCGGCACCATGCAGATCGTCGTAACCAATAGCAAAGGCGCCATCGCCACCTTCAATTATTTGCTCGCGCTCTATTCCGATAGCTCCGTCGCCATGATTGAGAACGACACTCTCGGCAATCCGCAAACGCACGGCTCCGGCACCATCAAGCCCGCCATCGGCGGAGCTCTCACCGCCGCGAACTTCAGCGGCAATTACGTCCTCGAACTCGATGGCCAGGACGTCGCCAACAAACCCGAAGCAATCGTCGGAGTCATTCACGCGGATGGTGCTTCGCAGTTGAGCCCGGGCGCCATAGACGTCAACAACGCCGGAACCTACACGCCCAAGCTCGCGCTTTCCGGCACCTTCGCCGTCAGTTCCAGCAACAACAAAGGCGTGCTGTCTTTCACCTTCCAGCTTCCCAACACTGCGCAGGTTCAGCTCGAATACACTTTCTACTTCGCTTCATCCTCGGACATTTATTTGATTGCGATTGATCCCACGGATACCACGCATCCGCGCCTCGCCGGTGAATTGCTTCTGCAGGATCCCATGGCTTCGTTCGGCGCCGACGCTCTCGGCGCCTCCAGCGTCGCCACCGGCACCGGCTTGGACGGCGCAAACTCCAGCGTCTTCGCCGGCCTTCTCACCGGCAACGGCATGAGCTCCGCGTCTCTCACGTTCGACCAAAACGACGGCGGCACAGTCACCAACGATTCCCTGTCCGGCAGTTTCACCGCCGATCCCACTTCCAACGGACGATTTGCATTCTCCGGTCTCGGCTCGCGACTCGCCGCGGCGTACCTCACAGCGCCAAACCAAGGAATCCTGATCGGCTCAGACGCCGCAGTAACCTTCGGCCGCCTCGACGCGCAAACCATCACCCCGCCCTTCAACTCCGCCTCCATCCTGGGCGGCTACACCCTAAGTGCTCCCGCGACGCTAGATAGCACCACCCTGAATTTCCTGGGCCAATGGCTCTCACCAAACGGCACCGGCAGCATTACAGGCGTCGTAGACGTAGTAGATAATTTGGGCAACGCCACCACGAACAAGTCCATAGCCGGCAGCACCTACTCGATCACGAACACCACAACGGGCCGCGGCACGCTGACCACAAATTCCGCAGCCGGCTTCCCCACCAACTCGGTGATTTACGTAGCCACCCCATCCAGCTTCCGAGCCATCTCCACAGACTCCAATCCAGGCAACGAGCATCCCCTGGTCTTCTACCTCGACCACTAAACGCCGCGTCTGGGAGTGCGGAAGCTTGCTTCCGCCTGTTGCAAGGCGAGGCTTGCCTCGCCGAAAGCCCACCGCACCGCGAACCATCCGTTATAGCGCTGCACTTCAGTGCGCCATCAATCCGCCATCGCGACGAACAATTCCGCCCAGCCCAATATGGAGTGCGGCGGCGCGCCGCCGCTTTCTCTTCGGCGAGGCGCGCCTCGCCGCTCGATTTCAAACAAGCTCAAACTCAACCGCGTCCGCGAGAACCCGCCCCCTGCATAGCAAACTCCGCAAACCCTTCCCGCGCGACCCCGCCTCCGCTAAACTGAACGCGCGAACGCCAATGACCACAAAACCAAAATTTTCAGCCATCGCCATAGCCGCAACCCTAACCATCTTCTTCGCGCCAAGCTCCCAAGCCCAAAAGACCCTAGCCCCTCCACCCAACGCCAAACTAATCACCCTAAATCCCACCCCCGGCCGTTACACCGAACCCAGCATCGCCATCAACCCAAAAAATCCCAATCAAATCGCCGCCGCCTTCCAAGTCCCCGCCAGCATCGCCTACTCCAGCGACGCCGGCGCCATCTGGCAAATCGCCAAACACACCGCGCCCGAAAATTACGCCATCTCCGGAGACGTCTCCATCACCTACGACTCCCACGGCCACGCGATCCTCTGTTACATCGCCTTCGACAAACTCGGCACCTCGCAGTACTGGGCGCACAACGCCACCCGCAACGGCATCTTCATCCGTCGTTCGCTCGACGGCGGAAAAACCTGGGAATCCAATGCCATCTCGGTAGACGAACAACCCACGCGCAAAATCATGCCGTTCGAAGACAAGCCCTACATCGCCGCAGACAATAATCCCAAATCGCCCTACGCCGGAAATCTCTACATCGGCTGGACCGAATTCACTCTGGAAAAAACCACGATCCTTTTTTCGCGCTCCACCGACGGCGGCAAGACCTGGTCTCCGCCCCAGGAAATCAGCACGCACGAAGGCCTGCCCCGCGACGATACCGGCGCCGTCGAAGGCTTCACCGCCGCCGCAGGCACGGACGGCACCCTCTACGCCGCTTGGGCCGACGGCAGCACCGTCGTTATGGCTACTTCAAAAGACGGCGGGGCCACCTTCACTCCCTCGCGCGCCATCCTCGACACCGCGCCTTCCTACTACGGCGTCGAAGCCGTCGAACGCTCGAACGGCTTCCCGCAACTCGGCATCGATCCCAACACCAATCGCCTCTTCCTAACTTTCAGCGATTATCGCAACGGCGACGTGGACGTCTTCTGCTCCACTTCCATCGATCGTGGCGCCACTTGGAGCCCCGCCACTCGCGTCAACACCGACCCCCTCCACAATGGCGCCGACCAATTCTTCCAATGGCTGGCAGTAGATCCCGAAGACGGCTCAGCCAACGTAGTTTTCTACGACCGCCGCCACGACCCGAACAATCGCGCCCTATCAGTCGTCCTAGCCCGCTCTACAGACGGCGGCCAAACCTTCAACAATTACGCCTGGGCCACCCCACCCTTCGACCCAGAAGGAAATTTCATAGGCGACTACAGCGGAATAGCGAGCCTAAATGGCAAGGTCTACGCAGTCTGGACCAACCGCGCACCATCGCAGCAAGCCAAGCCCCAAACGAAATCAGCAAACAAATCCACAAGTGGAGAAAACGGAGAGAACGCAACAAGCGCAGCCACAAAAAGCCCACAAAACGCAGAACAAACCACCGAAGAATACTCCGGCCTGAAAATGGCCCACACAATAATCCAACTAGGCTCCGCCGACTTCTCGAAGCCGGCGCAATAGCGCGCTAAGTCACAAGAGCAAGCCCCACATCGCGCAGTAATGCGCCAGTTCTTTGTGGGTCGTGGGCTTTAGCCACGACAAAAAAGACAGGCGCGCAGCGCCTAATCCTTTCGCGGCGCCGTTCCCGCGAGCCGTGAAATCAAGTCCTACTCCCAACCGACCGCGCCAGCCAGCAACCCCAACCCCGCGCCGGCGATTCCCGCCCGCACGAACACCTCGCGTCCGCCGCGCCCTGCTCGCTAATCGCACACGTTTTTCAGCCCAAGGCACCCAACGCCCAAGCCTCGGCTATACTCACCAAATGCCCAAGCATCACGCAACAAGCCCTCGCAACGTCACCACCACCCGCGTCATCCAATCCCACGGAGCAAGACATTGACCGAAGTCTTCATCTGCGACGCCGTCCGCACCCCGATCGGCCGCTACGGCGGCTCACTCTCCACCATCCGCGCCGACGATCTAGCCGCCATCCCCATCCGCGCCCTGGTAGCCCGCAATCCCACCATAGATTGGTCCGCGCTCGACGACGTAATCTACGGCTGCGCCAATCAAGCCGGCGAAGATAATCGCAACGTAGCCCGCATGGCCCTGCTTCTCGCAGGCCTGCCGCAAGAAATCCCCGGCGCTACCATCAATCGCCTCTGCGGCTCCAGCATGGACGCCGCCGGCACAGCCGCCCGCGCCATCCGCTCCGGCGAAACTGATTTAATGATCGCAGGCGGCGTGGAAAGCATGACTCGCGCCCCCTTCGTCACCGCGAAATCCGACAGCGCCTTCAGCCGCACCAACGAAACGTTCGACACCACCATCGGCTGGCGCTTCGTCAACCCCGCGATGAAATGCAAATACGGCGTGGACTCCATGCCCGAAACCGCCGAAAACGTAGCCGAAGAATTTCACGTAGGCCGCGCCGATCAGGACGCCTTCGCTTACCGCACCCAGCAACGCTGGGCCCGCGCGCACCAAGCCGGTTTTTTCAAGAACGAAATCGTCCCAGTCCCGATCCCGCAAAAAAAAGGTGACGCCAAGATTTTCGACACCGACGAGCACCCGCGCCCGGACACCACTCTCGACGGCCTGGCCAAACTCAAACCCATCGTCAAACCAAATGGCACAGTCACTGCCGGCAACGCGTCCGGCATCAACGACGGCGCCTGCGCCCTGCTCCTAGCCTCCGAAGACGCCGTAAAAAAATACAATCTAACTTCGCGCGCCCGCCTGCTAGCCACCACCACAGTAGGAGTAGCTCCGCGCATAATGGGCTTCGCCCCAGCCCCAGCCACAAAAAAAATCCTGCAAAAAACAAACCTCCAGCTATCCCAAATAGACGTAATCGAACTAAACGAAGCCTTCGCCGCTCAAGCCCTGGCCGTAACCCGCGACCTGGGCCTCCCCGACGACGCCGAGCACGTAAACCCCAACGGCGGCGCCATAGCCATAGGCCACCCCCTGGGCGCCAGCGGCGCCCGCCTGATCACCACAGCCATGTACCAACTCCAAGCCACCAAGCAACGTTACGCCCTCTGCACAATGTGCATAGGCGTAGGCCAGGGCATCGCCACCATAATCGAACGCGTCTGAACCGCGCGTGGCACAACCACTCTTGGCTGTGCTCTGCCATCCAGTTCCCTGCCGATAACCACGTAGGTAGGGGCGTGCGACATCGCTCCGCCTTCGCGATGTACAACTTCGCAAGACCCATCTGGGAGTGCGGCAGCTTGCTGCCGCCTGTTACAAGGCGAGGCTCGCCTCGCCGGAAGCGGGCCGCACCGCGCCCCTCCGCCATCGTCGCGGTGCACTTCAGTACGCCATCGGCGCAACCGCACAAGTTCTTGCGAGTAGTGGTTCGTGCCTTGTGGGTCGTGGCTTTAGCCACGACATAATCCTCGAAAAAAAAACGGCTTTAGCCGCTGAAGCTCCCTCGAATTTCGCGCCGCTACGAATCGTCCACTCATCCTCCGCATCGGCCTCCTCTGCGAACTCTGCGCTCCGACCTCTGCGCCCTCTGCGTTAATGTTTTGACTTGAAGGTTTTGCCTTTGCCTCCTCTGTGTTCTCCGCTTTTACTCTGTGTCCTCTGTGTTAAATCTTTGCCGTCGCTCTCGCCGTATCCTCCACCGCATCACTCTTTCAAATCCGCCTTCCCCATCCACATCACTTCTGCACACTCTCCACCGCAAACACCCCCATGCTCCTCCCCCGACTCTCCACCACCCGCCGCGTAACCTCCCGCTCCAAACAACTCAACGGATAAACTCCATCTGCCTGCCCCGCCGCAAAAATAAATCCCGGCATCCCCCACACCGCAGACGTCGCCTCATCCTGCACAATCACTTCCCCGCCCGCATTGCGTATCTGCTCCGCCCCCCGCGCTCCATCGCTCCCCATTCCGGTCATCACCACCGCCAGCGCCCCCGATCCATACACCTGCGCCACCGAACGAAACAGCACATCCACCGACGGACGGCACGAATTTTCCAGCGGCCCTTGATTCAAATGCAGCAAATGACGATTTTCCGACCGCCCCACCGTCATATGAAAATTTCCCGGCGCAATCCAAGCATGCCCTCTCGTGAGCGCAACTCCCTCGCTCGCCTCCGAAATAGTAATCGCGCTCCGCGAAGACAATCGCTCCGCCAGTTGCCGCGTAAACACCGGCGGCATATGCTGCACGATCACAATCGGTACCGGAAAATCGTGCGGAATCGCTGGCAACACCTCCGAAAGCGCCCTCGGCCCGCCCGTGGACGTCCCAATCGCTACAATCTCAATTCGCCGCCCGCTCGGCTGCAAAATTTTCGCCGGCAAACTCGGCGGGCTCGATCTCTGCGCCCCGCGCCGTTCTCCGGTCGCGCGGCAAAGCGACTTGATCTTCGGTATCAGCTCCGCCCGAATATTCTCCCGCGCCTCCGCCGGACTCGTCGCGTCGCCCGGCTTCGTGGCATAATCCGAAGCTCCCAGCGCCAACGCCTCCAAGGTCGCCGACGCCCCCCTCTCCGTCAGCGCGCTGTACATAATCACCGGCAACCGCGGATAAATCTTGCGTATCTCCGCCAACGTCTCCAGGCCGCTCATCCCCTCCATCTCGATATCGAGCGTAACCAGATCCGCGTTCACCAGCGGCAATTTCCCAAGCGCCGACCTCCCGTCGCCAGCCGATCCCGCAATCTCCAGCGCAGGATCCTCCGCCAGCGTCTCGCAAACAATCTTGCGAACCACCATCGAATCGTCCACCACAAATACGCGCGAAACTCTCATCACTTGAATTTAGGAACCATCACTCCGGAACTCACAATTCCAACTGAGCAAGGGCCGCATCGTCTGGAGGCTAGCTCGCCTGCAACGCGAAGCCGCTACATCTGGGAGTGCGGCAGCTTGCTGCCGCCTGTGACAAGGCGAGGCTTGCCTCGCCGCCCGTCGGTGCATCACGGTTGCCTTCGCAACAAGCATTTTCCGTACGAGCCCTTCGCGGCACGAACGCCCGCAACGAAGTAAGTCGAATTCCTCAAACGAACGCTGGAGTGCTTGGCTCGAACGCTCGCACTCGCCTCCACGCCATGCCCGATTCCACACACAAACACCCTCCCCCATTAACTTGTATCGGCATTTCACCAATTTCGATTAAGCCATCGAATCGCCGCCAACGAGGCTTGTGTAGCCGCCGCTGCGTCCCGCGCCTTTCGGGGCGCAGCGGGCATTCTTCCGGCTTAAGGTTTCTTGCGAAAAAAACGGAAGGGCGGTGCTTCAGCTCCGCCGTAACTCACGCCATTTCGTAGGGGCTTCAGCTCCTGAAGCCACGATTTTGACTTTTCCGCAAACCGCAACGCGCAACCATCATCCCTTCGCATCGCACCAACCGCATCCGCTTTCCCGGTTGACTTGCCGTACGACACGGCCTATCGTTGCGCCCAGTCATTTCCCACAATCGGTTTCCCAAGGAATTTCCGGACAAATGCAGTGCAGCGGTAGAACCACGCACCACGCGACCCAAGGAGGGTCAAACATGAAACGTTCCTTACGGTTTCTCGCGATTGCTCTGCTCGCAATCGCCGGCTCCTCCACACTCCGCGCCCAAAGCAACTCCCTCGTCGGCACCTGGAAACTGAACACCGCAAAATCGAAATACGCACCGGGAACGATGCCGAAGAGCCTCACCCGCACCGTCGAGGGCGACGACAATGGCGTGAAATATTCTTTTGAAGGCGTCTCTGCCGATGGCAAGCCCATCGCCTACGGCTTCTCCGTCAAATTCGACGGCAAAGACAATCCCGTTTCCGGCTCCATGCCACAAGGCGCGGACACGATTTCCGCCAAGCGCACGGACTCCCACCACTATGTGGCCACCCTGAAAAAGGGCGGCAAAGTGGTTGGCACCGCCAAAGTAGCGGTCTCCAAAGACGGAAAGGTCACCACCGTTGACGCCACCAGCACCAACGCAGCCGGCGCCAAAGACCACGAAGTCCAAATCTACGACAAGCAATAGCAACCAAGCCGCATCCACCCACTAAAGATACGCACACGAAAAAAGGCGGCTCGCACCACAGCCGCCTTTTTTATTTCTGTACGGCGCCTGAAATTTCCCGCGACGCAGTGATTGCTCGATACCAAGCCATTGGAATCCGCAAGCTGTAGCGCGCCGCGCGTCACCTTCACGAAATCTGCAGCGCCTTATTCACATCCATCATAATCGCCGACGCCGTCGGCTCCGTCAGTCCTCCCGCCAAAGTCGTCGGCACTCCCCGCGCTTCCGCATCCACGCGATAAGAGATCGGCCCCAACTTGCTGATCGCCCAATTCATCCCCGCCACCACATTCTGTTGCCCGCTGTGCGGGTTCGGATTCGCCACCACAATCACGTCTCCCGCCGCCTTCAACACGTGGTTCCGCACGATCACCCGGTGAATCGAGTCCTTCGGAATGTTGTTCCCCGCCACGTCAATCCCGCTCTTCGAAACCCGAAACTTCCCCGGCAAGCGATACTGCGTAGCCTGTTTCGAATGCATCAGCAAATGCATTACCCCGTAAATGAACCCCGCCGCTATCAGCCCAAGGAAGAAATTCATCGCCAGCGCAATCAAAACCAGCGCGGTTCCCGGTATCGCCACCAGCAGCCACGGAGCCGGCACTTTCTCCGGCACAGTCGAAATCTCCGTCGCGTCGCCTACCTTTAGCATTTCGTATCCCGCCATGTAGTTCCTCCCCTTTGTCGTCAGGGCGTAGGCGCGTTCAACCCAAAGAGTCCCGGAGCCAGCAGCGCGCAAAATCCCGCTCTCTGACTCCCGGCTCCCGCGCCTGTCCCACTTACTACGCTATGCGCAAAGCAGACGGAAAAACCGTCATCGGCGATATAATGTCCCCATGAGGATTCTTCTCTTCAGCGGGAAGGGCGGCGTCGGCAAGACCAGCCTCGCCGCAGCCACCGGCGTGAAACTCGCCGCGCTCGGTCACCGCACCCTGGTGATGAGCATTGACCCCGCGCACAGCCTCGCCGATTCCTTCGATCTCGATACGCAACTTTTCCACGACGAAACCTCCGATCCGCTCGCGATCAACGATCGCCTCTCCATCCTCGAGCTCAATATCCAAAAAGAAATCAAACGTCACTGGCAGGAGATTTCCTCCTACGTCAGTTCCGTCCTGCGCACCACCGGCATCAGCGGAGTCGAAGCCGAAGAACTCGCCATCCTTCCCGGCATGGAAGAGCTCAGCGCGATGATGTACATCAACCAATATCGCCGCGAGCAGCGCTACGACGTCATCGTCCTCGACGCCGCGCCCACCGCCGAATCGCTCCGCTTCATCAGCATGCCCACCACGCTCGATTGGTACATGAAGCACATCTTCCCCTTTCAGCGGAATCTCCTGAAAGCCGTCCGCCCCATCGCCAATCGCGTCGCGCCTTTCGATCTCCCCACGGACAGCTATTTCGTCAACATCCGCAATCTCTTCGACAAACTCGAAGGCGTTGACGATCTCCTCGAAGATCCGCAAACCACCAGCGTCCGCCTCGTCACCAATCCGGAAAAAATGGTTCTGCGCGAAACGCAGCGCGCCTTCGTCTATTTCTCTCTCCACGGCCTCACGGTTGATTCCGTCATCGTCAATCGCGTCCTCCCCGCGGACGTCAAAGACGCCTGGTTCGCCGAGTGGCACAAATCCCAGGAAAAAGTCCTCGCCGAAATCGAAGAATATTTCGCGCCCGTGCCCGTAAAACGCGTCCCGCTCTTCGCTCACGAAGTTCTCGGCAAACAGCGCCTCGAAGATCTCGCCCACATCCTCTATCCCGGCAACGACGATCCCTCCGCCGTCACGCGCACCGAGCGCCCTTACCATTTCGGAAAGCACAACGGATTTTACGAAGTCCGCGTCAATCTTCCGTTTGCCACCAAAGGTGAAATCGGTTTATTCAAGAAGGGCGATGAACTCGTGGTCGAAGTCGGCACCTTCCGCCGTCACATCGGCTTGCCGCGCTCGATGGCAGCGTTGCAACCGGGCCGTGCCAAGCTTGAAAATCAGGTCCTCACCGTAGAAATGAAGGAGGCAGTATGAGCGAGCAAAACGCAAATCAACAAGCCGGCGAGCAATCTTCGCACCAGCACTCCGCGTCCGGACACTGCACCTGCAACGAAGTCTTCGATCACCTGAAAGACGCCTTCGGCGTCCCGCCAGCCGCCAAAGAGCACCTGAAGAATTCGCGGATCGAATTTCTGAAAGCCATCCGCGAGGTAATAGACGCCCGCATAGAACGCGTGAGCAAAGCCACGCGCCAAGGCACAAAAATCGCCGTCGAATGATTCGCGCGCAATCCAACCGACGCGCAACCGATCAGCGCCAGCGCCGCGGCATAAGTTAGCCCGACCCGGAAGGGCCGGGAAAAGTCGGCGCGCAGCGCCATTCCTTTCGCGGTGCCTTTCCGCGTGTTTTCGAGTTTCGCCAGCCCCGGCAAAGCGTGTCAAATCGCCACAGCCTCCGCGCCGACGCCCTACCCCACGTCCGAACCCAACCCCCAATCTACCCTTGACACCTACGCCCATAAGAACTATCAAGTGCAGTTCCCAACAGGGCGTCTTGGTACCATTCAAAGAGGAAGCAATGACCCTTTCCAGTAAGCTCGCGCGTACTCGCAATGTCTATTTCGAGCTACAGCGCTCGGTTGCCGCCAAACTGAACCGCTATCTCGCGCCCGCCAATATCGCGATCATCGCCGTCGTGGCCCTCAGCTACTTCATCGTCGGGAGATTGGGCCTGCGTCCGGAGACGCCGAACCACAACGTCACTGCGATTTGGCTTCCGGCCGGTATCGCCTTGGCGGCGTTGCTCTTGCGGGGCATCCGAGTCTGGCCAGGCGTATATTTAGGGGCATTTCTCCTCAGCGTGTCCGTCACCGGGCACGTTCCACTCTCATTGGTTATGGCCGCTAGCACCACTCTCGGCGGCGTGATTGGTGCTTCTCTGGTCAGAAAATTTGCGCACGGCACCCACGCCTTCTTTAAGACCGCCGACGTATTGCGCTTTATTTTCTTCGGAGCGGTCCTCACCCCCACGCTCTGCGCTACTTTCGGCGTCAGCCTCCTCTGCAAGGGTGGTTTGGCCACGTTGCCGGAATTCTCGACGCTCTGGTTCACCTGGTGGGTTGGCGACATGCTCGGCATACTTTTTCTCGCGCCCTTTCTTGTTCTTTTGCTGGGCCACAAACACCATTCTCCCGATCCTCTGGAAAAGCTCGAAATTACCGCTCTGGTTGCCGGACTAAGCTTGGTCTGCGTGCTGAATTTCGGACTACGGCCTGTATCCTGGATCCCGGGAAACGGTTTTCTCTTCTTGTGTGCTCCCTTCCTGGTATGGGCCGCCATCCGTTTTTGCCCCCTGGAAGCGGCGGGAGCCAGCCTCATTATGGGCGGATTGGCGAAATGGGGTTCGCTGCACGGACTGGGGCCGTTTCAGAACCCTGTCGGCCTGCCACTCTTCGTCGGTGGTTTCATGGCCGTCGGCACGGCCATGACGATAACGATCTCAGCCGCAAACGCCGAACAGAAAAGCGCTACCAAAGACGTGCTGGGCATGTACTGCCTTCTTAAAGACGTAAAAGAAGGTGAAATTCGCGTACTCCAAGACACCGTCGAGGCTCTTGAAGTGGAATTGGCCCGAAAAGCAGCCCGGCGAACGACCAGTTCGACCCCAGAGGGTGTATCGTGACGATCTCCCCAGGCTTCGTCCTCCTGGCGATTAAACGTTTCCAAGCTGAGGACGTCTAGCAGTAGTATTGTTTAGTTGAATCGAATCGTTCACATTCAGGAGGGCCATTAAAAATGATTATGGGTGAGAGGTTGCGTACTTTAAGGGAAGAGAAGAAGCTGTCCCAGGGCGACATCGAGAAACGCACTGGATTGCTCCGCTGCTACATTTCGCGCGTCGAAAACGGCCACACCGTCCCCGCCATTGAAACGCTCGAAAAGATGGCGCGCGCTTTGGAAGTTCCTCTCTATCAACTCTTCTATGACGGCGAGGAACCTCCCAAGCTGCCGAATCTCCCCGCCCGCAAGAAGGGTGACGATGTCGCCTGGGGCAGTTCCGGCAAGGACGCTCGCATCCTGAATAATTTCCGCAGGCTCATGAAGCGAGTGAGCGAGACCGACCGCAGGCTGCTAATGCACATAGCCCAAAAAATGGTCGCCCACCACGCCCATTCCGGCTCGAAAAGCTAGCAGCGAGCCAGCCGCGCGCGACCCGACGCTCCACGTCCGCGGCCGCAAATCCCCCAGGTAGGGGCGCTGCTAGCTGCGCCCCAGCTTGCCCAGCCGTCAACACGACCTCGGCGCCCAGCGGCACAGCCACTCCTGCGCGATCCACTCACTACTTATGCCGTATCTCCGCCGGTGCCCGAGTCCGATCCAGCGGCAAAACCTGTAACTCCCACTTCACCGGCACCGAATCCGGCAAAAAACAAATCGTCTTGTCGCAAGCCTGATACTCCAATTTCCCCGTAATCGCAAAAGTCTTCCCGCCCTCGCCGAGCGCTCCCCAAAACGCCGCCCCCGTGCTCACCTGCACATCCTCGCTGATGCGAAACGCCCCTTCGAAAACCGGCACCTGCTCCTTGATCGCCGGCAAAAAAAGTGTCTTGGACGCCGGATAAACCACCGGCTCAAATTTCATTCCCGCAATCGGATCCAGAACCAACTGAATCGGCTTATAACCCTTCGTCCCCGGCGCATACACATGCACATCCGCGGGCAACCGCACCTCCGCCACCAGCGTGACTCGCGTCCCGGGAACGCCCGTAGTGTCCGACTGCTCCAGCGCCACCTGCAAATGCGGCGCGTCCACAGTCGCCGTCACCTCCTGCCCCAATTCCGGAAACAGTTTCCCGATCAAGCTATTCCCCGTCAAACGCTCCCGGTATCGCGGATCAAAATACTTCTCGCGAATAATGCCGTTCCTATCAATAAAAAAATACCCCGGACGCGCAAACCCCTTCTGCATTCCGGTGGCTTCTTTATTCAACACCCCGTACTCCGCGATGATTTTCGAATCCGGATCGCCCAAAAGCGGATACTCGATCTTGTGCCGCTCCGCGAAAAACTTCAAAATCTCATCCGAGTCGTAACTGATCCCCGCCAGCTTCACACCCTGCTTCTCGAATCGTGGGAACGCGCTTTGCAGCTGGACCAGCTGCCCCTTGCAGAAGGGTCACCAATCCGCCGAACGGAAGAACAGCAACACCGTCCCGTTCGCTCCCTTCAAACTGTCCAGCGTCTGCACGTGCCCGAATTGATCCCGCAAAGAAAATGCCGGAGCCTTCTGCCCCACCGCCAGCCCAATCGCCATGGACTCAACGCCCGCCACTCGAATCGTATCGCCCTCGAGTGTCCCGCTCACCGTCACCGTATCGCCCAGCCGCGCCTTCACCAAAGATTGCGGCTCCATGCCATACATCACGCGATTCGTGTCGTCATATAGCGCGAGCTTTGCCCCCGGCACCTCTTTGGTGCAGTCGGGAGATTCGTTAAACGCTTCGTCGGCGTCGCATGCGCTGGAAATAATAATCCCCGACCACGACCCGCTATTGGCCGTCACGTTCTGTCCATGTGCAACGAACGGCGCGATCATCACGGCAAAAAAGAACGCGACCGCGAAAACGAAGCGCCACTTCACCCCGAAATAAGTTTGCGCGAAGAGTCTCAATCAGATTCCTCCCTCTCATCACAAAATTCATTCGCAGCCTGCGCTCCTCAGTCTAGCCGCACCAGTCGGTCCAGCCAAGTACAACACCGCCAACCCATCGCGCCGCCACTCCGACGCCGCCCGCTGATCGCAGTAGCGCACTGCTCGTGAATCGCACAGCAGCGCGATTCATCCTGAGATTCGGCAGTGCCGAATCGAAGAGCCTTGCCCCACGCGCCAAGTCCTGAAGCGTAAACCACGTAGGTAGGGGCGCTGCTAGCCGCGCCCCAGCTTGCCCGGGCGTCAACATCTCCTCCGCGCCGTAACGCCACGGCACGTATTCGGAAGGGCGGGGCTTCAGCGCCGCCGTCAAGCCAGAAAAAAGCAAGGGGCGTTAGCCCCTGAAGCCACGCCTCCGAATCAATCACGTGTCCCACCAACTCGCTCCGCCCACGACGCTTCCGTTTCCGCCAACTCCCGCAACACCTCCGCATCACTCTTTCCCGACCTCTTCAGCACGTGAAAGGAATGGTCGGCGCTCTCAATGATTTGCAATGTTGCCCGCGCCCCTAATTCAGTGCAAACCGGTCGCAAGAGCTCGAGGTCCGCCAGAGTATCGCGCGTTCCCTGCAGAAATAGCATCGGCATCTTCACCTTGGCCAAGTGCTCAGCTCGTTTCGTTCCAGGACGCTTCGGCGGATGTAGCGGAAACCCAAAGAACACCAATCCTTTTACCGCCTCCAGCAAACCCTGTGCCGCCGCCTGGGAAGTCATGCGCCCTCCCATGGACTTACCCCCAGCGAATAACCGCAAATTCGGAGCCGCATTCGCCGCCGCGCGCACCGCAGCCGCAACGGTCGCCGTCAAAACACCCAGCGCGTCCGGCACGCGCCGCCGTTCCTCCATGTACGGAAACTGATAACGCAACGTAGCGACATTCACCGCAGCCAATTCACGCGCCAGCTTTTCCATAAACGGGTGATTCATTCCCGCCCCAGCCCCATGCGCAAGCACCAGCAGGTGCCGAGCCGGAGCCGGCATCAAAAGCACCGCCGACACTTCCCGCCCCGCACCCGCCACGGGAAATCGCAAATCCTCACTCCGCAGATCCTCAGCCGCCGCCATTTCGCCGCAATTCTAGCAGAACGCCTGCTCACCAAGGCTCCGCGGTTCATCCGTACAAGATAGTAGGGGCACGGCATGCCGTGCCCGCCACTGCACCATCTCGCAATCCAAGCTGCCGCGCAAAATCTCAAGCACCACTCACGTCTCACACGCCGTTCACCGATAATCACGAATCACGCTTCACCCGCCGTTCACTAATCACTACTCACCAATCACCAATCACGTTACTATGAGCCCGAATGCCGGACCCCCAGTCTCCAATCGGCCGCACCATCTCCCACTACCGAATCATCGAAAAACTCGGTGGCGGCGGCATGGGCGTCGTCTACAAAGCCGAGGACATCAAACTCGGCCGCTTCGTCGCCCTCAAATTCCTGCCGGACGACGTCGCCAAAGATCCCCAAGCCCTCAGCCGCTTTCAACGCGAAGCCAAAGCCGCCTCCGCGCTCAATCATCCGAACATCTGCACCATCTACGAAATTGACGATCAGCGCGGCGAAGCGTTCATCGCTATGGAATTTCTCGAGGGCATGACTCTGAAGCATCGCATCGCCAGCCAACCTCTCGATACCGACGTCCTGCTCGGCCTCGCCATCGGCATTGCCGACGCGCTCGACGCCGCGCACGCCAAAGGCATCGTCCATCGCGACATCAAACCGGCCAACATCTTCGTCACCGAACGCGGCAACGCCAAAATTCTCGATTTCGGTTTGGCCAAGCAGATTCGCCGCGCGGTCGTCCACACCGTGACGCAGGATGTCGCCCACTCCGCTTCCATGACGGGCGGTGTGAACCCCGAAGATCTCACCAGCCCGGGCGTCGCGGTCGGCACCGTCGCCTACATGTCTCCCGAGCAAGTTCGCGGCAAGGAACTCGATTCGCGCACCGACTTGTTTTCCTTTGGCGTTGTCCTCTACGAGATGGCCACCGGCGCTCTCCCATTTCGCGGCGAAACGTCCGGCGTCATTACCGACGCGATTCTCAATCGCGCGCCCGCCAGCCCCGTGCGGCTGAACCCGGACGTTCCCGCGAAGCTCGAAGACATCATCAACAAAGCCCTCGAAAAAGATCGCGACCTGCGCTACCACAACGCCGCGGATATTCGCGCCGACCTCAAGCGCGTCAAGCGTGACAGCGACACCGGCCGTTCCGCGTCGTATCAGGTGATGCCAACGGAAGACGCGCCCGGAAGATTTTCGAGCTCCTCGTCAGCCGCGCCCGCATCGGCGTCCGCTCACCCATCCTCCGGCCGGCGCTCCGCAATCTCACCCACTGCCGAATACGATCCCGGCGCATCGGCTGGGCAACTCTCGTCGCAAGCTGCCGCGCCACATTGGCGGCGCTTCCTCCCCTGGGCGCTCGCCGCAATCCTGGCCGCCGCGCTACTCGTCTCGCTGTTCGCGTTGCGTCAAGCCTCACAACCTCCCGCACGAAATCTCGTCGAACTCTCCCTCTGGATTCCCCCAGGGCAGCAACTGGTTCTGGCGAGTGGACCGAGCGTGGTGATTTCGCCCGATGGGTCACGGTTGGCCTATGTGGCCGCGCAGAGCGGCGCCGGCGCAGGACAACTCTACGTGCGTGACCTGGACAAAGTGAATGCAGTGCTGCTCGACGGCGCGGGCGCGGCTCAGGCTCCGTTCTTTTCGCCGGATAGCCAGTGGATCGCGTTTTACAGCAGCGACGCTAAACTGAAGAAAATCTCGGTGCGCGGTGGCGCGCCGATTGTCTTGTGCGACGCCGCCAGCTTTCGCGGCGGGGCCTGGGGTGAAGACGGGACGATTGTTTTCCCGACGCAATTCACCACCCCGCTTTTCCGCGTGTCCGCGGACGGCGGCACGCCGGTGCAAGTGACGCATCTGGATCGCGCGCGTGGGGAGATCACGCACCGCTGGCCGCAATTTCTCCCCGGTGAAAAAGCGGTGCTCTTCACCGCATCCGCGGACAATAACTTTTACGGGCATGCCAGCGTGGACGCCGCGCCCCTCGATACAGGCATCCCCAAGGTGCTCGTGGAGAACGCCTATTTCGGACGTTACCTCAGGGGCGGTTACCTGGCCTATGTGTCGCAGGGCACCGTCTTCGTTGCTCCGTTTGATCCCAAGGCATTGAAATTGACCGGCACCGCGATTCCGGTGATGCAGGGCGTGAATTACGATATGGCCAACGGCAGCGCGCAACTCAGCTTCTCCAGTGACGGCACAGCCGTTCATCTGGATGGCGGCTCCGCGGGCGAAGATTTGAATGTAGTGATGATGGATCGCAAGGGCAACGCTTCGGTCTTGCTGACTGATCAGCCCGAGGCCGCTTCGCCGCGGATTTCTCCCGACGGCAAGCGCCTCGCTTTTCAGCAAGGCACAGGAAATATCTGGATCTATGACCTGGAACGCAAGACCACGTCGCGAGTAACCCTTGGAACGGCCGGTGCCACTGCGCCACTCTGGACCCCGGACGGCCTGCGTCTCACCTACGCGCATGCGCGCAGCACGTCCAAAGGTACGGGACAAGCCATCTATTGGGAGCGCGCTGATGGAGGGAGCCCAGAACAGTCTTTGATTCCAGAATCTATATTGAACGCCTACCCAATGTCCTGGTCGCCGGATGGAAAAGTGCTCGCGCTGCAACGGCTCTCGGAAAAAGACGGGAGCTGCTGCGAAATCTGGACCGTCACACTGGATGCAAATGGCAAACCTGGAGAGCCGCGCCAGATGCCAGGTGTGACGAGAGGCTTCGGGCCGGCGATCTCTCCCGACGGGCGCTGGTTGGCGTACACCTCACCCGAATCCGGAGTCATACAGGTTTATGTGGTGCCGTTTTCTGGGTCGGGCGGCAAATGGCAAGTCTCGACGAGCGTCGGAATGGACGCGCGCTGGTCAAAGACCAGCCACGAACTATTTTACATGGATGGAAGTGCGCTGGTCGCGGTGCCTTACTCCGTTGCGGGTAACTCCTTCCAACCCGGCCAACCCGTACCGCTCTTCAAAGACCGCTTCGAAATGCGCGCTCCAATAAGCTCGTACGACGTAACCCCCGATGGCCAGCACTTCGTAATGTTCCAACTCACCGGCGGCAGAAAGTCCACGCCCTCCGGCCCCACAGTAGCCCTAAACTGGCTCGACCAAGCACGCCAACAAGTAGCCGCCGGCCAAACCAACTCCGCCCACTGATCGCGGCGCCGCTCTGTGCTCTTTCTTTAAGTCTGTCATCCCGCCTGCCCTGAGTGCAGTAGCGAAGGGAGCGCAGCGAGGGATCTCTCTTCGTTTTCCTCGCGCCGGACCTCGGCCTCCTCGCGAATCCCCTACACGACCGTAGGGGCACGGCATGCCGTGCCCGCCGCCGCAACCAGTTCGCAATCCGCCCACACCCACGCCCCACCCGCCGTTCACCAATCACCAATCACTAATCACCAATCACGCCCCACCGCCGTTCACCAATCACCAATCACCACTCACACCCCACTAATCACTACTCACCAATCACCATTCACGCTACTATGTGCCCGCATGCCGGATCCCCAGTCTCCAATCGGCCAAACAGTCTCCCACTACCGCATCGTCGAAAAACTCGGCGGCGGAGGCATGGGTGTCGTCTACAAAGCCGAAGACACCGAACTCGGCCGCTTCGTCGCTCTCAAATTTCTTCCCGAAGATCTCATCCGCGATCCGCAAGCGCTCGAACGTTTCCGCCGCGAAGCTCGCGCCGCCTCCGCGCTAAATCACCCGAATATTTGCACGATCTATGAAATCGGCCAGCACGATGGACGCCCCTTCATCGTCATGGAATTTCTCGAAGGCATGACGCTCAAGCACCGCATCTCCGGCCGCCCGCTCGATATGGAATCCCTGCTCGATCTCGGCATCGAAATCGCCGACGCGCTCGACGCCGCGCACTCCAAAGGCATCATCCATCGCGACATCAAACCCGCAAATCTTTTCGTCACCGATCGCGGCCACGCCAAAATTCTCGACTTCGGCTTGGCCAAGCAAATTCTCGCCACGAGCGACGAAACGCGCGCCGCCAGCCTCTCGTCCGCCACCATCGATCGCCCGGGCATCAGCGAAGCCGATCTCACCAGCGCTGGCACCGCGGTCGGCACCGTTGCTTACATGTCGCCCGAGCAAGCCCGCGGCGAAACTCTCGACGTCCGCAGCGACCTTTTCAGCTTCGGCGCGGTCCTCTACGAAATGGCCACCGGCGCGGTTCCCTTCCGCGGCGCCACCACCGCCGTCGTCTTCAACGCCATCCTCGAAAAGCCGCCCGTCCCCGCCGTGCGCCTGAATCCCGATATTTCTCCGCGCCTCGAAGAAACCATTTCCAAAGCGCTAGAAAAAGATCGCCGCATGCGTTATCAACACGCCTCCGAACTGCGCACCGATCTAGCCCGCCTCAAACGCGACAGCGGCTCCAGCCGCGTCTCCGGCGCAGTCCCCGCCGCGCAAATAACGCCGCAAACTTCCGGCGCATATCCGCACGCGGAAACCGCCGCGCAGCCGACGCCCTCAAGCGGCCACGCGATCGCCGCAATTACGCCATCCGGCGGCACCAGCGCCGCGCCAATCAGCAGCTCCCAACCCGCAACTTTCGCCAGCGCAGGATCCTCGGCTACATCAACTCCCGCAGCCGCAACGCAATCGCAGCCACCCTCTCAATCTCCGACGTCACCAATGGCCACGCCGCGCAACCGCTTACCCCTGATCGGCGCAGCCGTACTAATCGCCGCCCTCGCCATCGGTGCATACATCCTCACGCATCGCGGCCCGAAACTAGGCGGCCAACGCTCCATCGTCCTAGCCGACTTCACCAACACGACCGGCGACGCAGTCTTCGACGGCGCTCTCCGCCAGGGCCTAGCCGCTCAACTAGCGCAATCCCCATTCCTCCACATCCTCTCCGACCGCCAAATGCAGCAGACCATGCAATACATGGGACAATCCTCCACCGCCCGCGTCACCAACGAGCTCGCGCGCCAAATCTGCCAGCGCACGCAATCTGCCGCGGTCATGGAAGGCTCCATCGCGCAAATTGGCAACACTTACAATCTCGTCCTCAACGCCGTCAATTGCTCCACCGGCGAACCGCTCGCCAGTTCCACTGCCGAAGCGCAAGATAAAGACCACGTCCTCGCCGCCCTCGGCCAGGCCGCCGAAGATGTCCGCGGCAAACTCGGCGAATCCCTCGCCTCCATTCAAAAATTCAACACTCCGATCAACGAAGCCACCACCTCATCGCTCGAAGCGCTCAAAGCCTACAGCCTGGGCATGCAAGCGCGCGCCAATAAAGGCGAAGAAAGCGCCGCGCCTTTCTTCCAACAAGCCATCACTCTCGATCCCAATTTCGCCATGGCCTTCGCCACCCTCGGCCAGGTAGAAACCAATCTCGGACAAGCCGCCATCGGCGCCGAATACACCAAAAAAGCCTACGCCCTCCGCGACCGCGCCAGCGAAGCCGAACGTTTCTACATTGATTCGCACTATTACGAAAACGTGCAAGGCGATCTGCAAAAGGGCAACGAAGTCTATCAACTCTGGACGCAGACCTATCCCCGCGACGCAATTCCGTTCAACAATCTGGGAGTTTCCTACGCCTTAATAGGCCAGTGGGAAAAAGTCCTGCCTTTTGCGCATCAGGCCAACCAGCTCGACCCGGGCGACAGCATCTCCTTCGTCGGCCTCGCCGGCGCCTACGTTGGCCTGGGCCGCTTCGACGAGGCGAAGGCCACCCTCAATGACGCCCTGGCCAGGAAGCTGGATGTTGCCAACATCCATCGCCTGGCCTACGTGATCGCTTTCGCACAAAACGATCCGTCTGCCATGGACCGCGAACTTGCCCTTCTCGCTTCCAAAGGTCCCGAAAACGCCGCGCTCTCGCTCGTACTTGCCGCGCAAACCGACGCGTACTCGGGCCACATGGAGAAAGCTCGCGCTGCAATCGAACGCGCGCGAGCTGCTTACGAAGCTCTGCATCAAACCGAACCCGTCGCGCACTCTCTCTCCAGTTTCGCCACGACCGGAGCGGAGATCGGCGATGACGCAGGCGCTCGTCGCGATGCCGCAGCCGCCTTCGCGATCAATTCCTCCTCCCTAGTAACCCGCACCAATGCCGCATATGCCTTCGCAGCCGCCGGCGACGCCGCCCGCGCCGAATCCATCGCCGCCGAACTCGCCAAGGATTACCCCGCCAACACGCTCGTCAACGGCTTCGACCTCCCCGCCATCCGCGCCGCCATCGAAATCGGCCGCAACAATCCCGCGAAAGCCATTGACCTTCTGCAGGTCGCCGAACAGTACGACCTCGGCAGTGGCCGCGGCATGCGCACCACCTACCAACGTGCCCGCGCTTATCTCGCGTTACACAAAGGCGCCGAAGCTGCCGCCGAATTTCAAAAGATCGTGGACCATCCCGGCGTAGTCGTGAACGCAATCACAGGCGCCCTGGCCAAACTAGGCCTAGCCCGCGCCTACGCCCTTCAAGGCGATCAAGCCAAAGCCCGCGTAGCCTACCAGGACTTCTTCGCGCTATGGAAAGACGCCGACCCCAAAATCCCAATCCTCCAAGAAGCCAAATCCGAATACGCCAAGCTGCAATAAGAAATCCACCGGCACCGTTGCTTCCTTCTCCAATTCCGTGGCCATAACCACGCAGGTAGGGGCGCTGCTTGCCGCGCCCCAACTTGCCCGGACGCAAAAAATCTCCTCAGCGCCGATGTGACGTTCGAACTCGCGCCCATACCGCAATTGTCCGCGCGCCCCGGTTTCCTCTGCGCCCTCTGCGTCTCTGCGGTATCGTCCGCATTCCAAACCGGCGCCGCTCCGCGAATCAAATCGGCTCCCGATACCTCCGCACCCGCACCGCCAACGCCAAAAATCCCGCCGCAACAATCAACCCTACCCACAACCCCGCACTACCCAAAAACGCCCCCGCCGTAATATGCGTCATCGGCCCCGACGGAAACGAATCGCCAGGCATGGACGTAAACGCCGGCGCGGCTCCAATCAACCGCCCCGCCACCAGCCCCGCGAAATGCTGTGTATGAAACACAATCATCTCCATCACGGAAATCGCCACCGCCGGCAACGCCGCCCACAAAAACGTCGCTCGTCGCGCCCATCCCGAAACCAGCAGCAACCAGCAATACACCGGGAAAGGCCACAAAGCGTGCGCAGTCAAAAGGTGATAGAGCAAAAGCAGCGACATCCGCCCGAACCCCACTTCGGTCCAAAGCATCCCCACACTTACTCCGCTCCCCGCCAATATCGCGCTGCCCACCAGCAGCATGATCCACTGCGTAACTACGGTAATCGCAAACGTCAGCAGCGGCAGCACAATCAGCGGGACGCTAGCTTTCGCCAGCACCGTCGTGAGATCCGATACCGGCAGCGACTTCCAAAATAGAATGCTCCGATCGCGGCGCTCGCCGTGCAAAGCGTCCAGACAATAAAAGAAGGCCACCACAATACAGGTGCCCATCAAGAGGCCCGCCACGATATCGAACGGCATCACCACCGTTTCTCGCGCCGGCGCCGGACTAACTTGTAGATGCCTTTGCCACACGCCCATCATCGCGCTCAGCAGGAATGCCAATAGAGCCGCCCCGGCAACAAACAGTGGCGCGAGATAGATCGAACGGTTCTCCCACAATTCGCGCCGCACCGACCAGTAGAACACTCGACTCCAGGGGATAACCGCGGACGCTACTCTCTGCCCCTGCACCGATTCGGACATCGCGTTTGATTGACTGCTCATCGCCCCGCTCCTTGCGCCGCGCCCGCCGCACCGCCCATCACCGCCACGAATACATCCGCGATACTCGGCGTGTGCATTTCACCCAGCGCCGCGAGCTTGTCCCGCTCCGCATGATCGAAAAGCACAATGCTGCGGCCAAACACCTGCCGCTCGTATATCGGCTTCAGCGCCCGCGCCGCCGCCAATTGCTCGGGATTCACCGCCACTTCCACATAGCGCGTCTCGAACTCTTCCATGCTGCAATCCAGCACGATGCGCCCATGATTGATGAACATCAGATCGGTCAAGACGTTCTGCACCTCTTCCACCTGGTGCGTCGTCACCACAATCGTTCGGCTACGATCGAAATAATCGTTCAGCAACGAATCGTAGAATTGTTTGCGATAAAGAATGTCCAGGCCCAGCGTCGGCTCGTCCAGCACCAGCAGCCGCGCGTCAATCGCCATCACCACCGCCAAATGCAGCTGCGCCACCATGCCCTTCGATAATTCCCGCACCCTGCTGTTGTTCCCGATATTCGTCTTCGCCAGAAATCCTTCTGCTTTCGCGCGATCGAACCGTGGATGCACTCCCGCGACGAATTCCAGCAGCTGCGCAACCTTGATCCATCGCGGCAGCACCGCCACATCCGCGATGAAGCACACCTCGCGCATCAGCGTCTCGCGCTCGTTCCACGGGTCGCGCCCCAGCACCTTCAACTCGCCTTGATAAGGAGTCAGTCCTAAAATCGCATTCAAGGCAGTCGTCTTCCCCGCCCCGTTCGGGCCAATCAATCCTAGAATGCGTCCCTCTTCTACCCGCATGTTGACGCCGTCCAGCGCCACCGTCGCGCCAAACGCCTTGCGAAGTCCGCGTGCCTCTATGCATGTCATGGCTTCAACGCTCCTCCTCGGGAGAATCGGGCTTTTTCGTCTTCGGCTGGTCGCCATCCTTCGTCGGCTGTCGCTTGATCGCGGCCATCAGCTCCTCGGCCTGCAATCCCAACCGCACAATCGTCGTGTACACCCTTGGCCACTCTTCGCCCAAAAACCTCTGCCGCTCGCCCTCCAGCAGCAACTTGCGCGCGCCGGCAATGACGAACATCCCCAAGCCTCTCTTGGTCTCCACCAGTTGCTCGTCAACCAACTGTTGATAGCCCTTCAGGACCGTGAGCGGATTCACCCGGTAGTCCGCCGCCACATTTCGCACCGACGGCAACGGATCCCCTTCCTTCAGCGCCCCGTCGAGGATCAGCGCGACCACCCGGTCGCGGATCTGGCGGTAAATCGGCTGATTGTCGTTCCACTCACGGTCCATCATGGTGTCCTAATCACGCTAGAAGTACGTCTCGCCATCAATTGGTCCGCTGCAGATCCATATGCGCGTGCATCGGCTTATCCCCAGGTGTCATGTAAGTCCAGTCCTCCCGGTGATGGTTGGCGTCAATGATTGTGAATACGGCGTGATACATATGTCCATACTCATTGCCGCCGGAAAGATCCCGAAACTCGAATTCCACCGTCTTTCCGTCTGGCGACGCTTTGGCCGTCATTCGAGGACGATTGCCCGCGTCGCAATAATGGACCAGCGTCAGTTGGCCGTTATCCATATACATCATCGTAACTGGATGGTCGTACTTCTTCGGGTCCAGCGGCGTTCCCGATTCCTGCATTTCATGCACGAGCGCGTTTCCCCGGGACGTCACACGCAACGAGACGTGCACGGGCTTGCTCATGTCCATATCCGCTTGCGGCGGGTCGACGCTCACCGGCCCCTCCCAATTCCCAGCCAAAGTTTTCAACGTGTCGAATGACTTCTGAGCGACAGACTGCGCAAATACCGGCACCGAAAGTGATATCAGCATAACCACTGGAAGCACAAACCGAAGGCATTTCATGTCATATCCTCCTCTGAGCTTTGTGAACTGTGGCCGGCACCCTGGGCCCATGGGCACCACGAGGGACCTAAACCACGCTCGCTACTTCAGTGTTATACTTAACTACAACACTAAAACTAATGCAAGCTCTTTTTTCTTCTTTTTTCGCAGCTCCCCCGATCTCCTCCACATCCTGCATGGGCGCAGCGGAGTCTTTGTAGGCCGTAGCTTTGGCTACGGCGCAAACGTCAAGAAATCGAAGCGGCTTTAGCCGCTGAAGTACACGTTTTGCCGTTCTCACACTGACCCTTCAGCCCGACACACACCATACGCGCGCAACCAACCTTCAATCTCCTCAATGCGTTAACCCCATAGGGTATATCCTGAATGGTAAATGGACTCAAAATGTGCTATGATAGGGGTTTTCAAGCTGGCCGAGGACGCAACATGGAGCGCGCCACAGCAACAACAAGGCCGATCACCGAAATCGCGAGGAATAGTGTCGCGGCCGGCCATCTCGCGACGATTCGCCGCAGGGGCGAGAACCGCATGTCACATTGTTACATCCAGCCAAAAACAGCCAAAATCAATCGCAAACCCTGCCGATTAGAAATCGGTGTAACTCATACAAAACAAACGCCGACAGCCCAAATCAATCGCAAGCTTTCTTGCACTTCCCGCAAACAATTCCGCCGGCCAGTTTCTAGCCACTCACCACTAATCACTAGCCACTGCCTTTTTCACCCAAAAGCGCCTCTCGCGCACCACGAGTCACGAATCACAAGTCACGAATCTCGGCCGTCAAGTAGAACTTGCAGTAGTGCGAAAAAACAACAGATTCGCCGATCGCGCCTCAATCCTCTAGGTCTTTACTTTTTAGCAAGTTACGCACAATTTTCGATTGGCAGGCAACGTGCCCTCGTGCATAATCGCGGCACTGAAGTAGCCGCCGGTTATAACGATAAGAATCATACAGCCCTAGTAGGATTGGAGCCCGGTCGTGAGCACCAGAGCGTTACTCGGTAAGCACCCAGCCAGCGAAGTAAAACCTGCAGAGGATATTCCCAGCCCTCGATGGGGCGAACGCCTTCGCGCCCTCAAAAATATTCCGCAAGTCATGAAGTTCGTCTGGGAAGCGGCTCCCGGCGTCGTCATCGGCGAAATGTTTTCCCGCGTCGCAGTCGCTCTCGTTCCGCTGTCCGTATTGCTGGTCACCCGCAGCATCGTTGATTCGATCGAAGCTTACAAAGCCCATCAGACTGCCCTGCCCCACTACTTCTGGTGGCTCGTCGCTCTCGAATTCGGTCTCGCGGGTTTCTCCGCGGTCCTGATCCGACTGATTGATTTTTGCGACGTGACGCTTGCCGAGCGCTTCATGCGCCACATCAGCGTTACGTTGATGAAACACGCTGCGAATCTCGACCTGCTCTCTTACGAAGATCCCGTTTTCTATGACAAGCTCGAGCGCGCCCGCGTGCAAAGCACCGATCGCGTACAAACCATCAAAATTGCCGGACGCTTGATCCAGGAAGCCATCACCACCATCAGCTTGGCGGCTGGAATTTTGTTCTACTCGCCGCTGCTGCTTCTCACTCTCGTTATCTGCGTCGTCCCCGCATTCCTCGGCGAAACCCATTTCGCCTTCCTCGGCTATTCCATGAGCTTTCAGCAGACTCCGGCCCGCCGCGAACTCGATTACTTGCGCACCGTCAGCGGCACCAAGGAAGGCGCCAAGGAAGTGAAGCTGTTTGGGCTGGCGCCGTTCCTCGTCGGACGCTACTCCGACGTCGCCGATAAACTCTGCAATCAGACTGTCGGCGTCGCGCGCCGCAAGCTCACCGTCGGTTCGCTCCTTGGCTTGCTTGGCGTCACGGGATATTACGGAACCTACGCTTTCGTCATCTACCAAACTTTGTTCGGCAGCCTGTCCATCGGCCAGATGGTCATGCTCACCGGCGCTATCGGCGGTGCCAGCACCAATATACAAGCGGTCTTCACCACGTTCTCTGAAATCGCGAATCAAGCGTTGTTCATGACCGACCTGCTGGAATTCTTCGCCGTGAAGCCCAGGATCCAGTCCAGGCCCAACGCGATTCCTGCTCCCAAGCGTATCCAGCAAGGATTCGAATTCAAGAACGTCTCGTTCCGCTATCCCGGCAGTTCACGGCTCGTTCTGAAGAACGTGAATTTCAAACTGGCCCCGTCCGAACGCATCGCCATCGTCGGAGAGAATGGCCAGGGCAAAACCACCATCGTCAAGCTGCTCACGCGCTTGTACGATCCCAGTGAAGGTCAAATCCTTCTCGATGGCCGCGACCTCCGCGAATACGATCTCGATAGCCTCTGGCAGCAGATCGGCGTCATCTTCCAGGATTTCATGCGCTATGAAATGACGGCATCCGCGAACATCGCCGTTGGCCGCATCGAAGAGCGCCATAACCCCTTCCAGATCCGCGCCGCAGCGAACAAGAGCCTTGCCGAGCAAGCCATTCGCAAGCTGCCCAAGGGCTTCGATCAGGTCCTCGGTTCGCGCTTCGAAGGCGCCGTGGATCTCTCCGGTGGTGAGTGGCAGAAAATCGCCATCGCGCGCGCCTATCTGCGCGACGCGCAGCTGCTGGTCCTCGACGAGCCGACCGCGGCTCTCGACGCGCGCTCCGAACACGAAGTCTTTCAGCGGTTTGCCGAATTGACCCAAGGAAAAATGTCGGTGCTCATTTCTCACCGTTTCTCCACGGTGAAAATGTCCAATCGCATCCTCGTGCTGAAGGGCGGAGAAATCGCCGAGCAGGGCCCGCACGATCAGCTCCTCAAAGAAGGCGGACACTACGCCGAGCTCTTCGAACTCCAGGCGGCAAACTACCGCTAGTCTCTGTGGTTGTTCTTTAACCTTGCGGCGAGTGGCTCACGAGGAAAATTACTTCTGCGGTTCGGTCGCGGAGTTATTTGAACTGGGAGCGGTCGCACCATGACCGTGCATTTCCACTAATTCTTGCGCCGCGAGCGGCTGGAAAGATTTGAATCCCGCGCGTTCCATCCCGCGTTGCGCTTCCGGATTTTTCATGAACGTATCCCACACAAAAGCCGACCGCGCATTTTCGGCCATCACAATCGTAATCCCGGAGTCAATTCCCACCACGTCGCTGTCGTACCAATTGATCAGCGGATTGAACGCATCCACAAACCCGTAGCGGCTCCACGTCCCCGCTCCATAACGATTATCAATCGTCCGCAATACCCGCATCGCCGGCGCCGGCATGAACGGCAACGAGCCCGCCGCCGCGCACGGCACCACCGTCCCGTCAATCGGCCCCGTCTCCGGCGGTCCGCCCCACACCTCGTAGCCCTTGATCGAATCCGACGCCGTGATTCCCCACAGGTCGTCGCTGTAGTCCGGAAACTTGTTAGCCAGGCTCAAGCAAAATCTACGGTGCACGTCCGTCGCGACAATTGAGTTCTGGAAGTAGTCCGCATATTTGTCGCGCTTGCCCCGAAAATCGAACCACGCCTGCGAATACTGATGCACGAACAACGGCGCGTACGACCCGATGAACTTGATTCCGTCAAACTCGAACGTCGTGCGCTTCCAGGCGTCCCATGTTGACGGCGGCAGCGCGTGCGAAGAAGATCCCAGCCCCAACAGGTACATCATCATCATTTCGCTGTAACTGTCCCACCGGTACTGCAGGAAGCCAGTCTCGGGCGTCCATCCGTGCGGCAGGATGCGCGTATCCTCCGAGAGCCAGTTCCAATCCACTCGGTTAAAGATCTCGTGCGCCAACTGGCTGATTTCGGAGTGCTGAAAGTGCTCCCGGCACATCAGAATCCCGCAGAGCAATATGGAAGTGTCGATCGAAGAAAACTCCGCCTGCCAGAGCCGCTCGCCCGTATTGATGTTGGCCCAGTGATAAAAGAACCCGTGCTCGTTGGGCAGCTTCTTCCACAGGAATCGAAGACAATTGATCACGCGGTCGCGCGCCTGCGTGAACGACACGTACCCACGCTTCTCCCCGATGCACAGCGCCGTCAGCCCAAACCCGGTCGCCGCAATGCTTCCCAGGACCCCGTTGTCCGTCGAGCGTACGTTGCAGCGGTCACGCGTGAGGCCGGTGGTGGGATTGGTCTGATCCCAGAAAAATTGAAAGATGGCCTTCTCGAGTTCTTCCAGAAAGGCGTCGTCCCGAGGGGTTAGATAGGACGGAGGCGGAAGCTCATTGGGCGAAGGCACCACCGGCGCCGCAGGAGCCTGCGTACCGATGCGGTGCACGTCTCCGAGTAGTGGAACACTCCACGCGGAGGCAACCGCAAGTTGCCTGAGCACTTCGCGGCGCGAGAGCCGCTTGCGCATGAGCCTGTCTCCAAGCACAAGACAATGTTAGACGATGCTGGGGGCGAATAAAACCGCGTAAGCCACCAATGTAAAGAGTGTTTCGAAGATGGAAAGACCTTGTAGTTCTACGCTCTACGGCCTCCCATGTGAACGAAAGCTCGCGCCCGTTCCCGCTGCCACGACCACCTGCCGTTAACCCAATACAATGCGAATTTGATGTACTTTGCCGTCGTCCACCAGATGAATATCTGCGGAGCCAGCCAATAGCTTCCCGTCCAACTCGGTGAGCGCGACCCCGCGGGTAACGCCGGACGGATTTTCCACCCTGATCTTGTACGTCGCCGAGTGGTAGCGAAACTCGATGCTGTACCCCGGCCAATCGCGCGGAATGCAAGGATCCATGAACAGCGTCATGCCACGCAGCCGGAATCCCAGTATCCACTCGATGCCCGCGCGGTAAAGCCAGCCCGCCGAACCCGTATACCACGTCCATCCCCCGCGGCCCACATGCGGCGGCTCAGCATAGATGTCGCCCGCGACAGCATATGGTTCAACTTTGTAGCGCTGTACGCTCGCCCGCGAGTTCGAGCGATTGATGGGATTTATCATGCGGAAGAGTTCCACTGCCTTGTCGCCATCGCCGAGTTCCGCAAACGCAATCAGGCTCCAAGTGGATGCGTGCGTGTACTGTCCGCCGTTTTCGCGAATGCCGGGAGGATAGCCCTTGATATAACCAGGATCATGCGCCGGATGGCTAAAAGGCGGCGCCAGCAATAGGATGAGTCCCTCAGGACGGCGAATCAGTTGCTGATCAACCGCCGCCATGGCGCGCTGGCTGCGACCGCGCTCCGCAGCGCCGGACATGATGCTCCAAGATTGCGCGATACCATCTATTCGGCATTCCGTGTTTTGCGCCGAACCCAGCGGAGTCCCATCATCGAAATACGCCCGACGATACCATTCGCCATCCCATCCTTCACGCTCCAAAGCCGCCTTCAGCCCGCTGACGTGAATCCGCCATTTTTCAGCGCGCTGATGTTCGCCGCGCGCATCGGCAAACTTGGCAAACTCCCATAGAACCGTGTGCAGGAACCAGCCGAGCCATACGCTCTCGCCCTTGCCATCCTGGCCGACGCGGTTCATTCCGTCGTTCCAATCGCCAGTACCCATCAAAGGCAAACCGTGAGCTCCGAGGCCAAGGCTGCGATCCAGCGCTCGCGCGCAATGCTCGAATAAAGGCGCGCGAGTCTCAGAAACGCGTGGCTCAAAATACGATTCTTTCTGACCTTCCGCTAGTTCGTCCCCCTCCAGAAACGCCACGGATTCTTCAAGCACACTTCGGTCGCCCGTCGCTTCGATGAACTGGACGACGGAATAGACCAGCCACAGAGGATCATCGGAAATGCGGGTGCGGATGCCGCGGCCCGAGGGAGGATGCCACCAGTGCTGGACATCACCTTGCAGGAATTGATGTGCCGCCGCGCGTAACAAATGTTCGCGCGTCACTGCTCGTTTCGAAACCGTGAGCGCCATGCCATCCTGAAGTTGATCGCGGAAGCCGTACGCGCCGCTCAGTTGGTAGAATGCCGCGCGCGCCCAGATGCGGCACGAAAGGGTTTGATAGAGCAACCAGCGATTCAGCAGAACGTCCATGCTGGGATCGGGAGTGGCGATCTGCACGGTTCCCAGGACGTCGTCCCAGTGTCGCGTGACGTCGGCAAAAACCTTGTCAAGATCCGCGCCGCGGTAGCGGTTAAGCAAGTCGCGCGCTCGTTCCCGATCCGCCGTCTGGCCCAGGAAAAATGTGACTTCGGCGCTCGCTCCGGGACGCAGTTCGACGACGGTTTGCAGAGCCGCGCAGGGATCGAGCCCCGCGCCCACTTTTCCTGAAAGCGGGGCGCCTCGTTCCAAGGCTGCGGGATGTTCCGGAGAGCCGTTGCGGCCGAGAAATTCCGTACGATCGCCCGTGAAGGAGGTTTGGCGACCGGATAAATCAGCGAACGCGATGCGACCACCGAATTCTCCGCTCCACGCACTGCGTGCAAATACGGCACGCGACTCCGGATCGTATTCGGTAACGATATAAGGGGCGGAAGCGCTACGTGAATTCCCCAGCACCCATTCGACGTAAGCGGAGACGGAGATGCGGCGCGTGCGGCCCGAATCGTTCTGCAATGTGAGCCGCGAGATTTTTATCGGATCTTCTGGCGGAACGAATTGCACAAGGTCCAACACCAGGCCACGCGAACCATGCTGGAAGCGCGTGTAGCCTTGTCCATGGCGCGCAACGTAACTTGCGTCTTCGTCACGGATCGGCAACGCCGTGGGAGTCCAAACTTCGCCGGAATATTCGTCGCGGAGGTAAATGGCTTCGCCCGGAGTATCGAAGACGTGGTCGTTGGACCAGGGGGTGAGTTGATTTTCACGGCTATTCAGCGACCAAGTGAAACCAGCACCGGATTCCGAAGCCAGAAATCCGAAATTCGGATTCGCAATCACGTTGATCCAGGGTTCGGGCGTGCGCAATTCTTCGCTTAGAACGACGACATATTCCCGCCCATTCTCGGCGAAGCCGCCGAGGCCATTGAAGAATTGCAGTGCCCGCTCGGGCATTGGCAAATCCTGGCGCTTGGGCGCACGCGGAGGACGCAGCAGTGCGGGCGCCTCTGCCTCCGCGGTCTGGGAACGCACGATCTGCTCAGCGAGCGTGCCGCGACGGCTGAGCAGGACCGCGCGCGCGACCGATTGCAGCTGCGTGCGTGCTTGATCCGACAAAAGATCGCCTCGCAGCAAGAATATCTTGCCGCTCACCCCGCCAGAATCAGGAGAGAGCCTCAGCTTGCTTCCGCGCACCAGCGCTTCGAGCGAATCGTGAAGCTCCTGCACATAGGAAGGGGCCTTTTCGTTGATGATGACTACATCGGCCTGCAGCTGCTTCATGCGCCAGTATTCATGCGCCCGCAATAATTGCCGGATGATTTCAACGTCGTCCGAATCATCAATGCGCGCCAGAATGATCGGGAGATCTCCGGAGATGCCCTGGCCCCAGAGAGTCGAGATGTCCAGAGGAGTGCGCGCCAGAACATCGGCCGCGGGGCGCAGCGACGAATCCACGTACAGTACGGCGTTGGCCAAGCGCTGAAACAAGAGCGCTTCTTCAGAACTGATCCCGAGGTGATGAAGTTGAACCTGCGCTTGCGTCCAGGCGAGGGTCAGCGTGCGCTCGAAGGTTCTGAGATCGCGATACTTGTCGGCAAGATCCAGAGCCTCTTCGCGCGTTGCAGCCGCAACGGTGGAAAAAATCAGATGAACCGTGCTGCCCGCGGGAACCCGCACGGTGCGGCGCAGGCTGACGATCGGATCGAGCACGGCGCCGACGGTGCGCGAAAGCGGGCGGCCATCCATCACTGACACCGGATTGCGAAGATTGCGCGCGCGTCCCACGAATCGCGCACGATCGGTTTCGTATTGCAGGTCACCAACGGTTTCGCCGTCTACCACCAGAACATGCGCTACCCACACCGAAGATTCATCGTCGGAGCGTTTCCTGCGCGTGGCCAGCAACGCGCCTACATCCGCCTTGTATTCCGTCTCGACGAACAACTTTGCAAATGCCGGATGGGATACATCCGCAGCTTGAGTGGTGAGCGAGAGCTCGGCGTAAGAAGTGACCTGGATATCTCGAGCGCGCACGCCCAAATTAGTGAGCGAGACGCGGCGAACCTCCGCATCGTCTTCGGAGGAGACCACAACTTCGAGCGTGGTGGTGAGCGAACGATCGCGCCGGACAATTTCTGCATGATCTTCGAAGAAAACGGCCTCATAGGCATCCGGCTCAACGCCGGCAGGCTGAAAACCGGTGGACCAAACGCTGCCGGTTTGTTCGTCGCGCAGATAAATGTATTGGCCCCAGCAGTCGCGCGTCAGGTCTTCGCGCCATCGCGTGACGGCGATATCTCGCCAGCGGCTATAACCCGAGCCTGCCGCCGTGAGCATCACGGAATAGCGCCCGTTCGAAAGCAATTCTGTTCGCGGGGTCGCGTCATGCGGGGTGCTGAAGCGGCGAACCAGCGGAGGAATGAGTTCGCGCACTTTCGCGCTCGCGGAGACTTCTTCGGCGCGAGGCCGGGCGACCAGCACGTCGCGCGGAGTACGCTCCTGAAGCAATAACTCGGTGGCGCGCACGATCGGTTCGGCGTGGAAACGGTTGCGCATTATGCCGGCATTCACGACGTCAGCAAAAGCCATCAACGACATGGCTTGATGGTGGGCCATGAAAGTGTAAACGACGGCTACGTCCTTTCCCTCCGGCAGGCGGGTGGGCGTGTAGTCGAGCGCTTCATAGAAACCATAGGGACCTTCGCCGCCGGCTTGCGCGATGCGCGCGAAATTTTGCAGCGCCGCCTCCGGTTCAATCATCGAAGCGAGAGCTGTGGCATACGGCGCGATCACCAGATCTTCGCTGAGGCCGCGCTTGAGTCCCAATCCCGGAACGCCAAAACCCTCGTATTGATAGGTGAAATCAATGTCGCGTGCGTTGAAGGCCGATTCGGAAATTCCCCAGGGGATGCCTCTCTCGTTTCCATATTCGATCTGGCGCAGGACGATCTGCTCGTAGGTCTGGCTCAACATGGTGTTCGCCGGGGAACGCATCAGGAGCGCGGGCATCAGGTATTCGAACATTGAGCCGGACCAGGAAATCAAGGCGGAACCTCGCCCGACCGGCGTGAGGGCCCGTCCGAGATGGAACCAATGCGAAACCGGGACATCGCCTTTGGCAATCGCGATGAAGCTCGTGAGCCGCGCTTCGGAGGCGAGCAGGTCATAACAACTTTCGTCCAAGGTACCGTCCGCGGCGCGCATTCCGATGGAAAAGAGCTTGCGGGAATTGTCGAATAGAAAGCTGAAGTCCATGGCGTCGAACATCTTTTGCGAGGTGGCCGCGATCGCTTCGAGGCGATTGGCAAGCGAGGACGCTTCCTTGGCGGAGGATTGCAGGGCGTCCACCAGCGCGTCAATGCGCGCGAGAACTTCGCGATTGGGAGCGGAATCCGCCGCTAGCCTCTCGCGGACGGGGGCGAGCGCGCGAATGGCAGATTCAAAGCGCTGCGGAGCATCCGCAAGAGTCGGCAACGTGCGGAAATGAGATTCAATCGCGACCCATTCGGGGGATTCTTCTTGCGAGCGTCCGGCCATGGCGACAACTTCTTTCACGTCCAGACGCAGCCACGGAATAATGATGCGCGCATCGCGCAAGTTGCTCTCGACCGAATTCCTGGCGGCTTCCGCCCACGCGCGCAATTCGGAATCGGGCGGCTCGCCAAGTTCTTGCGCGAGCGCTTCCGCGATGTCCGCGGCCGTCTGCGCAAATTCCCGCAGTTCCACGAAGCGCGCCGCCCATTCGCGGGCGTCTCCTGGAACCGGATCAACCAATGCGGCCAGCGATTCGATTGCGTTGCTCAACTGCTTTCTCGTGACCGTCTGAGTACGGCGGAAGTCGGTAATTTTGCCGAGCACTTCGCGAAGCAGATGGATGGTGTCTGCGACACCTGCAAACATTCGCGATTCGACGAACGGTTCCTGGATCAGCCCACGACATGCACTGGATAGAACGAGAAGGTTTCCAGCCAGATTGCCGCTATCCACGCTGGAAATGTATTTCGGGTCGAGAGGTTTCAAGCTCAGTGTTTCGTACCAATTGAAAAAATGGCCGCGATACAGCTCGAATTGGCTGAAGGTATGCAGCGTTGCTTCGAGCCGCCCGACTGCCTCTTGCGCGCCGATCCATCCGAAATCACGCGCGGCGATGAGGGTCAGCAGGTAAAGGCCCATGTTGGTGGCGGAGGTGCGATGGGCGACGCGGGGTTTTGGTTCCACCTGGAAATTATCGGGAGGCAAATAGTGATCTTCCGGCGTGACGAAGCGGTCGAAAAAACGCCAGGTGCGCAGAGCGATCAATCGCATCGTCTGGGTATCTGTTGGTGAAAGAGGCTTGGCGTCTTCGATGGGGGGCGGAACGCTGATCCAGTGCGCGACGGCGGGCGCGGCGAGCCAGAGCAGCACGAACGGGATGGCGACGCCCAGAGCGTGGTGGCGCCAGTGAATCACGGAGACCAGCGCGGTGATGGCGAGGATGACGCTTCCGAACATGCGCAGGTACATGCCCCAGGGATTCAAATTCACGGCATGTTTAGCCTGCGCCGCCGTGACCCACTGCAACAGATTTCTGCGCGTGACCACCATACGAAAGAGGGTGCGAAGGATGGCATCGGCCATGAGCCACGCCTGATAAGCCATGAACGTAATGGTCAGGCCAACCTGCGAGAGGCCCAGCGAAAGATCGGAGAGAAGGTCGCGGATATGGCTGCGTTTGGAGATGCCGCCTAAGCGCGGATTCAGGCCAACCAAGAATGGAATTAGCGCTGGAATCGCAATCACAGCCAAGATGAATCGCGTCCACATCCACGGAGAAACTTGCGGCAGGAGCCAGCCGATGAGCATCGTCAGAAACATGAAAGGCGCTGAGAGTGTACGGCGCAGATTGTCGAGCATTTTCCAGCGGCTGATTACGGGAATCGAAGTCCTGCGTCGAGCTTCTTTCGGTAGGCCTCCATGGCCGAAAATCCATGGCAGTAGCTGCCAGTCTCCCCGCGCCCAGCGGCTCTGGCGCGCGGCGGCCACTTCGTAATGCGACGGAAACTCGTCGAAAAGCACGATATCGGTGGCCAGTGCCGCGCGCGCGAAAATCCCCTCGAACAAATCGTGGCTTAGAAGAGTATTGTCTTTAACCTTGCCGGCGAGCGCTGCTTCAAATGCGTCGAGATCGTAAATTCCTTTGCCGGTGTACGATCCCTCGTGAAATAAATCCTGATAGACGTCGGAAGCGGCCGAGGTGTACGGGTCCATTCCGCTCGGACCGGAAAAAATCCGCTGGAACAGAGAGCCTTCCCGATCGCTGGGAAGCGAGGGCGTGATGCGCGGTTGCACTACACCGTAGCCATCGACCACGCGTCCAAGTTCCGGACTGAACAACGGCCGGTTGAGCGCGTGCGCCATCGTGCCGACGAGGCGCGCCGCTGTGCCGCGCGAGAGGCGCGTATCGGCGTCCAACGTAATCACGTAACGAACTCCGGGAATCGCTTCCGGTTCCGCGCCCCCGACGCGCAGGAACGTGGTGTTGGTCGCTCCACGGAGCAGCTGATTTAGCTCATGGAGCTTTCCGCGTTTGCGTTCCCAGCCCATCCATTTGCGTTCGCTTTCGTTCCAGAGGCGCTTGCGATGAAACAAGAAGAACCGTTGGCCGCCTCCTAGCGCGGGGCCATGAGTCGCGTTGAGATTGGCGATGCCATTGACGGCCGCGTTTAGGAGTTCTTCATCGTCCGGTTGGGACTCGGTGGGGGCGTCTACCCAATCGGTGAGCAGCGCAAATCGCAGATCACCTTCCAGATTCGCAAGGTAATGGATTTCGAGGCGCTCGACGAGTTCCTTGATCGCTTGAACCGAAGTGAGAAGAGTGGGGACGACGATTATGGTACGCAGCTCGGTCGGAACGCCGTCGCGAAGTTCGAGGCGCGGCAGAGTGCGCGGGCCGAGCAAGTCGGTGACGGCGCGATTGATGAGCGCGATGGCAAGATCCGATGCCGGAACAAATGCGAGCACGCCGAGCAGAACCAGATAGAGCGTTCTGACGCCGAGTGAGTGCGCCTGCGTAAGAGGTAGCGCGAGAATAATAGCAGTGAGGACGGCGATCGTACCCAGATAGCCTGGCACGGCGGCGCGAACATAGAGGCGCAAGAAACCGCGACGCCAGGGGACGCGAAAGCCGAGTTCGCGCTCGAAATCGAGCCGGCCTTGCGAAATCAAATAGTAGCCGGGATCCGCCTTGCGGTCGGCGCTGGGCTGGCCGTCGGTGTGGAATTCCGCGCGAGCGCGCTTGGCGCGGTCTATGGCGCGCCTGGCGATGTCTATTTCCGTGTGGCTGGAACCGCGCGAAAGATCTTCAACCGCGTGGCGGTAATAATCGCGGGTGGCAAAATCCATTTCCCCAAAATTGCTGCCGTTGCCCAGAATTTCGTCCACCATGCTGACGCTTTCAAAAAAATCCTCCCAACCGAAAGCGGACATCAGGCGCATGCTGGTGATGATGTTGCGAACCGTGACCGTCATGGCCGCTTGTTCTTGATGCTCGGCGCGGACGATCTCATCGGCGGTGGTGCCCTGCGCGGCGAGGCGTTCATCGAGCCATACGAGAATCGGGCCGACTTTGGGATCGAGGTCGCGGAGGCGCTGAACGAGTTGCACAGCAAACGCGCGATCGAGGGGCTTATTTTCAAACCGGCGCAGGATCGATTCGGGAGAGACGGCGTGCTGGCCGCCTGTGCCCAAAACGCGATCAGCGAGAACATCGGCATCGAGGCGCGCGCTGCGGCTCAGGACCATGCGCTCCGCGATTCGCCGCAGATTTTCCACCAGCACGATGCGCAGAGTGATCGCGACGGCCCAAAGTTCTCCAATGGTGAGTGGCTGCACGCGCTGATAAGCCTTCACGAAGCGACGCAATACTTCTGGATCGAACCGGCTATCGGTGTGCGCTACATAGGCCCACGCGACGCCGAACACGCGTGGAAGACCTTCGAGGTGCCCAGGTCCGAGCTTCGGCAGTTTGCGGTAAAAGCCTGGAGGCAGGTCGTCGCGAATTTCGCGGAGCTGTTCTTCAACGATATAGAAATTATCCACCAGCCATTCGGCGGCGGGGATGATGGCTTGTTCGTGTTGAATCGCGCGCGCGATAGCGCGGTAGTACTCCAGCAGGATGCGACCGTTTTCCATGACCCGCGGAATGAGGGGACGCCCTTCTTCCTGCCCGCTGACGACGCTTTGCGCGGCAGCAAGGGTCTCCGCGTGCTGCTCCAAGCGCTCGACGCTGAAAAGCTCGGAACGGATCGGCTTTTCTGGTTCCGTAAAAATCGGCGCAGGAATTTGGGTCGAACTGGTCATGTTTTAGCGGTTCTGATTCTCCCGGAGCGCAATGATCGGCGATCCACGCCCATTGTGCGCAAATCCGAATCGTCACTGCGAGTGAGAAATGAATGCGGCGGCAGCACCGACTCGATGCACTGGCGCTGAAACCATAGAATGAAAGTTTACAGAACGAAGTGCTCGAACGACCAAGATCCCGGCGTGGCTGGGGCGCCGACGAAAGGCGTTCGCTCCGGTCTGGGGCGGGGCGGACGTCTGGGGAACTTTCCCCCCTCAATTTTCGTCGCTGAGGTGGGGTTCTGGCAATACCCTTCAATTCCGAGCCATTCTACAGGGAATTCCGCGCACCGGATATCACGGCGGAACGGCAAACAACCGTACCTATGAGGATTGGTGAGCCGGGGAGGACTCGAACCTCCAACCCGCTGCTTAAGAGGCAGCTGCTCTACCATTGAGCTACCGGCCCACGAGCCGTAGATTGTAACACGAGCGGATGTTGCGCCCAACCGGTACAGTAACTCGCGTAATTGACTGCGATTGAGATTCGCCGATTCCTGCCGGGAGAAGTCCTAGGGATGGCGACGCAAGGTAGCGGCAATTTCCTGGGCGGCTTGGCGTGCGCGAACGAGGTCACCGGGACCGAAGGAGATGGCCGCGACGCGGGCGTGTCCACCGCCGCCGTACTTTTCGCAGAGCGAAGCGAGGTTCACGTCGGCGGAGGCTTCTTTCCAGGGATTGGTTCCCACGGACACTTTCGCGCGGGTCGGCGAAGCGCTTACACCAACGGAATAAAGAGCATCGGGAAAGAGAAAATACGGGACGAACTTGTTGTAGCCCTCGAGGTCCAGATCGCTGACGTCGAAATAAATCACGCCGTCGCGAAAATCGGCGCGCTCACGGAATACGTCGATGGATTTGCGATGGCGGTCCAGAAGTGCCGGCAAATACTTCTGCACGTCGGGCAATTCGATCATTTCCGCGAGCGATATGTACGCGAGATGCGGGATCAGTTTCGGCACCAGATCCGCTTCGGGCGCGGCTTCAATCACCAGCGCCAGTTTTGTGGCCGGTTCGGCGAGACCGACGGCTGCTTCCGGCGAAGCGAATTGCGCGCCGTCAATAATATCGCCCCAGTGAATCAGCTCCGCGAGCGGCTTGGCATCAAATCCGAATTTTTCCGACGCGATGGTAGCGAGAAACTTGGTGCAGGATTTGTACGTGGGATCGTAGAACTTTTTGCCGGAATGATCGTGGCGGAAATGTTCGGCGTCTTCGGGCTTCAGGAACGCGCTTTGGTGATGGTCGAACCACCACGTGAGCTGCGGGGAGCTGGAATACTTGAAATCCACGATGGCGTTTTCGTCGCCGTCAAAGGTGCCATCTTCGAAGGGCTGCGAAGCTTTATGGGTCATCCCCGTGTAGAAAAACTCTGCTGCGGGATTGATGCGCTCCTTGTAAAAGCGGGAAAAGATGGCGGCGGAGGAAGCTCCGTCAAAACATTTATCGTGGAAGCAGACCCGGACTTTCAATTCCGTCTCCTGGCGAGACCGCCGCGGAAAAGAATGCCGCGTGCGGGAAAGCCAATAAAGATGGACGTTCAGTCCGCGGTTGTCAATAGCTAAGGGTAATGGCGCAAAGGCTTATGGTAAATTCGGCTGAAAATGTCAGGACTTGCCGAAGAGTTGGTCGGCCAAATCCGCGGCTATCGGAAGACGGTATCTTTCGCCCTGATAGGCCTTGATCATCAGTAAAATCCAGAGAACGAAGCTAAGAATGGAAACCAGCCACGCCAGACCAAATCCCAACGAAACACCGCCCGTAAGAAAAATCATCCCTAATCCCACGCGAATGATCGTTAAGCCGCCGAAGACCACGATGGATTGTGCCGCATGAAATCGAACGAACGGACGCTTGTCAATGAAGAAGAAAATCAGGCCGGTGACCCAGCCCAGGGCGTAGCAAAGCAATCCGGCTATGTTCTCGGCCATTCCTGACGTGGCGGACGGCGAGGGACTCATGACAGCCCCGGGCGCGGCTGATCCCGCAGCCGGCTGCGGCGCTCCGCAACTAGGACAGAATCCCGCGTTGTCCGCAACGGCGGCCCCGCATTTTGTGCAATGTGGCATGGAGTTCCTCCCAAGGTGTGGTGACAACGGGCCGGGTATGTTGGGCGGAGACTAGCAAAACGGGCGCTAAGCGGCAAGCGCAAAGCAAGATTCGGCCACGGGCGGGGAAGCTCGAGTCCGACAGCGGGCAAGGCAGCCGGTGGTAGAACGACTATACTTAGAAATCGAATCGCGCACCGTGGAACCGGTTATGGCAATAAAGAAACGTGCAAAGCGCCGCCGCAAAGTAGAGAAGACTGCAATCCGGGAAGCCGCCGCCGAATCTAACCGCAAGCAAGATTCGCTCGTGGCGTTATGCGGATCTGGGAAACATATCTGGGCTGATGAGAGCGCCGACGCTTACGTTGCTCGGTTGCGCGAGGGTTGGGACTGATCAGTCCAGGTCTGCGCTTCATTAGTTCGAAGCGTTTACGACACCGTCTGCGATGCTATACTCACGAACGACGCGGAAGTGGCGGAATTGGCAGACGCGCCAGCCTTAGGAGCTGGTGGCCGAAAGGCCGTAGGGGTTCGAGTCCCTTCTTCCGCAGACCTTTTAACGATCATCAATGCTTATGCGGGTTTCGTTGATGATTCACGAGATACGAAAATCCGAAATGGTCAAGACGGGTCAACGAAAGTCGGCTAGGGTCGGGAAAACCGCAGCACTTTGAACACTGTGAACATCGTGATCGGTCTAGTTTAGGTCAAAGTAGGAAGTGAAATTTTCCATCCCGTGTCAACAGGCCAAAGCACCTCATTCGGATGCCCGCACATTGGACAGGTTACCGTCTGCATGTCTTTTCTCATAGTTCCCCGGTCGCCCGTGAGAATGAAGAGTTGCCCGCACTTTGTACAATGAATTCTTTTCTCCATAGTTGAATCCCACCACCTCTCCCGCTATATCACGTCTCAATGCTAAACTCCACAGGCATAGTCTTCAGGGAATGGAGACTCCGACCTTGAATTGGCACCGAGGTTTCAATCGCACATTCGTTGCGCTTGCTATCGGTTGGCTTGGCTATGTCCTGCTTATTGCCCCGTATATGGCTCGACGCAAAGACCTGCACGAATTCGACTCCAATCTGGCGGGCTGCAATAAAGAGGCGATTCAAAGCTTGAAAGCGGGAGAACCTAGCCAGTTGGCGGAAACCTTGCATAACGTTTGTGACACACAAGCACGTAAGGCCATAGACTTGGAACTTAAAGATGATTCACTACATACCTGGCTGGTCTGGCCCTCCGTGCTGGCTCTGCTCGGAATCCTCGTTCTCCCGCCCTTGGCAGCCTATGGATTTTTTCGGCTCAGCTGGTTCGTCCTAGCGTGGATACGGCGCGGTTTTCGGCAGCCTGCCCGTTGAGTTCCAAGTCCCTTCTTCCGCACTTTTGAATTGCTCTATGGTGATCGCCCGCGCGGGATTCCAGACTACAGGCCGATTTTGCCTAGCATGCCGCTTAGGCGCGTTAGTTCTACTTCGGCTTCGAGTATTTCCGGCTTCAGCTTTTCTTCTACTTCGTGGCCTAGTTTGCGGGCTTGTTCGCGCAGTGATTCCAGTTTTTGGGTCATGGCCTCGTGCTCGCGCAGCAGGCGTTCTGTGGATTCGTCTTTTTCGTCCGGCATTATTTTCTCCTGGCGGAGAGTATAGCGCGGGTCGGTCGCGGACTGGCAGGTGCGTCGGCGGACGAGTGGTCGGTTCGCCGAGATTGCACTGTCCGGCCGGCTGATAGATAGGTCCAAACCGTAAACCGACGAGGCTGCCCGCTACACAAACCGGATTGTGGTCGCGGCAATCTTCGTCACGAACGGATCGATTGACTGTGGATGCTTTGGCATTCCTAAGAGTGCGAAGATGCGGGATCGAAGTTGACGCGCGCTTATACTTTCCTTATACTTGAGTTTCACTTGCGGCGGTTTCTCGCCGCACTTCCCTGCCAGCCTCGCTCGCGAGCTTCGAACCGGTGAAAGGCAGATTGGAACCAGGGTGTACCGCAGTGCTCCCCTGAAAAGATCCCATGACAGAGACAACTTGCAAGCGTGAGATCGAGCTGGAAATTCCAGCCGAGAATGTATCGAAAGCCACTGAGAAAGTAGCGCGCGATCTGGCGCGTGTGGCGCGCATTCCGGGATTTCGACCGGGGAAGGCGCCGGTGACTTTGATTCGCCGGCGATTTGCGGACGACATTCAAGGCGAAGTGCTGCAATCGCTCGTTCCGGAATTCCTGGAAAAGGCACTCGACGAAAAGAAGCTCGTGCCGGTAACGCGCCCAGAAGTCGACAAGGTGGAATTCAAGGAAGGCGAGCCGCTGAAGTTCCGCGCGGTGTTCGAAGTGCTGCCGGAATTTGAGTTGGGCGAGTACAAAGGCCTGGAAGTGCAAGTGGACGCGGTGGAAGCAGGCGACGCGCAGGTGGATAAAGTGGTGGAGGAGATGCGGGACCGCGCCGCCACGTTCGTCCCGGTAGAAGGACGCGCGGCGAAAGACGGCGATTTCGCGTTGATCAAGCTTTCGGGCATGCCCGAGGGCGGCGGCGAGCCGGTGGAAGCCGATAACATCATGTGCCACATCGGCGCGGAAGAAACGCTGGAGAGCTTCACGGAGAATTTGCGGGGAGCGAATCCCGGCGAGACCAAGAAGTTCCAGTCGAAATATCCGGACGATTATCCCGATCAGAAACTCGCGGGCAAGACCTACGACTATTCTGTGGAATTGCAGGCGATCAAAGAGAAGAAGCTGCCGGAAGTGAACGACGAATTCGCGAAGGATGCGGCGGGAGAAGCGGGCGGAGTGACGACCGTCGCTGAATTGCGCAAGAAAATCCTGGAAAACCTGGAAGCAGCCAAGGAAGAGCAGCACTCCTCGCAAGGGCGCGAAAAGATTCTGGAAGCACTGGTGAAGAAGCACGATTTCCCGGTTCCGGAAGCATTGGTGGAGCATCAGATGGATGTGCGGCTGGAACGCACGGTGCGCTCGCTGACGGCTCAAGGAGTGGATCCGCGGGCGGTAAACGTGGATTGGGTGTCGATGCGGCGGCGCCAGCACGACCGCGCGGTGGATGATGTGAAGGCAGAGTTGTTGCTGGACCGCATCGCGGATGCGGAAAAAATCGAAGCAACCGACGAAGACGTCGAGAAAGAGATCAGTGCGCTGGCGGAACGCAGTGGCGAATCGGCAACGGCGTTGCGGGCTCGCTTGACAAAGCAGGGAGCGCTCGATAGGATGAAATCGAAGTTACGTAGCGACAAAACAATCGAGTGGCTCTACCGCAATACCCGAATCGAGACGACAGCCAAACGTGAAGCGTAATACCTGGTTCGGGCTCCTCAGCGCGCAAAGATACTTCCAATGAAATATACAGACGACGCGACTCCGCGTGCCACAACGCTGGTTCCGATGGTGGTCGAACAGACCAACCGGGGCGAGCGAGCTTACGATATCTATTCCCGGCTGCTGAAAGATCACATTATTTTCATCGGCACGCCGATTGATGACCACGTCGCTAACCTGGTGACGGCGCAGCTTTTGTTTCTGGCGTCCGAGGATCCAGAAAAGGACATCTCCGTGTACATCAATTCGCCGGGCGGTTCGATTTCGGCGGGAATGGCGATCTACGACACAATGCAATTTGTGCGGCCTGACGTGGTGACGTACTGTATCGGCCAGTCCGCTTCAATTGCGGCCGTATTATTGGCTTCGGGGACGCCGAAAAAGCGCTATGCGCTGCCGAATTCCCGCGTTTTGATTCACCAGCCGTGGATGTCCGGCCTGTCGGGGCAGGCGACGGACATTGATATCCACGCGAAAGAGATCATCCGGACGCGGGAAGCGCTTAACAAGCTGCTTGCCGGCCATACGGGCCAGCCGCTCGAAAAAATTGAGCGCGACGTCGAACGTGATTTCATCATGACCGCGGAACAGGCGAAGGCCTACGGGATCGTGGACGAAATCATTACGAAGCACAGGTAATTGCGTTCCAAAGGGTTAGTATCGAAGCCGATGATTCCCTGCCTCTGGCGTGCATTCCGTTTTACAATAGTAGATAGATTCGTCAGGGGTGTGGTGGAATCCGAATCAAGGGAGCCTAATCAGTGAAACGGTTCACACCAGAAGAGCCGTTACGCTGTTCCTTCTGTCATAAGACGCAGGAACAGGTGGAGAAGCTGATCAGTTCTCCATCGGAATATCCACGCTCGTACATTTGCAACGAGTGTGTGGGCGTCTGCCAGCAGATTCTGGAAGACGAGAAGCGCGAGCAGTCCAGTCCGGCGAATCGTCGGCTGCCACGCCCGCCGGAGATCAAGGCGTTCCTCGACGGCTACGTCATCGGCCAGGATAAGACCAAAAAGAAGCTGGCGGTCGCGGTTTACAACCACTACAAGCGGATTTTCCTGAATAAGCAGCCGGGCGACGTGGAGCTGGCGAAGTCGAATATTTTGCTGGTTGGTCCTACCGGCACGGGCAAGACGCTGATGGCGCAGACGCTCTCGCGCATGCTGGACGTCCCGTTCGCGATTGTGGATGCGACTACGCTGACCGAAGCGGGTTACGTCGGCGAAGACGTCGAAAATATCATCTTGAAGCTCTTGCAGGCGGCCGATGGAGACGTCCAAAAGGCGCAGCAAGGCATCATATATATCGACGAGATTGACAAGATATCCAAGAAGGACGAAAACCCTTCGATTACCCGCGACGTTTCCGGCGAAGGTGTGCAGCAGGCACTGCTGAAGATTCTGGAAGGCACCGTCGCGAACGTGCCGCCGCAGGGCGGCCGCAAGCATCCGCATCAGGAATTTACGCCAGTGGACACGACGAACATCCTGTTCATCTGCGGCGGGGCTTTCGTGGGGCTTGAGAAAATCATCGAGCGGCGCGTGGGGCATAAGTCGCTGGGGTTCCAGGCCGACGCGCAGGTGACGACAACTTCGCGGCGCAATATCGAGATGCTGGAACAGGCGCAGCCGACAGATTTGATTCGTTACGGCTTAATTCCGGAATTTGTGGGCCGCTTGCCGGTGGTAGGCGTGCTGAGCGATCTCGATAAATCGGCGCTGGTGCGCATCCTGACTGAACCGAAGAACGCTCTGGTTCGGCAGTATCAGCGGCTATTCGAGTTCGAGAATGTGCGGCTGCGGTTTACGGATGATGCGCTGGATACCGTCGCGGAACTCGCGCTGCAGCGCAAAGTAGGGGCGCGCGGCTTGCGCATGATCCTGGAAGATTTGATGCTCGAGATGATGTATCACCTGCCGGCGCAGCGAAAATTGCGCGACTTCGTGGTGACGGCGGACATGGTGAAGGGACGCGAAATCAATTGGAGCTTGCTGGAAAAGGCTGGCTAACTCTCAGTGCTGGCTGGCCGCGGTAACTCGCAGAGGTAATTTTCAGGGGTCTAAGGGGACTTGATGTTCAACCGGGAAAAATCCGAAATTAAACGCGTGCCGATGATGCCGGTGCGGGAAATGGTCATTTTCCCGGAGATGATGCACCCATTCATCGTAGGGCGCGAAGCTTCGGTGCGCGCGCTGGAAGACGCGCTGGCGGGCGACAAGAAGATCTTTCTGGTGACGCAGCATGATGCGTCGGTGGACGACCCCAAGCCGGAGGAAATCTACCAAGTCGGGACGCTCGCGAACATCGTGCAGAGCGTGAAATTGCCGGACGGCAACATCAAAGTGCTGGTGGAAGGCACCGAGCGCGCCAAGATTGTCCAAATCACAAGTGAAGAAGGATTCTTCCGCGCGTCGATTCGCGTGGTGACCTCCAAGACCGAACCTTCCCCGCAACTGCAGCAGGCTTCCGAGCGCGTTACGGGGCTTTTCGAGCAGTACGTGAAGCTCTCGCAAAGCTTGAACTATGACACGATGATCGCCGCCGTGCGCGTGGAAGACGCAGGAAAACTTTCCGATGCGATCTCCGCGAATTTGCAGATTCCAGTGGAAGAAAAGCAGGAGTTGCTGGAGCTTTTTGAGCCGTTGGAGCGGTTGAACCGCATCGCGGACATTCTGGAAGTCGAGATCGAGAAGCTGAACGTGGACCGCTCGATCAATACGCGCGTGAAGCGCCAGATGGAGCGCGCGCAGAAAGAGTATTACCTCAACGAGAAGCTGAAGGCCATCCAGAAGGAACTGGGCCGCGGCGAAGCCAACGAAATCGAACAGCTCAAGAAGAAGATCGAAACTTCCGGCATGCCTGAAGGGCCGCAGGAAAAGGCCATGCAGGAATTGAAGCGGCTGGAAATGATGCCGCCGATGTCCGCCGAATCCACCGTGTCGCGGAATTACCTGGATTGGCTGCTGGCTGTGCCATGGAAGAAGCGTTCCAAGGAAATTCGCGACATCAAGCGCGCCGAACAAATTCTTTCCGAAGACCATTACGGCCTGGAAAAGATCAAGGACCGTATTCTGGAATACCTCGCGGTTCGGCAGTTGGTGAAGAACCCGAAAGGCTCGATTCTGTGCTTCCTCGGGCCCCCGGGAGTCGGTAAGACCTCTCTGGCGATGTCCATCGGTCGCGCCACGGGACGCAAATTCGTGCGCGTTTCACTGGGCGGCGTGCGCGATGAGGCTGAAATCCGTGGCCACCGGCGCACCTACATCGGCGCCCTGCCCGGCCAGATTATTCAGATGATGCGCAAAGCTGGCACGACGAATCCGGTGTTCGTGCTGGATGAAGTGGACAAGATGTCCATGGATTTCCGCGGCGACCCGTCTGCTGCGCTGATGGAAGTGCTGGACCCGGAACTGAATCACGCGTTTACCGACCACTATCTGGACGTCGAATACGATCTCTCGAAGGTGATGTTCGTGTGCACCGCGAACGTGCTGCATACCATTCCGCAGCCGCTGCAGGATCGCATGGAAGTGTTGCGCATCCCCGGTTACACCGAGCAGGAAAAACACCAAATCGCGACACGCTACCTGATTCCTAAGCAGCTCGAAGCCACGGGCCTGAGCAAGGAACAGCTAAAGTTCAGCGACGAAGCTATCAAGAATACGATTCGCCACTACACGCGCGAAGCGGGCGTGCGCAACCTGAACCGCGAACTTGCCAACATTTCGCGAAAGGTCGCGCGCAAGGTGGTAACCGAAGGCAAGGACGTCGCCGTGGAAGTGACTCCCACGAACCTGAACGACTTTCTGGGGATTCTGAAGTTCCGCGATTTCTTTGCGGAGAAGAAGAACGAAATCGGCTTGACCACCGGTCTCGCCTGGACCGAAGTAGGCGGCGAAGTGCTCTCCACCGAAGCTACGCTGATGCAGGGCAAGGGACGCCTCACGCTGACCGGCAAACTGGGCGACGTGATGCAGGAATCGGCGCAAGCGGCGATGAGTTACGTGCGCTCGCGCAGCCATCTTTTCAGCCTGCCCAAGGATTTCTACCGGCATATTGATATTCACATGCACGTGCCGGAAGGCGCGATTCCCAAAGACGGCCCGTCGGCCGGAATCACGATCTGCACTTCGATCGTCAGCGCGTTGACGATGATTCCCGTACGCTGCGATATCGCCATGACCGGCGAAATCACGTTGCGCGGCAAGGTGCTGCCGATCGGCGGCGTGAAGGAAAAGCTGCTGGCGGCGCACCGCCTGGGCCTGCGCACCATTATTCTGCCGAAAGACAATGAAAAAGATCTTGCGGATATCCCGCAGGAAATCCAGGCGCAAATGTCCATACACTTTGTGGAATCCATGGACGAAGTACTGCAGATTGCGCTGGAGCATCCGCTGCCGATTCCCGGCCACCCACCGGTTGCAGGAGTCGAACCCAAGTTCGGCGCGGACGTCGCGCAGGACAACGAACTAACCAATTGAAACCCTCTGGTCCTTCCACATATTGATCAGCAGGCTCGGTCCGCGGCCAGGGGATTGCGATTGTCTGTGGTTTTCCCGTTTGTGATTTAGAGAGTGCGGCTGGTTCGATTTTGCGCCCGCCCGTGGACCATTCAGAAATCAATCTGCCTGACAACCAGGCTTGAGAAGGAACGAACTCGATGAGCATTAGCCTTGCAGAACTGAAAGACAAGAATATTACCGACCTGGCGAAAGTCGCCAAGGAATTGAACATCCCCGGCGCCTCGGGCATGCGCAAGCAGGAGTTGATCTTCCAGATACTGCGCGCCCAGACTGAAAAGAACGGGTTGATCTTTTCCGAAGGCGTACTGGAATGCCTGCCGGACGGCTTCGGGTTCCTGCGCGCTCCGGAATATAACTATTTGCCCGGTCCGGACGATATCTATGTATCGCCGTCGCAAATCCGCAAATTCGACCTGCGCACGGGCGACACTGTTTCGGGCCAGGTGCGGCCGCCGAAAGACGGCGAGCGCTATTTCGCGCTGATCAAAGTGGAGGCGGTGAACTTCGAGGATCCGGAAGTTGCGCGCAACAAGATCTTCTTCGACAACTTGACGCCGCTGTACCCGCAGGAGCGCATCCGCCTGGAGACGACCAAGGAGAATCTGACGGGCCGGGTGCTGGACATGCTTTGTCCTATCGGCAAAGGGCAGCGCGGGCTGATCGTGGCCCCTCCGCGCACCGGCAAGACGATGATGCTACAGTCCATCGCCAATTCCATCACCACGAACCACTCGGAAGTGGCCCTGATCGTGCTCCTGATTGACGAGCGCCCGGAAGAAGTCACGGACATGCAACGGACGGTGAAGGGCGAAGTGATCAGCTCGACGTTCGATGAGCCGCCGCAACGGCACATTCAAGTGGCGGAGATGGTGCTGGAAAAGGCCAAGCGCCTGGTGGAACACAAGCGCGATGTGGTGATCCTGCTGGACTCGCTGACGCGCTTGGGCCGTGCTTATAACGCCGTCACGCCGCCTTCGGGTAAAGTGCTCTCGGGCGGTATTGACGCGAACGCTCTGCAGCGCCCACGGCGTTTCTTTGCAGCCGCGCGCAACGTGGAAGAGGGCGGATCGCTCACCATTATTGCGACTGCATTGATTGATACCGGCAGCCGCATGGACGACGTGATTTTCGAGGAGTTCAAGGGCACCGGCAACATGGAAATTAACCTCGACCGCCGGCTGGTTGATAAGCGCGTGTTCCCGACGATTGACATCAACCGTTCCGGAACGCGTAAGGACGAATTGCTGCTGCCGCCGGACGAATTGAACCGCATTTGGGTGCTGCGCAAAGTGCTCAGCCCGCTATCCACCGTGGAAGCCATGGAACTGCTCTTGGGCCGCCTCTCAAAAACCAAAACGAACGGCGAATTCCTGGCTTCGATGTCGAGTCCAGCTTAGCTGATTTCTTTTTCGGGGCTCACGCCCCGTGCTGTCCCCCTTCCCGCAGTGATTCACCCGCCTCGAGCGGGAAGGAGAAGCACACTTGAAGCGACGATTCCTCGCTCGCCAACCCATCTTCAATTCCGAACGCGCGGTTTACGGTTACGAGCTACTGTACCGTTCCGGGGCGGGAAACTACTACGACGCCCCGAACGTTGAGATGGCGTCCGCCTCAACCGCGGACAACCTGCTACTTTTCGGAATAGACCGGCTGGCGCCCGGATGCCGGTCGTTCATAAACTGCACGCGCGACTTCCTGGTACACGATTTCGCTACCATGCTGCCCAAAGACCGCGTGGTGCTGGAAATGCTCGAGACCATCGAAATTGATGACGAAGTTCTGGCGGCCTGCCGGAGGCTAAAACAAATCGGCTATCTTCTGGCCCTCGACGATTACCTCGAGCGTCCGGAGTGGAAGCCGCTGGTCGCGTTGGCGGATTTCATCAAGGTGGATTTGCTGGCCACGGCGCCCGACGATCAGTTGCGCCTCGCGCGGACGTACGCGCCCATGAAAATCCGCATGGTGGCGGAGAAGGTGGAGACCTACGACGATTTCCATCGCGCCAAGCAATGGGGCTACACCTACTTTCAGGGATTTTTCTTCAGCCGTCCGGAAATGCTGTCGCGCCGCGACATCCCCGCCAATAAATTGAACTATCTGTTGGTGCTGCAAGCCGTCAATCGCGAGCAAATGGACATTGACGACGTGAGCGACAAAGTTAAAGCGGAGGCGTCGCTGAGTTTCCGCCTGCTGCGCTATCTGAATTCGCCGGCGTTTCCTTTGATCGTGGAGGTACGCTCCATTCCTCACGCTCTTTCGTTGCTGGGCGAGCGCGGCATCCGGAAATGGGTTTCCATGATTGCGGTCGCTTGCATGGCCGAAGGCAAACCCACGGAACTTGCGGCGCTGCCGCTCATGCGCGCGCGGTTTTGCGAACTCCTGGACGTCCGCGCCGGGCGCCCGGAGTCCGCCTGCGATCTTTTTCTGCTCGGGCTGTTGTCCGCCATGGATGCAATTTTGGACATGCCGATGTCCGACGTGCTGAAGGAAATTGCCATTGGCGAGGAAATCCGCAACGCGCTGCTGGGAAAATCGAACGGGCTGCGCAAGATTTTGGACGTAGTACTGAACTACGAGCGGGGCAACTGGGACGAAATCAGCCAAGCCGCCGCCGGCTTGGGAATCGGCGATGAAATGATCACGGAACGATATCTGGAATCGGTGGATTGGGCGCAGCAGGTCGTCTCGGGGCACGACGCGTCGGAATTGAAAGCGGTTTAGGAATCGCCGCGACCGGGAAGCTGTAGCGAACGGAGTGAGGGCGCCCTAGGCAGTTCTGGCGGTCGCGCCAGCCTGATTTTGCGCGAGCATCACTACGAGGCGTGCCACTTCCTCCGGCTCCATGGCGCTGCTATCCACGACAACCGCGTCGGGTGCGCGGACTAGCGGCGAAGTCGCCCGGCCTTGGTCGCGCCGGTCGCGTTCGTGAATTTCTTCAAGAGTGCGCTGCAGATCGATCGCGTCGCCCTTCTGTTGATGTTCGCGCCAGCGGCGCTCCGCGCGTGTTTCTGGGGAGGCTGTGAGGAAAATTTTCAATTGTGCGTCGGGAAAGACGACGCTGCCGATATCGCGGCCTTCCATCACCACTCCGCCTTGCTCGCCTGCGCGGCGCTGTTCGGCGACCAGCACGTGCCGGACGCCCGGGTTCACCGCGACTTTCGAAGCAGCTTGCGAAACTTCCGGAGTGCGGATCGCCGTCGTGACGTCCTCATGGTCCAGGAAAACGCGCTGAGTGCCGTCTTCCGCGCGCAAATCAATCCGAGTATCGCGCGCCAGGGCCACGAGATTTTCGTCGTTGTCATCCACGCGGAGGCCGCTGCGCAAGGCTTTAAGCGCGAGAGCGCGGTACATCGCGCCGGTGTCCACATAGACGTAGCCCAGCATTTGAGCGACGCGACGCGCTAGCGTGCTCTTGCCCGAGCCTACCGGACCGTCAATCGCGATGATTAATTTTTGCAAGTAGCCGCCTGCCGGCATTTCGGCGAATTCATATTCGCTTGAACGCCTTTTCGATTTCGCGCACGGAGTAGCGCAGCACGACCGGACGTCCGTGCGGACAGCTCATGGGGTATTCGGTTTTGGCCAGCTCGCCGAGCAGCCACTCCATTTTTGTGGCGTCGAGCGGAGTGTTGACTTTGATGGCGGCATGGCAGGAAGTAGAGGCCGCAATTTTCGCTTGCAGCGAATCAATCGAGATCGCTTGATTTTCGCGCGCGATACCGTCGAGGATTTCGTAGAGCAGCTTTTCGGCGTCGCCACTGGTAATTCCCGCGGGCGCGGCTTGGATGGCGACACTGCGCGCGCCCATCAGTTCGGCTTCGAAGCCATTGGCGCGCAATTCTTCGGCGATCTGCTCGAAAATTGCCAGCTGGCGCGGGTTCAGCTCGACGATGAGCGGAACTAGCAGCCGCTGACCGCCCATTTCGCCTTCGCGCCGCGCGCGCAGGTGCTGTTCGAAAAGAACACGCTCGTGGGCCACGTGCTGGTCAATGATCCACAGGCCTTCGCTATTTACGGCGACGATGAAGCTGCTGCTCACCTGGCCGAGCGGCTTCAGGTCGGCGATGTCCTCGACGCTTGGCAGAGTTCCGGGCGCGGAGGCGGCGCTGACATCACCGTTTGGGTCGGCGGTCACGTCCATGATCGGCGGTGTGTTTCCCGGCGTGCCGAAGGAAAAATCCGACGCGCTTGAGGGATCGAATTGCAGGCGCTGCGGAATCGGCTGATCGGGCGCGCCGGTTAATTCGAAGCGCTCGGCGACGCCGGTGACGTCGCCGAACGATGTCGGAATTACTGCGCGCGGAGGGCCTTGCGGACCTCCGGACACCGCGCTGGGAGTGCCGGCGGCGAGGAAAGCAGGATCGATCGCTGCCGCTCCGGCCGGAAACGCGGTGGTGCCGCCATTCGGCGACGCGACCGCTGTGGCACTGGCTGCGCGGGCAGCGGGAAATCCAGGAATGGGCCGCGCGACGGACAGCGCCTGACGCAGCGTGTCGCGCGTGAAATCATGGATGAATTGCGGATGGCGGAAACGCACTTCGATTTTTGCGGGGTGCACGTTTACGTCCACTTCCTCGTAGGGCATGTCGAGGAAGAGCAGCACTACCGGAAAAACACCGGGCGGAACAATGTTCCGATAGGCTTCGCTGATGGCGTGGAGCAGCAGGCGGTCGCGCACCAGGCGCCGGTTCACGAAAATGTAGATGCCGTTGCGATTGCTGCGCTGTACTTCGGGCCGCGAAGTAAATCCGCTGACGCGGAGAGTGGCTTCGCGTTCGCCGGCTTCGAGCGGCGGCTCGGTGATGGCGCCGCGCACGGGCGCTTCGGCCGTCGGAATTTCGGTGAGTTCATCGAGCGCCTGGCGGCCGAAGATTTGATACACGCGGTCCGCCAGCTTTCCCACCGGCGCGCAGTTCAGGATTTCCTGCGTAGGAGTCTTCAGCAGAAACTGGCGGTCGGGATGCGCGAGGGTGTAGTGCGTGACGAGGGAGGCGATGTGCCCTAGCTCGGTCGTTTCCGATTTCAGGAATTTGCGTCGCGCGGGGACGGCGTAGAAAATATCCGCGACGCTGATCGAAGTTCCCACCGGCACGCCCGCCGGCTTGACGCCGAGAAGCTTGCCGCCGGCAAATTCGATGCGGGTGCCCTCGTTTTCTTCGGCGTCGCGCGTTTCGAGAAGGAGGCGCGAAATTGCGGCGATCGAGGGTAACGCTTCGCCGCGAAAGCCCAGCGTAGCAATGGAGAGGAGATCATCGGCGGTGCGCAACTTCGACGTGGCGTGACGCTCGAAGGCGAGCAGCGCGTCGTCGTGATTCATTCCGCAGCCGTCGTCAATCACGCGGATCAGGCGCTTGCCGCCGGATTCCGTTTCGATGCGAATCGAGCGGGCGCCGGCGTCCAGCGCGTTTTCGAGCAGCTCTTTCACCACGGAAGCGGGGCGTTCGACTACTTCGCCCGCCGCGATTTTATTGGCTACATTTTCGGCCAGGATGCGGATGCGACTCATGGAGTGTGTCCCGCGGAATGCGGATGCGAAGAGCCGGGATCGGAATGGCCGGAGAGATATTCCGCGCGGGCTTCGTCTTCCGTCTTCTTATCTTCCTGCGCCATGCTGCGCAAAAAAATGCGCGTGCCAAACTGGCTGGCGATGAACACAAGCACGATCAGCGAGACTCCAAACCACTCTGGGAACGAGGGCAACTGCACCATCACAAGGAAAATGAAACCGATCGTTACGCCCATGCCGAGCAAAATCATAAATTGGACGCGCAAGCTGACTTTGCGCATGATCCGCGCCAGCAGGAAGACGCACAATAGAGCTGCAATTGAGATGCCAATGAGCAAGGGATAAGACATCATATTCCCTTCTTCGACGACGCTCCCGTTGCCGTCTCTTTTATCGCGATTCCCAAATCGTTTAGCTGGTCGGTGCCTACTTCCGACGGCGATTCGGCCATCAGGTCCTGGGCGGCAGTCGTCTTGGGGAATGCGATCACTTCACGAATGGATTTTTCGCCGGCCAGCAGCATCACTACGCGATCGAGGCCCAGCGCGATGCCGCCGTGCGGCGGCGTGCCGTAGGTGAGCGCATCGAGAAAGAAGCCGAAGCGCTGGCGGGCCTGCTCGTCGCTGAGGCCTAGGGCTTTGAACATGCGGGCCTGTACGTCCTGGCGATGAATTCGGATGCTGCCGGAGCCGAGTTCGACGCCATTGAGGACCAGGTCATAGCCCTTCGAACGGCACTCCCACGGGGCGGTTTCGAGCTTGTCCAGATCTTCCTCGAAGATGCCAGTGAAAGGATGTTGCGCGCTCACCCAGCGCTTTTCGTTTTCGCTCCATTCGAAGAGCGCAAAACCTGTAATCCAGACGAACTCCCATTTGGTGCGGTCTATCAGATTCAGCTTGTCGCCGATATGGAGGCGAATCTGGCCGGCAACCCCGAGCGAAGTATCGTTGTGCTCGATCTGTTCTTTGGCCGCGACGGCGACAATCAAATCTCCGGATTTTGCGCCAACAGCTTCGGCGAGTTTCTTTAGCCCTTCCGGGCCGATCGACTTTTCGAGCGGCGAACTGATTCCTTCGGTGGTCACCTTCACGGTATAGACGCCGCGTGCGCCAGCGGCCTTTCCGATTTCGCCGAGTTCGTCGAGCTGTTTTCGCGACCATGCGGCGGCGCCCGGCGCGACCACGGCTTGGACGTTGCCTTCGTAATGAATCGTCGCGCGGGCTGGCTCGAAGAATTCGGTGACGTTATGCAGCTCCATGCCGAAGCGCAGATCGGGCTTGTCTGAGCCGTAGCGACGCAGCGCCTCCTGATAATCGAGATGACGGAACGGGCCTTGCACGTGCGCTCCGACGACCTCGAGCGCGCGAATCATGACGCGTTCGATCACTTCGAAAATGTCTTGTTGGCGCGGGAAGGACATTTCCAGGTCGAGCTGCGTGAATTCGGGTTGGCGATCGGCGCGCAGGTCTTCGTCACGGAAGCAGCGCACGATCTGGAAATAGCGGTCCATACCCGAGATCATCAGAATCTGTTTGAAGATTTGCGGCGACTGCGGCAGCGCGTAGAACTGGCCGTGGTGCACGCGGCTAGGGACCAAGTAGTCGCGCGCGCCCTCGGGGGTCGAACGCGTCAGCATCGGAGTTTCGATTTCGAAAAAGCCTAGCTCGTCGAGAGTTTTGCGCATCTCGAACAGGATGCGATGGCGCAATTCGATATTGCGATGCGGGCGCGGCCGGCGCAGATCGAGATAGCGGTGGCGTAGGCGCGTCTCTTCGCTCGCGGTTACTTCGTCTTCGATCTGGAATGGCGGCGTCTTGGAATTGTTCAGGATGTGCAGGCGCGTGGCCATCACTTCCACTTCACCCGAGGAAATCTCCGGGTTCGATTTCTGGCGGCGAAGCACCTTGCCTTCGACTGCGACGACGAATTCCGAGCGCAGCTCTTCGGCCCTTTTGTGCGCGTCGGGATCTAGCTCTTTATTGAAGACGATTTGCGCGATTCCGGCGCGGTCGCGCAGGTCAATGAAGATCAATTGGCCGAGGTCACGGCGGCGATGCACCCAGCCCATCAGGACCACGTCTTTGTCGGCGTCCGAGGCCCGCAGGTCGCCGCAATAGTTGGTGCGTTTCAGGTTTCCGAGAGTATCGAGCAAGATTGAGTTCCCTTCCGTTTGTGCGGGCTTACCGCTGGAATCATACGCTCGCGAAGCTGAGATCAGCCCCGCGTGCCGCGCTTTTCGGATTCCAGATATTCTAGCAGGTCGTATTCCGAAAGCTTCTTCTGATCGCCGTCCGCGAGGCGCTTCAGTGTAAACGTGCCGGAAGCCACTTCGTCACTGCCGATGATTAGCGCGTAACGCGCGCCGAGTTTATCAGCGAGATTGAGCGACTTTTTGAATTTCATTTCTTCGGCGGGAAGCTCGACCGAGAGGCTTTCTCCGCGCAGCTTTTTGGCGATCGTCACGGCGGCGGGGTAGGTTGATTGGTCCATCCACGCGACGAAAACGTCCAAGCCGGGAAGCTGGGGCAACTTGCCGGATTCTTGAATGGAGAGAATGGCGCGATCGCTGCCGATGGCAAAACCGATGCCTTTCGTGGGCGGACCGCCGAGCAATTCGACGAGGCCGTCGTAACGTCCGCCGCCGCAGACGGCGTTCTGCGAACCAAGGCCTTCGGCGGTAACTTCGAACGTGGTGCGCGTGTAGTAATCGAGGCCGCGGACGAGGCGCCAGTTTTCTTCGTAGGTGATGTCGCGCAACTTCAGCTCGTCTTTCAGTTTGGCGAAGTGCTCGCGGCAGTCGGCGCAGAGATGGTCGGAGATGCGCGGCAGCTTGGCGATGATTTCCTGTTCTTGCGGCAATTTGGAATCGAGGACGCGCAGTGGATTTGTTTCGATGCGCCGCTGGCTGTCCGGACCGAGTTGGTCTTTCACCTTGCGTAGTTCTTCGCGCAGCAGTTCTACATACTGCGGGCGGCAATTTTTGTCACCGATGGAATTGAGGTAAAGCGTCGTGCGGGTCAAACCCACGCGCTTGAAAAATACCAGCAGCATTTCCAGCACTTCGGCGTCAATCGCAGGCGCATCCGACTGCCCGAGCACTTCCGCGCCGATCTGGTAGAACTGGCGATAACGTCCCTTCTGCGGGCGTTCGCGCCGAAACATCGGTCCGATATAATAAAGCTTTTGATTCCCTGGAAGAACGTGCATGCCGTGCTCGAGGTAAGCTCGCGTGACGCTTGCGGTGGCCTCGGGTCGGAGGGAAACCACGTCGCCTAGCCGAATGGCATTCAGGCGCTGTCTTATCTGATCGATTTGTAGGTCAAATCGTGCAACGAACTCTTTCTCTTCCGCTTGACCTAGGGACTTCGGCGGCCAGGGAATGTCCTCGACGAATGCTTCGATTTCTTGTCCCAAGCGCGCGTTCTCGGGCGTGTTGGGAACTTGCCCGGTCGTCATGCCCTCGCGCAAGGCTGCAAGGAACTCTTTAATTTGACGTTGATACCATCGGATCGACGAAAAATCGTCATAAAACAACCTTCGCAATACCAGCGCGGACCTCAAACGTCCCGCATCAGGAATCTCGTAATCTTCGAACGTATACATTTCTTTTGATACGACATCTGTGTCGGCCCCAATCGATCGAGCAAAGAGTGAAGTCTCCTCCAGAACTGGGAGACGGATTTCGCGGAAATTGTAGGATTTGAAGACTTCACGCGCCGTCTTTTCGAACCAGTTCCACAACGAAGAATCTGGCGGCAGGATGTCGCGAGTGCCTTTGATCGCGCGGAACTGCTTCTTTTCGCTCACTGCGCGCTCTCGGCTCGGTACGTCTCTTTGTACTCGACGTAGCGTTGGGCGTAGGCGTCAATCGAATCGAGGTCTTCGGCCGCAAGCGCGCGGCGCAGCTTGGCTGGTTGGCCCATCATCAGGCTGCCGGGCGCGACGATGGTTCGCTCGGGCACGAGCGTGCCTGCTGCGATGATCGAGCCGGTGCCAATAACCGCGCCATTCAAGATGATGCAGCCCATTCCAATCAGACAGCGCGATTCGATGGTGCAGCCGTGCAGCGTGACGCTGTGGCCTACGGTAACGTCATCGCCGAGCACTACAGGATTGGTACCACGCATGCCGTGCAACACCGAGCCATCCTGAATATTCGTGCGCGCGCCGATGCGGATGTAATGCACGTCGCCACGCACGACGGCGCAGGGCCACACGCTGGAATCTTCGCCGATCGTCACGTCGCCGATGATGACGGCTTGCGGATCAATGTAGGCGCTGGGCGCGATTTGGGGCAGACGCCCACGATAGCTGCGAATCAATTGGAGGCTCCTGAATTGAGGCGGCGCGATGCCCGCGTCACAGAATCTGCACCACCGGCGCGCCAGCCGAGGAATTCACGACGTCGAGCCGCGCGGCGACGTTGCGCGCGACAGCGTAGACGCTCTTGCCGCCAGGCGCGTCCTCGCCTAGCGACGCGACGGGTTTGCCCGTATCGCCGCCGATGCGAATCTGCGGATCAATTTCAATTTCGCCGAGGAACGGCACGCCGAACGTCTTGGCCATGTGCTGGCCTTCGCCGTGGCCGAACACGTCAATGCGTCCGTCGCAATGAGGGCAATTGAAATAGCTCATGTTCTCGACCACGCCGAGAATTTCGACGTTGACCTGGCGGAACATTTCGATGGCCTTGCGCACGTCGGCCAGCGCAACGATTGAGGGGGTGGTGACTACTACCGCGCCGGTGACTGACACACTTTGAATCAACGAAAGCTGCACGTCGCCGGTGCCGGGCGGCAAATCAACGACCAAATAATCGAGCGTGCCCCATTGCACGCTTCGCAGAAATTGTTGCATCACGCTGTGCAGCATAGGGCCGCGCCAGACGAGCGGCTTATCGCCAGGATTCAGCAGGCCCATGGAAATTATTTTCAGGCCGTAGGCTTCGACCGGGATGATGGTCTTTTCGTCCATCGCGCGCGGCTGCTCGTTAGTGCCGAGCATGACCGGAACGTTGGGCCCGTAAACGTCGGCGTCGAGCAGGCCGACAGTGGAGCCGAGCTTTTTGAGCGCGATCGCCAGATTTACGGCGACAGTGGTCTTGCCGACGCCGCCTTTGCCGCTGGCGACGGCCACCAAATTCTTCACGCCCGGAATCGGCGCTTTTTTGTCCATAGCAGGTCCAGGTCCGGGTCCAGGTCCGTGTGTGTGTCCAGGAGGCATGCGAATCCTTTCGGCAAAAGCCGTACAAGGTAAGGCTAGCCAATGCGTATGATCAACTTAAATCATAGACTGCCGGGAGTCTGGCGGCAAGGCGACGGATCACGTCAATCAAGGTTCCCGGAGGCGGCGAGGTTGGGCTCTACGAGCCGCGGCATCCGACCACGCTGAACCTGAAATCCTAGAATCGCGGCGGAAATTGCGCACGCAGTCGCGCTTTGCAGGAAAGCGCGCAAGCGGCTACAATACTAAACAGGGAGACGCGCGATCCTCGCAGCCGCCACACCTGCAGGCACGGCTTCCCTATTCATGGGAGCAGGAATAGCATTCTCGCCCCTATTGTGGGCTCGCATGCGTCTAATCCGAAAATATGGACGTTGAAAAGATCATAAATGGCGTCGTAGCGCGCTTCATCGGGACGAAGCATGAGCGCGACGTGAAAGCCTTGCAGCCGGTGGTAGCGGAGATCAACGCGCTCGAATCGGAAATGCGGAAGCTTTCCGATGCCGAGATCACCGCCAAGACTGCCGAGCTGAAGGCCGAAGTACAGGCGCGCATGGAAGGCCTGGAGAACGACGACCCGGACTACAAGCGGCGTTTGCAGGAGGCGCTAGAGCCGGCGTTGGTGCCGGCGTTTGCCGTGGCGCGCGAAGCGGGACGCCGCACGCTGGGCATGCGCCATTTTGACGTGCAACTGATCGGTGGCATCGTCCTGCACGGAGGCAAAATTTCCGAAATGAAGACGGGCGAAGGCAAGACGCTCGTCGCCACGCTGCCTGCCTATTTGAACGCGCTGACCGGCAAGGGCGTGCACATCGTCACAGTGAACGATTATCTGGCGCGCCGCGACGCGGAGTGGATGGGCCCGATTTACAAGATGCTGGGGCTTTCGGTCGGCGTAATCGTTCATGATCTGGATGACGTGCAACGCCGCGCCGCCTACGCCGCGGACATCACTTACGGCACGAATAACGAGTTTGGCTTCGACTATCTGCGCGACAACATGAAGTATGACCTGGCGCAGTGCGTCCAACGCGGCCATCATTTCGCGATCGTGGACGAAGTGGACTCGATCTTGATTGACGAAGCGCGCACGCCGCTGATTATTTCCGGGCCCGCCGAAGAATCCACCGACAAGTATTACCGCATCGACAAAATCATTCCCAAGCTGATTCTCGATATTGATTACACGCTGGACGAAAAGCATCGCACCGCGACGTTGACTGAAGAAGGCGTGGCGAAGTGCGAACAGCTTCTGAGTCTCGGTAATCTTTACGATCCCGCGCACATGGAAATCATTCATCACGTGTATCAGGGCCTGCGCGCACACACGCTCTTTACGAAGGATGTGGACTACGTCGTAAAAGACGGCGAAGTAGTGATCGTGGATGAATTCACGGGACGCCAGATGCCGGGACGGCGCTGGTCCGACGGTTTGCACCAGGCGGTGGAAGCCAAGGAAGGCGTGAAAATCGAGCGTGAAAATCAGACGCTCGCGACCGTCACGTTCCAGAATTATTTCCGCATGTACAAAAAGCTCGCGGGCATGACCGGAACGGCCGAAACTGAGGCGCCTGAATTCGACAAGATCTACAAGCTCGAAGTCGTCGCGATTCCGACGAACAAGACTCTAATTCGCAAGGAGTTCCCTGACGTCGTCTATCGCACCGAAGCGGAGAAATTCGAAGCGGCGGTGAACGGCATTCTGCAAGAAGACGGCACGCACGCGGGCGGCGTGCGCCAGTATTACGAGAGCGGGCAGCCCGTGCTGGTCGGCAGCATCTCCATCGAGAAATCGGAAAAGATCGCCGCGCACCTGAAGAAGGCGGGTATCCCGCACCAGGTATTGAACGCCAAGCAGCACGAGCGCGAAGCAATCATCATTTCGCAAGCGGGGCGCAAGCACACCGTAACCGTATCAACGAATATGGCCGGCCGCGGCACGGACATTTTGCTGGGCGGCAATCCCGAGGCCATGACGCGCGATTACTGCCTGAAAAACAAGCTGGCGCTGCCGTACGCTCCCGCCAGCAGCGTGATCGGCGCGCTGCCCGGCTCTGAAACGTCCGCACAGGCGGACGCGGCGATTGCCGCGGGAAGCAACGGCGCGGATGGCTCCTCTTCCAATGGAGGAAGCAGCCCCGCGATGGTGCTCTTCCAGATTGAAGGCAAAATCTTTCAGGTGCCGCTGGAGCAGTGGAAGCCGATCTACGATCAATTCGCCGAGCAATGCAAAGCCGAGCACGACGAAGTGGTGGCACTAGGCGGATTGCACATTCTCGGCACCGAGCGCCACGAGGCGCGGCGCATTGACAACCAATTGCGCGGCCGCGCGGGACGTCAGGGCGACCCCGGCTCTTCACGGTTCTTTCTTTCGCTGGAAGACGATCTATTGCGCATTTTTGGCGGCGAGAAGGTGAAAGCCATGATGCACTGGTTGGGCATGACGGAGGGAGTGCCCATCGAATCCCGCCTGATCAGCAAGCGCATCGAAGGCGCGCAGGAAGCCGTGGAAGCGCAGAACTTCGAAGCCCGCAAGCATTTGCTCGAATACGACGACGTGATGAACAAGCAGCGCGAGACGATTTACAATTTGCGCCGCTCGTTCCTGGAAGGCCGCGATCAAAAGGAATTTGTGCTGGAGCGCGCCGACGCCATCGCCAACGAATTGGTGGAGACCTATTGCCCGCGCGAACAGCATCCGGACCAGTGGAACGTTACGCAATTCTCGAACGAGGTGTTGAACCAGTTTGGATTCGATCCGAAAGCTGTGGGGATGGATTTCGCGGCGCTGAATTATGAAACGGTGGGCGAAACGCTGATAGAGAAGGCGCGCGCGCGCTACGAGGAGAAGGAAAAGCTTTTCGGCGCGCAAACCCTGCGCTGGCTCGAGCGGCATATTCTGCTGGATGTGGTGGACGGCCAGTGGAAAGACCACCTACTGACGCTCGACCATTTGAAGGAAGGCATCGGGCTGCGCGGCTACGGGCAGATGGATCCGTTGGTCGAATTCAAGAAGGAAGCTTTCACGCTTTTCGATGATTTGATGAATCGCATTGATACGGAAGCCGTGCGATTCCTGTTTCTGGTTCGGCCCGCGGAACCGCCGGCGGCGGGGTCCGCTCAGCCGGCTCCTTCTGGGCCGAAGCCTGCGGCGCCGCGTGGCCTGACGCAATACTCTCCAGAAGAAATGGAGCGGCGGCAGCGGCGCCAGCAGCAGCAACTGCAATTTCAGGCCGGCGCTGCGCCGGTCGAGGCTCCCAAGCCTGTTCGCTCTGGCGCGAAAGTCGGGCGCAACGATCCCTGCCCTTGCGGCTCCGGCAAGAAATACAAGAAGTGCCACGGGCAAGCCGCCTGACGCTGCCACATTGAAGGTTGCAACTCACTGCAATCCATTGAACTTTTCCGCTCCCGCTTGCGTATCTCCTGTTTGAAAAGGCCCCAACTCGGATAGGAGGAGAGAAGATGAGAATTCGTGCACGCGCTTTCCCTGCCCTGTTAGCACTGGCGTTATCGCTTGCGGCGACGATGGCATCGCGACCGGCCCTGGCCAGCGACGAAGGACATTTTGACCGCACGCTAACCGTTAGCGGTCCCGTGGATCTGGATGTACAAACCGGCTCCGGCGAGATTACCGTACGCGTGGGCGATTCCGCGAAGGTGGAAGTCCACGGACGCATCCATGCAAACCATGGATTGTTTGGCGGCGATCTCGAGCAGCGCATCCACGAGATTGAGGCAAATCCGCCGATCGAACAGAACGGCAACACCATCCGGGTGGGCCACATCGAAAACCGCGACTGGAAAAATAACATTTCGATCAGCTACGAGCTTGTTGTTCCAGCGCAGACGAAATTGCATTCGGAATCAGGTTCGGGCGATCAGATCGTGGAGGGCATCGGCGGTCCGGCGGACGCCAGCAGCGGCTCCGGCAATGTGCGACTTTCGAACATCGGGGCTGAAACGCATGTGCGCACCGGATCGGGAGATATCGAACTGAACGCCATTCATGGACCTGCGCGCGCCACGGCGGGCAGCGGCGGTATTCGGGCGATCGGCATCGCAGGAGGGTTGACGGCTTCGAGCGGCAGCGGTGGCGTGAAGCTCGAGCAGACGGCGGCGGGCGATGTGGAAATCGGCACGGGATCAGGCGACGTGGAAATCAAGGGCGCCAAGGGCGCGGTGAAGGTACAAACCGGCAGCGGAAGCATCACGGCGCAAGGCGATCCCGCTGGAGATTGGCGATTGCACACGGGTTCGGGCGACGTAAGGGTCGAACTTCCGCAGCAAGCCTCGTTCAACTTAGTGGCACGCACGAGCTCGGGGAACATTGATTCCAGCCGTGAAATCGCCGTGCAAGGCAAGCTCAGCCCGCGCGAGCTGCAGGGAAAAGTCGGAGGCGGCGGGCCGACAGTGGACTTGAGCACCAGCTCCGGTAGCATTCAAATCCGCTAGAAATATTTTTGTGAAGCGATGCATGGGGTGGCGATGCGCTACCTCATGCATTTTTTGCTTCGCATCATCGGGCGCCGCGCACGGCGAAGGATCCGCGGGCGTATTGATCTTTACACCTCACGTTAACTTGCATACGAAAAAAGTGTGCGTTACTCTCTCCACAACCTCGGGGTTGTGGTGACCCGAGAAACAGGGGTGCGAGATGCCAGCCGCCGGTTCCGCCAATTGCCAGCGGCCCGGGTGTGCGAAGCCGTCACCCTCCGCGCTTGCCAGCACGCAACTCTGCCTCGATCATTTTCTCGACGAAGCGTTTCTCCGCACGGATCAGGCGCTGACCCGTTGCCGCGAGGGCGGCGAGATGACGAAAGATAGCCTCGAATGGCTGCTTTCGGATGCGCTGTCCACCGTAAAAAATCTCGAGGAGAGCGCCGACGAGCCGCAACCGGAGCAGCGCGACCGGATGCTTGAATTATTGCTGATCCTCGCGAATCTTCACGAGTACGTGGCGCACCATTCGGTGCGCGTCGAACGCCCGGCTTGAATTCGCCGCGGCGCGGGTGGATTTCGCTGCATCACTTTCGGGTCTTCCTTCAGGGTCTTCGGGATGATCACCGCGATCCGCACACGCCGGGGCGTTAACCTCTAAGACATAGCCTGCTTGCAAAATCTTCGAAAGCGACTCAAGCTGAAGATTCCCGATTTTCGCGGAAACACACAGTGTCAGACGAGCCGAAGCAACACAATCCATTCAAACCTGCGGACCCGACCATTCCTGGAGTCACGGGGAACCCTGCGCGGTCCAAACCAGCGCCGCAACCGCCTCGCGTCGTCGTCCCCCAGGCTCCAAGGCCGGCGGCGCCGAGCATGTTTAGCGCTATCTCGCCGCAAGTGTGGATGGGTATCGGGGCGATCGTAGTCGTGCTCGTCGCGCTCGGACTGTATTCGAAAAATCGCTCCACGCCCGTGAGCGAAGCGCCAACCGCGCCGGTCGCCGATCCGGTGGACCTTCGCCCGGTGCAACCGGCGCAAGTGACCGCGAACCTGCCGCTCGGTCCCGGTCCCATTGCCACCACGGCGGAGATGAGCAAAACCTGGTCTTCGAAGCGCTTTTTGTTTCGCGCTCCAGAAACCGCGGACGATGTTCCGGCGATAGTGGTGAAGCTTCCCGGAGGCGTGCTGTGGGCGATTTCGATGCGCGCTCCTTTCGGCACTTGCGATCTGGAGTATGTAACCAATCTGCAAAAGCTAGCCAGCCAGTATCAACTTACAGCGGACCATCCGATGATCGCGGATTCGTGCAGCCACACTGTGTATGACCTCACGCGCTATGGTTCGGGTCCCAACGGCGTGGTGCGCGGCGCAATCGTGAAAGGCGCAGGCATCCGCCCTCCCATCGCGATCGAGGTTAAAGCGCGTGGCAAGGAAGTGGTGGCAACTCGCATCGAGCCCTAAAGGCGGCGTGCGGAACCCGGTAGCAACTCCTCCAAAAACCTAGCCCCCATCGATCCTGCACTCGAATCATGCTGTTTTATGTTAGGTATGGGAGTACAGCTTTGTCTGGATGGCGCTGCTGGCTGCGCGCCCCTAACATAGGCTGAATACGTGCTTCGAGGGGGTTACATATGCCATCTGCCTGGCGCGGATTCGTCTCACTCGGACTGATTTCGTTCCCGGTGCGCTTGTTCCCTGCTGCACGTACCTCGCGAGTCCAGCTTCACCAGCTGCATAGCGTGTGCCACACCCGGCTTCGCCAACCGCTCTTCTGCCCCACTTGCAACCGCCTGGTGGATCGCTCTGAAGTGGTGAAGGGCTACGAAAATGAAGACGGCAAATACGTCATTATCGATAAGGAAGAAATAAATAAGATCATGCCCGAGTCGGGGCGCGCCATGGAAATTCTGGCGTTCGTGAAGATGTCTGAAATTGACCCGATCTTTTTCGATTCGTCCTATTTTCTGGTTCCCGAAGACGCCGGGAAGAAGCCTTATCAGCTTCTGATGAGAACTTTGGAAGACACGCATAAAGTGGGGATCGCCAAAGTTACGATGCACCAGCGCGAATACACGGTTTTTCTGCGGCCCTACGATCACGGCATCGCGATTCACACCATGTATTTCGCAAACGAAATCCGCGAAGCGCCGGGGTACGGCAGGACCGATGGAATCAAACTGAACCCGAAAGAGGTAAAGCTGGCGGAGCAGTTGGTGGAAAGCCTATCGGAGGAATTCGACATCAAGAAATATCACGACGAGTTTGAAACTCGCCTGCGCGCCTTGATTGCCGCGAAACAGAAGGGCCGCGAGGTGGCGGCGATTCCGCACCCGCAGCGTGCTCCGGTGATAGACATGATGACCGCGCTGAAGAAAAGCCTCGCCAAATCCGGAACGGCAGCACGCGGCCGCCCGATGCGCGTCAAGCCCATCGCCTCGCGCGCGAAACGCGCGCCACGGCGCGCCGCGAGCTGATACAAAAATGCCACTGTCCCGCTGGTCCTCAGCCGGGACAGTGGCGCCGTCGCCGGAAATGGTCCGCGACGGTTATGACGTGGTATGACTGTTATGAATCGTTATGAAGTCAGTTCCTCCACCGAACGCGCCACCATTACCGGCTGGCCCGTCGCCTGATTTTCCAGTATGAATCCCACGACGCGAATGGAGATCGGCTGAGTCCCTTGCAATGCGGACAACCCGCTCAAGTTGATGAAGTTGGTGTCATTGGTGGTCATCACCGTGAGCGGACTTGGCAGCAGAACGCCTGCCGTCCAGTTGTCGTTTAGTTGGAAGGTGCCAGCATTTCCGTTTTGAATCACGGTGCTGCCCGGGACCCAGGTGCCGGTCTGTCCTTGGCGCCGCAGGACTACGCGGTGAACCGTCAACGTGGACGTGCCGTTGGTCGTGGTGAGTTTGCCACCGATTCCGACGCGCTGACCTGGAGCCAATTCTGAATTGTTGAAGAGCAGCGTGGTCAAGGGAAGATTGATGTGCTCGATCATGTATTTTTCGGAGCCGTTCAATGCAAATGTCTCAATCTGTCCATCCGAGATGCCGTTTACCGCTGGAAGCAACTCACGGACATACAGATCCGCTGCGGTGGCAGGGCCGCTGGCCGGACGGATGCTGGTAAACAGTCCGCCCATGAAGAAATCATCGTTCGATACAACTTCCACTTCCGACGCATCGATGGCATGAGTCACCGGATCCAGTGTGCCGGACACTTCCACAATCGTATTGGTGGTGAATGAATTAATCGCGGTGCTGGGATCGTCAAGCATCGTGCTGCCGTCCGTGGTCACCATCCATTGACGTCCATGCGGCCCTTGAATCGTGAACGTGTTGTCGCCAGTCACTCCGACCACGCCGCCGTGAAAATCATCAATCGAAACCTGCGCGTCGGTGGAATTCAGCAGCGCGACTTCGAACATGGGATTCACTACGCCGGTCACTTGGCCGCTGCCATCCGTTTGCAGCGATTTACGCAGGTCCAACTCCATGCGCAAACCGAACAGGTCCGCGTTTGAGACTACGACAGGCTGTGCGAAGTTCACCGTGACGCTTGATTGCGTCAGGGTGCCGTTAATGGTGCTGATTATCGGAGGATTATTGGCCGTGTTGATGTAACCGATGACGGGCGCAGCAATGGTGATTGTCGCCGAAGTGTAGGTGCCTGTCGGAACCGCCGTTAGATCTAGCAATTGATGCAAACCGCTCAGCTGCGCGAAGTCCACGATTTGGGGCTGCGATAGAACGCTTACGTTCGTGCCACCGTTGTTCAGCGTAATTCCGCTCACCGTCACTGCGCAGGAGATCACGCTGGGAAGAGGCGCGTCGGTGCCGACCGTATAGATAGAGGCTTGATCTTGTGACATCGTTCCACTGGAGCCGGCACCTCCGCCGCAACTCGAAAGCACCAACGCGGCAAAAAGAGCCGCGAACACACCCATACCTTTAGGATTCCCCATTAAATTTCTCCTTTTATTAGGAACTGAGTCGTTACTTGGAGCCAGGCCCCGTAATTCTGCTGGTGGGTGGAACCCAACCGATTTGGAAAAGTTGCGAGAATTTCCGCGGTAAATGGGGCCGAAAGTGAAGCGAATATCGCGCTGCAGCCGCTCGCGGCTCAGCACATTGCTGATGCAGCACTTAAGCGGGCGCCCGCATCGTAGTAGAATAGCCGGCACCGTTGTGGAATTATTTTGATGCATGCGGTAGTGCGCTGCGCGAGCGCCGATTCGAATAGGGAGAGGTTCTCATGGGCAATAGACTTGTGCTCGCGGTCGCGGTGCTTTCCATTTTTTTCGCTATTGGCTGCGCCAAGAAGGCAGACGACGCAGCGATCATCACCAATATTCAATCGCGGATGTTTTCCGACCCGCAACTGAAGGGTTCGGAACTGAAAGTGACTTCCACCGGTGGAGAAGTGACGCTTAGTGGCACTGTGCCCGGGGACGCGGCGCGTCTGGATGCTTACAAACTAGCGTTGCAGACAGCTGGCGTGACAAAAGTCACCGATCAGATGAGCGTGGGGCTTGGACAATCGCCGAGCGCCGCAGATGCATCCGCGCCCGCGGCACAGCCTGCCGCGCAAACTATGCCGCCCGATGCCGTGCCGGTTCGAAGGCCGAAGGCTGCTAGTTCATCGCGAAAGAATCCAAGTGCTCCGGCGGATGCTATGCCGCAAGAACCCCCACAGACTGCGGAGGCGGTTGCTCCTCCTCCGCCAACGGCGATTGAAGCGAATGCGGCGCAACCCTCCGCGCCATCAAGCGTCGTGCCTGTAGCACCTCCTGCGCCGGCCCCCGCTCCACAGCCGAAAAACGTGGTGATCCCGGCATCTTCCACGGTGTCAATTCGCATGATTGATGGTATCGATTCCTCGGTGAACCGTTCGGGCGAAATTTTCCACGCATCTCTTGACGCACCACTGGTTGTAGGAGATAGCGTGGTGGTTCCCCGGGGCGCGGACGTTTACGTACGGCTGACGTCCGCAAGTTCCGCGGGTCATCTGAAGGGCAAAAGCGAGTTGCATCTCGAATTATTGAAGATGGATTTTCAAGGACGTTCCTACGACCTTGCGAGCGATACCTACACGGAGGTTGGCAGCTCGCGCGGCGCGAACACAGCCAAGAAAGTTGGCGGTGGGGCGATTGCGGGTGCGCTGCTTGGCGGACTGCTCGGTGGCGGAAGAGGCGCGGCGATCGGAGCGGGAGTGGGCGCCGGCGGAGGTGCCGTGTATCAAGGCGCGACCAAGGGCAAACAAGTGAAAATTCCGGCCGAGACTAAGCTCGATTTTCAGCTCGCGCAGCCGGTGACGGTCACAGTGATGCCGCGTCCGGACGCGCCGACGGAGTGAGCCTGCCGACCGCAAGCGGTAAGCCTCGAATTAGAAAACAACCTTGCATCTCCTCGCGGCGCCGACGGTTACGTGCGCCGAGACACCAGGAATCGAATTGTCTTTCCTTCCTTGCGCCCCAGCGCACAGTTGTTTACGATTGCCTGTGCACCGCATTGCGCGAATGTAACGAATGATCGGCGAAACAATTTCCCATTACCGAATTCTGGACCCGCTTGGTAGTGGCGGAATGGGCCAAGTCTTTCGCGCCGAGGACACCCGCCTCGGACGCCAAGTCGCGCTTAAATTCCTATCTGTAGAGCTCGCCCGCGATCCCATTTCGCTCGAAAGATTTCAGCGCGAAGCACGCTCCGCATCGTCGCTCAATCACCCGGGCATCTGCACAATTTATGACATCGGCGAACACGGCGGCCGTCCGTACCTCGTTATGGAGGTGCTCGAAGGCCAGACGTTGCGCGAGCGCATCGCCGGGCGTCCCGTGGCCATTGATTCCCTGCTTGATATCGGTGCGCAGATTGCCGATGCTCTCGATGCGGCGCACTCCCGCGGCATCATTCATCGCGACATCAAACCCGCGAACATCTTTATATCGGCCCGCGGGCAAGCGAAAATTCTCGATTTTGGTTTGGCCAAGCAAGCTGCCGCGCGGCGCGTGGGTGAAGCAGTGGGCGCCGGCAATTCCGTCACGCAGCCGACCACGGACAATTTGTTTCTTACCAGCCCGGGCTCGGCGATCGGGACGGTGGCGTACATGTCTCCGGAACAAGCACGAGGCGAAGACCTCGACGCGCGCACCGACCTTTTCAGCCTCGGCGCGGTGCTGTACGAAATGTCCACAGGGCAGACCGCGTTCAACGGAAATACTTCCGCGGTCGTATTCGATGCGATTTTGAATCGCACGCCTGTCTCACCGTCGTCGATAAATCCCAACGTCCCGCCCAAGCTCGAAGATCTCATTGGCAAGGCTCTGGAAAAGGATCGCGACTACCGCTTTCAAACGGCCGCCGAACTGCGCGGCGACCTCAAGCGCCTGAGACGCGACACCGATTCTGGACGTGTTGCCAACGGCTCGACAACCTCGTGGGCCGCGGCGAGTCCAGCAGCAGGGGGCGTTCCGCCATCCGGGCCCGCTTCAGGAGCGAGACCTGCTTCGACGCAACTCCCGGCGGAAACTCCCATGCCTTTGACTGCGGCGATTCCGCTGCGAAGAGCGTTCCCGTGGATGAAGGTTGCCGGAGCGGCGGTTGTTATAGCGGCATTTGTTGCACTGGTGCTGCACCTGCGCACGCCACAGCACCAGACGACTTCGTCCTTCTCACAAATGGTGATTTCTCCGCTCACCTCCACCGGCAATATCCATTCCGCCACGATTTCAGCAGATGGCAAGTGGGTGGCGTACGTGGCGGACTTGAAAGGCGGCCACGGCATTTGGATTCGGCAGGTCGCCACGGGAAGCACGGCGCAGGTGGAACTAGGTTCTCCGGGCGAGATCGAAGGGCTGACGTTTTCGCCGGACGGAAATTATCTTTACTTTGTCAAACGAGACGAAACTATCGGCGTTGGAACGCTCTTTCAAGCACCTTCCCTTGGAGGAGCGCCGCGCCAGGTAATTGCGGATGTGGATAGTCCAATCAGTTTTTCCCCGGACGGCAAGCGATTTGTGTTTGTGAGACAGGTGAGCAAGGCCAAGACGTCGAACTTGATCGTAACCAACGCCGATGGCACCGGTGAACAGAACCTGCAAGTCCTAACCAAGCCCCTAGCTTTCTCGAGTAACGGACCAGCGTGGTCTCCCGATGGCAAACGCATCGCGGTGGCGGACAATCCCACGGGAGAATTCGATAGTTCCGCGGTCGAAGTCGTAGATCTGGAGTCCAAAGCGAAAACCCGCGTTGGCTCTGCCAACTGGATCGCGCCAGACCAGATGGCATGGCTGCCCGACGGGTCGGCCATCCTATTTAATGCGCGCGTCGCCAAGAACTCCCTGAACGCCCAACTTTTTGAGTTGAGCTACCCGGGAGCCGCGGTTCGTCGGATCACGAACGATCTGAACTTTTACAGCGGAGCCAGCATCACTTCCGATGGCGCCGATCTCGCGACTGTTCAGGTGACTCTCACCGGCAACTTGTGGGTGGCGGGCTTCGGCAGCGCCGCTTCGTTCTCACCGCCGCGCGAGATCACCAGCGGCATCAGCCGCGCCGATGGAATTTCCGGAATCATTTGGACCTCCGACGGCAAGCTCATCTATTCGTATTACACCTCTGGAACCATTCAACTTGCCAGCGCCGCGCCGGACGGCAGCGATGTCCACGATATCGGGCCGCGCATCGTCACACCCAGTTGGCTTTCGAACTGCGGAGATGGAAAACACTTCGTATTCAGCATGGGCGGTGGCACGGGCGGCAGCGCGATATGGCGCGCGGACATGGACGGTTCCAACGTCACGCAACTGAGCACCAGCCTGATAGCGGTGCATCCCAACTGCTCATCCGACGGCAAATTCGTGGTTTACGTGAATGTAGTGGGCAATTCCACCCGCCTCATGAAGGTTGGCATTGACGGCGGCGCTGCCAGCGAAATCTCCAAAGCCGATGCGTTTAACCCCGTCATCTCGCCGGATGAGACTTCGGTGGCTACTCTTTATCAGCCAGATCCCTCTAAGCGTCCGAGTCTGGCGGTTATAGGGTTAGCGGGCGGCGAAGTGCGCAGCGTTTATAACCTTCCAGTGGAAGCACAAGCAGCCATCGACGGCGACGGAGGACAAAAACTCGCCTGGATCAATGACGGCCGCGCGATTTTGTATCCGGTCAATAACGACGGAGTCGCGACTCTCTGGGCCCAACCCGTGGGTCCGCAGGGAAACCCTGTGGCCCCGGCGAAACAGGTGATGAACTTGGGTACGGATTTCCAATGGGGCGCTTACGCGTTATCTCCGGACGGCAAGCAAATCGTTTATGCGCATGGCCGCCACGCCACTGACGCCGTCTTGATTTCGCACTTCCACTGATTTTTCATCGGAGAACCTCGTGAGAATTTCGCGGCGTGACGTGTTCAAGAACGCGTCGTTTGCGTTTGGTGGCGTCGCGATGGATGTGGCATTGGGCGGCTCTAATGTGCCACAGCGGCGGTCCGAACAGGCCGGTGAACACCCGCTACCGCCGGCATTCGCTTCGCTGAAGCCGCTCGGCGATCGCGTGAAACCGATTCGAGCCGAGGAATTGCAGGCGCGCATAGCGCACGCGCAGCAATTGATGACGGACGCGAAGCCGCATTTCGAAGCGCTCTACGTCACTCCCAGCACTACTCTCGTTTATTACACCGGCATTCATTGGTGGCCCAGCGAACGGATTCTGGCGTTGCTGATTCCCCGCCAGGGCGGTCCCCTGCTGGTTGCTCCCGCGTTCGAGGAAGGCCGTTTGCGCGAGCAGATGCGTTGGCCCATTGAACTTCGCGTCTGGCAGGAAGATGAAAGCCCTTACGCGATAATCGAAAAATGGTTTGGGGAGCGTGGGATTCGTAGCGGCCAAGTCGGCGTCGAGGAAACCACGCGGTATGTTTTCTTCGACGGGCTCCGCCGCGCAGCCGGCTCGCTGGATTACACGAGCGGCGATCCCATCACCGTCGGCTGCCGCGCGCAAAAGAGCGCGCACGAACTGGAACTGATGCGGCTCGCCTGCTCCGCGACTTTCGACGTGTACAAGGCTACTTTCGCGTCTTTGCGCGAAGGCATGACCCAACGTGAAGTTTCCGACTTAGTGGTGCGCGGCTATGCCCAAATGGGATTGCGCGGCGAGGCATCGGTGTTTTTTGGAGCATCTTCAGCGCTTCCGCATGGCTCGCGCGAAGAGCAGATTCTGCGTGAAGGCATGGGCGTGATGATTGACGACGGCACCACCGTCGAAGGCTACCAGTCTGACGTCACGCGCATGGGCGTGCTCGGCAAGCCGCCCGAAAAGCTGCAGCACGCATTTGAAATCGTTCGGAACGCGCAGGATGCTGCGCTTGCGGCTGCGGTTGCCGGACGTGAATGTGGCTCGGTGGACGATGAAGCGCGCAAAGTGATTACCGACGCTGGATTCGGTCCGGGATACAAGTATTTCTCGCATCGCCTGGGCCACGGCATTGGCATGGACGGCCACGAATGGCCGTATCTCGTACGCGGTAACCCCACCATCCTGAAACCCGGTATGACATTTTCAAATGAGCCGGGAATCTATGTCGTCGGCGATTATGGATTGCGCTGCGAAGACGATATGGTCATCTCGGAATCCGGAGCGGCGCAGCTTTTGACGCGCGGTTTCCAGCCGTCGCTCGAAACTCCAATCGCCTAGGCGATGTACATCCTACCGGGCTGGTTCTTCCGCCACTAAAGCTTCATTCGGATTCGAGTCGCTTAAGCCACGACCTAGCTGTGATTGATTCCTGCAAAACTCCACAATTCTCGCTTCGGCCCAAAAACGCTCGCTGCCGTCTTCGCGCGAGATGAACGCGCAATGACCGCCGTGCTCCGTGGCGATCAGCGTGATGCGGCGATTGGCGTGAATGGCTGGATCCTGAAATGGCTCGAACGGCACGAACGGATCGTCTTTCGACGTGATGATCAGCGAGGGCACGCGGATTTCGGAGATCACGCGCCCAGCGCTCGAACGCGCGTAGTAATCACTCGCATCGGCAAACCCACAATAGCGCGCCGTGATTACATCGTCGAAGTCCCTTACGGTGCCGATCCGGCGAAAACCAGAAACGCCGTGAAGTTCGTAAAGCTCCGGGAACAAACTCGCTTTGTGACGCATGTGGCGCTTCAGCCGCGTGACGAAGTGGTGCTCGTAAATGAAGTTGCGCGGCGCGGCCAGGGCGTCCGCGCAGGAGGCTAGATCGAGCGCGGGAGCTACAGCGATCACCGCGCGAAGCTCGGCCGGGGCTGAAACACCCATGTCTCCAGCCATCTTCAAGACCAGGTTCCCACCCATCGAAAATCCCGCCGCGAAAATTTCCCGCAGCCCGTCACGCTCGATCATTTCCAGCACCACGGCGTGTATATCGCAGCTCAAGCCGGAGTGGTACAGCGTGGAGGTCAGTTGCTCCGTCCCGCCACAATTGCGCTGATTCAATCGCACGACGTTGAAGCCGGCCACCCAGGCCTTTTCCGCCGTTCCGCGCATGTAATTCGATTCGCAGGAGCCTTCCAGGCCGTGCAGCAACACCAGCGTGGGATGTTGGCGCGGATTTTGTTGCCAATGGCATTCGCCGCGGATCTGCGTCCCGGGCTCGATCTCAAACAGGCGCGACACGCTTTTGCCCAGCATCGGCACGGAGCGCGGCCAGAAATTCGCGGCAATGGTCATCGCGTGGGGATTACGCAGCAGGCTGAGTGGGATGAATTCTTTCACCGTTTACATAGTAGGCAGTCTGAGCGTTTCGCGCAACCATGCTGGGGCTTTCTTGAATTTCTATTTCGATTCCGACGTGAGATCCTTGGCCATCAGGATCTCGTCATAGTAGCGTCCGTTTTGCTTCAGGGAGTTGCGCTCGATTCCGTATTCCACAAAGCCCAAGCTGGCGTAGAGGCGTCGCGCTGGCTCGTTGCCGCTCACGACGGTCAACTGGAGCATTTCCACGCGCTGCCGCGCGAAATCAATCACCCCTTCCGCCAGACGTCGGCCCACGCCTGCTGTTCTCGAGCCGGCTCGAACGTACATGCCCCACAGCATTCCCTTATGCGCGTCTTTGGCGCCTTCTCGCCGCATGAATCCTGCAATACCGACTAGCTCTGCGCCAAGGAAAGCGCCGAAGGCCGGAGAATTGGTCAAACGTTCCCTAAATCGCTCGAGGTGTCTCTCGCTTTCGGCTTCAAGGGTGCTGCCGAAAGCCTCCGGGCTGCGGTGCAGCGCTTCTAAGCGGATCTCGCGATACGCGGCGGCCTCGGAGGGAGCCAACTGCCGAATGTGAATTTGCGCGGTGTGCACGTTAGAGTCGTAACGCAAACTTTGAATCGGGGCAACAGCCGAATTGTCACCCCGCGTCGCTGCTTGATTTCATTCGCTGATGCACATAAAATGAAAGTTCAATAATGAAGGTTTGCCGCTACAGATGAATTTCCTACGAGCCCAGCGCACGATGCTGGGCTTCGGCGTATTTAGGGACGATTTGCACTCACAGGAGAGGAAATGATTGAAGGATCCGTCCCGGAGGGACTGACGTTCGATGACGTGCTGCTCCTGCCGGGGAAATCGGCAATTCTGCCGGCGCAGGCGGACACGCGCACGTGCCTTTCGCGCAAAATTTCCCTCGACATTCCGATTGTGGCGGCAGCGATGGACACCGTCACCGACGCGCGCCTGGCTATCGCCATCGCGCGCCAGGGCGGCATTGGCTTCGTCCACCGCAATATGACGATTGACAAGCAAGCCGAAGAAATAGACCGCGTGAAGCGCTCGGAAAGCGGAATGATCGTGGATCCCGTCACGATCTCACCGGAACTTTCCGTGCGCCAGGCGCTCGACATCATGACTAAGTACCGCGTGTCAGGCTTGCCGGTAACGCGCGGTTCGCGGCTTGTGGGGATTTTGACCAATCGCGACCTGCGCTTCGAACGCAATCTAGATCAGCCGGTCAGCGAAGTGATGACCAAGGACAATCTCGTTACCGTCCCAGTAGGCACGACGCTCGAGGAATCCGAGCGCCTGTTGCAGCGCCACCGCATCGAAAAACTGCTGGTGGTAGACGCTGATTTCAACCTCAAGGGCCTGATCACCGTAAAAGACATACAAAAGAAAATTGAGTTTCCCAATGCGACGAAGGACGAGCACGGCCGTCTGCGTGTGGGCGCCGCCATAGGCGCGACGGGCGATTACCTGGAACGCGCGGAAGAAATGGCGCGCGAAAAAGTGGACGTGCTGGCGATTGACACCGCGCACGGCCACAGCACACGGGTAATGGAAGCCGTTCGCGCGGTGCGCCAGAAGTTCCCTGAAATTCAAATCGTTGCAGGCAACGTGGCTACCGCCGAAGGCGCGAAAGATCTGATCTCTCTGGGCATTGACGGCTTGAAAGTGGGCATCGGGCCGGGCTCCATTTGCACCACGCGTGTCGTCACCGGCGCCGGCGTTCCGCAGATTACGGCGATCATGGAAGCGTCGCGCGCCGCGAAAGGGACGGGTGTGCCGATCATCGCCGATGGCGGCATCAAATTTTCAGGTGACATCACGAAGGCGATCGCAGCCGGCGCAAATTCCGTGATGATCGGCGGCCTTTTCGCCGGCACCGAGGAATCTCCCGGAGAAACGATTCTCTATCAGGGCCGCACGTTCAAATCCTATCGTGGCATGGGCTCGCTCGGCGCGATGGAAGCGGGTTCCGCCGACCGTTACGCGCAAGAAGGCGCGCCGCGCGGCAAGTCCGTTCCCGAAGGCATCGAAGGCCAAGTTCCCTACAAAGGTCCGCTTTCGGGCCTGGTGGACCAGCTCGTCGGCGGCCTGCGCAGCGGCATGGGCTACTGCGGCACAGCGAATCTCACCGAGCTTCACGAACGCAGCAAATTCATCCGTATTTCCTCCGCGGGCTTGCGCGAGAGCCACGTTCACGACGTGATCATCACGCGCGAAGCTCCAAACTACCGGCTGGAATAGAGCGCCGACTTGAAAGATTCCACCGCATCATCGCCGCTTCGCGCCGGGTGGGCCTCGTAGGATGTCCTGGCTCAAGCGTTGGTGGCCGGCCATCATATGGGCGATCGCGATTTCCGGTTTTTCGACGGGCGCATTCACGGCGGAAAACACCAGCCGCATCATCATTCCCGTCCTGCATTTTCTTTTTCCCCACGCTTCCCCGGACACCTTGGCTTTCATGCACCACATCATCCGCAAGTGCGCGCACTTCACCGAATATTTCATTTTCAGCTTGTTGATCTTGCGCGGTTTCCGCGCCGGCGAGAAGGGTATGCACCTGCGCTGGGCGCTGGTTACCATTCTGATTGTTGCGGGCTATGCTGCGATGGACGAATATCATCAGTCATTTGTTCCGGGGCGCACTCCTGCTGTCACCGATGTGTTGATCGACACGTCTGGCGGAACCGCAGCACAAATCGTAGCTTCGCTGTGGGTGCTATTGGGCCACGCACGCGATAAACGCCGGCGGAATGAATTAGCGGCCGTCAAGACAGCTTCACCGGAAACGCACTAAGTTTCCGGAAATCTCGAGAGGACATTCAATGGCCCATCGCTTGCTTGTGACTGTGTTTCTGCTCGCTGCGTTTGGCGCGGTGGGTCTGCCGGTTGCGGCGGCTTCCCCGGCTGCGGATGCGATCAGGTACGAATTGAAGTTCGAGCGTCCTAATACTCATTTGCTGGACGTCACGATCCACGCCGATTCTCTTTCTGGTGCGTCCGTTGATTTTGCCATCCCCGATTGGGCGCCCGGCTCTTATTACATCGAAAACTACGCGGCCAACGTACAGCGATTCCGGGCACACACTGCCGATGGGCGAGAGCTTTCCTGGCGCAAGACGGACAGCCAGACCTGGCGCATCGAGCTTGCGGGCGCGAAGTCTGTAACCCTGGAATATCAAGTCTTCGCCAACACGCTGCAGAACAACATCGCGCAGTACAACGAGCACCACGCGTTCATCGGCGGACCATCCCTGTGGATGTACGTGGTGGGCGGGAAAGAGCGCCCGGCCGCGCTTTCAATCGCGGTGCCGCAAGGATGGCGCGTGGCGACGGGTATGAGCCATACCTCGGCTAGCACGTTTCAATCGCCGAATTACGATACGTTTGCGGATTGTCCGCTGGAGATTTCCGATTTTGCCGAGAAGGACTTCGAAGTTCTAGGCACCAAGTATCACGTGATCGTAGACGACGTGATCGGCCACAAGGATTTTACGAAATTCGTGGACGATCTACACAAAGTCGTCGCCACGATCGTTCCGATGTTTCAGCCGGTAGCCGGCAATTCCACCCAAGCTGCTCCGTTCGCCGATTACTATTTTATTTTCCACGTTTGGCCGAAGACCGGCGGCGGCCTGGAGCACCTGAACTCCACTCAAATCGATTTCTCGACCGACTGGGATTCGATGGAGCCGGTACCCGGCGTCGGTACGCAATACAATCTGAAGCTTTTTGTGGCCGCGCACGAATTCTTCCACGCCTGGAACGTGAAGCGCCTGCGGCCGCTGCCCCTGGGGCCATTCGATTACACGCAGATGGCGCACACGCCGTCCTTGTGGATCTCCGAAGGATTGACCAGCTATTACGGCGAGTTGGCTCTCGAACGCGCCGGGCTGATTACACCGCAGCAATATCTGGATAGCATCGGCGTGCTGATCACCAAGTTCGAACAGAGGCCGGGACGTTCCGAGCGCAGCATCGAGGACACCAGCTGGGATACCTGGTTTCCGCGAAACGGAGTGATTCAGCAGGCCAACAACCTCGAGAACACCTGGTACTCGTATTACGACGGCGGACAGATCATGGGTCACATCCTCGATTTCGCGATTCGCCAGAACACAAGCGACCAAAAATCGCTCGATGACTGGATGCGTTTGCTGTATTCGCGCTATGCGCTGCCGAAGCCCGGATTCGAGCCCGGCGATCCGATCAAGGCTGCGTCCGAAGTTGCCGGTGCTGACGAAAGCGATCTATTTACTCACTATATTTCTGGAAAGGATCCGATTCCCTACGAGAAATACTTTGCGTACGCAGGGATTGCGGTAGAGAAGAAACCCGACGCCAGCAAACCGTGGGACGGCATGGAGACTGCGAAAAACGACGGCGACGGCCGCGCCAAAATTCGCAACATTATTCCGGGCAGCCCCGCGGAAACGGGCGGACTCGATCGCGACGACATAATTTACGCGGTCGATAGTCGCGCTGTGGATTCCGCCGATGCATTCACCAAGGACATCGCCTCGCGCAAACCCGGTGACATGGTAAAGATCACCGTGTTGCGCCTCGGGGAGTTCAAGGAGTCTCCCGTCACGCTCGCAGCGAATCCGTATCCCACCTACACGCTTAAGCCGATGGAACATCCGACGGATCAGCAGAAGGCAATTTATAATTCGTGGCTGGGGATCAAGCAGTAAAATCGCGCCGGGCGAGGCGAGGCACGCCTCGCCCAGCTCGCTTTTGTGGCGCGCTCGACATCGCGAAAGCGGCGGCGCGCCGCCGCACTCCATATGAGCCCGGGTAAAATAAAAAGGCCCGCTTCGATTGCTCGAAACGGGCCTTCTTAATTTTGAACTGCTCGGAATTTTACTTCGTTGAGGCTACGGCTTCCTTCTCTTCTTCCGGTGCCTCGACTTCCTCTTTCCTGCGCGGCTTCTTCTCTTTCTTCTTGAGCTCCGAACCGATGAACTCGAGAATCGCGAGGTCCGCTCCGTCGCCCAGCCGCCAACCGGCATGGATGATGCGGGTATAGCCGCCGGGGCGCTCGGCAAACCGCGGAGCGAGCACGTCGAAGAGTTTATCGGTTGCCGCGGGCGTCATCAGAAACGCAGCCGCCTGACGGCGCGCATGCAGCGAATCGCGCTTTCCGAGTGTGATCATCTTCTCCGCCAGCCGACGCGTGGCCTTGGCGCGAAGGATGGTGGTGTGGATGCGTTCTTTTTCGATGAGGTTCGTCACCAGGTTACGCAGCACGGCGCGACGATGCGCCGGCTGCTTCCCTAGTTTCGATCCTGACTTAAGGTGTCTCATAGTCGCTTACCTTGGCTCCCGCCGCGTGCAGCGGGGTTAAAGAGCCGTGGCATCCCCCTCGGAAGGCGGAGGCGCGGTCTGGCTGGGCAGCGGCGGCCAGATGATGCGGCCGTGCTCGTCGAATTTCATGCCCAAGCTCAAGCCCATCTTGTGCAAGATGTCCTTGATCTCGTTCAGTGACTTGCGCCCGAAATTCTTGGTCTTCAGCATTTCGGATTCAGTCTTCTGCACCAGTTCGCGCAGATTCTGAATATTGGCGTTCTTCAAGCAGTTGTAGGAGCGCACCGAAAGCTCCAGCTCTTCCACCGACCGGTCCAGATACTCCAGGCGCGGATCGCTGTAGTTTTCGATCACTTCTTCCGGCAGGTCCGGTGTCTCTTCGAAATTGATGAAGATGCTCATGTGATCCTTCACCAGCTTCGACGCCAGCCCGATCGCATCCTGCGGAGTGATGGCTGCGTTGGTCCAGACTTCGAGCGTGAGCTTTTCGTAGTCGGTCATCTGTCCCAAGCGAGCCGCTTCCACCGCGTAGTTCACCTTGCGCACCGGCGAGTGTACGGAATCAATCGGAATGTAACCGATCGGCAAGTCCTCGTCGAAGTTGCGATCGGCGGCCACGTAACCGCGGCCGTTCTTGACGCGCAATTCGAGTTCGAGTTTGCCGCCTTCGCTGACGGTGGCGATGTAAACGTTCTTATCGAGCACCGCGATATCCGCATCTTCCTCGATTTTCGCGGAAGTCACGGGACCCGGCGTATCCACGACCAGCGTGATGGTCTTCGGCTGGTCGGTGTTCAGTTTGAGCGGAACCTGCTTCAGGTTCAGGATGATGTCCGTAGCGTCTTCTACAACGCCCGGAATCGGCGAAAATTCGTGCAACACGCCTTCGATTTTTACCGCGGTGATGGCTGCGCCTTCAATCGAACTGAGCAGCGCGCGCCGCAGCGAATTACCGACGGTGGTTCCCCAGCCGCGCTCGAAAGGCTGCGCTGAGAATTTCCCGTACTTGTCCGTCAGTGTTTCCGGTTCTGCTGCCAACCGCTTTGGTTTCTGGAAGCCCTTCCACATCTTCGACATTCCTCCTGGCCCGCCCGCGGCGGACCTACAAACTACTTAACGTTGATAATTTCCCGGCACTACTTCGAGTAAAGCTCGACGATGAGCTGTTCGTTCATCGGCGGCGTTTGCACGTCTTCGCGACGCGGCAGTGCCACGACCCGCGCTTTGAAATTCGCCGGGTCAATATCCAGCCACGGGGCCACACCCTGGCTCTTGGCCAGATTGCGCGCTTCGAGGATCATCGCGTTCTCGTGCATGTTCTCTTTCAGCGCGATTTCGTCGCCCACGTTGACCAGGTAGCTGGGGATATTGACCTTCTGGCCCTTCACGCGAATGTGCCCGTGCAGCACGAGCTGCCGCGCTTGCGAACGCGAGCCGGCAACTCCCATGCGATAGATCACGTTGTCCAGACGGCGCTCCAGCATCACCATCAGGTTCGAGCCGGTGGGGCCCTTGGTGCGCACCGCCTTCTCGAAATAATTGCGGAATTGCCGCTCGAGGAGGCCGTAGGTGCGCTTCACCTTCTGCTTTTCGCGCAACTGCACGCCGTAGCCCACCATCTTTGCCCGCCGGGCCTGGCCGTGCTGCCCGGGAACGAAATTGCGCTTCTCGATCGCGCACTTTTCTGTAAAACACCGCAGGCCTTTCAAGAAGAGTTTTTGCCCTTCTCTTCGGCACAGCCGGCAGACTGCTTCACGATGTCTTGCCAAGTCCTTCTCTCCTTTGGTTCAACTCCGAAACCTTCAAACGGCGCGCCGGTTATACGCGGCGGCGCTTGGGCGGACGGCAGCCGTTGTGCGGAACCGGCGTCACGTCCTTGATCGCATTGATGTGCAAGCCGGAAGAAGCCAGCGCGCGCACGGCCGATTCGCGCCCCGCGCCCGGGCCCTTCACCCGCACTTCCACCGACTTCATTCCGTATTGGTCGCGCGCCACGCCAGCAGCCGTCGCGGCCGCTTGCTGTGCCGCATAGGGCGTTCCTTTGCGCGAGCCTTTGAAGCCCACCGAACCGGCCGAAGACCAGCTGACTGCACGGCCATCGGGATCGGTGAGCGTCACGATGGTGTTGTTGAACGTCGCCTGGATGCACACCACGCCGTGCGGCACCACGCGCTTCTCGCGCTTCTTGCGAAATTCCTTCTTGCGCTTGGAAGTAGCCTTCGCTCCCGCTGCCGGCGCTGCTCCTGGTGCTGCCGCTGCGTCTTTGGGTTCTTTTGCCACGCTCGTTTCTCTCCTGTCCTTCCTAACCGTTCAATTCTTTCGCCGGGCTTACTTCCGCGGCGCGATCTTCTTCGCCGCGACGGCGCCCTTGCGCGGACCTTTGCGCGTGCGCGCATTGGTGTGCGTGCGCTGCCCGCGGACGGGCAGGTTGCGCCGGTGACGCAGTCCCCGGTAGGCCTGAATTTCAATCAGGCGCCGGATATTCATCTGCATTTCCTTGCGCAGATCGCCTTCGATGCCGCCTTCGGATTCGATGGCCGCGCGCAGGCGCGTCACTTCGTCTTCGGTCAAGTCCTTGATCTTCTTGGTGTAATCCACCTTGGCCTTATCGGCGAGCACTCGGGCACGCGCCTGTCCAATGCCGTAGATGGACGTGAGCCCAATCCAGAGCCGCTTGTTCGGCGGTAGATCCACACCTGCGATGCGAGCCATAAATTTTCCCCTTATCCCTGGCGCTGGCGGTGCTTGGCGTTCGTACAAATCACCCGCACCACGCCGCGCCGATGCACGATCTTGCACTTCATACAAATTTTCTTTACCGATGCACGTACCTTCATGTTCGACTCCGTTCCCCTGTTTCCTGTTCTTGCTTCAGTCTACTTGTATCTGTAAACGATCCTGCCGCGCGTCAAGTCGTATGGTGAAAGCTCCACGGCCACGCGATCTCCCGACAGGATACGAATGAAATTCTTGCGCATCTTTCCTGATATGTGGGCCAGCACCTGGTGCTTATTTTCCAACTCCACGCGAAACATGGCGTTCGGAAGAGGTTCGATCACCGTGGCCATCACTTCGATGGCATCCTCTTTGCCGCTACCTTCGCCCGGTTTCTTCTTGTCCTGCTCTGGCCTTGGTTTCATGCGCTCCCGTGTGCTATTCCTACAAATTCTTGCTTCTCGATTTTTACCAGACCGGCCCTGCGGCCTCTTTCGGCCGCGTCAGAATCCATGGGCCGTTCTTCGTTACCGCGACGGTGTGCTCGAAGTGCGCGGAATCGCTTCCGTCCGCCGTTACCGCGGTCCACTCATCATCCAGCACCCGCACGCCCGGACCGCCCGTATTCACCATCGGCTCGATCGCGAGGACCATGCCCTCTTGCAGCCTGGGACCTTGTCCTGGTGTGCCGTAATTCGGGAGCTGCGGGTCCTCATGCATCTTGGTGCCGATCCCGTGACCCACAAACTCGCGCACCACCGAGTAGCCGTTCTTTTCCACCCACTGCTGCACCGCGGCGGAGACGTCGCCCAGCCGATTTCCCGGCCGGACTTTGTCAATCGCGTGTTCCAGCGATTCGCGCGTCACGCGCAAAAGCTTTTGGCGCTCCGGCGTAATCTCGCCCACCGGCACCGTCAAGGCCGCGTCGCCGAAGTAGCCTTCCAACTCGACGCCGAAATCCATCGAGAGGATGTCGCCCTCGCGCAGCTTCCGCGCCGGCGAAGGGATCCCGTGCACCACTTCTTGATTGATCGAGGTGCACACCGAGCCCGGATACCCGCGATAACCCTTGAATGCCGGCCGGGCGCCCTGCTTCGCCGTGTAGTTCTCGGCGAATTCATCGAGCTCTTTCGTCGAGATGCCTGGCCGGATCATCGTGCGCATCTTGGCCAGCGCCGTCCAGACGATCTGTCCCGCGCGGTACATCTTCTCCAGCTCGGCAGGCGACTTACAGATAACCATCGCGTCCTTCCGCGCGCTTCAGAATTTCGTTCAACGCGCGGGTCACTTCGTCCACTTCTGCATCCCCGTTCACGACTTCCAGCACGCCGTGCGTCCGGTAATAATCCGCCAGCGGCTTGGTTTGCCGCTCGTACGCCGCGAAACGTTCCTTCACAATCTCCGGACGGTCGTCGTCGCGCTGCACGAGCTTGCCGCCGTCGTTATCGCAGATCCCCGGCACCTTTGGGGGCCGCTCAAAAACGTTGTACGTCTCGCCGCCTACCGAACACGTCCAGCGTCCGGCCACGCGCCGCACCAGCGTTTCCGGGCTTACCCGAAATTCGATTACCAGCGGCAATCCCAGACCGCGCCGCTGCAGGATCGCGTTCAGCTCTTCGGCCTGGGGCAGCGTGCGCGGAAAGCCGTCGAAAATGAATCCGTTCGCGCAATCCCGGTGCGACAACCGCTCCTCCACCATGCCCAGCACGATCTCGTCCGGCACCAGATCACCGCGTTCCATGATCGGCTTGGCGAGCAGTCCCGCCGGCGTGCTGCGTGCAACGGCATCGCGCAACATATCGCCGGTGGAAAGATGCGGAACACCCAGCTGCTGCGCCATTCGCTTAGCCTGGGTGCCCTTCCCGGCTCCCGGCGGCCCTAAGAAAATCAACGCCCGTTTGAGCGCCATCCTCACCGCCGAAAAATCGTCATTAACTCCGGCGACCCCGGACCCGGCCCTTGCGCACAAACCCGTCGTAATTCCTCATCACCAGCTGCGCTTCGAGCTGCTGCACCGTGTCCATCGCCACGCCCACTACGATCAGCAGCGAAGTGCCGCCGAAATAGAACTGCACGTTCAGGCCGTCCAGCACGAAACGCCACATATGCTGGTCAAACCAGTTTCCCACCAGCCACAAATGCTGCAAGTGAATGCCGGAAATCATCCATTCGGGCAACAAGCAAACCACGGCGAGATAGACGCCGCCCACGAACGTCAGCCGCGTCAAGATGCGGTTGATGTACTCGGAAGTGTTGCGCCCGGGACGAATGCCCGGAACAAATCCGCCATACTTCCGCATGTTGTCCGCCAGCTCCGTGGGATTAAAAATAATGCCCACGTAGAAAAACGCGAAAAATATAATCAGCGTCACATAGATCAGAGTGTAAAGCGGCTCGCCCCACTTGATCATGTTCGCGAACCGGGTAAAGAACGGCGACTTATTCTGAAAGAACAGCGCCAGCGTCTGCGGAAACGTCAGCAAAGAGCTGGCGAAAATCGGCGGAATCACGCCGCCGGAATTCACGCGCAGCGGGAGATACGTCATCTGCCCGCCCATCACCTTGCGGCCCATCACGCGCTTGGCGTACTGCACCGGAATGCGGCGCTGGCCGCCTTCGACGAACACGATAAACGCCACCACCGCGAACATCAGTATGATCAAGCCCACGATGGCGATCGGAGTGAAGGAGCCCCACTGCTGAGTGGTCGCCTTCAGGTAAAGATCGCGCACCGCGTTCGGCAAACCCACCACGATTCCCGCGAAAATGATCAGCGACATGCCATTGCCGATGCCGCGCTCGCTGATCTGCTCGCCCAACCACATGATGAATGCCGAACCGGTGGTCAGGGTCAGAACAGTCATCAGCACAAATCGCCAGCCGGGGTGATAAACCAGCGCTTGACCGTTCATGTTCTGCAGAGTCAGCGTCTTGGCAATCGTGAACGACTGGAACAAGCTCAGGATGATCGTCAAATAGCGCGTGTATTGCGTGATCTTCCGGCGGCCCAGCTCGCCTTCTTTCTGCAAACGCTCCAGGTAAGGCCACACCACCACCATCAACTGCAAAATGATGGATGCGGTGATGTACGGCATGATGCCCAGCGCGAAAATCGTCAGCCGGCGCAGGTTGCCGCCGCTGAAAAGGTCAATCAGGCCGAGGACCGATCCTTGTCCTTGCTGGAAAAGCTGCTGCAGCAATTCCGTATTGATTCCAGGCGTCGGAATGTGCCCGCCCAGCCGATACACGGCGAGGAGAGCGAGTGTAAACAACACGCGATTGCGCAAATCCGGCGTGCTGAATATGTTCCGAAATGCCTGAACCAGTTTGTTCATTGCAGGACTTCGACCTTGCCCCCGGCGGCCGCGATTTTCTCTTCCGCCGACTTGCTGAACGCATGCGCCTGAACCGTCAGCGCTACCTTCAGCTCGCCATCGCCCAGAATCTTCAAGGCTTCGCGCTTTACGCGCAGCACGCCTAGCCCGTACAGCAGGTCCGGCGAGATCGTGTCTCCCGCCGAAAATACGTTGAGGCTCTCCACGTTTATCACCGCGTAGGTTTTCGGATTCGGCGACTTAAAGCCGCGCTTCGGCAAACGCCGGTGTAGCGGCATCTGGCCGCCTTCGAATCCCGGGCGCCGCGAATAACCGCGGCGGGACTGCTGCCCTTTGTTACCCGCGCCGGAAGTCTTGCCCATCTTCGAGCCCATGCCGCGTCCTACGCGCACCTTGCGATGACGCGAGCCGCGCGGCGGCTTCAAATTCGATAGTGTCGGTTTCTGTGCCATTCTTAGCCCTCAATCACCACAAGATGGTGCACACGCGCGATCATGCCGCGAATCGACGGAGTGTCCTGCACTTCCAGCACTTGCTGCATACGCCGGAAGCCCAGGCCGCGAACCGTCTGGCGCATGTCCCGCGGGCAGCCGATAAAGCTGCGCACCCATTTGATTTTCAGTGTTCCCGGCTTCTTTTTGCTCGTAGTTGTCGTCATGGTCGTTATCCGCAGCCGTCTTAGGACGCCGCCGCTTCCTCCGCCACTTTGCCGCGGCCTTCCGCCACTTTGTTGGCATCTTTCAAATGCATCAGCGCGTCGAAAGTTGCCTTGATCACGTTATGCGGATTCGAAGTGCCGAGAGACTTCGTCAGCACGTTCTGAATTCCCGCGACCTCCATCACCGCGCGCACCGCGCCGCCGGCGATGATTCCCGTCCCTTCCGGAGCGGGCTTCAGCAGCACCTGGCCCGAGCCGTAACGGCCGAGCACCTGGTGTGGGATGGTCGAGCCCTTCATATTCAACTTGACCATGTTCTTCTTGGCCGATTCGATCGCCTTGCGAATCGCCATGGGCACTTCGCGAGCCTTGCCCATCCCAAAACCTGCATGGCCGCCCTGATCGCCCACCACTACCAGCGCCGAGAAGCTGAGGTTCTTTCCACCCTTCACGACTTTCGTACAACGGTTGATCGAAACTACCTGATCCTTCAAATTCGCCTGGTTGGTTTCCACCGGACGGCGAACGGCTAGCGAGTCTTTGAGCTCTTGTTTCGACATAATTTTCAGAACTTCAGGCCCGCCTCCCGGGCCGCTTCCGCGAGCGCCTTCACGCGCCCGTGATATTGATATCCACCGCGGTCGTACACGACCTTCTCGACGCCCTTCGCGCGGGCGCGCTCCGCGATCACCTTGCCGACTATTTTCGCGGCAGCGATGTTACCGCCGCCCTTGATCGTCTTGCGCACTTCGCCATCAAGCGAGCTGGCGGAAACGATGGTGCGACTGGTCGAATCGTCCACCACTTGCGCGCGTATGTGCTTCGAGGAGCGATGCACGCACAGCCGCGGACGGTCGGTGGTTCCGGCCAACGTCTTGCGCATCCGCACGTGAATGCGGCGGCGATGCGCTTCACTCGATAATCTTCGAACCGGTGCTGCCACGTTCTTTCTCCTCCCGGCCTACGCGGCCGCCGACTTCGCGCCAGCCTTGCCGGCCTTCTTCTTCAGCCGCTCGCCAGTAATACGCACACCCTTCTGCTTGTAGGGGTCAGGCGGACGCAAACTGCGCAAATTTGCCGCGACCTGGCCCACTTGGTTCTTGTTCGCGCCAGAAACCACCATGTGCGTCTGCTTTTCCACGGTGATCGTGATTCCCTCGGGAATCGCGAACTCGATCGGGTGCGAATATCCGAGCGCCAGCACCACGTTCTTGCCTTTCACTTCCGCGCGGTACCCAACGCCCACGATGTCCAAATCCTTCTTGAATCCGGTGGTCACGCCAGTGACGGCGTTCGCGACCAGCGCCCGCGCCAATCCGTGCAGCGCGCGCTGTTCATCCGAATCGCGCTTCGCAGTCAACGTGCCGTCCTTCTGCTCGAAGTGGATGCCGCGCGGCACGGCAATCTGCATCTTGCCCTTGGGGCCCTGCACTTCAATAGCGCTGTCCTTGATTTGAATCTTCACGCCGGACGGCACCGGAATAATCTTGTTTCCAATTCGCGACATTACCAAACCTCGCACATAATTTCGCCGCCGATGCCCGCCTTGCGCGCCGACTGGCCCGTCATCAATCCCTTGGGCGTGGAGACGATCGAAATTCCCATGCCGCCCACGACCTGGCGAATGTCCGTCTTACCCACGTAGCGCCGCGAACCGGGGCGCGAAACGCGCTTCAGGTCCGTGATCACGCTGCGGCGGTCGGGTGTGTAGCGCAAGAACAGCCGCAACGTCTTCTTGGTCTTCTGCTCCTCCACTACCTTGAAATTCGCGAGATAGCCTTCTTCCTTCAAAATGCGCGCCAGCTCTACTTTCAACTTTGAAGAAGGCAGGTCCACGCGCGAGTGCTTCGCCCGCGAAGCGTTGCGAATTCGCGTCAACAAATCGGCAATCGGATCAGTCGTCATTCGTCCTTGTCCTTAATTCCTGCTTACAACTTACCAGCTGGCCTTGGTCACGCCGGGAATCTCGCCCTTGAGCGCCAGACCGCGGAAACAGATACGGCACATCTCGAACTTGCGAAGAAACGCGCGCGGGCGTCCGCAGATCCTGCAGCGGTTGCGCCGGCGGATCTTGAACTTCAGCTTTTTGCGTTGCTTCGCGAACTGCGCGGTACGTCCCATACTCGCTCTTTCTCCTTACGCTTCGCGCCTACGCGCGAAACGGCACGCCGAGCAGCTTCAGCAGCTCGCGCCCTTCTTCGTCGTTGCGGGCAGACGTCGTAATCGTGATGTTCATGCCCTTGATTTTGTCCACGCGCGTGTAATCAATTTCCGGAAACACCAACTGGTCCTTCAGACCCAGCGTGTAATTGCCGCGCCCGTCGAACGAATTAGGCGGCAAGCCCTTGAAGTCGCGCACGCGAGGCAGCACGATCGCCGAAAGCCGGTCGAGGAATTCATACATCCGCTCGCCGCGTAGCGTGACCATGCAGCCGATGGCCATACCTTTGCGAATCTTGAAATTCGCGATGGACTTCTTGGCGCGTGTGATCACGGGCTTCTGCCCGGTAATCTGCCCGAGTTCGGCGGCTGCTGTGTCCAGCAATTTCACGTTGGCGCTCGCTTCGCCCATGCCGATGTTCACGGTGATCTTCTTCACGCGCGGCACGGCCATGGTGTTCTTGAACCCAAAACGCTTCGAGAGCGCTGGAACTGCTTCGTTGCGATACTTTTCATGCAAACGCGTAATCATTTCTCGCCCTTACCTCTGGAATCGTTAGTTCTCAAAAGTCGTATTGCAGCGCCGGCAGCTCCGGACTTTGGTTCCGTCCGGCAGCGTAGTGTGTCCCGCGCGCGTATGCTTGCCGCATCCTGGGCAAACCAGCATTACATTTGAAACATGCACCGGGCCTTCCTTCTCGAGGATGCCGCCCTTGATGTTCTTCGACGGATTCGGCCGCGTGTGCTTCTTGATGATGTTGGCGTGTTCGACTGTCACCGTCAGCTTCCAGGGATTTACCGCCAGCACTTTTCCGGTCTTGCCCTTGGAACGGCCGGCCATGATTTTTACCGTGTCGCCGTGCCTGATGCTGAATGCCGCCGGTTTTTCGACTATTTTTCTCATGGTTACCACACTTCCGGAGCGAGCGAGATGATCTTGGTGAACTTCTTATCGCGCAACTCGCGGGCTACCGGCCCGAAGACGCGCGTTCCAATCGGCTCGTTCGCATCGTTGATCAACACAGCGGCGTTATCGTCAAACCGGATGTAGGTGCCATCCTTGCGCCGCTGCTCTTTTCTGGTGCGCACAATCACTGCTTTCACAACTTTCCCTTTTTTCACCTGGCTGTCGGGCTGCGCTTCCTTCACTGCCGCCGTAATCACATCGCCCAACCCGGCCGTCAACCCCGCGTCTCCCCCAATCGGAAGTATGCAGGTCAGCTGACGCGCGCCGGAATTATCGGCAACCGTCAGCCATGTTCGCATCTGTACCATCGTCTTGCTCCCCGTTAAATCGCTGCCGCGCTTTAGGCTACGCGCGTCGAACGCTGCAATACTTCCTTCAGCCGCCACCGCTTCAGTTTCGAGAGCGGACGCGTGGATACAATCTGCACCGTGTCGCCGACGCGCGCTTCGCCGGTCTCGTCGTGCGCGTAGTATTTCTTCGCGTGGCGCACGACCCTCTGGTAGAGGGGGTGCTGCACCGCGCGCGTCACCTTCACCACGATCGTTTTCTGCATCTTGGTGGACGTCACGATGCCGATCAGTTCCTGCCGCACGCCGCGTTCGCGCGTTTCCGCTTGCACGGCTGCTGCTGTCGTTTCATTGGCCATTACGCTTTCCTCAATTCGCTTTCGCGCAGCAACGTCTTCACCCGCGCGAAGTCGCGCTTGGCTTCCCGCAATTTCCGCAGACCTTCCGCTTGCCCGGTGGAAAGCTGGAAACGGAGGCGAAAAATCTGCTCTGCAAGCTCGGTTTGCTGGGTATGGAGCTCGTCCTTGGTCATGTCGCGGTATTTTTCGATGCGGCTCGCCGCACGTTCTGCCATTACAGTTCCTCCGCCCGTGATACGAACTTCGTCATGATCGGCAGTTTGTGCGCCGCCAATTTCATCGCTTCCGTAGCCGCGGCCAAATCCACGCCGGACATCTCAAACATCACTCGTCCGGGCTTCACCACCGCCACCCATTTCTCCGGTGGACCTTTGCCCTTACCCATGCGCGTTTCGGCCGGCTTCTTGGTGTAAGGCTTGTCCGGGAAAATACGGATCCACAATTTTCCGCCGCGCTTGATAAAACGCGTGATCGCGACGCGCGCCGCTTCAATCTGCCGGTCGGTAATCCAGGCCGGCTCGAGGGCCTTCAATCCGTACTCGCCAAACGCCAGCGAGCCGCCGCGCCAGGCCTTGCCCGTGCGCCGGCCGCGCTGCTGCTTGCGGTACTTCACTTTTTTCGGCATCAACATAATGGTTCGTCCGTGTCCTTACCCGCTGAACTCTTAACTATTCTGCGCCGCTGCTGACGTTCCGGTTTTCGGTCCGCGCTGCGGAATTTTTTCGCCCTGGTAGATCCAGCACTTCACGCCGATGACTCCGTAGGTCGTATGCGCTTCGGCAGTGCCGAAATCGATGTCCGCGCGCAACGTCTGCAACGGCAGGCGGCCTTGCAGATACCACTCTTTTCGCGCGATTTCAGCGCCGTTCAAACGCCCGGCCACGCGCACCTTGATGCCTTTGCAGCCAAAACGCAGCGCCGAGTCTACGGCCTTGCGCATCGCGCGCCGGAAAGCCACGCGCTTTTCGAGTTGCAACGCGATGGATTCCGCCACCAGGTGCGCATCCAGCTCCGGACGGTGCACTTCTTGAATATCAATGTGCACTTCGCGCTTGGTGCGCTTCTGCACGTCGGCTTTCAGCTTGTCAATTTCGGAGCCTTTGCGCCCGATGATGATTCCCGGCCGTGCCGTATAAATCCGGATGACCAGCTTGTTGGCGGCGCGCTCGACGTCAATCCCGTTGATGCCCGCCGACTTTAGTTTTTCCTTCAGCGTCTTGCGCAGCTGGACGTCTTCATGCAACAGGTCGGCATAATCGCGCTTGGCGAACCATCGCGACTTCCAAGGCTTGTTGTAGCCCAGCCGAAAACCGTACGGATGTGTTTTCTGCCCCAAACTGTCCTCCTGCTTCCTCGTTTACCGCTCGTGCCTACTTCTTCTTTTTCTGGCCTTGCTTGGTGCGTTGTTCGAGCGCCTTGCGAGCCTTGCGGACCGCGCCCTTCACGCCCTTCGATGCCTGCGCTTCGGCCACTGCTGCCGCCACGCGATCTGCCGCGGCGCGATGGTGCTCGGAAACCTCCACGACGATGTGGCTGGTGCGTTTCTGATAACGGAAACCGCGGCCCATCGGCGCGGGACGCATGCGCTTCCAGCGCGGGCCTTCGTTCACGTAGCAACGCGTGACAAACAGCTCATCCACGTCGAGCGACTCGCCGGAATCTTCAGCCTTGCGCTCGGCATTGGCGATTGCGCTGCGCAGCGTCTTTTCAATTTCCTTGGCCACGCGCTTCTTCGTAAATTGCAGCGTATGCAATGCGTCTTCCGCGCGCCGCCCGCGAATCAAGTCGATCACCAGACGCGCCTTTTGCGGTGATACCCGCGTATAGCGCGCCTTGGCGACGCCCTCGATCTGCGTTGAAGCTTGTGTCGAACCCGGTAGTGCCGTTGCCATCGTCTCGTTCCTTTAAGACTGCTTTAAGACTTTGCCGCCGGTGCCGCGCCGCCTGCGGGAGCCGCTCCTGCTGCTGGCGCGCCGGCCACCGCAGCCGCCCTTTCGAGGGCCGCTTTCACCGCGTGGCCTTTGAACGTCCGCGTCGGCGCGAATTCGCCGAGCTTATGCCCCACCATTTGCTCGGTGATGTACACCGGGATGAACTTCTTTCCGTTGTGCACCGCGAGCGTGTGCCCGATCATGTCCGGCAAAATCGTCGAGCGCCGCGACCACGTCTTCAAAACTTTCTTCTCGTTGCGCGTGTTCAGCGCCTCCACCTTTTTCTGCAGGTGGCCGTCAACGAACGGTCCCTTCTTGAGCGATCGCGCCATCGGCTTTCCTATTCCTCCACGCGGCGCAGCTTCACCCACTGCGCGCGTCGTACTCGTTTGAATCCGCGCACCGGACCGGGTACCCGGTGCGATAGCGGGCAGAAGGGACATACAAATCGCGTCCCCTGCGCATTCGGAATCTTTTCCACAATTACGGCCCAACTTGCCCGGCACAACCGGAACTGAATCTGCGGCGCGGGCACGAGTTTCGAAGCGGTCTTCACCACGGGCTTCGCAGCACGCCGCGGAGCTGCTTTCCGCGCACGCGTCGCGCGCCTGGGTGAGCGCCTAGACGTTCGTGTGGCTGTCATCGTCGAACTCCTAATTCCCCGCCGCGCCGGGTTCATGCTTTTCTTTGCTCCCTCGTTTCCACCTTCGGAAACCGAAGGGTGCTTCCTTTCTTCTGCTGCTGCTTGCTACTTACGCCGTTCCACAATCATGCGGTCGCTGGGACGCTTCTTGCGCGTCTTCGCGCCCAAGGTCGGAAAGCCCCAAGGCGTCTGCGGGTGGTTGCCCTTCACACGGCCTTCACCGCCGCCGTGCGGGTGATCCACCGGGTTCATTGCCACGCCGCGCACCGTAGGACGCTTGCCGTGCCAGCGCGTGCGTCCCGCTTTGCCGTAAGTAACGTTCTCGTGATCCAGGTTTCCCAGTTGGCCGACGGTCGCCATGCAATCCACGCTGAACTTGCGCACTTCGCCCGAGGGCAGCTTGACCAGCGCGAAATCGCCTTCCTTGCTCAGCAACTGCGCCGCCCCGCCCGCCGAACGCACTACCTGCCCGCCTTTGCCGGGATACAGCTCTAGGTTGTGCACCATCGTCCCGGGAGGAATATGCCGGATCGTCAACGCGTTGCCCGGCAGAATGTCCGCGCCTTCGCCGTTCTGCACCGTCATTCCTACTTCCAGGCCCACCGGCTGCAGGATGTAACGCTTCTCGCCGTCCGCATAGTGCAGCAGGGCGATGCGCGCCGAGCGGTTGGGGTCGTATTCGATGGCCGCAACCTTCGCCGGGATTCCGATCTTCTCGCGGCGGAAATCGATCTTGCGGTATTTCTGCGCGTGGCCGCCACCGCGGTGCCAGGAGGTCACTTCGCCATGGGCGTTGCGTCCGCCGGTGCGCTTCTGTGTTTCCACCAGCGACTTTTCCGGTGTTTGCTTGGTGATCTCGCTCTTATCGAGCATGGTCAGAAAGCGTCTTGACGGCGTGTACGGTTTAAATGTTTTCAGTGCCATTGTTGCCTCTAACTTGATCCCTCTTACTTGCCCGTCTTACTCGGTCATGGTTGCGAACGGCCGCTTGCGCCGCGCAGTTTCGCCGAACTAAATATTTTCGGCGTACTCGATCATCTTTTCGCCTTCGGCCAACCGGACGTACGCTTTCTTCCAATCGCTGCGAAAACCTTCGGCGCGTCCCCGGCGGCGAAACTTGCCGTGAAAAATCGCGGTGCGCACGTGGTCCACTTTCACTTTGAAAACGCGCTGCACAGCTTCCTTGATTTCGGTCTTGGTGGCGTCTTTCGCGACTTCAAAGACGACGGTGTGCTGCAATTCCTTCACCCCGAGGCCTTTCTCGGTGATGATCGGACGCCGGATAATCTGATAAACCCTGTTCTCCATCGCTTAGTCCTTCTTCGCCTTGGGCTTGGCTTTGGACTTCTCTTCTTTCTTCGCCGCCGGTTTCTTCGCGGCTTTCTGCGCGCTTTCCGCTTTCACGGCGGGCTTTGCCGACGCTTTCGAATCCGCGCTCTTTTCTGCTGGCGCCTTCTTCGCAGCCGCTGGAGCAGCAGGCTCGATCTGCACCGGCGTTTCCAGCCGGGTGGCCGAAAGCGCGCGGCTCAATTTCGCCACCGCTTCGCGCGAAAGCATCACGTGTTCGTGACGCAGCAAATCGTACGGTTCGAGCCCCGTCGGAGGGACCAGCGTGACCCCAGCAATGTTGCGGCTGGCGCGCTCGAGGTTCACGTTCGCGCCGCTTTCTACGAGCAGGAACGAATTCGTCTCGCCGTTCAATTTGCCCAGAGCCTGGCGGAACGGCTTCGTCTTGTGCGATTCCAGCTTCCAGCCGTCCACGACCGTCAATTTCTGCTCCGCAAATTTCGCGGAAAGCGCCGAGCGCAGCGCGCCCAAAATCATCTTCTTCGGCAGCGCGTAATCGTAGCTGCGCGGCGTTGGACCGTGGACCGTACCGCCGTGGCGCCATAGCGGCGACCGGATCGATCCGACACGCGCGCGTCCCGTGCCCTTCTGCTTCCACAGCTTCTTGCCGGAGCCGGAGACTTCGCTCTTGTCTTTGGTCTTGTGCGTTCCCGCGCGCTCGCCCGCCAGATGGTGCCGCACTGCTTCATGCAGCAGGTTCTGATTTACCTTGGCGGCAAACACGTCGTCCGCCAGTTCGATCTGGCCGACTTTCTTTCCATCGAGATTCATCACGTCCACAACTGGCATTGTCGTCGTCTCTTTACCGGCCTTCTCGGCCTTGTGAATCCTATTTCGTTGTAAAACTCGGAACCAAATTCCGACTACAGATCCGCTTTCGCCTTGCGAATAAAAATGTAACTGCCCGACGGTCCCGGCACCGCGCCGCGCACCAATAGCAGGTTCTCTTCGGAGTCTACTTTCACCACCCGCAAATTCTTGGACGTCTTGCGCTCGTTGCCCATGTGTCCCGGAAAATGCTGGCCTTTCCAAACACGCGAAGGGAACGAACTCGCGCCGATTCCGCCGGGCGCTCGGTGAAACATCGAACCGTGGCTGGCATCGCCGCCGCGGTAGTGCCAGCGCTTCACGCCACCTTGAAAGCCCTTGCCCTTGCTGACGCCGGTCACGTCTACAATCTCACCGACTTTGAAATTCTCCACCAGCACGCGGTCGCCGGACTTGGTTTCATCCTTCGCGTCTTCAATGCGTATCTCTTTCAGGTAACGCAGCGGCGCGACGTTAGCCTTCTTGAAGTGCCCGGTGCGCGCCTTGTTCACGCGTTGCGGCTTGATGAATTCCACCAGGCCCAGTTGCACCGCTTCGTAGCCGTCCTTATCCTTCGTGCGGCGCTGCACTACGACGCATGGACCCGCCTGCAGCACGGTGCACGGCACCGCCGTGCCGTCATCCGCAAAAACCTGGGTCATCCCCAGCTTGATTCCGAGTATGCCGTTGACCGCCATTTCGTCCGCTCTTTCCTTCCGCCTTCCCATTGCGAAGGCGGTTTCAGTTCTTGGTTACTGGCCGCCGCTTACTTCGCGGTATGTTCCCGCCCGAAAGCCTTGATCTCGACGTCCACGCCCGGAGGCAGATCCAATTTCATCAGCGCGTCCACCGTGTCCGGCGTCGGCTCGAGAATGTCAATCAGCCTCTTGTGCGTGCGCATTTCAAACTGCTCGCGCGATTTCTTGTCCACGTGCGGCGAACGCAGCACCGTCCAACGGTTAATCACCGTGGGCAGTGGAATCGGCCCCGCTACATCTGCGCCGGTGCGTTTCGCGGTGTCCACGATTTCCTTGGTGGATTGATCGAGAATGCGGTGATCGTACGCCTTCAAACGAATCCGAATTTTTTCTCCGTTGGCCATGTTTACTCGATGATCTCGGCAACCGCGCCGGCTCCAACCGTGTGGCCGCCTTCGCGAATCGCGAAACGCAACCCCTTCTCGAGGGCCACCGGTGTGATCAGCGTGATCTCGCACGAAATATTGTCGCCCGGCATCACCATCTCTACTCCCGTCGGCAACTTCACGTCTCCCGTCACGTCCGTCGTGCGGAAATAAAACTGCGGCCGGTAGCCCGTGAAGAACGGCGTGTGCCGCCCGCCTTCTTCCTTCGTCAGTACGTACGCTTCCGCCTTGAACTTCGTGTGCGGCGTGATCGAGCCCGGCTTGGCCAACACCTGCCCGCGCTCCACTTCATCTTTTTCCGTGCCGCGCAGCAGCAATCCCACGTTGTCGCCCGCCATGCCTTCATCCAGCAACTTGCGGAACATTTCCACGCCCGTCACCGTCTTGCGCATCGTCGGACGAAATCCCACAATCTCAACTTCCTCTCCGACTTTTACTTTGCCGCGCTCGATCCGGCCCGTCACCACCGTTCCTCTACCAGAAATCGAAAAAATATCTTCAATCGGCATCGCGAACGGCTTATCAATATCCCGCACCGGCAGCGGTATGTTCTTGTCCACCGCTTCCATCAATTCCAGAATCGACTTCTCCCACTTCGCATCGCCTTCCAAAGCCTTCAACGCCGAGCCGCGAATTACCGGCAACGTATCGCCCGGAAATTGATAGCTCTTCAAAAGCTCGCGCACTTCCAGTTCGACGAGTTCGAGCAACTCCGGATCGTCCACCATGTCGCACTTGTTCAAAAACACCACGATGTACGGCACGCCCACTTGCCGCGCCAATAGAATGTGCTCGCGCGTCTGCGGCATCGGACCATCCGTCGCCGCCACCACCAGAATCGCGCCGTCCATCTGCGCGGCTCCCGTGATCATGTTCTTCACGTAGTCCGCGTGGCCCGGGCAATCGATGTGCGCGTAGTGCCGGTTCGCCGTCTCATACTCGACGTGCGACACCGCAATCGTAATTCCGCGCTCGCGCTCTTCCGGCGCGTTGTCAATCGAATCAAACGCCCGGAACGCTACCTTCGGATTGTTCTTCGACAACACCTTCGTGATCGCCGCCGTCGAAGTCGTCTTGCCGTGGTCAATGTGACCGATCGTCCCGATATTCACATGCGGCTTATTCCGCTCGAATTTCTCTTTCGCCATTTCTCTATCCGCTCCTCAAATCGTACTGTTCAAACCGCTAAATTCGTGGCCGCGCCTACCTCTTGGGCTTGTCGCCGTTGGCGCTGCCAATAATGTCGTCTGCGATGTTTCCAGGAACCTGCTCGTAATGCGAGAAGTGCATCGTAAAGCTGCCCCGCCCCTGCGTCCGGCTGCGGATTTCCGTCGCGTAACCGAACATCGCCGCGAGCGGCACGCGCACGTTGATAATCTCGGTCCCGCCGCGCGATTCGCGTCCTTGCATCTGGCCTCGCCGCGAATTTAAGTCGGCGATCACCGTGCCCATGTAATCTTCCGGCACCACCACTTCCACACGCATGATCGGCTCAAGCAACTTCGGATTCGCGCGCTTGCAAGCGTCCTTGAACGCCATGGACCCTGCAATTTTGAACGCCATTTCCGAGCTGTCTACGTCGTGGTAGCTGCCGTCGGTTAGGACCACCGCGGCGTCCACCATCTCGTAGCCCGCGAGTACACCGGTTTCCATCGCTTCGCGCACGCCCGCTTCGATTGGCGCGATGAATTCCTTGGGAATCGCTCCGCCTACAACCTTATCCACGAACAGCAAACGATGTTCCTTGTCGAAATGCCACTTGCCACCCTTGCCGCCGGACACCTGTTTGGCTAGCTCGTCAATTTCGTCGGTGGACATTTCGTGCATGTCTTCGTGATTGGAATGCGCAAGCGGATGCACGCTCAGCACCGCGTGGCCGTACTGCCCGCGACCGCCGGTCTGCTTGATGTACTTTCCTTCGCCTTCCGCCGCCTTCAAAATCGTTTCACGATACGCCACTTGTGGTCGGCCCACATTGGCCTGCACGCCGAATTCCCGCATCATGCGATCCACGATAATTTCCAGGTGCAGTTCGCCCATGCCGGAAATCAGCGTCTGGTTGGTGTCGTGATCGGTGTGCACACGAAAAGTAGGATCTTCTTGCGCCAACTTTCCAAGCGCAGTTCCCATTTTTTCCTGGTCCGCTTTGGTCTTCGGTTCGATGGCCACCGAAATCACGGGCGCTGGGAAATCGATGTTTTCGAGAAGTACCGGCTTCTCTTCATCGCACAGTGTGTCGCCGGTGGTTACGTTCTTCAAGCCGACGCACGCGGCGATATCGCCCGCTTCGATGGACTCAATTTCTTCGCGCTTGTTCGCGTGCATGCGCAGCAAACGCCCAATGCGCTCGCGCGTCTTGCGCGTCGAGTTGTAAACGTTTTGACCGGCTTTGAGTACCCCGGAATAAACCCGGATGTAAGTCACGTGGCCGACGAACGGGTCGGTCATGATCTTGAATGCCAGCGCCGCAAACGGTTGATCGTCCGACGCGCGCCGCAGAATCGCTTCGTCGCCGTTGGGGTCCGTGCCTTCAACCGGCGGCACATCCGCGGGCGAAGGCAGATAATCCACCACCGCATCGAGCAACGGCTGAATGCCTTTATTCTTAAACGCCGAACCCGCCAGCACCGGCACCAGTTTCAGGCCGATGGTCGAACGACGAATCGAAGCACGCAGCTCCGCCGGCTCGAGCTTATGTTGCTCGAGATATTTCGTCAGAATGGCGTCGTCGTGCTCCGCGATATACTCGACCACTTTCTCGCGATGTTCTTTGTAAAATTCCGGCGTCAGCGCTGACGCTTTCACCGCGGTTTCGAGCGCCGGGTGCGCCTTCAAATACTCGACATCCCAAAGCTTTTCCAGCGGCAACGTTTCGTATTCCGCGCCCAGCGTCTCATCCTTCCAGACGATCGCGCGCTCTTCGATGAAATCAATCACGCCAAGGAAATTGTCTTCTCTTCCGATGGGATATTGCAGGGGCACGGGGTGGGCTGAAAGTCGCTGGCGCATGGAACGAATCGAGTGGTCGAAATCGGCGCCGATGCGGTCCATCTTGTTGATGAACGCGATGCGCGGGACGCGATACTTATCCGCCTGGCGCCATACGGTTTCCGACTGCGGCTGCACGCCCGCCACGGCGTCAAAAATCGCAACGGCCCCGTCCAGCACGCGCAGAGAACGCTCGACTTCTACCGTGAAATCCACATGGCCCGGAGTATCAATGATATTGATGCGATATTTCTTGGCGAAGCGCGTCCACGAAGCGGTGGTCGCCGCGGAAGTAATCGTAATCCCGCGCTCGCGCTCCTGCTCCATCCAGTCCATCACCGTGGTGCCTTCGTGCACTTCGCCGATCTTATAAGTCACACCCGTATAGAAAAGGATCCGCTCGGTTGACGTGGTCTTGCCCGCGTCAATGTGCGCCATGATCCCGATGTTGCGGGTCTGATCGATTTGTACCTGGCGTGCCATCCGAAACTTTCTCCCGTGCTACCAGCGATAATGCGCGAAAGCCTTGTTGGCTTCCGCCATGCGGTGCACGTCCTCCTTCTTCTTCACTGCTCCGCCGCGGCCGTTGGCCGCGTCCAAAATTTCTTCGGCGAGCTTGTCGGTCATAGTCTTGCCGCTGCGCGTCCGTGAATAAAGCACCAGCCAGTGAATCGCCAGCGACTGCTTGCGGAACGGATTCACTTCCACCGGGACCTGGTAGTTCGCGCCGCCCACGCGCCGCGTCTTTACTTCCAGCACGGGCTTGCAATTCTCCACGGCCTTCTTGAAGAGCTTGAACGCGTCGTCGTTGGCCTTCTTGGCCACCTGGTCCATGGCGTTATAGAAAATGGCCTGCGCCGTGGCGCGCTTGCCGTCGTACATCATGCTGGAAATGAACTTCTGCACCAGATCACTGCCATAAACCGGATCTCCTGGAATCTTGCGCCGGAGAACCCATCCTTTGCGTGGCATCGTTCCGCTCTCCTACTTCTGCGCGGCTTTGGGCCGCTTGGCGCCATACTTCGAGCGCGCTTGTTTTCGATTTTCAACGCCTGCTGCATCCAAAGTGCCGCGAATAATGTGGTAACGCACGCCGGGCAGGTCCTTCACGCGGCCGCCGCGCACCAGCACGATCGAGTGCTCCTGCAAATTATGGCCAATGCCGGGAATGTAAGTGGTCACTTCCGCGCTGTTGGTCAACCGCGCACGAGCCACTTTGCGCAACGCCGAGTTCGGCTTCTTCGGCGTCTGCGTATAAACACGGACGCACACACCGCGCTTTTCAGGACAGCCTTCCAGCGCGGGTGATTTCGTCTTCATCCGGATTTTGTCCCGGCCATGACGCACGAGCTGTGAAAACGTCGGCACGCTTGCCCCCTATCTCGAAAAACTCGTTGCAAAAAACTCGCGCACGCAAAAATCGCCGCGCGCAGATTTCCGCGCAAGGCAAATTAACCCGCGCAAAATTCGGCGAGTGAATGAACAGAAAAGGTCGCCACACCCGAAGGAATTACCAGGTACTCCGCGAAAACGCTTCACCCCAAGGAGTGAACTGCATCTTCTACTGATCTGCGGAGAGGCTCACACGGCTTTGCGGGGCTGGCGCCCCATTTCGGCCGCTCTTTCGTATCCCGTTCCGTCGTTCTTTGTTCCGGGATACGAAAGACTTCCCTAATCACCACTGGGCCCACCGACCCTAAGACAACCGCAGAAGTATAGGAGAATCAACAGGTCTTGTCAACTCGATTCCCTGCGAAAAATAAATCTGACGAATTGGCTTGCGCCGTGCTCTTGTCGGACGGCTTCTTTTCGGCGGAACCGTCGTGCCCCCAGAACGCTTTTTCGAGCCACCCCTGGGTCGCCAGGAGTCATATTCCCGCCGAGCGGTATGCTCGCGTTCCCGTTTTGGAACTAACCGCAATTTCCCGTAGTCAACAGAAATAGAAGTACTTACGGAATCGTCCTATTGCTCGTCTCGACTAGAATGGCTCCTCAAACATTCATGTCGTCTCCGCCCGCCCCGCCTCGCTCGAATCCGACGTTTCGCATTTGCTCACCTTCCGCAGCCGTACTACTTTACCCAGTACGCCAACGCTCCTACACTAGTCCCGTCTAATTTCAACCGGGAGTTGGAATGAAGAGTTTCTGGATCGCTGCCGTCTGCGCATTCGCACTTTCATCCGCCGCCGCGGCTGAACAAAAAAGCGCCGCGCCCGCCGCGCCTCAATCAACCCCGAAACCCGCGGAACAAAAATCCAAGCCCGCCGACTATTCGCAGGAAGCACTCGTCGTCGAAAAATATTACACCACGATGCGATTTGAAAATGACGGCACGGGAGAACGTGACGTCACCGCGCGCATCCGCGTGCAAAGCGATGCCGGCGTCCAGCAGCTAGGCGAACTCGTCTTCGGCTACAGCTCCAGCAACGAACAAATGGATGTACGCATCATGCGCGTGCACAAACCGGACGGTTCCGTGGTGAACGCGGCGCCTGACGCCATTAAAGACATGACTGCCAGCGTTGCGCGCGACGCTCCCGAATACACGGACTATAAGGAAAAGCACATTACGGTCCCGTCGCTCCACGCCGGCGACACCATCGAGTACGAAATCGTCACGCGTATCGTCAAAGCGCTGGCGCCCAATGAATTCTGGTACGAACAAAATTTTCTAGCGAGTGCCATCGTCCTCGACGAACGCCTCGAAGTGAATGTCCCGCAGGGCCGCGCCCTTATCGTTGATTCTCAGGACTACTCCAATGCGAGCGGCCAGGAAGTGCGTAAGGTAAAGCTCGCCGCCAACGGCGACGGTGTTGACGATGACAACTCGCCCTTTTCAAAACATGATGCGGACGGCCGCACCCTTTATCGCTGGAAACACGCGAACCTCAAGCATCCGGCGGACGACGACGCGAACGATAAGCCTGGGAAGCCACGTTCCAAGCCGCCGGACGTTCAGTTGACCACTTTCAAAAATTGGGAAGAAGTCGCGGCCTGGTACGCCGGCCTCGAAAAAGGCCGCACAGATCCGACGCCGGAAATACGGACCAAGACGCAGCAAGTCATCCAAGGACGCACGACGGAATTAGAGAAAATTCAGGCGCTCTACACCTATGTGGCGCAGAACATCCGCTACGTCAGCCTCTCGTTCGGTCTCGGCCGCTACCAGCCGCATTCCGCCGCTGACGTTTTCAAGAATCAATACGGCGATTGCAAGGACAAGCACACCCTGCTCGCCGCGATGCTCGCCGCCGCGGACATTCCATCCGACGCAGTGCTGATCCCCTTTGCGCGAGCACTCGATACTTCCGTTCCCTCGCCTTCGCAGTTCGACCATTTGATCACTGTGGCGCCCGACGGCACGGATCTCATTTGGATGGATTCCACCGCCGAGGTTGCGCCGTTCCGCATGCTGTCCGCGCCGCTGCGTAACAAATCCGCGCTCCTCGTGCAGCCCGACGGTGTCGGCAAAATTGTCGAAACGCCTATGGATCCTCCGTTTCTTTCCACCCAGCGCGTGGAAATTGATGCGCAAGTGAGCGATCTGGGAAAACTCACCGGCAAATTGCGCTATTACCTCCGCGGCGATAACGAATACGCTCTGCGCGTCGCGTTTCGCCGCACGCCCCAAACGGAATGGAAGCAACTCGGCCAGACGATCGCCGCGCTCGACGGCATCAAAGGCGAAGTCACCGACGTGAAGCCCAGCGACCCGACGGACACGGCCAAACCATTCGAGCTTGAGCTGCAGTTCGCGCAGGCGAATTACGTCGATTGGTCCAGCAAGAAATCAAAGGTTGGAGTGCCGCTGCTCGCCATCGGCATGCCGGACGTTTCGCCGGATTCCACCGGGCCCATTCACTTGGGCAGCCCGCTCGACGTCACAATGAGCTTGAAAATGGCGCTGCCGGCGAATTTCGTCGCCCGCGCACCGGTCGCCGTTTCGGTAGACCGAGATTACGCCGTGTTCAAATCGTCTTACCAGTTTGCGGACCACGTGCTCACCGCCGAACGCACGCTCAATTTCAAAATGCGCGATCTGCCCGCTTCGCGCCTCGGTGATTACCTCGCCTTCGCCCGCACCGTCGATTCGGACGAAAGCCAAGTCCTCGTCGTCGAAAATTCCACCACCGGAGCGCCTGCGATTCCCACAACAGCCAGCGCCGCCGAACTGCTCGAAGCAGGCATCGCCTCGCTGAACTCCGGCAATCCACGCGAAGCCATTCCATTGCTGGAACGCGCCAACCAGCTCGATCCCAAGAGCAAGCAAGGGTGGAACGATCTGGGCCTGGCCTATCTGCGGCTCGGCGAATTCAGCGACGCTGCCACCGCATTTCGCAAGCAAGTGGAAGTGAATCCCTACGACGAGCACGTTTACAATTACCTGGGCCTGACGTTGCAACAGCAGCAAAAATTCGACGAAGCCGCCGTCGCTTTTCGCAAGCAGCTCGATATTAATCCGCTCGACCCCATCGCTCACGCTGCGCTGGGCGCTCTCTACCTCGAACAGCACAAATACGCGGAAGCAGTGCCGGAGCTCGATAAAGCCACGGTGCTCGCTCCGGAAAATGCCGAATTGGAAGTAAGCCTGGGCCAGGCGTTCTTAAATACAGGTCAAAAAGACAAGGCGCTCGAAGCTTTTGAAAAAGGCGTGGAACTGAAGCAGACCCCCGCGGTTTGGAACAACGTTGCCTACAATCTTGCGCAGCACAATATCGAACTTAATAAAGCAGCGCAGTATGCGGAATCAGCGGTCTCCGCCACCGCCGCAAATCTGCGGAACATCGAGCTTGCTCATTTGTCGATCGATGATCTGAATCAAGTCTCCAGCATCGGCGTCTATTGGGACACGCTGGGCTGGATTTATTTTCAGAAGGGTGAACTTGAAAAGGCCCAGCGCTTCGTGCGCGCCTCGTGGCTTCTGAACCAGCACGGCGAAGTCGGCGACCACTTGGCGCAGATTTATGAAAAGCGCGGCAATAAAGAGCAAGCCGAGCGCATCTACGCCGAAGCCATCGCCGCCGAGCATTCCGTGCCGGAAACGCGCACGCGCCTGGTTTCGCTCGTTGGCGACGACGCCAAAATGGACGCCCTCGCGGTCCACGCCAAACTTGGTCTGACCAAGATCCGGACGTTTGCGATGGGCAAGCTGCTCGGTGAAAATGCGGCGGCCGATTTCTTCGTTCTTCTCTCGCCCGGGACGAAGAGCCCCAAAGTAGACTCTGTACGATTTATCAGCGGGAGCCAGGATCTGCGTCCGTTTGCGGAGCAACTTCGCGGCATAGACTTCGGCCCGATGTTTCCGGACGCTTCGCCCGCCAAACTTGTCCGCCGCGGCACCCTCGCATGCTCCGCCGCAATGGGTAATTGCACGTTCACCCTAATTCTTCCTGAAGACGTTCGCACACTGAACTAGCTTTTCGTCGCTCTGGCAGCGGCGTCAATTGAAAGCTAGATGCTCGCGCTGAGCATCCGGCCAAGCCTTCCGCCTACTCGCAATTTATCCGCTCGATCCTTAAAGTAGCGCTCGTTCAGCTTGTCCTTGTCCCAATCCTCGATCTTGTTGAATCCGAATCGCCCCAGGCCGTTCATCAGTTCCGCGGGCTCAAAAAATAATTGGAACGGCTCCCCCGCTTTCGCCACTCGCCTCGCTATCGCGTCAAACGCCAGGCGGCCGAACCAGTTCAATGAAGCGCGCGGAAGCGCGTAGTCAAACACCACGCCGCTGCCTGCCGGCATCGCGGCGATAAACTCCAGCGTGCTGTTCATCGCCGCGCGAGTGAGGTACGGAGTTACTCCCAGCCACGAGAAAAAAGTAACTTTTCGGCTGTCGAATCCCGCGGCGACGAGGCCATCCTTCAGCAATTCCCTTTCGAAATCGACCGGAGCGTACGTTACCGACCGCGGTATCTCAATTTTCCCCGCCGCCAACCTTTCGCGCTTCCACTTCTGAGTTGCCGGATGGTCCACCTCGAACACCCGCAAGCGGTCCGCGTCATACGGGTTCCGATACGCGAACGTGTCCAGCCCCGCACCCAAGATCACGTATTGGCTCGCGCCACGCGCGACAGCCGCGGCCAACTCGTCTTCAGCCAAGCGGCTGCGCACAACCATAAAAGCCCGCACGTATCGCGATCCACGCGCGTAAATCTTCCGGCCCTCCAGGCGAACTTGTTCTTGCGCCTTCTCTCCGAGGATCGGCAAAGCGATTGGATCGTCCAGAACTTTGGGATTGTCGAACAGTTGGTGTGCTGCGCGGCGCATCGCCACGCGCAGCGCGGTTGTGCTGGGCCGTGCGTCTCTCACGCTTGCAAAGATGCGGTTCGCAGCCTGCAGGTTTCAAGCCGGTCAACCGCTGAGGATTTCACTTCTGTGCGAGGAAATTAATTCCTGCATTCTTCCGCTGATTCGCGTCGCGGGGCGCGTCAATACTCACTTGATCTCGAGCACTTCCTTCTCTTTGGCGGCGGATAAATCCTCGATCTTCTTCGTCTCGGAATGCGTCAACTTTTCGAGCTCATCCAGCGAACGCTTCTTGTCGTCCTCGCTGATTTTCTTTTCCTTCTCCAGCTTTTCCACGCCTTCCTTGATGTCGCGGCGGATATTTCGCACCGCGGTGCGGTGATTTTCCAGCACCTTGTGAATGTGCTTTACCAAATCCTTGCGCCGGTCTTCGGTCAACGCGGGAATCGGCACGCGCACCACTTTCCCGTCATTCGTCGGATTCAATCCCAGATCGGTCGTGCGTATGGCCTTGTCAATCAACGCCACCGCGCCGGGATCCCATGGCGAAATCACGATCGTCGCGGAGTCCGGCACATTCAACGTGCCCAGCTGATTGATCGGCATCGGCGTGCCGTGATAGTCCACGCGAATATGGTCCAGCAGCGAAACGTTCGCGCGCCCCGTCCGCACGCTGCCCAGCTCCTTGCGAAAATCCTCGACGGCTTTTTCCATCCGCGTCTTGGCCTGCGCCATCGCGTCTTTGCTGTTCCCAAACGTGCTCATCGATAAAATTGCCTCCGCCGATTAAGTTTTACGCCGCAGTAACGATCGATCCCACCGGTTCGCCCAGCACCACGCGCTTCAAATTTCCCGGGACGGTCATATCGAACACCACGATCGGCATTTTGTTGTCCATACACAGCGAAATGGCCGTCGAATCCATCACCATAAGACCCTTCTTCAACACGTCCAAATAAGTGATTTTCTCGAACCGCTTCGCGCCCTTCACTTTTTCCGGGTCGGCGTCATACACGCCGTCCACTCGCGTCGCCTTCAAAATGACTTGAGCCTTGATCTCCATCGCCCGCAAAGCTGCCGCGGTATCGGTGGAGAAATAAGGGTTGCCGGTACCCGCCGCGAAAATTACTACACGGCCCTTTTCCAGGTGGCGCGTCGCGCGCCGGCGGATAAACGGCTCCGCAACCTGATGCATTTCGATCGCGCTCATCAGCCGCGTGTGGCATCCGGCCTTTTCCAGCGCATCCACCATCGCCAAGCCGTTGATCACCGTGGCCAGCATGCCCATGTAATCGCCGGTAGCGCGATCAATGTTGAGCTCTTTCTGCCGCGTTCCGCGAAAAAAATTGCCGCCGCCCACGACGATCGCCACGTCCACGCCCAGGCCGCGAACTTCCTGCACTTCGCGCGCGATCCCCTGAATCGTTTCGGCGTGGATTCCGGACTCGTTGGGCCCGGAGAGCGATTCCCCTGAAAGCTTCAGCACGAGCCTCTCGTAAACGGGCACGCCTTTCTTGTTCGTCGCTGCTTTTGTCATCGCGGATGGGCCAGCCCCCTGGCCGCGTGCATTTTAGCAAAGATTGAGCGATTGCGCCCCGCGCCTTTGTAGCGCAGCGTCTCGCCGGCTCTTCGCATTCCGTCATCCTGAGCGGAGCCTGCCTGCCGGAGGAAGGGATCTCTCTTCGATTCGCGCGGCTCGCTGAAGCATCATCCGCTCAAAAAAAATCCGCCGCAAACGCGGCGGACTCGAAACGAAACCAAATTGAACTGCCAGCAATTACGCGATCGGCACGGCTCCCGCAGCTTCCGCCTCGGCGCTTCCGCCAGCCCGTTGCCCGGTCCCATCCATCTCACCGACCTTGAAGCGTGAAAAACGACGCACGGAAATATTCTCGCCGATCTTCGCGATGGTGTGATCAATCAGCTCCTTCACCGTCATGCCTTCATCCTTGATGAAGTGCTGTTCGTACAGGCAATTTTCCTCGTAGAACTTCTCCATCTTGCCGTTGACGATCTTTTCGATCACGTTTTCCGGCTTGCCGGTGGCCTTGGCCTGTTCCTTGTAGATTTCGCGCTCGCGGTCGAGCGTCTCCTGCGTCACTTCCTCGCGCCGCAGAAAGCGCGGATCGAGCGCGGCGATGTGCATCGCCACATCGTGGCACAGGCGCTGAAAGTCCTCGGTGCGCGCGACGAAATCGCTCTCGCAATTCACTTCCACCAGCACGCCGATTTTTCCGCCGGCGTGGATGTAGCAGCTCACCAGGCCTTCGGATGTCGCGCGCTGGGCTTTTTTCGCCGCCGTGGCCTGGCCCTTCTTGCGCAGAATATCAATCGCCCGCTCGATGTCCCCGCTGGTCTCCACCAACGCATCGCGGCACGCCGCAAAGCCCACACCCGTGCGGTCCCGCAGCTCTTTCACTTGCTGCGCGGATACATTCGGTTTTCCATCTGCAGTTGCCATAGTTGTACTCAATTCCTTTGAACGAATTCGGAACTTACTACCGGTTCGGCTGGCCCGTTGAACTAAATCGGCGCCGGAGGCGGCTCACACCAAAGGTGACGCCGCCTTACTTCGCGTGCTGATGAGCTTCGTCTTCGGTCGGTATGGCAGCAGCCGCGGCTTCTTCCGTCGCAACCAATTCACCCGGCTCGCCTTCCACGAAATCGCCTTCCTGCTTCTCGTAAACTTCGTAGGCACTGGTGTCCACGTAATCCACGCCTTCTTCGCCGCCGCCTTCCACCGCTTTCTGATCCGCGATCTGCGTCTGCTCGTAGGATTGGTGTCCCACGATCACGGCGTCGGAAATTTTAGAGGTGAACAAACGAATCGCGCGCAAAGCGTCGTCGTTGCCGGGAATCACCCAATCCACCAGGTCCGGGTCACAATTGGTATCCACGATCGCCACCACGGGAATGCCCATGCGCCGCGCTTCGTGCACCGCGATTAACTCCGCGTTCGGATCAATCACGAACATGGCATCCGGCAGCGTAGTCATATTTTCCACGCCGGCGAAATTCTGCTGCAGGTGCTTCAGTTCGCGTTCCAGGCGCGCCGCTTCCTTCTTCGAAAACTGCGCCATGCGCCCGTCTTCCACCATGCCCTTCAGCAGCTTCAATCGCTTAATGGACTTCTGGAGAGTCACCCAGTTCGTCATGGTGCCACCCAGCCAGCGGTGGTTCACGTAGAACATGCCGCAGCGGTTCGCCTCTTCGGCGATGGCTTCCTGCGCTTGGCGCTTGGTACCCAGAAAAAGAATTCGTTTGCCTTGGCCGGCGAGCTCGGAAACGTAACGAGCCGCGTCGCGAAACATCTTCAAGGTCTTTTGCAAGTCAATGATGTGGATTCCGTTGCGCTCCCCGAAAATATATTCCTTCATCTTCGGGTTCCAACGCCGCGTCTGGTGGCCGAAGTGGACTCCAGCCTCCAGCAACTCTTTCATCGTAATTTCAACTCCCAAAGTGCCTCCTTGTTTGAAGGGATGCTTGTTACTCCGTTTCCTGGAGCAGCATCCTTTTCTGCCGGTTCCTCACTGGCCGTGAATTTAACTGCACCTACCGTCGCCTATCACCGTCTTCCCGAGCGGAGCGAGGGATCTCTCTTCGATCCTCGCGCCGCCCAGCCGTACACTACCGCTTGCTGAACTGGAACCTGCGCCGCGCGCCCTTCTGTCCGTACTTCTTGCGTTCCTTCATGCGCGGATCGCGCGTCAGAAAACCATTCTTGCGCAGCGCCGGCCGCAATTCCGGGTTCAGCCTCGAAAGCGCGCGCGAAAGACCCATGCGCACCGCTCCCGACTGTCCACCGACGCCGCCGCCCTTCACAATCGCCTTCACTTCCACTTGATCCAGCATCTGGGTGAACTTCAGCGGCTCCACGGCCGCCGTGTTCCACGCCACGTTGCGAAAATATTCGTCCACCGGACGCCCGTTCACCGTGAATCGCGCCACGCCCTGCTTGATGTACACGCGCGCGATGGATTCCCGCCGGCGACCCGTGCCGTAAAATTGCTTGGCCTTCCCTTCCAATGAACTCGCAGCTGAACTCAAAGTTCCTCCTATGTACCCGACGAACCCGGCAGCGAGGAGAATTCCGCGCCTGCACGGGCCAAGCGAAAAAGGCCCTGACGGAAGCATCCGCCGAACGAAAAGTTTTTAATCCCTGTGTGTCGCGAGGCTATAGCGAGAGTGGCTGAGGCTTTTGTCCGGTGTGGCGGGCGAGGCCTTCACTTCCGGCATAAACACGCAGCTTCTTTGCTCTTCGCGCGCGGAGCTTGTTCTTCGGCAACATTCCCAGCACCGCTTCGCGCACAACCTCTTCCGGCCGCCGTTGCAATAGCGTGCGGATCGGCACTTCCTTCAATCCGCCCGGCCAGCCGCTGTGATGACGATACAACTTCTGATCGATCTTATTGCCCGTCAGCTTGATCTTTTCCGCGTTGACCACAACCACGTGATCGCCGCAATCCAGATGCGGCGTGTAGGTCGGCTTGTCCTTGCCAATCAGCAGGCGCGCCACGCGCGTCGCCAACCGCCCGAGCACCACTCCCTCGGCGTCAATCACGAACCAGTCCTTCCCCACCATCAACTCTTCGGCCTCGCGGCCTCTTGGAACATACGTCGGCATCTGCTCAGTCACACCTTTCCCAGTAAAGACAAACCCTGATTCTAAAGTAGCGTGCTGCCTATGTCAACGAAGGAAACGGGCGG
>JBAQGJ010000079.1:0-5996 GCA_049287725.1 Candidatus Acidiferrales bacterium | reverse complement strand
CCCGAAATCGAACCGAAGGTGGACTGCGCCGCGAGCGGCGAACTCAGCAGCATGGCGGCAAAACAAACTAGCAAGCTAATAGCGAGCACACGCAGAAGACGATCCGACGAAGTATTCATGATTCTTTTCCTCCCCACAGAGAGGCGTGCTAGGCCTACCCACCCCGCAACACGAAACAAGGCACACGACTACGAACTCAAACCAAGATTGGTTTAAGAAGTCGCGGCGCAACAGTCAGGAGATTTGGGCACCCCGAAACACACCGTTTTCACCCAGACACCACCCATAAAAACACGCACTACCCTGAATACAACCCATCCGTTCTTTCGATACCGTTGCGGGGGAATGTAGCACTACGCGCCGAAATTGCCAAGTGCGCATATCGCATGCTTCTACCCACCCGGGCAACGATTTGGTATCGTTCCCAAAAACTTGATAAGTCTTATAGACATTTTGAATATATCTTGTCAACACAATATTCGATTTTGTCGCGATTTTCACGCAAGCGTTAACGGCATCGATCGTGGAGGCAGGCCGCGCAGGCTCCAGAAGCGTCGTTCGGAAAACGGCCACGGAAGGACTCGCACGTCGTGTGTGTTGTAAGATTCTTACCGCTAACTCAGGCACTAACTTCACGTTGAGTTCGAAGAGCTTTGGCTGCGGCGGAGTCCTGACTTGGGATTGAGAGAAGAAAGCGATCGGCGTCGCTGGTTCTCTGACTCCACAGAAAGCACTCGCCCTCTACGCGAGACGCTTGGGAATTAAGGCTTCGTATCGAATTGCCACGGAGGTCCGCAATGCAAATCAATCCCCACTCCCAAGTTCCATTAAGGCTACTTGTAATAGCTATGGCGCTCGTTTTTATTCCTTGCGTGGCGCGAGGGCAGGCGGCAAGCGCGCCTGCTGGTGACTCAACGCCGGATCTGAAGTCTTTGGCGCAATCCGTCCGCCTACTGCAGTCGCAGGTGCAGACGCTCAATTCGCAAGTGAACGAGCTGCGTGCTGGACAGCGACAAGCGTTGCAGGAAGCCGCGGCGCTGCGCAGTGAATTGAATCGAACGAAGGAACAACTGGCGTCCCGGCCGAATGACGGATCTCGGGGCTACGGTTTTTCTTCCGCGCCCGCTTCATCTGCATCGGCTGACTCAGATATTCCGCTGAGCGCGCCGCAATCAGGGGCGTCCTTAGCCGAACAGGTGGCGAAACTGGAAGACGACCAGCGCCTACTGAACGACAAGTTGGTGGAACAAAGCCAAACAAAAGTGGAGAGCGGATCGAAATACCGCGTGCGTTTGTCTGGAATCGTGCTGTTCAACGCTAACGTCACTCGAGGCGCGGTGGACAACCTGGATTTTCCGCAGATTGCGACTCCGCCCGAAGCGCCCGGAACGTCAGGGGCGTTCTCCGGATCGCTCCGCCAGTCACAAGTAGGGATTGAGGTTTTTGGACCAGACATCGCCGGGGCCCGCACCAGCGCGAATTTGAAATTCGATTTCGCAGGGGGCTTTCCGAAAACGCCCAACGGTGTCGCGTTTGGAATCGTGCGATTGCGGACCGGGACGCTACGCATGGATTGGGAACACACGTCCATCGTGGCAGGGCAGGATTCTCTTTTCTTTGCGCCGCTTACGCCGACGACGCTTTCGTCCCTGGCGATTCCCGCGCTTTCGTACACCGGCAACTTGTGGAGCTGGACTCCGCAAATCAGGATCGAGCATCGCATCGCGCTGTCCGACACATCCAATCTGCTGCTGCAGGCGGGCATTTTGGACTCGCTGACTGGCGACCTACCCTCCGGAGAATACCGTCCCCCGACAGCGGGCGAACAATCGGGGCAACCGGCCTATGCGGCGCGCATCGCGTGGAGCAGACGCGAGTTCGGCAGGGACATGACGGTTGGGGTTGGTGGTTATTATGGCCGGCAGAATTGGGGCTTCGGCAGAACCGTGGACGGGTGGGTGGGCACAACCGACGTGACCCTTCCGCTCGGAGACTATTTTGACGTGAGCGGCGCCTTCTATCGCGGACGCGGGGCCGGGGGAATGGGAGGAGGAATTGGCCAGACGATCTTACTGTCGGGACCAATCATCGACCCAGGAACGACGATTCGCGGGCTCGATTCGATGGGAGGATGGGTGCAATTGAAGTTCAAGCCAAGAGCGAATTTCGAAGTAAATTTCGCCTACGGACAGGATAATCCGTTCGCAAGCGAACTGCGCGCTTTCCCAGGAACCGCGTATTATTATGGCTCGTCCCTTTCACGAAATCTCAGTCCCTTCGTGAATTTCATCTACCGCGTGCGTTCGGACGTCGTGGTTTCAGTGGAGTACCGCCGGTTGCAGACCTATACCCTGGACAGCGGCGCAAATAACGCGAACCAGATCGGGACCAGCGTCGGGTACATTTTTTAATGCGGACAACATGATAAAGCAGAAGCTCAAATGCCTGAGCGGGCTTATTTTCCTATTAGGATGCATAGGTTGTGCGCAACTGGGAGCTCAAGAGAAGCCGGTTTCTGCGGACATTATTATTACGCGAGCGGAGGTGACGAACGCCAAAGCAAACAGGCACGCGGTTGCGGACGCTTCGAATGTAGCGATATGGCTGGTACCGCTGGATCGCAGCGCGACGAACACCTCCGGAGCGATACCAAAGGGAAAACCGCCGCAACTGGTACAGCGCAACAAGACATTCGAGCCGCATGTTTTGATCGTGCGAGTGGGTACGGTGGTCGAATTCCCCAACAAGGACCCTTTCTTCCACAATATTTTTTCGCTGTACGATGGCAGACGGTTCGATTTGGGCCTGTATGAGGCAGGGTCTAAGCGAACGGTGTTATTTGACCGGCCTGGCGTCAGCTACCTCTTCTGCAACATTCACGCAGAGATGAGCGCGGTGATTGTTGCAGTCGAGACGCCGTATTTTGGGCTATCGGGCCGGTCCGGCCACGTCGCCATTAGCAATGTTCCCGATGGCCGCTATCAGCTGAACGTATGGTACGAACGGAGCTTGCCTGAAACTTTAAACGCGTTGACGCGTACGATAGCGATATCGAATTCCAATCGAAATCTCGGGCAGATTCGGGTTGTGGAGAATCCCAATTTTACCCCCACGCACAAAAATAAGTACGGCTTGGATTACGTGCCCCCGCCGAATCCTGATTACGATCACCCTTGAGGGCCCGCTACAGCCTTTTGTGCTCCTAATGCTCGCGCCCGCGAAATCCCGCGGCGGCGATTCTCCGCCCGGCCGTTGATTTTACTCGCTGTTGACAATTCCCTGACAACTCGCTGACAACGATTCCCGGGCTGTGCCTTAACTTTGGGGCGGGGAGAATCGCGAAACTCTTAGCCGCCTTCCCCCCTCCACGCGAGTCCGGCTAGGGTTCGATTCCGTCCCTCGCACGAAAGGCCGAAGATCGTGTCTCGGTTCCCCCGACCGGGACACGATTGTGGCCCCACAAGGCTGGGAGATTGAGGCCCAAGGAATCTCGAGTTCTACCTGGCTTTCAGTTTGTGGTCCGCACGGTGACAAGGGCTATATAGCTATATAATGGAAGCATTGCATTTATCCGAGGAGGCCTTGCTCGACCGGAAAAATCCGGGATCGTCCAAGGGAACACATGGACACAGTATTAGTAGTTGAAGACAGCCGTCCGATGCAACGCACCCTGCAACGCCTCTTCGAAGCGGACGGGCTGCAAGTACAGATTGCCGGGGACGGTGTGGCGGGACTCGATAGTTTTCGCAAACAGACTCCGAGCGTCGTGGTGTTGGACCTGAAACTTCCGCGGCTGCCGGGCAAGGAAGTGTGCCGCGCGTTCAAGGCACATGCGCCGATCGTGCCAATCGTCGTCTTGAGCGCAAACAGTGAAGTAGAAGACAAAGTGCTCTTGCTCGAACTGGGCGCTGATGATTACGTAACGAAGCCGTTCAGTCCGAAGGAATTGCTCGCGCGAGTGAGGCGTGCCATGCGCCGTGGACATGTGGCGGATGCGGCGAATCCCGCGAGCACGGCCGCGCCGCACGAGATTCTGGCGTTTGACGAAGTCAGGATCGATTTCACGAGCATGGTGGTGACACGCGGCTCAAAATCCCTTGCCTTTACAGCTCAGGAATTCAAGCTGCTCAAGTACTTCGCCGCGTCACCCGCTCGCGTGATCTCCCGAGAGGAACTGTTGAATGAAGTATGGGGATACGAAAACTATCCCACGACCAGGACCGTGGACAATCACGTCCTCCGATTGCGGCAGAAACTGGAGCCGGACCCGGCGAACCCCCGGTACTTTCATACGATGCATGGCTCCGGATACAAGTTCATGCCCGGCGATTCGAATCTCGCTCCAGAGAAATAGCACCGGTTGCCCGGAGGTTCATGGCGCGCCTGCGACTACGCACCCAGCTACTCATAGCCACGCTTTTGATTATTTGCGCCTTGCTGGGAGCGCTGCTGCTGATGGTCCGACACACGGTGCGGTCGGAAATCGCGGAAGGCGTGCGGCAAAGCACCGCCGCGTCGCTGCACGCCTTTGAAAACGTCCAGCAGGATCGCGACCTGCAATTTTCACGAACCGCAGCCATGCTAGCGGAGTTGCCAACGCTGAAGGCGATGATGGCGACTCAGCATGCCCTCACGATTCAGGATGCATCCGAACCGCTTTGGAAACTGGCAGGAAGCCAACTGTTTATACTTTCCGGCGCCGACGGGCGGTTTTTCGCTTTTCACGTTTCGACACTCGGCTGGGACAGGACTCTCGCCGAACAGGATCTCAAGCGTTCGATTGAACAGGGTGATGATGCGGCATGGTGGTACGGCAATGGGCAGCTTTACCGCGTCTTTTTGCACGCAATTCTGGCGGGCAGCGAGGGAAATCAACGCCAGCTCGGCATCATCGCGGTCGGATATCAAATCGATTCAACTGTTGCACAACAATTGGCTCTGGCATCGGGAGGCCAAATCGCGCTGACCACGGGCGGCGAAATTATCGCGTCCACGCTGTCTCCCTCCGAAGAGAAAACTTTGCAAGGCGAGATTCGAAAGAGGCCCGACGCCGCGGACGGATCTCGCGAGATTGTTCTGGACTATGAGCCATTCCAGGTCGACACGATTCTGATCCATCGAGGTCCGCCGGCTAGCGTGAGTTGCTACGTGCTGATGTCGATGCAGCCTGCGAATGCGTTCCTCAGCCAGCTGAATCAGAGAATCCTGATTCTGGGTCTTTCGGCCTTTCTGCTGGCGGCGCTACTGCTCACTTTTGTATCGCGGACCATCACGCATCCACTGGACGATTTGGTTGCGGGCGTACGCGCGTTGGCAAAAGGCGACTATGCCTACTCGATACGGCCGAGCGGCAGCAGCGAAGTAGCGGAACTGGGCGATGCGTTTTCCAAAATGCGTGGTGAATTGTTGGCTTCGGAGCAGCGCCGGTTTGCCATCGAGCGGGTCGCTGCGTTTGGAAGGGCGGCGAGCTCCATATCCCACGATTTGCGCCATTATCTCGCAGCTGTAGTGGCCAATGCAGAATTCCTGTACGAAGCGGAAAAGTTGAAGCTCAATCGTGACGAGATTTACGACGAGATCAAGACTGCGTCGGAACAGATGACGGATCTGCTGGACTCACTCAGGGAACTTTCCCGCGAGGAGAGCAGTATTTCGCCGCACCCGGCGGAAATTGACCAGACGATACGGCATGCGGTGGACGCGGTGCGCGCGCGTGCGGAAATGCGGACGCAAACGATCTCGCTGCGCACGTCCGGAGACATGGCGGGAATTTTCGACCCCAAAAAGATCGAACGTGCCTTCTTTAATCTCGTGCTGAATGCATGCGAGGCGTCGTCGCAAACGCAGCGCGAAATTGAAATTGAGATCCGGTCGTTAGAGAACGTATTCGAAATTCGCGTAACCGACCACGGGACCGGCGTGCCCGCGGCGGTGCGCGCTACGTTGTTTGATCCCTTCGTGAGCTTCGGCAAATCGAACGGAACTGGCCTGGGACT
>JBAQGJ010000078.1:0-3684 GCA_049287725.1 Candidatus Acidiferrales bacterium | reverse complement strand
CCGTCGCCTTTGGTGTGCAGGGTGAGGACCGGGATGTCGATTTGTCCGTTGAAGATAATATTTTGCTCGACATATTTGACTGCGTTTGGATTTTCCTTGATGCGCGCCGCCTCGTTCAATGTGTCGAGGTCGCGTTCCAGGCTGAGGCCCGCGGTTTGATAGAGCGCCCAAACTTCGTCGCGATCAACGGATTTTTCGAGTTGTCGGCGATAGTCCACATCCGTGTTCCACGACACGTTGCCGCCGGCGCGGGCTTCCAGTTCGGCGCGGAAGGCGAAGACGAAAGGAAAATCAATTTGCTGGTCCCAAAGGAACTGATTCGCTTCCTGGCTCGTGAAGTCGGAGGGCGCCGGTTCTGGTGAAGTCGGGGTGAACCATCCGGGTACGTCTGCTAAAGCCGCTCCCAGAGCGATGCGGGCGCGGCCCTGCGGGGTGGCTTGAGCGGCGGCGAGGACTTCTTCGGCGAGCGTCAAATTTGCGTCCGGGTTCGCGATGTCGACAAGCTGCAGCTGAGTTGTGGGCGCGAGTAGGGTTTTGAAGGCAAACTCGCCGTCGAGGGCCGTGTTCCAAGTGGCGACTCCGCCGGCCAGCACTCCGCACATCGGCTGCGCAGCGGTAAAGCGCTTCGGATTTCTCTGAATCAGGCCTGCTGTGATGATGCCGCCCAGCGAATGTCCCCATGCGATGGTGCTGACCGGGTGGCGGAAATTCGAATCGAAGACATCGAGCACGGCGATTTGATCGGTGAGCGCTTCGTGGATCGCCCAGCCAGTGGTGGCGTAGGACGAGCCGGCGAGAGCGAATCCATTCGCGAGCATAAAAGCGCGCGTGGCGGGATCGCCGACGTCGGTGGCGGGATTCGGGCTGCCGGGCGTGACGTAACCGTGGCTATAGAGGAACAGCGTGCCGTTCCAGTCGGAAGGGACTTCGATCAGGTAGGTTGCGCCGTCGCCTAGAGTTCCGGTCTTTGTGGTGAGGCTGGCTTGTGCGTGCGATGATTGCGCTACGGTGAGAATTAGAACCAACGTGAACAAAATAAGAAACGCTGTCCGTGGGGATTGTGGCCGCATTTGAGTTCCTCCTTTCACTTCGAATTTCGCGAGACGAAATGCCATGAGCCGAGAACATTTTGCGGACCGCGACGAGGTTCACAGTCCTCCAGCGGCTAAACAGTTTGCGGAAAAAGTTCAAAGCCGGGCTTCAGGGGCTAAAGCCTCTGATGATAGGCTGAGCTTTATGTCGGAGCTAAAGCTCCGACCCCCTAAAAAGCCGCGTTATTCCGCAAACTGTACAGCCGCATTTTTTGCATTCGTTTGTGGCACGGCCGGAGCCGTGCCCTGACGAAAGCTCGAGAAAGATGGCGGCCGAAAGGCCGCCGCTACAAAGTCAAATTCTCCATGGCCCTATAGTGCGGAGTCCGCGGCGGTGCTCGCCAGGACTCGCACCGGCCGCCGCGGACTTGCTCCGAAACTAGAAACTCATGCGCACGCCCAGTTGGACCTCGCGTTTGGGCAATGCCGAGGTGAAGCCTAGGGGCGTGCTGGGCGATAGCGCCGCGCTGCCGTGTACGTTGAACGTGGTGAATCCGGGCTGGAAGCCGAAGAGCGGGCTGACTTCGTTGTTTACGCTGGCGTAATTGGTGCGGTTGGCGATGTTGAAGCCCTCGGCGGTGAGCTGCAGAGTGGCCCTCTCGCCGATTTTGTGTTGCCAGCTCAAACGCATATCGAAATCAATGTAGTTGGGACCGAGTCCAGTATCGCGCGGAGCGCCGATGGGACGTTCGTTGGTGATGTGATTGTTCCCATTGACCTCTCCGCCGGCCAGCAAGTTAAAGGGATGGCCGCTGTGGTACTGGAAAATCGGAGAGAGTTGAAAGCCGGACAAGAAGGCGTTATGGGAAGGGCCGCTGAAGACTCCGGCGAGGACGACCTTGTGGCGTTCGTCGAACTCGGACAGGGCACGATCCAAACTCAAATCCGTGGGATCTTGCGGACCAAAGTCGGAATTGAAATCGGTTCCGGTGTCGAAGGCCTTGCTGTAGGTGTAATTTCCGAAAAACGTAAAGTTATCGCTGAAGCGTTTGTGGACTTCCAGAATCCCGCCCTCGTACAGTCCCGACGAGGCGGAGGTGTACTGGTTGTTTTGAACGATCAGCGGGTTCACAAAGCAGGCGAACGGGTTCGGCGCGCAGGGGAGACCCTCGGTCCCGAATAGCGGGTCGGTTTGTGGGACAAGGTTCCAGTTCCGGTAGGAAACTGACTTGCCGTTCGCCAGGGTCACCGTGCTCATCGGCGTCGTGGGCAGAAGATTGGTATCAATCGCGACCGGCAGGCGCGTTGTGTGTGAATAGATGAAGCTCACGGAAACCGAAAAGCCGGGAGTGATCTCACGTTCAATTCCGAGCGAAGCCTGTTGCGAGTAGGGAGGTTTGTAGTTGGGCGGGTTGCTGAACAATACGGTGAGGGGCGAAAGTTGACCGGTGTTCTGCACGAAAATGCCGTAGTTGGCGATATCAGCCGGCGTAATGCAAGCGCTCGTCCCCGGCGCTGGAATTGTGCAGGAGATTTTATTTGCGCCGGGTGCATTGCCTGGAGGCGCTGGCGTGCCAAAAAGACCCGCAAACACTTGTCCTGCGGACTGAACGAATGGAAGTACGTTGTAGCCCGGATCTACGTAAATGGAAATGAACCGGTTGCAAGGGCTGGCGCCGGTGCCCGGGAAGATGACGCCGGGAGGACCGAAGGCGGTGACGCCAATGCCGCAAGTGCCGACCACATTGTTGACCTGATCGGGAACCTGCGCTTTGTTCTTCTGGTTCTCGACGGTGCTTCTGTTCTTGTTCAGAACTCCGAGGCTCAAGTCCACCTGAGGAATCTGGGCATCAATGGGTCCGTAGAAAATCCCGTAACCGCCGCGGACTACGGTCTTGTGATCTTTAAAGGGATCCCAGGCGAAGGAGATTCTCGGGGCGATGTCGCCATAGTAGGTATTCAGAGGACGATACTGCGAATCGATTTCGTAGCGGACGCCGTAGTTCAAAGTGAAATTGGAGGTTATTTTCCAGGAGTCCTGCAGATAGAGTCCCGATAACGGCCGGGAATAGGCGGGATAGTCCGCGTCGCCGAAACCCTGCTGATAAACTTGAGGCGCTCCCAGGGAAGCCGCTTGCAGCGAATTGATCTCCGACGAATTCAAGGCGCCCGGAAGACCGCAACCGGAGGTGGCCGGGTTTGCAGTTATGGGCCCGTTGGGGTTGGACAAGCAGGAGCTGAGGTCGAAGCCAGGCAGCGCACCGAAGACAAAGCGGCCCGGGAAAAACGTGTGAGATTCGCTGTGATTGCCGCGAAACAGCACATCGGCTCCAAATTTGATGGTGTGGTTACTGCGGATCATGGTCACGTTGTCGGCGAAGTCATAGCGGCGGAGGATCGTAAAATTCGGCAGGAATATGTTAGTGCCCAGATTGTTCGCGAACCCGGCGATTTGTATGCCCACCTCTCCCGGCTCGTTGGGGATTACGTTGAAGCTGTTGTAATCCCACTGAAAGCGGAACTCATTCTCGGTGCGCGGACTGAAGACGTGGTACCAGGCAGCCTGCAGATTATTGTCATAGTTGTGGATTGAGCTGCCGGCGGAAAATCCCGTCAGCGATTGCACGTCGGGATTCTCTTCCAAGTCGTGCCC
>JBAQGJ010000077.1:0-3776 GCA_049287725.1 Candidatus Acidiferrales bacterium | reverse complement strand
CAGAGAATTTCGGGTATGATGGGACAGGGAATTTCCCCGCCATTTATTCGAATGCAGAAGGCCGCTCGCGCGCAGGTCTTTGCCCTGCGAAATGCCAGCGCCGCCGAGGAGTCAGACTTGATTTCACGTTATACGCGCCCGGAAATGGGCCGCGTCTGGAGCGAAGAAAACCGGTTTCAGAAGTGGTTGGACGTCGAACTGGCCGCGGCGGAAATGCTCGCGGAAGCCGGCGTCGTGTCCGCCGCAGCCGCTGCGAAATTGCGCGAACGTGCGCGGGTGGACGTCGCGCGCATCAACGAAATCGAAGCCAAAGTCCGTCACGACGTAATCGCTTTCACGATTGCCGTGCAAGAATCAGTCGCCGATCCCGAAGCCGCGCGCTGGTTGCACTATGGCCTCACGTCAAATGACGTCGTAGATACCGCGCAAGCGCTGCTCGTCCGCGAAGCCTCGCACCTGATCGAGAAAAAAATCGAAGCCCTCGGTGAAGTTCTCGAGCGCCGCGCCTGGGAATTCAAGGACACGCCGGAAATCGGCCGCACCCACGGCATTCACGCCGAACCCATCACCTTCGGCCTGAAGATCGCTAATTGGTACGCCGAAAACCGCCGCGACCTCGCGCGCTTTCAAGTCGCCGCTCAGCAGCTCGCCGTCGGCAAAATATCCGGAGCCGTCGGCACCTGCACGCATCTTGGCCCCGAGGTTGAACAGAAAATCTGCCAGCGCCTCGGCCTCGCCACCGCGCCGATTACCTCACAGGTGATCGAACGCGACCGCCACGCGCAATATCTCTCGACGCTCGCAATCGTGGCTGCGTCGCTCGAACGCATCGCCCAGGAAATTCGCCATTTGCAGCGGACGGAAGTTCGTGAAGTCGAAGAGCCCTTCGGCGGCGAACAGCGCGGCAGCTCCGCGATGCCGCACAAACGCAATCCCGTCGCCAGCGAACAGATTTGCGGCCTCGCGCGCGTCGTGCGTGCAAATTCTCTCGCGGGTATCGAAAACATCGCGCTCTGGCACGAACGCGATATTTCCCACAGCTCCGTCGAGCGCGTGATTCTTCCGGATTCCACGATCCTTGTGGATTACCTGCTGTATCGCACCACGGAAATCGTCGCCAATATGAAAGTGTTTCCCGAACGCATGCTGCGCAACCTCAACGCCACGCAGGGCCTCGTCTTTTCCGGACAGCTGCTGCAGGATTTGGTTGAACACGGCGCGCCGCGCGAAGATGCCTACAAATGGGTGCAAGCGCACGCGATGGCCGCATGGGAATCGGAATCAAGCTTTCAGGAAAGAATCAGCGCGGATGCCAACATTCGCAAATTTCTCGACGAAAAATCCTTGAATCATGCGTTTGATCTGCGCCGCCAGCTGCGGGCTGTGGACGCCATCTTCACCCGTGTATTCGGCACAAAGACGGCCGTAGCTGTCTGATTCGCGCTGCCCACCGATTTTTCCGCGGTGAATATAGAGTCTACGGATAGTACGGCCATGCCGGGGACTTCATCAGCAAATTCGCATAGGGAAGTTGCACCGGCTTTGGATCGACTGCCGCATCCTGCGAAATTGCAGTGGCGGTGACGCGTGCCAGCTCGTCGCGCGCTTGCTGGAAATCCGGTTTCGCTAGCACGACCGAACTCAAGTTCTGGGCGGCCAGCCTGTAATTTCCGTCCTGCTCAGCCGCGACTCCCAGAATGAACGAAGTCTCCCACGCTTCCACCTGGCTCTTACCCACCATCTGCGAAATCTCCGCAACCGCGGCCTTCGGCTGCCCCGCTCCCAAATACGCCAGCGCCAGATTGTTCCGGATCGCTCCGGCGTCAGGCAACAACTGCTGCACTTGTTCCAAGTAAGGAATTGCCGCCGCCGGATTATTCTGCAGCAGCAGCCAGTCGCCCACGAACATTTGCGCCAGCACATTCTCAGGCTCCATTGCCGCGGCCTTTTTCATCTCCTCAATGGCGGAATCCATTTGGCCGGCGTTCGCTAGCCGAACTGCCTTTCCGTACTGCGCGGTCGGTAAATTTCGCGCGCGCACAAAGTAAAGCCCGACGACAAGCGCGATTGTGCATCCCGCTGCAGCCAAGAAGAGTTTGCGTTGCCGTGAAGCCGTCGCACTGACTGCGTCAAACGGCACGCCCGTCAGTCGCGCATCCAGCACCGCGCTAAAGCGCGCCGAAACCGGCACCAGCGCCCCCAAAATGAATCCCGCCACCAATCCGCCCAAATGCGCCGAATTATCAATGTGCGCATTCGCCGCGCCGAACAAAAGATTGTAAAAAATAAAAAAGCCCATGCTTCTCAAATTCTTCTGCACCAGGCTTTTCTCAATCGGCAGCTTTTTGACCAGCAGGAAACTCACAAACGCGCCCGCCACACCAAAAATCGCTCCGGAAGCTCCGGCGCTCGCACGCCAAGGATTCCACACCAGGCTTGTGGCGCTCGCGGCAAGTCCAGTGAAGAGATAAGTCAAACTGAAACCTACAGGCCCCATCAACGGTTCGAGCGCGCTCCCCAGGTTCCACAGGCACCACATGTTCAGCCCGATGTGAATGATGCCGAAATGTACGAAGATGCTGGTGAACTGCCGCCACCATTCTCCGCTGAACGTCAGCGGCCCGAAATCCGCTCCCCAGCGAATCGCGTTCACGACGCTCGGTTCCGTCCACGAAACGCCGCTCAAGCCCATCGCCAAGTACACCAGCACATTCAGGCCGATGATCGCGCGAGTCACCGGCGGCACGCGCCGCAAGATCATCCATGCGGACGTCGGCGGGGCGCTTTGTCTGGGAACCACATTACTCACCACAGCCTGCATCTTTGCTCTCCGGCAGTCCGCGCATTCCGTCGCGGTCTGCGACCCGATCGAAAATCCGCTGAACGATTTCCCGCAACTAGGACAAATGGGCACGCTGGCAATTCCTTTCAACGCACACGGATATCAACACACTAATGTCACTCAACAAAGTCAGCGGAATGTACCACAGCGTGAATCATCCCGTGATGAACTCCTCGCGAGAGTGCTATGTGAATAACTATTGCGGCTTTTGATCCACCGGCGCGGAGGTACCCAGCTTTATCTCGGAAGAGAATTTTTTGTAATCGCTGTAGCGGTCAATTTGATTTGCCTTCACCTTCACGAAAACCAGCCTCGCGGCGGCATGCACTTCGTCGTAAGACGGCAGCCACACCTCGTTGTTCACCAGCGTCTGCTCGAAAACAAAGTTCGAGCCTTTCGAGAGCGAAGCCAACAATCCGCCGCCGATCTTGAAATTGTCGCTGAACCGCGCCTCAAGCCTCACCACGTCGCGCGCCTGCTCGTCCACCCAGATCACCCCCACCAGCTTTTGCACCAAATTCTCCATCATATTTTTCGGCTTATAGGCCGGGTTTGGCCCGAAATCGAAAACGATTACCTCCTGGCCGCGAAAAATCTCACGCCGCGGATTCGTGAAGTTCTCGGCGCTCAGGAAATCGGAAATCTGCGCTTCGTCGCGCTCTTCTTCTTTCTGCTGCTTTTTGGGATCGTTCGCCAGTTCGGCCTGCTTCTTTTTGGCCGTGTCGAATTCCTTGCTGAAACGCTGGTCTTCCTTCTTCTTCTCGTCGCCTTCGAGCGGTTTGCCGTCCTTGCCCAGCAAATGCCGGATCTCGTCGTCACCCACGTAGAAAATGTCGAAGTCCTTCACCGAATGGGAAGTCACTTCGCCGTTCGATCCGATCTTTTCTTCTTCTTCCGAAAGATGGCAGGTGTATTGCTTCACGATTTCTTCCAC
>JBAQGJ010000076.1:0-28321 GCA_049287725.1 Candidatus Acidiferrales bacterium | reverse complement strand
GGCGAGGCGCGCCTCGCCTGCTGTGATCATGCAGCGCCCGACAGCGCAAAAGCGGCGGCGGGCCGCCGCACTCCACACGCGCCTGGGCGCGGGCGGCCAATCGCTCGCGGCAAAAAATCTGGTGCGGAATGTAACTCACGGCCTGCTCCATCCGTAATACCATTGTGGAAGACATGACCGGCCCTGCTAATGGTTTTGCCATCCGTACCGACCGAGTCTCCCGACACTATCAAATGGGTGATGCGCTGGTGCGCGCGGTGGACGATGTTTCGATCTCTGTGCAGCCCGGAGAATTTGTCGCGCTGCTTGGGAGCTCCGGTTCCGGCAAATCAACGCTTCTGAATTTGCTTGCCGGACTTGATCGGCCTACCTCTGGCGCAATCTACGCGCACGAAAAGAATCTTGCGGCTATGAATCCGCAGGAGCTCGCTGACCATCGCAGCCACACGGTGGGCATGGTGTTCCAGGCCTTCAATCTGCTGCCGCGCATGACGCTGGAAGAAAACGTGGAGCTGCCGCTGCGGCTCGCCGAAGTCGATCGCGCCGAGCGTCCCGCGCGGGTGCGCGAGGCTGTCGAACGGGTGAAGCTTGCGGCGCGGCTTACGCACCGTCCCAGCGAGCTTTCCGGCGGGGAACAGCAACGTGCGTCGCTGGCGCGTGCGCTGGTGAATCGCCCGACTATTTTGCTGGCTGATGAGCCGACCGGCAACCTCGACAGCACCACTGGCGACGCGATCATGCATCTTCTGCAGGAAATCAATGTGTCGCTGGGGATGACGATTGTGATGGTGACGCATGATCGCGCGCGAGCGGAACGTTTTGCGCATCGCATCATCGTCATGGGCGACGGGAAAGTGCTGGACGGTGCCACCAGCGGCGTCATACCAGGAAGCGAGGCGAGCCGGGCATGAAGCTGCGCGACCTTACCCAACTGGCCGCGCGCAATTTGCGCGAAGCGATTCTGCGCAATTCACTGACGACTCTGGGCATTGCTGTGGGGGTTGCATCGCTCGTGGCGATGGTTTCGCTGGGCGTGGGCTTGCAGGAATTGGCCAGCACGCGGCTTTCAAAGACCGGTTTGTTCGATGCGGTTTTTGTGATGTCCCGCGCAAACCAGCGAGCGTTTGGAGGCCGTCCGCAGCCCGTCGCGGATTCGAATCAGCCGGTGCGCCGGCTGGACGACGACGCACGGCAGCAGTTCGCGCAAATCAAGAATGTGGTGGAAGTTTATCCCGAAGTTCGTTTCCCGACCGAGATTCAATTCGACGGCAAACCTTTCATGACCACCGTTGCAGGCATTCCGGCGTCAGCGAGCGCGGATGGCTCGTTCGACGGCATGAAGGGATCGTTTTTCTCCGGGCCGGACGCCAATGAAGCGATCCTGCAGATCGAATTAGCGAAAGATATTTCGAAGACTCCGGATTCACTGATCGGCAAAGACGTCACTTTGCGTTATGCCGAACGACAATCGCTGCCGGCGGAGCCGGCGCCAGCGGCGACTGGCAATCCCGCTTCCACGGCACCCGCCACCGCGGACTCGTCTCCTGGATTTTCGATTATCCCGCGCGAATTAAAGCTCCGGATTATCGGGATTGTCGAGACCGAGCCTGCCGCGGGTTTTGGCGGACTCGGCCGCGGACGCCTCCTGATTCCGCAGCAAATCGCACAGAAACTGCGCATCGCACAACCGACTGATTTGCGCGAAATGTTGCGCGGAAGCAACGGTAAGCCGACGTACGACAGTCTGACGGTGCGGGTGAGCAACCCCAAGGTTGTGCAAGGTGTTGAAGACGCGATCAAGGCCATGGGCTTTGGGGCGTTTTCGATTCTGGATGCCACGAAAAATCTGCAATTGTTTTTCACTGTGTTCGACATGCTACTGCTGATCTTCGGAAGCCTCGCGCTGACCGTTTCGTCGCTGGGGATCATCAATACGCTCGTGATGGCCATCCTCGAGCGACGCCGCGAAATCGGCATCCTGAAAGCGCTCGGTGCCGCGGACCGCGATGTGCAGCGCCTGTTTTTTGTTGAAGCCGGCGCGATGGGATTGCTCGGTGGCGTGGTGGGCGTCGCGATTGGGTGGTTGATCGGGCGCGCGCTTACTTTTGGTACAAACCTGTATTTGGCGCGACAGCAGCTTCCTTCGATTGACCTGTCTTCCGTTCATTGGTGGATGGTGGGCGCTGCGATTGGAATTTCAGTCGGAGTGAGCCTGGTGGCCGGCATCTATCCGGCGGCGCGCGCGGCGCGGCTGAATCCTGTCGAGGCGCTGCGGTATGAGTAGAGCGCGCCGGCGGGCGCTCATCCTCTGCAGCGCGCTGATTGGCTTTGCGATGAGCGGCGCTCCGGCGCGCGCCGCCGGGCCTGGACGCGCGGAGTGCCGCTCGGCGCCGAGCAAAATTCTCGGTCACCCCGTGGCGTATTGCGTCATCCTTCCTTCGGACTATGACACTGACAAGACCGCGAGCCATCCAGTGCTCTATTTTTTGCACGGCCTCGGCGGAAACGAGCAGTTGCTGCTCAATTCCGGAGGCATGGACCTGATCGAGGACCTGCGCTCGCAAAAAAAGATCGGCGAGTTTCTCGTGGTTGCGCCCAATGGCGGGCGCAGTTTCTTCATCAATTCGCGCGACGGGAAAGTGCGCTACGAGGATTTCTTCATTCGCGAGTTCATTCCCTATATTGAAAGCCACTATCGCGTTCGCGTGGGACGCAAGACGCGCGGCATTACTGGAGTTTCCATGGGCGGCTACGGCGCGTTGCACATCGCGTTGCGTCATCCGGATTTGTTTGGCGCGGTGAGCGCGCATAGTCCGGCGCTGATCGATAAGTTGCCGAAGATGCAGGGTTCGAGTGAACAGGCTGAGACGGTAGCGATGATTCTGGGCGGGGCGTTTGGCTCGCCGATTGATCCGGCGTTCTGGGAGCGCGAAAGTCCGTTTACGATTGTGCGCAGCGGGCCGCGCCCCACGGGCCTGCAGATTTATTTCGATTGCGGCAGCGACGACGATTACGGATTCAACCGTGGCGCGCAGCAGTTCCACGACTTGCTCGACGCGCGCGGAATCCCCAACGAATTTCACCTCTATCCGGGCGGGCACGATTGGAACTATTTCGCCGAGCACCTTCCGGCGTCGCTGGCTTTTCACTCGCGTGCGTTTGGGCTGGCCGTTTCGAGTGCCAAGTAGCCGGGGCCGCTTTTCGCATGTTGTTACGCGGGGCAAGTAGCGGCAATAATGCAACGTCGCAATCAGGGGAACGCAACGAGCGCCGCGCTAGACGTCGAGGTTGAAGATGGCGAGCGGAGCGGAGGGAAAAATGGCTGCAAATGCAGGGTCACGCACGACGCGCGGTTCTGTAGTAGGCCTTACTTTCGCAATGTGCCTGGCGCTGACTGGCTCCTTGGCGCATGCGGGGCTACAATCTTCCGGCGCCGCGCCAGCGCAAAAAGGGACGGAGATGACTAAGCACGCGACCGGAACGTTCGATGTGAAGGTACTCCCCGAAGGCACCGATGACAAAGCCGAAGGCTCTACGCTCGGCAGGATGTCGCTCGATAAGCAATATCACGGAGATCTGGACGGAACGTCCAAAGGGCAGATGCTGACCGCCGGGACGGACGTAAAAGGCTCAGCGGGTTACGTCGCGATGGAACGCTTTACCGGAGCGCTGAACGGGCGCAAGGGAAGTTTCGTGCTGCAACACACCGGTACGATGAACCGCAGCGCCCTGCAACTATCCATTACCGTGGTTCCAGATTCAGGCACGGACCAGCTGGCCGGCCTCACAGGCAAGATGGCGATCATCATCACCGACGGAAAACATTCCTACGATTTCGAATACGCGCTCCCCGATGCAACTCACACACCGTAGAAGCCCGGGCCGACTCGCAAGTGGTGGTGCCACGCGATCGGAAATGCCCAGAAAATAATCGAGCCGAGAATCGCCTGGCCGATGGCCAGCGGAATGATGTTGCGATTGCGGCCGAACAGCCAGGCCATAGCCGTGCCGCCAATAAACGTGAGCGGCACCAGCACCGGATTCGGCCAATGGCACGCGGCGAAAATCACGCCGGTTAGGGCGGCGCTGGTCCATTCGTTTTTCACCAGAGACATCATGCGGTTGTGCACCAGCGAATTCAGCGCCACCTGCTGCAGCACGCAGAAGGCGAAGTAGCCCCAGAGCCGATGCCACGAGATGAGGTTTGCCGGCAAACGCTGCGACACAGTGAAGGAGGAGATGGCGACAACACGAAGCGCGAAGCCGATGGCAATCAGTCCCACGGCCATCACGCCGATCACTGCGGTGGCGAGTTTCGTCGCCGGCAGCAGATTATCCGCGCGCCAGCCGAGGGTTTTCGGCGTATCGCGATGCACCAAGAAGCTCAGCGCGAGCCAGATGATGAAGATGACCCACGTCCAGCGCGCCGTGAACTGCAATTGCCAGATGAACCACAGGATGAACGCCGGCAGCAACGTCACGTCCGCCAGCGAAAGCCAACGCAAAGCGCGCGGGTTCATGAGGCGGTTTCCGATGAGACTTCGCGCAACTGCCGTATCATCATTTCCAACTCGCGGCGGAATTCACCGGCGCTTCTAGCGGCCTCCGGCGTTTCGCTGGCGAAGTAAGCCTCCCACTGCACGTCTGGGAAACCCATTCGCGTGGCTTGCGCCGGAAGCTGACCGCGCACTTGCGCAGCGTCGCGTCCTGGCAATCTGGCTAGCGCTTCGAAGACGATGCGGTGTTCCGCATCTTGCCATTTATGCGACGACAACTCGGCGACTGCGCTCGCTCGCGATTGGGCGTCGAGATCGGCGGGCGCAGAGCTATTGGCGTGCTCGCGACAAAGAGCGCGAAGGATCTTTCGTTCCAGCTCAAAAATGGCTAGCGATTTGTCGGCGGCAGGCATGGGACGGCGCGAATGCGCGAACAGCTAAACTCATTGTAATTGGATGCAGAGCGGGAGAGGGGGCGAATCGAGCAGCGGAGGAAAACGGAAAGAACAAAAAAAGGGGCCCTCAGGTAGGGCCCCTATCAATCACGGAGATTACGCTGCGGTGGAAACTACGGGACGAACGAAGTCAATGCGGTCAATCGCCGCGGCGACGCCGTAAACCGGCGTAACTTCACCGTCCAACTGCGACGTCCGAATCGTCTTGGCGCTGGCGCGAACTAGGACCGATGTGCCACGGTCCCTTTCCGCAGGCAGCGAAAAAGTCAGTTCAAGGCCCGCTCCCGAATCGATCGGAACTTGAGAGTGAAAGAAAATACCGGTTCGCGAAACATCGCGAAGCTGCCCCGTGTGATATTCCAGCGGGCGCTGCTTGGACATGCAAACCTGCACCGGCAGGTAAACCTCGTACCGTCGTGCTTTTCTGCGCTCACCCATGATGCACCCCCGTCAAGCGTTTGCAACTCGCTTGCCATGAGGCATTTGGTCTGTTTTTATTGAAAGGAAAGGGTTTAGATGGCAGTAGTACGAGCCAAAGTTACAGCCACATTGCAATTTTTTCCTGGTTAGGGAAATAGCTCCATGCCAATACGGTACCGTAGGGCCACGCTTCCGAGCCTTCAAGAAGCTCAGAAAGCGCGCCTTACGGGACCCTTACAGCACCGGGTCGTGAAGTACCGATGTGCCCTCGGCCTCGGTGAGGATGCCCTTTCCAATCATCAAGCGCACGAGCCGGACCAGAGTAGTCCACTCAGGTCCGCGATGCGAGGTTGGGGCCGAAGCTAGGGTTTGCGCTGTCCGAGTGAACTCCTGGAGGATGTGACAGTCGCCGGTAAGGTCCGCCAGCCACTCGGCGAGCGCGAGGCGCTGCTCTGCATCGTGCTCTTCGAACGCGATGCCCATTCCCAGGCCGTTTTGGGAGTAGACCACGGTTCCGTTCGTCTGAAAGGTGTTCTTGCCCTTTTGCAACGCGATGCGCAGCTTCGATCCCACCGGGAAGGGAACGGTGGTGTCCACAAAGCATCCGCCAGGACCGAGGTCCGTGGTGCGCGTACAAAAGCGAGCGCCGGAAGCCAATTCAATCACTTCGGCGGACGCCGTGAACATATGGCGCTCGGCGATGCGGCGTTCTGTTTCTTTCACCTGGGCTGACTTCCCGAGTGTATGGATGCTCTTGTGGCTCGACGAACTGTGCATCATTTTGTCCTTTTTGCAGCCTGTGGAGCCCGCCGGCGCTTAGGCGCGGCTGAGTGCCAAGCTGCGGCAAAATATCGGGCGATTTCCCCCGTTTCCAAACTCGTGCTACCCGGATCTCTTGGTACGACTAGAGCAAGAAGCGCACGGCGATTCCGGCGCTGCCATCGGACCGCTCTTCCATCCGGACGATGCTGCCCAAAAATTTCTTGTGAGCTGATATCTTCTTGCCGAACGGGAAAGTCACGAGCAAGCGCATTCCCACGAAATAGTGCGGCATGCAGGTGGCGAAATAGAGGCCGTCGCGCGTGAAGTCCACTACTTCTCCGACGTCCACAATCTCGGTGAAGCGCGCGTCAAACGGGCGAACTTCCACGGGCAGCGAAAGCTTCAAGCGTTCGCGCCGTCGAGCGTCCTTCGTGGCCTTTTCTCGCGCCGCCGAATAGGCCGGGACATTCGGTGTACGCACTGCCGTCGCCATGGACGTCCTCCAGATGCAAATGCAGTCCTTGCCGCTGAATCTACTGTAGGTGGCGAATGCACCGCATCCTATAGCCCGGCAGTACTACCGGGCACCTACGGAAGTTCAAAGGGGACCAAATCGGGACAGGCAAGCGTGTGCTAAGGGCTGTGTTTTCAATGGCAAGCGGTGGCTGGTCCGAAAGAAGTCCTATGCCTATTTTTGCGAGCGGAACTTGCGCGATCCTGCGGCAGTCAAGGCGTCAAGTTCGCTGAAAAGGGCCGCATCGGGAGCGCTGAAATTGAAGCAAGCCTTGCCCTGCATGTGCTTCTTCAATTCCGGGGACATGCCTTTCAAAAGCTCGGGAAAACAGTACGCGGCCATCAACTGGAAGCTGACGTAGTTCTTATTGATCTTCGCGGCCGCGAAAAAGAAGGGTTTGGTGCGCGGGTCAGAAGTGCGGGTTTCCAGGTAATAGCTGTCGCTGGTGTCGTCTTTGGCCCGCAGGTTCGCGGCATACGGTTTCAGGATTTTTCGCAACCCCAAAAACGCCCCAGTAAAATCCTGCAACGGTGGTTTGCGCGAGGGAGATTTCTTGGAGGGCATTCACCATACCTCAAACTTCATTTTTGCTGCGGAAGATCCGCGGAAGCTTCCGCAGCCGTGGGATAAATGGAAATCACGCGGTTCACCTGCGTCATTTTCAACACGCCTTCGACCATGGGATTGCAGGCGGCAAGTCGCAGCGTGCCTCCGGATTTCTGCACCTTGCTGAACGATTTCACGATTTGTCCGATCACGGCGCTGTCAATGTGGTCCACGCCAGCCATGTCCAGGATGATCGAATTTTCGTGCTGGTCGAGGTGATGGTTCACTTCGTGGTCGATACGCTTGCAGTCGGGGCCCATCTGCACGCGGCCGCTTAATTCCAGCACCCACACGCCCGGCTTGATCTGCTTTTTGGCCAGCATCATTTGCGTTATCCCTCGAATGGAAATTGCCGTATCAAGCGCATGCAATCCGCCAGCGCTTTCAGGACCGAGTCGCCCCAGCCCGACGGCACGAAGCCCGCGGTCGATTGGTTCACTTGCTTATCCGCTTCGGCGAAGAAGCGCAGATGCTGGCCCTTGGGAGCCACGGCAAATTCCTTCACGGTGACGGCGAATGGAATTTCGCGCCCGTCCTGGTGCTTGGTCATAGTGAAGTGATGGAGCTGCGCGAGTTCCTCGGTGCGGTCTGCTTGCGCGTACTGCCAATCTTCCACGGTGCTCCTCCGGGTAGTCAGGGCAAATGTAGTATTTCCTGGTGGCGGGAATCTTAGGATGCCCTGCGCGGCAAGTCAATGAACTGCGCAGGGGTGTAGCTGCGCAGGGGCGATGATCGTCCTACATCGAAAGAACGCTACGGCCACCTGATCTGTTCATAGAGCGCGCGAAGGCGGCGTCCTTTGGCCGGATTGATCGTCTCTACGAAGCCGACGCGGCCCTCGAGGTGCACGCGGAATTGCATATGGGCTGCGCGATTTTGGGTTTCCGGGCCTCGCCGAACGCAGTTTGTGAGCGTGGCCTTCAGGCGATCGAAGTCGCTGCGCATCACGTTTAGGTGATCGTTGAGCACCACACCGGCGAGATGTTGGCGCACTCCTTGCCGCATGATGCGCGTTTTACGGTGATGGACCCTGAAACCTTCCGCCATCAGAATCGCGGCGACATGGATGGAGAAACGCTCGACGTTCCGTTCGAATGCGTGGTCGCCAGAAAACGCCAGATCATCGGCATAGCGCGTATATTCAGCGCCGACCGATTTGGCGAGGCCGGTTAAGCGGCAGTCCACACGGTAGCAACAGATATTGGCAAGCGCCGGCGATGTGGGAGCGCCCTGTGGCAGATGCGGCGCGGCGTAGAGAGTGCGCACGTCGTGCAGGCGCGAGCGGTCGACATCAGCCTCGATTTCTTTCCATGCGCTCCGAGGTACGGCATTCGTGCAAATCCCGCCCAGCAGATCGGCAACTGCCTCGGGATAGCCTATTGTGCGGAAAAGGGCTTGTATCCGGGCTCCCGTGAGGGACAGAAAGAAGTCCTGCAGGTCCATCTTCAGCAATACCGGTTGCCCGATGTGCGGAGACACGAACGTCTTGATTGACCGGCGTTTCAGAAATCCGTGCGCTGCGGGATGCGGAGGAATTTTCTCGAGAATCTGCGTGAGAATCTGCCGCTGAAGCGCTTTGAGCTTAGGCTTGGGAGACTCGATCATGCGAATGCTGCCGAATTGCTTCGACAAAATTCTGTAGTGATAGTGCTCAAGTCGCGGAATGCGCCGCTTGTAGGCGAGGCCCTTGAGATCCGCGAACCATTCCAATTCGCCGACCGTGACGCCCAGCCATTCCGCCAGAGCTCCAACCGATTCGATCTGCGGCACCGGCCACGCCGTTGCCACCGCCGCCGGCTGCATCTGCTGCGGCTCAATGAGCCACTGCGCGATCGACAATTTCTCAGAATATTTCGACCACGCCAGCTGGAATCCTTCGTCACGAATGACAAACTCGATAACGTCGCGGCGGCGCGGACGGGTCTGCGCGGCAAAGGATTTGATGTAGCGCTTGGCAAGCGGCTTGAGCCAGTGCCATTTTCTGCCGAGGACTTGCGCCGCACGAAGTTCGATCTGATCGACCGAAGGTCGGCCGGCGAGGAAAGACGCGGCAAGAACTCTCAAGAGAGAGGAATTCGGCATGGCGGATGACGGCGGAATGCCCCAACGAGTCTGACCCTGCGTGAGCCATATCTGCGTGGTCTCGCAGCGGCGCTCACGCGACGAAATGCATCTTATTCACGTTCCCCTGGGGTAACCCCAGAGAGGCTCAACCGAGCCCGAGAGCTCGATCCAAGCCAAGCTTGGGGCATTCCGTCGTCCGGAAAATTGTAGCAGCGTTCGCGGCACCGCAGAGCACCGATGAAGAAGCGTGTTGTCACGCCTGAACCGGGCCGGCGTAATTGTGTTCGAGCGCGGCGCGGTCCCATTTGCCATTGATGGCGGCGGCTTCGTAGGTGCTTTGGCAGAAAGCGAGGATGGCGGCTTTGGGGTCGGGCGCTGACCGCACGTCGTCATAGGACAGGAGGAATTCGTTTAGCTGTGCGCTATGAAATGCTGCTGCCGGCAGGACATTGCTTTCCTTGAAGCCAGGCGGCTCGGGAGCGGCGTAGGAATAAAACATCGGCGTCGCGACTTCGCCCGCTCCCGGCCACCAGCCTACGCTTGAGACTTCGTGCGAGTACGCTTCCTTGGTAATTCTGTCAGCGCCCGGACGTTCCGGCGCGCGGCGGCCGGAAAATCGCGTGACGGCAAAATCAAAACTGCCCCAGAAAAAATGTACCGGACTGGATTTGCCGATGAAGCGGCCGCGAAACTCCTTGAAGATGGGGTCGAGCGTAGTGAGGATTCGCCAGAAGCGGTGGGCATAAACCGGATCGTAGGCGCAGTGCGTGACGTCCAAATCGAAGCGGATGGGATGCTGAATTTCCACGGGCATGGGCCAGATCTTCACGCGGATATTCAACGAGCGCAGCAGTTCCATGAACTCGCGATAAAATCCAGCCACCGTGCGATGGTAAAGTGACACGGTGCGGTGCTGGCCGTCGCTGGTGGCGATATCGAGTTTGTGGTCAATGAAATCGAAGCTGATCTCGAAGATTCCGCCGGCGTAGGGAATCGGGGAAGTCGTCAGGCCGTTGGCAGTGACGTACAGCGGGACTTCCCACCAGTGATTCACATAGGGCGTCAGCGCCAAGCGGACTTTGCCGACGATTTGCGTCCACATATGCAGCGTTGCGCGTGTGTCGTTCCATGCCTGCAAGGGCAGGGCCGGCCAGAGATGGTCGCGTGGATCGGCAGTATTGTTCATGGCAATCGGCTCCTTACGTATCGAGCAGGGATGCTCATTTTACAGAAACTTGGCCATCGCGCTGAAAAATCTACGATGAAAGATTTGGGAATGCGGCGAAAAGCGCCCAGCTCATACGACGGCCAGACGCCAGCGCGTGATCACGTGAACATTAAACGAGTGAGGCGGCTTTCGCGCGATGAACTGCCGATCGAAACCGTGGAACTTGCGCGGTTTTTGATTGGCAAGACGCTGGTACGTCAATTGCCGCGTGCGCACTTGACCGGCCGCATTGTCGAAACCGAAGCGTATGTCGTGGGCGATGCGGCGGCCCATTCTTTTCGCGGCAAGACGGAGCGCAACGGTACGCTTTTCCTCGAGCGTGGCCACGCGTACGTCTATTTCGTCTACGGCAATCATTTCATGTTGAATGTTTCCGGTGCGCGGGAAGGAGTCGGAGAAGGCGTGCTGCTGCGCGCCGTCGAGCCGCTGGAAGGCATTGAGCGCATGGAACTCTACCGCGGCACGGACTGCCTTCTCGATCTAGCGCGAGGCCCGGGGCGGCTTGCCGAAGCATTTCACGTGACGCGCAAGCTCGATGGAATTGACTTGTGCGGTCCAGGTGAGCTTTGGCTCGGCACGGCGGCCCGCGCGACTGGGGGAATCGGCGTGAGCGTGCGCATCGGCATCACCAAGGAAGCGCATCGCCCGTTGCGCTTTTTTGAACGCGGCAGCCCGTTCGTGAGCGGACCGAAGCATTTGCACGGAGACCTGCACTTGCGGCGACTTCGAAAGCGCTAGTTCGGGTGGTCCGAGCGCGCGAGTTTGCCGCCGATCACGTTGACTTCGAACTGCTGGGCGCCGGACGCGCTCCACGATTTCAAATCGAACTTCGCATCCGGTCCGGCTTGCACTTTAAGCACCTTCACGTCCCGCACTGTCAGTGGCTTTCCAAACGCACATTCCTCAGGCAGGTGATCGAGCGTCATGAAATACGCTGCGCCCTTTCCCGCGATGCGCGCTTTGCCATCCGCGTCTACGATCACGGCACTCGCTTCGTCAATGCCGATGCCGTGCACGGAACTCGCCCAGCCGTCCTGCACGATGCGGGACATGAAAACGATCGACCGCCCCATGCGCTCGCGCTGCGAGAAGTGGCTGTCGGTGATGATGCCCTTGAGCACAGGGATGGATAGGAATTCGCGGCTAAGTGTCACGAGCGGGCCGTAGGGATCCGCCATCGCCTCGGGGCTGGTGATGGTGTCAATCATCGAGGAGAAAACGAATTCGCCTTGCACCGCTAGGCCCGCGCTCACGCCGCCCAGAGGCACTCCGCGTGCGAGCGCGTTGTTGATTTCCTTCTGCACGGGATTGCCGGTCCAGAAGCGCACGTAATTCGACTGATCTCCACCCGCGACGAAGATCGCGTGCGCGTCGCGAATTTTTTCGGCGACAAACGGCGGGCTCGCTCCATCGCGCGAGGTAATCACGAGCGTCGTGACGCTATTGTGAGGGCAGGCCGCGTGCATTTCTGGGTTGTACTCATCCGCATAGCTGGCGCGCAGCACCACCAGGTCACCGCCGCCGGAATGTTCGCAGAGGGCGCGGGTGGCTTCGTCCACGTCGCCATTCCCGCCGAGGAGCACGCCAACGTAGCTCGGCGTGCGCAAGGCTTCCGGCGCGGCAGCGGGCGTAGTGTAGGCGACGTAGCCGTCTCCGCTTTGTTTTTCTGTCTGCGCGACGGAAGAACGAGCCGCCGCTAAGGCAAAAATCACCACGCAGCACGTCTTGAATATCCGATGGCAGCGCATTGTGCGGCGCAGTATATGACAAAGGCGGGCGCGCCGCATGGCAAGATCGCCACGGCACGCTCACAGGGCACGAGCGTTGCGGCCGAATCCTTGCTATCCTGAACCCAGAGCGGGGCCTGCCTTGCAATCCGTTCGACGGGACCGCGCATCTAATCGAAAATGCCGCGACGACCCAAGTCGAACCTTGTTTCCAACGTATTCCAGGCGTCCATTCGCTCGGGATTTCGCCGTGCATACCACGGCGTCCAGGTGGACCCGCAGAAATACCTGCTGCAATTCCGCAAAGCGCACCGCCTGCCGATTCAGACGTGGACGGACATGTTCAATATCGAGGAATCGGTGGTGAATCGCTACGCCGATCGCGTGATCAGGTCGTCCACGCGCACAGCGGCGCTGGAAGGCGCAGGCTTCGGCTTGGGTGGCATGTTGACGATCCTGCCCGACGCCGGAATTCTCTCCGCGATCACCGTGCGCATGCTGCAGAAGCTCAGCCTGATTTATGGCTTTGAATATCAAACCGAGGACGAAGTCACCGAACTATGGCTTGCCGCGGCCAGCGCGGCGGGGCTGGATTTGGGCCGCGATTTCGTCGAGAAACAAGCCGTTGAGCGCATCGTTCCGCGCATCATTGACCGCATCGCTGTGCGCGTCGGGTCGGAGGTGGCCGAAAAGTGGTCCGGACGCTTGATCCCGCTGCTCAGTTCGGGATTTGGCGGCGCGCTCAATTATTACTTCGTGCGTTCGTGGGGACGCCGCGCACAAAAGCATTTCCTCGAGCGCCACCGCAACATCCGCACGCACAGCTTGCCCGATTCGAAATTATTGAACTTGCCGGCGCGCACGCGTTTGAGCACCGCCAATTGAGCGGGCTCAGCGCGTCTGAAAACATCGTGACTGATTCCTTTCTCGCCGGGCAATCTTTCCCAGATCTTGCGGTCACGCGTCAGCAGCCGTTTGCAAATTACTCAGAGGACGGTCCGAATGCCGGCGCCGGTGCCGTGGTGGAATACTTGCTGCGCGAAACCGACTTGTTACAACTTGCGGCACGCGACAGTCTGACTGTCTCGGTCGGCGCCGGCAACTGGATTTCGTGGAGCTTTCGGTTGCATTCGGCGACGAATGATCCCATCGGTATAATTTCTAAATTGTGGAACGGTAACGGCAAGCGTTCGTTTCGCCGCTGCTGGCGTCCGGCAGGGAAGTTTTCCTGGTTTCGCAGCATAGGCGCACCATCACTTCATTTCGAAGTTGTGCATCGCAGTCCGCGCGATGAGGGCGCACGCGTGGTTCGGGGCCACGTTGATGCCGCTGATCCATGGAGCCATCCGCTGAAACACCTCGTCGAGGATTATCTTCCCGCGCTGGGCATCGCGAAGCATCCTGGCCCGGATGAGATGTTGAAGTCATTGCTCGGCGCACGAAAGTGAACCGGACTACCCGCAGCGATAAGCTACGTCACGGCTAGCTTCCAATTACATCCTCAACCGATATCTTTCGCGGAGCGCGCGTTCCCCGGGCTTGCTCGAATTGAGTCTCCATGCCATCCTTTTGCAACTGAGCTGAGTCCCCGGAGGACGCGGAATGCCGGTTTGCGAAGGGTGCGGAACGCGAACAGACGATATTCATATTCAGAGGCGGGCGGAACGCATTGAGTTGGCCTTACGACAACGCCCGGCCGAAATCCGGGTTCTATTTCTTGACGCCGCTCCGCCGCCGCGCTCCGAAGATTTTTTCTACCAGCCCGGCAAGGATCGCTCGACTCGTTCGCGTGCCGCACGCACTTATTTTGATGAGTTGGTGAAAGCCGCGGGAGTCGGGCCGGCAAATAGTGCGCAAGAGGAGACGGCTCTCGTAGATTTCCGGCGGCGCGGATTTTTTCTGAGTTACGCGGTGGAATGCCCATTCGAATCCGAAGGCGAACTGCACGCTGCATTGCGCCGGCTGGCGCCTACCGCGCTGAAGCGCGTGCAATATTCGTTGAAGCCGAATTACATCGTCCCGCTCGGCGAGCCAACCAAGGAGCTAATTCGGCTTTTCGGGCTGATCGGCTGGGGAGACCGCCTGGTTCTGGATAAGACCGGGCCGTTCGTCGATCCCTACCTTGGCGACCCGCAGAAACAGGCGACGTTTGGCACCGGCTTCGGCAATAGGATCAGCAAGGCGCTGGAAGCGCTGCCGTAAGGAAGCGAAGTGGATGAGACGAACGAGGAAATCGCCCGTCGCGTCGCGCTCAAGCCGCTAGTGAGAGTCCACCCGAAGCAACATACCGCTCGCAGTTCGGATATTTATGTCCCGCCCGTCGGTAGATGAAAAAACGATCTGGCCCACCGGATTCGTGCGCCCGGCGTGAGCAATGGCCACCTGCGAATAGCCATAAACGCCGCAAGCATCGGACGAAAATAGCCAGAGCGCTTGCGGACGAAGATCGCCGTCAATAGCGCCTCGGCAAGGTGCTGCTTCCGTCGAGCGCACGTTCACCAGTACACCTCCGGGAACGGGCTGGCCCACCACAGTTTCCCCGCGCGCAACGGGTCCGCCTCCGCGATAGACCACCTCACCGCCAACCTGGACAGTCGTGTACGCATTGGGCGGCGTGCCGCGATCGCCGCCATAGATTGAAAGCTGGGCGTCGTCAATTTCCAGCGGCGAAGCAAGGGCGCGAAGATCCGTCGTGATGGGCACCGTAGTGCGACCCAGTTGAATCGCATCAAACACAATCGAGACTTTCGCGTTTCCGCCGTTGGCAGCACGCGAAACGCTGACCACGCGTCCGGTGACATGCGCTCCGCTGCGAATCGTAGTTCCAGAGCCGAGCGGAACGTCCTGCATCACGCGTGCAGTGATCAGCTGTCCGGGCTTCGATTTGCGCGACGAAACGGAAACGCTCAAGCGAACCGGCAGAATCGTGCCGTTCGGGATGGAAACTTGAGCGGGCGTGGCGCCCGCGACCGCCGCAGCACCGCACGCTACCGCTACGAACATTAAAACGAACTGCGTGAAGATCACGCTAACCGGTTTGCGAATGCTCATCGCATCACTTCCAGCCTGCCGAACGTTCTGGAGCGGCACTCTCCCGACGCTCGCGTCGCGGCGCTACCGCTCACTCTTAGTTAGATGCATCGGCGGCGCCTTGCGGTGATTTATCGAGGCGAGTTCCCCTGTTTGTACACTTTTCCGCCTTTCATCACGAAGCTGACGGTCTCCAACGCGCGAACATCCTGCAAGGGGTCGCCCGCCACGCCGATGACGTCAGCATATTTCCCGGGCTTGATGGAGCCGAGCATGTCGCTGTGGCCGAGCAGATCGGCGGCAGAACTGGTGGCTGCTTGGATGGCCTGCATCGGCGTCATGCCGTATTTCACCATGAACGCAAACTGCCGCGCGGCTACGCCGTATGGACACACACCCGCATCGGTTCCGAACGAGAGTTTCACACCTGCTTTGAGTGCTTTGCGAAAATTATCGCGTTGCGCTTGGCCGAGCGCCGCGTCGTGCTGCACGAAATCAGGCGGGATGGCTCCGGCCCGCGCGTCAGCTTCGATGCATTCTTCGTCGTAGATGTCCATATCGAGATAGGTGCCGTGCTCCTTGGCCAGCGCGATGCCTTCGTCGTCAATCATCGTGGCGTGCTCGACGGACGCGACTCCAGCGAGAATGGCGTTTTTGATGCCTTGCGCGGAATGCGCGTGCGCCTCGACGCGCAGACCAAAGGAGTGAGCCTCTTCGACCGCCGCGCGCAATTCCTCCATCGTGAATTCCTGCGAATTCGGATTGCTCCCGTGTTCGAGCACCGCGCCGGAGGAGAGGATCTTGATGTGATCTACTCCATTGTTCGCCAGTTTGCGAATCACGCCTCGCACTTGCCAGGGGCCATCGGCTTGGCCGTAATGCAAGTCCCATGGCAATTGAATGTCTGGCGCGGCGCCCGTTAGCGCGCCTGCGCCGCCCGTGATGGTGACGTAGGCGCCGGCGACATACATGCGCGGACCCGGAATGTCTCCGCGGGCAATGGCGTCGCGGAGCGCGATGTCCGTCAGCGCGCGGTAGACGCCCACATCGCGCACGGTTGTGAATCCCGATAGCAATGTAACGTTTGCATTGGGCACGGATTCCAGCGCGACTTCTGCCGCGGTTTTCTTCAGGTAAGAGAGCGGATCGCCGCTGGGATCCCGCGCGCCATCGGCCAGGTGTGTGTGGCAATCAATCAAGCCGGGGAGAACCGTCATGTTCGAGAGGTCAATTATTTCGGCGCCGGGTGGGATCGCGAGCGCCTTTCCCACAGCTGCGATGCGGTTGTCGCGGATCAGAATCACCTGGTCGGTAAGCACCGTTCCGGCGTCTACGTCCAGCAAGCGTCCGGCTTTGATTGCCGTCACACGGGCTGCTGCGGCGTCAGCGCTTGCGCCGCGCGCCGAAGCGTTTTGCGCAGCAGCATCCTGGCCGTCCGAAGTGCGTGCCAACAGTGACGACGCCAAGACGAACACAAAACACACCGCGGCCAATCGAACTGTCCGTACGTTCAACGTTCCTCCTTTTTTGCGAGCCTGCATATTAACTCGGATTCACGGCGGATTCGTGCGAGGACTTCGTTAGGGCGCACGGTGGTCGAGAGATTTTTCTTTGGCCCGCCTGGGCCAGCTGGTCGAGCAGCAAATAAAAATCGAAACCTGGCTGCATGTTCGCGGACTACGAGCCGTAGTACGAAAGTACCGTTGTGCGAATTTTGCGTAGTTATAGAATGTCGCGCCATGGGGTCGAAGGTCATGTGCGAAGAGCACAATAGACTGAGGCACGAGGCTGTCGCGGCAGTTCTCGAAGCGAGAAAAATTCGCTGGAATAGCGATTTGTCGTTTTACCAGGATTCGGAACTCAGCCGCGACGAGCACAAAAAAATCGACGCGCTGCTGAAACATCTCCTCGTCGGCCACGAAGGCAAACCGTGTCCGAGCGGCGACCGCCCCATCGTGACGACCGCTTCTCTACGCCCAACCCCTTCCCCCGGACGCCGGCCTCTCCTCAATTCAGAAAAAGTCCCACAAGAAAAGTGTTCCTGATCCAGTAGCCATCGCTTCACAGATTCGGGTGGGCAACATTCCTTTGCGGTTCGCCAAAAAAAGGATGCGAGCGCTGCCCGCGTTTGCGTGGGCAAAGTTCAAAAGCGCCCACCCGGCAAACACCGCAGGAATAGGGCACAAGAAAAATCGAAGGCGTTCACGTAGGTGGCATGGAAGCGACGGCGATCCGCCGACTGAAGCGGGAAGATCTGCGGCGTTAGCCGATAATGCGGAGGCACACCGCCACGATGACTAGGCAGATCGCCGCGACGGCGAATGCGGTCAACGCGTAGAAGTGCAGTTTCCCATCAGGGTACGAGCTCCGGTACTCACGGAAAATCCGCTGCATTTTTGGAAACGTAAAACCGAAGTAAGACACGAGGTTTCCGTCTTGCCTCTTGCGGTTAATCTCGCCGATCATCATGGTCACGAATAAGTTCGCCGTAACCATGCCACTTAGGGCGAGGCAGAACGAGATGGCTCCGAGAATGGTTCTCGGGTTCATTAACACCCCTCCCTCACTATAACGCGCAGTCGAGCCGAGTAAACGCCCAGAACCTCCCGAGCTGGCGGGATTACTGTAATTAGTGGCAGTCACACCGCCGGAATGGGGCACCCGAAAAATCGGAGCCGTTCACTCGGTTGGTGATCTGGAAGCTTCGACCACGCGCCCGACAAACGTCATCCGCTAGCCGACTCAATTCGTCTGGTTAACGGACCACGAATAGATAATCTTGTACCGCTCCCTGCGTCTCTCCATGCGATGAACTTTTGTTTCTCGGTCCCATGCGTCGCTGGAGATCTCTAAAGTATGGCTGTCTACCCAGGAAAGATGAAGCGGTAGACGCCCCTCAGCGTCAAAAACGATGTCTTCACTTTGGCGTTGCTTGGGCTGCTTGAATGTATGAACTGCCACAACGGTATTGAACGGCGTGGTCGCTCCACAGCTATTGATCGTAAAGCTCGCATTGGCTAGACCGTCTGGAGATGTAGCCGACTGCACCAGTTCTTGTCTGCAAGGATTTGCACAAGAGCTCATCAGGAGCATGCTAAAGGTAAGAAGGGCTACAAGTACTCGGTCCATTTCAATGACGGCAGCCGTTGGCGGCGTATTGAATCCCGAGCATTATCAGCTCTTGACCTTGCGGTCGTCATCGAACCGAGTGAGGTCCCGCCAGACGCGTCGAGCAATATGCTCGCCGCGTCTGGCATCCCCGAAGTTGCAAAACGTGGTTAGAACTCGAAACGGAATCCAAGTTGAGTTCTGTACGGGCCGCCAAAAGTTGCGCCCGGCCCCTGGCCTCCGCAATACCCGTTGGGAGTCCCGAAGCCACCGTTCTCAGCAGTGCCGTCTGAGTTGTAGAAAGTTGTATCCACGTTGTTGCAGGTGTTCTGGCGATTGAACAGGTTGAACATCTGTGCCAGGATCTGCAACCTCATCCGATCCCCGAAGTTGAATGTTTTTGACGCCGTCAGGTCCAACTGAACTAAGGCCTTCCCGCGGAGGCTGTTCGGCTTGACCTCATCGCAACCGTTTGTCGCAACAGGGCCAAGACCAACGCAAGCACGATCCAGCACCGCTTGCCCGTCTCCATTGAGATCGAGGCCCGCAAGCGCCGTGTACGGTCGAGCGGTTGACCACTGGAAGACCGGCGCCAGTTGGAATCCGAGTGGAAACTGGAAAACGCCGCTGATGCTGATGCGGTTGCGTTCGTCGAACTGCGTAGGGCCATACTCGTTTGAGAGGAATTGGTTCTGTCGCAGCACGTCGAGGTTGCTTCCCCCGTAAGAAGCCGTAGCCTGTCCGCCGTACGAGTTGGACCAGGACACCACGTCGCTGGCTCGGAACGTAAAGCCGTGGCTGAAACGCTTCTGGAGGTTGAAGTTGATGCCGTCGTAGTGCGAGCGGTTGGTGGCCGAAGCGGTGCGGATTTCCTTGATCCGCTGGTCCGGATTAGCGCCGGTCGGGTCCGGGATTTCCAAGCCCGCATCGGCGAAAGCGGCGTCCAGCCAACGAGTGGAGGCGCCGTTCACGCAGCGCGGATCGGTGGGGTTAGCGGTTGACGGAAAGTTCGCAGCGTCGCACAGAGACGCGATCTGCGGGTTGTCCTGGATCATACGTGGTTCGTGCGTTCCGAGGACGTGATAGTAGTCCACCGAAACCGCATAGTCAGGCGAAGCCTGATAGGCGAATCCGATCGAACTTTGTTGTGCCCAAGCATCCGTCAGATTGGGATCGCTGACGCGGCCGCGTGCACCCTGGGCGAGGGAAGTGATCCCCGCCGCAGGCGCCGGCAGGGGACTCCCCAGGACGTAAGAGCACAGAGCGCCGTTTGTGCATGTGGTCCCTGGGTTGTTTGCCGTCTGGTCGATGATCGTCTGATAGATGGTCGGCTGGGACTGCTGGATGGACCACAGGGTGAGGTTCTGGAAGATTTGGTCGCGGGCGATGCCGTAGCCGCCGCGAATTACCAATTTTCCCGCGCCGGTAGGATCCCACGCGAAGCCGAGCCGAGGCTGAAATTCATGGAGGCCCGGGCCAGTCTTTTCGAGCTTGGAATCGTTCCCTGCGAGAAGTTGCGCGCGCGCCACGCCGTCGGCGGCCACCGGATCGTTCACTGCCGGCGAAGCCAGAACCTGCTGCAAAACGGCGATGGTGCGGTTCGTAGTGAGCGGATCGTTGGTCAATTGCGGAACGAAGAAGTTCGGCATGGCGTCCCAGCGCAGGCCCAGGTTCAAGGTCAGGTGACTGGTGACCTTAAAGTCGTCTTGCGCGTATGCTCCGACTTCGTGCGCCGGCGGCTGCGCCGTGGCTCCGCTGCCGCCGTTAAACGTCAATTCCTCGACGGTTCCGGGAGTGGAGAGTCCCTGCGGATAAATCGCCGGGTTCGCCAAAATATTCTGAGGAGTGTCGAAGAGCGTCAGCTCATAGCCATTCGCGCCGGAAAAGAAAAAGCCGCCGAGTTTCGCGAGGTAGATGTAGTTGGCGCCGAATTTCAGGCTGTGGCGCCCTATGATCCAATTGAAATCATCGCGAAACTGGTATTTGCGGATCAGCGTCTGCTGCGGAACGTTTACGTTCGTGCCCAGTTCCACTTCGGGCGCTCCGCCGCCGCAACCTGGATTCACTCCGAAACAGATATTCGGATTTACAGCGGTTCCCCCTCCGGTGACCGGATAGCTAAACATGCTCCCGGGAGCCGCGGAGATGGCGTTGACGAAATCCTGAAATTGCACCGAGGCAGTATTGATCTTGTTCGGTGCCAGAACGTAGTTGTGTGAAAGAACCATGCTGTGGAATTGGTTTATATCGGCATTCGTCTGCGAAAGATCGGAAACTACCGGGTTACCGAGCTGATCATTCGGGTTGGTCCACTTCTCGCGTCCGTATCGCGCAAAGGCGGTCTGCTTGTCGGTGATATGCCAGTCCACCTTCACGGTCACCAGGTCGTCGATGTAGGGAAACGGCACGGTATTCACGACGTTCGCCCAAGTGTCAAAGGGAGCGCCCTGATTGCCGAGGAGCGTCAGGTTGCTGATCGCACTCGGATCCACCGGCAGGTTTCCAGGCTCTCGCTTTTGTTCAAACGCTCCGAAGAAGAACAGCTTATCTTTCTTAATCGGACCGCCTACCGAGCCGCCATACTGGTAGCGATGGTATTTCGGGTTGGGGTTGTCGCCGGCCGTAAAAGGCTTGGCGTTCAAGCCGCTGTTCTGGAACAGGCCAAACAAGCTTCCATGGTATTGGTCCGTTCCGGATTTCGTGATCACGTTGACGACCGCGCCCACGGCTCGTCCGGAATCCGCCGAGTAACGATCGGTGACCACGTTGAATTCCAGGATGCCCTCCATCGTGTAGTTCTGCACGATGCCGCCGATGACGTTGTCTTTGTTGTCGCCACCGTCCACGTTGTAATCAATCGCGCGGCCGTCCGAGCCATTCACGCTCACGTTTCCAGAACGCGTCTTGGTCGGATCGAAATTCTCCGCCGGACGCACGCCGGGAACCAGCGTCATCAGTCCCGCAAAGTTGCGGTCGATCACCGGCAAATTGCTCACTTCGATAGGCGTCACATTCCCTTGAATCTGAGAGTCGCCGGTCTGAATGAGCGGCACCTCTTCGGTGACCATTACCGTCTGCGTGGACCTGCCCATCGCGAGAGCGGCATCGAAGCTGCGGCTATTCCCAACGTCCAACTGCACCGCGTCGTACACCGCGGTCGTGAACCCTTCCTTCTCGATCGAGATCTTGTAAGTACCAGGCGGGACCTGCAGGATGCTGAATTCACCCGCCTCATTCGTGGTGACCACGCGCGCAAAGCCGGTGTCAGCGTTCGATATGGTGATCCTGGCTCCCGCGACGGACAGTCCTCTGGGATCGGACACGTGACCACTGATAGATGCTGTTGTGACTTGTGCCGCTGCCGGAAGCACCGCAACTACCATCGCGAGCAAGAGCGTAGAAACAGCAAAAATCAATCTCCTGAACATGGGTAAGTCTCCTCTTAGGAGCGATCTGGATCTTGAGCTTGGATGTACCTACACCGCGAAGCTCCTGTTCGCGCGCAGGTCTATAGGAACGAGCTAATTTTCCTGAATAAAGAGAACGACTTTGCTAATGGTCCCACCCCAATCGTTGCGAAGAAAGTATTCCTAGAGGGAAGTCGTGTCAACCGAAAACCGGGGTGTTTGTGCGATATTTCAACACTCGCATTAATCATATTGCTACGAATTTTGGGTAAAAACGCGGAAGAGGCTAAAGCTTTGGGAGGAAGAGGTGGTGCCGAGGGCCAGAATCGGACTGGCTACGCCGGCCTTTTCAGGGCCGCGCTCTACCGGTGAGCTACCTCGGCACCGGTGGGTCGAATAATTCTACGGAAATTCCAGCGGCGTGACAAACGAAAACGGTCTATAGCAGAAGGTAATCTGACTGCGAATTAGGAGCTTTCATCGCAAGAGAATTTAGCCTTCGCGACGAATATTCCAGCTTGCGCCGCCCAGGTAGGGACCTCGTTCACCGCAGCAAACTCCCTGGGTTGTGGTCACTTCACAGAATCGTCGTACTCTTTCATCCAGTTTCTATTTTTGAGCACTTCGCGCGCTTTCGAGCCATCGGCTGGGCCGACTATGCCATCTTTCTCCATCAGGTCAATCAGGCGCGCGGCGCGGCCGTAACCAATGCGCAGACGGCGCTGCAAGGTTGAAGTTGACGCACGGCCCATGTCGCAGACCACGCGCACGGCGTCCTGATACAGCTCGTCATCCACCTCTTCGCCGCCCTCGCCGCCTCCGCCACCCGCTCCGCCTTCGCCCATCGCGTTTTCGTCTTTCGGAGGCTTCAGCATTTCTTCGTTGTAGATGGCTTGCGCCTGGTCGCGCCAGAAATCGCAGACGGCTTCCACTTCGCGCTCGTTCACGTACGGTCCGTGGATGCGATGCAGCCGCGAAGAGCCGGCGGGCAAGTAGAGCATATCGCCCTTGCCTAGCAGCGATTCCGAGCCGTTGGCGTCGAGAATCGTGCGCGAGTCCACTTTGCTGGCGACGCGGAACGAAATGCGCGCCGGGAAGTTTGCTTTGATCAATCCGGTGATGACGTCCACAGATGGCCGTTGGGTCGCCAAAATCAGATGGATGCCTACCGCGCGCGCCATTTGCGCCAACCGCGTGATGGATTCCTCGACGCCGTTGGTATCCACCATCATCAGGTCGGCCAATTCGTCGATGACAATCACCAGGTACGGCAGCGGCTTGTGCTCATCCTCCTCGGAGCCGTCGAAGAGAGAAAGCGATTGCCCCTTCTCAAATGTGCGGTTGTACTGGTCAATGTTGCGCACTCCGCGAGCGGCGAGCAGCTTCAGGCGCCGCTCCATTTCGCGCGTCGCGTTGCGCATCACGTTGGCCGCGACTTTCGGATTCGTCACCACCGGCGTGAACAAGTGCGGGATGTCCGCGTAAAGTCCCAATTCCAGTTGCTTCGGGTCAATCAAAACTAATTTCAATTCTTCCGGCGTGGACTTGAACAGCATGCCCATCAGCAGGGAATTGATGAACACGCTTTTGCCGGTACCGGTAGATCCGGCGATCAGCAAGTGCGGCATCTGCGTCAAGTCGCCCGCGCGGATGCGGCCGATGAGGTCCTTGCCGAATGGCAAAGTGAGCTTCGAAGGCGAATGGCTGAATTCCGGCGATTCCACCACGTCGCGCAGCGCGATCGTCTCGCGATGCACGTTGGGAACTTCGATGCCGACCGTGGACTTGCCGGGAATGCGCTCGATCAGGATGGATTCGGCTTGCAGCGCGAGGCACAAGTCGTCGCCGAGGCCCGTAATTCGGCTGTATTTAATGCCAGCCTCGGGCTTGAACTCGAAAGTCGTGACGACCGGGCCCGGATTGATCTGCGTGATGTGCCCGCCGATATCGAACTCCATGCACTTCTGTTCGATGGCCCGCGCGCGTTCTTTCAACTCGGACTCATCCATCTTCTCGCCGCGTTCGGCGTTGCCGAGCAGGGAAGGTGGAGGCAGCTTGTAATTCGTCTTGCCGAGAGAAATCTTCGGCTCAGGCCCCTTTTTCTTCGAAGGAGGCGCCGTCGCCGGTTCGTTCTCGTGGAACTTGATCACCGCCGGACCGCCGCGGCGCGCTTCGACCTTGGAATCCTTCTCGTCGTCGTCCCCGTCTTCTTCTTCGTCCTCATCGCGCGCCAGTTCTTTTGTCGAAACACGTTGCTGCTGCACCGGAGGACGCCCGGCAATCTTGATCTCTTCCACGCGCTTGCGCAGGCGGTCCGATTCGCGAACTTCGCGCCAATCCTTCACGCGCGCCATCAGTTGGCCGACGTAGCCGTCGCTGGCCATCGGCTTCTTCAGCCACTGTCCCGCCGTGCGGAAAGAAAAGCTGGTGGTGAGAAACAACGCGGTCAACAACGTCATCATGGAAACCAGGTTCGCGCCGATGGGACCGAAGGCCGCGCGCAATCCCCCAGCGAGAATCGTCCCCAGCAACCCGCCTGGCGGCAGTGCACCGCGCACTTCCGGCATCACGTGGACCAGCACCAGTTCAGACGAAAGGGAAGCCAGCAGCATCGTAAAGCCAACTACTTTCGTTACTGGCGCTTCCAGCAACTGGCTGCGGAACCATTTCATCGCCACCAAAAACATCCCGATGGGAAACAAGAACGCCGCGAAGCCGCAAAATTGGAAAAAGAGATCGGCGAGATGCGCGCCGACGGGCCCAATCCAATTGCGTGCCGGCCCGGAGCCGGGCGCCGGCGCGGACACGTTGAACGACGCGTCATGCGGCGAATACGACAGCAGGCTGAGCGTGAGCAGAATCGCGAGGCTCAGTCCAACGAACCCGATGAGCTCGTTGATCCGTTTGTTTTCGGTTGGCGTCAAAATGCGCAAAGGCTATCTCCCCTTGACCTCGTACGGCGCGAGCAAGACACGTTCGCGCAATGCGATTGACCTACACTGAGTCCCGGCTGGTCAGGACAAAGCTCGCCCTGGGACTTGCTACGTGGCGTCCGTCAGGCTGAGCAGATACAAATAGGGGAAGGCCGCCGCGTAGAACCTGGGTCGCGCCGGCGCTATCGCGCGGAGCCCAGTGGGAGGAACGCGAGCAACACGATGACTATACCAAAGGGCGTCAGCCAAGATGGAAAATTTTTGCGGGCGTGCTGGACAAACAACAGGCGAAAATTGTGTGCTAATAACCTGCGTGAAAGAGAAATCCTACGACGACGGCCGCGATAAGGCAGTAGATGCCGAACAGATACCAGCGGCCCGTTTCCAGCCAGCGGCTCAGCCACTTCAACGCCAATAATCCAGCTAGAAACGCAAACACCGCGCCAATCAGGCTAGTCCCCAGGTTTGCCGCCATTCCGGCGTGAGGCGTCTGGTGCAGCCTCCAAAGCTCGCGCGCAATCGCCGGAGGCGTCAAAATCACCGCCAGCGCGAAGCTGAAATCTTCGGCGCGCGCTTTCTGAACGCCTGCGAGCATGCCCGTCGAAATTGTCGCTCCGGACCGCGAGAATCCGCGAAATGGCAGGCACAGCCCTTGTAACGCACCGATCCAGAGTGCCTGTTTGTTGTTCACTTGAGTCGTCGACGTTTGCTCCGCGCCAGCGCGCTTTTCCGTCAGTCCCGCGATAAGGATCAGAACCCCTACCGCCGCGAGCGCCGCCGCGATCAGGTCGAGGCGCCCGAAGAGAAGCTCTTCCACCCATGCATGCGGCTTGCCCGGGAAAGCGAATTTTTCGATCGCTTTGATTAGCCCGTAGCCGATGACGCCGGTTAGCGCGCTCGCCACAATCAGCGCGATAACGAACTGTTTGAAATCAGCCGCACTTTCAAGGAAAGCTCGCCGCCAGCGCGCCCAGAAATACACGATCACCGCGAACATCGTGCCAGTGTGGAGCATCACCAAAAGAACTGTAGCCGCCGGCGTGGTCGCGTCCATGCCCATCAACTTTTCAGCGACGATTACGTGCGCCGAACTGGAAACGGGCAGCAGCTCGGCGAGGCCCTGTACGATCGCCAGAAGAATCACATGCAAAAGCCACATCAGGTTTACCCCGCTTTCATAAGTGCGAAATAAGTGCCGGCATTTTGGAGCGACCCATCAATCCAGAGATTTCACCATCGAAAACGCATCGCGGCCATTCGGATAATAGCCCTCGCGGACGCCGCGGCTACGATATCCATGCTTTTTCCAGAAGGCAACCGCCGAATCGTTGTCGGTTGCCGTTTCCAGTGCCACTTCGCGCACGCCATTGGCCGCGAGCCGGCGTTCGATCTCTTCGAGCAGCGCGGTGCCGACATGCAGCCGCCGGAATTGCGGCAGCACGTCAATCGTCACAATGTAACCGCGCTCTCCCTGCCGCGCGCTAATACAGAATCCGGCGATCGCGCCGTCCGCTTCGGCTACCACGCATTCCGAGCCGCGAAACCGCAGATAAGCGCGCAGTTCGCGCTTCGAGTACGCCACTTCATCCTCGTAGCAGAGTTGGTCAATTTCATGGAGGGCGTCGAAGTCTTCGGGCGTGTTGTTCCGGAGCGTGATGTTCACAGCCGCAGGTCTAGACTTCCAGAATCACCGGCAGAATCAGCGGGCGCTTGGCGGTTTGTTTGTTGAGGAAGCGTTTCAGGTCGGCGCGGACTTTTTCCTTGATGACGCTCCAATCCGTCTTTTCTTCCTGCGTCGATTGTTCGATCGTCCGCAAAATGATTTCGCGAGCGGAAGTTAGAATCTCGGCGCCGTCTTCGGAAGGCAAAAAACCGCGCGTCACGATTTCCGGCGGAGTTTCCATGCGGCCGGAATGCTTGTTGATGACCATGATGGGCACCACCACGCCATCTTCCGAAAGGTGCCGCCGGTCGCGGATCACTACTTCTTCGATTTCCTCGAGCGACCCGGAATCCACCAGCACGCGTCCGGCTGTGATCGGCTCCCGCCGGTGCGCGTTGCCGTCCGCCGTGAATTCCACCGGCTGGCCGCTCTCCAGTAGAAATATCTGGCTGCCGACAGCGCCCAATTGCTCGGCGAGCGCCGAATGGCGGAAGAGCTGCCGGTATTCGCCATGAATCGGAATGAAAAATTTCGGCCGCACCAGTTGCAGCAGGATTTTCATCTCTTCCTGGCTGGCGTGGCCGGAGACGTGAATAGGCGCCGAGCGCCCGCCTTCGTAATACACCAGCACGCGGCGGCGGAAGAAATGGTCAATCATCCGGAAAATGGCTTTTTCGTTTCCGGGGATGATGCGCGACGACAGAATCACTGTGTCATTTTCCGCGATGCTCATCAGGCGATGATTATCCACGGCGATGCGCGAAAGCGCCGAAAGAGGCTCGGCCTGCGTGCCGCTCGCCAGCACCACCAATTTTTGCGGATCGAACGTGCGAATATCCTGCGGCCTTACCACGCTGCCGTCCGGGACGCGCAGCTTGCCCAGGCCGTGCGCGATCTCGACGTTGTCCACCATGCTGCGTCCGACGAAACCGATCTTGCGTCCCACCATCCGCGCGATATCAATCACTTGTTGAACGCGGTGCACAGAGCTGGAAAAGCACGAGACTACAACTTTCCCCGGAGCCGCGCGGAATAATTCTTCCAAGCGCACCACCACCGCGCGCTCCGAAGGAGTAAATCCCGGGCGTTCAACGTTCGTGCTGTCACTGAAAAGCGCCAGCACGCCTTCCTGGCCGTAGCGCCCGAACGCATGCATGTCGAAAGGTTTTCCATCCACGGGCGTGTGATCAATCTTGAAATCGCCAGTGTGGATGATGACCCCAACCGGCGTGCGGACCGCGAGCGCCACGCAATCAATCGTGCTGTGGGTCACGTGCAAGTATTCAATCGAAAATGGACCGAGCACGGTGGTCTGTCCAGCCTTCACTTCGTTCAATTTCGCTTTGTCCAGCAGCGCGTGCTCTTCGAGTTTCTTGCGCACGATCGCCAGCGTGAATTCCGTGCCGTAAATCGGAACGTTCAATTCGCCGAGGATGTAGGGAATCGCGCCGATGTGGTCTTCGTGCGCGTGCGTCAGCACAATCGCGCGTACCATGCGCTTATTCTGTTTCAGGTAGGTGATGTCCGGGATGACGATGTCCACGCCCAGCAGTTCCTGCTCGGGGAACATCAATCCGGCATCAATCACAATAATGTCGTCGCCAGTGCGCAGCGCGAGCATGTTCATGCCGAACTCGCCCAGTCCGCCCAGCGGAATGGCCCACAACGATGTTTGACTCAATTTATGCTTCCGGCTTTCTCGCTCAGCTCATCCAATGGTTTTACCTGCAGCTAACGCAGTGCCCGCAATGGAGGTCGGCCAACGAACGTGATACGCAGTGTTTCAATATTCAGTACTCGCGCAATCGTATCATAATCGCCACGCGGAAGTAGCACCGGTAACGAGAGTTGCGGGGAAGTATCGCGGCGTTGCACAAAATCATGTGGAGTGCGGCGGCGCGCCGCCGC
>JBAQGJ010000075.1:0-25175 GCA_049287725.1 Candidatus Acidiferrales bacterium | reverse complement strand
CAACGACTAGCGATCGCCTTGGACGTTGGAGCGGCTTCCGCCGCGGCGGACGCCATCGTTTGGCGGGACCGACGCGCTCGATACTGTTTGAAAAAAACACGCCGAACTGTCATTCCGAGGGCGAATTTCGCCTGAGGAATCTGTTTTTTTCAGCCACCCCACGCCGCCAACGATGTCGCCATCTTTTCGTTTTCCCCGCGCGCTGTGCTAGCATCGCCATTACACTTTCCACATGGATTTTTCACTCACCAGCGACCAAATCCTCATCCGCGACACCGTCCGCCAGTTCATGGAAACGGAAATGCGCCCGATCCTCCGCGAATACGAGCGCGAGGAAAAATTCCCGGCCGAACAGCTCAAAAAACTCGGCGAGCTCGGCTGCTGCGGCATGCTCGTCCCCGAAGAATGGGGCGGCGCCGGCACGGACACGGTCAGCTACGCCCTCATGCTCGAAGAAGTCGCCCGCGTGGACGCTTCCACCGCCGTCGCCCTCAGCGTCACGAATTCCGTCGTCGCCATTCCGCTTTGGAAAGCCGGCAGCGAAGCGCAAAAGAAAAAATATCTAACGCGCCTCTCGCGCGGCGAAATTCTCGGCGCCTTCTGCCTAACCGAGCCGCAAGCCGGCTCCGATGCCGCCGGAATCCAGGCCCGCGCCACGCGCGATGGCGATCACTACATCCTCAACGGCACCAAAGCCTGGGTAACCAATGGCGGCGTCTCCGGCGTCTACATCGTCTTCGCCAAAACAGATCCCGCTGCAAGCAGTCGTGGCGTCACCGCCTTTCTGGTCGAGCCGGATTTTCCCGGATTTCGTATCAGCCGCTATGAAGACAAAATGGGCCTGAAGCTTTCGCGCTCCGCGGAAATTTCATTGCAGGATTGCCGCGTCCCCGCGGAAAATCGCCTGGGCGAAGAAGGCCAGGGCCTGCGCATCGCGCTCGAATCACTCGATGGCGGACGCGTCGGCATCGCCGCGCAATCGCTCGGCCTCGCGCAAGGCGCGCTCGAAGCCGCCGTCCGTTACGCCAAGCAGCGCAAAACTTTCGGCAAACCCATCGCCGACTATCAAGCCATCCAATGGATGCTAGCCGATATGCAAACCGAAATCGAAGCGGCCCGCGCGCTAACCCACTACGCGGCATGGATGCGCGATAATAGCGCCGGCCGCGGCTCGCATTCCTCGCGCGCCAAACTCTACGCCAGCGAAATGGCCAATCGCGTAGCGTACAAAGCCGTCCAAATCCACGGCAGCATAGGCTATTCGCGCGAAACCGACGTAGAGCGCTATTATCGCGACGCCCGCGTCCTAACAATTTACGAAGGCACCAGCGAAATGCAAAGAACTGTAATAGCCCGCGATTTGTTGCGCCACTGAGAGCTGCGTGTCGGTTTTGATTTTGTAGCGGCTGGTTCGGCAGTTTCGAACCGGGCAGCCGTTGCTGTTGCCGTCGCTGTTGGATTCGTGGCGGCGGCTTTCAGGCCGCCATCGTAGTTAGGGCAGTGTTTCGGGGGCAGCATCAAAAAAAACGTGTCATCCCGAGCGCAGCGAGGGATCTGCTTTTTAGCACTCGCTACGCCGGGGCGTAATCGATCACGACGCACAGCGCATCGTCAGGAGACCATTCTCAGCGTGTCAAAACGCAAACGAGTCCTCAGCGGCATGCGCCCCACCGGGCGCCTCCATCTAGGCCACTATTTCGGCGCCCTGCAAAATTGGCTGAAGCTCCAGGACGAATACGATTGCTTCTATTTCGTAGCCGATTGGCATGCGCTGACCACGCACTACGAAGACACCGCCTCCATCGCCGAAAACACGCGCCAAGTCGCGACCGATTGGCTAGCCGTAGGCCTCGATCCCCAAAAATCCACGCTCTTCGTTCAATCGCAAGTCCTCGAACACGCCGAACTCCACGTCCTCCTCTCCATGATCACTCCGCTAAGCTGGCTAGAACGCGTCCCCACCTACAAAGAACAAATCGAAAACCTAAAAGGCCGCGACCTGGGCACCTACGGCTTCCTAGGCTATCCACTCCTACAATCCGCCGATATAGTGATGTACGGCGCACCAAAGCAGGATCTGTTCGTGCCGGTGGGCGAAGACCAAGCCCCGCACGTAGAACTAACGCGCGAAGTCGTCCGCAAATTTAATTCGCATTTCGGCTTCGAGCTGCGAAAAGACGTCGCTGGCTATCTCGAAGCGCTGAAGCATCTGAAGACAATGGTTCCGTTGCCGCCGTCGCTCGCCGATCTTGCCACTCCGGCCGAAGATACGCTGGCGAAGAATCCATGGGTTTTCAAATTGCGCGCCTCTGAAATCGGCTGGGACAATTTCCTGAACGAAGTGGGGAAGTATGCGAAATACTTCCGAATGAATTCAGTTTTGCAGGAGCCGGCCTACATCCCCACCGAAACTCCCCGACTTCCAGGCCTAGATGGCCGCCGTATGGCCAAGTCCTACAACAACGCAATCTGGCTAAGCGATCCCCCCGACGAAATCCGCACCAAAGTCCGCAACATGATGACCGACCCGCAACGCGTCCGCCGCACCGACCCAGGCCGCCCCGAAGTCTGCCCAGTCTTCGCCTGGCACAAACTCTTCTCGCCGCCCGAAACCATCGCCTGGGCCGATCAAGGCTGCCGCACAGCAGGCATCGGCTGCGTAGATTGCAAAGGTAAAATGGCCGATAACCTCGTCAAATGGATCGAACCCATCCAAACACGCCGCCAAGAATTTGACGCCCATCCACAGCAAGTTTGGGATATCCTCGACACCGGTTCCAAGCAAGCCCAAAAGGTAGCCCGTAAGACAATGAAGCGCGTCCGCAACGCGATCTTCCAATGGGACGAAGCACGCAAGACGCAATGAGGGGTTTCCACTCATGGACGAACCGGCATCGCTGCGAGGTCCAGTGGAGAAAATTGATGGGAAGCTCAGTTTGCGCATTCCACTTGCCGCAGGCGGGGATGAGTTTGTCGCGTGTTCTCGAGGCATTTCGGAAGTAAAGGACGGATTTCTGATCGTTGAAATTCAGGAGTGGCTGGCCGGTCTGCTGAGGATTGAAGAGGGCGACCTTGTCTCTGTGAATAATGCAGACGGCAAATTTAACATCACGCCAGTCAATCCACGCCCGGTGCAATGAGCGCACATTGTCATCCCGAACGGAGCCGCGCGCATTTATCATTTCCTTTTGCGCAGCGAAAGGCGCGCGGCGCAGTGAGGGATCTCTCTTAAGGCTTTCGGCGCGTATCGGAGAATATCGCTCGCGCGTTTGTGCGGTAAGGCGCTAACGCATTCGCAGGGAGGCAAACCGGTAGCATGGCATCACCCTATCGCATCAACTTGCCAGTGTACGAAGGCCCGCTCGACCTTCTCCTCGATCTCATCCGCAAGCAGGAGATGGACATCCACAACATCCCCATCGCCAAAATCACCGAGCAATATCTCGACTACCTCCACCAAATCGAAAAACTCGACATAGACGTCTCCGCCGACTTCATCTACATGGCCGCCACCCTAATCCACATCAAATCGAAAATGCTTCTCCCCGTCGATCCGCTCCTAGCCGGGGAAGAGCAGCAAGATCCGCGCGACGAACTAGTCCACCGTCTGCTCGAACACGAAAAATTCAAGAACGCCGCCCAGCTTCTCTACCAAAAGCAGCAAGTAGAAGACCACGTCTGGTCGCACCCCGATAAATCGCTCTACGGCGGCGACGAAGTCCAAGGCGAGCTAGTAGTCTCTCTGGTGGACCTGGTAAAGACGTTCCAGCAAGTCCTCGAACGCCGCAAAGAAGTCCCCAAATTTGAACTAAAGCACGATCAAGTCTCGATAGCCCAAATGATGGACCGCCTGCGCCATCGTCTGATTGCCACCGACGATCCCATCTCGCTGATCGAATTCTTCGAGACCTGCGAAACCAAGAACGCCATGATCGTAGCTCTGCTAGCCGTCCTGGAAATGGTCCGCATGCAAGCAGTACTGCTAGTCCAATCCGAGCTGTTCGAAGACATCCGTCTCCGCAAACACAAAATGTTCGACGCCGTCTTCGCCGGCCCAGACGCCATGTCCCAAATCGAGGAGCAATATCTGTGACTAACGCCGCGCGATTTGCGTTTAGTTGTAATCCCGAACGCAGCGAGGGACCTGCTTTCGCAGTGAACGCTGCACTGCACGCACCAAGGGGAAACGCATGACGCCACAAGAAATCCAAGCCGGACTCGAAGCCATCATCTACGCCGCCGACGAGCCCGCCACGCTCGACCAAATCGCGAAAGCCCTGGGCATCGAAAAACCCGAAGCCCGCGCCGCCCTCGACCAATTAACCGCCACCTACCAAACGGAAGACCGCGGCATCGAGGTCCGCAAGGTAGCCGGCGGCTGGAAGTTCTACACCAAAGCACAGCACCACGATGTAGTCCGCAAATTCATCAAGAGCCTGCAACCCCCGCTGCGCCTCACCATGCCCGCGCTGGAAACGCTAGCCGTAATCGCCTACAAGCAGCCGGTCACCGTCCCCGAGATCAACGAAATTCGCGGCGTCCACGTAGGCGGCGTCATAAAGACTCTCCTCGAGAAGCGCCTGATCACCACTGCCGGACGCAAAGAAGTCATCGGCCGTCCCATCCTCTATCGCACCTCCAAACAATTCATGATGCGCTTCGGCCTATCCGACCTCGACGAACTCCCCAGCCTGAAAGAATTCGAAGCCCTGGCCCAAGCCGCCCTAGGCGCCGACGAAGGCATCGCCGAAGTGCAGCCGGAAGACCAGCCAGAAGATCAAGCCGAAGACCAGCCGGCGAATCAGGAAACATCCGCGGACGCAACGAATACCGCGAACGACACCGAAGTCGCAGCAACCACATCATCGACCGCAACCGAAGCCCAAGCACGCGGCGAAGACGAACTAGACTCCACAGCCGATGCCTCCGCCGAGCAAGAAGCCGAATCCGAACGCTCCGAAACGCCAGCGCAAGTAGCGGCCGAAACTTTCGCCGAATCGCCAGAGGCTCCAGCGTCCACAACCGCAACGGCACAAGCCTCTACAGACGAATCCGACAAATCCCGCGCCGCAGCAGCCAGCAGCAGCCCGCACTCAAAAGAGCCGTCCGCGTGAGGTTTCGAATTTGTAGCGGCGCACTTCAGTGCGCCATCGGTGTTATTGCGCGGGGCGATGACGCTCTGAAAAGCATGGAAAAAGCGCGCTTGTCATCCCGAACGAAGCCGCGCGTGAATTAGCTGTTCCTTTCGCGAAGCGAAAGGCGCGCGGCGCAGTGAGGGATCTCTCTTCCGCTTTTCGCTCCGACGTCAGACCAACCACGACCCGCCGATCAATGCTCACGTGACGGTAGGGGCACGGCATGCCGTGCCCGCTCGTCCACAGCGGGCTGCGACAGAAACAAAATTCCACGGCCGCCCATTCGCCACCCAGCCTGTTTTCCGTTAAGCTGTAACCTCACAAAAAGGAACGCACGCAACCCAATGCTCGAACGCCTGCAAAAAATAATCGCCCGCGCCGGCATCGCCTCCCGCCGCCACGCCGAAGAACTAATCAAATCCGGCCTAGTCACGGTGAACGGCCAAACCATCACCGAGCTAGGCAGCAAAGCCGACGAATCCACCGACCACATCAAAGTCCAGGGCAAACTCCTCCGCCCGCAAACGGAGCGAATTTACCTTCTCCTGCATAAGCCGCCGGAAGTCGTCTCCACCATGATCGATCCCGAAGGGCGCCGCACCCTCACCGATCTTCTCTACGGCGTCTCCCAACGCGTTTTCCCAGTCGGCCGCCTCGAATATCACTCGATGGGCCTCGTCTTCCTCACGAATGACGGCGAACTCGCGAATCAAATGCTGAAAGCTCATCAGCTCCAGCAGACCTATCAGCTAAAACTAAAAACTCTGCTGACCTTCGAAGAAATCGAAGCCCTCTCGCGCTCCACCGGCGCGCAAATCTCGCGCCTTAAAGGCAAAGACGCCCCCTGGTACGAAGTCACACTCTCCGAAGCGCGCCGCGACGCCCTGCGCAACCGCCTCTTCCAGACCGGCCACCCAGTCGAAAAAATCAAGCGCATAAAAATCGGCAACCTCGCGATGGAATCGCTTTCCACCGGCCATCATCGCCCGCTGTCAGACGCAGAAGTCGCGACGCTGCGCAAGCTAGTGCAACCCGACGCCGCGCAGCCACCAGTCGCATTCGCTGGGCCAGAAAATCAGCAAGCACTGCGACCACTGCAACTCCGCGCCGCAACGCCAGCCCCACCCGCAGGCGCGATGGCTGTCCGACCTCCGATGCAAGCACCGCGCCGCCCCTTCGTAAAGCGCCGCCCTTATCAGCCGAAACCAAAACCAGGCGAGCGCCCGCGCCCAACTTACGACGCCACACGCACCGACAGCGCGCAACCGGGCCAGAGTTTCAGACCCACAAGACCGAGCGAAGCTCCACCTCGCCACGAAGGTTTTCGCCCGAATCAAAATTTCAAGAGGGAAGGCCCACGTCCAACAGGCTCAAAGCCGTTCTCGCGCCCAAACAAAGACTCGCGCCCAGCAGCATCGGGTCGCCCCGGCTTCAAGAGTTCCAATTTCAAGAAGCCCAATTTCGAGAAGTCTGGTTTCAATACAAACGACCGCCCTCCGCGCGGCCCGAAATCCTCAACACCGTGGCGATCGAGCCAAAGGCCATCCGAGCCAGGAGCCTTCGGCCACTCCAAGAAAAACTTCCGCCCGGGCGGATCGGCAGGACCGAAGTCCGGCGCAAAATCCGGCGCGCCCTGGAAATCGAAACAGCGCCCCGGCGAATCGAGCTCCTTCGGCCGCCCCAAACAGAATTTCAAGCCTGGAGGTCCCCGCGGAGCAAAATCAGGCGCACCAAAGCGCAGCGGCCCGCGAGGGCAGAAACCAAATCGTGGAAGATTTACAGGTCCGAAAGGCAGAAGTTAATCCGCCGCGCGCACATTGAAGATAGATCCCATCAAACTCGGATCGAACGAAAATTCCTTGGGCCCGTCGCCCCTAGCGATGGCCGCCGCGCAAAAAGCTCTCGCCGATTCCCATCGTTACCCCGACGCCACCGGGCTCCCACTCCGCGAAGCTCTAGAGAAAAAACACGCCGTCTCCACTGACAACATCATTCTAGGCGCCGGTTCCACCGAGCTGATCGACCTCGCCGCCCGCATCACCCTCCGCCCGGGCGATTGCGGAGTCACCTCGCACGGCTCATTCCTCCTCTATTCCCTGGCGATTCGCGCCGCGGGTGCCCGCTTGCTCGAAATCCCTCTTCGCAATTACGCCTACGACCTCGACGCCATCGCCCGCAATCTCCCGCCCGAGTCCAAAATCGTATATCTCGCGAATCCCAATAATCCCACCGGCACGATGTTCACCGCCGACGAATTCGATGCATTCCTAGCGCGCGTCCCACACCACGTCCTCGTGATCATTGACGAAGCCTATTTCGAATACGTCCAGCGCACGGATTACTCCCGCTCCATCGCCGTCGCACAGCAGCGTCCGAACGTCATAGTCCTGCGTACATTTTCCAAAGTTTACGGTCTAGCCGGCCTGCGCATCGGCTACGGCATCGGCCCCGCAAACGTGCTCGAAAAAATGAACAACCTCCGCGGACCCTTCAGCACCTCAGGAGTCGCGCAAGCTGCCGCCCTCACAGCACTCGAAGACCACGAACACGTCCGCCGCTCGATCGAATCGAATCGCGCTGGCCTAGCTCAACTAGCGGCAGGGTTCACCTCACTGAGCATCCAATACGTCCCGTCCTTCGCCAATTTCGTTCTAGTCGAACTCCACAAAGACGCCGAACCCCTCGCCGAAGACTTGCTAACCCGCGGTGTAATCGTCCGCCCCATGCGCTGGATGGGCCTGCCCACCACAATTCGCGTAACAGTCGGCACGCACGAAGAAAACGAAATCTTTCTAACTGCTCTCAACGTCGCGCACAAAGCAGACATACACGCGACGAAACCGGAAACAGCCAAATCTCTGGAAGGGAACTCCCGAACCACATGACGAATCAAGACGCAGAAAACATCGCTGGCCAATCCAATCACGAAGCGAGCCGCCAACCGAATGGCACCCCAGATGATCCCATCACCGAAATTCTGAAAACGAGTCACACCATCGCGGTCGTCGGCCTCTCCAGCCGCAAATTCCGCCCCAGTTACGGTGTCGCTGAATATCTGCAATCGGTGGGTTACCGCATCATTCCGGTGAATCCGCACGAAAGGGAAGTGCTAGGCGAGAAATCCTACGCCCGCCTCGAAGACATTCCAGAAAAAATAGATATCGTGGACATCTTCCGCCGCTCCGAATACGTCCCCGAAATAGTCGAATCAGCGATCCGCATCAAAGCCAGCGCCATCTGGATGCAGGAAGGTGTAATCCATCACGAAGCCGCCGAACAAGCCCGGCGCGCCGGAATGGTCGTAGTGATGGACGACTGCATCCTGAAAGAACACATCAAACGCTTCCGCCTCCCCCGCGACTAAAACTGGTAAATCACCAACGCCCGTTTTCCCGGCTCGGTCACCGCGACGGTCGCGCCATCCGGCGCAATCGCAAAATTATGAAATTCCAACCCATGAAAAAACGGATCAAACCGCCCGTCGTACAATCCCACCCAAACCATATCCCCTGACTTCTGCGGCTCGCCGCGCTTCAACAAAACCCGCGTCTCGCTGCGATCCCACTGAAATTGCCCGATCGCCACGCGCACCTGCACGGTCTTCGTCGGATTCGCCACCTCCCGCACTTCCAGCGTGTCTCCATTACGAAAATACGCAATCTTCGCGGCCGAAGGAGAAATTGTCAGAAACCCCGCATACTCCTCCAGCGGCGCAAGCTCCTTTCGCGTCCCACCAACCAAATCGAGCTGCACGATTTTCGGCGGCGAGATCGCAGTGGTGCTCTCCTCGATCGCAAACGCCTGATTCCGCTTCGTGTCCCACGAAACCGCCGAAAAAGTGTGCCCCTCGAAAAGCACGCGCGCATGTCCATCCGCCGGCCGCAACGCATTGATCTGCGAAAAATTCCCGCTCGTCTTCGATAAATACACCAATGTCGCGCCGTCTGCCAGCCAATCGGGATTGTAAGCGTCCGAAAGCGTCGAAGTCTTTGACCCTTGAATCTGTATCTGCCGCCCTTCGGTGTCCATCAAGTAGAGAAGCGTATTCGGCCGTACGGTTTGCTGCTCATCGAGCTGTTGCACCACGGTCCCTTGCGGCTGCGCCATCATCGAAGTATCCATCTTCACCGCGATCCGCCGCCCATCGGGAGACCACGTCAACGAATCCACCTGATAACTATGCTGCGGCGGGATTGGCGTGTGCTTCTTGCCTTTCTTGCCGTTGGCATCTTCCTCGTCCGGCTCCGGCGGCGGCAACTCATCCTCGGCCCCCGGCGCGGGATTGAACTTGTCGCCATCAATTATCTTTCTCCGTTTGCCGTCAATATTTCCCACCCAGAAGTCATCGTGCTCCACGATAATTTTCTTCACGCGCTTCATTCGCTGCACCGCATACACGATCTGATTGTCCTGCGAGATCGCAAACGCCTGCACATCCTGATCAAACGTCGCGACCGGCTTCATCTCCGCGAGTCCGATCAAAGGAACAGCAATCAACGCCATCGCAGCAATCAGCGGCAAGGGAAAACGTCGCGCGTCGCCGCGCACCGAATGGACTGGGTTGCTCTTCGGTCTCATCAATGTGTTTTACTTTGCGGCAGCTTTTTTCTGAATCCGCCGTATCTCCTCGAGCCTCTGCCTGATGCGCGCCTCAAATCCTTGATCCGTGGGATTGTAATATACTCGGCCCGCCAAACTTTCAGGAAGGCAAGTCATGTCCGTCACTTTCTCTTCCGCATCATGCGCGTACTGATAGCCTTTTCCGTAGCCGATATTTTTCATCAAGCCCGTCACCGCATTGCGAATGTGCAAGGGAACCGGCTCCGCCAGCGTGCTCTGCAAATCATCCTGCACCGCGCCATACGCGGTATACACGGCGTTCGATTTCGGCGCGAGCGACAAATACACCGCCGCTTGCGCCAAAACCAGATGCCCCTCCGGCGACCCGAGCAGTTCGAAAGCCTGCATCGCCGCGATCGTTACTTGCACCGCGTGCGGCTCCGCAAGCCCGATATCTTCGCTCGCCATCCGCACCAGCCGCCGCGCAATGTACAAAGCGTCTTCGCCCGATTCGAGCATCCGCGCCAGCCAATACAACGACGCATCCGGATCCGAATTGCGCACCGACTTATGCAGCGCCGAAATTAAATTGAAATGCTCCTCGCCCGATTTGTCATACGGCAGCAGCTTCCGCTGCAGCACGTCTTCCAGCAGCGACTGCGTCAATACGCGCCGCCCCGCGGCGTCCGGCGCCGTGCCCATCACCAAAGCTTCCAAAGTGTTGTACGCCCCGCGCGCGTCTCCGTTCGCAAGGATTGCGATGCGTTCCAGAATCTCCGCGGATGCCTCCACGTTTTCCCGCCCGAGCCCTCGCACCGGATCCGCCAACGCCCGCTGCAGCAGCGTCACGATCTGCTCCGGCGTGTGCGCCCTCAGCACGTACACTTTCATCCGCGAAAGCAGTGGCGCAATCACCTCAAACGAAGGATTCTCGGTCGTCGCTCCAATCAGCAAAATATTCCCCGCTTCCACGTGTGGCAGAAACGCGTCCTGCTGCGCGCGATTGAACCGATGCACTTCATCCACAAACACAATCGTGCGCTTGCCGTAACGCCGCACCGCTTCCGCCTTCGCCATCACCTCCTTGATTTCTTTGATCCCGGAAAGCACCGCGCTGAAAGGAATGAACTCCGATTTCGTCATCCGCGCAATGATCCGCGCAAGCGTAGTCTTTCCGCATCCTGGAGGTCCCCACAACAGCAGGGAAGTCAGATCGTCGCGCTCAATCTGCACGCGTAAAGGCTTCCCCGGCCCAAGCAGTTCCTCCTGCCCGATAAATTCATCCAGCGATTGCGGCCGCATCCGGTCAGCCAAAGGCCGCCCCGCCGACGACTCCTCTTCCGGCTGCACAGTTTGAAATAGTCCCATCGCCTTAGATCACGTCCAAATCACCACAGATGAACACTGATGAACACAGATAAAGGCAATTCATCACCGTGAAATGAAACGCACCATGTCGATCGCCCGCCTTTTCTGAGAGCGCGGGAGCTTGCTCTCGCCTGTGCAAGGCGAAGCTCGCCTCGCCGAAAGCCAGCGAAGGCACGCTGCATGCGTCCCAATAAAGTCGCGCAACCACGAAAGCTCCGGTAACCGAGATCACGTTTTTGAAATCCTTCGCTTTCATCCGTGTTTATCTGTGTTCATCTGTGGTGCCTTTTCTCTGCCGCGCAGCCTCATACAAAACAATCGACGCCGCAATTCCCGCGTTCAACGACTCCACACTCTCCGCAATCGGTATCGAAATCCGCGCATCCGCCGCGTGCTCGACTTCCGGCGGCAAACCAGCGCCCTCATTCCCAATAAAAATGGCCACAGATTCGCGCAAATCCGCCGCTGCAACCTCAGACCCCTCGCCCGCCTCCCCCTCCGTCACCCGCGAACTAGCCGCCACAATCTTCACCTCAGCCACGCGCAACTGTGCCAGCAACACAGGAATCGCCATCCCACGCAGCAAAGGCAATCGTAAAGCCGATCCCGCCGACGCTCGCACCGCCTTCGGCGACCAAGGATCAGCACTCCCGCGCGTGGTAACCACTCCCGTAGCCCCAAACGCCTCCCCCGAACGGACGACAGTCCCCACATTCCCGGGATCCTGCACCGCAGCCATCACAACCAAGAGCGGCGCCCCAGCGCGAAACGCTCCATCAGCCGCAGCCGCCCCGCGCAACACATCCTCGAATTGCCACTCAGGCTGCCGAAACAAAGCAGCCACACCCTGTGGCGTCTCCGTCCCCGAAACGCTCTCGAACAATTTGTCGGTCGTCCGCAAAACACGCGCCCGCGGAATCCCCGCCAGACTTTCACTAGCCGCCCGCAAAATATGTTCGAGCTCCCGCTCTCCAGACTCACTCACCAAAAGCGCCACAGCTTCCAGCCCTGACCGCAAGGAATCTTCCACAAGTTTGCGCCCTTCCACTGCCAGCGCATCCTCGCCCTCAGGCCCTGTCCCACGCAGCCCCGCGCGAAAAATCTTCAGCCATTTATTCTCGCGGCTCGTAATAATATCCGCAGTCAAGTGCTCCACCATCCGACAAGCCTAACAAACGCACCTCCCGCCGTCGAGTCATCTCACACCCGTCACCGCTGCAACTTGCGTCTATCGTGTAGCTTATGGTAGCTTGCCAAGCGGACCTGGGGCGCAACCCGCCGAGAGTGATCATTTGCCTGTCGAAGTCCTAAAAATTTCTAATGATTCACCGGAAGATGATTTGGTGCGATACGCCGCAGGTTTCGTCAAACGCGGCAAAGTCGTCGGCATCCCCACCGACACATTTTACGGCCTCTCGGTTGATCCCTTCAATCTTGCGTCCATCGAAGCCGTCTTTCGCGCCAAAGGCCGCCCGGAAACAAAAGCTCTTCCGATTCTCGTGAACTCCGTCGAGCAGGCCGTCAGCCTCGTCCGCGATGTTCCCGATTGTTTCTTCGCGCTGGCAAATAAATTCTGGCCCGGCGGCCTCACGCTCGTAGTCGAAGCCACGCATCGCCTGCCGCTAAAAGTCACAGGCAACACCGGACGCGTCGCCCTTCGCTGGGCCAATTCCAAAGTTCCCTCCGCGCTCATCGAAGCCGTCGGAGGCCCCGTCACCGGCACCAGCGCGAATCTCTCCGGCTTTCCATCCTGCACCAGCGCTGCACAAATCGTGAAGCAACTGGGCGACCGCCTGCCGCTGATCCTCGACGCCGGCGATACCGGCGGCGTCCTGGCCTCCACCATCGTCCGGATCGATGGCGACCAATGGACCCTGATCCGCGAAGGCGTAATCCCCGAAGAAGAAATTCACAAAGCCCTAGGCAAACAATAAAACTGACGTGGTGTCATCCCGAACGAAGTGAGAGATCTCTCTTCGATTTGAATCGCGCCGACGCCCGCGAACTCCGCCGTACTACGAACTCTCCGTGCCCTCTCTTTGCCATTCTCCGTGCTCTCTGTGTTAGATCTTCGACCTTTTGTCCCACGCCCAAATGAGCCGAACGCCGCGCCGCCTACTTCAAATACGCCAAGTCCAAAAACCCGTAATCCCCGCTAGGCGCCAACACAATCCCCGCCAACCTCTCCCGATGCACGCAAACATTATCCAAATACCAAAGATTGATGTACGGCTCATCCACCGCCACGATTTTCTGTATCTGCGATAGCAAAGCCTTCCGCTTCTCCTGATCCATCTCCACCCGCGCCGCATCGAGCAAAGCATCCAGCTGCGGATTCCGATAATGCCCGCGATTTGCTCCATCCGGCGGCATCTTCTTCGAACCGAACACATACTCGAAAATGTCCGGATCGTTGTTCGCGCCCACCCATCGCAATGAATAAATCTGAAAACTTCCGTGCGTGATATCCGAATAAAAAGTCGCAAATTCCAAAGGCCGCAGCTCCAGCACCACGCCCACACGCTTCCACTGGTCCGCAATCGCTTCGCTCAGAAGCCGCGTGGATTCATCCGTGGAAGTCTTCAAAGTCAAACGCATACGCACGCCGTCCGCTCCCCGCGGATAACCTGCCGCATCCAGCAATTGTTCAGCGCGCGCAGGATCGTAGTCATACTGCTGCACGTTGGGCTCAAACGCCCAATGGCTAGGCGGCAATAAACTCGACGCTGGCCGCGCCTGCCCCCGCAACAAATATTTAATAATCGTCGCGCGATCGGTCGCATAAGCCAAAGCCTGCCGCACATCGCGCTTCGCCAGAATCGGATCGGCAACATTAAACGAAAGATAAGCCATCATCGTCCCTGGCTGCTGCTCGGCCACCAACCCGCGCTCTTTCGCGAGAGTCACCGCCATGTCCGGCGTCAAAGAATTGATCGTCGCGTCCGCCGACCCCTTCCGCAACTCCAGCGCCCGCACGAGCGCATCCGGCACAATCCGCAGATGCAAGCTAGCGATCTTCGGCGCGCCGCCAAAATAATCATCGTTACGCGCCAAGACGACCTCTTCATCCGTAGTAGCGCTCACAAACCGAAACGGCCCAGTCCCAATCGGATGCCGCGACATCTCCGCCCCAGCCCCGCGCGGCACAATCCCAATCCCCGGCGCCGTTAAATTCCACAGCAGCGACGCATACGGCTCGCTCAAATGAAACACCACCGTCGCATCGTCGGGCGCCTCCACCGATTTCACCAATTTGAACGAACCGCGCTTAGGAGTCTTGATCGCGCCGGAAAGGATCGAGTCAAGCGTGTATTTCACATCGGCCGACGTCAACAGTCGCCCATCGTGAAATTTCACCCCAGGTCGCAAATGAAAAACGTAAGTCACCGGATCAGGCGTATCCCAAGATTCCGCCAGGTCCGGCACCACCTTCATCTTCTCGTCGTGTCCCACCAAACTAGAAAAAATCAATCCATCAATATGTTCCGAATACCCATCCGCCCCAATGCGCGGATCAAGATTCGTAGGAGCAGCCTCAATCAGGAAATTCACAGTGCTGGAATCCGCTGAGGTTTTAGAAGAACCGCAACCCGTGCAGAGCGTCGTTACAAATATCATTACTGCTGCAAACATAAACGCCGGCAGTTGTTTCCTAGCGCGCGTGGCCGTGCACCAATTTCCCAAGAATCGCGGGACGCTTCGCCCCGGTCGCCGAAGGCAAATTATTCGCCCGTCCATGAAACGCTTCGTAAGCCAAAATCGCAAACGCAAACGCCTCTTTCGCCTCCGCCGGCACTCCAAACCGCGCCGAATTCACAATTTCAATTCCCGGCAAGGCCGCGGCCAATTGCGCCATCAACAAAGGATTCTTCGTCCCGCCGCCCGCGACAATCAATTCATTCACGTGCGCACGCGAAAAAATAAACCGCCGGAATCCATCCGCAATCGAAAGCGCCGTAAAAATCGTCACCGTCCGCACCAGATCCTCCGGCCGCGCCCGCCGTTTCTTCGCCGAATCCAGTAATTTCCGCGCGTACTCTTGCCCAAATTGTTCCCGCCCCGCGGTCTTTGGCGGCGACTGCCGCAAGTAACGATGCCGCAGCATCTCCTCCAGCAAAGGACGTATCACGCGCCCCCGCAACCCGATGCGTGCACCCTTGTCGTACAGCTTCCGCCCGCCGGAAATGCTGCTCGCCAAGGAGTCAATCACCATGTTTCCCGGCCCGGTATCAAACGCCAGCACATCCTCCACCCGCGCCCCCGCCGGAATCAAAGTGACGTTCGCAATCCCCCCAATATTCAGCGCCACACGCCCCAGCTTGCGATGGCGGTACAACAAATAGTCCACGAACGGCACCAAGGGAGCTCCTTGTCCTCCCGCCGCCATATCCGCCGGACGAAAATCCCCAATCGTCGTCACGCCGGTCCGCGCCGCAATAATCCCCGGCTCGCCAATCTGCAAAGTCGAAGCCACGCGCCGCGTCCCCAAAAATCGCGAAGCCGCTCCCTGATGATAAATCGTCTGACCGTGCGACCCGATCAACTCCAGCTTCGCAAGCGGCAATTGCCAGCGTTCACACGCTTGCACAGCCGCGCGCGCAAATTCCTCGCCCAACAAAAAATTAAGCTGGCTAATCTCTGCCGTGGAAGTCGCCCCGCCATCAGCCAAACGCAAAATCGCCTGCCGCACCCGAGCGGGGAACCGCGCGTGATAATGTCCTTGGAGTTTCGCTGAAATGGATGGCGGCGCCCCGGAAATGCGCACCAAAGCAGCATCAATGCCGTCGGCGGATGTCCCGGACATCATTCCCAGTACCAGCATCGGTAAATCGAGTCTAGAAGCCCCCAGCCGGAATTGACAACCTCGAATTGTCAAGCAGTTTACACATCGCCACCCACGTACTTTCTGGGAGTGCGGAAGCTTGCTTCCGCCTGTTACAAGGCGGGGCTTGCCTCGCCGGAGACGCCCACAGCTGGAACCCAACCGCCAAAGGGAGATTTCCGATCATTCACGCCGTTAAGCCAGCTGCTTCTGCAAAGCCGCCAACAAATTCATAGCCTCCAACGGCGTCAACTTATTCAAATCCGCCCCACGTATCGCATCCAATACCGACTCATCAATCGCCGTAAAACTAGTCTGCCGCGCCACCACCGGCAACGCACCGCCCCCATTCGCAGCAGCCCCAGGCGACAACTCCAACGTTAATTTCTCCTCGCTCTGTTCATGCCGACGCAAAATCTCCCGCGCTCGCGCAATCACGTCATTCGGCAATCCCGCCAATCGCGCCACCTCAATCCCATAACTCTTATTCGCGCTCCCAGGCTCCACGCGTCGCAAAAACACAATCTCGCTCCCCGCCTCCTGCACCGACACATGCACATTCCGCACTCCCGGCAAAAGCTGCTCCAATTCCGTCAATTCATGATAGTGCGTAGCAAACAACGTCCGCGGCCGCGCGCCCGAATGCAAGGCCTCCACCACCGCCCAGGCGATCGAAAGCCCGTCGAACGTCGCCGTCCCGCGCCCCACTTCATCCAGCAGCACCAAACTCGCGGCCGTAGCCGTATTCAAAATCGCCGCCACCTCGCTCATCTCCACCAAAAATGTAGACCGCCCGCGCGCCAAATTGTCCGAAGCTCCAATCCGCGTGAAAACCCGATCCAGCAAAGGCAATTTCGCCTGCACCGCCGGCACAAACGATCCCATCTGCGCCAAAATCGCAATCAACGCCGCCTGCCGCAAATAAGTGGACTTGCCGCCCATGTTCGGCCCGGTAATCAGCAAAAGAAATTGCGCCTCGTCGTCCAAATACAAATCGTTCGGCACAAACCTCTCACCGCGCTCCTCCAAAAGCTTTTCAATCACTGGATGCCGCCCGCCCGCAATCATCAAAACCCCGCGCTTGCCCTTTTTCGCGAGCGTCTTGTCCGTGAATTCCGGCCGCGTATAATTTCGCGTCGCCGCAATCCGTGCAAAATTCACCAGCACATCCAGCTGCGCAATTGCCGCCGCCGTCCGCCGCAAGCGTCCGGCCTCTCGCGCGATGCCTTCTCGAATCTCCCCATAAAGTCGCCGCTCAATCGCCAGCACGCGTTCCTCGGCCGAAAGCACCTTCTGCTCGTGCTCCTTCAATTCGCCCGAGGTAAATCGCTCCGCGTTCACCAAAGTCTGCTTGCGCTCGTAATCCGCAGGAGCCAGATGCAAATTGGCCTTCGAAATCTCAATGTAAAATCCAAAAACCTGGTTGTAACGAATCTTCAGCGACGCAATCCCGGTCCGCTTCCGCTCCCGCTCTTCCATCGCCGCAATAATCTGCCGCCCTTTCTTGGTGATGTCGTGCAATTCATCCAACTCGGCATCGTAACCGCGGCGAATCACGCCCGGCTCACCCGCCACCGCAGGAGGATCTTCCGCAATCCCGCGCGCGATCGTGTCTCGGACGTCCGCCATCTCGTCCAGCTCTTTATGTAGCAAAGAAAGCCGCGAGCCGTACGAAGCGACGCCGGGAACGGAAGATGAGGCCGCGGCGGCGCCAGTAGTCGCAGAAGAAATTGCCGTCGCCAAAAGTCGCCGCAGCGGCGGTATTCGTTCGAGTGATCCGCGCAACGCCAGCAAATCCCGAGGCGTAGCCACACCCAAAGTCACCCGGCTGGTAAGCCGCTCCAAATCCAAAATGCCTTCCAGCGTCCGACGAATCTCTTCCCGCGCCACCGTCTGCGATTTCAATTCCGCCACGGCATCCAGCCGCGCCTCGATCTCCCCCAGCGCAATCTCCGGACGCAAAATCCACCCTCGCAGCAAACGCGCTCCCATCCCGGTAGCGGTATCGTCAATGGCCCGCAAAAGCGTCGCCGAAGCGTCGTCGCCCGTCGAAGGCCCGACTAATTCCAGATTCCGCGCCGTTACCGCATCCAGAATCATCGCTTCCTGCTGCTCGTAATAAGCGATGCGATCCAAATGTTCGAGCCCGGCACCAGCAGGACGCAAAGAAGGAATGACAGCCGAATCTTCCGGCGACCGCGCACCAATCGCCGAAGTCTCCCGCAAATAATGCACCAAAGCCCCAGCCGCAGCCGTAGCCTGCGCGTGTCCCACCAATCCAAATCCCTCCAAGGCCGCCACGCGAAAATGCTCTTCCAGAATTCGCGCCGCGTAATTTGTCTCGAACACCCAATCATCTAACCGCGTCTCGACCGCCCCCAACCCATCCATCTCCGCCGGCACCTTCACCGGAAAGAGCGTCGCCGGCCGAGCCAAGAGCACTTCCCGCGGCCGTAAAATGCCCAATTCATCTCGCAAACGCGCCTCGGCCTTATCACCGCAAAATTCCGTAGCGCGAAATTCTCCGGTAGAAAGATCCACGAACGCAAGCCCGATCGCAGCCTCCGCACCGCGCGCTCCGCCACGCCCAGCACCGGCTCCCGCAGCAGCTCCTACCGCTGCACTCCGCGCCACCGCCGCGAGGAAATTATTTTCCTTCGCGTCCACCAACCCCGCGCCGCCAGCCGTCCCCGGCGTCAACACCCGAATCACTTCGCGCCGCACAATTTTCTTGCCCGGCCCCGGCACTTCCATCTGTTCGCAGATGGCCACCTTGTGCCCCGCCCGAATCAGCCGCGCGATGTAATTCTCCGCGGCGTGATAAGGCACCCCGCACATCGGCACAGCCTGCCCCTTTTCCTTATTCCGCGCGGTCAAAGTGATTTGCAAAATCTTCGAAGCCGTCACCGCGTCATCGTAGAAAAGCTCGTAGAAATCGCCCAGGCGGAAAAGCAGCAAGGCCGCCGGATGCTGCTTCTTGACGGCATGATACTGCTGCATCAATGGGGTCGTAGGTTCAGTCATGAATGCAAGAACGCAAACCGTGCGCCGCGAAAACCCTAGCACGATCTCTGAGCGCAATCGTCAACCGGTTCCGAGCGTCGGCAGCGTTTCGATTATGCTGGCTCGCCCGCGCCTTTGGCAACATCGCCCGCAGCACCACGCGCGATACTTGCCTTATACTTCTCCATGCCTCAAGCGCAAAAAACAAACAGCGAAATCGAGATCAAGCTGGCGGTCACGGATCCCCGCGCCACAATCCGTGCCATCCGAGCCCTGGGCGCCACTTCGCACGGCCGGACGTTCGAATCCAACACTCTCTACGACACGCCCCATTCCGATCTGCGCCACAGCGGCCGACTCCTCCGCGTCCGCATCGAATCCGCAGCCCCAGGAACCACCCGCGCTCACAGCACCAGCGTCCGCCGCGTAGTCCTCACGTCCAAGGGGCCAGCGCCCCAGCACCGCGCCAACAAAAAGAATCCCCGCTACAAAGAACGCACCGAAAGGGAAGTAGTCACGAGCCGCCATTCCCCCGATTGGCACACCACCCTCGCGAGCCTCGGCTTTGAACGCGCCTTCCGATACGAAAAGTACCGCACCAGTTTCCGTCTCCGCGGCCTGCACCTGGACCTCGATGAAACACCCCTCGGCACTTTCCTCGAACTTGAAGGCCACCCCGCCGCGATTGATCGCGTAGCCCGCGCCCTCGGCTACACACCCGCCGCGTACATTCGTGGCACATATTGGGACGTCTACGCCGCCGACTGCCGCCGCCAGAACCGCAAGCCGAGCAACATGGTATTTCCCAAGAAATAAATCGCGCGAAACCGCACTCTCCGCTTGACAAAGTTTACGTCTGCATTTACTAGTCAATTCGGACATTAGCGCAACGCAATGGAGCTACAGTCCAAATCGGAACCGGGAAGTAGCCGCCCCCATCACGCTGGTAATTTTCGCCCGGGGCAGAGCGCTCCCCATGCTGTATCGGTTCGCTGCACCTGCGATGCGCGCAGGGACAGGGAGGCGAGGCCCGGCCTGCAGTAAACGAAGGGCGAATTCCACAAGCCCGAGGCCGGTCAACCAAGCCGGTCCCGGGCATTTTTTTTTGCCGTGTCACCGCTGCTTATCGCGTCTCGTCATCCTGAGCGCAGCGAGGGAGCTCTCTTCGCTTTCGCTGTGCCCGACCGGGCTGCCACTCGCCCAGCACGCGCTGTAAAGGAGTCACCATGCTTCACGCCACCGAAGTAATCGGCGCCGCCGCCTACGATTCAGTCGGCAACTACGTAGGCCGCGTCAAAGAACTGTTCGTCGAGCCCGCCGACCAACCCAATCGCGTAGCCAAACTCCTCCTCGGCCGCGGCCAATACCGCCCGCTGCTAGCCCGCTACGACCAAATCCGCTCCGTCGCTCCCGGCAAAATCAATCTCACCACCGACGAATCCGCGCTCGAACTCTACCATCCCAACGAAGCCTGGCTAGCCGTCGGCAAAGATCTCCTCGACCAGCAAATCATAGACACCAACGGCCGCAAAGTAGTCCGCGTGAACGACATTGACCTTGCCGACCAGCGCACCAACGGCAACACCGAGCTGCGCATCACCCAAGTGGACGTCGGCCTGCCCGGCGCGGTCCGTCGCCTGCTGCAAGGCATCGTCCCGCCCATGGCCATTCGCCGCATCCAGAAAAAATTGCCGCCGCGCAAAATTCTCTGGGAATTCGTCAATCTCATCGAACCCGACCCGCTCCGCCGCGTGAAGCTGCGCATGACCAGCGAAAAGCTCGCCGCGCTTCACCCCGCCGACCTCGCCGACATCATGGAAGAACTTTCCCCCGACGAGCGCCAGGGCATTATCTCCTCGCTCGACGAAGAATCCGCCGCGGAAACCATCACCGAGCTCGATAAGCGCCTGCAAACGCAGGTCGTCGAAAAACTCGACCCCGAACGCGCCGCGGACATCATCGAAGAAATGAGCCCCGACGCAGCCGCCGACCTCCTCGCCAATCTCGACTCCGAAACCTCCCAGGAAGTTCTCGGCGAAATGGAACATCGCGAAGCCCACGACGTCGAACAGCTCCTGAAATTCGACCAAGACACCGCCGGCGGCATGATGAACACAGAAATTGTAGTCGTCGGCGAAGAAGCCACGCGCGGCGAAGTGGTTGACTACATCCGCTTCCACGAAATCTCGCCCGACCAACTCGACAACGTAATCCTGATCAATAAAGACGCAGCCCTATCGGGCACCGTCCCCATCGCGCGCCTGCTCCTCTCCTCCTCCGATCAGCGCATGTCCGAAATGGCCTTCGAGCCGCTGCTCTCGGTAGCGCCCAACGCGCACGACAAAGAAGTCTTCGAAATTTTCGACAAATATAACTTGCGAGGCCTAACAGTAGTGGACGGAGAAAATCACCCAATCGGCACCATAACAGTAGACGACGTAGTAAGCCGCATGCGCGCCAAGCTCTAGCAACACGCAATGCGTGTTGTCATCCCGAGCGCAGCGAGGGATCTCTCTTCGATGCTGCCCGCGACGCGATTCGCGTGAATGCACGACTCGCAGTCAGGCACGAACAAGAAATGTCCGACCAACCCGCCAACTCGCCCACCACCCTAGCCACCTGGAAAACCCGCGCCTCGAACTTCATGCGCCGCACGCGCATGACCCGCCGTCGCCTGGCGGTCCTACTAGCGGTCGTCGGCCCCGGCCTAATCACCTCCAACGTAGACAACGACGCCGGCGGCATCACCACCTACACCACGTCCGGCGCGCAATTCGGCTACACCCTGCTCTGGTCCCTAATCCCCATGACCATCGCGCTCTACGTCTCCGAAGAAATGTGCGCGCGCATGGGCGTAGTCACCGGCAAAGGCCTCTCCGACTTGATCCGCGAGGAATTCGGTTTCCGCTCCACCTTCTTCGTAATGATCGCCGCCCTAGCCGTGGACCTCGGCAACACCGTAGCCGAATTCGCCGGCGTAGCCGCCTCCATGCAAATATTCGGCATCAGCAAATATATTTCGGTGCCGCTCGCGGGAATCGCAGTCTGGCTGCTGGTAGTGAAGGGAAGTTACCGCCAAGTCGAAAAGATCTTCCTGGTAGCCTGCGGCTTCTATCTCACCTATGTATTCTCGGCGTTCCTCGCCAAGCCCGACTGGCTCCTAGCCGCGAAAGAAACCGTAAGGCCCACGATACATTTCAGCACCAGCTACCTGCTGATGCTCACCGCGCTAGTCGGCACCACGATCGCGCCCTGGCAATTCTTCTACCTGCAAGCCGGCTTCGTCGAAAAGCGCGTAGGCCCCAAACAATATAAACACGCCCGCCTCGACGTGCTCGTCGGCAGCATCTCCTGCATGGCCATCGTTTTCTTCATCATCGTCTGCTGCGCCGCCACGCTGAATAAAAATGGCATGACTAATGTCACCGACGCCGCCCAAGCCGCCGCCGCGCTAGCCCCGCTGGCAGGGAAGTGGGCCGCCTACTTATTCGCCTTCGGCCTGCTGAACGCTTCGCTCTTCGCCGCCTCCATCCTGCCGCTCTCCACAGCCCACGTAATCTGCGAAGGCCTCGGCTTCGAAGCCGGTCTAGATCGCAAACTCAACGAAGCCCCCGCCTTCTACGGTCTCTACACCGGACTAATCGTAGCCGGCGCCGGCATAATCCTTCTCCCCAAAGCCCCGCTATTCAAAATCCTGGTCCTCTCGCAAGTAGCCAACGGCGTCTGGCTCCCGGTAGTCCTTATCTTCGTCCTACTCCTAATCAATCGCCGCGACCTGATGGGCGAGCACACCAACACCTGGGCATTCAACCTCGTAGCCTGGTCCGTGAGCATAATCATGATCATCCTCACCATAGTCCTCGTCTACGCCAGCATCTTCCAACCAGCCAGCGCAGGCCTAGGCGCCAACTTGCTTCATTTTCCATAACATCGGGTTTCACAACTCGGCCAATATTCGACCCGCTGTTTTCGAAACGCCAAAATGTTTAATCCTCGATGGTAGGGGCACGGCATGCCGTGCCCGCGTCCGCCGAACCACTCTCGCGAATACTCGGTAGGGCGCTGCTTGTCGCAGATCCGCCGCAGTAGGCTGCGCCCCAGCTTGCCACGATGCCAACCCGGTAGCCGACTCGTCTTGGCTTTTCTCTGCGCCCTCTGTGGTAAATCTTCTCGCCATCAGCGCGATCGCCCCATCCACCTTGCTTGCCACCACCGCGTGTGCTAGCTTTCCTCACTGTCTGTCCTCGAGCGTAACTGAGTGAAAGCCAGCGAACTTCTCAAACCCGCCAACCGCGCCGAAGCGGAGCTTCTCGATAAAATTGACCTGCAACGCCTGCCCGAGCACCTCGCCGTCATCATGGACGGCAACGGCCGCTGGGCGCAGCGCCGCCACCTGCCGCGCGTTGCAGGACACCGCGCCGGAGTAAAAGCCGCGCGCGAAATCATCGAAACCTGCGCGCGTCTGAAGCTGCCATGCCTCACGCTCTACGCCTTCTCGCTCGAAAATTGGCGCCGTCCCCAAGCCGAAGTTGACTTCCTCATGCGCCTCCTCCGCGAATATCTGAAACGCGAACTTCCCGCCATCCACAAAAATAATATTCGCCTCCTGATCATCGGCCGCTCCGAACAACTCCCCGAAGCCGTCCGCAAAGATATCCAGAGCGCCATGAGCGTGACCGCAAAGAACACCGGCATGAAGTTAGTGGTCGCGCTCAATTACGGCGGTCGCGCCGAACTAGTTGACGCATTCAACGCGCTGCTCGAGCAAGTCCGCGCAAATGGCATGGCCGCCTTCCAGGCCGATGAACAAACGATCTCCGAGCATCTCTATACCGCCGGCCTCCCCGATCCCGACTTGCTCATTCGCACCAGTGGCGAAATGCGCGTCAGTAATTTTCTGCTCTGGCAAATTGCCTACGCCGAAATTTACGTCACCGAAACTCTCTGGCCGGATTTTTCCCGCGAGCGCCTTCTCGAAGCCCTGGTGGATTTTCAAAAGCGCGAACGCCGCTACGGCGGCCTCGGCACCGCTCGCGAACGGGCCAAGGGACTCGCCGCCGCGTCCGCCAAATCAGGGCGGAGCTGACGCCGCATGCTCCTGCGCATCACCACAGCCGCCGTCCTGATTCCCATCGTCGTTGCGCTGGTCTGGTGGGGTCCGCCCGCAGTCGTAGCGGCCCTCGCCGCGCTCGTCGCGATTCTTGCTTTGCTCGAATTCTTCGACCTCGGCGATCGCGTCGGCATGCGCGGCTTCAAGAAGTGGACCTACTTTTGCACCGCGCTGATTTTCTACGCGCAGTATTCCGCCGGCTTCCTCATCAAGCATTCGTTCTCGGAGGGCATCTCCATCGTCCGCGACGCAGCTGGCGGCGCGCTCTCCATCGAAGCCGCGCTTCTCATTTTCATCTTCGGCTGCGTTGCGCTAGGCCTCTGCACTCGCCGCCCGCTGCACGAAGTCCTCCCCGCCATCGCCATCAGCTCCGCAGCAATATTCTTCGTCTCGCTGCCGTTCAGCTACGTCGTCCGCTTGAATGAAATCGAACAGGTGGGCAGGCAACTGGTCATCTTCACGCTAGTCCTGGTCTGGGCGGGAGACATGCTCGCATATTTCGTAGGCAAAGGCCTGGGACGCGTCCCAATGGCTCCAGCCCTAAGTCCCAAGAAAACCTGGGAAGGCGCAGTAGGCAATGTAGTCGCATCAATGCTGGTAGCGGTCGTCTTCGCCCGATCGATGCAAATGGAAGCCGCAGTCCCGCTTGTCATCGCCGGCGTAGCGAATATCGCCGGACAAGCCGGCGACCTAATCGAATCCGCCTACAAACGCGGCGCCGCCGTAAAGGACTCGGGCGCCCTGCTACCAGGTCACGGCGGCATGCTAGACCGCATAGACAGCCTAATCCTAGCCGCCCCAGTAGTCTGGGCGCTCTATCAATGGCTAGCCCCACCGCGCTAAAGCAATCCTAAGTGTCGCCACAAATTCTTCGTGACTTGTCATCCCGAGCGAAGCGAGGGATCTCTCTTCGCAGTGAATGTCACCAACGCGACCAATCGCGCCCCCTCGGCAGTCCAACACGCCGCCTAAGCCCTTGTCGCGGGCCGACTGAGCGACAGCACAATTTTTGGTTCATCACAAAAGTAAAGCGAGTGTCATCCCGAGCGAAGCGAGGGTGTGGATTCACATTTCAAGTGCAACAGCATCGACGAGAAGATCTCGGCGGGAGTTTGAAAGCCCAGGCATTTTCTGGGAGTGTGATTGTGGCGCTGGGTGAGCGCATCGAGGCTGCTCT
>JBAQGJ010000074.1:0-1719 GCA_049287725.1 Candidatus Acidiferrales bacterium | reverse complement strand
AGATTCTCACGGAGGTCTGGATTCCCAGTTCTCAACCGCCGAATCAGGCGCGCCGGCACGATGTGGTCTACATGGCGCCGAACACCAGATTGTTTGAAATCCACTCCGCAGCATGTCACCTCGCATTGCCCGCGAAGCGCAGGAACTCTGTGCTTCTTCCATCCATTCCGCGGCGGGGGCGGCCCGGGCCAGCTTCTCTCGACGCGGCTCCAGCGTACCGGCCTCTCTTGAGTGCTAAACCGGGACCCGCAATAGACGCATCGCCGGTGGCGATACGAACTATGGCCGCGGTAAATGGTCTTAAGCACTGCGGTTCGTCTGTCACCGCAATATGGGCAGCGCATCCGGAGCCTCCTTTCCACGCTCAAGACCACGGGCCAACGGATGAACTTCGGCCCCAGCCGCATTCGGCAACAGGAGTGGTCTATTCCTCTTTCCTGGATTTCTTGCGGCAAATCTCCGCTAGGATTGGGCGGCGAATGGTTGGAGCGGCAACCCCGAAAGCTGAATAATCCGCCCGTCCAGCGTACCGATTTCATGTGGCTTCGCTTGCTGGGGGGCTGAACGGAACTGTACTCGCGAAGGAAGTAACGCGGTTGGACACAGCCAAAATCGTTGCAGGACCAGATACCGAAATTGCTACGCTCACCTCCGCCCGCAACAATCTGACGGGCGCTAATTCAAGCTCACGATTGGTTCCAGATCCTCGGCGTTGCTGGGCCGCGCGTGCTCGGCCCAAGTCCGATTCAATCCCTATCCACCTTCCGTTGCCGTGGGCGAAGCTTGCCGGTCACCGAGCCGGTTATAGGCGTCCAATGCGGGATTGGACGGACGAGTTTCCTTGCGCGGCCGAAGTTTCACGCGGCCTCCGCGTGAAATTCCCTGCAGCAATTTGCTGGCTTTTTGCGGCGCCCCGACGAAGACCCCCGCGGATGCAATCCCTACGCCTCCCCCCAAGCGTCGCTGAATGCATTTTCTGAGCCTGATTCGGATGAGGTTCGCGCACCGCTTGCACAGGCCGTTCGACTGGTAGACTGCGTCGTTTCGAGTACATCTCATGCATCCGTAGCTATCGAAGTAGTCTCGCATTTTTCTTTCATAGCCCGGAGGAATCAGGACACGAATGGCCTGCGCGATTTCAGAAGAGAGGAACCAGGGCTGAAAAAGCAACTCATCCGCTGTGAGACGCTTCTGTCGCCCCCTCCTGCCCTTCGATGGCCGCGTCATGGGTTCCTCCGTCTGGATGACATTTGTAGAAAGTGCTGCTTATTTTGGCTCGGCTCAAGTGCACGTAATATTCGGTGGATGAAAGTCTCGCGTGCCCGAGCAGCGCCTGAATCACCTGCAAGTCGGCTCCGTGATCGAGCAAGTGAGTAGCGAAGCTGTGCCGAAACATATGAGCCGTGATGCGGCCCAAGCCGGCGCGCCGACGCAGAACGTCGAGCAGGCGTTCGACGGCACTGCGATGCAGCGCCCGGTCGCACGGCGGACGAATCAAGCAAGCGTCCTTGGTGACGTGATCGAACCGGGCTTTGGCTTCGTCGTATGTAAGCGCCGATCGCGATCCCAGATATTTTCGCTTCGTTCGGAACGGAGGCCCTGCTTCCCTGTAATCTCTCCACGTTCCAACCCAAAACTTGCCCGAGGTTGCGACAAATCCCTTCTGCGTTCCGGGTTCTTCCTGAAAAACGAATCCGCTTTGCCGCCCGTTCAGATAGG
>JBAQGJ010000073.1:0-4117 GCA_049287725.1 Candidatus Acidiferrales bacterium | reverse complement strand
CTTCGGCCGCGCCTATGGGGCCAAGTCGGAGACCATGATGGGCCTGTCCGGGCTGGGCGATCTGCTGCTCACCTGTTCGAGCCCGCAATCGCGCAATTTTTCGTTCGGCGCAGCGCTCGGCCGCGGCCAGCGGCCGTCCGAGATTCACGGCGGCCTCGCCGAAGGCGTGTTCACCGCGCCGGTGCTCCTTGAAATGGCGCGCGAACGCGGCGTCGACATGCCGATCTCGGCCGCCGTCGCGGCGCTGCTCGACGAGCGCATGAGCGTCGGCGAGGCGATCGAATCGCTGCTGACCCGGCCGTTGCGGGCGGAGCAGTGATCCGGCCGTCATAGTCGTGCAGTATCGGGAGAGATCTTCGTGTCCCGGGCGCAGCGCAGCGTGGAGCGAAGCGAAATGGTGCGCTGCAGACCGGGATCGTCACAAACGCGGAATGCGATACGATCCCGGATCAGCGGTGCACCGCTGCGCGCTGCACCGCATCCGGGAAACGTGGCTCAGAGCCAGTCCCATGAACCCGCCGCTCGACATCACCCCTGGCGCCTGGACGGTGTTCGCGCCCTACGGCTGGCTGCACGGCGTTACGCTTCTTGTTTGCCTGGTGCTGATCGTGGCGCCGAGTCTGCTGGGCCGCACGCTGTCAAAAAATGCGGAACGCGCGCTGCGCTATAGCCTCGCCGCGTTCGCGGTGGCCGTCTGGCTCGCCTATAACATCTGGTGGAACTGGCGCGGCATCGATTGGCAGAGCGGCCTGCCGCTGCAACTGTGCGACATCAACGGCCTGATGGCGCCGTTCGCGCTCGTCACCGGCAAGCGCTTCGCGCGCGCCACGCTCTATTTCTGGACCGCGGCGCTGACCGCGCAGGCCTTCATCCAGCCGTCGCTGATCGACGGCCCGGCCTTCGTGCTGTTCTGGGCGTTCTGGATATCGCACACCGTGATCGCCGCCTGCGCGGTCTACGATGTCGTGGTGCGCGGCTTTCGCCCCCTGCTGGCGCGATCTCGGCATCGCGGTGATCGCAAGCCTCGTCTATGTGGCGCTGATCCTGCCGATCGATCTTCATCTCGGCGCCGATTACGGCTTCGTCGGCAACCCGCCGGCGGGCATCGTCATCCCGCCATTCGTCCTGGCGCTCGGCCCCTGGCCACAGCGGGCGATTGTTCTGGTGGCGCTGGTGCCGATTGGATTCGTCATCGTGCTGCTGCCGTGGGTGATTGCGAGGTGGCTTGCGCTACGGGCCGCCGTGGCGCGGCAGGCCTAGACGCTTAACACCGTGCTTACCCGCAAAGTCCGCCGCCGTGACTTCAACACCGTACGCGCACCGCTGAAAACCGGCCATGCCTGCGGCCTTGCCGGCGCGGCGGCCGGAAGCTAAGCCGCCAGAATGACGGAATGGCTGGCGATATTTAAGGGTGTGGCAGGCGTTTCGACAGTCGACGATGATTGGCTCTAACTACGTAGGTCGACGGTTCGTTAAGTTCGACGGCTCCCTCAGGTGCGCGACTTATTTTGTCTAACGCTCCCTCATAACGAACGTGTTGTCCCTCTAAATGCTCGCCGAACTCGATGCGGAATGATTAGCGTAGGTTTTCCAAGTCGGATGATATTGGTCATTTGCCTCATCACCCCAGTTCAGCCACCCATTTCGGGCTCCTCTTGCAAAAAGCTCTAAGTAAGGTCCGGGGCTACATGCCTCAATGACATCATACAACTCATCAGGTTTTCTCGAATGTTCACGCTTCCGACTTGCCAAAAAATTTACTTGCCGTCGGGCGGGCGCGAGAGTTCGCGCCTTCCTGCCCCGAACGCCGAATAACACAAGCTCGGTGACATTTCTAAAGTAGAATCCGACTCCTCGTCCGTCCGACCCTCCGTCTTTCCGGATCTTGTGCCAGATTAGATTTGACTTGTAGGTAAATCCCCATGCCCCCATCACGGCGAGACCATTAGGTAGCAGGGCATTGGGGCACCACAGGTAAAGATGCGCCGTTTCGGCAGCTATTGATTCGACAGGCATTCGTTTGATGTCATCAAGCGACATGGTCGCGTAACGAGTCAACCTATGGTGCTCAGGAGCTATTTTCCCTGTCTTGTTTTGAAATTGCCAAGGAGGATCAGCAAGAATGGTAGGGATCCTCTTGCCACGTGTAGTTGCCGTAAAGTCAATCTCATATCCCATGAGCAGTCTCCCGACGTTAGGCGAAGTTAAATCCAGCCTTGGAAAAGCGATCAAAAAGCTGAGCCTTAATCCAAGAGACAAAATCCAAATCCTCCTCGCTGTATTGCCTATAGGGATTCTTGTGTGCCGTGTGGCGACGGATTTCGTTTAACTTCTCGAGCCAGGATAGATAGTATTTCTTGCCTCCTTTCTCGTCTGGCATCTGTATGTTGAAAATATTATCAAAGTGCGCCCAATTCGACGGCTGTCTTATGATCTTGTCGAAATCAATTAGATCTAGGTAGGCTTCCTTCGGCGAGCGTTTCGCAACCGAAGTCATTTGCTGTTTTTTATAGGCGGACTGTTTGATCTCGGCATTATCTATTCCAAGGTCCCAATATGCCTTTTCCCCCGATGACAGCTCGGCGACCCCGTGTATCGTCTTCAAGCTCTCAATGACCACATGCGAGATTGCGTTCTGTAAATCGCCAACATCAATGTCGGCTTGTTCGATTCGAGCATCTGCTTGCCGTGCAATATATTTTTTATACTCCTGACTACCAAATTCCTTGTGCTTCTTTTGAATCAGATCGCACAAATTGAAATAGTACTCAGCGACACCTCCTTCGCCAAATTTTCGAGAGAATTTTGCTTCGATCTGCTTGTCCGACGCGTTAGCGACAAATGTGCGGACGGGCTCAGAAATTTTGAGAAGTTCCGCTATAACCTTATCGGGCGCCTCAGATGCGGGATCGAAATCGGTGTCCTTGCTCACAAATTGAAGAATCTCTTGGATCAGTTGAAAATGCGCACGAATGCCCGGATTCACAGACACAAAAGCAGCTCTACCCTTCTCCCATCGAAGAGGGTTTGCGTCCATGATGGCATGAAAATACCCGTTGGTAATTTTCCTTGCTCTGATAAGGGTCTCATCGTCGGTTTGTCCGCAAAAATAGCCCGGAACCTTAGATCTCTTTGCTAATGCCTTACCGAGTAGATTCGAGCGGACCAACCCCTTGACCGCTTCTGCGATGGTTAGATTTTGCGATTCCGACGGGCTCACGCCCGGGATCTCAAACCTGCGATAAAAAGGACTCGTATTGTCGTTATTTAGTGCCCTCACAAGGGCCGAACCAAGAGCGGAGATCGCTTCTTTCGGGTCTCCAGAGCCAAGTTTCAAATCGGCTTGGAGCGTCACTAACAAGCTCTTCGGTACGCTACGTTGCTCGTGGTTGATAGTGATGAACAAATCCGCTTCTGTTTTGGTATCCATCCGATCGAAAGCAAGTACGAATAGGTTTGTGTCGAGGAAATGGTCCGGTATGTTTGAAAATCCATATAAGCGATGCTGCCCGTCGATGATCCAAGCAGATTTATAACTGCTAGGTAGATACAGCCATCCGAACTTTATATTCTGATCCGCGTTGTCCTTATTTGGAAGGAGATCGAAACGACAGGTTTCTGTGAAATTCACAAGAATGTTCGTGGGGAAGTAACCGCCGTTTTGGATGAAGGCACCGATGTCGCCGATCCGTTTCTTATTGATCATTCTCTGATATGCTGGGCGGCCGTCTGGATGATTAAGCGCCTGATGATTGACGAATGCTATTTTCAAGAGGTGACGTGCACTGACTACAAAGCTGTAATAGGTGTGGGGGCCGAAACGGCCTCTGACTGCTGGCACGCGTACGTTCTGCAAATTTGGAATTTCCTGTCCCTCTAGGAATTCAGCCAAAAATTGATATCGGCCTGCGGTGCCTATGTGCGCAACGAACGCCTCGAAATATTGAAGTTCGTTCTCTGTGATAACTCGAATATTGGCCGCTTCTGCGCGCGCAACGTCTTTCTCCGCCCAAATGATGTTTGCTGTCGCAAAAAGCCAAATGATTTTCGGAGTCGATCTCTTAGGGAAACTCGTGCGGATCGATTGCGCGAGCTTTTTTTGCTCGCACTCTAGGTC
>JBAQGJ010000072.1:0-38748 GCA_049287725.1 Candidatus Acidiferrales bacterium | reverse complement strand
AAAAAGTGTCGAAAATAGATCGCGTTGAGAGGCTCTAGGAAGCGACCAATTTCCCGGCGAATCATTTTGCCTCACCCCAAAAGACCGCAATTTTGCCGCAAACCGACTTTTTCCGCAGCCTGTTTAGCTGGGCGCATTTGCCGTTTGGGTTGTAAGGGCTTGCCGTCGGAAGGGCGGGGCTTCAGAGTCTGTGTGAGAACACGAGAATCTTTGTAGGCCGTAGCTTTAGCTACGGCATAAACGCAGCAAAATCAGAGCGGCTTCAGCCGCTGAAGTACGGTTCTTACAGTTCTCACGCAGGCTCTTCAGTCCCGCCGTAACTCCATCAAAATTAAAGGCGCTTCAGCCCCTGACGCCAGCGCACCACGCACCGGGCCCGTACGGGCGCTGATGTCGCAGATCAGCCGCAGGAGGGCCGCGCCCGCAGTTGACGTTGATTTAGCCGATCGCGATGCGGAAATTCCTGCCAGCAACAGCTTGGAAGGGTCTGTGCTCGGGGCCGCTCGTAGGGGCACGGCATGCCGTGCCCGCTCTTGCATGTGTAGCCGCCGCTATGTCCCGCAGTTCGGGACGCAGCGGGCACCCATTGCCTTTGGTTCGTCCCCTCACTCCCGGGAGCCCCAGACTCCAGATCGGCGCCGCGCTAGCACAACCGCCATTCACCACAAAACCAGTGCCGGCTTGCCCTGAGTGAACTGGCGAAGGGCGGCGCGACAGAAATTAGCCCAGCGTGTAAACGCTGGGTGAAAAAAACCAAAAGAAAATTCCGAGCGCCGTAGGTGCGACATCTCGAGTTGACCGGGGACACGTCTTCGCGGTAGCCTCGCCGCCCAGAGGTAACTGCAAGTGAACGAACCACACAAGGCAGCAATAACGAGCGCGCTGATGGTGTGGCTCGTCGTCATCGGGCTACTAGCAACTTTTCCCTCCGCCGCAACCGCACAAGAGCAAATTCCGAATAAGGCTGTTGTGCAGGGAGGTAGCTCTGGCCCCCTCCGCGCTGGGGAGAATTACACTTTCACCGTTGTGCTCGATCCACCGCCGCAGCGTTATGAGGAGGGTTGGATTGAAGCTCACTTTGAATGCGAGCCTTCGCGCGTAGCCGACGTGTTTGTGTCACAGATGGACCAATTGTGCAAAGTATCGGCGACAACTAAACCACGCAACGGCAAAGCGACTTACGACCTAACATTACAGATCAACGAACTAATGACGCCCGGTAAATGGAAGTTGGTGAGCCTCTCGCTCTCGCAAGCCACAACACACGTCATTCCCCTTACGGGGGTCGCGACCTTTGATATCGCTCCACTCCACCCGATTAGACTTATTGATATTCAGCCTCCCGCAACCGTTGAAGCTGGGCAGCGGTTCGTGGTCAAGGTCACGGTGGATGTATACCCGAAAGATGCATACAAGGAATGTGGAGTCTTTCTTGGAATACAACTCAACCCACCGCCTCATGAACAACCCCCCGAACAACAAATAACACCCAATCGAGGCTCGTATGAATTTCCGTTCCGATATTTTTCAGACACTCCGGCTGGTCCGATTATGGGTCAAGTGACGGACTCAGGGAGAGTCGTCGAAGGCGGCCCCCTTACCTCCAGTTGCCGTCGTCCAGCGGTGGAAGGCAATCGCCAGTTTGGATTCGCGATTACGTCCGCCAAGGACCTTGTGACCCCGACATCGGCCACAGTAAAGCTCAATCCCGCACAGATTCATCTATTTCATGTAGAGGCTGACGAATTGAGAGATCGGGCGAAGCAGCTAACTTCAAACAATGCGACGGACGTTCTGCATGAGGCCATGACAAAGCTCGACGCGGCTGAAGAGAAGTACCTAGCATTAGGTCCGCATCAGTCATCTGAACAAGCCGTCAAGATAAAAGCGTTTTTCAACGACATTCGACGCAATTACCGCAGCGTGCTCACGCCTCTCGCTGAGAATTCTCAACCGCGTAAAGCCGAAATGCTGGAACGTGTCAGCACGGTTAATCGTAGTTCGTTTCCTCGTTCAGCTGATCCGTTGGCTGAGGTGCGCGAAAGCATTGAGCACAACGCAGATGCTTACGATGCTGCAGCCTCGTCTGGAGACATTACATTCACGCTCTACGTCTTCAGCCATCCACAAGGTGCGGCCATATCCTACAAACTCAGAGGCGATGACTATACAGGGGTGAGCCAAAAAACCGATTCGCACATAGACGGGCTCCCGTTAGGAGTTTATTGCGTCCGTCTTCAGATGGACGACTACAAGGACAACGAGGTCCCGTTCGACGCGACGAGGACCAGAAACATGAACCTTGACGTTGTGCTAGAGCAAAAAGGTGTTCAGGGATGCCACCAATGAAACTCACAATCAAGCAGTATTATAGAGGATTCGTGAGCTTATACGGGGGGATCGCGGGTGTGCCGTTTCTCCTTCCGATAATTCGTTTCCTCGCGCCCGATTCAAACACGTTTGCCAGATACCTCTTCCCACCGCTTGGCAATGTTCAACGACTCGCCTTGACAGGTACTGTCATGTTCTTACTGCTCAATACAATTGTAGTTTTCATTTGCGGCCCGTTGGCGCGACAGACGCTTCTGCGCGTATGCGGAATTTTACTCGTTGTGTTTCTACTTAGTGCCTGCGCTTGGATAGCTCTGTTTAGTTCATACGTCGAGAACGTCGCATTGGCGGACCAAGAAGTATCGGTATCCGTCGGCTTTCAGCGAACTCCATTCGCGCTCCGAGAGTATCCGCATGAAACTGATTGGGAGATGCTACATGACCGAGGACCATGGGAGCCACAAATCCGCAAACTTTGGACTTGTCCGTCAATAATCGTCGTAAGGACACTACTGTGGCTCTCGTACAGCATAACTCTGGCTTGTTTCCTGTCCATAATCAGCTTCGCTGCGTACCAGCACGCGGAAGAAAAAGCCTCAAGTAAATCGAAAGCACCGTAGGTCAGTGAGGTCAGCGTGAGGATGGCACTGGCTGTTGTCGCAGCGTTCCTAATTTGGGTAATGCCTCGGCCTCTTGCCGAAGCCAACCAACCGATGTGTCTTTGCGAGTTTGTGGCTCCAACCTATCCGACACTTGCGCGTCTGGCGCATATGCAAGGGAGCATCCGCATCAAGACGACGGTTGACCCAACGGGCCACCCGCAGGACATGGAGGTTCTGCAAGATGGGAATATGCAGCCAGCAGCGATGGCGATTTTGCTAAGAGCGGGAACCGCTGCTATGCGTAAATGGCGATTTTGCGCATCGGGCAACTCCAATCAATCTACGATTGTCGTCACTCTCGAATTCAAGTTACTTGTGGACCCGAAACTAAGAACAGCCGATCAGTGGTATCCAACCGACGTTAGCTTTCAAGCCCCCACCAGCGTGCAGATTTCGACCACTACCGCATCGGTTCGCACAGACTGAGTTCTCATAGCCAGCCGACTGTTGGCGGCGGGTGGCCGACCCTTTCACCCCATTTCGCGGCCGTCCTCAGATTTTCAGGATGCCGCACTCTCGCCGCAGCCGAGGGTGCGCGGCTTCAACCTGGAAGTTTTCGTCTGCCCCAGCAAGCTGAAACGCTAGCACGCCGGTTGATTCACATTCCCAACCAACGCACAGGTCAAATCGAGGCAAGGCACCAGCGCCGCAGGCGCGGAAGCGCCGGGAAAAGACGGCGCGCAGCGCCTACCTTTCGCGGCGCCTTTCCCGCGAAGTTTTCGAGTTTCCCCGCTACACCTCGGCGTGACCCGCCGTGCCCCCCCGACCCCGTGTGCTGCGCCCCAACTCGCCACGATCTCAGCCGGGTCTCCAATGCGCCTCCGCAGAGCACCATCACAATAGCCATGCAGCATTCCCGACGCTGCGCCAAAGTTTCGCAAAGGCCCAGGCCCGAAGTCGCGGAAAAATTTGAAGCTTGGCGGCCGATTCGGCCTTGTCCAGCTATTTCATAGCCTGCTTCACAAAGATGACGCAATAGTCGCGCCCCGACCAATCGTCAAGAACCTTCTCCACCCGCAGTCCTGTCGAGGTTAGCTCTTCGACCATCACCGTTTCTGGAATGCCATGCCCTCCGCGGTTCTTTGGGACGCCTTTCGGCAACTCGGAATTCGGACTCGGCGGGAAATCAATGACCGCTAGTTGACCTCCCGGCTTTAATGAGCGCACGAGATTTTTGTCAAATTCTTGCGGCTGCGTAAGGTGGTGGTATACACGTCGCAGAAAAATCGCATCGCAGCAATTCGACGGAAGCTTCGTATCATTTGCCGCACTCTCTACGATGGTGACGTTAGCGAGCTTGCGTTTCGCGACTTCTACTCGAAGACTCTTCAGTTTTTCCTTGTCAATTTCGGTCGCATAAACACGGCCCGACGGCCCAACCTTCTCAGCGGCCTCGAAGCTGTACGTTCCGTCGCCGGCCCCCACGTCCGCCACAATCGTTCCTGCCTTCCACTGCATCGCCTCTGCCAGCCGCGCTATTTCGTCGTGTTGGTCGGCATTTATTCGCGGAACGACGCCTCCCAACAACCAGAACAATACGAAGACAAATGTCGCCACGCCGCTGCACCGAAACCATTTCTGCTTCACCGTAGCTCCTCCCGTTGCCGCGCATACAAGCACTGAATTGGGGTCGGACAGAGCCATCCCTTCTCGTTTGACGCGGCTCAACAATTTTCGGGTCACCAGCTTTGTGAGATAAGCCCTACCATTCCCATTATGGAACTGGTAATCACACAGTAAATGTGATAAAATAGATCCGGGCCACCTTACCGACCCACCAAGGACGCCACATGCACTCCGCTACAACGGCGACAGGCAGACCACTCCCACCCCCAGGGAAAACTCTACCCAAAAACCGCCCCGCGCCCCCCAGTTGTCGCGCCACTCACCAACTGGCCGCCCAAAAGCCTCATGTAACATCCCAACTACAATGTTACATCCCCGCTCTAATCGTCACTGCCCCTCGATCACCGCGTAAAATCAATCGCCAACCCTGCCGATTAGAATTCGCGGTATCTCGTACAAAACAAACACCCGCACCGCAAATCAATCGCAAACAATGTGCCACTTCCAGAATCATGAATCACAATTCACAAATCACGAGTCACGGCCGTTCTAATCGTCACACCGTGCGATTAGAAATCATCAAAAACCCAACAAAAACGCACAATTCAGCCGTTCTAATCGTCACAAAAATGGATTTTTCGTCACGGATCGCAGCGGCACTACTCGATACAAATGGACGCTTTCGCCGGAACAGGAATTTGCGCAACTCATTGAAAACAAACGAGCGCGCCAATTCTTATTCGATACAAATGGAAAGGCTTCTGGAAGCCAGGTGCACGCCCGTTTCGCTAGGAGTGCTAGCCGGCTTTTCGGGACTTCTTTTCGGTCTTAGCTGGAACGGCGCGCAGCAACGTTTTCTTGGGCGCGTCTTTCGATTTCAGGCTTTGCTTCAGTGCTGCCATCAAATCAATGACGGGCGCTTGTTTTGCACGGGGAGCGACGGTGAGTTTCTGGCCCTTGGCCTTCGCTTCAATGAGCTTCTCCAGTTCCATCTGGTACGAATCGCGATATTGCTCGGGCTCGAAGGGCGCTGCCAAACTCTCAATCAGTTGCATCGCCAACTGCGATTCCTCTTTTTTGACTTCGGATTTGTTCGGGCTGTTCACTTCGGCGGCCTGGCGGATTTCGTTCGGATAGAACATGGTGTGCAGCGTGAATCCGTTTTCTCGCGCACGGATAATCACAATGTTCTCGCGATTGTGCATCGTGACTTTAGCGATTCCCGCGTAGCCGGTCTGTTTCATGGCGTCGAGCAAAAGGCTGTAGGCTTTGACGCCAGCTTCGTCCGGCTTTACGTAATACGACGCATCGAAATAGACGGGATCGATCTCCGCGACTTTGACGAAGCTGAGAATCTCCATGGATTGCGCGGAGTCGGGCTCGATCTCTTCCAACTCTTCTTTGGTAAAGAGGAGGTATTGGTCCTTCTCGTACTCGTAGCCCTTTTCGATTTCGGAGCGGTCAACCATTTTTTCGCACGTCGGACAATACAACGGCTGCTTCAGGCGCGAGTGGCATACCGAGTGGATTTGGTTGAAGCTGATACGCTCTGTGCGAGCCGCAGGCGACAGCTCGATGGGAATCGAAATGAGCCCGAACGTGATGAAGCCCTTCCAACTTGCGGCCATGGCGACCTCCGAGACCGAGATTCTCACCGATGGACCGCCTAATTGCAATGGAGTTAGTGCGGTAGAGCTGTCGAGGTTACGCGAAGAAAAAGCGAAGAGTTCGATCGTGGCAAGTAGTTTCGCTTGCGTTGCTCGAACTGCGAGCGTAGCGTAGGTTCCATGAAGCCCATACAAGCAGTCTGCGACCAATGCAAAAAACCAGTGGAAGCAACACCGTTGCTCAGCGAAAACGAGCTGTGGTTGGCGCTGAATAAAGGCGACGAAATCGAAGTCATGCATCTTGCCGATGACGTCCACCACACGTGGAAGCTCACTGGACAAGACAAAGAGAATCTGCGTAAGACACGAGCGGCAGGAGCTTAACCCGTCCTGCTCGATTTCGTGTTCCTTCTAGCGTCGCCCTAAACCCTTGGCTATGCCACCCGTGGCTTGCGCAAGAAAAAAGCGCGCTCCCGCATCAACATCGGCCTGCCCACAATATTGTGGAACGTCTCCTCAATCAGCTCTTCTTCGGAACGCAAATTGGCGTTTTGGAGCGCTGACTCTATCGGGGGGTAGTTCAGTTCCAGCATTTGGAATCTGCGCAAGTCACGCAGGCAGTCATCCATCGCGCTCTGCTCTTCGTTTGACAACGGAACTGTGCCGCTGACGCTAAGGCGAGTAAAGACAATCCATTCCGCGGCGAAACAATTTTCGCGCGGGTCTTGTCCGTCTAACAGGGCTTCGTAAAATTGCGCCTGCCAGTTGAATTTTTGCCGGTGGGTTACGCGAGGCAATTCGTAGGAGTCGAACATAATACCCTCCTCAGCCCATTGAAACGTCTAGTCGAAGCTATTCGGTTCGGCTCTTCATAGTCAAGGGAAATAACTGTCGCTGTGGGAAACTGCCGGCGGGGGCGCATTTTTCGCGGCGCGTTGTATCCGCTGGTCCCGCGAACTCTTTGCCGGACTTCGATTCCTCTGAGTTAGGGTTTCTGTTCCCGTTGTTTCTGACGCGGAATAGGCGTATAAATTGGTCGAGTAGCAGCAAAATGATGCCGGCACGAACCAAAATTCGGAAGATCCTGATCGCATCGCTGGTCTGTCTTCTGCTGTGCGGCATTGTTGCTTCAGAATTTCCCGAGCTTCTGACTTTAACGAATGACACTTCGAACGACTTTACAGTCCGCAACACAAATACCGCAGGCTTGCGCGCTCTCCCCGACGCTCACCGGCCTGTTCGAATCGCTGACATAAATTCCAGCGCTCCTGCGGTCATTTTGCTTCAATCGCGCCTAATCGCATTCGAAAAAGCAGCGCCGGTTCCCTCTGAACTTTTCATTCTTCATTCTATCCTGCGAACGTAGCGAGCACTTAGATCCGGCCCTAAGCCCAAGGGTCGCGATTTCGGCAAGAACAAGACCCGCGTCCATTTTGACCAAGGCTCATTGAACAACGGTCTTGAAGCTCCTCGCGGCCCGAGGCTCATTCAGGACAACGTCAAAGATTCACGCAATGCTTATACGAACGCAATTGTGCGAACCGAAGGGGAAACAATGACAAATCGCCCGCAAGAAATACTCGACGTGAGGGAAACAGGAACGGACATTTCCGAGAACACCCCGCGCGGACGCGACCTCTCCTGTGCTCAGCAGCGGAGTGAGGAAGGGGTCCCGCAAGACTGCCGTGAAATGTGGAAAGAACTGTTCCTGGAAGCACTGTTCTTCAAAGCGCTTTTGGAATCTGACAAAGAGAAACTGGCCGAGCTGCTCAAAGCCGCAGAGCGGGTGATGGTCCTGCGCGCTGAAGAATTATTGAACGCTTCCGGCCATCACAAAGAACGCGGCGAAATGGACACCGCGCTCGCGGCTTTGCTTTCGATCAAGACCCAGAAACTTGGCTGGCCAGCGGTGTCGGCTCGCGATGGTTTGCGCTGATTCGCCGCATCTCACGACGGCGCTTATTGGAGGAGAGAAATGGTTATCGGCAACAAATTGAAAGAACTTCGCGAATCCAAGAATCTTAGCCAGGGTGACATCGAGAAGCGTACGGGCCTGTTGCGCTGCTATATTTCTCGCGTGGAAAATGGGCATACCGTTCCATGTGTTGAAACGCTGGAAAAAATGGCCCACGCCTTGGAAGTTCCCATGTACCGGCTTTTCACGGACGAAACTCGAATTGAGAAACCGGGCATCTCTTTGTCAAAGGCAGAGTCGGGGCGCGGAATGAGCCCCGATTCGAAGTTTCGCCCGTTCGCGAAAGCATTGTCGCGAATGAAGGACAAGGATCAAAGGCTTCTGCTTCACGTGGCGTCGAAGATGGCTAGCCGCCCGCGCTGAATCCCATCTCTTGAGCGTTAGCGGAGGCGCCACTGACCGGCTCGCTGGCGTAGATCGTTGGCGGGTAGCGATGAATCACGCGCAGCGAGTGTGGCACCTACGGCGCGCGATGTCCGGTCTGGCGTTGCCGACCGGCCGCTACACGTGCAAAGGCAAGAGCATGGCTGAACACGCGCCAGGAAAGGGCAAAGCGATTATGTAGCAGAATAAACAGACATTTTTGGGACTTTGGTGCATGATGCTCGGTCTCCGAAAGAGCGTCCATGACAAAGACCAAGATTCCGGAATACCTTCCTATCAGTCCGGTTACGCTGGTCTGCCCATTGTGCAATGCCCAACCGAACGTGGCCTTCGAGACTGCAGCGGGCGGCGAACTTGAACTTGTGCATGTGGCACGAATCAAAGTTGCCGCAAAATTGGACGTGGCAGCGAAAAAAGCCAAAAAGAAAGTACGCAACGGGCGACGCTAAATATTTTCCGCGGATGCCGGCCTGCTTAGATTTCCCTTCTCGCTTTCGCCACTCGACTCCGCCACTAAGTAGGCCCGTTGAGGACCAGGACTTAAAAAGCAGCAGCGAGGCGCCTTGCACGAATCGGGCACGCGCCGAGGGAAATCGCCTGCGTCAAGCCGTCAAACGTCAAGCCGCGGCTAGGGAGCGAGGCTGGTCAGGCGGCGTCTCATAGCAAATCAGCTTTACGCCGACTCCCAGACATCCCTGCGGCAGGTTCGGAACCACCCGCGCGACACGTCCCGTAAACCGGCGATACTGCGTCCCTTTTCCAGTCACGCGCTTGGGCACTTCCAGCGTCAGTTCCAGGCGCTCTCCTACCGACAACGGCAAGTGCGTGGCGAAAAACACTCCCTCCGCCGAAATGTTTATGCATCGCACCAGGCACTCGCCTTGGAAAAGCGGTCCCGTGCGATGAAAAGCCATCGGCGTTCTAAGCTTGAATCGCGGCGACAAACGGCGCTCGGAATTGCGCATTGCGTCTCCTGGTGCAGAAGGGGAGCACGCATAACCAATCGGCACGTCAATGATTGTCTTTAGTGGTTGTGCCGCACCAGGAAGGCTTGCGCCGTAGATTCCAACGTGAAATAGAAGGTCGCGCCCTTGTCGGGCTCGGCTTCGACCCAGATCCGGCCACCGTGCCGTTGGACGATTCGGTGCACCGTGGCTAAGCCGATGCCGGTGCCTTCAAATTCCGTGGCTTTGTGCAGACGCTGAAAGGCCGCGAAAAGCTTGTCGGCATACTTCATGTCAAAGCCGGCTCCATTGTCTCGAACGAAGAATGCGGGTGTATCGCCCGCAAGAGTCTGGCCGATCTCAATGACGACGTCGCTGCTTCGCCGGGTGTACTTGATCGCATTGCCGATAAGATTTCCGAAAACCTGCTTGATCAGTCCTTCGTCGCAAATTATCCGCGGTAGTTCGGCTATTTTCCACCGAATCTGCCGGCCCTGGATGTCGGCCTCAAGCTCCGCGCGTACTTGCTCGACGAGAGAGTCGAGGCTGACCGGTCTTAAATTAAGGACGTGCTGTCCCACGCGGGCGAGCTTCAAGAGATCGTCAATCAGATTCCCCATCTGTTCAGCGGCCTTGCAAATCCGGTCCAGGCACTTTTCTTCATTTTCGTCCAGCTTGGAACGGCAGGATTCCAGAAGGATGCGCGAGAAGCCGTCAATGTGGCGCAGGGGAGCGCGCAAATCGTGCGACACCGAGTAGCTGAAAGCCTCCAACTCTTTATTTGCGGCTTCCAACTCCGCCGTCCGCAAATTCACCCGGCTTTCCAACTCTTCATTGAACTTTCGAATTTCCTGATCGGCTCGGTCGCGGGCGATGGCGTACCGGATCGCGCGGGAAAGCGTGCTGCCATCCAGGTTGAGCTTCGCAACGTAATCCTGCGCGCCTTCTTGCACCATTTTTAATGCGAGTGTCTCATCGCCCAGCCCCGTAAGAATGATAATAGGAACGGCTGGGGCTTGCGCCTTCGCTTGGTCAAACGTCTCCTGCCCTTTGCTATCGGGAAGTCCCAGATCAAGAAGCAAAGCGTCTATTCCGCCGCTGCTCAAGCGCCGCAAGGCCGGAGCAAGGCGGTCGGCGATCTCGAGGTCAAATGGTTCCCCGGCCGTGTCCGAGAGCGACTCCTGAATTAAGCGAGCGTCACCGGCGTTATCCTCGACCAGCAGGACCTTGAATCGCCTCTCGCTTATTGTTTGTGGTTCGGCAGCTTCACTATGGCTAGCCAAAAGTCCTCCAGCGATTTCACCACCTTGATGAACTGGTCCAGATCCACCGGCTTCGTGACGTAACAATTGGCGTGGAGATTGTAGGTTTTCAGGATGTCCTCCTCGGCTCGCGAGGTGGTGAGCACCACGACGGGGATGCGTTTCAGCTCTGGATCTTCCTTGATCTGCGCCAAAACTTCGCGCCCATCCTTTATCGGCAGATTCAAGTCGAGCAGAATGAGGTCCGGACGCGCGAAGTCGCGAAACTTGCCTTGTTTGCGCAGGCAGGACAAGGCTTCCTCGCCATTGCTGGCTACCATCAGATTATTGCGGATTTTGCTGTCACTGAGGACTTCCTGGGTCAGCCGCACATCTCCGGCGTTGTCCTCCACCAATAAAATGTCAACTATGGGCGACTGCGACTCGAAGTTCATTTTGCGTCCTCTCTTCCGATAGGTTTTGATTTTTGCAGACGGGTATTGTGAAAGTGAAAGTAGAGCCGCCGCCGGGCGAAGGCTCCACCCAGATAGTTCCGCCGTGGCGTTCGGCGATTTTTTTGCAAATGGCCAGGCCGATTCCCGTGCCTGCATATTCGGTTTTGGTGTGGAGGCGCTGGAAGATTACCCAGATGCGGTCCGCGTGCTCTGGAGCGATGCCGATGCCGTTGTCACGCACGGAAATTTTCCAAAGGGGGCCCTCTTGCGTCGCGGAAATGTGAATGCGGGGTGATTTTTCACCGCGAAACTTCATGGCATTGGTCAGCAGGTTTTGAAAGAGTTGGCCGAGCTGGACTTCATCCGCCATCACCGGCGGCAACGGATCGCGTGTGATGATCGCTCCAGCGTCGCGGACAGCCAGCTTCAGGTTGAGCAACACGCGGTCCAGCACGTCGTCGCAGCGCGTGAGCTCCAGCGGTTTGGCGTGCGTGCCCACGCGCGAATAGCTGAGCAAGTCGCTGATCAGAGTTTGCAGGCGCGTGGCTCCATCCACGGCATAGTGGATGAATTCGCGAGCGTCATCGCCGAGCTTATCGTTGTAGCGTCTGGCCAGGAGCTGCGTAAAACTCGCCACCATGCGCAGCGGCTCTTGCAAATCGTGCGAAGCCACGTAAGCAAACTGCTGGAGTTCGGCGTTCGAACGCGCCAGGTCTTGCGTACGCTCGTTGAGTTCTGCCGTCCGGCGCTCGACACGCTCTTCCAGGTCCGCATTCAACTCCAGGATCTTCTCCTCCGCTCCCCGCCGCCGCGCCATTTCCTGGTAGATCAGCAAACCGGCGAAGAACAGGAAGAGGAGAGCGATCGTATTTCCGGCCACGATTACCGATTGCGAGCGGCGCGCGCTGGCGTCGGCTTCTTTCATGCGAATCGCGCGCAAGCGGTGCTCTTCGTCGGTCATATCGCCGAGCACGGCGCGGATGCGGTCCATCGTTTGTTTTCCAACGCCATCTTGTGTCGAGCGGACCGCGGCAGCGAGCCCCTCTTGCTTTCGCAGGTTAATGCTGTCGCGCGTTTCGGAAAGACGAGTGGCCAGCAGCGGTTCCAGCCGGTCGAGATTGCGCTGCTGAGTGGGATTATCCGAGGTCAGATGCCGCAATTCCTGTACGTCCCGCCGGATCGCTGCATCGGAATCGCGGTACGGCTGGAGGTACGAATCGTCTCCGGTGATGATGAAACCACGCTGGCCCGTTTCCGCATCCACGGCCACAATCATCAAGTCATCCAGGTTCTGAAGCACCGTGTGTGTGTGCGTGACCCACTGCACATCGTCTCTGCTGCGAACAATGCTTCGGTAGGAAAGGACGCCGATGTAGGCCAAAGTCGCCAGCGCCATTGTGATGCCGGCAATCAGTTTCGTCTTGAACGTCATGGCACACGCCGAAGTGGATAGCTCGATCAGCCTGGTAAGGAACGGCAGAGGCTGAAAGCAAAGCCAGGAAGGGGGAACTCGATTGTGAAGCATGGGCGTCGGGCGTCAAGTAGAAATTGCGAATAACACGATCCGCAATATGACTCATTGGCTACAGAGCCCGCGTGTGAACATGATTTTCGTCAGGGCACGGCTTTAGCCGTGCCATAACCAGCGCACAATAAAAGCGGCTTTCACCGCTGAGGGCACGAATTGCGAGCTCTTGACTTCGCCGAGAACGCGGCTTGATTGATCATGCCGTTCCATTTTGAACTTCAGTCTCACCTACGGACCAATCGCCGAACCCACAATAGAACAGCTGCGAAACTAACTTGCGGCCATTCAGTCAATTACGCCAAGAGATCGCCTGCTCATTCTTAGGCCACCGGATTGCTCCGGCTACCCGTCAACTTGGAGGCGAAATGGTCGAGCGAGCGGTGAGCGTGGAAAAGCACGGCGGTGAAAGTGGCTCAAACCCCCAGAATCGAAGACGGCACGCTCGTTACCGATTCAGCGAACCCATTACGCTTCGCCTCTCGCAAGGTTCCGCGAAACCAGGGATGACGATGGAAATCAGCGTGAGCGGCACTTCGATTATGACGGCCGCGGCATTAAGTGTGGGCGAAACCGTCGAGCTGGAATCCATTGCGGGCACCAAGGTCCAAGCCGCGGTTCGTCACAATACTGGCAGCGTCTTCGGTTTTGAGTTCCTCAACCTAACCCAGGAACAAACCCAGAAAATCACCGAAGTTTGTAGAGTGCTCCCCGTTTACCGCAACTCTCTAAGCATCTAGAGTCAGTGAATAAAATCCAAAAGTACCCTCGCTTCATGACAGTCTCCTCGGTCGAAATAAATTTGATTGCACAGTAATTTCGACGCGGTCTCGTTGTCGTTGAAAAAAAACGAGTGCGGCGATAAACAAACGCAGTTCGGGGCGGTGGGGTGACCGCCCCGTTGCGTAAACGTGTTACAAACGCGTGGCTGCCTTTCCCGAGCAATCAGACTCCGGGCATTGCAGTGGTGCCAATCAGCAGCACTGACGTGCACCCGCGCTGCCACGAGCCCCTCCAGATTCAAGGAGAATGACGAGACAGCTGAAATCGGGTTTAGCTCCACAGTGAATCGAAACAGGAATACACAATTCGAATTTCGAGCAAGCATACGCAGTGTCCGAATATCGGTCGATTCGGACGCCAACTATGTGAAACGCAAGATGCCGCCAGAAAAGCCTACCGAAAACCATAAGAGGCCGAGACCGAACAAGTGGTGGTGATCGGGTGAGTGGTGCACCTCGGGCTCGTAGGGGCACGGCATGCCGTGCCCCCCGACGTTCATAGCCCCGCGCCCAAGTCCGCCTCACAGCTGTTTTGAAACATCTGCGCTGTTTCTGTAACCTGTCATCCTTAGCGCCGCCAAAGGTTCAGCGCGGACGGTTAGCCATCTTCGACGCCATGTGAAGCAGAAGCCTTTGATCCTTGTCGTTCATTCGCGACAATGCCTTCGCGAACGGGCGAAGCTTCGAGTCCGCCCTGATTGCGGGAGTTGACTCGGGCCTCGAAAAAGGGATGTCGGGCTTCTCGATTCTAGCTTCGTCCGTGAAGAGCCGGTACATCGGCACTTCCAGCGCGCGGGCCATCTTCTCGAGCGTATCCACCGAAGGAACGGTATGCCCGTTCTCCACTCTAGATACGTAGCAACGCAGAAGTCCCGTGCGTTTTTCGATGTCGCCTTGGCTCAGTTTCTTCGTTTCGCGAATCTCTTTAAGTTTGTCACCGATAACCATGACTTTCCTCCAATAGGCTCCGTCGTCGGATGCCCGATCAGCTCAAACGATCACTAGCGAACACCGTCGGCCAGCCAAGTTTGCGCGTTTTGATGGAAAGAACAGACGCGAGTGCGATATCCATTTCGTCGTGTTCTTCGAGATGGTCGGAGGACCTCAATAATTCTTGAGTGCGGCGGGTGATCGCCTGCTCCGTGGCGTTGAGCAGTTCGGTCAATCTCTCTTTGTCAGGCTCCGAAAGTGATTCCAGCACTGCTTCCAGGAATAGATGCTTCCACATCGGATAGGAGTCTCCCATGGACCCTTCTTGCCGCGGGCGCTGCTCGGGAAAGACCAGCTCGAGCCTGCGTGTGGTTTTCATGGAAACGTCCGTATCCGGCTTCATCACATCGAGGATTTTCTGCGAGCGATATCTCATTGTCTTCTCCCATAGTTGGCAATTGCGTCTGTATGAGTCATTCCGAGAATCGTTGACGCTGTCCCGAAGGAGCCTCGAACACGAGGAACTTCAAGATCGTTATTCCATGAGCCATCGTCAAACTGGACTCGGATTTTGCTAACGCTGGAATCGCAGGCTATGGCCTTCGGGCCGGATCGGACGTGCTCGCTAGATTCGAAGGATGGAGTGGAGAATGAGAAGTTCTGAAGGAACCGGTGCTGCTTTTTCGAAGGGGATTAAACGCGATTCAAGCAAAATGGCCGCTGGAACCCTGGAATTTAGACCAGCGATTCGAACAGGCGGGCGAACGGCAGCGAGAGCATGTAAGCCCTCGGTACTTGTCTTGCGGACCGTAAAATCGTTTACGGTGTTATCAGTTAGAGAGAGAAGCTCGGGGAATTCCGAAGCCACCATGCCACACAACAGAAGACAAACCAGCGATGCAACAAGGATTTTCCGAATTTTGGTTCTCGCCAGCATCGATTTTCAACGTCTGCACCAAGTTATACGCCTATCCCCAATCATAATCAATGTGAATAGACTACTGGACGAGCCGACAAGCCGGTCATGCGGCCCCGTGGCCTGAAATCGCGTCCTGCTCCTTCGCCACGGATGTCTTCGCTGGGAAAATAGCGGTAATCTTTGTACCCAACACATTGGAATCGATACTCAATTCGCCATGAGACTGGCGCACGCGTTCTCGCATTCCCGTAATTCCCACGCCGACCCCTTGCGATTGAATCTCCGCGAATCGTTCCGGTGAAATTCCCTTACCGTGATCCTGCACCTCCGCATAAATTTTGTCGGCGTCGCGAACTATTCTTATTACCGCAGTTTTGCTTCCTGAATGCCGATGGATGTTCGTGAGGCATTCCTGCACCAGGCGAAATATGGCGAGTTCTACCTCCGGCGCAAGTCTTCCGAGGTCGTCGGGAATCTTCAGCTCAATGCTAATGCTGCTGCGCGCCGCCAGGCCCTCTGTGTACCAGCGAAGTGCGGACGACAGTCCCATTTCGTCCAGCATTGGCGGGTGCAAAAGATAAGACGTCGTGCGTATCTCGTCTGTCAGGTTCCGAATTAAATCCTGCGCATCCTTGATGCCTTTGGATAATCGCGTAGGATCGCGCTTCGCGTCGTTTTCGAGTTTCGCCAGGCTCATCCCCAGTATGGCCAGATTCTGGCCGGCGCTGTCATGCAGTTCGCGCGCAAGGCGCCGGCGTTCCTCGTCCTGAGCAAACATCAATCTTCCCGAAAGCTCTCGAAGCTGATGCGACTGCTCCAGGATTTCCGCGTTTCGCCTCCGCAGCTCCTGAGTTCGAAATTGCACTTGAGTATCGAGCGCATCAGCCAGTGTCCGAAAACGATCTTCGCTCTCGTGCAATTCACGCTCGATCCGTTTGCGCCCGCTGATATCACGCGCTATTTTCGAAGCGCCGATGATTTTGCCGGCGGCGTCTCTCACTGGAGAAATTGAGAGTGATATATCGAGTGCAGTGCCATCTTTTCGCACGCGAATCGTGTCGAAATGATCGATCCGGTCGCCTTTGCTGATTCGCGCAAGGATTCTTGTTTCCTCGTCCAGCCGGTCGCGGGGAATGATCATCGAGATATGCTGGCCTATGGCTTCTTTGGCTGTGTATCCAAAGAGTCTCTCGGCGCCTGCGTTCCAGCTGGTGATGACCCCTTCCAAAGTTTTGCTGACAATCGCATCGTCGGAAGAATCCACAATGGAGGCCAGCAAGCCGGTCGCCTTATCGGCTTTCATACGCAATGCCGGAAGCTCGTCCAAAATGGATTGAGTGGTCTTGTCTGTGGCGGCCTCTGGATCCTCAAGAATGCAACTGGCAAGCGCTTCGTGCGTCGCAAGAAGCTGCTTGATGTCATCCTCAAGCTGGATTTCAGGATGCACCCTGGTCCAGTAGTGCGCTGCTCGAACGAACGCCAAAAAAAGCAGCAGGTACTGAAGTCGCACAGTGCCCAGCAATCGCTCCAGCGCATCAAGGCATTCCGGAGCATCCGCCGTTTGCACGAACACATGGCTGGCCAGAGAAAAAATCCCATCTTCCATCTGCGTGTCGGCTGCCGGCATTTCAATAAGAGGCGCGGGAGATTTCGAGCAAAACAGAAGGCGTGACTTCAGTTCCGGCCCGCGTGGAAGCGGCCGCCGCAGCAATTTCACCACATCCACAATGCTTGCGGCGCGGGCATCCTTATCGCCGGCCGGGCGGCCAAGTCCAATCAAGAAACCCGTGTGGCGGGCGATGCAGTAGCGCACCGCGCAAAAACGAGAAAGATGGACGAAAAGTCGCTCCTTGAAAACAGAGGGCAGAGGATTGTCGAGATAGGCCGCTTGCGCAAATCCCCATAGTTTTTCGGTGATCTCCGGAGCCTCGGGCGACAGCCGAAAGAAGTTCGGAAGCACGCCAAACCGGTCTTTCACGCGCCGCTCCAGGTCGGATGCAGCACTTACCGGTTGAGCGCTGTTGAATGCCGTAGCCAATAGACCTCACTCACTCACAAAACGCGCGGCGATTATACGTAATTAGGTCAATCGATGCGCTGGATTTGAATCGTGCCAACACAGCGCTTCTCTTCCTGCACCCGCTGTCATAACCCACATGCCATGTGTAACGTAATTTCAACGGCACGAAGCTAGGCTACCTTCAGCAACGTTCGCGTGTGCTTAACCAGATGCCCGATATCTGCTTTTGGCACGATTGCGTCAATTCCCGTGTCTCCAGCTTCCTCTAAAAACATTTCCTTGGAGTGAATAGTGAAGAGGATGATCGGAACGGCGGGCATAATCGTCTTCAGAATGCGCGCGGCTGCGAGTCCACTCATTACCGGCATCGAGAAATCCAGGATGATTAGGTCGGGTCGGAACTCTTTGGCCTTCTCGATGGCATCTTGGCCGTTCACAGCATGCTTACAGAGTTCCAAACCATCCTCGAATTCAAAGAGCCTGCACAGCGCGTCACGCATGACGGGGTTATCGTCAGCCACAAGAATTATCTTGTTCACGGACCTTCCTAAAGGCCTGCAGCGAGTCGATTAGTGTTGTCAAATATTGATAGTCCGTAGAGCGCAGTGATATACCTGGAAGAGTGTATTTCCTGAGCCGAACCTGTACACCGGAGACTCGCCCGACCAGAAGTGGGTCGAGATCATAACCGACCCTGCAGGAGCCGCCTCCCGAAGGCGCGCCGCCAGAGGGGAAAGCGTGATCGAGGTTAGCGAAGGAAAGCACGATGAAAGAGATCATGGGAGATGAACTTGGAGCGCGAGGGCGAGTCTCGTCGCGCGCTTGCCCTAGGCGGCGATTTGACATTGCGCATACTGTATAGCTAGGCTACTCGCACAGACAGCTTTTCCAGCACGGAAGCACGCTCGCGAGGCGCTTAATCCATGACAGACATCCAGAAACAGATGCTCGCTACGTTCCTGAGCTTGCGGGTTGGAGTAGGCGTCATCGGCATCCTCTTCCCCCTGGTCCTTTGGTGCGGCGGAAACATTGCTGGAATTCATCTGGCCGATTCGATGAGCGCGTACTACCACGCAAATCGAGATTGCATCGACCCCCAGAGGCCTGAGGATCATGCGCCATGTTCAACGCTTCCTCTACCCACAGGCGAGGGACCGATGCGGAATTGGTTCGTGGGCATTCTCTTTGCAGTGGGAGTTTGTTTGTATTTGATCAAGGGCTTCAGTAAATGGGAAAACATATTCCTGACCAGCGCGGGAATTTTGGCTGTGTGTGTGGCGATATTCCCTATGCCCTGGACGGGCGGAAAAGTCATCGGGTTCCCGATACACTACGTCTCGGCGGTCGCGTTTTTCATTTTCATTGCATTCGTTTGTATGTTCTGTTCAGGCAAGACATTGAAATTCATTCCTGATATTCCGAATCGAGAGAAGGTCATAGCCCGGTACAAATTGCTGTATAGAGTGCTTGCCATCTTTATGGTTCTGTCTCCGGCAGCAGCTTATGCGTTTAGTGAGTTCACTGGTCCGAATAGACGCGGTTTTTGGGCAGAAGCATTCGGCATATTGGCGTTTGGTATCTATTGGCTGGTTAAGACGAAGGAACTGAGTTTGAGCGACGTGGAACGCAGAGCATTGAAGGGCGAAGTTGATATGAACATTTCAACTTTGCGATAAGTCGCTCCGGTGACGCTGCAATCGAAGACCAGCCAGCGGCCGACACAACCCGCCTGGAGTGAAGTTGAGTTTAAATCCGCAAAAATGAAAACGTGTAGGCCCGCGACTATGCTGAGGCCATCCCTGCTGTTCTTTTTGCGGCGGCGGGCTCGGCGAGATGGCGCTCAAGGACGGTTTGGAATTTTGCCAACCATGCGGGATGAGCTGGCCACGCGGGGCAGGTGACCAGGTTGCCATCGGCGACGGCGTCGGTCATTTCTACTGGCGCGTAGGTGCCGCCGGCGTTTTCGATTTCGGGCGCGCAGGCGGGGTAGGCGCTGAGGCGTTTGCCTTTTATGACGCGGGCTGCGGCGAGAATTTGCGGACCGTGGCAGAGCGCGGCGATGGGCTTATCGGCTTCGGCGAAATGGCGGACGAATTCGAGGACTTTGGGATTTAGGCGCAGATATTCTGGCGCGCGGCCGCCGGGAATTACGAGCGCGTCGTAATTTTCAGGATGGACGTCCGCGAAAGTGGCGTTGAGCGTAAAATTGTGGCCGCGCTTTTCGGAGTAGGTTTGATCGCCTTCGAAATCGTGGATGGCGGTGCGGACGAATTGTCCGGATTTTTTGTCGGGGCAAACGGCGTGGACAGTGTGGCCGAGCATTTGCAGTGCTTGGAATGGGACCATTACCTCGTAGTCTTCGACGTAATCACCTACGATCATTAGAATTTTTGCGGTGGACATCGGGTGGCCTCCTGCGGAAGATTTTGTTGCCGCTAGCGATGAGAGATTAATGATAACACCGCGACGGGCTGCGGTTCGAGGTGGAGAGGCTGCGCTTGGACATCGTGCTTGCGTGATGCAGCGGCGAGGCAAGCTCGCCTTGTAACAGGCGGAAGCAAGCTTCGGCACTCCCAGATTGCGTTGCGCCGGGAGCACTATGTCGGGCGGACTACGAAGCAATCGGGCTTTTAATGTAGTCCAGCACTCAGCCGCAAGACTGCTCCGCAACTATTGAACGCGTGTTGTGTTTATTGCAGAGTGGGGTGAGTGCACTTTTTTAGATTTGTTGCACGTCTCACGTCGAGGAGGAGGGAAATAGATGAGAGTGTTCCGATTCATGAAGAAAACTTGCAATTCCATTGTCACTGCTGTGGTCTGTCTTTCTCTTGTAGTGGCACCGACGCTGGCGCAGGACCAGGCGCCGCCGTCGTTTACGCCGGAGCAGCTGGATCATATTGTTTCGCGCATCGCACTTTATCCCGATCCTTTGCTTGCCCAGGTTTTGACTGCTTCGACTTTCCCCGACCAGATTCCAGACGCGGCGCAGTGGGCCGACCAACACCATTATTTGACAGGACAGGAATTGGCCGACGCGATTCAGCAGGATCAACTGCCGTGGGATCCGAGCGTGCAGGCCTTGCTGCCGTTTCCTTCGGTGCTGGACACGATGGCTTCAGACCCGAGTTGGACGAACGATTTGGGAAATGCGGTGCTGGGTGATCGCGACGCGGTGATGGACGCGGTGCAACACATGCGCAAGGAGGCCATGGATTATGGCTACCTGCGTTCGAACGCGCAAATCGTGGTCACCGGTGGCCCATATATTGGCATCGAGCCGGCTAATCCCGCGTTCGTCGTGGTGCCGGCGTACGATCCGGTGGTGGTGTATGCTCCGCCGCGGCCGGGATTTTTCGTGGGTGGCGCGATTGGGTTTGGCTTCGGGGTTACTTTGGGCGCTTGGTTCCATCCATGGGGATGGGGCACGTCACGGATTGTCTGGGGTTCGCATGCGATTTTCATAAATAACGCGCGGTGGGATCGCAATTGGGCGAACCGGCGTGTTTATGTGCATCCTTATCCGGGCGTGCATCGCTACACTGCGGCGAACCATGCGGTGGAGCATCACGAATTGGTTCATCGCAGCGAAGCGGAGCGTCATGCGGCACACGAAGGGCATGCGGTGCATGAGGAGCATCACGAACAGCATCACGAGGACAAGCATCATCACTAGTGGTGAGTGGTTTGAGGTATTGAGTGCGAGCCTCGGGGGTTGAAACCCCTGAGGCTTTTTCTTTGGCGCGAAAACAGCCGTGCCCTGACGAAGAACTGGACTCTTACATTCGTGGCACAGGGATCGTGTGAGAAGGAACTTCAGCGGCTGAAGCCGCTCTCGATTGGCGAGCGTCTATGTCGTGGCTTTAGCCACGACCCACAAGGATAAAGGCAGCGGTCTTCAGTGCTCGTTTCGCAACCTGTGGATTAGCAGCTTCTAGTTCAGGCGGTTTAGGCCGTTGAAGGCGGCTGTTTTGTAGCATTCGGCCAGGGTGGGATAGTTGAAGACTGTGTCTATGAAATAGGTGATTTTGCCTTTTAGTTTGAAGACGGCTTGGCCGATGTGGAGAAGTTCGGCGGCGTTTTCGCCGAAGATGTGAACGCCCAGCAGCTCCAGAGTTTCGCGGTGGAATAAGATTTTTAAGCGACCGTCGGTGTGGCCAGCGATTTGGCCGCGGGCGATTTCGCGGTAATAGGCGACGCCAACTTCGTAGGGGACGTCGGAATCGGTGAGCTGCTCTTCGGTTTTACCGATGAAAGAAATTTGCGGGATGGTGTAAATCCCGTACGGATAGCTTGCGGGATCGGTCTGAACCGGCAGACCGAAGGCGCGGGCGGCGGCGATTCGGCCTTGTTCCATGGAGACGGAGGCGAGACTGGGGAAACCGATGACGTCGCCGACGGCGAAGATGTGCGGCTGAATGGTGCGGAAGTCGGCGTCCACTTTGATGCGGCCGCGATCATCGGCTTCGATTCCGGCGGCTGGGAGATCGAGACGATCGACATTTCCCTGCCGGCCGACGGCGTAAAGCAGCGCGTCGGCATTGATGCGCTTCTTGCTCACGAGGTTTGCGGCTACTTTGCCTTCCGGCGTTTCTTCCACGCTTTCGACTTCTTCGTTCAGGCGCATGGTGGCGCGATGATCGCGCATCTGGTAGCTGAGCGCTTCGACCATTTCGGTGTCCGCAAATTCGAGCAGGCGCGGGCGCTTTTCGACGATGATGACGCGCACGCCGAGGGTGGCAAACATGCAGGCGTATTCGACGCCGATCACACCGCCGCCCACGACGATGAGCGTGCGCGGAATCTGCGGCATGCTGAGAATTTGATCGCTGTCAATGATGTTGCGGCCGTTGATGGGAACCTTTGGATTGGATGCGGGCTTGGTGCCGGTGGCGATGACGATGTATTCGCCCAGCAGTTCGGCGAAGCCGTGGCCGTTTTCGACGCGAATATGGTGCGCGTCAATGAATGTTCCGATGCCGTGCAGGACGTCCACGCCGTTGCGCTTGAGCTGGTCCTGGGTTACGCCAACTTCGTTTTCGACGACGCGCTGGACGCGGAAAAGAAGGTCCGACATGGTGGTGGTTTCCGAAGCGGCGCGGTTGGCACCGTAGAAATTCTTGGAGTAGAAGCCGGAAAGGTGCAGGACGGCTTCGCGCATGGTCTTGCTGGGGATTGTGCCGGTATTGATACAGACGCCGCCGATGGCGTTTTGCTTTTCGATTACGGCGACGCGTTTTCCGGCTTTCGCTCCCTGGATGGCGGCACGCTGGCCGCCCGGGCCGGAACCAATAACGATCAGATCATAGCGTTGCATTCGAATCGTCCTCGCTCGCAGCCGAGCCTAGAGTGAAGGCTTTTGCAGCACGGCCGGAATAGGCATGGTTATCGGAAGAAGAGTGATAACGCATGTGTGTTACTGCTAGATGAATGAGTCTGGGTAGCGGTGGCAGAATGGGCGGCATCGCTACAGATCTTGGCCCGGAGTGGAGCGGTAGGCGCCAATTAATCTGGCGACCAAGACCGCGAGGTAGAGGACGCCGAGAATGGCTTCGACTACGGTGAGTGAGCGCGCTTCCGAGGAGATCGGCGTGATTCCGGCGGCACCGAGAGAGGTCATGGTGCCGAAGCTGTAATAAATGAAATCGAAGCGGTTCGGAACCGTGTGGAGATTGGTGTGAGGGTCGAGGTAGAACGCTTGCGGCTGGAGGACAGCTATCATGCCGTAGATGCTAGCGAAGATGAAACCGACGAGGAGGTAGATGCAGAGCGCGCCGAAAACAGTCTCGGAATCGGTCTGTTGGTGGGCGAAGACGCGGCGGAAGATGACGACAACCACGAAGATGTCAAACGTGAAGCTCAGGATAATGTTGAGGATGGAAAATGTGCTAGCAGTGGGTTCGGGTAGGCGGAGGCGTTGCACTAATGCGGGAACGGCGAGGATCAGTGCGAAGATGAGGACGCTGCGCCGCAAACGGATGGCGAAGACACTGACGACGATGACGGCGCTGCCGAGTACGCGGAGAGCGTAAAAACCGGAGCGGGTGGTGTCGGCGTAGGGATATAGGATCAGGACGGCCAAGAGAAACAGAAAAAGTAGAAAGAAGCGGTAGCCCGTGGTGACGGACTCATATCCGGACGCAAATTTATTCGTCATGGACATTGATGACGCGGCTCCGCCGCCGATGGTACAACAAGTTCTGCGAAAAAGGCGGCTGGAGCGCCGCAACAACGCGGCAAGATCGTATTGAAGGTTGCGGTGTGATGTGATCTTTGAGTGGGACGGTGGGCGAGGTCAAAAGATTTAACACAGAGGGCACGGAGAGGCAGAATATGGACGGCCAACGAGGCATATTCATTTGCGGCAAGCTGGTGAGGGCGCTGCTAACGCTCGTCGTTCTTCCGGTTGCCGTTCTTTGGCTAACCGCTCTGGCGATTCCCGCACAAACCAAGGAGAACGTAGTGGCGAAGCGACCCTGGTATCAGCATGCCGTTTTTTATGAGATCTATCCGCGCAGCTTCATGGATAGCACTGGCGACGGAATTGGCGACTTAAATGGCATCGCGGCGAAATTGGATTATCTGAAAGCTCTGGGAGTGGACGCGATCTGGATTGCGCCGTGCTTTCCATCGCCGCAGGTGGATTTCGGGTACGACGTTTCCGACTACGAGAACATTGACAGGATGTACGGCACGCTGGCCGATTTCGACCGGTTGCAGAAGATGGCCGGCCAGCATGGCATCAAGATCATTCTGGACTTCGTGGTGAATCACACGTCCGATCAACATCCGTGGTTTCTGGATTCGCGTTCATCGCGCACGGCGGCGAAGCGCAATTGGTACATCTGGCGCGACGGGAAGGACGGCGGTCCACCGAACAATTGGACGTCACAATTCGGCGGATCGGCGTGGCAGTGGGACAGCAAAACGAAGCAGTATTACTACCATTATTTTTATGCGCAGCAGCCGGACCTGAATTGGCGGAATCCCGCGGTGGTGGATGCGATGTACGGCACGACCGAGTGGTGGTACAAGCGCGGCGTGGCGGGATTCCGGCTGGATGCCGTGGACACGCTATTTGAGGATCCCAAGCTCACGGATAACCCCGTGCTGGCGGGAAAGAATGCATTTGGAGATCCGAACATCGAGAACAAATACACTCGCGATTTGCCGGAGGTGCACACCGCGCTGAAGGGTCTGCGCGCTGTGGCCAACAAATATAACTCGGTCTTGATCGGCGAGACTTGGACGGACAGCGTCGCACAGTTGAAGGAATATTACGGCGCGCGGTATGACGAACTGCAAATGCCGATGGACTTGATGTTAACGAAGCTGAAGTTTTCGGCGGCGGTTTTCCGGGAGCATATCGCAGCGGTGGACGCGTCGGGCGAGTGGCCGGTATACGTGATTGGGAATCACGACATCGTGCGTTCCTGGAATCGCTACGGCGACGGGCAGCACAACGACGCGATCGCCAAGGATATGGCGGCGATGTTTCTGACGTTGCGCGGGACGCCGATCATGTACTACGGCGAAGAAATCGGGATGCGGAACAACGATCCGAAGCGGCGCGAGGACGTGAAGGATCCGATCGGGCGCAAGGGATGGCCGAAAGAAAAAGGGCGCGACGGCGAGCGGACTCCGATGCAGTGGAGTGGGGCGCCGAACGCCGGATTTACTACTGGCACGCCGTGGAACCCGATCCCGGCGACGTACAAGACGTACAACGTCGCGGACGAATTGAAGGATCCGAATTCGATATTGAATTGGTATAAGGGGTTGCTGGCTTTGCGGCGCACGAATGCAGCTTTGCTCGAAGGCGAGTTCGTGCTGCTCAATGAGGATGATCCGTATGTTTTGTCTTACTTACGCACGACGAAGACTGATGCGGTGATCGTCGTGATCAATATGTCCGACGCGGAACGCGCGGCGAAATTTGATCTGACGAAGATGGGGCTCGGCGGTGCGGCTTTGCGGACTTTGCTGACGACGCAGGCTTCCTTGAAGGATAACACTTCGGTGAAGCAGATTTCGCTGGAGCCTTTCGCGGCATACATCGCGGAAATCAAGAAATAGCGGGAAATACGTGAATCAGTGTATCTACCTGGCTCGCCGCGCCACTTTATGCTGGTGCATGAGAGCTTGCGTCATCGGAAATATTACGGAGGAATGGTGATGGCCCAACATACGCATAAATTCACGATTGCAGATGATGCGGCGGTACACGCCTTGCTGAACAAGCTGGCGAAAAATGGCAGCAAGCAAGGCGGCCGCGGGAAAATATTGCGAGCGCTGGATGACGCTGCGAGACATTACGAGGATTCGAATCAGAAGGTACGGCAGGCGTTCTTTCATGGATTGCTGACTGGGTATGCGGTGGCTTTGAAGGTGCGGTGATGGCAGCAAATCGCCACGGAGGCACACAGGGACGGAGAGAATCGAAGATTGAAACACCTTTGCAGCACGAGCTAAAAATGAGTTGTTTGGCGCACGGTGCCGCTGCCTACCGTGGGTAGGACTTCCGAGAGGACGTAATCTACGCGGTCTGTGGCCATGTCCAGGATGCGCAGGCGCTCGGCGGCGTCTGGCGAGGACATCACCTGGGCGAGAGGCGTGAAGGCGTTACGAACGTGATGGCTGACTTCTTCGACGATGAGCGCTCTGGCTTTGGCTTGAGCGACGAGTTGGTTCTTGCGGCTTTGCGAAAGGAAGATCACCAAGAGAACAGCTCCTGCAAGGGCGACCGCGAGATCGTTGAGCAGGGTTTTCGCCGCCACCACTCCCAGAAGATACATCATGGCGTCGCATAGGTAGCTGAGAGCGAAAAGCACTAAGCCTACACTGATGCCCGCCCGTACAACGTCGTCGTTCCGCCAGGCAGAAATTCTCTTCATCGGTGACATAAAACTCCTCCGCCCCAGTTTGCTTGCGAAGCATAGAACAATCAGTGGACTGCCGCCTAGCGCAAACTAAAATGACAGGCTGCCGGCGTGTCGGGCGTGCTAGGGACGGTTCAGAGCGAGAAGCAGATCCCTCGCTTCGCTCGGGATGACAATTGGCTTACTTTTTCTGCACACTAGAAATTTGAAGCGAGGAATCATTAGGGGATTTCGACGACGACCAGGGACATATCGTCGGCTGGGGGGCCGTGGCGGAATGCGGCTACGCGATTGACGATCTCTTGCGTCATTTCGTTGAGCGGAAGCAGTGCGGTTTCGCGGACAATTTCCGCGAGGCCTTCGACGCCGAGCATGTCGTCCTGACCGTTGAAGCTTTCAGTGAAACCGTCGGTATAGAGAATCACGCGCTCGCCGGACAGGACCGGAATTTGCATGGCCGTTTCCGTGTCTACGGCGTCCTGAAGCAGACCCAACACTGAGCTGCGCGATTCGAGCAAGCGTGGAGCTTCGCCGGGTTTGACGATCATGCCGGGAGGATGGCCGGCTCCGGCGAATTCCAGCAAGCGAGCGCCGAGATTGAGGCGCGCGGCGACCAACGTGAAGTAAAACACCGAGCTGCGCAGGCTGCCGATCACGAAACGATTGAGATGCTGCATCATTGGAGCGAGCGCGACACCGCGTTCGATTTGCGACATCGTTTCGGTGTAAATGCGGTTGGCAACCAGGGCCGAGCCGATGCCGTGGCCGGAGACGTCGCAGATCATCAAGCTGAGATGATCGGGACGAGGCGCGACGAGCCCGAAATCTCCTCCGATGGTGCGCACCGGCTGGTAAAAAGTTTCGACGGAAACTCCGCCCCAGACCAGGTTCCCCGGCGCGAGACTTTGCTGCACGCGCGCGGCGAGCAGTAAATCCTCTTCGATTTCGCGATGGCGCTGCTCGAGTTGGACGTTGGCTTCGCGCAGGGCAATTTCGGCGCGCTTCTGCGCGGAGATGTCGGTTAGCGTGACGATGGCGAAGATCGCGCCGTCGGGATCTTCCATTTGCTGCGCGGTGATCACGACAGGCAAGCGGCCACCGTCTCGTTGGGGAAGAAAAAATTCGAAGAGGTTGTTTCCATCCCTTTGGCGGCGTTCGATTTCCTTGATCAGCGCGGGGCGGTCTTCGGGAGGAAACAGGTCGGTGACTTTGCTGCCGATCAGTTCGGAGGCGGGCATGCCAATCATCCGCTGAAAATGGGCATTGGCGTAGATGACGTGGGCGCAATCGTCATTGATGATGACGCCTTGATTGAGCGTTTCGAGAATGCCGACGACGCCGTCGAGCCAGTCGCGTGATACTTCGGCCACAGGATTACCTCGGGAATTGGAGATGAGAGTCGGACTTCATTGCGCTGCGTGTGTTCAGGATTGCAGAAGAATCATATCATCATTCACATTTGCAACCAGGAACGCGAACTGGACCCTTTGATTGCGAGCGAAAGCTTGACCAAAGGACCGATACCAGCGGGCGGCAGGGTCTGCGATTTCACGATCCCGGAGTGAGGCGAATGATTTCCCTCGAAGCGGGTGCGTTTGAGCACTCACGCCCTTGCGACGACGTGCAATTTCTGTACTTCAGCGGCTAAAGCCATATTGCTTGTGATCGAATTGTGGCATCGCTGAAGCTATGTGGCGCCGAGGTGATCATTCGCTAATTTCAGCGGCCGGAGGACTACGTAAGACGATAACCGAGGACCACTTGCATCTCCGCATCGACCGGCACCCCGCCGTGATCCATGTGGAATACCACGTAGTCTCCAGCGTTGACGATGAGCGCCGGATCGAGGCGGGCCTGGCGAGATTGGGCGGAACCGGTTCCATCCTGCGGCACCCAGCCCTTGAGGATTACGGCATAAAACATGTCTTGGCCCAGCGTGGGATTAGTACCGACGTCAAGATTATTTGGATTGCAGACAATAGCGCCATCGAAGTCGGGACTAGCCGGCGGCCCGATATATGCGTGAGCGCTGTTATCGAAGTTAGGCACAGCACCGCGGGATACGCTCGCTTGGCATAGGACTTCGGCGAAACCGCCAACGGCTGGGGCTGAAAGGATCATAAAGGACACATCTATATTGGCACTATTCAGAACCATTTTCCTGGCTACTCTAAAGCAGATGTTAGCGCCATTACCGTGGAGCCTGGCTTCCCATCCGAAGCTAACGGAAGAACTCGTCGGTGTGATGGGATTGAAAATCTGCGCAGGGGCGGCAGGAGCGCTCAGTCCGACCACCGTACCAATTGCCGCGATGCTTGTGCCGTTCAGGAAGGCTCTCCGGTCTGCGGTTGTCATCTCTCTCTCCTGGGAGATTCACAATGCAGCCCGAACCAAGCACGCGAAGCACGGCGACGCGGCGACTCTATCCGTGGAGCCGGCGTGAGCAAACGACTCCAAAAAAGAGGATACATCCGCGTTCGATCCCAGCAAGTTTCGCACATGCGCCGCCGGGCTGAGAGCGGGCACGCTTCGCGAATTTGCTGGTCGAACTTATCAGTTTCTGGTTTAGTTCTTTTCGGGCGCTCAGAACAGAGGATCGAGGAAGAGCACGCCGAGCAAATAATACTCGATGGTCAAATTATCACAAGAGAAATATTTTTGCGATTTGCTAATTAGGTACCTCTCGTTACGAACGCTGGAAGAGGGTTTCGAAGTCTTGTGTGGAGAGATCAGCGGGCCCGCAGGCCTTCGCTCGCTGTATTTCCTCGACCGATATCGGGCGCACCTGAGCCGCGCGTGAATCATGTAAACTGTGGGCTTCCCGACGAATTAAGCTGCTAATCACGATGAAAAAGGGGGCTGAGCTAACGTGACAGATACTTCCATTCAGCAGGGGCTGGCGGTTTTGGGGGCCGGCAAGATGGGCGGGATTTTGATTGAGGCGTTTTTGAAGCACGGGTTGGTGTCGCCGTCGCACATTTTCGCTACGGTGCAGCAGACGTCGTCCGAGCGGCGCGCGATTTCGAGCGGAAAAGTTACGCCCGGGACGGACAATCGCGCTGCGGCGAAGAAGTCGGATGTGATTCTGGTGTGTTTGAAACCGTTGCAGGTTGGACATGTGCTCGATGAGATTCGCGGCGAATTGAATGACGAGAAATTGGTGATTTCGATTGCGGCTTCGGTCCCTACGGAATATTTCGAGAAACGGATCGGCGGGAATGTGCCGGTGATTCGCGCGATGCCGAATACTCCTTCGATGGTCGGTGAGGGGATTACTGCGATCTGCAAGGGGAAACACGCGACCGCCAAACATCTGGAGATTGCGCGGAAGCTCTTCGATGCTGTGGGCAAGACTGTGGTGGTGGACGAGAAGCACATGGATGCGATCACCGGCTTATCGGGGAGCGGTCCCGCGTTTCTTTATATTATTTTGGAAGCGCTGGCGGAAGGCGGCGTGAAGATGGGACTTTCGCGGGAGCTCGCGACTTTATTGGCGGCGCAGACGATGTTGGGGGCGGCGAAAGTGGTTTTGGAGACGGGACACCATCCGGCGCTTTTGAAGGATACGGTGACGACTCCGGCGGGGTGCACGATTGATGGAATTTTGGAACTAGAGGAAGGCAAGCTGCGGGTGACTTTGATCAAGGCGGTGGTGAAGGCTTCGCAGCGGGCTAAGGAATTGATGTTCACGGATAAGGAGAGTTAGGGCGGCCGATACTAAAGGGCAAAAATCACCGCAGAGGCGCGGAGTTCGCAGAGAAAACCGGGATTGAAGATTTAACACAGAGGGCACGGAGAAAGAAAAGGCGAGTTCACGGAGATATTGCGAATGGGGACCGGGCGGGTGATTTTCTGGCTGGTCAGTTTAGCGACTGATCCGGGGTGATTTTGGCTGTGGCCTGAATTTCGAGAGCTACGGTATCACTGGCTTTTAGGAGCCACGTGCTCGGGCTTTTTAGGCCCCATTCTATGTAGGGGATGGTGAAGTGGACGGCCGCGTGTAGCGCGGCGCCCTGGGGTGGGTCTACCGCGATTGTGGCTGTGAGCGGGTGGTCCTGTCCTTTGAGCCGGAATATTCCGGAGAGCTCCAGTTGTGATGCCGCGTGAGGGTCAAATGTGCCGCTGACTTTTTGCGGGGTGAAAGTTATATCTGGATATTTATGGCTTTCCAGAATTTGCTGATGCATTTTTTTGTCGCGTGAGTCGTTGCCGCTGTCGCCGGTGGTCGCGTCTACAATAATGCTGCCGCTTGCTTGACCGGTGCTGGAATCGAAGTGAATCTCGCCGCTTTTCAGTTTGAAAGTCCCATGGACCGCATGCAGCGTGGAATCCAGTGTGTATTCGATGGTGGTTTGCGTGGGGTCGAGAGTGACTGTGTATTGCTGGGCTGCGAGCGGCGGCGCGAACACGGCGAGGGCGGCCGCGAATAGGGCGAGTACGACCTTCATGGGTAGCATCCCTGAGCGGGGTGTCGCGCCTACGGCGCTGAGCCTGGGAAATCGGGGCGCCATTGCGTGCGAGATCGAGAGCAGGCTTGCGTGCAACATCGGACGGCGAGACGCCGGCGATCCTGTTGCTGCGGTTAGGATATTCCTCGGCACGGAGTGACGGACTTCTGTGGTCACGCGCGTTGAACCTGGCAGGGTTGATCGGGGACTTCGATCGGGGCAGCGTGGAGAGAGGCGGTATTGGCGGAGTGCGATGAGAGCAGTCTTGCGAACAAATTTGGATTGTTCGCGAGGATGCGGAGAGTTCTCCGGCGCAGCCAATCGTGGCGTGCGAGGAGCAGGAGGAAGCGCGCCATTCGCACGGACCCTCTGATCAAGTTGCGGTGCGCGATTTCGTAAGCAGCGAGATTTGCGGCGGCGAGGGCGTTACTGAGATGAAGCGCTTCTTGAAATGCGAGGCTGAGGCCTTGGCCCGTGATGCCGTCCACGGTGAAGGAAGCGTCGCCGACCAGGGCTGTACTTCCGCGGGCGACCTTGCCGAAGCGTTCGAGCGTGGTGACGCCGCCGAGTTCGGCCGTAAGCGGCCGAGCACTATCGAGGCGAGCGGCTAATTGCGGGAATTGCGGTAGCGCGTCTGCAATGCGCATTTGCGGATCGCTCGCGAGGAGTGCAATGCAGACTTCGCGCGAGCCAGTGGGCGTGATGTAAATCTGGCAGCGATTGCCCCAATAAACTTCGACGAAGTTGGACCACGGAGCGATCGCGAAATGGCGACGGAAGCCAAATCGCGAAGAGCGCACGCTGCGAGGCCCTAGCGTGGCCCATTTTCTTGCGTTCGATTTTTGACCGTCGGCGCCGACTAGCCAGCGGAAGTTGAAATGTACGGTATCGAGGCGGGCGGAGTTGGCAGTGCAATCGGAAACGCGAGTTCCCCACCGGAATGAGACGCCGACTTCGTGCGCGCGTTGAACTAACAACGAGTGCAGGACAGCGCGACGCAGGCCGAATGATTGGGCGCCCTGCGGCAACTTGCCGGTTGCCGTCGCGGAATCATCGCAGAAACGGATTCCTGCGATGGGGAATGCGACGTTCGAATTTAGGTGGATACCGAGAGAGGAAAGCGCGGCAACGCCTTCGGGGAGAATTCCTTCGCCGCACGCTTTTTCAATGGGTGGCCGGCGGGAATCCGCGACCGTTACACTCAGTCCTTTGAGTCTTACCGCTATCGCGGTCGCCAGCCCCGCCGGGCCGGCACCTACGACAAGGACATCCGCGTTGTCGGCCACAGGCCCTCGTTTCTACCACCGTAAGAGAACTAGCTCAGCGCAGAAGCCCGGTCCCATCGCGGCGAGAATGCTCAATTCGCCCGGCTTCGGGCGCTTGTTGTTATAGACGTCCTCGAGCACGAGCAAGACCGACGTGGACGAAATATTTCCAACGCGGCGCAAGCAATCCCACGAAGCAGCAAGATCGGTGGAGGTGATTCCAAGCGCAGTCGCGGTAGCTTCGAGCACCTTGGGGCCGCCGGTGTGCATGATCCAAGACGTGATGTCCGAGCGCTTGTGACCATTCTCGGCGAGGAACGCGTCTACGTCCTTGCCAAGATGCTTGGTAACCATCTCCGGAACTTCCGGAGACAATACGATGCGGAAGCCCTTTTCCGAGATGTCCCAACCCATGACTTTCTCGCTGTGCGGATAAAAGCTGGATTTTGTGGCGAGAATCTCGGGGCCATCGGATTTTCGTTTGTCGCCGACGACAACCGTGGCGGCGGCGCCATCACCGAAGAGGAGCGCGGAGATCAAGTGGGCCATGGAGAGGTCGTCGCGCTGCAGGGTGAGCGAGCACAACTCCACCGAGAGGAGCGCGGCGGCCTGGTCGGGATAACCATGAACATAGTCGGCAGCGCGCGAAATGCCGGCGGCGCCAGCGACGCAACCCAGACCGAAGATCGGGATGCGTTTGATGTTGTTGGAGAGGCCCATGCGGTTGACCAGGCGCGCATCAAGCGAAGGCGCGGCGATGCCGGTGACGGAGGTCACAAAGATCGCGCTGAGGTCCTTGGGACCGACGCCAGCTTTGTGAAGCGCTTTGCAGAGCGCTTGCTCGCCGAGTTCGAGGGCGTGCTGGATCCAGGTGTTGTTCGCCTGTCCCCAAGTTGTAAGGTTCTCGTAGTAGTCAATGGGCTCGACCAAGTAACGGCCTTCGACCTGCATGCTTTCGTCGAGTCGGTCGAGAATGTCGGGATTGGTCAGCCGATGACGCCAGTCGTTCTTCAGTGCCTCCGTCAAGAGTTCTTGCTTGTAATAGTACTCAGGGAAGGCACTCGCAACGCTAGCAATCCTCATCGAAGGGGCTCCTATTTGTGTCTTAAACGTTCCGAAGGATAGTATCGCGAGAACGCCGAATATCAAGAGGCTTTACAAAAATAGCTTCCATCCTAACGATGCTGCCCGCCCAGACCTCGATCAATCGGCGAGAATATGACCAGCACCATCATAGCGCATTCTGCGGTGGATGAAAGCAGCAAAACTGCATGGTCTAAAAAAGGAACCCCGGGTCTGGGGGCGCAGACCCGGGGCGGGGGTGAGGGACGCTGGGCCGAAAACTCTTGAAACTTTGCCGCGATTAATAGTTCCAGCGGCGCATTGCGAGTGTGGCGCGAAACACAAGTTGAATCGCCAGCACTATGAGGGTGTCGCGCAAGATGACTGCGCTCTGGTGCATGGCCGATGGCTCTGCAGAATCAGATGGCGTTATCGCTGGCACCACCGTTGCGTTGCGAGCGGCCGGCTTCCAACCCATGCTGGAGAGCGTGCTCATGCGCTTCCCTCTAGTTCAGAACGTAAACCGGATTGTCGTGCTCCACACCGAGAACCATTGATTTGAAAATGTCCACATCCCAGCTATCGGCGATACGCAAGCGCACCACTTCGGTCGTTTCCGAAACCAGGCGCCCACGCAGCGGGACGCGCAAATTACCTGCAATTACCCTGAGAATCACCGGCTGCCCCATCCAGATTGCGAAACCGCCTTCCATTGAGTCCCCCTTGGTGAAGCTGGCTCGCTCGAACAAGGCCATTGTGGCGGAGGCGGTCGGACTGGCCAATGGTACAGCGGGCTAAACGTGGTAGGAGGAAGGTACCAGCGGTCCTACGGGCTTTGCGGCGCGGCGGTAAGAGGTTTTCTGTTATCGTGTTTAGGAGATTGGCGGCCTCGTTTGGCCTCACTTTGTAGGCAAGGAACCGGTTGATGGTTGAGCTTTTCAAGGAGCTTCTGCATCGCCTGATGGACGTCCGCGGCTTGGTGGCATTGGGCGGCATGCTGATGGTGTGCGTGATCGTGTTCGTGGAGACCGGGCTATTTGTGGGGTTCTTTTTGCCGGGCGATTCCCTGCTGGTGACCGCGGGGGTGGTGGCGGCGGACCAGTATTCAGGATTGAAGATCGCGTGGCTGCTGCCGCTGGTTACATTGTGCGCGATTGCGGGAGATCAGCTTGGTTACTTTATCGGGCGCACGATGGGACATAAGTTGTACCAGCGCGAAGACTCGCGCTTTTTCAAGAAGAGCCATTTGAGGCAGGCGCACGAGTTTTATGAGAAGCACGGCGCAAAGACCATCATTATGGCGCGGTTCGTGCCTATTATTCGGACGTTCTGTCCGCCGGTGGCGGGTGCGGCGCGGATGAGTTATGCGAAATATTTGGTGTATGACATTTTCGGCGGACTTTTGTGGGTTTGGGGAATGATTTTGCTGGGATACACCTTGGGAAATACGATTCCGAATATTGATAAGCGGATTCACTATGTGATCGCTATTGTGATTTTTCTTTCATTGCTGCCGGCGATTTATTCGGCTTGGAGAGCGCGAACGCGGAAGAGTGCCAGTGCTGGATTGAAGGGGCCGCAACCGGAGGAAGAATAACGCTCGCGGTGGGCGCTGCGATTTTACCGTCCGGTGGCTGTGCGCGGAGTACTAGGGCGAGGCAAGCCTCGCCTCGGTAATTTGGGTGCTGTGCAACAGCACGTGAGACGGCGGCAGCAAGCTGCCGCACTCCCAGACGGCGCGGCTCCATTGCGCGGTGCGTTTGCGAATGCGTGGCATCTGAAATGCAAAACGGGGAGCCTGGCGGCTCCCCGTTTGCTTCTTCCGAAGGCCGCTGGTGTGCCGAAGGCACTCTAGCGGTTGCGCACCGCAAAAGCGGTGTGTAATCGGTGATTAGCTTAAAGTCTCCTGCCCGGTGGCGTCATACTGCATCCTCCGTGCATTACCGACTTCTAAGCCCGTTCTACTCCCGTGGAATGGTGAATGCAACTGGAAAGTTTTGCGCAAAGTGAGTGCGCGGCTTACATCATGGGCGAGCAAGCAGCGCCCTTACGGACCCTTCCGGCTAGGTTTCCGGGCGGATTCGAAGCGCGGTGCGATCGCGTCGCAACACCGGTCGTGCACGTCGAATATAGTCCGCAGCGTAAGACCGATGGCGCACTGAAGTGCGCCGCTACAAATTCGATTTCGATTTTGCGTGCCGGCTCTGCGGTGGCTACAGTTTGTTGAACTAGATTTATTTCAGGAACAGCGCTTCGCGGACTTGGTCGCGGCCTACGAACGTCTTGGAGGAACGGAACTTTCCAAAGATGTCGAGGATTTCGCGATTCTGAAAAACGCGCGCGTGAACCGCTAGCGTCGGCGCAGCGACCAATTCGACGGTTTGCGGGTCCACGATTTTGTAGCGGTGAAATCGTTCCGGAGCGCGGCTATGAAATGAGGCGAGGACAGCTCCGCCCGGACGCATCAGGACGTAGATGCGCTCCATGACGCGGGGCAAAAGCTCCGCGTCCAGATAGTCGAAAAGATCCCAGGCGAGAACCCCGTTGAAAGTTTCCTCGGGGTATTGCAGGTTGGCATCGAGGAATTTCCCGGCGAGCATGCCTTGGGAGACGCGCGCGCTTTCGTCGCCGACTTTGGCATTTCGTAGATTTTCCTCTTCGGCGAGAAGAAATTCCTTCCAGGAGCGCAGCAGGTCCTCGGTGGAAAGCCGGAAGCCTTTCTCGATGAAAAACATCACGGTGGATTGAAAGACTGCGCCGAGGTCCAGGATTTTGCCCTGGCCAGAGTCGGAGAGCAGCCAGAGAAATTCCTTGAGGCCGTTGGACACGCGAGCGTTGGCGGATGCGGGAACCGCGGACGCTGCAGTGGGACCGGGCTTCGCCGTTGTTCTGGTCGGGAGCCCTGCGTTCGGACGAGTTTTTGCCATCCAGTTCATAGCGGGCGCTAATTCCCTTGCTTACCGGCAGCGGCGGCTTTGGGAGACGCGGATTTCGAGGCGGCTTCCGTAGCGCTGGCAGCGGGATTGACTGAATCGCTCGCGCGAATCATTTCGACCTTGCCGCGGAGACCCGCGCCATCTTCAATGGCAATGCGCCGCGTAAGAATGCTGCCCTGCACGTGGCTCGTCGCGCCCAGGCGCACATTTTCGGTGGCCATGAGATTGCCTTGGACAAAGCCATCAATGGAGATTTCAGAGGCTTCGATATCGGCGTTGACGCGACCGCTGGGGGCGACGGTGACGCGGCCATTGGTCATTTGAACTTTGCCTTGCACTTCGCCTTCGATGACCAGATTCGAAATGCCGGAGATATCGCCGCGGATTTTCAGGCCGGCGCCGATGGTGGAACTGGAAGTTGCGGCTGCGGGCCCTGACGCAGAAGCAGGCGCGGGGGTTGTTGCGGCAACCGCAGGCGACGGCGCGGTTGCTGGCGCGGCGGCAGTTGGCACGGACGACGAAGTTGTCGCCGCCGGTGCAGGAGTTTCCGGCGTACTCATGGACGAGATTGCAGTTTGATTTTGTTTTGGTGCAGCAGCCGATGATTCAGACGACTTCGATCCCGGCGAAGATGGCTTGGCCTCTTCGTTTTTACGCCACATCATGATTTCCCCCAGTTTATTGGCGGACCCTGCGCCGGGCGGCAGGAGCCCCGAAGTAATTCCCCGGACACTATAGTACAGAGGGTACCGAAGCGAAAGAGGCGCGCGTACCTAAGTGATAACGAGTTGTGAGGTAGAGGGCGTGGAACGGCGACCGGATCAGGAGAAGAGGGCCTTGTTCTTGATGTGTCAGCAAAAGGCAGATCCCTCGCTGCGCTCGGGATGACATGCTGCTTACCCTATTGGCCAATCGATGGCGCACTGAAGCGCGCCGCTGCAAAGTCTGTGCGTTATGTGGTGCGGACGTCGTTGTGGCGCATGTCCCATAGGGCGGCGATGTATCCGCCGGCTTCGTGGAGGAATAACTTGACGCCTTCACGGGTGCGCCACCAGCTTTGTGGATCGTACTCGATATCTGGCGCGGATATTACGCGCAGTTGCGTGCCGGGTGGCAGGGTGCGTTCGTAGATGTATTCGGAGCGGCGCGTGTGGTAATTGGAGGTGACCAGTAGAATTTTTTTCCATCCGTGCGAGGCTACGAATTCGCTGACGGCTACGGCTTCTTGGCGGGTGTCGCCGGCGTGATGCGTTAGCGGAATGACGGCGGCTGCCGGAACACCGTGGTCCACGAGATCGCGCTTCATCAATTCGGTGGTGGAGGCGTAGGAGCGTAGCGCGCGTCCGGTGGCGACGACGTGCGGAGCCAGACCTGCTCTGAACAGCGCGGCGCCGCGAGCGGCGCGGACAGCGTCGTAATTGTCACCACTGAGCACGATGATGACGTCAGAGGCTTCTGGCGCGTCATCAACAATCCAGAATTCACCCGCGAAGCGGAGTAGCGGGACGCGGACCAGATAGAGGATGGCGAGAAGAACGACGACGAAAATCAGGAAGAGCATCTTGAAGATGATTCCGCCGCGCTGCGGATCGGGTTCCGCCAAGAGCGTCGCGGCGAGGTTCGTCATTGCTTTGCGGGATCGAACTGGCGGAGGCGTTCAGCGGCCTCTTCGGGAAGCGTGCCATTAAAATAAACTTCCTTGATGCTGTAGGACTTGCTGCGCTGTTCGACGATTGGCAGGATTTCGAAATGCCAGTGGTAATCGCCGGCGATGGTGCTCCAGTAGGCGCTCAGTTCCCCTTTGGTTTGTAGCGTGTTGGGCGCAGTGTGCACGACCAAATGATAGCTGGGAGAAACCTGGAGGAGGCGGCGCAGGGTGCGGCCAAGCAGGCTGGCTAGATGGCGGCGATTTTCTTGGGGGAGCACGGATTCGAATTGATGATTGTGCGTGCGCGGGAGAATCCAGAGCTCGTACGGGACGCGTGAAGCGTAGGGGCAGAAGGCGTGGTAATCGCCGGAACAGTCCACAATGCGCTTCGCCTGGCGCACCTCCTGGCGCAGGATGTCGCAGAAGACGCAGCGTTCGCGTTCACGGAACCATTCGCGGGCGGAGCGCAGTTCGTAGAGAATCCGTCGCGGGACGAAAGTGGTGGCGGTGATTTGCGAATGGGAGTGCGGCCATTCTTCTCCGGCCTGCGTGCCGGTATTTTTGAAGACGGTAACGTATTTGAAGCGCGCGTCGCGTTTTAGATCAGCGATGCGGCGGGCCCAGGAGTCGAGGACGCGTTCGATTTCTTCGTCGGCCATTTGCGCGAGCGTGCGGGTGTGGTCGGGCGTTTCGACGACGATTTCGTGCGCGCCGACGGAGGCCATGCGGTCGTAGATGCCTTCGGCGCTGCGTCCGGGATCACCTTCGATGCGGTAGAGCGGACGGAAATGCGGGTACACGCGTACTTGCCATTTGCCTTGAGAAGGAAGATCGAGGAGCGTTTTCGTTTCGAGGCGGCTATCGGGACAAAGCGGACAAGGATCGGGGCGAACTTTTTCGCGCTCCGGATGCCCAGCCACAACCCAACTGCGAGTGATCGGATCTTTGCGAAGTTCCATCATTCCCCGAAAGGCAAGTGCGAAGGCGACATCTTATAACGCGAGGCGAGCGAGGGCAAAGATAAGACAACGTTTGTAGCTGCAAAGTGAGAATGTCCGGATTGTGCAAAGTAGAAATGTCCGCTTTTCTAGGGGCCGGGGGGGCCTGATGGCAGAGGAGCGGATCGAGTTGAGTGCGAAAGAGCGGGAACGTTTGAAGGTTTTGCATGAAGT
>JBAQGJ010000071.1:0-84368 GCA_049287725.1 Candidatus Acidiferrales bacterium | reverse complement strand
ATCCTGCGCGCCAGCAACCCGGACGATTTCCGTCTGCGCGTCCAAGGCGTCCGCAGCTCCGCCGACTCAGCCCGCGAAGACATGGAAAGAGCCATGACAGAATTCGACCGCATAGGCGGCCGCTAAGATCGCGCACCACCAAACGCGCCATAAGCAACGCATCCAACTATCAGATCGTAGGGGCACGGCATGCCGTGCCCGGGTTCGCATGGGCAGTGCCGTTCGTTGTCATCCCGAGCGCAGCGAGGGACCTCTCTTCGATCGCACGCCTGTCCGGGCGATAACTACCGTTTTTTCTATTTCTCATCTGTGTTAATCAGTGTTCATCTGTGGCGAATTTGACGTTCTCCTCGCCTCAACCTCCTTCCCTTCCTCCATCTCCTCAACTATCCTCACACCATGCGCCAGCAACCCCGCCGGAAACTCGTAACCGAAACCCAGCTCTACATGTCCGCCCAACGCGCCCTGATGCGCCGCCCGCACTCCATCCACGAAATGAAACAACACCTCGAACGTCGCGCCGAAAATAAAGACCTGGTCCCACCAATCATCGCGCGCCTCCGCGAACTGAATTACCTCGACGACGCCAAGTACGCCCTGAACTACGCGAGCCAGCACGTAAAAGTCCGCCGCCAAGGACGCTTCCGCATAGCCCGCGAACTTCGCGCCCGCGGCGTCCCCGACCGCTACATCGAAGACGCCATCGCCAAAGTCTTCGCCGAAACCGACGAGCCCGCGCTAGTCCGCGCCCGCCTGAAACGCCGCCTGGCCCTGCTCAATAAAAAGTCCGCCCCGCTAGACCAAAAAAAAATCGCCTCCCTCTACCGCAATCTCCTAACCGCCGGTTTCTCCGCCGACACCATCCGCAACGAACTAAAACGCATCACCAAAGGCGACCTCCCCGACGACGACCAAGACCCACAAGACGACGCCTAGCCGCTGCCGTTGCCGTTGCCGTTGCTCCCTCTGTGTCCTCATGTCTTTTCTGTGCCCTCTTTGTTAAGTCTTTGACGAAGGTTTTCTCTGCGCCCTCTGCGTCTCTGCGGTAATTCTGTGCCGTTGCTTCCTCTGTGCTCTCCGCCTTTCTCCGTGTTCTCTGTGTTCTCTGTGTTCTCTGTGTTAAATCTTTGAAGTAGGTTTTCTCTGTGAATCGCCCCACAGGGCGATTCATCCTGAGAACCGGCAGTGCCGGTTCTCAGGGTGCCCTCGTGTTAAATCTGTGCAGTCCGCGTCTCGAAAAACTTAACGAATGAAAGAGATTTTTCCCCGCCTCCCGCGTCTAAGCCCCACAGCGGAAGTGCCGGAAATGCCAATGAATTCAATCGAAAAACGCTCCAACTCCGGACACCACCCATCACTTTTTTCTGATTTCGGACAGTCGCGCGGACCCCGAATCAGCGGCCCACACACTTCTACTTCTCAAAGGAGAAAATTACCATGAAGAAGCTGCTGTTTTCCGCTCTAGCCGTAATCCTGCTGTCCGCCGCTGCCGCCCGCGCTGGTTCGCAATCGACGACTGCACCGCCCCCGCAAGCCGCCGCTCAATCCACAGACAGTACTCCTCCCAGCTACGACATGAAGCCGCAATCCCTCCTCGACCTCGACGCCATGCACAAAAAGTACGTCGACCTCGCCACCGCCATCCCCCAGGACAAATACACCTGGCGCCCCGCCGAAGGCGCTCGCTCCATCAGTGAAGTCTTTCTCCATGTCACCGGATCAAACTACTTTTTCCTGCAGTTTCTCGGCACGCCGCTCCCCGCGAACATGGACATGAAGAACTTCGACAAATCCACCACCGACAAGTCCCAAATCATTGACGACCTGAATAAGTCCTTCGACACCGCCCACGCCACCATCGAAAAAATGACCAACGCCGACTTCAATAAAGCCCTGCCCAAGCTAGGGCCCCAGGCCAACGAAGGCGACGTCATCTACCTGATCGTAGTCGACCTCCACGAACATCTAGGCCAGTCCATAGCCTACGCCCGCGCCAATGGCATAGTCCCACCGTGGACGGTAGCAGCCCAAGCAGCAGCCGCAGCCAAAAAGGCCGCCGACGCGAAGCAATAGCTGCAGAGCGCTAAAATCCAAGAGGCCGGTGCAATTGAACGCTAAGAGCCGGTAAGGCCGCAGCAAACACCGCGATGCATATGGAGTGCGGGGGCGCGCCCCCGCTTTTCCCGGGCGAGGCGCGCCTCGCCCGCAGTTGCCGTTGCGGTTGCATTTGACTCTGTAGCGGCCAGCTTCAGGTGGGCGCAGTTGCCTCTTGCACCCGCTTTTCTCTGCGCCCTCTGCGTCTCTGCGGTAATCCCTTGCCGTTGGTTCCTCTGTGGCCTCCGCCTTTCCTCTGTGTTAAATCTTTTCCCCCAACCTAGCGCCGCCGCATGAACCCGCCACAACCTACACACGCCCCGTAGTAATCATAAAGTAAATGTGATAAAATACGCCGGGGCGTTTTTCCTCGCCCTCAAGGACGCAACATGGGAACCGCAGCACAGACGAACGAACGACCAAACCAATCACACCGCAGAAGTACCGCCCAAGCTCGCCCCGCTCCCTTAACGACGCGCGAAGCGCACCATTCAACCACCCCAAAACTTCAACTAAAACGTGAACTACAATGTTACATGCCCCGTCTAATCGTCACTGATTGTCGATTAACACTCGCCGATCGGACCAAAATCAATCGCAAACCCAGCCGATTAGAAATCATTGTATCTCGCAGAAAACAAACACCCGCGACCCAAATCAATCGCCAACAAATTGCCACTTCCACAGTCGCGAATCGCCAGCCGAGCGTCACGAATCACGAGTCACAAATCACGAGTCACGAATCACGGGTTGCCGCGGCGCTTCTCGATACAAATGGACACTTTCACCGGAACAATAATTCGCGTAACTCGTTCAAAACAAACGACCGCGTCAATTCTTATTCGATACAAACGCAAACGTTTCTCGCCACAAAGTGCATCACCTCGCACGCCGCGCCAAGGGCCACGAATCACGAGTCACAAATCACGAATCACAGCCATTCTAATCGTCACACCGCGCGATTAGAAAACGCTATATGTCATAGAAAACAAACAACCGCACTCAGTTCTAATCGTCATTTTTTTCAGGTTCTCAGGATCAGTAGCGCGGCGTAAAATCTTCTACTTCCGACCGCAAACGGCCCAATCGTTGCGAGCGCTGCGTGCTTTTGCAATAATGCCGATGCGGCGAGCATCGGCATCCCGAGCGAGCAACGCGACCGAGGGATCTGTTTTTCAGTGTCACCGAGGGAATCTTGAACAGCACGGCACCCAGCACGAAGTGGACCGGTAACCAGGTCCGCCAGACATTCCTGAAGTTCTTCGAAGAGCGCGGCCACCGCGTCGTACGCAGTTCCTCGCTCGTCCCGCACAACGATCCCACCCTGCTCTTCACCAACGCCGGGATGAACCAGTTCAAAGACGTCTTCCTCGGCCTCGAAAAGCGCGATTACAACCGCGCCACCACCTGCCAGAAGGTTGTCCGTGCCGGCGGCAAGCACAACGACCTCGAAAACGTCGGCTTCACCAACCGTCACCTCACTTTTTTCGAGATGCTCGGCAATTTTTCCTTCGGCGACTACTTCAAAAAAGACGCTATCGCTTTTGCCCTGGAGCTGGTGACGTCGCCGCAATGGTTCGGGCTGCCGCTGGAAAAGCTCTATTTCTCCGTTTTCGGCGGCGCCGAGGTTTCGCCGGGCAAAATGCTCGGCACCGACGATGAAGCCGCCGACCTCTGGCTCAATACCGGCGCTCCCAAAGACCGCATCGTCGCTATCCCCGGCCTGAAAGACAATTTCTGGGCCATGGGAGACACCGGCCCTTGCGGTCCTTCCAGCGAAATCTTCTACGACATGGGCCCCGCATCCTCCGACGAGGGCCACGCCGATTGCCAATTCCCGTGCGACTGCGGGCGCTACGTCGAAATCTGGAACCTAGTGTTCATGCAGTTCAATCGTGATGCTAACGGCAATCTCAATCCCCTGCCCAAGCCGTCCGTGGACACCGGCATGGGCCTCGATCGCATGACGGCGGTCCTCGAAGGTAAAATCAGCATCTTCGATTCGGATATTTTTGAGCCGCTTATCAAATTTGCTGCAGGTTTGGCTCTCAGCCGGGGCGAAGCGAAAGTAATCGCAGAGGCTAAGTCCGGATCCGTTGCAGCTGCTTCATTAAGGGTAATCGCGGATCACGCCAGGGCCGTTACTTTTCTAGTGTCAGACGGAGTCCTACCTTCGAATGAAGGACGAGGCTACGTCCTGCGCAAGATTCTGCGACGGGCTATTCATCACGGAAGGTTGCTTGGGATCAAGGATTATTTCCTTTGGGAAATGATTCCCCAGGTGATTCAGTTGATGAGCGGAGCGTATCCCGAGCTCAAAGACCAAGCCAAGTTCATCGAGGAGGTCGTTCGTTCCGAAGAAACGAGATATAGACGGAGTTTCGAGATTGGAGCGCAGAAGCTAGACGATGAATTGGCTGAGATAACGGAAAGGGCGGTCTTGCAGGCTGGGTTCAAGCCCGATCCTGATGTTCCGAAGGAGGTTCGCCGACAATTTGGTCTCCGCAATTTAAAGGACAAAGGAATCCCCGTCATTTTCCCGGGGGAGAGCGCGTTCCGCTTGTACGACACGTTCGGACTCCCGCTGGATTTCACTATGGACGTGGTTCGCGATTTGGGTTTTCGCTTTGATCGTGATGAATTCGAACGGGCGATGGGGGAGCAACGCACGCGCGCCAAGGCTTCCTGGAAAGGCGCGCACAAGGAAGCTGCAAGACCTGTTTACTCGAAGCTCGCGCAAACATTCAAAACCGAGCCTGACTTTTACTTTGGCACCAAGGCGCGTGACGTTCGCATCGAGTCCATTATCACCAAAGATGGCGCGGTAAACGAAATCAAGGCCGGCACCGAAGCCGAAGTTGTCCTCGACCGCACTTCCATCTACTCGGAATCCGGGGGCCAAGTCGCCGACACCGGCACGTTTTACGATAATTCCGAATCGCTCGAACTCGCCGAAGTTCGCGGCGCCTACTACCCAGTTACCGGAGTGATCGCGCATCGCATCGTCGCCAAAGAAGATCTACACGTCGGCGATCGTCTCGCCACCATCGCCGATCCCGAACGCCGCGTTCGCGACATGCGCAACCACACCGCCACGCATCTGCTCAATGCCGCATTGCGCAATATTCTCGGCACCCACGTGAAGCAGGCTGGCTCGCTCGTCGCGCCCGATCATCTGCGCTTCGATTTTTCGCACTTCGCGCACGTGGATCCCAGCGAACTCAGCGAAATCGAGCAGCAGGTCAACGAAGAAATCCGCAAAAACCTCGAAATGCGCACGGACATCATGAACATTGACGACGCGCTCGCTTCCGGCGCGCTCGCCTTCTTCGGTGACAAATATCCCGAAGCCAACGTCCGCGTAGTGACCATCCCCGACGCCTCCGAGCCGCGCGGCTTCTACAGCAAGGAACTCTGCGGCGGCACCCACGTCGTTCGCACCGGCGACATCGGCGTTTTCAAAATCGTCGCCGAGCAATCCGTCGCCGCGGGAGTGCGCCGCATCGAAGCCATCTCCGGTGATCGCGCTCTAGCCGAATATCAGAAATCGCTCGCCACGCTGCGCTCCGTCGCTGGAATGTTGAACGCCGGCGAAGACGAAATCATCGCCGCGCTCGAGCGCCAGTTCGAAACCACCAAGCAACTCGAGAAGCAACTTGAGGCCATGAAGCGCAAAGCCGCCGGCTCGCTCGCCACCGATTTGGCCCAACAAGCTTGCCCGGTCAAGGGTGTTCGCCTCATTGCCGCCCAAGTGGACGGCCTTGATCGCGAGGCCCTGCGCCAGCTCGTGGACGCCCTGCGCCAGAAAATCGGCTCCGGAGTCGTCGTGCTGGCCTCCGCCGACGACGGCAAAGTGGCTCTAATCACAGGAGTTACGAAAGACCTTATCCCTAAGCTTCACGCCGGCAAGATCGTCCAGGAACTCGCCAAGATCGTGGGCGGTTCCGGGGGCGGAAAACCCGATTTGGCGGAGGCTGGCGGAAAAGACACATCGGCCATACAAAAGGCCCTTGACCACGTTTACCCCCTCCTAGACCGATTGGTATAATTCCTGTCGCGCCAGATGCTTACGCTGAAGAAGCCTCCTTCTCAGGCGTAGCCGTGTCGCTCGTTTGTTCGCGAAAAAATGCGCTCTGCCTTCCCAGGGCCGGTTGTCAGGTTGTCGGTGTTCGTTGTCGTTCGCAGTTGGATGTCGGCAAGCTCTATGAAGACAAACTGCATCCCAGTTGCAGTGCTGGTCGCGGGCGCGCTTCTGACGCTAGCTCCGCCAAGCCGCGCGCAGATTTCGACCTCCTTCGACGAGCACGGCAATCTTGTCTTCGTGAATGGGGATTCCCCTAAGCCGCGCCGTGGGAGTACTATAAGTTCTCCCTCGGTCGTAGGGGGTCGTTCTTCGGCCATGTCGTCAGAGGACACAGCCTCGGCGCTCGGCACCACGGACGGGCGGCTCGATCGCATCGTGCGTGACGCAGCAGCACGCCATCAAGTGGATCCCGCGCTGGTTAAAGCCGTGATCAGCACGGAATCCGGATGGAATTCCCGCGCCGTTTCCCGCAAGGGAGCCGTGGGCCTGATGCAGTTAATTCCTGGGACGGCACAACGCTTTGGTGTGGGCAATCCATTTGATCCCGCGCAGAACGTGGAAGGCGGGACGACGTATCTGAAGGCGCTGCTCGATCGTTACAACGGCGACCTGACCAAGACGCTCGCGGCCTATAACGCCGGCGAGCACGCCGTGGATCTGAGCAGAGGCGTTCCGGCGTACCCCGAAACGCAGAGATACGTACAGAAGGTGACCGACGCATACTTTCGCCCCGGCTCCGGCCGCGACCAATCGCTCTGGACTCCGCCAAGAAATCCAGTGCGCAAGGTAGTGGAAGCGAATGGCCGGGTAGTTTTCACGAACGAGTGACGCAGGTGGTTTCCGTCAGAACCCAATTTTCGGCCAGATGGCTGTTTCTAGCGTTGGCGCTAGCTTTCGCTCTTTCCACGTCCGCAGCCGTGGATCGCAAGCTGCAGGCGCGCGAGCAGTTCGAGCACGCCGTCAAGCTGCGCACTACTCTCGAAGGCACTTCGGACAACGAACGGTCGCTCGTTGATTACCGCCAAGCGCTCGCCGCTTATCACAAAGTCTATCTGATCTCCCCACAGGCTGAAGAAGTGACGCCTAGCCTCGTCGCCGAAGCCGAGCTGTATGACGAGATGGGCCGCCTGTTCGACGAGAAATATTTCCAATCCTCAATCGAAACCTACGAGTTTCTGCTGAAACAATATCCCGGCAGCCGCTTCCGCAGCCAGGCGATGTATGCCATCGGCGAAATCCAGAAGGAAGGATTGCATCAGCCGGACGTGGCCGAAGCCTCGCTGAAAGATTACTTGAAGCACTTCCCGAAGTCGGAACACTCCGATGAGGCGCGGGCGCTGTTACAGCAAATCGCCGCGGGCCGCGAGAAGGCTAAAGAGCAAGCTGTGGCCGCAGCTGCCGCGGCGGCGGCCGTAGCTGCCAGCGATGCATTGCCGGAAATTAAGGGCAAAGAGGTCCAACAGCGCGAGAGCGATCGCGGCACGCCGCGCGTCCTGGATATCAAGACGTGGAACGCGGCAAATGCGGTGCGCATCGTGGTCACGCTGGACGGCACAATCGCATTCAATGCCTTACGGATCGCTTCGCCGGACCGCATTTATTTCGATCTGCATCGTGCGCAGCTTACGCCTGCAGTCGCGAAAAGAGACTTGGTCGTAAAAGACGGGCTGCTCAAATCGGTGCGCATCGCGCAAAACAAGGCGAGCGTTGTGCGCGTGGTTCTCGATGTGGACGGCGCGCGCGATTACACGGCGCGGCTGCTGGCGAATCCTTATCGCCTGGTGATCGAGGTTCGCAACAAACCTGCGGTGACGACTGCCAAAGCGACCTCAGTACCGGCGGTGTCTGCAGCGGCCGCTGCTCCGCCGCCGGCAATTCCCACGCCTTCCGTTGTGTACGCCGCGAAAGCAGACACGGAAAGCCCCGCCGTCAAGCCCGAAGCAGGAAGTGCGCGAGATGCAGCGAGTACTGGAGGAAAGCCCGCAGTCGCGAAAAAGACGCCGTTAAAAGCGAAAGGCGATAGGACAGCCGTGCTGGTCCCGCCGAGCGAATCCAAGCCCACCCGCGACGGCCAGCGCTCGCTGACTCGCGCGCTCGGTTTGAAGATCAGCCGCATCGTAATTGATCCCGGGCATGGCGGCCATGACACCGGAACGATCGGCCCGCACGGCCTGATGGAAAAAGATTTGTGCCTGGACGTGGCGCTGCGCCTGGGACACGAGATTGAGGAAAAGCTGCCCGGCGCGGAAGTGGTTTACACGCGCAAAGACGACACGTTCATTCCGCTCGAGCAGCGCACTGCAATCGCCAACGAGGCCAAGGCGGACCTCTTCATTTCGATCCATGCGAACTCCAGCCACGACGAAGCGGCGCGCGGAATCGAGACTTACTACTTGAACTTTGCGACGTCCGAGGAGTCCATGGAGGTTGCAGCGCGCGAGAACGCGTTGTCCCAGGAATCCTTACACGATTTGCAGGACATCATCAAAAAAATCGCGCGTAACGAAAAGGTCGAAGAGTCCAAGGAACTCGCCAGCGACATTCAGGACTCGCTGACGCATCGCTTGCAACTGGTGAGCCAGAACGAACGGAACCGCGGAGTGAAAAAGGCGCCCTTCGTGGTGCTTATCGGCGCCAACATGCCTTCGGTGCTCTCGGAAATCTCGTTCATCAGCAATCCCAGCGACGAACGGCTGCTGAAGAAGACCGACCAGCGCCAGCGTGTCGCTGATGGCCTGTACCGCGGCATCGCTTCCTACCTCGAAAGTCTCAATAGCCTCTCCTACGATAAGTCCAAGCTGGTTTCTGACGCCCGCAGCGGCTCGGGCGGCGGGTCCGCAATCGTAGCTGCCGAAGGGAACCCTAAGTAGAATTTCGGCGTCTAATGTAAGATGGTATGCATGCGTCGTTTCCTATTCCTTCTGACTATTTTCGCATTTTTTAGCGCTATCCCCGCGTCCGCACAGGGGATCCTGCCTAACTCGTTTGCCGGATGGACCGGCACACCCCAGGCAGGGATTCCGGCTCCCGTGATCTATAACGGCGACCATGCCGGAAGCATGGCCGCGGGCCAGCAAGCGGCAGCGCGGCAGGAGTATGGCTTTGTCTCCGGCGAACAGGCTGCGTATTCGCGGGCCAACGACAAGCTGCAGGTTACGCTTTACCGGATGAAAGATCCGAGCGGGGCGTACGGGATGTACTCGTATCTGCGTTCGCCGGATATGCCGCAGGCGGGGGTGACGGACCATTCGGCGATGTCGCGCGAACGGGCTCTGGTGCTGGATGGAAATCTCGTGCTGGATATCAGCGGAGCGGATTTGCAGCGATGGGGCAAGGATTTGAATGCGCTGGTAGCTGCCATCAGTTCCAAGGCCGATCAAGGGCCGCTTCCCACAATCTCCGAGCATTTACCGACGAAAGGGTTCATCGAGCGTTCTGACAAGTACATCCTGGGGCCGGTGACGCTGAATCAATTTTTCCCGGTAACTACCAACGACTGGCTAGGATTTGGAACGGGAGCCGAAGCCGAGGTTGCGAGATATCACGTAGATGGGCGCGAACTGAACCTGCTGCTCGCGGATTTCCCCACTCCGCAAACGGCGCAAAAAAAGTTGGCGCAATTGCAGCAGGATTATCATGTGAATTCTCCGAGCGCGGACCCGAATGGCTCGCCGATTTATGCGCGGCGCTCGATTACTTTGCTTGCGATTGTTTCCGGCGCGCGCACAGTGGAAGAAGCAAACAAATTATTCGACCAGATTCAATCCGGGACGGAAGTAACCTGGAACGAGCCGACGTTCCAATTCAAAGAACCTCCGATCAGTACGATGATCGTCGGTGCGATAATCGGAACCGGAGTGATCTGCTGCTTTGCGTTAATTTCCGGCTTGGCCTTCGGAGGATTTCGACTGGTGGTCAAGCGCTGGCTGCCGGATAAAGTCTTTGATCGCAGCAGCGAGATGCAAGTGCTGCAATTGGGCCTTGGCAGTAAGCCCATCAATTCAGAGGACTTCTACGGTATCGAGCGCAGACACTCGAAATGACCAATCGGTGGAAAACGTACTGGTTCCGCGTAAGCTGTGCGATATCAATCAGTTAAACTGGGGTCAAAAAGTGTCTTTCCTGCTTGACTGATTTCCGCGCCTCGTACTAGACTGCGGTCGAGGAAAGGGTTCTGTGGCCTACCGCGCAGTGGCCGTGGAGCTTTCTCCCCTCGAAGGCCCGCCCCAAAGCGGGCCTTCTGCTTTTATAAGGCCATTTGCGCGCGAATATTTCTACTCGCGGACTTCCAGCAGAGTGACTCGGATTGTTTGACGCTGTCCGTAGATCCTGCCAGTCCCGGTAAGATTCTCAACATCGTCGGAAGCAACTGCGACAAGTTTTCCCTCTTGCTCCAAAGCAGAAAATGCTGAGGCGAGTACGTTCGGATAGTTTGGCGACTTCACAACCCAGCGTATATTCATCTCGTGTAAGTGCGCGAGCAGTTTATCGGGGTCGTTGTAGTGCGCGGGATCCATCAGCCAGGAATACTCCGGCGAGCCGTCCACAAACGGCACGCGGAGATCGTGAAGATAATAAAGATGGCGGAAGAAAACCATCACGCTGCCATCCCGCGGCGTTGCGGGCAGCTGCGATAACTCTTGATTGATGAACTCGACAGTATGGTAGTCGGGAGCCATCCGCTCGAGGAAGGCGTCCTGCGATTGGATTCCGAGAACCACGGGAATAAAGTCGTGCGCGTAGACAGCGTCCGAAGCTCCGGCAAAGGTGAGGAAGACGAAAATCGTGACTGCGCAAGCCGCGGAAGCGGCGCGCCAGCCTTTTTCGGCGATAGTCGAGACGCCCGATAGCACTAGCGCCAGACTGAGCGCGTACACCGGCAAGAGAAAACGGCCCATCTGAGATGACCACACATTCGATAGAAACATCGCCGCCCAGAAAAGGCCGGCGATCCTGGCCACGGGATTTTTCCAGCGAGCGAAAAGCAGCAGGGGCGCGAACGCCAGAATTATCGGGCCGAAGTACTGCCCGAAACCGTGAGACGCACCCTCCAGCACCACTGTAAATGGATAACCGAGGACGTGGCGCAGGTCATGTACGACTCTACCAGCGCCGGTATCCGCCGAGATCCAGGTGAGGGCATAAGAATTAACGCGATCCGGTGTGAGCGCCCTGGTGAGGAACGGAAACACCGGGTCTCCCGTCCAGTACCAGTTCCGCGCCAAAGGCCAGACGCCGGCCGCGAGCGCGGCAAGGCCAGTTGAGATGGAAGCCTTGAACGATCGCGCCACGATCAATACATAGAGCACGAGCGCGATCGGAATAATCCAGCCGGTGTATTTCACTCCCGCCGCCGCGCCAGCGAAAAATCCCGCGAGAACGAACCAGCGGGTCGAATCGCCTGGGCCGGCACGCGCCGCCGCTAGCGCTGCGAGCGTCACGTAGAACGCCATCCACATGTCAGGCGATCCGGAGGTGCTCATCTGCCAGAAGACCAGAGGCGTCGCGAGGAAAATTAGAACGCCAATGGAGGCCCAGCGCTTCGTCACGAGTTGTCGCGAGAGGGCGAACAACGCGCCAGCCGCGAGTACGCCACCGACGTAGATCAAGCCGAGCGCGATGCGATCGCTGCCGAGTGCCAGTCCGAGCGAGATCAATTGATGAGCTTGCCCGATAAAGAAACTGTGGACCATCCAATAAATCGGAGCGAGCGGCCGGCCCAGTTCAAGCAGCGGCGCGGTGAAGTGGTAATGCATCGCGTCCGAGCCGGTGGTCGGAGCCATGGCTGTGAGCGCGCCGACGCCGAGAAAGCCGGCGATTAGGAGCAAAACGAGTCGTTCGGACAAGGGCAGCGATGATGGACGCAGCGTCGCGAACAGAGTGTGCGAGATATTCCAAAGCTGCCGCCAGGCGCCGCCCGCGGAAGCGGCCGTAAGCGCTAGCAGGACGGCGGCAGTAGCGAAACGCAGCCATCCGCCAATACTGAGGAAAAAGAGAACGATTTCGAGCGTCGCAAACGCAAATCCCGCGGCAAAGAGCAGCGACTCAAGAGCATCGTGGGCCGCGAATCCAAAGAGTTGCAGAACACGGATGCCCCAGGCTGTCGCGATCAGAAATATGAGCAGCACAGTCAACAGATGAAGAACGGCGAAGAGCAGCGTCACCGGTGAGTCCAAGCAGCGAGGCGGGCCAGAACCACGTCACGAAACTGCAGGTAGTAGAAAATATTCACAAATAGAAGCCAGAGAATGAAGATCAATTGGGCCGCGCGGAAACTTGCGCGCGATTCGGTTGAATTCTGAACGGGATCGCGGTTCATCGCGAAAAACTTTACATCGTCGTGCGGCCAAACTCAAATCTCGGGGGCGACAACGTACGTGTTTCGCATCGAACGCCTCGCCGACGACGCGGCGGCCTGATGGCACGTGGCGGGCTCTTAGACTCCGATTACGCGATTCTTGGTGGCCGCGTGCAACGCGCACAGAGCTAAGCGAATCAAACGATGTACCCGGCAATATTCGAACCGCGCACCCGCCCGTCTTTTTGCATAGCGCCTTGAGTTGAGGAGACGATACACTGTTATGATGACCAGCCCTCGGCGAGCCCACTGGCTCGCGTTTCCATCAATTGTTGCGCTGCTCGTTTTATCGACCGCAGCGTTAGCACAAGAGCCCGCGCAGCCGGAAGCGCAGCAGCCAGCGCAGCAGACCCCGCAGCCGGGACAAAAGCCCCCCAGCGCACCGTCAGGGGGCATTCAGCCGGCGACTACGCAAAAAGCTGGGCAGGACCAGGGCGGGCAGAAGCCACCGCAAAATGGCGCAACGCAATCGAAGGATCGGCTGTTTTTCGCGCTGCCGAACTTCAACACTCTTGAGAACGGTGGAAACGTGCCGCCGTTAACGGTCGGGCAAAAGTTCAAGTTGATTACGAGGTCTTCATTCGATCCGGCCCAATTTGTGTGGTACGGCCTCATTTCCGGAATCGGGCAGGCGGACAACAGCGAGTCCGCATACGGCCAAGGGTGGGGAGCGTACGGAAAGCGCTATGCCACGACCATGGCAGATGGAACTGTGGAAGGATATATGGTGAGCGGGATTTTTCCCTCAGTGCTGAAGCAGGATCCCCGATACTTTATAATGGGCAAGGGCACCGTCATGCACCGCACGGTATACGCCCTCAGCCGGCTATTTATCACGCGATCCGATTCAGGTCACTCCGAGTTCAATGCATCCGAGATTCTCGGTTCGGCCAGCGCAGCGGCAATTTCGACGTACGGTTATCATCCGGAGAACGACAAAACTCTGAGTAACACCGCGAGTGTGTGGGGCACGCAGGTTGCTTACGACGGGATCGCCATCGTCATCAAGGAATTCTGGCCCGACATTCGGCGAAAAATAGGCAAGAAGCACGCAGCCGATCAAAACTGACGGGCTGCGTAAGGTGTTTGCCGAGCCCGGACGCGTTCCGCAGTAATAGTTTCCTCGAAAAAAAACTTTCTCGCGCGATGCGCATTTTCGCCTGGTTGAATCTTTCGTAGTACGCAGGGACAGCACACCTAATCAGTCCGTTGTGTCAGTTTCGAACATTTCTTTGCGCTGCTAACGTGCCTACCACATTAGAACCTGGCTTGGACGCGGCGGAGAAATTCGGCACCACTTCTCACCGAGGCATCGTCCAGCCGAAACCGCAGCAAATCTAGCTCGTCTTGGGGGCACCGTTGCGTCGCGCGATTCTTGCACCGGTCATCTTTGCGCTGGTAATCATGATGGCGAGTTGTTCGCTCGCGCCGGCCGGTTACACGCCTCCCACTTCACCCAGCTCGGAACCTCTCACGCTTTCGCCCAGTAGCGCGTCTGTGCGCGCGGGCTCCGTGCAACAGTTCACACCCTCTCTGACTGGAAAAACTTTCACCTGGTCCGTGAACGGAATCGCTGGCGGGAACGCGGCGATGGGCACGATTGATGCGAATGGAAACTACACGGCGCCGACCGCCTTGCCGTCGCCAAACACGATCACGATTGAGGCGGCGGAAACCTCGAAGTCCTCCGTCGACGCGAGCAGCGGAGTGACGTTGCTGAACCCGATACCGCAAATCTCGGGCGTAACGCCTTCGTCGGTGAAGGTTGGCACCTTCACGCTGACTATCAACGGCAGCGATTTCGTGAACGGGGCGACGGTTTCCTTCGGGGGCGCGAATCTATCCACGACTTTTGTATCGAGCACGCAGCTCAGTGCGAGCGGGACCGCAACGAGCGCGCAAGTCGGATCCGTGGCGGTGACGGTAACGAACCCCGACCCCGGCGGGGCTAGATCGAACGGCATCAGCGCGCAGGTGGTGGGAACTATCTCGATTGCGGCAAACGCAGCGGATCGTTTCTTGCAGCAGACGACGTTTGGGCCGACGCCGCAGCTGGTATCGCAAGTTCAGTACAGCGGGCTGCAAGGATTTCTGACGCAACAGTACGGCTTGCGCGTTACTCCGTACCCTAGCCCTGCGCAGGGCGAGATGGACCTGGGTCCCTTGCAGCAGAGATTTTTTGTGCAGGCACTTACCGCGCCGGACCAATTGCGGCAGCGAGTGGCATTTGCGCTGAGCCAGATTTTCGTGATCGGCGGAGCGAAGGTGGGCGATCCAACGGCATATACCAATTATCTGCAGCTGCTGGAAACGGATTCCTTCACGAATTACCGGCAGATCATGAACGACGTGACGCTATCGCCGGCGATGGGGCATTGGCTGGATATGGTGAACAACGGTAAACCCAACACCGCGCGGGGTGATCACGCCAACGAAAATTATGCGCGCGAATTCATGCAGCTTTTCACGATCGGGACGTCGCAACTGAATTCGGACGGCTCTTACCAGCTGGATTCGAACGGCAATCAAATCCCGACCTATACACAAGACACTGTCGAAGCATTCGCGCGCGCATACACGGGATGGACGTATCCGCTGACTCCGGGCATGACGCAGGAAAAGTATAACCCGGCTTACTGGACCGGTCCGATGGTCGCCGTGGACTCCAATCACGACACCGATCCAAAACAGTTGCTCATATACCCAGGCGTCGCGGAGGGAGGACTACTTCCCGGCGGGCAAACAGCGGCGCAGGATCTGAAAGGCGCGATGGACAATTTGTTCAATCATCCGAACGTGGGGCCGTTCATTTGCCGCGAACTCATTCAGCACTTAGTGACGAGCAACCCGAGCCCCGCCTATATTCAGCGAGTCGCGGGCGTGTTTAATGACAACGGATCGGGCGTCCGGGGCGACATGAAATCGGTGATCACGGAAATCTTGATGGATTCCGAAGCACGAAGAGGAGATGACCCCGCCACTGCCGTGGGGACCGACGGCCATCTGCAAGAACCGATTCTATTCATTACGGGTCTGATGCGGACGTTCAACGCCACCAGCGACGGCTCAAACCTTTCCTATTACAGCAGCAATATGGGCCAGGAGCCTCTTTTCTCGCCAAGCGTATTCAACTTTTATTCCCCGAATTACGTGATTCCGGGAACCACGTCGTTCGGGCCCGAGTTTCAATTGCTGACCACGGCGACTTCTTTGAACCGCGTGAACTGGGTGAACACTTTTGCGTTCGGCTCGATGGGCTCCGGAAACAAGCTGGATTTTTCGAGCTATGCGACACAGGCATCGAATCCCGGCGCGCTTGTGGATACCTTGAACGAATTGCTGATGCATGGGGCGATGTCGTCGGACATGAAGAACAGCATCGTGAGCGCGATGCAAAGCGTGCCGGCGGGAAACAAGCAATTGATGCAGGAAGCGCAAACCGCGATTTACCTGATCGCGAGTTCTTCGCAGTATCAGGTGCAGCACTAGATTCGCAGCGGCTCGGCCGCGGGAGCGTTGACAATGGCTCGGGGAAAAGGAATCTCACGAAGGGAGGTCTTGCGCGCGGGATGCTGCACGGCGGCTTCCTTCGGCATGACAGCGGCGCTCGGCCGATTGAACATGATTCACGCCTTGGCGGCGGGCCCTTCGAGCGGTTACCAGGCGCTGGTATGCGTTTTCCTCTTTGGCGGGAACGACAGCAACAACTTGATTGTGCCGAACGATTCGGCCGGTTATCAGAATTACGCGACGATTCGATCGAATCTGGCGTTGTCGCAGAGTTCCCTGCTGCCGATCGTGACGAAAACCGGGAAAGTGCCGTACGGATTGCATCCGCAACTTCCGGGCCTGCAAGGATTATTCAGGAGCGGGCAGCTGGCGGTGGTGGCGAACGTCGGAACGCTGGCCCAGCCGGTTACGCGTACGCAATACCAGCAAGGCGGCGCGACATTGCCGGTGAACCTGTTTTCGCACTCGGACCAGCAGGGACAATGGCAGACAGCGCAGTTTGATGGTTACGCGCCGACCGGATGGGCGGGACGCACGGCCGATGCATTGCAGACGTTGAATGCCGGCGCACAGTATCCTCCGATCACTTCGGTCGCGGGCGGAGCGATTTTTTGCAATGGAGCGCAAACGGAACCCTACGCGCTCATTCCTGGTTCATCGCCGGGTTTGAGTGGTTACTACGGATCGGCTGCTGAGAACGCTCGTTTGGTTTCCTTTCAGCAACTGCTCACTTTCGATAGCGGCGTTTCGCTGGTGCAGGATTCCAGCGCGGTGATGAGCCAATCGCTCGCGCAAAGCCAGATTCTGGCATCGGCACTGAAGGGATTGCCCGCCCTGCAAACGCAATTTCCGACGAGCGGGCTCGGCCCGCAATTGCAGCAGGTTGCGCAGATCATGCAGGCAAGGTCGACTCTGGGACTGCAGCGGCAGATTTTCTTTTGTTCGCTCGGAGGCTTCGACACACACACCGCGCAATTGCCGACGCAACAGAGTCTTTATTCGCAGCTCGATCCCGCGATGTCAGCGTTTTACAACGCGACGGTGGAATTAGGGCTTCAGCAGCAAGTCACGTCGTTCACGCTCTCGGACTTCAGCCGCACGTTCCAGCCCGGGACTAATGGCGGCACGGACCATGCTTGGGGCAGCCATCACCTGGTGATGGGCGGAGCGGTTCATGGTGGCGACCTATACGGCACATTTCCGCAATTGGCGTTGGGCGGGCCGGACGACGTCGGCACAAACGGCCGCTGGATACCCAGCACGTCCGTGGATCAATACGGAGCGACTCTGGCGCAGTGGTTCGGCGTGGCCAGCACGGATTTGCCCACGATTTTCCCGAACCTCACGAATTTCACGACACCGACGCTAAAATTCTTGGGATGAGATTAACCGTACCACTCTACCTCGCACAAAAGGCGCATAAAATCGCGGCAGTCCGCTTCCAGGACTAGCTCACAAAAACCGAGAAGGCGGAATTTGTCCGCCAAGTGCTTGGTGTCACGCAGCTGGTATTCGAGCGTCTCCAAAGAGTCGAGAGTCGCGCGATGTCGCAGCGCGTTGCGTTCGAATTCTCGCGAAGCCCGGTAGGTCCTGAACCCGGCAGCGACAACGGGGACACCGGCGGCCAATCCAATGAGCACCTGCTCCGAGAGACTAGGGGCCGTTTCCTCGCCCGCTCCAGCGCCAGCGATATGGACGGCAACGTGTGCCAAGACGAACGCAAAGCTCGCGAAAAATATGGTCTGAACAAGAGTGGCGGTCCAGGAGCCAGACTGTTCATCGGCTTTGGATTTGCGCGCAAGGTAGCGCATCTGCACATGCAGCCGCTTGGGGCGGTAGTATTCAATCAACTCGTGCAAGGCTTCGTCGCAGGTATCCACGCAGGGTGGGCCGCAAATGCCAGGGTGCACTCCGTGTGACGCCCACTCCTTCGCCTCTTCATAATTTTGCGCCTCCAACTGGCGCACTTCGTCCTGCAATTCTTCCGCGAGCAAGCCCACGTCAATGGGCGGACACCATAGGCGCGAGTCCGTCAGTTTTCGAAACTTGAGGAGCCGGAGATTTTCGGCCTTGTAACGGGCCGTCAACCACTTCTCCTTAAATTTTCCGAAACTGCCGACGGCGATGAGTACAAGCGCGAGGCCGGCGGTCACAGGTTCGCTCCACGTGAGAACGGCGGGTTCCGGCGGCTTGACGATGAATTCCAGAATCGCCAGGAGAATCGTCAGCGCCCCGAAGCCGACCGCAAAGATCGCGGTCCATTGGTAACACTTCTGATAGTAGATGGCCTCGCGGTCACAACGGCGGAATGGGGCATGTATGGTGTTTTGCAAAAGCGCTAGCGCGTTATGAAGAGGAGCGTATTCCGCGTGTCCGCCTTTAATCCTTCCATCGTAATCATTCAATTCGACGGTGTCGTCCATGTCCTCCGTCGGAACATGGCGATGGGCCTCGACGGCAACTGAGCCGCGGTCGGCCGAAGCGACGGCTTTCGCAGGTTTTGGCAAGGGTCACCCCTTCTCAATCCGGTAACCGAGGGCGAGAATCGTTTTGAGAGTTTCGTTTACTAACACCCGGTCGTATTCCTTTTCGGATTCCGGGAGCTGTTCGTAAGGCACCAGGCAAGGATGCGTGCGCTTCGCGTCGTCGCGCTGGGGACCGTAAACCCAGCCATCCTGCATCCTTTTCTGTGCCCAGATCTCGTGGGCGTTGCGCGCCAGATCTTCGAGCAATGGGTGGATACCGGCGAGGCTTACTTTGGAAGTGTCCACCGGACGCGGGATGTACGGTTGGTCAGGCATGCTCGCGAATCTCCACTGGAACAATCGTCACGCGGCCGCGATAGCGAACTGTGTTGCCTCGGCGCGGAACAATTCTCCCAGAGGGCGGCAAATATACCAGAATCGAGGGTCGGCAAAGTAGGGGCGTCGCAGAAGATATTCATCAGTTACGTGGAAGAAGACGGGGCGGTATCGCACGAAATCGCGGCAGGTTTGGAATCGCAAGGCTACAGCAGCTGGTACTATGAACGAGATTGTCCCGCCGGCGCGGATTACTTCGAAGAGACTTTCAAGGCCATCTCCGATTGCGAAGCGATGATCGTGCTGATTTCTCCGCGATCATTGGCGGATATCAGACGCCCGTCAACGGACAAGTGCCCGGAGCCCCCTATCCGCCTGGATATCCGCCGCAGTATCAGCCTCGACCTGGAAGTCGCCCTCCAGCGCCACATCCGTAGTGGTTTGGTAGCGTTTGCTCTTAGTTAGGTCTTGCCGCCGTTGAGGTGTCGCTGTTGGCTTTGGCACTGCCGGTGATCGCGCGCGCGGCGGTGGGTGGATCGTCGGAAACGGTGTAGGGTTTGCCGTCGTGCATGTAGAGGCGCGACGCTTCTTCGCGATTGAAAGGCCGGGAGCCGCGGCGACCGAAGACGGCGATCTGATTTCCGCTTTCGTCTACCGCGCGATCGCGGTCAATTCCCTTGGAAATGGCGAGGGCTGGTCCTGCGGTGCGAAATGAAGCGATCAGCTTGGGAGTGGGGCGCGGGCTGAAGCCGTAGGAGTTGGGCGAATCCTCGGGCGAGAGGATTTGCAGGACGCGCAAGCCATTTTTCCCGTCGGCGACAAATGCAAACGCGCTGGCGTCCACCATTCCGATTTTGATGTCCTGCACGTCGTTCAGCTTGCCGTCAGCGCTGAAGATCTGATCGAGGCGCGGCTGCTCGGGTTTCTCCACGTCAATGATGGCCACACCTTGTTTGCCGCCGGCGACATAGGCATACGTGCGCGCCACGTACACGTTGCGCGCGTCTTCGAGCGGAACGGCAGCATTCGGGACAATGCGAGGATGGCCCAAGTCAGACACGTCGAGAACTTTTAGTCCGTCGCGATCCGCCACAAAAGCGTAGCGGAACTGGATAGCGATTCCACGTGGGTCTTGCAACCCCGGGGCGCCGATTACTGCAGAGACGCTGGGTTTTAGCGGATCATTCAAATCAACCACTACCAGCCCGCGGTCGCAGAGCATGTACGCGTACGTCCCAGCGATGACGATTCGGCGCGCGCCATTTAGAACGCCGTTGGGATTGAAAGCCAGGGCGCGCTTCAAGAAGTTATTGCGCGGGTCGCCGTCGAGCAGCGTGCTGACGCCGGGCGTTTTACTTTTCGGATCGGGATCGCCGATGACAACAAGGCCCTCATACTTGTCGGCGACGTACAGGTAGGCGTAGAGCGGATGGATACTTTGCTCTTCGTTTATCGGATTGCGCGTACGCGCGGGGTCGAGAGCTTGGGTCGAAGGACTGGCCACCGCGGTGGCGAATTTGGTTGGAACATAGAGACGCTGACCGAGTGGCGAGACTGGAGCCGTGATGGTGCGCTCCGAAAAATTCTTGTTGTCTATGTTGGCGACGTCATACGCGCGGAAGCCGCCTTTACCCAGCGCCGCATAGAGGTATTCTCCGCGCAGCTGTACATCCAATACATTTCCGATGTGATGGTATGCCTCTTGCAACTCACGGCCGCGAGCCACATGCTGCTGAAAATCGCGTGGGTAAGCGAACCGCTGCAGATCGCTGCCGATGATCGCCGGAGGCTCGTCGTGTTCAGCGACAGCCACCGCGTCGAAACCCTTCCCGCCGTCGGCGACGTAGATATAGCGGCCCATAAAATTCAATAGATTTGTCCCCTGCAGCAGAACCTGGGCCAACCAGGCGTTATTGTCGTTGCGATTGGAAATATGGCAGTCGTCGCAGGCCTTGGTTTCCTTGGCGCGAACCGTGTGCGGAACAAATGTGCTGAAAGCCGTGCCACTAAAACCTTCAGCGGAAACGGTCTGCTGCATGTAGTAGATCCAATCGCGATTCTGATTTTGCGAGCTGACGAGAATCGCACACGACGACCGGGCCGGAGCGACCCGATGGCCCGTCACTGTGCCGTCTATGCCCAGCATGAATCCGTCGTCACGCAGCACCTGGAAATCGTATGCGGTCCAGTTGCGCGTAACCAAACCTTCGTTGTGGAGCATCGGCTTGCGTTGATTGGCCATCATCGCGAGGTGGCAGCCAAAACAATTGGGCGTCCATGAGGTGTGGCAGGCGTAGCAAGTCATGCGGCTATTGGCGTGCGCCAGTTGCGAAGTGTCGGCGGGGATATCGCCCCAGGACTTGCCGTCGGTGCGAATGGTTTTTGCCCAACGTGATTTTTCGTTGTAATGTGCATTTCCGGGCGTGATCGTGTCCAGGACTTGCACGACTTCCCATTCCTTGTCCGGCTCGATCATGGAGCGTTGGAAAAGCTTGCCGTCGCGGAATTCGAAGCGGCGTGCGTTCCAGGGTGTGCGCAGCATGTCGAAATGAGTGCCGCCGGGAGGAGAAGCGGGGCCGGAAGAAATTAGTGAGGCGCGCGCGTCGATCGTGCCATGGCAGTCCACGCAATCAAGTTCGATGGCAGCGCGAGGCTCGGCGTAGAGTTTGCCGTTTCCGTGGGAATCCTGCTCGAAATGGCAATCTACGCAGTGCATCCCCTTCTCCATGTGGATGTCGGCGAGGTGGACCGCCTTCTTGAATTTATCCGGGTCGCTGGAATTGACGATTTTATTTTCGGCGTCGAGCAGATTGCCCTTGCGATCTCTCTTGTAGACCGCGCGGAAGATCCAGCCGTGGCTATGGAAATCCGCAAATTGTGACTGTTTCAATTGCGAGTTGAATTCGGGACTGCCGACTTTTTCGAGAAATTTGGGGTCGGCCCACAGCCCGCGCGGCGCGGCGCCCTCGGGATTGCGCAATGCGACCTGGTAGCGCTCTTCCTCAGTGGGATTGTGCTGGTCGTGAGGATACATCTTCTCGCCATCCGCTTCGTTGTCCCACCAGGTGTAGCCGAAATACGTGGTCTCCATATTCGTTCCCGGATGGACATGGCAGACCATACATTGGCTGGAAGGAATCGCTCGCGTAAAGCTGTGATGAATAGGATGACCTGATTCACTTTTCGGAATCGCGGGATCCGACGAAAAACTTTCGCCGAGATGCCCGTATGAAGCGTAAGGACCGGAATGCTCCGGCGAGCGATCGTTGGCGTAAACCACATGGCATCCCGTGCAGCCACTGCCTCGATAGTCGCCCGGTTCGTCGTTTGTGCCGGGCAACGAAAGTAATGGGTCGGAGAGGCGCGTTTTCTGTAGCCCGAGAAAAACGGGATCGGTGCGCAATAAAGTGCCGAAGCCTCGGTCGCCGAGCTTGTCGTCGGGACGCCCGGATTCCTCTTCGCGATCCGGATTGCCGATTTCGCCTTTTTTCCCAGCGCCGCGTTCGAATACGCGCAGGATATTGCCCGGCTGCGAAATTTCCCAGCGCTCCAGAGGAGTAAGTTCGGGCAGCACGCCTTTCAATCGAGTTTCTTCCGCGGTGGGAGCTGGCACGGTATAGATTTTCTGAGGCCGGCCATCGGCGGAATAGCTTTCGCCGAAACGAGTGTTCTTCAGCGGGAAAGCACCATTGTTGTAGAGTGCCGCGCCCCACAACATTCCGCCGTGCGTCATCATGCTGGTTTTTACCTTCATGACTTCCGAGGCGTGGCATCCTGCCGTGCCGCAAGTCTCCGCAGCGACGCGCAAATCACCGGGGTTGACGAAGCGAACGTACGCGTAATTCTCGCGTAGCCATTTGGCGTAGAGCTCTTTTGGATTTGCAGAGATATCCTTTAACGCGGGATCGTCGGGCTGTGGGTGCGAGCGGTTTTTCAGTTGTTCATACTCCCTACCGCTGTTGCTCGTGCCGGGTGGCAGAATTGCGGTGGCGTCCCCACCGTGGCAATCCACGCAGCCCAAGCGGACCGTGCGCGTGGGATGCATCGAGGGCTCGTCGGTCTTGACGTGACAGGAAACGCATCCAGTGCTCTTGCGATCCACGTCAGATTGGCTTTGGCCTAGCAGGCTCGGTTGCTGTGCTGTCGATTGAGCGCGAGAACGCGCTGCGAGAGAGAATGCTGCGACGAACGCGATTGCAATGGCGAAAGCAACGAGGCAGCGTCGTTGCGCCCGGCGGTGTCGCGGATTTTCGCCGTCGGTAGAACCGTTGATGAAGCGCCTCAGCAATTTCGTTCCTTTAAAATTGAAACCGGATATCGGTGAAAAGTGAAAACAGCGTCCTGCCCGTGTAGATGTCTCGCAGGCCCTGCCCAGGGACGAGCGTCGCAGCGCCAGCTGTGATTGCAATGTTTTCTGTAAGCGGCGGGCGGTAGCGCACACCGACGCTGGAATCCACTCCAATCGAGTGCCGAATCGGCGATTGGAAAAGAATCTGCTCGAGAACTTCCGTGTGCTCAAAGCGCAGGTAATTGACATTGGCAAAACCGCGCAATTTCGGAGTGATGTCGAATTCGGCGCCGAGATTCGTCAGCAGGATACCGGGATTGACGAAGTTGGCTTGTCCTTCATCTTTGTTCGAGCGCAAATCAGGAAGGAGGCTATCACCGGGATTCAGCGCGACGCCGGAACCGGTGAGACGAATACTTTCACGATTCCAAAGGCTGAATATGCCGCCGGCAAACTCGGGAAAATCGTCAATCGAATCGAAGCCGCGCGCGCGGCTGCTGGACGGATTCTCCGATCCCGAAGCGTAAAACACGGAACCCTTGATGCGGAACCAATCCTTGTCGTAGGAAAGTTCGAGGGCCGCCAACTGCGCGTTGATGGTCACAGGTTTTCCGGCAATAGGATTGAAGCTATCGTTCCCAAACGCCTGATAGAAAGCGTGCGTCAAATTCACAGGACCGATATGACCGTCGCCGGTCCAACCGACGTAAGCGGCATGGACGCTGTGCGGCCGGATCATTCCGCTGGAGAACAACGACCCAATTGGTGCAGGGCGTACCAGAAAGCCGTTGTCGTCGTAGTGGATCGTGGCATCGTCCTTGTTGTAGTGCACGCTCAGTTGGGCGGTATATCCCTGAAAGAGAAAATCTTGACGATAGGCGTTGGCGATGATGACCTGCTGATTGCGGAGCGCCATGGAATTCAGCCCGCTGTTGGTGTTCTTCTCCAAGAAATTGAAATAGGCGACGTTATATTGCCAGCGATTCGAATCGAGATTGCCGAAGATTCGAAGGCCCGGCTGCTGTTCGACGAACAGGAAGCCCCGAAAGTCGCTATTGAACGCCTGAATACCCGCGCGTACAGAGATGAAATCGAAATTAGGTCCGATGTCGTGGAGTTTGACCTCCGCAAACGCCTCCTGCAAGCCGACATGCGAATCCAGGCGCGAGGTACCCTTGCGAACATCCACGTTGACGATGCCGCGTTCCTGCACGTCCAGATAATTCAAACTCACCACGGGTGTGACGCGAATGCGCCAATCAATAGGGCGGAAGGACGTATCGCCATGAAAGAGATCGAAGGAGAACGCAAACGTTTGATCCAGAAAAATTTGGTCGCCTCTACCGAAAAAACCTGGGCTGCCGGGCCGGGCGGAACTAACGTCGGTGGGCGTGGGTAAACGGCGGCCGTCGAAAAACGAATCGCTGGTGCCCGTGAAATTCAGGAACGTCTGCTGGCCGAAGATCGGTACATCACCCTTCCATTTATTCCTATCGAAGGGATCCCACTTGCTACCTCTTACGTACGGGTGTTCGCCACCGATGCCGTAGCGGTCCCAATCGGGCATGGCAACGGACCAACGGTCCGGTTCTGGTTGAAAAACGTCCTGGACTGGAGGCTCGGTTTTGGTTGACGGAGTTTGATTGGGCTGCTCGAGATTTTTGTTTTGCACCGTACTGGGCGGAGCATTTGACGCCGAAGCCGGTTGAGAACCTTCGGGAGGATTCGTTGTACCGGCTGGAAGCTGAGGAAACTTCCGCTCCGCTACCACCGATGACGGAAGCGCGATCAACGTGACTTCGCAGACCAAGTTGTCTCCCGCTTTCAGCTGCAGCCCCGGATTTGTGAATTCCTTAAAACCGGTTGCGGTAACGCTCAGGTCGTGCGTCCCCGGCGGAACGTCAATGAAGCGGAAAACGCCTTGGGAATTGCTGATTTTTTGCAGGTTTTGACCGGTGGTTACGTTTCGCAAAATCACAACGGCACCGAGGACCGGCCGTCCGTTTGCACCGCGCACCAAGCCTTGCAACGCGCCATACTTCGCAGCCGATTGCCCAGGCAAGCGCTGCTGCGCAGTGGATTTACGAGAGGCGCTTGATCGGTGTGGTCGCATGGACGAATGAGCCGGATAAAAATTTGCGGCGACGTGTGAGCCTGCGGCGGCTGAATTCAAAGTGAGAGCGCACAACGAACAAAGAAGCCATGCCAGACTCGCCGGCTTCGCAAAAGATATGCGAGATGGAGCGAGCATTCTGTCAGGCCTCGGTCGCGGCGCGAGGTTCGGAAGATGACAAGTTGATTCGGGTTGCGATCACAGTTTTTCCGGAACCGACGGACAATTTCCTGCGGCTCCGTGCGCAAGACCAGCCTTCGGATTTGTGCGCATATTCAACCACGATTGAACATCTGATTTGCGGAATGATTGAGAACGATGTGCGGCTGTGATACCAATAACTCAACCGCATGAACCTGCCCGCTAAACGATTCCTTGGAGGCTGGCTGCGGAAGCCAGTTGGTATGCCGGTCTGTCTTTGCCTCGCGCTGACGATTGCGTATTCGCTCGGGCTAGGCGCTTGCGGAGGAGGGGGAAACGCGCCGACCACACCACCTCCGCCGGCCACAGACAGCCTGACGCAAGCTGACGTACAAATGCTGGTGCAGGCCGCGGCGACGGCCGCGGATGCGGACTCGATGGCAATCGCCGTGGTGGACCGGCTGGGGCGCATTCTTGCTGTTTACAAAGGGCCTTCGGCGCCGGCTACGCTGCCCGGAAATTTCGGCGCAATGGTCCCAAGCGATGAACTTGCCGTCTCGCTCGCGCGCACCGGCGCATTTTTCAGCAACGATCAAGCGCCGCTCTCCTCGCGCACGGTGCGGTTCATCAGTGGAGTGCACTTTCCTCCGGGCGTTGCAAATACGGCGAGTGCGGCATTGTATGGAATCGAGAATACGAATCGGGGATGCAATCTCGCGGCGAGTTTGAGCGCCACGGTGCCTCCAGCTACCACAATCGCCGGCACGTCGCCTGGATATGGAATCACCACAGGCAAGCCGGATTTGGATGATTCTGATCCTACGGCGGTAAATCCCGGCGGCGTGCCGATTTTCAAGAACGGGCAAGAGGTGGGAGGAATCGGCGTCGCGGCCGCGGATCCGAACGCCGCGGAATACGTCGCGTTCGCGGCGGCCGGCATGATTGCAATGAACGGGCCGAGCGCGACGACTGATGAAGTCGGTTTTCCGTCATTTCCAGCACCGGCCATCGTTTCGATCAACGGAATCACGCTGCCGTTTGTGAATCAGACGACGCCTCCGAGCGGCGTCACGCCCGGCACGTTCAATCCAGCCGATTTTACGGTGGGACCGGTTGCTAGTCCGGGGCCTCCTCCTGAAGGCGAGCTTATAGCCGCGACGGACGGTCCACTCGGCGGCCTGACGGCTGCGCAGGTGACATCAATCATCAACAGTGCGGTTGCGACCGCCAACGTAACACGGGCGCAAATCCGCCTGCCAATCGGCGTTCGCGCGAAGATGGTGATTGCGGTGAGCGATCTGGATGGCACGCTCATCGGCCTGTACCGCATGACCGACGCGACCGTATTCAGCATTGACGTTGCGGCGAGCAAAGCGCGCAATGTGATTTACTTCAGCGGCGCGACGCGGCAGGCGATGGATCTGAATGACGTGCCGATGAGCACAGCCGTCACCAACCGCACGATCGGATTTGGCGCGCAGCCTTTCTTTCCATCCGGAATCAATGCGTCGTCGCCCGGGCCATTTTTTAATTTGTACATGCAGGACGTGGCGAACGCGTGCACGCAAGGATTCCAGGTTCCCAGCGCGGCGTGGCCGAAATTCAACCAGAGCGGGATCGTATTTTTCCCTGGCGCAGAGCCGCTGTATCTGAATGGCGTGCTGGTTGGTGGTCTGGGCGTCAGCGGGGATGGCGTGGACCAGGATGACTACGTCACGTCCGGCGGTGGCGTGGGCTTTGAAGCTCCCGACGCTATTCGCGCGGACCAGATCGTGATAGGTGGAGTGCGGCTTCCCTACTTGAAGTTCCCGCGAAATCCGACGCAATAGAAGTTCGCCGCGCGCGGTCAGCAAGCTTCGTTAGGCCTATCCCTCTCTGAGTTTGTGGCCGGAAAGATTTCCGAGTCCGTCGTATGCGGCGTACTTGTACATTTCGGAGAGCGTGGGGTAGTTAAAGACGAAGTCGATGAAGGCATCGATCGTACTGCCGGATTCCAAAGCCATCATACCCAAGTGGATCAACTCAGTGGCATTTTCGCCGATGATTTGCACGCCGAGCAGACGGCGATTGGATTTGGCGAAAATCAGCTTCAGCATCCCGTTGATATCGCCGACGATCTGTCCGCGGACGTTATTGGAATAGCGCGCGCGGCCCACGGCGTAGTCGATTCCCTTCTCCTTGCAGGTCTCTTCGGATTCACCGACGGCGGAAATTTCAGGAATGGTGTAAATGCCCATGGGCAGCATGGAAGCAAGGCGCTGTTTGTATTGAAATCCGAAGGCATGGCAAACGGCCACTCGCGCCTGTTCCATCGAAGTGGAAGCGAGCGCGGGGAACCCGATTACGTCGCCCGCCGCGTAGATTCCGGGCGCAGCTGTGCGGTAGTGTTCGTTTACCTCGATGTAGCCGCGTTTGTTCAGGGTGACGCCGGCCTTTTCGAGGTTCAGTTTTTCGATTGCTCCACGGCGGCCGGCTGCGAACAAGGCCGCATCGGATTCAATCGTTTTGCCGGATTGCAAGGTGATGCGAACGCCGGAAGGCGTGCGTTCAATCTTTTCGGTGCGCTCACCTAGAAAGAAACGCACGCCGAGATGTTCCAACCGTTCCCTGAGTGCCGCAGAAATTTCGGCGTCAAGAAACGGCAGCAGGCGATCCCGGCCGTCCAAAAGCGACACTTCCACGCCAAGCGCCGTAAAGATGGAGGCGTACTCGCATCCGATCACGCCGCCACCAACGACTGCAAAAGTGCGCGGAATCGCATCCATCTGCAGAACGGAGTCAGAATCAAAGATCACTTCATCGTCAAAAGGAATTTCGGGTGCCCGGAATGGGACCGAGCCCGTCGCGATGAGTATGGCTTCCGCGCGCTGCTGCGAGGTTTGACCTGGCTCCGTGGTGACCGAGACCGTGCTGGCATCTTCGAACGAAGCCAGGCCGCGCACGAGATCAACGTCATGCACCGCAAGATTCTCGCCCACCTTTTCGCGTTCGGTTTCGACGAGCACGTCAGTGCGATGCATGAAATTCCTGACGGTGAGCCCTTCTTTCAGCGAATAGTCAACTCCGTACAAACCACGCTGGCGGATGCCAGAGAAATACAGCGCGGATTCACGGAGAATTTTGCTGGGGATCGTACCGGTATTGACGCACGCACCCCCCACCGTATCGCCGCATTCGATCAGAGCGACGCGCTTGCCGAAGTAGGCCGCCTGGGCAGCGCCTTTTTCGCCTGCCGGGCCGGAGCCGATTACGATGAGGTCATAATTTTGCACCTAAGCCCTCCACAGTCCCTGGCGCACAGGCTCCACAATTCTTCAGGACTCGCGGGAATCTCTTCCGCGGCAATACGAGCCTAGCGAAGCAGTGCGTTCACCGCGCGCATCTTTCCGGCGAACCGCGCTGGATCGTACGCGGAAGGATCCTGGAGGTCCTGGAAAAGCGCGCTAATGGCCGTGCGAATTTCCGCGGAGTTTTCCAGCTTCACGTTCCGCTGGTACGCCACGAACAGCGACTGGATCGCCATAGCCGCTTGGGCCGCCGCGTGTTCGCCTTGGCCGGAAATATTATCCGCATCGCCTAAAATCTTGTGCAGCAGTTGCAGCGTGGACGCGGGATCGTTGGGCATGGACCTGATCTTCGAAGAAAGGCCGCTAACCAGTTGCGCGCAAGCGGCCGCAGAAGCGGCTACCGCATCGCGGTCTGGGTTCAGCTGGCTCATCAGCTGCGAGAGCTTTCCGAGATCGGAATCCAGTTTTGTCGCGTTATCTCCATCGGCCTGAAAAACAACCTCATGGAAAATTGTGTAGCGCGAGGGATTCCATGGAGGATCCCCAGGGCGACGTCCGGGATATCCGCGAGCCTGGCGCCAGCTATTTTCGGGCGTCGTGAGGCTGTGATGGCACGCGTAGCATTGCAATTCAGAAAATTCGGGCCAGATTTTGCCGTGCGCGCGAGAGGTCAGGCGCAGAAGCGACTGCTGGAGTTGTACGGCCTGGCCGATGGTGAGTTCGCGAACGTCGTACCACGGATCGCTACTTTCCGGCTCGCCCGGTTCACCTGGTTCCTTCCAGTGGCGCGGCATCACAGCGGAAAAGGAATCGAGTTCGAAATAAAGATCGGGATGGCCGGCGGCGATCATTTCGTGGTCCACTGATTTCTCGCCGGTGCCGAGGTGGCAACTGAGGCATTTCTCCGTACGCTTCGTGAGATCCCGCGTGTCATACATCCCCAAGGCGAGAGATTTCTCATGCGTCCAGTCGCGCTCGGTGTGCGGCCCGAGCCAAGCAGCGGCGGGACCGTGACAGCTCTCGCAACTCACTCCTTCGCTCAGCTCGAATGTGCGAGCACGCTCGCTGGCCGGAACATCCACTGCGTGACACGCCAGGCACTTCGGCGCGCTTTCTGCTTTGCCGATTCCGAGAATCGCCGCCATTCGTTCGCCGATTTCCCCTTGCAGCGAAGCGTAGGCTTTGGAGTGTTTGTCCTTCACGATCCAGATGCTGTATTCGTTCTGCAGTACGCGATTGTCTGAACGAGGAGTGACGCTGCCGTGGCAGGTGGTGGATGCGCAGGAACCGGGGCCGGTATATCGAGGAGCCTGACTCGCCTGGACGTCACCCGCAACCCGAGGCTTTATCAAGCTCTGACAATATGCGATCGAGCAGGAGCCGAGCATTGCCGCTGCGAATAGGACCCAAGGCATGCACGCGGACATAGGGCGCCGTATTTGTCTGACGAACTTTATTTCCATTTTTAATTAGGCGCAGCCGGAAACGCTGCTTGCAGACCGGCAGAGAACAGAAAACCGACGAATCCGCGTGCTGGCACTCTTGGATACTATCGAAGTCAAACGAACCCGGCCGGATTTATTCCGCGCGTTTCGCGCAAGAATAACCACACCGCCGCTTCTGCGCTTAATCCGAGCGCGTGTCCCTATACGCAACACCGATCAACACTGATGGTTGTTTTCGGAGCTGGGAATGAATAATCTCCCCGGTGAGGAAGTCTCCCCTTGATTTTCAATGAGCTGAGGGATATTCAGCGCCAGTTCGGCTATTTGCCCGCCGATCAGCTGCGAGCGCTCGCAAAAAAAATTGACGTGCCGCTGTATCGCTTGCACGGTCTGGCCAGTTTTTATCCCCATTTCCATCTGACTGCGCCGCCCAAAGCGGATGTGCGTGTTTGCCGGGATATGTCTTGCCATCTTCGCGGCGCGCGCGAATTTTGTGCGGGGCTGGACGAAGCATGCCGTCAGTCCGGATTTGCCGACGCGAAGGTCAGCGGAGTTTCCTGCCTGGGCCGATGTAACGAGGCTCCGGCGGTCGCCATCAACGAACACATCTACACGGGCCTCTCACAAAACCAGGTTACGGCAATCGTGGGCGACGTTTTAGCGGGACGCGCGTTACCGGAACTTGCGCAATCGCACCGCCGCGCGCACTGCGTGTCAGACCCCTACGGCGAAGGTGAACAGTACCAGGCGGTGCGGCGCCTCGTGCAGTCGCGGGATTGGGCAGGCTCCTTTGAAACATTAAAATCTTCGGGCCTTCGCGGCCTGGGCGGCGCGGGATTCCCCACGGAATCGAAATGGCAAATGGTGCGGCAGGCGCCGGATCCCGAAAAATTCATTGTTTGCAATGCGGATGAAAGCGAGCCCGGGACGTTCAAAGACCGCTTCATTATGACGCACCTGCCGCACTTGGTCGTCGAGGGAATAATTCTTGCGGGCCTGCTGACCGGAGCGCGACACGGCATCCTCTACATCCGCCACGAATACGAAGAACAAGAAAAAATCCTGCACGACGAGATTCGCCGGTGCCGGCGCGATGGTCTGCTGGGGCCGCGCGTGCTCGGCACTGAGTTTGCGTTTGAGCTGGAAGTTTTTGTCAGTCCCGGCGGCTATATCTGCGGCGAAGAAACGGCGCTGCTGGAAGCGATCGAAGGCAAGCGGGCGGAACCGCGGAATAAACCGCCCTTCCCCGTTCAGCAAGGCTTGTGGAACAAGCCGACGGTGATCAATAACGTCGAGACCTTTGCAAATGTGCCGATCATTCTAGTTCGCGGCGTAGATTGGTACAAATCACAGGGTGTGAACGGCGGGGCGGGGTTGAAATTCGTTGGCGTAAGCGGCGACGTGGTGCATCCCGGAGTTTACGAAGTCCCCATGGGCACTCCGGTCTCGGACCTGATTTTCAAGTTCGGCGGTGGGATTGCAGATGGAAAGAAACTGAAGGCCTTCGCGCCGTCTGGACCTTCCTCGGGATATCTGCCTGCGTCCATGGCGGACGTTCACCTCGATTTCAAATCGCTGGCGGATGCCGGTTCGATGCTCGGTTCGGGCGCGCTGGTGGTGTGCGCGGAGGATCGCTGCATGCTGGACATGGCGTTGAACGCAACGCAATTTTTCCGCAACGAATCCTGCGGAAAGTGTGTCCCTTGCCGCGTGGGCTCGCAGAAACTGGTGCAAATGCTGACTACCTGGACCGAAGGCGGTGGCTCGCCAACGGACCTGCAGCTAATTGACGAACTCGCGGCGACTTTGAGACAGACTTCGATTTGCGGACTCGGGCAGGTGGTGCCTGCGCCGATTTCGTCCGTCCTTAAACATTTCCGCGAAGAAGTGGAATCACACATTGTGCGTCATGAATGTCCTGCCGAAGTTTGCCCTTGCGAGAAAATTGTAAGCGACACCTATAGGCCCGCCGTGAGACCCGCGTGAGTGCGAGCCAGCTAGTCGAACTCACGATTGACGGCCGAAAAGTTGCGGTGCCGGCGGGCACAACCATTTTTGATGCGGCTCGCACGAACAACATAGAAATCCCTACCCTGTGCAACCAGCAAAACGAGACACCTGTTGGAGTTTGCCGTGTTTGTGTTGTGGACGTGGGCGCCAGGGTGTACGCGGCATCGTGCATTCGTGCCGTGGAGCCCGGGATGGTTGTGAACACCGCTTCCGACGGCGTAAAACGGGCGCGGCATACGCTGATCGAATTGTTGATGTCCGATCACCCGAGCCCGTGCGCGCGTGAGCGGCAATCCGGTGATTGCGAGTTGGAAACGCTGGCCAAGCAGGAAAACATATCGCAGTCGCGCTATGCGCCACGCGCCACGCGTCGCGGCCCTGATAATTCCTCGATGAGTATTGCCGTGGATTTCGACGCATGCATTCTGTGCGACCGCTGCGTCCGAGGCTGCAATGACATTCGTGAGAATTTCGTCCTGGGGCGCATGGGCAAAGGCGAGTCCACGGGAATCGCTTTTGACAATAACGAGCCGATGGGCGAATCCTCCTGCGTCTCGTGCGGCGAGTGCATGGTTTCCTGCCCCACCGGAGCGCTGACGAATCGCCTGGTTACGCAAACTGAAATTGATGTCACGCCCGACTCCGAGCCGGTGCCGCTCCAAGAACTGCAAGAGCTTCCCTTTTTCGAGGGAGTTTCCGGAACATTTTTGAGCTTGAACCGCAACGCGGTGGTGCGGCGGCATTTCAGGTCGGGAGAAGTAATTTGCCGCGAAGGCGAATACGGGTCCACCGCTTTTTACCTAGTCGAAGGACAAGCGAGGGTCTCCATCGCCAGCCCCATCGCGCACGTGAAAACGAAGGGCGCGGTTCGCAAGTTTCTTGGCAAGCTTTCCAGCCGACTGACACAGCGCCAGAACGACCAACGCGAAGAGGAAACCGCGCAGCACTGGATTCACATTGATGCGCCGATGGATTTGAATTACGACAATCCCGTCGCAATGCTCGGTCCTGGCGACCTCTTCGGCGAAATGACCTGCATGAGTTTGTATCCGCGCTCGGCAACGATTCGCGCGGAGACGGATTGTACAGCGCTCGAAATGCTGCGCAACGTGCTGGACATCATGCAGCGCAACAAGACGTTTCGCGCGAAGCTGGACCAATCGTATCGCCAGCGCGCGCTCGACAGCCACCTGCGCGCCGTGCCGGTGTTCGCCGAACTGACCGATGAATTCATCGAAGGGCTGCGGGAAAAGGTGGAACTCCTCCGATTTACTCCGGGCCAGGTGATTTGCCGCCAAGGCGAAGCAGCCGACAGCTTTTACCTGGTGCGCATTGGTTTCGTGAAGGTGTCGCAAACACATCCCGGGGGCGAAATGGTGTTGGCTTATCTTTCGCGCGGCGAGTACTTCGGCGAAACGGGATTGCTGGACCACACCGTGCGCACCGCAACGTGCACGGCGCTCGATCACGTGGAAGTCGTCCGCATCAGCGCCGAGGATTTCGCCGGCATGACCCAGCAATTCCCCGGAGTGCGCCGCAAGCTCGAAGAAGTTGGACACGAACGCGTAAAGATGAACGAAGAAACGCTGGCGGTGATCAACAGCACGCCGCTGGACAGTTTTTTGAAACAAGGCCTGATGGAAGCGCAGAGCCTGCTGCTGCTCGATTTGAATTCCTGCACGCGATGCGACGCCTGCGTCACGGCCTGCGCTGACGCTCACGATGGAGTCACGCGCCTGGTGCGCGAGGGGCTGCGTTTCGATCACTATCTGGTCGCCACCTCATGCCGCCAATGCCTGGACCCGCTGTGCATGGTTGGGTGTCCGGTGGGTTCCATCCGCCGGCGCAATTCGCTGGAAGTCATCATCGAGGATTGGTGCATCGGCTGCGGGTTGTGCGCGGAGAATTGCCCTTACGGCAATATCAATATGCACCCTTTCAATGTGTTCACGGACGTTCCGGGAATGCCGGGGACGAAAAAAGCGATGGTCAAGCAGAAGGCGACCTCCTGCGACCTGTGCTCCGAATTTGCCGAGCCTAGTTGCGTGTACGCGTGCCCGCACGATGCCGCGCATCGTGTGAATCCGCGGACATTTTTCGCAAACCTGCTGAAGCAAACAACGGCCAAGACGCCGGAAAGTTAGCAATTTTGCATTTCATCGCGAAAACCTAGGACGAATTGCGTATTGACCGCACACATCGGACGTGGCTGATTGCTTCGCTGATTATTCTGAGCGTAGCGACCGCGATCTATCTCGCCTACGTGCAAACGGCTCCGTCGGGGCCCAGCGGCGGGAGCGGCATAGGCTTGATGTTCGGAGTCGTCGGCTCACTCTTCATGATTTTTGCCGGGCTGCTGGGGGCGAGAAAAAAACTGCCGGTATGGAGGCTCGGCCGCGCCCAGGACTGGATGCGCGGGCATTTGTGGCTGGGGCTGCTCAGCCTTCCCGTAATCTTTTTTCATGCTGGATTTCGCTTTGGCGGATTGCTTACCACGGTTTTGATGGTGCTGCTGATCATCGTCGTCGCCAGCGGAGTATTCGGCGCCGTATTGCAGCACTACATGCCGCCGTTGATGACCACGCGAATCCCGATGGAAACGATCTTCGAGCAAATCGATCGCGTGCGGGCGCAATTAGTGGCCGAGGCCGATGCGATGGTGGAAGAAGTCTGCGGGCCTAGAAACCCTCCAGCGGCGGAGCTTGTCGCAAAGAAGCGAGGGCGCGTGGCAACGATGACAACCGTAGCAACGACGGCGATTCCGTTGTGCAATTTTTATAGCACCGAGGTTCGCCCGTTCTTGCAGAACGAAAGCATCCAGAATCCGGCCCTTGCCAGCAGAGCCAAAGCAATCGGAGTGTTCGAGGGCTTGCGTACGCTGCTGCCTGCTGAGCTTCATGCCATCGTCCATAACCTGGAAGAATTATGCGAAGAGGAAAGGCAGTTCCGGCGGCAGATCCGCTATCACCACTGGTTGCACGGATGGCTGATGCTGCACGTTCCGCTTTCGCTGGCGCTTCTGCTGCTGGGATGCGCGCACGCGATCATGGCCTTGCGTTACTGAAGCGGCGGTCGAAAGCGAGTTATCGTGGCCCGAGCGAAGCTCACAACTAAAACGCTGGCGCAGCGCATCGACCTGGATTATTTCAAGCATCCGCATCCCTTCCGGCGTCTGCGCTCCGTTCTTTCCATCTCCTTTCCCCTGATTGCGTTGCTGTGGCTGGGCTGGTATGCACTTGCTCACAACAATCGCGTTTATAGCGCCGGAAAAATGTCCTCGGCCCATGCAGTGCTGACGGCAAAATGCACCTCGTGCCACGTCAAGGAGGCGAATTCGTTTAGCGCCAAGGCCACCGATCAATCTTGTGATTCTTGCCACAGCGCTCCGTTTCACCACGCCAATCAGACTTTCACCCCGATCTGCGCATCGTGCCATGTGGAGCATCGCGGCCACTTGCGGCTTGCCGTCACTTCCGATATCAGTTGTACACAGTGCCATGCGGACCTGCACACAATTGGAGCTCCAACGCGGTTTACGGCCGAAATTACGCGATTCAATGGCGGCCATCCTGAATTTGCGATCTTGCGCAACGGCGAGAGCGATCCGGGCACGATCAAGCTAAACCACGCGGTACATTTGAAACGCAATCTGCGCGGGCCAAATGGCCCGGTTCAACTCGATTGCGAAGACTGCCACCGCACCGTGCGGCCGCAAGCCGGATGGAGGTTTGGATCGGGCGCGGCACAAGACGAGCCCGTCGCGCCGACAGGGATTCCGCCGTCCATGGACGCCGGCCGCGCATACATGTCTCCCGTGACCTACGCCAAGCACTGCATCGCTTGCCACGGATTACAATTCGACGCGAGATTCCCGGAAAGCGCGCCGCACGATACTCCCGAGGTGATTGACGCATTCCTGGTCCACAAATTTCAGCAATACATTCCCGATCATCCCGCGGAACTTCGCGTGCTCGCGCCTCATCGGAATATTCCGCAAAAGCCCATACCGCCGAGCGTGCGCGTGCTTACGCCACAACAGTGGGTGAACCTTCGCGTGGCGGAATCGGAAGAACTGCTCTGGCGAAAGACCTGCGCGCAGTGCCACGCGTTACGCTTCGCGACGAATGCGACGCTGCCGACCGTCGCGAAGTCGAACATCCCTCAAAGATGGTTTCAGCATGCGGTTTTCAATCACGATGCGCACAAATTCCAGGAATGCGTCGAATGCCACGCTGGCGCGCCGAAGAGCCAGGAAACTTCCGATGTCCTGCTGCCGGGAATACAAACTTGCGAAAAGTGCCATCGCGGCGGGCGTGAAGCGGTGGAATCGCGTTGTTTTGAATGTCACACCTATCACGACTGGAAGAACGAGAAACCGGTGAAAGGGACTTTCACTCTGTCCGCATCGGCCATCGGAAACTGAGCGCCAGGGCTTCGAGTTCGAGCTTGCGGCGCGATGCCCTTCTTATTCCCAGGTTCCCCACTACTTTGTCTTCATCACGTAAACGCCGTCCCATTCGCCTTCCGGAGCGTTTTCTGCGAACTCGATGGCGCGCTCGAAAAACACTTGGCTGGGGCCATCATCCGGAAAATTCGCCAGAACCTCGGCAAACTGATCGGCCGCTTCGCTCCAATTCTGCGCCTTGTAGGATTTCATGGCCGCGTCGAATCGCTCAAGCAATGGTTCGTGCTTTGATTTTTCGGTGGCGACATCCATTAGCTCGTAGATGTTTACGGGATGGTTCTTTCCCTTCACTCGAATTTTATCAAGTTCGCGGCAAACGAATTGGCTGGAGACCTGGCGATAGGTGGCTTCGCTGATCACGATTTGCACGTGATACTCCTTGGTGATGCCTTCGAGTCGCGATGCGAGGTTCACGTTGTCGCCCATCACGGTCCACGCGAGGCGTCGCGCGGAACCCATATTTCCGACATTCACCATTCCGGTGTTCAGACCGATCCCGATGGATATCGGAGCTTGCCCCGAAGATTTCCATTTTGCGTTGAGCGCAGCCAGACCGCGCGCCATCTTCAAGGCGCAGGAGCAGCTTCGGAAGGTGTGATCTTCCTGCGGATAAGGCGAGCCCCAAAAGGCCATGATGGCGTCGCCGATATATTTGTCCAGTGTTCCGTCGGTGGCGAAAATAATCTCGGTCATTGCCCCGAGGTATTCGTTGAGCAGGTGGACCAACTCATCTGGGGTCAAGCCTTCGGAGATCGTCGTGAAGCCGCGAATATCGCTGAACAGCACCGAAAGCTCCTTGCTTTCGCCTCCGGGCCGAATGTACTTCTCTGGATGCTTTTCGATCAACTCGATCACGCCAGGAGATAGATACTGCGAAAAGCTCTTGCGAATTTTGCGCTTGGCGCGTTCTTCGCGAATCATGCGCACGCTCGTGATTGCAGCGTAGTTTGCCGTGAGCGTGCCGGCCGGAATCACAAAACTGAGCCACTGTCCTTTGTGCGCGAAGCTGAAATAGACGAACCCGGCGAAACCCGCGAGAGCGAGCAGGACGGAGATCGTGGAATACAGCGGAGTCACCCGGCTGAACCAGAATCCAAACACGAGGCCGAACAGTAGGATGAAACCCAGGTCCACCATTTCTTCTTTGTAGCCGCGCTTCAAGAAGCTGCGGCCCGGCTCGTCGCTGTGCAGCAGATTGTCAATAATGTTGGCGTGGACTTCCACTCCCATGAAAACCCCTTCGAAGGGAGTGTTGCGGATATCGCCCATCGCCAGTGCTGTTGCCCCAAGCAACACGATCTTGTCGCGAAACGTCTCTGGCGGCAGAGCTCCGCTGATGACGTCCCACATCGAATGTTGCTCGTAAGTCCCGTAGGGGCCCGCGTAGTTCAAGAGCGCGCTGCCATCGAACCCGGGCCGCACGGTGTGCCGGCCGAGCTGAATCCATTCGAGTCCATTCGGTGCGATATATGCCGCGACTTGCTGGTCCGGAATTTTGTCGTACGCGCGCACCGTTTCCAAATCGAGCGAAGGAAAAAAATCCTGGTCCTGATAACGGATCATCAGTGAGGCGTGGCGCAGGGTGCCATCGGAATCGGGAACGATATTGATGAACCCGAACGACTCGGCCGCATCGGCGAGTTTCGTGATATTTGCCTCGACTCCCGTGCGGACCAATCCCCCGTTATCGGCAAACACGCGACCCAAATCCACTTCCTGCCCATGTTTGAATCCGACCGGCAAGACTTGGGGAAACACATGAGCCCAGGCGATATTGAAATATTCCTCGGCCAGTTTCGGGTCGGGTTGGGAGTCCAGAAACACGTGGCCCAATACAACGTTGCCGCTCTTTTTCATTGCGGCGGCAAACGTCGCATCCTGGTCGCTGGCGGCTTCCAGAGTATTTACCTGTTGCAGCAAAGCCGGAGACGCCGATGCCCCGAGACCATTTTTCAGCTTCTGCAGAGCCTCTACCGCGGAATTGCTCTCGGGAACCGGAAACGTGACGTCGAAAGCGACCACGCGCGCTCCGCCGGCGCTCAATTTCTCTACCAGCGTCGCATAGCTTTTTCTGGGAAGCGGAAACGAGCCGATTTTCTGCAGGGTTTTCTCGTCAATACCGACGATGACGATGCGGTCGTCGTGCGGGCGCTTTCCGCGCGTTTCGAAACGCAAGTCGAGGGAGCTCTGCTCGATATTTTGGAGAAACGCGAAACCGGCGCGCGAGTCATGTCCGCCGATTCCGGAAAACCGGAACAGCACCAGCCCAATCAATGTGATGAGTAGCACCAGGCCGAGATCAACGTGGTCGAGCGCAAAGTTTTTCGACCGGTCCCTCCATCGGGACCATGGCTTTTCGTGCGAGCTCATAAGAAGTCAACGGACGGTCTGCCGCCCACACTAATGGCCTTGCCCGCAAAGAGATTGGGCGCTTAGCGACAAGCGCCTTCGGAAACGTGACTCACTGCGCGCTGGGCGGAATTTGCCGGTTTCCACCATTCGTCGGTGGCAGTTGCTTGGTTCCGCCGCCGTTCGTTACCGCCAGGCCGATGCCGACTCCCAAGCCAACCGCGACTGCGGTACCGATGATGGCCCAGCGAAGCCCGTGGCCCTGGTGCGGAATGCCGCTTTCCACCGGTATGTCCGTCGCCGTGAGGCTGGCTTGCAGGACAGCCGGAGGCGTGTCCGTGGTCTGGAAGCCCGAGGGCGGCAGTTCCGAGGTAATTTGCACCATTTGCCCGGCGCTCACCGTGACGGAATTCGAGGCCGTGCTCGATTGCCCTGAATTGTTTGCGGCGTGCGCTCCGTTGAGGGGCGTGACGGTAACCTGACCTTTGTAACAAATTACCGTCGTGGTGTTCGACTCGAACCCCACGTAGAAGTCCGTGCCGATGACGCCGATTACGGCATTGGGCGTCTTCATCTCGAACTTTCCGCCGGGTTTGGTGATCTTCATCACCTGGCTGCGTACTTTACCGAAGTCCATCTCGAGCGATGTCTGCTGGGAGGCGCTGTCGTGCTGCACGATGCGCAGTTCGCTATCGGATCCCAGGTTGAGGATCGAGCCGTCTTTTAGCCCGGCGCGGACGCGGCCGCTGTGCTCGGTCTTCAGCAAATCGTTCCAGTCCAGCTCTTCCTTCACTTTGGCGGGCGCTGAATTTCGCGTGGCCGCCGGGATCATGGCATTGATCTGCCCCGCAGCTTGGCCTGCCTGGGCTTGTGGCATGGCAGGCAAAGCGGTGAGCAGGGAGCACAAGACAACCGTGGTGAAGCGTCTAAACGAACTCATTCGGGGACTCCTTTTATTGATTACTGGGCGGCTTTTGTAGTGATTTCAATTTTGACAGAGGCACTAAGAGTGTCAACGCGCGGCGGCTGGGGTTGCGCCAAGGTGGTTAATAGTACTTTGCTGAAGCGACGCAGAACTGATTACCCGGCTGGAAAGTGGTCAGCCGCCCCTCGGCTCGCGCTTGCAAGACGCAATGTTAAGAGGTCAATATGTCTCGTACGGATCGGCCTGAGAACTGACGATTGGGCGCCTCGCATCGCAGGCAGGGAATGAAGAACTTTGCGGGCAGAAGATAGCGGGGAAATCAGATGCATGGACGGCTGGCACTTCTAGCACTAATTTTTCTGGCCTGCATAGTGGATAATTCGCCGACGGCGCGAGGGAAACAGGTCGTCCTGAGCGTTTCCAATCCCACGCCGCACATCCGGGAAGAAGTAATCGCTGCGCCACTCGCGGAGGTGCTTCAACGGCTGGGCACTTCCGACGCCAGAAGCATTCATATAGAAGATTTGCCTAACCATCAGGCATTGCCCATCCAGATTTTCAGCGGCGTCACCGGCGCCACGCCTGACACATTGCTTATGCTGGTGCAGGTCGGAGGATCGCAGAAAATTCAGCTGAGATTCTTCGTGGGCGACGGCGAAACTGCTTCTGAGCCCAAACCACTGGTGTTCGGACGCGCTGTCCCGGAGAGGAAGGACGATTTTGCCTGGGAGAACGACAAGGTTGCCTACCGGGTTTACGGACCCGCGTTGCAAGCTACGGGCGAGATTAGCTCAGGGATTGATGTGTGGTCCAAGCGCGTCTCGGATTTGGTTATCAATGACTGGTACGCAAAAGATGCAGAAGGTCAGCGGACGAAGAATCCGGCGCTCACGTATCACAAGGATACCGGCCAGGGACTGGATTCTTACGACGTGGGGCCCACGCGCGGCTGCGGAGGCACCGCGATCGAGAGCGGCGGGAAATTCTTCGTGTCGAAAAATTATACGAACGCCGAAATCCTGGCGAACGGCCCGATACGCTTTCAATTCCGTCTGCGCTATGCAGCGTGGCAAGCTGGCGGCGTAGAGGTGAGTGAAGAAAAGATCATCACTCTCGACGCCGGGACTCACATGAACCAGATCCAATCCACATTTTCATTCGAAGGAGGTCGCTCGGTGCAAGCCGGAATCGGTCTGGCAACCCATGCTCACGCCGCAACCAACGCCAGCCCCGAAGAAGGAATTCTTTCCGTTTGGGAGCCGTTGACGGATTCTTCCGCAGGGATGGAAGGCACCGGGATCGTGCTGCCGGCGGGTGCGACGGCCACGACCGCACGAGCCGACGGCAGCATCTACTTTGTGTTGAATGCAAAGGCCAATGTCCCGATCGCGTATTACGCCGGAGCCGGCTGGTCGAAGAGCGGTATCCGCGATCAGGACGCTTGGCGCAAATATCTACATGATTTTTCGATGGACCTGCAACGGCCATTGCAGATGAGTTGGGTCCAATAGCTCGATGCCCCCACGAGAATTCTTATTCCGCGCGGCGACGAAGCTCCCTGCGCGCATTGCAGTGGCCGTCGCGATTCTTCTCTTCAGCCAAGTCCAATTTGATGCGGACACGCAAAACACCAAGCCAGCCCCACAGGAAACCTTCGTCGGTGATGCTCCGGCTGCCCCCGGTCCGTTAGCAAAGGACGTCTCCGGAGCACTCAATCAGCGAGCCATTCGACACGTCGTCCGCAAGGTCGCCGATTGGCAATTGTCGCGCGCGGAAAGTCACTTCGATCAGGATTGGACGTATGCAGCTTTATATCGCGGCCTGCTCTCGGCGTCGCGCGCAACCGGCGACAGCAAATACGAGGATGCTGTGCGAAACGCGTCCGAACGATTCGAATGGAAGCTCGGACCGCGGATCGCGCACGCCGACGACGAAGCCGTGGCTCAGAGTTATTTGTATTTTTATTTTCAGTCTCATAGTCCCGAGATGATTGCTCCCACCAAGGCCGCTTTCGACCAAGTCATGTTGGCTCCGGAAGACACCGCCAAACCGCTGTGGTGGTGGTGCGACGCGCTCTTCATGGCGCCGGTGGCATGGGCAAAATTGTCACAGGCCACCGGAAATCTCGCGTACACGGATTTCATGGTTAAGCAATGGTGGATCACGTCCAATCTGCTCTATGACTCGAAAGACCACCTCTATTCGCGGGACGCGACGTTTCTCGATCGGCACGAAGCCAACGGACAGAAGACTTACTGGTCGCGCGGAAATGGCTGGGTGCTCGCAGGGCTCGCCAGCGTGATCGAAGCGCTTCCTGCCACCGACTCGCGCCGTATGCGGTTCATCGAGCAATTCCAGCAGATGGCCGCGCGCATCGCAATTTTGCAAGGTAAGGATGGCCTCTGGCGTCCCGGTTTGCTCGACGCCGGAGCTTATCCCCTGCCGGAGGTTTCAGGTTCGGCGTTCTTCGTTTATGCGTTTGCATGGGGCATAGACCGCGGGTTTCTCGATAGAAAGCAATATTTGCCGGTCGTTCGAGCCGGATGGAAGGGGTTAACCGATCACGTGTACGCTGACGGACGCCTGGGATGCATCCAGCCGATTGGCGCCGCGCCCGGCGCTTACGGTCCAAGTGCCAGTTATGTGTTTGGAGTCGGAGCCTTCTTGATGGCGGGTACAGAAATTGAAGCGCTAGTGTCCGGGAAACATTCTCACGCTGCCGCACGCTGAAGGCAGGATTCGAAGGAGGGCAATTTCGCGCCGCCGAATCAGTCGCTGTGCTTGCCGTCGCGCGCTTGCAAAACAGGCAATGGGCTTCCGACCGGAAATTGAGTCTCCGACTTGGCTGCCGCTCGTGCTCGGCGTGCGCCGATCTTGTGCGACGCTTGAAAAATGGAACCCACGCGAATCATCCCTCCGAGTCTGTGTGCCCCGACGGAAGCCAATCCCATGGATGCCATGCATCCGCAGGATGAGCAATCGGGTTTTCCACCGAACTGGCACGGGGTAATCATCGTTTTCAGATCGGCTGAGAGCGTTTGGGTTGTCATCGCGAAAATGCACTCTTCGGGGCTGTGCGGCGGCGCTGCGAACTGCTGAATGACCACTTCCGGCATGTCGAGTTTCGGATACAACTTTCGCAATCGCGACATATCCGCGATCGCCTGCGCGCGCTCCTCGCGCGTCAGGATTTCAGGCATGCGATCGCCCACTTGAGGTGTGAACAGGCTGAACCAAACCTTCTTCACCTCGGGCCGCGGCGTCCAGAATTCCAGGAATTCGGCGAGATAGCCGGGACGCTTCATCATTTGCCCAGTGATGGTGCAATGCACCGTGACTCTTTGGCCCACGATGTTCTTCAGGATTCGTTCATACGTTGCGGGCGCTCGCCTGGAATCATGTTCTGGTTGCAAACCGTCAATCGAAACCGCTATCAGCAATCGCTCCAGATTCGCCCAGGCCGGAGACATCGGCCGAAAGGCGCTAGTGACGATCTGTACATGAAGGTTACGCTCCAGCAGCAAAGGGACAAGCGTTTCCAGTTCGCGGTAGCGCACGAGCGGGTCGCCGCCGACGATAGATAGGTGCAAGGGTTTCAACCGATCCACAACTTCCAGAACCCCATCCACGAGCGCCTGGCCTTTGCGATCGTTCAAATCCCGCAAGGTCTTCTCGCCGCCGAGGTGTGCGGCATCGTACGCGTAACAGCCCGGGCAATTTAAAGGGCATTCGCGCGTAATCTCAATCGAAAGAGAGGGCGCTTCGCCTTTCAGTATTTTTCCCCACGCTCGAATTATTTGGGACGTCTCCACCGCTAACAATCCTTTTTTGACTGTATGAAAATATAAAGCGTTTGGAAGTTTAGCTGACTCAAACCTCAGCGATGATTAAGAAACCAAGAATGTACCTCAAATCGAAATTCGCTGGATTGCAAAATTCCCAACTCCTGAGAGATGTTTTTCATCGCCCAGGGGTTGCAAGCGCAACGGAGGCACGAGAACCGTGCCGCCAATTCCGATGCCAGGATACGGGTACAGTATCTACCCGATTCGTTTAGGGGAGACTGGCTTTTTTCACGCGCTCATGCTCGAACGATGACGCGAGGCGTAAAATCCGACGGCGTCTGCGATCTGGGCCGACGTTTCAGTTGGGGTAAGGCACGCGGAGCAAAGTGCCTGACGTTGACGGCAAAACGTAGCGTATGCCGGCGTAGACCATGCTTAGATGCGCGATCCTGGGATTGTCCGGAGCTACAAACCAGGGAGCGCGGCTTAGATAGGAATACTGCGTGTAGTACTGCAGCGCGCCAAATCTTTCGCTCTTCCAGAAAGTCAGCAGCCAATCGAAGGTGGCCTGCTGGATGAAACGATTATTTGTATTGGGTGAACCGGGGCCGCCATAGCCGATGACCGTTCCTGGATTGACGGTGTTCGTCGTGTCGGGGAAGAAATTGCGTCCGAAGTAATCCACGCCGTAATAAACAGCGAATGCCTGCTTTTCGTTCGCTCTCCACTCGAGACCGGCAGAACCCGCTCCAGCATGCACCATGGAAAGGCTGACGTCGGTCCCAGCCGAGTTAGGGCGAACCACGAGTTGCGGTCCTGTTCCCACCAAGTAGTGAGCACCACCATCACTCCAAAAAGCGTTTGCGAGGAAAACGAGTTTGTTGGGTAACAATTCGTAGTTTCCAGCGATCGTACCCCCTCCGCCGAACGCCTTACGCGAACTGAACTCTGTCGATCCAGTCGCCTGTACTGAGGCGTGGGCGCCGGTAAAAAAGCCGGTAGCTTCCACATGAAGGTGCCTGTCGAAGAGATTCGTGTCGTAGGTGGTTTTGGCGAGAATATCCGGCATAAGATTCGCCGCTCCCGCGTTGGCATTGTTATCAAACTGCGAACCAATCGAGCTGAATCCCGCCGGAAGAGCGACGTAGTTGCCGATATATTGGTTGGAGTTTTCAATTCCTACGCCGATGGCCCAATGCTCATTGACATGGTAGGCGACTCGCAACTCGGCCGCTCGCGTGTAAGGCACACCGACGCCGAGGTTCTGATCCTCGTTGTATGTGAGGGCCAAATCGGAGGGTATTGGGCCGATGCCCTCGCGGTTCGGCGTCAGCCAGCTCCACGTTTGTCCGCCTAAAACCTCCAACTTGCCGCGCTTTGCGTACCCAAAGTAAAGCCGCAAACGATTCGTAACTCCGTTCACGCTCTGATACACATTGGTAGCGCTGTTCCCGCTGAAATCGCCCTCGACGTAGCCCAGGAAGTCAGTACCTCTGAAATGGTCCTCGATCTTAAAGTTTAGGCGGGAGAACTGCGCCGTACTGCGGAATTCAGTCACATTTCCCTGGGGAGTATTGCTGAAAGGTATAGCGGCAAAATTAGTGGCGATGTTGCTCTGCGTATTCGTGGTTCGAAATATATTCTCGAAGTCGACGAATCCTCCGGGCGTCAGGACAGCATCGCCGATTTTGATGGTTCCTAGCGGAGGTTGCTGTTCGCCCTGCGTCTGCTGATTACCAGATTGGCTCAAGGGTTTAATGGTGCCGCTGTTGATCTCCCGCGAAGGGTCTGACGGATTCGCAGTGGGCTGCGTCGAGCTGGGCCGAACTGCTTCGGCGGTGGTTACGAGCGCAGCAGCGCCGGGTTGTCCGCCTTTCAGTTGCGTCTTCAAGAGTTGGATTTCTTGCTGTTGTGCCGCTACTTGCTGCTGGGTTTGCAAAAGTGCTTCGCGGAGAGCGTCCAGCTGGGTCCCAACGTCCGAGGTGTTCGTAGAAGAATCGGCCTGGTGCGCGGCAGTCTGGCCAAACGCAAGGCCAGGTACCATCAAGAGGAGCCACACAGTTCGCAAAAAATATCGCATCGTAATCCTCAGTGTCATTGGGTGGGTGACATTCGCCGAAAGTCGTCACCCACACCAGTTCCAGGGATTGCACACACCCATCCCGGCGTTTGCAATCCGACGGTAATTGCAGTCCGACGAAATTGCGTCGGCAAACAGGGCCTCAGCCACCTCGAATATCGGTTTAGATCGACTCCAGTGACTCGCCGATATGTCGAATATTGCCTTTAACCGTGTCCGCAACTTCTTCGAGATTCCCCGCGAGTACCATCTTGCCCAGGGCCAGCGCGAAGCCCACGGCTTGCGACCGGTCGGCATGAGAAGGTATCGAAAGAGCATTTGGATCGGTGACTACATCAATGAGCGCGGGCCCCGGATGCTGCAGGGCCTTCTTGAGCCCCGAGGTCAAATCGGCGGGGTTTTCGATTCTTACGCCCATCATGCCGATGGCTTCGGCAACTTTCGCGAAGTTTGGATTCTTCAGGTCCGTTTGATAGTCGGGAAATCCCCCGGTTTCCATTTCGAGCTTCACCATCCCGAGAGCGCCGTTGTCGAAAACAAGTACTTTAATAGGAAGGTCGTACTGCGTGATCGTCAACAAATCACCCATGAGCATCGCAAGGCCGCCGTCTCCGGACATGGAGATTACCTGGCGTCCGGGATAGGCACATTGGGCGCCGATGGCCATGGGGAGCGCATTTGCCATGGACCCGTGGTTAAAGGAACCGATGATCCGCCGGTCCTTGGTCGCCTTAATATATCGGGCGGACCAGACGTTGCACATGCCAGTGTCAGCGGTAAAAATTGCATCGGGCGCCGCAGCTTCACTCAGAGCCGCTGCCACGGGCTCCGGGTGCATGGGCAGGCGTTTTCCCACGTGGTCAACGTACACATTCATTTTTTGAAGCTTCTCTTTGTGTTTGGCGAGCGTGGTACCGAGGAACGCCCGGTCCTGCTTTCCATCCAGCATCGGCAGCAGAGCTTGCAGCGTCTCGCGCACATCGCCCCAAATTCCTAGATCGATCTTGCTTCGCCGCCCCAGGCGTTCAACCCGAATGTCGATTTGCGCGATCTTGCAGTTTGTCGGCAGGAATTTGTCGTACGGAAAATCCGTGCCCAAGAGCAGCAGAAGATCGCATTCGTGAATCGCCTCGTAACACATTCCGAAGCCGATCATGCCGGTCATTCCGACGTCATAAGGATTGTCGTATTCGACGAACGGTTTTCCTCGGTAGGAGTGCCCAACCGGAGCTTTCACTTTCTCCGCGAGAGCGACCACCTGATCGTGAGCGTTTTCGCATCCAATTCCGCACAAGAGCGCAACTTTCTTACTGGAATTGATCAGGTCCGCCAGCCGCGCCAAATCCTTTTCGCCGGGACGGACGCTCGGCAGTTTGGTTACCAGGGAACGCGACCCGGCCGTGGGCGGCACTTCCAATGCAACCACGTCGCCGGGCAGTACGACCACGCCTACTCCACCTTTTCCAATCGCATTCTGCATGGCGATGTGCAGAACGCGCTCAAACTGAGCCGGATTAGTGATCAGCTCGCAATAGTGGCTGCATTCCTGAAATAGATTTTGCGGATGCGTTTCCTGAAAATATCCAGTGCCGATCTCACTGCTGGGAATGTGCGATGCGATTGCAAGCACTGGAGCATTGCTGCGATGAGCGTCGAACAGGCCGTTGATCAGGTGGAGGTTGCCGGGACCGCAGCTCCCCGCGCAGGCAGCGAGCTTGCCGGTAAGCTGTGCCTCCGCGCCGGCAGCGAACGCGCCGGCTTCTTCGTTCCGCACGTGGACCCATTTAACTTTGTTATTCAGCCGGAGTGCATCCGTCACCGGATTGAGGCTGTCGCCGACGACACCGTAAATCCTTTCCACGCCCGCTTCGGCAAGTCTTGCGATCAACTGATCCGCTATTCGATGTGCCATCGCCCTTGTCCTCCCTGAGAAGTCGTTGTTGGTGCATTCAATTCGAGTCAGCGTATAGCGGAAAGGCCGCAATGCGCTAGCGCAGCTATCCGTGTTTCACTTCGCTGCTGGCTGCGGATTCGCCGCGCGCCCAGTTTCACGAAGAAAGAAGCTCACCACGATCGCTCCGGCACAGCAAGCAATCCAAAACACCACGCCTTTCTGAAAATGCAAATTCAAATCTGCCGCGATGCCAAAGGTTTTGCCGATATGGTTCGCAAAGATAGGCCCGACGAACGCTGTTATCGCGAAAACGAGAAAATTGATTCCGCCCGTTGCGCTCCCCTTCACATTGTCTGGGTTGACTTCCTTGATGATGCTGTAAGGAATCATCGCGGCGCCCGACGCGATACCGAATATGAACATTGCGATCTTTGCTGAAATTGGCAACGGCTTGAAACCGATTTGGGCACAAGCCAGAATCATGATCGCCGCGCTTCCCATGATCACCGGTTTTCGCCGTCCGATACGATCGGAGAGCCAGCCGAGCAGCGGGCATCCGACGACCCAGCCAAGCGGAACCATAGAAGCGGTGACCACGGCGTTGTGGAAAGATAATTGGAGATCTTTTTGAAACGCTGCGACTCCCCAGATCATGTCCCCGATCGTGGTAGGCGCAAATAGCAGGCCGGCGACCGCTCCGCAGAGATATGACTGAGGGTTCGAGAATACGACTTTGTATGGCGTCAGAAGCGAGCCAAAGCCGCCCGCCTGGACGTGCGGTCCCAACTGTTCCCGTGGAGTCGCCACATATAGGAGAACTCCATTGGCCAGAATCAGCACTCCCATCCCTATCCAGAAAACGTGAACACCTACTCCGTGCTCCATCATTGGTCCGACAACAAACTGTCCGGCAGAGCCGCCAAGCATCCCCACACACTGCGTGGCGCCAATTGCGGTAGCGAGATAACGCGCGGGGAATCCGTGTGCCGCCAGATACACAGCGCCGGTGAAGGCGAACGCCGAGCCAGCCCCTTGCAGCAGCCGCCCGATGTCCCCCGCGACTACGGTAGGCGCGCTGAAGAGAAGGCAGCCAATACCCAAAACCGCGATTCCAACGGGAACCGTGCGCTTTGCTCCCAAATGATCAAGAGCTGCCCCCGCGATCAAGCTCATGGCGGAGTAGGTGTAGTAATAGACGCCGATAATCGCGCCGACCCCTAGGGCCGTCGTACGAAACGCGGCTTCCAGCTCCGGGATCATTACGGATGGACTGGACCTCACTGCATACTCGAGAAAATAGAAAATGACGGTGAAGGCCCAAGCCACGACAAATGCCCGCGTTTGAGCCGCGCTCTGCACCTGCCCTGCGCGACCGCCATTCGATGGAGAGAGCTCGCGTTCAGCAGTGGTGCGTGTGGAATTGCTTGATGCCATATTCAATGCCCTCCCGCTTCCCGGCTCGTGCGAATGTTTACAAGACGCGAAGACCGAAACCGACGCCCATGACGAGAACGCCGTGTAATGGCAATTCGTCGGCCAATCTCCCGCAAGTTTACGCCGGTGAGATAAAGCACCTTATCTTCAGTTATCTGGTCATGTGGTCGGAGCAGCTGGCAGCATGCTCGCAACTGCCCAAATATTGACGTCTCCAGAGGCTTGCAAAGGGTTTGCGAGGAGCCAGTCAGAGAATCGGAATGACTAAACAAACGGCGAGCGACGCACGGGCAGTTCGTTTAGGAGTATTGGAGCGTCTCTGGAGCGACTCGATGCAACATGCTTCGAGCGGTCAACGGAGGTGAAAGGGAAGGTGTCTCAACCCGGCCGACATACTAGCCTGCGGCGCGGGCACGATCGGTTCCCATTTGCCCGAGCTTTTCGATGATGCGATGACTGATCTTATCTCCTCGAAGGAGGCCCACCGGCCGAAGATCATTCTTGCCTTGAACAACCGCCAACCAAGAGATGCCATGATCGAGCATAGTAGCTGATGCCACGAGAGCGGAATCGTCTAGGGCCACATAGACGGGGTCCCCGTACAAAAGGTCGCCTAACTTACGCTTGGTGTCCTCTGCGCGCATACCATTCGAAGTGACGGCGATGCGAGCGACAATGTGATACAGGTCTTCGCGATCTAAAGTCGCCCACAACAGCTGCTTTTCATCGAGGACTAATAGCTGTCCGGTTGCACTTTCAGTGAGAGCCGCGACAGCCTCCGCAAACGTGTCTTCCTTATTGAGCGGCTTCGCAGGAGGCGGGTCCATGAGAGACGCGATTGTCTCATCCGCTAGAAGCGGCTTGGCCAGCGGCAAATAACGCCAAAAGTCTCCCGAGTGCCGTGTGACTGCCTTGACAAGCAGATCGCGAAGGGGCGCGAAGGAACCTGCAATCTGCGAGAACAGCGCGCTGCCGACCTGCGCTAGACGCACAACTGTGCGAGCACGAATGCTGGTTTCGTGCGCGCGGCTCGCCAGAAGGGCCTCCTCGCCGAAAAAGTCCCCCTTCCCAAGAACGGAAATAACCTTTTCCTGTGGGCTTTCGTCCGTGGTCTGCAGGATCTCTACTTCGCCCTCTTCGATGATGCTGAAAACCTGCGCCAATTCCCCTCGGCGGTGAATGAAATCACCCGGCCGATAATACGCATGGGTGACTTGCTGGGTCGCGTCGGTATTGAGAAAGCTGAGATCTCGTGGAAAGAGCACATCCCAGACCCAGTCGAGAGCGACTTTGATCCTACGCGACCACGTGGGCAGCTTGAACAGGTAAACGGCGCGCCATATAACCCACGCGGGGAAACCCGAGATGCGCATACCCACCATTTCGGCCACAGCTTCGTAACCTCCAATGGAACAGAGCTGCCCGAGCGCTTTGAAGCGGAACGGTTGGGTGGGTTCGCTCCGCAAAACTCGGACCAGGTTGAGTGCTGCTTGACGGCCCTGGCGTTCGGCGAACTGTGCCGTTGGCGGTGATGGCTTGTTATCGAATGCGTTGACGATCAGCGCGCAATCCCCAATGGCCCATGCGTTCGTTTGTCCTTCAATTCGCATATCCGGGACAGTGCGTATGCGTCCTCGCTCTTTGGCCACATTGAGGCGCTCAACGATCGGAGAGATCGTGGTTCCGATCGTGCAAATCACGGTTGCTCCCCCTAGCATCCGTCCATCCTGAAGCTGAATTCCTTCATGCGTTGCCGCAACCGCGCGGGTATTCATCAGCATGCTGATGCCGGCCTTCTGCATCCTCTTTTGCGCGAATGCACGCAGCTTCGGCGCCACCTCTGGCAAGATCTGGTCCTGCGAGTGCACGAGTGTGACCGTCACGTCTTCTTTGCGAAAATTTCGATAGAAACGCGTGCTGCTGCGCACGAGTTCATTGATTTCTCCAGCCACCTCTGCGCCGCTGAAGCCGGCTCCCACGATAATGAAGCTCAGGTACCATCGCCGGCGATCGGGATCACTCGAAGCCTCGGCATTTTCCATCTGACGAACAATGTGCTGCCGAAGGTCAATAGCGTCGCGCATCACCTTGAAGGCGAAGGCGTGCTCGGTCATTCCCGGAATAATTCCCAGGTTGCTTTCTGCGCCGCACGCAATTACGACGTGGTCGTAGTGCAGGCGCGCCAGCGCACCGCTGGCCGAATCGAATTCGATCTCCGATGCGGGAAGGTCAATGCTCTGGACCCGCTCGGTGCGGCACTCGACTCCAGGAAGCATTTGGCGCAGAGGGGCAACGGCAGCGTCGGCGTTGATTGAGGCGCCAGCGACATCCGCCAAGAGCGGATGGAACACCATATGGTTTTCGCGATTGAACAGCAGAATTTCGCACTCGGAACTGCGCAGCTTGTTGCGGAGAGTTTTCGCAAACTTTACAGCTGCAAATCCTCCACCAACAATGAGGACTCTCATTTGCGTATTATCTCACTCCCGGACTGGCATAGAGCCTCGAATTGACGCCACTAAAGGTGACGCATGACTGTTCAGGTTGGCTATAGGGTCTCCGTGACGCGCTGCTCGAATCGTCGCAATCGAAACTTGCCGCCCGGCGACTGGAGCGATTGCCGCAATCTTTCCGCGAGCTTTTGGCGCGCCCGGGAGATTCGCGATTTGAACGCGCTCTTGTGAATTCCAAGCGCCTCGATCGAATCCGCCGGGGAGAGGCCGTCGAGATCGCAAAGTTGAATTGACGCTCGCAGCCCAGGCGAAAGCTGACGGACTTGCTCCTCGACGAGTCCATAGATTTCGGTGGTTGTGCAGATCTGCTCAGGATTGGGCCTCTTGTCAACAATTCTGTGCTGCAATCGTTCTGGCTTGTCGTCCAGAATATCGTCCAGCGAAGCTTCCGGACGGCTATTTTTTCTACGGCGAATCATAAGAGCCGAATTGATGACAATGCGAGTCAGCCAAGTAGAGAGCGAAGACCTCCCCTGAAACGATCGCAGGTTTCGGTAGGCCTTGCACAGGCCTTCTTGCACCGCATCCTCTGCATCTTCCTTGTTTCGCAAAATAGCGAATGCGGTCCGGCGGAGCTTGGCGGTGTCGGAAGAGAAAATCTGCTTCTGCGCCCGCGAGTCTCCATCAATCGCTTGCTGAATGAGGGTCCATTCCTCAGAGACGGCCGGAGAGGCGGCTGCTCTTTCAGGGTTCGGAACTGCCAACGCCCTCGAATCCGCCCTCCTCATTCTTCGGTTCATGACGTTTACGCGAATATGCCGACGCCCCGGCGCGGATCGAGCTTGGGATAAAGGATCTTGCATCACGACCATAAAACCCCCTTAGAAGATTGCTTCTACCGTTCTGTCAAATTGCAATCGGGGTGCCGTCATGTGTGTGGACGCCTCGTGGCTTTCGCAAGTGCTTGAAAGCAAAGAGCGATGGTACAGACTCGGGCGCTCGGACGAACTCGCGCGACGATGATGGCGGGCCGACGGGTGTTAGCCAATTGACGCGTTCAGGCGTTATGAGGATCGTTCGCGTGACCGGGCACGATCACCGGGTCACCACGAGCGATTGTGAATCCGAACCGTGCTCGGCGTCAGCACCACGGACGCACGATTCCCAGTTTCTTCATACGAAAGTAGAGTGTTGAGCGGTTCAGTCCTAGACGCATCGCGGCACCCCTCGGACCGGAGAGCACCCATCGCGTGTCCTTCAGGACCGCGCGAATGTGTTCACGCTCGACGTCCGCGATGGTACGAGGCTTCTCACTACCGGTCCCCGCCGGGAGGCGCGAACGAAGATCCCGGAGAGGAACGCGCAAGACAGAACTTGGCGAGAGAATCACCGCGCGCTCGATTACGTTCTCGAGTTCGCGAATGTTTCCCGGCCAGCGATACTCAATCAACGCCTCCATGGTCGCTGATGGAATGGCGTCGATCGTCTTGTTCATTCTTCGCGCGGCTTCCTGGACGAAATGCTGCACCAGGAGCGGAATATCTTGTGGCCGCTCGCGCAATGGAGGAATGGAAATCGGAAACACGTTCAGACGGTAATAAAGATCGCTGCGAAACTGCTTTTCCAGAATCATGTCTTCCAGATCGCGGTGCGTGGCAGCCACGATGCGCACATCAACTTTTTTGGTTCGCGTGCTGCCCAGCCGCTCGAATTCCCGCTCCTGCAGGACGCGCAGCAGTTTCGGTTGCAGTTCGAGGGGGATGTCGCCAATTTCATCGAGAAACAGCGAGCCCTGGTCTGCTAGTTCGAGCCGCCCTACTTTCTGAGTGACGGCGCCGGTGAAGGCGCCGCGCTCGTGCCCAAAAAGCTCGCTCTCGAGCAAACCGCTGGGAATAGCCGCGCAGTTGAGCTTCACGAATGTGCGGTCCCTCCGGAGGCTGCGGTTGTGAATGGCGCGGGCCACAAGTTCTTTGCCAGTGCCAGTCTCTCCTAGCAGCAACACCGTCGAATTTCCCGTGGCCACGGTGTCAACAAGCCGCAATACATTTCGCAGGACGGCACTGTGCCCCACGATTCCCTCGAAGGCCGTCTCGTCGGGGAGGGTCTCGTCTAGAAGACCTACGTTGATGGTGATCAGGGGACCGGTCGTCGGCTGCGATTCCCGGTTATGTGAATCTATAAAAGCAATTGCGTTTGCGTTCATCAGAGTGCTCCAGTCAACTTAAGCGATAGGGCCGCGTACGGTAGAATTAATCCTTAATGCTTCCGCCTGCTTCGGGCGCCTTCCCGTTTCATCCACTCACGGATATAGGCCGGACAGTTCTCGAGCTCAATGCTATCGGCTTCGCACTTCGCCAGAAATCTAACCGCCGCGCGATCCACGAGCGTTACGTCGCTCAAGTCCAGCGCCAAGTTGCGATTGAGGGTTTCCAGCTCCAGGAGCCGGCGCAACTCCGCGACGTCTTCCACCTCGATTCTCCCGCTCAAGGTGAAGATGATCCTCGCGTTGGCCGATCGCTGGATTTTCAACACTCCCTGGAAAATGCAACCAGGAGACCATTCGTAATCGCCTGATACAAAAGCGGTTCGTGTATTACGAGTTCGCGACTTTCGCGAGTTCGCGATTTTTTTCGCGAGTGATCAGGGATTACCACACGAAACGAAGGCTGCGGCCACTATGTGAGTAGTTGCCTTACGGCGGGCAAAGACTCGAAATGCGGCGCGAAGTAGCGCAACAGCCGCTAGTTGTTCTTAGTGCTGTGGTTTTTGAAGCGAAACTTATTGATCTTTAGTGAGCGGATTTTGGATTCGAGAGTAGACGCGGGCATACCCAGCAACATCGCTGCGCCCGTACCGCCAGATACCCTGCCGCAACTCTTGGCCAAAGCTGCTTCGATAATTTCTGCTTCTTGAGCTGCAGGCTTCTTGGCTAGCGGCTGACTCGACGACTGCTCCGCGCCCGAAGATTCAAATGAAAGCCAACTTTCATCCACGGAGAAGGTCTCCGATTCGCAAACGATGAGGGATCGTTCGACAATGTTTTGCAATTCACGAATGTTGCCAGGCCACGCGTACGAGCGGAGCAGTTCCAGGGATTTCTTCTCGATCGTCCGCATCTTCTTCCCGGATTTTCGTGCGTAGCGGTGAATGAAGTACTCGACTAGCATGGGAATATCTTCTTTTCGATCGCGGAGAGGAGGTATTTCGATCGGAAATACGTTGAGGCGGTAGAAGAGATCTTTGCGAAAGGCCCCCGCGGCGATGGCAGCGTCCAAATCACGATTGGTCGCGGCAATGACGCGCACGTCAGCTCGAATGGCTTGATTGCCGCCGACGCGTTCGAATTCCCTCTCTTGCAAAACGCGCAGTAGAGCAACCTGGGTTTCCATGGGAAGTTCACCAACTTCATCCAGGAAGATCGTGCCTCCTTCCGCAAGCTCAAACCGCCCCAGCCGCCGCTGCAGTGCTCCGGTGAAAGCCCCTTTCTCGTGACCGAACAACTCCGGTGCTATCAATGCTGGAGGAATCGCAGCACAATTCACGCTTACGAAGGCTCGCGACGATCGCGAAGATCTCTTGTGAAGGGCACGGGCGATCAATTCTTTGCCTGTGCCGGTTTCACCGGTGAGGAGTACGGTGGAGTCCGTGGGACCAACCTTGGATATACGGGAAAGCGCCGTCCGCAACGCGGGAGATGAGCCCACAATTTCCTCGAACATCGATGCGCTATCGATCTCTTCGCGCAGCGCGACATTCTCGCGTTGCAGTCTCTGTTCAGCCTGTTTGCGGTCTTCGATATCGGTTCCGGTCACATACCAACGTGTAATCTGCCCGTCTTCGTCGCGCAATGGGTTAAAACGAGCCAAGAACCAGCGATAACTTCCATCGCGTTTGCGTAGTCGCAACTCCAACTCTTCAGTGGAGGCACGAGCGACAGCACGATCAAAAAGAACGTCGATCCGGTCGTAGTCGTCAGGATGAACGCCGTTATGGCTAGCAGACCGTCGCCAATCTTCAAGACTAACGCCGATGTAATCGAGCATCACGCGGTTGGCGTAAAGGCGTTGCCGGTGAGGTCCGTATACCGCAATAATTTGGGGCGCCAGGTCCAGAATCTGACGGACCTCTGCTTCTTGTTCTCTGATCACCGCTTCGGCGTGGTGGCGCTCGGTGATGTCGGTCGCCGCCCCGACAAACTCGCGATTGCCAGACGTATCCTGTAAAACGTGAGCGATGGCGTGGACGTGCTTGAGTTGCCCATCAGGCAGTACCAAGCGATAGGCATGCTCGAATTCTGGCGCTCCGGCAAAGGCGCGATTAAGCACCTCTTTGACGTCGGCGCGGTCCTCGGGATGGACGCGCTGCATCACTGAATCTGTAGTTGGCTTGACAGAGCGGTCGTACCCGAAGATACGGAAGGTCTCGTCGGACCAGGAGAGCTCCCCACTGGGAACCTTCCAGCCGAAGCTGCCCGTTTGACTGAGCCTTTGAGCTTCCGTCAGATACGCTTCGCGCCGGCGGAGTTCCTGGGTCAGCAGCTCATGCTCCGTGACGTCTATGGCGCTGCCAACATACTTTTTCACGCTTTGGCTTTCGACGACAGGAGCACCGACGCAACGAATGTAGCGAACCTCACCATCGGGACGCACGATGCGCTTTGTGGCATCGAAGGGCGTATCTTCCGCCACCAGTCGGTTGATCAGGTGCGCCATCGATTCGTGGTCCTGTGGGTGGATGAAACCCAAATATTCCCGAACACTCGGCGGTTTGCCGGCCGGATCGAGACCGTACATTCGAAATAATTCAGGAGACCAGTAGTCGAATCCATCAGGGTTGAAGGCCCAGCTTCCCATGTGGCCGAGGCGCTGCCCTTCGGCGAGATAGAACTCGTTCCGCTGCCAGGCTTGCTCTGCTCGTTTGCGCTCCTCGATATCCATGCTCGATCCGTACCACTTGACGATGTTGCCGCGCTCACACCGAAGCGGCACCTTGCGATGTAACATCCAGCGGTATTCTCCATCGGCTCGGCGGACGCGCGTTTCGTATTCGAAGATTTCTCCGGTCGCGAGAGCGGCTCGCCAGGCGGCCACAATTCCATCCAGCTCTTCAGGGTGAATGACAGTGGTCCAATTCCAACCGGCGACTTTGTCCAAAGTCACACCGAGGTATTCCAGCCAAGGCCTATTGAAGTAGTCGAGGTAGCCGTCAGGCCTGGCCGTGTGTATAAGCGCGGGAATGGAATCGACGAGAAGCTGAATATTCAACAACTCGGATTCCGGTCTCGAGGAAGCCATGGTGCGCATTATAAGCCCTTTGGCTTTTTTCGCACTTCCACTCCGCGCACAGCCCCGGCCTGAGCCGTGTCAGCATTTGGGCAGGTGGGAGCATGCTGCCATCCGCCTTGCGGGAGTCGTGCGCTAGAGCACTTCTTTTCAATGAGATCCACGCACGAGCATCGCGGGCTTGTAATTGCTTTCCAGACGCTGGGTACAGAAACGCATTCAGAGGTGTTTCCGATTATGTCGTCTTCTTCTACGCCGGCGACCGCTCACACAGCGGTACCCGAGCACACTACGGCACCGCCGCAGTCAAAATGGCGGAAGTTCGGGGTTCCTGCACTGGTGGTACTGCTGGCTGCGGTAGTTGTGTTCACGATCACCAGGAACTGGAATTCCTGGGAGGGCGGTCGCATCGAACAGGTCACGGACGACGCTTACGTTCGAGGAGACCTCACTCCGCTGAGCACGAAAGTGCCGGGCGTCGTTCGCGACGTGAAGGTCTCCGATTATCAGCAAGTGCACAAGGGGGATCTACTCGTCCAGCTGGAAGACGATGATTACCTGGCACAGGTGGCTCAGGCCACCGCGGCCGTAGAAGCTGCAAAAGCGGCAATCGAAAACAATCGGCGCCAGCGGGAACTGCAAGACACCAAGATCGATCGGGCCCTCGCCGGAATCGACGAGGCAAAGTCGCAGATCACCGCGGCGGAAGCCGGCAAAGAAGCCGTGCAAGCCGACGTGGTGCGCACGCAGGACGAACGCCGCCGCCAGGAGGCGCTCTTCCAAACTCATTCAACCACGGAACAAAAAGTCGAGCAGGCAGTCGCCGACCAGCAGCGCTTTGCAGCTCAATTCGCGAGCCGTGACGCCGACCTGGCTCAAGCCAAGACGGCGTTGCGCAGCAGCGAACTGGCGGCCGAAGCTGAACGGCGCGGCAAGAACGTCTTGGAATCTCAAGAAGCACAACTCGTCGCCGACCTCCACGCCAAGCAGGCCGCGCTCGTGTCAGCGCAAGTGAATCTCGGTTACACAAAGATTAGCGCGCCGGATGACGGGACCGTGGGCGAGAGGCAGGTACGGCCTGGACAGTTGGTGTCTCCCGGAACTCAGGTGATTCCCTTCGTCAGCAAATCTAAATGGGTGCTAGCAAATTATCGCGAGACGCAGCTCACGAACGTAAGAGTCGGCGACCCAGCGGAGATCCGCATAGACGCATATCCGGGACAAGTGTTCCAGGGAAAGATAGTTGAGATCGCGCCGGCCAGCGGTTCGCAATTTGCGCTGCTTCCGCCCGACAATGCCACCGGCAATTTCACGAAGGTGGTGCAGAGAATTCCCGTGAAGATCGCGTTCGATGATGCGAACACTGCAACTATATTGCGTCCGGGCCTCTCCGTCATCGCCACCGTACGCACCCGGCGTTGATTGGAGCGAATGATGGCCGCCTCAACCAGTGCTTTACGTTTACCTCCACCAGCGCAAATCGCCAAGGGCCTTGCGGGAGTGGCGCCGTCTGAGCTCTCGAAGAGCCCGTTGCTGGGAATCTTGGGCGTGATCATGGGCGCTGGGATTGTCACCCTCACGGGCCGAATGATCTCGCTCGGACTCGCCGATCTCAAAGGGAGTGTTGGTATTAGCTTCGATGGCGGCGCATGGATCAGCAGCGCCTACAACATCGCCTTGATGTTTATCGGGCCTTTTACGGTGTATGTGGGCGCTTTGATGGGACCGCGGCGAATTCTGTTTTATGCTGCCACGGCGTTTACCGTGATCTGCGCATTCCTTCCTCTCATCCACAGCTACACGCTGCTCATTACAGCTCTCGCATTGGCTGGGTTGGCCTCCGGGACGTTCTACCCGCTTACGCTCACCTTTGCACTGCGAAATATTCCTCTGCGGTTCCTGCCCTTCACGGTCGCGTTGTACGCGACGTTCGTGGATGGAGCTGTGAATATCGCCCCATCGCTTTACGGCTGGTACAGAGACCACCTCTCCTGGCACTGGATGTTCTGGAATTCCGCCGCGATTACACCAATTATGGCGCTCTGTATTTATTACGGGATACCGGATTCTCCTGCTCCCCCAAAATCCGGCACAACGCCCAGTTTTGCAGCTTTTCTGTACGGCAGCAGCGGGTTCGCGATGTTGTATGCAGCGGTCGATCAAGGCGAAAGGCTCGACTGGTGGCGCTCTGGGGTGTTTAACGCGTTGTTCTTTGGTGGCTTATTCCTCCTGATAGCAGCAACGGTACGGCGCCTGCAGGGCCCGAACCCTTTGGTTGACATGCCCTATCTTCGGCAGCGGAACACACAACTGCTGGGCATTCAGCTCTTTTTGTTTCGCTTTTGTCTGGTGACTACCATCATCCTGGTCCCGCAGTCGCTGGCAATACACGGATTCGAAGCCGATCAGATTGGGCCGGCGGTGATTTGGAGTGCCGTTCCCCTTCTTCTCCTGGCGTTTGTGGCCGGACTTCTCCTGCTGGTCGGTTTTGATTCGCGCCTGCTCATGGCTTCCGGTTTTGTGTTCATAGCTTTTGCGTCGTATATGAATGCAGAACTCACCAGCGCGTGGTCGGCATCGAACTATTTCCGCACCGAATTGCTCATGGGCCTCGGACAGTCGTTTGCGTTTATCGGCTTGGTCGGAACGATCATCCTACAAGGGATTTTCTCCGGAGGATTATCGAAGCCGCAGTGGATTTTGACGTTTTCTGCGTTCTTTCATACCGTCCGGCTGTTTGGCGGAGAGCTCGGCGCAGTGTACATGGGCCACTTCATCGCGCAGCGAGAGAAGCTGCACTCAAACCTGCTCGGCCTCCACGTGCAGGCTGGAAACTGGATCACGGACGCCAATACTCACGCGCTCACGGCGGGAGTCTATTCGAAATCCTCAGGGCTGGCTGCCGCTACGGGACGCGCGATCGGACTCATGAGCGGCCGGGTTCGTCTTCAGGCGTACACATTGTCCATTATCGATGGCTTCTATCTGGTTGCCTGGGCGTGCGTCATCGCCCTCCTGCTTGTGGCGTTGTTGCGCGAGTCGCCGCTGAATTACGGTGACCTAAGCGCCCTTCAACAACGATCGCCTGCGGCACAGGAGGCGAAGGCATGAACGCGCGAACCAAGCTTCTGATCGCCGGCGTGTCATTCTTTAGCGTCTTGGCACCGGCTCAAGCTCAGGACGCGCCGGCTCCTCGTCACATTACATTGCAGGAGGCGGTACAGCTGGCGCTCAAGCACAATCACTCTGTACGCATCGCCAATTTCCAGGTTGAAGAGAAACAACACGCCAAGGATGTCGCCAAGAGCGGATACTTCCCGACGATAAAAAACGCGAGCCGGCTGTTCGAAGTGACTGACACGCAATTCATTGATATTCCCGCGGGTAGCCTTGGCACCGTCGGCGGAACTCCGATCCCTGAGCATTCGGATATTCTCAATCAGGGCGGAAAAACTTTCATAATCAGCGGGACCACACTGGCGGAACCACTCACGCAGTTGTTCACGCGCGTGAAACCAGCGAACGACATCGCGCGCGCGGATTTGAACGCCACCCGGGCAAATTCGCAGGAGACAGAGAACGAGGTCGCGTTGAAGGTTCACGAGCTCTACTACCGTGTCTTGATCGCGCAGTTGCAACGCAATGCAACCGAGGCCAAAATCAAGGCGGCGCAAGACCTGCAGAACGAGCGCGTACAAGAGGTGAAGTATGGCAGCACGCTCGATGAGAACTTGGTCGAAAGCCGCGCACAATCCCTACAAGCAAAACAGCAACTACTAACCACTGAATTGCAGCTTTCGGACCTGACATTGCAACTGGACGATCTTATCGGACTGCCGCTCACCACGGAGCTCGCGCTCGATACAAGCGTTCCGGCCGTTCAGAACACCTGCGAGCGAGAAGCATGTATAAAGACGGCTCTGAAATCCCATCCGGAAATCATCGCGGCGCGCGAGGAAGTGCGGAAGGCCGCAGCCGGCGCGAAACTGAGCAAAGCTGACTATGTGCCGGACGTCTCAGCCTTCGCACAATACAGTTACCAGGATAATGTTCCATTCCTTGCCCGCAACTTCGGCAGCTTTGGCGTTCAGTTTGAATACGATATTTTCGATGGCGGGCGGCGACGCGCGGCCGTGCGCGAGAGCAACTCTGCGCTGGCCCAGGCAAAAGAAAACCTGGAGCGTGTGACCGACGATGTTCAGCTCCGCGTGCAGGTTGCGTACAACAAACTGCACCGTACTCAGGAGATGGTAAGCGTTTCACAAGAGCTGGTCGCCCTGCGCACGGAATCAAGCCGCGTCACCGCGCAACAACTTCAGCAAGGTGCGGCGCTCCATTCGCAAGCCGATAGTGCTGTTGCTCAGGAACTCGATGCACAGACGCAGCTTCTTGAATCGCAACTCGATTACATTCAGGCAAGCGACGAAATGAAGCTGGCGATGGGATTAACACCCGAATAGTCGACGGGCTTGATCGAAACGAAGTAAGTGGCAAATTCTGGAGCCGAGGCCCGGACTTGAACCGGGGACCTGCCGATTACGAATCGGCTGCTCTACCAACTGAGCTACCTCGGCATCCTATTGATACTAAACAACTTCGTCGTATTTGCTAATTGCACGTTGACTACTTTTTATCCCATCGGCTCGAACAGGTCAGTCAGCTTCTTCATTCCTGCCCGCGCAGCTTCAACATCAGCGGCCACGTAGTACTGCATGGTCAACTTAACGTCTGAGTGCCGCAGAATGGATTGTATCACCTTTGGCGGCACTCCTAGAGCGTACAAATTGCTAGCCAAGCCGCGCCGTAGAGCGTGCCACCCTTTCCAGGTGCAGTCAGGATTCAAAACGAAGTCATGGTTGGCTTCGGCGTGCTTAGCGCGCGACTTCTGGCACTTGATGCACTGTTCAATATTCGGCTTGATGACTCGCCGCGCCAAATTCGCCATGTTCAACGGCCCACCGCGCCTATCACCTGCAAAGATATAGCTATCGGGTGTCGGGTTTTTGCATCGTTCTTTGTGTTCTGCCAGCACCCTGGCTATTGCGGGCATGACAGGTACAGGTGCTTCACTTTCCAGGGTCTTAGGGGCATTGATATGAGTGCGCCAAACCGACCTATTAACGTGCAAATTCTCGCCATCAAAATCACCCCAACGCAGTCCGCGCAGTTCCGATACCCGCAGCCCGCTCAACGCTGCCACCTGCCAGATAGTCTGCGCTGGTTCTTCCAGTCTCCAATACGCGCGGTCAATCTCAGCAACGTCATAAACAGGCATTTTCTTCTTAGTTGAGCGGCCCAGAACCTTCACATCGCGGACAGGATTCTCTCCGTCCAACACACCTTCCTGCTTGGCGTAGGTGAACACTCCTGACAGGAATGATTTGATGCGCAGCTTGCTGGTGTGACCGACTGAATCAATCGCCTGAATCATGCGCTGTGCGTGAACCGTTCGGAATTCTCGCAACTTCACATCACCCAGGCGCGATTTAACGTGAACACGGAACACGTCGTTATAGTCTTTGTGTGTTGATGGCCGCAGTGTGGCTTTAACATGCGGCAGATAGTGCTGCTCGATGAAATCCGTGACAGGCATGAAAGACTCAGGCACGCTGATGCCACTATTGACGGGCTGCAATAGCTTGTCTGCCAGAGGAATGACATCCCGCCGAACGCGATGATTGGCGTCTACATCGGCCAGCTTGACGCAGACACGGATGGTCTTCGGCCCAGTCGCTGCTGCCCGCTTATCGTAGTATTTCAGGAACCAAGCGTTACGATGTTTGAAGATATGACCGCGCTGCATGGGTGGGAGTGTATCACGATTCAGGCAACCTTTTGTGATTACCCCGCATCTAATATAGAAAGGGTTATTTTCTGCCTGCTCCAAATCCCAGTGGTATGTAACAAAATCACCCATTCCACATAATGGACACTCAGTCATTTGATGGAAATATTTAGCTTGACAACAGCATGCATTTTGTGCTTGACAAGACGCACGAATCGTGGTAGAATAGAAGCTGTAATTAGGACTCTGCCTTATCACCTTGGTCGCGTCCTGTAGTCGTTTCCACATGTGGAATCCAGTCATTTAGTGGAATTGAAATTGTTCCAATATTGGAGCAATTAAGCATCACAGAATCAGGCAGTTGAATGCGAAGAAACTTCGCACCCATCTGTTGCAGTGATTGGGTCTAGCGTCACCCGCCAGTATCGCCGCCAGTGCTGTCCACGCACTTTAATCCCTGACATGAACTAAATTGGCACCGACGCCTGCCTAATGGCGCAAAACTTGAATCTCACGATTCAAGGTTACGCACTCCCTGTCTGCCGCTACTCCGATTGCGCCAGGTGGGGAGTGTCGTAATCGGAGAACCTTGACATGAGTAAAGCTAAGAAACCCGCAGCACCGAAGTGCTTTGCCAACGTACACATGACGCCTGCTGAGTATGGCGTCTATTGCGTCATCAACGCAGTTAGTTATGAGAGCGACATCTTTTATAACAACCGCGAATCTCTAGCCGAGTGTTTTGCTGGCCGCAGTCCTTCGACTTACAAACGCATTGTAGAGTCCCTGGTCAAGAAGGGTTGGCTTGTCTGCATCCAAGAGCCTGCTCGCACCACGACAGGATTCTGGACAGCCGCACAGTACCGCATCGTTGAATCTTTGGAATGGCACAGTCTGTATGGCATCAAGAAGTGCCGCCTGTCACCCTGCCAGAAAGCCGAAGTAGCTTCGTTAGCACTTGCTAGCACTTGCCAGGAGTTGCCAGCACTTGCTAAGCAACCTGCATCGGTGGTCACTGATGAACAGGTCGGTGGTCAAAATGATGGGGTATCGGTGGTCACTGGTGAAACGTCCGTGGTCACCCATGAAACATCGGTGGTCACTGGCGACCATAATCTTACAGAAGAATATATTACTAAAGAAAATCTCTCTAAAGAGAATCAAGCAAGAGAGAATCTTGCAACGCAAAAACCCGCGACTCTTTTAGATTCAAAACCAAATTCAAAAGCTGCGGGCAAGAAAGAAATTCAAGTCCAAGGTCGTTGTTCTAACTGCGGTGCTCTAGGTTCCTGTGCTTCTGACTGTCCGCCATGTGCCGAATGTGGTGAACAAATTTGCGCTCACCGATTTGAAGCAGTTGACCTGACCGCAGAAGAAATAGCCTACCTTTCACGCGAAGCCGACGAATCCGCCGAATTAGACCTGGCCGAACAGCAGCGCGATATTGATGCAGCAAATGAAGCAGAACTGATAGCACAAATTTAAGGGGAGACAACAATGGTTATCGTACTTATCGCAATAGCCGCAGTCGTAATCGCAGTTGGCGTGGCAATCAAGAAACACGGCTCGCTAAAGGCCGCAGAAGCCAGTGCAGTTCGTGAAGCGGGCTTGATTGAAGCCGAAGCCGTGAAGCTGGAAGGCGAAGCAAAGACAGCCCTGACCGCAGTAGTCGCCCGCTTGCGAGCAATCTAAGTCAAATCGTGCGCCGCCACGCAACGCGGCACTTCTTCCGCCAGTAACGCCGTTTTCCCGATTCGCTATCGGCATACAGCAGACTGGCCCTGGGCCGTGGAGACCGTAAGGTGCGCGGCACAATATTTGCTAGGCACGATGGTTGTGAACCGATAATGCACGCGAATGGGGCTACACCGCGATAACGTCATTCTCCAAATTTTCTTCAACACGACGGTACCGCATCGCCACTCTGTCCTGCGATTGCTCGCAAACAGTCCTGACGGGCTGGGGAAACGCCGAGCGGTTGAGACTGCTTCGCGTCAGATGGAGCGGTCAAAAATTCATTCCAACAGGACACAGCCAGTGAAGCCAGAACGCTCTTGGGATTCAGCACCTGAAATTCGCTACGAACCGCACAATCTTTGTCCGCGATTGAATCCTTCCGAACAACAGTGGGCATTGAAGCAAATCCGCTGGAGCATCAAGCATGGAACAGATTTACCAGACACTTTGCGCAGTTTGAAAGATTAAGCCTGTCGGCACTCACATGCTGACGGTTTGGCGCGCGGTTCACTCCTCTGAACCATTTCGCGCCTTATCTTCCTTGCAGCACCTGACCGCATGTACGACGCGCGGCTGATACAGAGATACGGGATATAGAATGCTCTTCAAAATTAATATCGCCCCAAAGCTGGGCGCAGAGTTAAAGCTGGGTGCAGAGTTAAAGCTGGGTGCCGAACAGTGTGGAATGCAATTATCCGATTTTGCATTGGAAATTTTAGAGTGTTACGCCGCCGAACGTCGCCTGCATAAACTAGAGCCAGACCCTAAGACTGGATGCCTGCGTGTGAAGTTGGAACCGCGCCGCAAGAAGCCGAATATGACGCTGGCTACGCAAGTGTTAGCCGACGAAGTGGATGCGTTGAACGCCAACGTGCAAAAGTTCGCAGATACGATTGATTCGCGCCAGGATGTTTCATTGCCCGCAGCAACAGAGAGCATAACAGCAGAGACAGTGAGCGCAGAATGATAGTAAGCGAGTTGATTGATGCGCTGCAAAAGCTGGATGGAAACAGTCGCGTGTTCATGGGATATGACGGGAACGTTGTTGTGACTGAAGCGCATGAAGTCGTGTCACCAACGTCAGAAGATGTGATTCGCGATTGTTGGTGGCATGTGAAGCCAGGAGATACGGTCATACTCTGCAAGCGTTGATTCCATGACGTGACGCGCTGGACATCTATATAGGCCGTTGTGGTGATTTGCTAGTCTTGATTCACCGACCGTCACGAAACAATCGCGGTGACCGTCTAAATCCTGACACACAGTGTAAAATATACACTTACTTATACTAAAGCCAATAGAATCAGCACCGTTTTGAGTGGTTCGCAATACAACATTTCATCAGATTGGTGTATTAGCTCCGACCTGGCCTACGCTATCTGTAAAACCCCCGCAACTCGTTGAGCGGAAAGCCTTTGAAAGTATACAGTCCCAGTGCTGCCAGATGATATTGCTCGCCGCGCTCTCTTAGTGCAGCTAAGTGGATTGCTTTCAATAGGTTTCAGACCCAGGCAGGGTGCCCCCAGCGCGCCGCCCAGCGGCTGAGCCATGGCTTAAAAATTTCACTGATTGTAAATCCCCAGCGTCGTCACTGTTACCCAGTCGTCGCGCCGTCAGGAACACATGATTTCGATTATTGCCGACCCGTTGAATCCCGAACGGCTGATTCTTTCCGCATCGGTGACCATCTACCTTGACCGCATCTTGGTCAGTTCCCTGTCCGACGAAGTTGAGAAAGCAATTCGCGCCCAGGCAGTGAAAGACCTTTCCAGCAACAAGGCTGTGCAGAAGCAAATCGCCCAGGCCGCGACCGCGAAGCTGCTCCAGATGCTTGGCGTTGATTCCCCAGATTCCAAGGACGTGGCGAACCCCACTCCTGACGCAACACCCAAGGTTATTTAATGACCGACTTCAAAATGGGAACGACCCGACGCCGTTCAAGCCAGATATTGGGATGGCCCGATGCTGCGCCGCGAAGCCCAGAAAGTTTTTGACCAGCAAGGTCAGTTGCTTATCCAGTTGGTGAAAGACATTCATGGCGATACAGGCGTGGATGAAACGGGCCACCAAGTGCGCCCGCCGCAGGACGGATTGATTACGCTTCTTGCGAAGCTGGACATGACCCTGGCGTTCATCACTCACAAGCTGAACATCACCCCTGGTGAATTCCAAGTATTCATGGAAAGCAAGATGGCGGAATTCCAGGCACTGCAAGCCGCCGCAAAGACTGCGCAGTCCGAAGAACCCAAGAACTAATGGATTCGCGGCTGACCCTATGCGTTGACTTCGACGGTGTAATCTTCGATGGCCTGCGTATCTTCCCTGGCTGCGTAGAAGCACTGGCCCGACTTCAAAAGATTTACCGCATCAGCATTTATTCTGCCCGACTCACTGCCGCCGAACGTCAGCAGATGAAATCAATTCTGGATAACGGGAAAGTTCCCTACGACGAAATTCTGGAGCGTAAGCCCGAAGCCGTTGCGTACATAGATGACAAGGCTGTGAAGTTTGAAGGCTGGGACAAAATTCCTTGCGCCTTCTAATCGCCATCCCGACAAAGACGGGCGAAGAGTACCAACGCCGTTTGGATTCTTGCCAACTTACATGGCTGCGTAACTGTCCGTGTGATTGGTTGGGATTCACCGATGAATTTGTGGGGATTGATTCTGCCCATCCGCTGGTTCGCCAGCAGCGCATGAAACTTATCTGCCGCTACGCCCTGGCCGCTGGTTATGACTTCTTGTTTCGCGTGGACTCCGACGCTTACGTTCGCGTTGACCGACTTTTGAAATGTGGATTTGAAGCCCACGACTACATGGGCTGGCACAAGACCCACGATGTAAACGCCTTTGGTTCGGTTGGTTTCTTTCTCAGCCGCAGAGCAATGCAGGTCGTGGTTGATGCAAAACATTTTCCGCAAGCCCAGGGAATCTACTGGGGCGATATGTGGACAGGTTATGTCCTGCGCGATGCAGGGATTGATTGTCACGTACACGCTGGCTTCGTTGATGGCCTGGGAACTGATTTCACCGTTGAGAACCTTCCTCCTGGCGAGTGGATAAGCATTCATCCCGTAAGCAACGAAGAGATGGTGAAAATTCATGGGCAGTAACATCACCGCCGTTTTTACGAGTTGCGCGCGCCACGATTTGCTTAAAGAGACTTTGGACTCGTTCATTCGAGTCAACTGCGGCGGCGCGAAACCCGATGCCACGATAATCATCGAAGATGGCAACACGCTGATGCCCGAATGGCTGCGCGAGAATATTCACTATTACTCAGCCAACGTCGGCAAGGTCACTTGGATTCAGAACGAAGGCCGACGCGGACAGATTTATTCCATTGACCGCGCTTACGCGCAGGTGAAGACCGACTACATTTTCCACGCTGAAGATGATTGGGTCTTTCAACGCGGCAACGGTTTCATGCAACAGTCCAAAGCCCTGCTGGAGAAGTACCCGAGCATTATTCAAGTTTCCCTTCGCGGTAACACAGGCTGGCACCAGTTGGTAGACCAGCCGCCATATGAAGGCTGCAAAATCGCGATGCCTTACTGGCGCGGCGGTTGGGGTGGCATCAGCTTCAATCCTGGTCTGCGCCGACTGAGCGACTACAAACGAATTGGTTCTTACGGGCGTCATGTTGCCTACGGCTCTATGGGCCTGGGTCACGAAATGGATTTGAGTCGCAAGCTGCTGGACATGGGTTATCGCATCGCAGATTTGGGCGATACCTATGTAACACATTCTGGTGGCGCGCGCAGCACGATGAAAGACCCTGCACCGCAGATGGCCAAGATTCTGATTGGCATTCCCGTCTGCCACAAATTTTCTTACGGCAAGTGGGAAGGCGACCATACAAATGCGTGTGTGGCCAAAGATTATCACTTCTCCGCCGACAACGACCGCGTTCAAGCAGTACGCGACACCTGGTTGAAAGACGCGAAGGTATTTCCCAATGTCACGGTTCGGTTCTTCTACGGACAGCCGACACCTGATGGGTTTATTCCCCAGGACGACGAAGTAATTTTGAGTTGTGCTGACGATTACGCATCACTGCCCGAAAAGACGATTGAGATTTGCAAGTACGCGCAGCAGAACGAGTATGACCTGCTGTTCAAGTGCGACGACGATACGGGCGTTTATGTTGACCGAGTTCTGCAAGAGTCCATGTGCGGCATCTGGGATTACGCAGGATATCTGAACGGTAGAGTCTGCACGGGCGGAACTGGCTACTGGCTCACGAAGCGCGCCATCAACGTGATTGCCGACCATGCCACGCCGAATTATCACTGGGCCGAAGACGTTTCAGTTTCTCACTTCCTGTTTCAACACAACATTCAGGGTGTGCATTTGGAAGGTCATCGCACGGGTCGCGCCGACCACTGGTTCTGGAAAGACGGTTTTGACTCCAGCGTACCGATGGGCGAAATCACCGCATTTCATGCTGTCCGACCGAGCGACATGCGTGCCTGGTACAAATCCATTCAAGGCGGCAAGTAATGGCAGCACCTGATTATCAAACGCTCGACGGATTGCAGAAGCATCCGTTGTTCCATCTGCTGACGAGCGGACAACAAGTATTTCTGGTGGCGTATATCGAAAACGGCGGTGACCGCGTTGCCGCAGCCAGCAAAGCATTTAAGACAGAGAACCCTGACAAACGCGCAACTCGCGCAATGCAGAGTTCCTATCTGCGTAAGTTAATTGCCCTGTTCTATGGCTTTGAAGCCGACCAAGGGCCGATGAACAAGACCGAATTGTTGGGTCTGATTGCCGCGCGACTTCGCAAACCCACGACAGGCGATGCAGCCTTTTCAAAGCTGGTTGACAACTTCGTGGACTTGACCGTCAAGCGTGGTGGCAAACGTGGCCGACCGACGAATGAAGAGAACGAGTCGAACGCGGAAGACGCTGAACCGAATATTGATGAACTTGTGAAACAAGCCGAAGCACAGAAGAAGGGGTAACCGCAGTGGACACGACTTCAGAAGATAAGGGATACGGCTACACACCGCCGTCACAAACCGCAGGCAAAGCAGTAGGGGCGATTCTGTCTGGAATCGGCAAGTCCATGGGTTCAAAAGGCAAACCTGAGATTCAGCAACAGAGCCATCCGCTGCCCGATGTTCCTGATGCTCAAGCACCCGCTCCAGTTCGAGTCGCGGCTGCTCCTATGAAAAGTTTTAAGAAGGGCGGCATGGTTCACCAGACAGGCGTTTACAAACTTCACAAAGGTGAACTGGTTGTTCCCAAGCACAAGGTGGATGCAATGACACACGACATTCTCAGTGGTAAAGAAAAACCAAAGAGCAAAATCAAACTCGTTCCAGTCTCGAAGGGCCACAAACCCAACGGTGCGCATGGTCGCGCTGCTGTGAAAGAACTTGGCCGCACGAAGACAACGGGTAATTTTAAGCGTATCGAAGCTGCGCGCGGCAAAGGTGCCGCAATCGCTGCGTTTCAAGCAAAACTAGCTGCGCATAAAGCGGGCAAGTAATTGCCGTACAAGCGCAAGGCACTATCTCGGGCAGCTTGCCGAGCGTCGTATCAGAAATACTCAGCAACGTCGCGATATAAAGCGCGTGTTGCCGCCCGTCGAAGAACCGTTTCCAATCGCTTTTCCCTTGCAAGAGCCAAAGCCCGAGACAGGGGCTGGGTGTTTACGCTCTCGATAGCGGAGTACCGCGAAATCATTTCCAAGCCCTGCTTTTACTGTAACGGGGCGTTGCCCGAAGCAGGCTACGGCTTAGACCGCAGTAATTCCAGTATCGGTTACACCCCAGAGAATTGCCGACCATGCTGCGCCGCCTGCAACCGCGCCAAATCCGACATGACCGAGAGTGAGTTTACAGAATGGCTGATTCGAGTATCCAAGCACTGGTTGAACAGAAAGTCGCTGACCGCGCCAGAGCCAAGCGCGATAAATATTTCCTAGCGAACAACGTACTCGGGTTTGATTTCCAAGAGACGCACGCAGAACTATTCGCCTGCTTTATTCAGTACGACAGTTCAAAGACCTGGGCCGAACAGTCCGAAATTAAGGACCGCATGGTGTTGTGGTCACGTGGTCATTACAAGACAACCGCCGTTGTCGTTGAAATTATCCAGGCCATTCTAAACAACCCCAACATCCGCATTTTGCTGATGCAGGGTTCGATGCCTGTAACGAAGACGTTGTTGAAGCAAGTCTTCATGCACTTCACGGGCGAAGCTGCTGGCAGTCGTCTGATGGAACTGTTTCCCGAGTTCTGCGGCAGCAAAAAAGATTTGCACGGTACGGCGTTGCAGTTCACAACTTGTGCCCGCACTCAGTTGCAGTTGGCTCAAGCCACGGTCACGGTTGCATCCCCGAAGTCAGTAAAGACGGGTCAGCACTATGACATGGGGTTCTTTGATGACCTTGTGAATGACCAGAACTACCGCAACCAAAAACTGATTGAGGCTACGCAGGAATCCTTCGACTTGGCGCAACCCCTGATTGACCCAAGCGGCTATAGATTTGTAACGGGAACGCGCTACGCATTTGGTGATTTGTACGAACGTATTTTGCGCCGCAACACGACCAGCGGTAAGTGGGTCATCAGCGTAAAAGATTGTTGGACAGATGCGTCAGCAACTCTGCCCGATGACCAAAAGATTCCGCGCTTCCCTTGCTTCACAAAGAAGAACGGTGAACAGGGCGGATATACGCGGGAACTGCTTCTGCAAATGCAGACTGATAATCCTGCGAACTTCGCCTGTCAGTACCTGAACAAACCTATTCACGCATCGCAGCAGGCGTACACGACTGAACTTCTGCGCGGCGCGGTAATCAAGTCCGACGATACGCCACCACTGACGCAGCCAATCATCATGGTGGATTTGGCATCGAGTGAAGAAACTACCGCCGATGATTCTGTAATCGCCGTGGGTAAGGCCGATTCGATGGGAGTCGGTTACATGTGCGATTTGCGCGGTGGCCAATGGTCACCGACTGAATTGGCTTTGAACATTATTGATATGGCATTGCGTCACCGTCCAGCGAAAATTATTTTTGAAGGCACGGCGTCCTGCAAATATTTCATCGGGTTCCTGCAACTGATTGCGCGTCAGAAGAACGTCTTCCTGCCGATTGAATCCATCAAGGTGGACAACAAGGCCGACGCGAAGAATATGCGCGTTGTTGCATTGGCAGGCGTCATCAAGCGCAGTCGTTTCAAGTTCCTCGCAGGGCTTCCGAAGTTCGACAGACTGATTGAGCAAGCTATTGAGTTCCCCAAGGGCCGTAATGGTCACGACGACTACATAGACACCGCCGCGTTGTTGTACCAAGAACTGAGTAAAGAACTGATGTCGCTGCCTATCCGCCGCGCACCTGGCAATCCGATTTTGGCCATTATGGCCGACCGCGAGAATGCGCTGGTGAAAGTGTTGACCGAAGGGGAGCGACAAGAAGTTGAACAACAAGATTTAACTGGATGGGAGTAACGAATGTCGGGATTTGAAACTTTACCCAATGCAATTGCGGAAGGCGTAGCACAGGCACCAATCACTGCGCCCGAAGTTCGTTCAGCCAATGAAACCTGGGATGACGACACCGCATTGGGAATAGTTCTTCAAGACACCTGGGACACGATGACCTATTTGCAATCCAAGGGTCTGGTTCCAGTTGGAATTGATGCTGCTGATGATTTGGTTCGTGGATACGTTCCTGCTCGCCAATGGCCTAACGGCAAGCCTCGCGCCAACCTGAGCATGCACGTCACCTTGCAAGCCATCGAAAAGATTCTGCCCGCGCTCTACATGAGTTTGTTTGGGCAAGGTAAAAAGCAACCGTTCATCGTCAATCCTGTTGGTCAGACCAAGCCCGAAGCTGCGCGCGCCCAGGCATCGTTGCTGTCATGGGCCATGAAGCAAGCGAAGACCAAAGAAGAAATGCGTTTGTGTTTGAAGACTGCGCTGACTTACGGATTCACCGTCGGATGCTGGGGCTGGGAATCGAAGACGCAGCGCAAGAAAGTTTACACCGCGAACAAGAATGACAAGGGCAAGCCCACGAGCGAGTGGAAGACCGAAGACATCGAAATTCCGTCATTTGAGTGCCTAGACCTGAAGATGGTTCTGGTTGACCCATGTTTGAAGCGTCAGGACGTTCAGGCTGGAGCTAAGTTCGTCGTGAAGCAATTCTTCACCGATGGCTACGGACTGGCCGATTTCCGCGCGAATGACAAATACAAAAATATTCCCACGGACGAAGAACTAGCAGAATTCCTGGCCGCGAAGTCCGAACCAACCGAAGACACGTTGGCTGGCAACAAACGCGCAATCTGGCGCGAGTTCCAAGCCAAGCTGGAATCTGAATCCACATCGAAAGACCCGATGATGCAGCCGCTGGAGATTTTGGAATACACCAGCGAAGACCGCGTTGTCACAGTTCTCCAGCGCAAGCTGGTCATCCGCAATGAAGAGAATGAATTCGGCAAGCTGAACTTCCAGTCCTGCGCGTTCATTGATGTGTTGGGTTCTGCCTGGGGCTTCGGCGTAGCGAAATTGCTGGCAGGCGAGCAACGTCTGCAAGCTGGTGTAGCGAACAACTGGATTGACGGAATGGCACTGGTTCTTAATCCCGTCTATCAACTTTTGAAAGGCATCGGCCCAGGAACGCAATCCATTCCTGTCAGTCCTGGCAAAGTTATTACTGAGTCAGGCGAGCTAAAGCCGCTTATCACTCCCGACATCAGCAAGCCTGCTGCCGAAATGATTGCGTCTTCCGACCAGCGCGCGAATGAGAAGGTCGGCGCGAATGGTGGTAGCAACATGCCGAACCAAGCGATGCGCACCGCAGAAGGTGTCAATGCTTTTGCTGGTGATGTAATACAACGCTTGCAGTATTTCTTGGAAATTTTTATCAACCTAGTCTACTTGCCGACGCTTGAGGCGTTCCTGGCGATTATGAAAGACCACCTGACGATTGAGCAGGTTCAATCAATCCTGACCGCCGAACAGGGCAAAGCCTACGAAGGCGACATTTCCGACGTATACAACGCCGATGTGGACGTTGATGTAATCGCGGGCGCGAACATGATGGCGAAGTTTGCCGCTGCACAACTCGCACCGATGATTATCCAGCTTGTGTCTGCTGGCCCAGTTGCCGACCAACTGGAAGTTGCAGGCAAGAAGTTTCTGTTTGACGAGTTCGCAATGGAAACGTTGGACATGATGGGCTGGGATATCGAGAACTTGTTTGCGGATATGACGCCCGATGACTTGCAGCGTGTGAAAGAAAAAAACGCAGCAATGATTAAGACGCAGGGTGACCTGATGCTCCAGAACGCCAAGCACGAAGACAATCTTTCTGAAATTGACGCCAAAGGTTCCGTGCAAGCAGGCGTGGCCACTGTCCGTCAAATTCTGAAGACGCATAGCGACCAAGCAGTTGCGCAGGTTGAAGCCATGCAGAATCCCGAATCGGCGCAGAACGGGGGAACCCAGTAATGCCAAATCAGACAGAAGTTGCCCGAATCATGGCCATCAAGGCCGCAATGGTTGTAACGACTGGTACGCAAGGTTGGTCCTACATCAAGCAGTTGGCCGACAACATCGTGAAAAAGACGATTGATGAAGCACTGGATGAAGAAGACCCCATCAAGCGTGATTCCAAGACGCTCAAGGCGTCGGCATTGCGCAAGGGATTTGCGGAGTTGTTCGCCGCCGTAGACGCGACAAAGGCATTTGAAGACCAGTCCACTGATGAAGACGGACTGGGGGCACTAGAACTGACGCAGTAAATACGACCTGGCCCGACTGGCCACAAAGGTGGACTTAGAAATGGCAGACCTGACCGCAGAACAGCTTTCCGCAGCACAAACGATGCCTCTGTCTGAACTTCGCGAACTGGCGATGAAGGAAGCAGAAGCCGCAGTAGCCGCAGCGCAACCAGTGGCAACGAACGAACCGAAGACCGAACCTGTGAAGCAGGCACGCGGAGCGGATGGCAGATTTACCAACGCGGACGAAATTGATAACTCCGCTGACCCTGCTGATGAAGTTGTGGCAGACGATGAACCGACCACAACTATTTACCGCAAAGAGATTGATAACGGCAACGGCTCCATAGACGTTTACGAAGCTGAGTCACTTGAAGAATTGGTTGAGAAGTTGGCCGCAGGCAAGTTGAACGCCAACAAAAAGATTCAAGAGTTCATTGCCGAAAATAAAGCACGCGGCGCAAAAGAAACACAAATCAGCAAGGACGATGAATATCTCGTCCAGCAGAAGTTGAAAGAGAATCCAAAGTCCACGATTAAAGAAGTCGTGGCCGAAGTCATTCAGGAACGGCTAGATGCAGATGCCCGTTCCAAGGCAGCGCAGGAGCGATTTGTTACCACGCATGCCGATTATATTGCCAATCCAGAAAATGGGAATCGGTTGGTTGCTTGGCTGCAAAGCCACGGCCACGCTGAAATCACCACCGACGGATTGGAGAAGGCTTACCAAGACTTGAAGCGCAGCGGACTGCTCGCGCTCAAGCCTGCGGGAGCGGGCGATGTCGCGGACGATGCAACAGCGGACAAGAACCAGACTGGTTCTGCCGATGCGAGCACGACGCAGCAGCGTAGTCCGAAGAAAGGCAGCACGGTTTCTATTCGCAGCGGCCATCGCGCCACCACGAATGTGAACACGCAGCCTACCGAAGACGAAGCGTACAAGATGCCGTTGGAAGAACTACGTAAACTCGCAGATGCACAGCTTGCAAAAGCCCACAACCGCGATTAACCGTTCCTGCCCGCGCAAACCTTGACGCTACCCCTCACCTCAAGGTGAATATCAATGGCACTACCCACCGCAGCATCAGTTATTTCCAGCGGTTTGGCTGGATACCCGACTGTGTATTACGACCGTGTTGCTCTCGACACGCTCGAATCAAACCTGTTCATGTACCAGGCGTGTGACCTGAAAGTCATGCCCGACATGAGCGGCGTTGCCATGCAAATCTTCGATTACACCGCGCCTGGTGCCAACACCACGCCGCAAACCGAAGGTACGCCTGGTCCTGGTCAGTCTCTGACCCAGAACACCGCAACCATCAACCTTGCGAACTACGTTGACTACGTATCGTTCAGCAACAAGGTTGTGTTGACGGCGATTTCCAACACCGTGGCAGAAGGCGCAGCTTTGCTTTCTTACCGTGGTGCGCTGTCTGTTGACACCGTGATTTCGACGGCTGTTGACACGCAGGCCAACTCCAACGCTTCTGTGGACGACATCGAAGTAGCGGACGGTTCGTATCTGACCGCTGCTATCTCCCGCCGTGCCGCATGGAGTCTGCGTTCAAAGAACGTAAAGCCGAAGGCAGATGGTTTGTTCTTCGGAATCACGCACTCTTTGACCGCGTATGACATCGTAAACGACTCGACTGCTGCTGGTTTCACCGACTTGCAGAAGTTCAATGACCGTCTTGCACCTGAGAACCCAGCACTTGCGGGTATCAAGGGCGCACGCATCGGTAACGTCGGCGGCGTCATGTTCTACGAGTCGAACGCGGTACCGACCGAAACCAACTGGCAGTCGTCTGCGCATAACGCATACCACAGTTACGTGTTTGGTCACCAGGCGTTCATCGCTTCCAGCTTGGGCAAGACGAACTTGAACCAAAAGAATTTCTCTGTGAAAGTACAGAACTTTCCTGCTGGTTCAAACAGTCTAGACCCTGCTGGCTTGATTGCTGCGGCTGCTGCATACAACTTCTTTTTCGGAGTTGTGGCTGCACCGACGCCTTCAAACACTGACCGCTTCCGCCGCATCCGTTCCGAATCGTCAATCGGATAAGTTGCTGGCCCCGCATCAAGGCTTGAACATTTCCCGAGAATGTTAAGTGGTAGGGATGAAGCACTTGTAATCCTTCATCCCCGCCCAAATCTTCTAGGGGTTCCCATGACTGACAGATTTGATGAAGTCAATTTGGTTCCCCAGTACTACGTTGTATCGCGCAATCTCACCCCTGCGCGGACCGACCACGTTGTTCATGTTCTAAAGTTCACACCCATCGCTGCGGCAATCATCACGAACATTGATGACGCCGACCTGGCGCGAAAACTGTGCGAACTGGTCATACAAGTACCAACCTTGCCCGAAGCGTATGAAATGTCGCGCACCTACGGCGAGCCAACCTTGATTGTCTCTGGAGAACCAAGTTTCTATGCCCACTACGCAGACGGCCACAGTTACGAAATCAATCTCAACGCGCAAATCTAAGCGTCACAGTTGGAAGAAGAACGGCGCGCCCCTGGTGGAAGTAGACATCACCGAACTGGGCGATAAGAAACTGAATCCCGAAGAATCCCTGCACCGCGAACGCGAACGCGCACTGGCGCAAGCATCGAAGTGCAAAATTGGTGGACAAGAAGAACTGGAAGATGCCGAGCGTTCGGCTGGACCGCGAATGCCGTGGCAAGAAGTGATTCACCGCCTGCAACTTTGCAATCGAGACATCCGCGTAAAAGACGGCGCACCTGGCAACATTGCGTTGTATTTCAAGAAACGGTCGGATGAATACACCGAAGACGACTTGCTGATGCTTAATAGCCCCGCGACGGCGCGCGCCATGAACATTCCTGTGCCCGCTGACAATTTCTTTATTCACCACAAGTATATCGGCGGATTTGAAATGCACGCGATGCCCGAGTACGCACACATTTCAGTGGACACCAGCGGATTACCCCTGCGCGAATTTCGCAGTTGGCGTTCCGTTTTAATTCGGCTGATTAAAGAACGAATTATCACGTACCAATCAGCAATCCAACAGTTCGGGAATCCCGAGAGTGACCAACGCTCTGGGCGATGGTTCGAGCAGTTGGCGAATTACCGTCAATAGAAATACCAACTCAACAGAACGACAGGACACAGAAATGCCACAGGACAAAGAAACACCCAACAGCAACAACGCCACGGTAGCGGTAACCAAGCAGGACTTGGCGGACATCGTAGCGGCGGCAGTAACCGCAGCTATCGCGGCGGCGAAGGCACCAACCGTAGTCGAACAGGCACAGTTGGATGCTGAAGCGAAGCGCATCAAAGATGAACAAGAATCGCGCAAGCAGCTTTCAAAGGGAGTGCTTGATCAGATTGAAAATAAACGATTCATTCATCAAACCTGTTCTCACGAACACAAGAACGGCGATACGCATTGCGTCTATATCCAAGAGAAAGTCGGCCCAGGCTACCTGCTCTGCCAGAAGAACCAGTGCATCATCCGTCCAGGCCAAGCGTCCGAGAACTACAAGGGCGTGGTGATTTACAACACCGAAATGTTCAACCGCATTTTCCAAAAGACGACCAGTGCGGGTGAAATTTTCGGATAACAGATTGACGGGCGGCGGGTATTCACGGCCTGCCGCCCTCGCAGTAAACATCTTCTTCATTCCCACCAAGGCGTCCTAGATGTCGAACAACACCAGAACACTTCAACAGGAAGTTAATTTTGCGTCCACGCATGCCGACCTGCTTCCGCTAGCGGGAGTGGGTGGCTACACGGACGAACCTGCGCTGACCTTGTGTAACGACGCCATATCTGACCTTATCTCTGACCCCAACGACTGGAAATTCAACCGCATTGAAATGGCAATGCTTGTCACTTGTCCGAACAAACTTGACCAACAGTTCGGCGGTGCATGCGCTTTCTCTTTGGGTTCCACCAGCCAAGGTTGGGGCATCGCGCTTGCATCCAACAGCGGCATTACCGTTTCGGGCGGCGTAGTCACAGTCAACTTTCTTGAGAACCACCGCTTTGCCGTTGGCGACACCATATACATGATTGGCAATATCGCCACGACTGGCACGACATCCGCTTACAACTCCACCTTCACCGACAACGGCACCAACTCAAGCTGGAGCAACGGCTGGGTCATCACTGGCATCGGCGCGAAGTCAATCACCTTCGCCGCGACTGCTGGTCAGAATAATTCTGATGTTGCAGGCGCACCTGGCATTACGAATTTCGGTTACGCCACTTCGGCATCTTTGCAAGAAATGAATAACACTTCTTCCCCACCGAACCTACAGCCTTGCACTGTGTACCGCGAACTTCCGCGCGTCAGCCGAGTAGCAAATCCCAACAGCGTATCTGTGCTGGCCGACAACGGCGACGGCACGTTGAAAATTCGTTATGGATACGTTCCTGGTTCTACGACCTGGGGCGTACAGCTTGTGTACCAAGCCAAAGCACCGATGAAGGTAGCCCTGACCGATAACTGGGCACCATTCCCTGACAACTATTCTGCCGTTTACCGCCAAGCATTGCTGTACCGCATGTACCGCTATCTCAACGACCCGAAGGCTGACAACGAGTTTAAGAAACTGCAACAAGAAATTATGAAGGTACAGGGCGCGGACGACGCTGAAGCAACCGATGTTCACATGCAACCAGACAGTCTGATGGACACGAATTACGGTGGAGCATTCGGCTGGTAAGTAACACCAATTTTTCTTTGGAGAACAACATGGCAAAGACACGACCAGAAATTACTGATGGACCGAAACCCCCGACACCGCCCATGGCTGATGAACAGTCTTCGGTGTGTGGCATGGACGGTTGGAAACCCAGTGAAGACCCACAAGAAGGTCATTTCGTTGACCACAACGATGACTGCCCTTGCCCGTCCTGCGAGTAACTGAGAGCACATGGCCGATAACGCACCAGGTGGAATCCAGCGCAGCCTAGAAGGTGGCGGCAATCTTTTTCTAAATAAGTGGTGGACGGGGCTGTACAAGAACCGTTCCCCTTTGTTTACGCCTATCAGTGTGCTTGGAATCCAACTTGTTGCGCGTCAGGACGCTTTGTGGGATGGCGCAAACCTGATGGTGACGCCGCAGTTTACCTTGCGTCGTCGTTATGGTTTCTTGAAATCATCCACCACAGCACTTGGCTCAAACGAATGGCCTTTGACTGGATTCTCACTTGAGAACCTGTCAGGCGAGATTTGGAACTTCGTAGACACGCAATCCCGTGTGGCGAATTTCACGTCAGGCAGCATAGCCACGCTATTTACGAAGGCCGCTGGCGCAGGTCAGTCCAGCTTTCAATCCGTAGAAAATATCATGTACTGGTGTGACGGCGTGGACGCGATGAAATATATCGGCCCGAACCTTCTCACACAATCTAATTCATTCGGTACCAGCCCATGGACGAAGGCCGACGCAACTCTTACGACAGGTCAAACCGACCCACTGGGCGGCACCACGGCAACATACGCAGTGTTCAGTTCTGCAAGCACGTCGGCTTATATCGAGCAGACTGTCACTCCGAATTACACCCCAGTTGCGGGCAACCCATTCACCCTGTCCATTTGGATGAAAGCGAACACGGGCACGCCGACCGTTTATCTCGAAATGATAGACAGTGGCTCCAACGTGATGGTGAACACTCAGCAGACGCTTTCTACAACTTGGACGCTGTACACAATCACGGGAACTGCGGCAGCATCAACGACCACCGTTACGGTAAAAATTATTGACCCGAGTTCTACGTCGGCCCACTACTTCCTGTACGGCGCGCAACTCGAAATTGGCGGGGTTGCAACGCCGACTCAAATTACGAACACGCTGCCGCAGGGCGTTTATTTGTGGGGCATCGTTGCGCCATCTGAATCACCAACTTTGCAATTTGCAAACAACGGCAGTTTGGTTCCGCTAATCGGATACCAATACGGTTACTGCTTTGAGAATCCAGTTACGGGTCAACTCAGCACAATGTCACCTGCCAGCGCGAATACAGGGCCGCTGGACAACCAAACCATCGTTGAAGCACACACGATTCCTGCGCCTTCTGGACCTTACACAGTCACGGTAACCAATTCGGCGGATTTCATCGCAGATGGTGGCGTGGTCATCGCTTCAACGGGAGTTCCGTTGACCTTGGTAAGCGGCACCCCATCATCTGGTCAGTACAAAGTGGCTGCGGGTGTTTACACATTCAACTCTGCTCAAGCCAGCACCGCAATTCTTATCACGTACACTTTTTCATTCTCTGGTTCAACAGGTGTCACCATCACGGTTGGCGGGCAAGGAAGTGCCGACCCGCAAGTTGGCAACGTCTGGATATTCCGCACGAAAGACGGCGGTTCCGAATATTACTTCCTAGCGTCAATCACGAACCCAGGCAATACGACTTGGACTTATACCGACAACACACTCGACAGCCAACTGAACAACGACATCATTGCCCCTGTGGCGGACTTTAATAATCCCCCACCGACTGGCGCAAGCCTTGTTACTTGGTATGGCGGTCGGCTGTGGGCTGTTGTCGGCAATACCATTTATTTTTCGGCTGGACCTGACTCGACCATCGGTGTCGGAGAAGAAAATTGGCCCCCAGGCAATAACTACACCGTTCCAGGTAACGCGAACGCTTGGTGCTCGACTTCCAGCGGCCTGATTATTTTCACGAAGGATACCGCGTTTGTCATTACGGGTCAGGATTCGTCTTCATACACGACACCTGCGGTTTGGCAGAACAATTTCGGAGTGCCAAGCCAGAACTGCGTCACACAAGACGGTGACAACATCTTCGTATTCACAGTCCGTGGTCAAGTGTGGAACTTCGGCGCGAGCGGTATATCCGAAATCGGATACACCCAAGAGAACGTGTTCGGAGCGATGACGCCTGCCAATGTTTACATCACCATCCACCGTTCGGGCGCAGATGAAGGTTTGTTCGTGTCCGATGGCAGCGCAAACATCTACCGCTATTCGCAATTGACGACTTCCTGGGACACAGCGATTCAACCCGTGGGTGGCTGCAAAGCTATTTTTAGCATGGAAGGCCCTAACGCATCTTGGTCGCTGTTCATGGGCCGCGCCGCAGGCAGCGGTTATCTGCTTCAACGTGACCTGAATACTTGGACTGATGACGGTACTGCGTACACAGCGTGGGCGACGGTTGGTTCCATCACAATCGCGCCGCCGCGCCAGGTCGCAAATCTTGCGTCCATTCTTTTGCAGGTCACAGGCGTTGGCACGTATCCAACCGTCGCGGTAATGCTGAACGAAATTACGGACACAGGAACGTATCCAACGACATTCACCGTACTGCCGAAGCCCGTTGCCGACCCGCCGCAGTTGGCACTGACACAATCAGTGTGGACACGTCGTCACGACTTGAAGGCCGCACAACGTCCACTGCCTGCGCATGTTCAGCACTTGCAGACGAAGATTACTTTCGCAACCGAAGCCCAACCGAACGAATTGCTTGGACTCGGATTTGCGCACAAGGCTATTTAATGCCGTACATCGTAACAGATGAAGGTCTGGTCATCGGCGGGGCTAACCCTGCATCACAGGTACCGTCGCCTATCTTCCCGACTCGTCCAATCGTTACACCTGTAACCAATCCGTTTCCAGGTCCAGTATCAGGTCCAGCCCCTATTATTTCTCCAGCTAGATTGCCTCTTTCATCAGGGGCTGACCCTTCGGGCAAAGGTGGTGTTCCGAAAAAACTGCTGTCCATGAGTGTTGTGCAGTCACCTGCGGCACAGCAGTCTTATACGAATTCCGCCGTCTACGTATCCTTTACGCGCGACACCAGCGATGTGAATTTTGACCATGTGGCAATTTGGTTCGTGGGTTACCACGGGAGCAGCACACCGACATTGATGGCAAGCGGCACAGTGTCTCCTATTGAGTTTCTTTGCGACACCACAGACGAAACTGTCACTGTTCTGGCGCAAACGATTAGCTCCCAGGGTCTATCCGCACCTTTGACCTTCGCTCTTTCTAGCAAGGTCACTCTGAATGGAATTATCAGCGCGCCGCCCGAACCCACAATCACGCAGTACGTGGTTGCCACGCCGACAGGGTTTCAGTTTTCTTTTGAACAACTCGTGCTGGCTGCGGGTGATGAAGATGTGATTGCGTCCTACAACGTGTACCGCAACACAACGAACAGTACGAGCGGTGCAACGGTTATCCAGACCATTAAACACAATCCAGCCAACGGTGGGACTCCCATCGTGGTTCAGGACACGGTGACCAGTCACAGCGGAGTTATTTATTACTACTGGCTGACCGCTGTAAACACCAAAGGTTTGGAGTCCACCCAAGAAGCCTGCCAGACGGGCAGTAATACGACATATCAGCCAATTGTGGCTGTAGCAAACGTGGTGAATTCGCCTGCGGTGGTTACGCCTTCTTTGACTAGCGGAACCACGCCAACAGCTTCTTACACGGCTGGAAACTCGGTATACACCCCAGGCACCTTCACGTTCACCGTCACAACCATTCAGGCTGGTACTAATTACGTGACTGACGTTTTGCTTTGGGCATCGAACACCAGCAGCAAACCAAACGGCTACATGTTTCGCTTTGACAATCGTTCAAGCGAGAACGCAGGGCAAATCCTGAAGGTTACTGCGGGCGCATGGACGAACATTGGTACAGCCAAGGCGAGTACGAGTGCTGCTCGACTTCCCGTGGGTACTTACAATGTTTTTTGTGAATGGAACGCTGATGGTGTGATGAACATTTTTGTCAACGGAGTGTGGCAGTTCACCGCAACTGACACGACATATATACCAACTGGTGCCACTTATTACGGCTACGAGTTAAACGCTCCGAAAATCGGGCCATACGTCAACAACACTTCCATGTTCAGCAGTGGAGAATTGCTGTCTCAAGGCAGCATCTGTGCGGCGGGGTTGTCCACGTTCTCTTATACATCCACGACTTCCAGCATCACTTGGACTTGGACATCCTTCAATATCTACAACCCAGATGGCTCAACAATCACGGTGGCAGCAAACGTGGCGGGCACTGCCTTTACAGGACTGACCGCATCCACCACTTACTACTTCGGATTTTACGTAAACATTGCCACTGGAGTCTGCACCGTAGCCGTCAGCGATACCAGTAGCGGAACCGCAGCATCTTCGGCACAACAAATCGTTCAGCTATTTCAAGGCGATGGCAACGTCGGCATCAGTTGGAACAATCAGGCGGCTACGACTTCATCTGGTTCAGGCGGTGGTTCTGGTGGTGGCGGTGGCGGTGGTCATTATTGTTTTACGGGCAACACTCTCATTAAAACCAGCCACGGAGACGTTCGCATAGACGCCATCAAGAAAGGTGACCTGTGCCTGACCGCAAAAGGCACTTGGGTTCCAGTTCTCGATTTGGTGAAGCACAAAGTTAAAGCACGAATGCTCTACCGTCTTCCCGATGGTGGTTTCGTAACCTTCGCGCACAAAATTCTGCACGACGGAAAATGGGTCAATGCGGGTTCTGTCTATAAAGATATGTGCTTCTCCGACCAACCGCTGTACACGCTGTCAATGGAAAGTGAAGAAACGATAGACCAGATGTTGTCACCTACCACGGAACGCAGTTTCACTCTGTCGAATGGGATAGTTGCACACAACGTGCAACCAATTAAATAGCCATGCAAATCTTTTTTATCTCACCAACTGGCGCGGCCATCGTTCCCCAAGCACTAAAGGGAATCCGCATCAAACAGACTCACGGTTGGCGACCCGATGGAACGGACAAGCAGGTAATCGGTGTGGTTGAAGTTGGAGATGGCGATTCAGAACAAATTGCTGAAGCCCTGGAAGGCGCAGGCATTTTACTCCTGCCCGACCACAAGACTGACCAAGCCATTGATTCTGAGCACTACCAGAGAATGAAACAGCACGGCGTGCTTGAGTCGGACAACACGAAGCAGGCAATGACAAAAGTTCACGGTGTTAGTGGATTCCATCCGCTGAAACCAAAACGCTACTAGGAGATTTGAAAATGCCATATGAGAACAGTGCACCAGCAGGCTCACCCCGCATGGTTGCCAATCCTGTGAAGAACGCCGAAGTCAGTCACGACGGCGCGTGGGAGTTGGCTCAAACGCATGGTGAAAACGCCAATGCTGCGCATGCAGCAGGCGTGCAGAATTTGTCGCTGTTACAGGGCGAAACCCTGAAGGGAAACTAAATTGAGTCTTCGTAATATCGTCGCCAACCTGAAACCCCTATTTCAGATGCCTCTGACCGATGCAAAACAGTTCATGGAGTGGGTCAAAGCCTACTC
>JBAQGJ010000070.1:0-67482 GCA_049287725.1 Candidatus Acidiferrales bacterium | reverse complement strand
GAGCAGCCTCGATGCGCTCACCCAGCGCCACAATCACACTCCCAGAAAATGCCTGGGCTTTCAAACTCCCGCCGAGATCTTCTCGTCGATGCTGTTGCACTTGAAATGTGAATCCACACCCTCGCTGCGTTCGGGATGACAATGTAAAACCAAAAGCGGCGACCGGCGGGCACGGTCCTCCTGCATCGGGTCTGGGGCATGCCGTGTCCCTACGACCTTCGCTTCGATCGCGCCGCAGGCGGCGTGGCGAACTCCTAGAGTCGGCGCCGAGCCGCGACGTGGCAATTCTCGCCTTCGTTACGACCGGCGGGCACGGCATGCCGTGCCCCTACGCTCGGTATTTTTACGGCAAGCTCGCTTTTTTGCCTTCTGTCCTTCGTGCCAGTTGCTTGATACGCCATTCCGTCCGGTCATTTTCCAGCGGGTGCATTGCCTTTCGTGTCTAAATATTACGGGTGATTCCAACCGCAATTGTGTGCGTGCCGACCGAAGGAGGCGCCATGAAGAGCCGCGCCCGCTTTATCAGTTTGCTTGTTTTCCTGGCATTCGCCTTGTTCCAGCTGGCCGCCTGCTCCGGCAAGCCTTCGACGTTCAATAAAGTGACGATTTCTCCTAGCGGCACGCAATTTATCGGACAGAACGGATCCATCGCGCTGAGCGCCAGTGTTCTGAATGACACCCAAAGCGGCGGCGTCACGTTTTCTGCAAGCCCCGCGGGCACTGGGACGCTGACTCAGCTCAGCAGCACCACCGGGACGTACGTTGGGCCGGCCGTGGTTACGGCTGAGACGGTCGTCACCATCACCGCGACGTCCGTTGATTTTCCGAACCAGTCCGCGACGCTTACCGTGAAGATTGAGCCGCCACCGGTGATCACTACCACTTCGCTTCCGACGGCCACATTGAACGCGGCTTACACAGCGCCCGTCACGGCGACGGGCGGCGTGCCGCCACTATCTTGGGCGATCGCTTCCGGGACGCTGCCGGCGGGATTGTCTTTGGGTTCGAGCAAGACCGACACGGTGAATATCACGGGGAAGGCGACTACCGCGGGGCAATCCATTGTGACGATCACGGTGACTGATGCTGTGGGCGAATCCAACACTTCAGGGCCGCTGACCATCGTGGTCAGTACCCTGGCGTTTACGACCACGTCGCCCTTGCCATCGGCCACGGTGAATGTGCCGTATGCCGGCGTGCAATTTGCGGCTAGTGGCGGTACTTCTCCTTACACATTTACGCTCGCATCCGGCGCAGTGTTGCCACCGGGTCTGATGTTCAGCGCCGGCGGAGACCTTACCGGGACGCCGACCACGGAGGGCACTTACACGTTTGGCGTGACGGTGACTGATACCACTACGCCGACTCCCGCGGTGATCACGCAGAATTTCACGCTGTCCGTGACGCCTCCACAAAATCTTTCTCTTTTGAGCGGCAACTACGCGTTTACTTTCAGCGGAAATAATTCGAGCGGGTATGTGGCGGCGGCGGGGGTATTCACCGCGAATGGCAACGGCACGATCACGGCTGGTGAAGCGGATTACAATGCGCTGAACGGCTCGCCGGTGAATTACCCGAACCTTCAAGGCACCTACACCGTGGGTCAGGATGGACGCGGCGCGATTACTTTCACGAACGTTACCGGCTCGCCCATTTACGCATTTTCGATTGACGCGTCCGGAACAGGCAATACGCCGGGTAGTCACGGGCGGTTGGTGGAATTTGATTCTACCGGGACGCGCGGTTCGGGGCGGCTGGAAATGCAGAGCGTGACTACTTGCGTCGTCAACAGCACGATCTCTACTTATAACGGCAACTATGCTTTTGGTGGCACAGGATTTCAATCGTCGGCCGGAGGCAACTCGGCGGGGACGCTGGCGTTCGCTGGCGTTTTCACTGCTGCTCCGCCCGTCTCGCCGTCCACCGTAGGAAGTATCGGTCCTGGAGAAATAGACGCAAACTATAACGGCTCGGCAGCGGTCGGCAGCGTCAGCGGCACAGCGCTTTCGGGTGCCTATCAATCTGGGCCTGATCCTACTCATTGCCAGTTCCAACTAAGTGCTTTCTCCAACCTTGATTACGACGTCTATCCGATTTCCGCGACGGACGCATTTCTAATTGAGACTGATCAAGCATCCAATGCCACCTCTCCGTTTATCAGCGTCGCTGAAATGAAGCTGCAAGTCGGGCAGCCCTTCTTTGGCTCCGTAATAGGGGGTCCCATGGCCGGAGGCGTGAGTGGACAGGTTCTCTCGGTCCCATATGTCTCAGTACTTCAACTCGTGCCCCAATCTGGAATAACGACGTTTAGCCTGTCCCTAACCGACAACGAAGCCGGCACGGTCACTTCAACAAACGGGAATCCGTTTTCTGTTACCTACACCACGGATCAATACGGCCGGGTGTTCGCCAACGGTTTCGAAGTCAATAACGCCTTCGAGCCGGTTCTCTATATGATTGACTCGCAAGATGCGTTCGTCGTTGGCCAACTCAACGCCGCTCCAATATTCGGCGAGTTTGATGCACAGTCGCAGCCCACCAGCTTCTCGACTACATTTATCGCGCAGAACTTCCCATTGATTCAGGGCACCGTGGCGCCGGCGGTCAACACCGACCGCGACTTCTCCGGATTCCTTACGTTCGATGGTTCGATGACGCCTGCGACGGTGAACGGAATACAGGATGAAAGCACCGCGAGTGCTAATACCGCTGCCGAAGCGGTGACGGGGACCTATGTGCTTTCGGGGACCGGCGCCACGGACGGCAGCGGCACGATCACGCTCACATCGCCCGCGGCATTCACCGGCTCGTTCTACTTCGTCTCGCCTACGAAGATGGTTGAGATCACTACCACGACGGGTGACGCCAGCCCGGTCCTGATCATCATCGGGAATTGAAGCAAGGGCGGTGGAGGGATCCGGTGGGCAGCCATCCAAAGAATTGGAGCCGAGTGGTTCAACTTGGCTCCTGGTGCGCGTGTCTTTGCATGCTGTTGGCGGGGAGTTCAGAAGCGTTTTACTACCCTTTGCAGGAGACCCAGATCCGCGAAGCTTATCTTCTGGGTCGTTCGGGGGATCCGCAAAAAGTCAGTGCGCTTCTGGAGCCGTACATCCGGCGCTTTCCATTGATGCCTGTAGCGGCACACGTGGAATCCATAGAGTTCCGAACGCCCTATGAACAGGTCATTCTCCGAGCATCCGAGCGCTCGAATGATTACGATTTGGATCAGGCGGAAAAGGACTACGCTCTGCAACCGGACTTGGTGTTAGTTCGGGTACTTATCTATTCACCGCTAAGCCATTCTGGTTCGATCGCGCATTCTTCAGCCGAGCAATCTAAAGCTAGCGCAACGGATGATAACTGGCTCGGGTTTCACTTCCAGATATCGCAGGAACGCCCTATCGAATCGAAGAAAATGCGCGCTCAGGCTGTTCGTGCTGGCCGCTATGACAAGGGGACGCGAAAAGAAGTGCTTATGGAGTTCGACGCCAACCAGTTTGGGCCTGGGCCCGCTAAAATACTGGTTACTACCCCGAATGGCCAAGCCGTAACCGCTGAATTCAACCTAGACGAATTGAAGTAGAGAGAGCGGTCGAATGCGCCAGTCCGGCGAATTCTGCGCGTCCAATCAACCCTCTTTGTGATTAAACCTGGCGAACCCTAGTACGCCCAGCGCATCAGGACCGCGCCTGTGGTGTAGCCTGCGCCTACTGCGATCAGCAGGACCAGATCGCCTTTGCGGAGGCGGCCTTGTTCTACTGCTTCCATCATGCCTAGCGGAATTGTTCCGGCTGTGGTGTTTCCGAAGTGATCGATGTTGATCATTACTTTTGAATCGTCAACGCCCAGGCGTTCTTGCATGCCGCGAATGATACGCAGATTGGCTTGGTGCGGCACGACTAGCGCTAGATCTTTCGTGGTATAGCCATTGCGCTCGAGCATTTCCACGGCTAGCTCGCTCATGCGGCGCACGGCGTACTTGAAGACTTGCGCGCCTTCCTGGTGGACGTAATGCATGCGCTTCTCGACTGTTTCTTGCGAAGAAGGATGCAGCGAACCGCCTCCGGGCATATAGAGATTGCAGCCGCCGGAGCCGTCCACATCGTGGACGAAATCCAGAATACCTTCGCGATCCGAGGTGGCCGGCTCGAGCAGGACCGCGCCGGCGCCATCGCCGAAGAGCACGCAGGTGGCGCGATCGGTGAAATCGAGGATGGAGGTCATTACGTCGCTGCCGATCACCAGCACTTTTTTGTGCGCGCCGCTGCCGACGAATTGCGCGCCGACGGTGAGCGCGTAGACGAATCCCGAGCAGGCCGCCGAAAGATCGAAGCCCCAGGCATTTTTTGCGCCGAGGCGGTCCTGGATGAGGCAGGCGGTGGCGGGGAAGAACATGTCCGGGGTAACGCTGGCGAGGACGATCAGATCTATTTCTTCCGGGTTTACGCCGCGCGCTGCCAGCAGTTTTCTTGCCGCTTCGGTGCCCAGGTGCGATGTGGCCATTCCGGGGTCCGCGTAATGCCGCTCGCGGATTCCCGTGCGCGTGCGAATCCATTCGTCGTTGGTGTCCACACGTTTTTCCAAATCGAAATTCGTAACGACGCGCGGTGGGACGTATCCGGCCACTCCGGTAATCTTTGCGGCGATGCGTTTCCCCATTCATTTCCCCCAGGAGGATGGAAACAGCGAGACGTTTAAGAACAGCCCGTGATTGTATGCAATCGCAACGGGACAAGACAAGCAAATCAGCGCGATGTTGATGGGTGGATTCCTTCGGCGGATTCGAGGCGGCGTGGCGCTGGCGTGTTGCTGGCTAGCGCGAGGCGCGAGCCTCAACCCAGGTCAAGGCGAAGAGAGATCCTTCGCTGCGCTCAGGATGACGACAGCTGCGGCAAAGCAAAATGTTATGCCCCGGCCGCTGTGATCTCAAACCGGTACGTGATCTCGGCGGTTTTGCGCAGCATTGCCGCTACCGAACAATATTTGGTTTGGCTTAATTCGATGGCGTCGCGCACGGCTTTTTCGTCGAGTTCGCCGGTGAGTTTGTAGACCATGTCGATTTTGGTCCAAACCGACGGCGGGTCTTTGGCGCGCTCGCCGGAAATCACTAATTCGAGTGACACGAGCTTGTTGCGTTTCTTTGCCAGGATTGAAACTACGTCCACCGAACTGCATGCGCCCAGCGCGCCGAGGAGGATGTCCATCGGCCCCGGCGCGGAATTGTGTTCGCGGTCGGCGTCAATCACTACTGCTTGACCGGACGGCATCGTTGCCAGAAATTCTTCTCCGCCTACCCATCGCACCGTCGCTGTTCGCATCGCTCGTCCCCCTTACAAAATCCTGCGGCAAAATTCCCATCACAACTTTATCGAGCTTCGTGCCAACCGTCCAGAACGCGTGTTGGCACCGCAAGCTGTGCCAAAGAGAAGACGTCAGAGTTTGGGCGAGAACTGCAAAGCCGGTACTTCAGCGGCTGAAGCCGCACTGATTTTGCTGCGTTTATGCCGTAGCTAAAGCTACGGCCTACAAAGACTCTCGTTTTCTAACCGAGACGCGACAGCCCTTCGCACCCCAGAACAAGCAGACTGCTGCACTTCTAGCGATGTTTGTCGCCACCGGAATAGCGCTTCGAGTTGGGATTTCGCGTGCCACTAGTAAAGCAGAGGGAATTCATCGGAGCAGGGTTAAAGCTGCGAGCCTCTATCGTCGGTGTCCGAAGCGCCTACTGCGGCCTCGATGTGCTGTTGCGGGGCGCGGCGCATCGTTTCGATGAAGGCACGCACGATTTTGGGATCGAATTGATTCGCGGCGCAGCGTTCGAGCTCCGCAAAAGCTTCTTCCGGGCTGCGCGCTTTCTTGTAGGTGCGCTCGGACGTAATGGTGTCGTAGGCGTCGGCGATCGCAATCACGCGCGCGCCAACGGGAATGTGTTCGGCGGCCAGCCGCGCAGGATAGCCGGAGCCATCGTAAAACTCGTGATGATGACCGACCATCTCGCGTATGCGTTTCATCGCGGCGAGCGGCTCTAGAATTTTTGCGCCCAGCTCGGTGTGTGTTTTCATGGTGGCCCATTCGTTCGCGTCGAGCGGACCGGATTTATTCAGTATCACTTCCGGGATGCCGACTTTGCCGATGTCGTGAAGGAGTCCCGCCAGGCGCACTTCCTCTACTTCCGTTTCACTCATGCCGAGGGCATGCGCGATCATCACGGCGTACGCGGAAACTTTTTGCGAGTGGCCTTGGGTGTAGTGGTCTTTCGCGTCAATCGCGAGGGCGAGCGAAGTGACCGTCTCGACCACCGCCGGCGGCACTGCGTCCCCGGCGTTGACACCTCCGTGCTCGGTGAGCGAGCGCGTAAACTGCTCGAGGCGGCGGTAAATTTCTTCGAACGCCTCGGGCCCGGTGGAAAAGAGGCGCTTCAGCGTGACGCCCAGATACGCTTCCAGGACGTCTTTTTTCCAGCGCTTGGTGTCGTTGGGATCGCCTTGCTCGGCGGTGGAAACCGAATTTCCTCCCTGATGCTTCGAGAGATACATGGAGGAATCCGCCACCTGGATTAATTCTTGCGGAGTAGAGCCGTGAATCGGGAAGCCGGCGATGCCAAAACTTGCCGTAATATTTTTATCGCGCAGTAGCGGATCGGCCGCCACCCAGCCGCGCAGCTTGCTGGCGAGCTGGCGGGCTTGTTCGACGCTCGTCTCCGGCATCAGAATCACGAATTCATCGCCGCCGTAACGCGCCACGACGTCTGAGCGGCGGCAATTCTGCTCGAGGATGTGGCCCACGCGTTGGAGCACGACGTCGCCTTCGAGGTGGCCGTAAAAATCGTTCACGAATTTGAAGCGGTCGAGGTCCATCAAGACGAGTGAGAATGGGCGATTCGCGCGCGTGGAACGTTTCCATTCGGACGACAGGGCTTCCATCAGGAAGCGGTGGGTTTTAACGCCGGTCAGGCCGTCGGTGATGGCCTGTTCCTGCGCGCGCTGGAACGTCAATGCGTTGTGCAAAGCTCCAGCAAACAGATCAGCCAGCGTCCGCAGCAGCCGGATTTCTTCCTCGGAGAATTCGCACGGTTCGGACGACTCTACGTATAGAACGCCCAGCAAATTTTCAGCATATGTGACCGGCAACGCGATGGCGGAGGCGGTTCCCGGCAGTACGGGGCGATGCGATGCAGCATTCACTTCATGCACCACCGCCATCTGGCCCGCGCGCGCGACGTGGCCCACTAATCCTTCGCCCAGCAAAATTCGGCGGCCCAGCGCGTCGCGGCGCGCACCCGCTTCGGCCTGAATCACCAATTCCTTGGACGAATAATCCAGAATCGCGATACCGATGTGATCGTAAGAGAGAGCGTTCTCGATTTCCGCCGCGATTTTCGTCAACATCTCCTCGGGATTCAGAGTGGTGATCGCGTGGCTGGAGACATTGTTGACCAGCGTCAATTGCCGCGATTTCTTTTGTTCTTCGGAGAAAAGCCGCGCGTTTTCGATAGCGACAGCGGCTTCGCTGGCGAGTACGCGCAGAAGCTCGACGTGGCCTTCGTCAAACGCGCGTTCCTGCTGGCTATGCACGGCCATTGCGCCGATCGGCTGGTTGTACAAAATCAAAGGCACCGCGCAGATCGAGCCTGCGTGACGGGCCGGCTCGATGCCGAGGCGCCTTACTTCTTCCTCAAACTGGTCGCGAATCAGAAGCGGCTGCGCCGTGCGGATAACATACTCCGTCAGATGCCTGCCGGCGGGACGCGTGCGTTTGGGCAGGCGCTCGCCGTTCACCACGTCCAGTTCAAAACGCACTTGGTCGGTCTTCTTGTCGTGGAAAGCGATGAACATGCTCCCCACATCCAACAAGCGCTTCATTTCAGAATAAATGCGCTCGAAGAGGGCGTCGGGTTCGAGAGTTGAGCTGAGCGCGCGCCCGATTTCATTCAGAATGTGCAGCTCTTCGCTGCGGCGCGCCGTCTGCTGAATTAAATAGCTGTTCTCAACGGCCATGCCGATCTGGTGGCCTAGAGCCAGCAGCAGACGCAATTCCGGCGGAGTAAAATTGCGATTGTCGGGCGTCCCGAGGAGCAGAACGCCGAAGACGCGTTCCTTGGCTTGCAAACTGATGCCCACGACGGTGCGCAGGCCTTGCTCGAGCAAGATTTTGCGGACGTGCTGGAAGGTTTCTTCTTTTTCGAGCGCCACCCAGTTCGCATCGCGCGCGAGATCTCGCAACACCACGAGTCCGCCCAGGCGGGCGACTAGATTTACGGTGTAAAAATCGAGGCCGGTCTTTTGAATCGCCGAGCAGAACGCATCGCCCATCCCGGTAACCACGATGGACGTGGGACCCTTTTCATCGCCATAGTGGAGGCAGAGCGCGCCGGCGGGAATACGCACTACATTCAAAACGCGATCCAAAGCCTGCGCCAGCATCTTCTGAATTTCGCCGCCGACGAAGCTCGAAGTGGCCAGGTTCAGATTCGAAAGCGCCAGCATATTGCGCTCGACGCGGCGGCGCTCTTCTTCGTAGACCGCCATCAGCATCAGCACTCCGCCGAAAATTTCCGCGAGCAACGCGAACGGAAGCAAGTGCACTGCGGCCAAGGGCCCCAGCCGGTCCTGGAAGATCAATAGCAGGCGCAAAACTCCGGTCGCGATGAAGGTAAACGCCAGCAATTTGTCGGCGCGCGATTCCTGTTTGCGACCTTCCTGCCAGAAAATTTGCGCAGCGCCAAAGAAAATGATGGCGACGCCCATACCCAGGGGCGCCGCGATCCATTTTTGGGTGTAGGCATATGCCCAGAGGCCCGCGAGGAGCGCCACGATAACGACGTTACGGGTGGAAATTTTCATGCGCGCGTACATCCGCGCGGAACAATAGAAAGCCAACGCGGCGGCCGCCATCAGCCATTCGTTGGTGATATCCACCCAGACTGGAAACACGCGTTGGCCGCCAAAGGCGTAGAGCGCGAAGGGCAGCGAAGCCAGCATCCAGGCAATCGCCCAGACCAGCAGGTAGGATTGCCGTTTCTGGCGGTACACATACGCAAAAAACACCCCCAGCAAGAAGGCGCCGGCCAGCAACACCACGGCATTAGAATTGAGGTGGTTCAACAACGCAACGCTCCCAGTCCAGGACACGACAAACTTCTCCCGAGAATAGCAGAATTTCGCCGGGCGTTTGGGCGCGACTCGCCCCGAGTTTCGTGGCGGTCACCTGTTCCACGCAGTGCGCCAAACGATCAAGACAGCCCAAAATGGCCGAAAATCGCACAAAATCGCGCGAAAATCGGCGTTTCGCGGTCCAAAGCGCCCTCTTTGGGGGCCTGAGGAACTATCGAACTTGCCCCCGTTTCGGTCAAGGGTACCCCGGTACCAACTCGTTACCAGTGAGCGCCTTTTGATGTGTGCAGAGCTGGCGCGAGCTCAATCGGTTGTTTACGACCTGGGGTAGCCAACTGATGATGATTCCGCGATTTGGCCGCGAACGGGCGATAGAATTTGCGCAATACCAAACCCGCGGAACTCTATCTAATGGTATTCGGCTCGCGTGGCTGGTTGCCCGGCGGATCGCGAACTAGCGTATTCGTTGTGTGGCTCTCGCTCGATTTTGCTGCGGCCTTCCGATAAGATTGATCGTTTTATGAGTGCGAAAGGAACTTGACCTAATGGCATCGTCTGACAAACCGCGGGTACGTTTTGCGCCATCGCCTACTGGCTATCTGCACGTCGGAGGGGCGCGGACTGCGCTGTTTAATTGGCTGTTTGCAAAGCATGAGGGGGGCACGCTCATTCTGCGCATTGAAGATACCGATGTGGAGCGCAACAAGCCTGAACTGGTGGACGGAATTCTTGTCGCGCTGAAGTGGCTTGGCATTGGCTGGAACGAAGGGCCGTTTTTCCAGTCACAGCGCGGCGAAATGTATCGGGCGGCGGCGGAGCGCATTCTGGCTAGTGGCGCAGGTTACGCCTGCTATTGCAAAGCCGCCGCGTATGCGGGCGGCGACTATGCGCCAGCGGAAAATGAGGAGCACGAAGGCGAAGGTGATGACGAAGGCCCCAAGACTCTGAAGGCTGCCGCGTGCCCTTGCCGGGATTTTTCCGATGCCGAGCGCGCCGCCAAGGAAAAAGAAGGAATCCCGCGCGCCATTCGATTCAAGACTCCGCGCACCGGCGCGACGAAATTCGAGGATGCTGTTTTCGGACCGCGTGAAATCCAGAACGCGGATATAGAGGATTTCGTGCTGCTGCGTTCGAGCGGCGTACCGACTTACCAGCTCAGCGTCGTCGTGGACGACATTGACATGCGCATCAGCCATATCATTCGCGGGGCGGATCATCTTTCGAACACGCCGAAGCAGGTGCTCATTTATCACGCGCTTGGGGCGCAGCCTCCGATTTTCGCGCACGTTCCGCTGATTCTCGGACCCGATCGCACGCGCCTTTCGAAACGCCATGGAGCGACGAGCGTCGGCTCCTACGCCGATGAAGGCTTCCTGCCCGAGGCGTTCCGCAATTTTCTCGCGCTGCTGGGCTGGTCTACCGGCGACGATTCGGAATTCCTGCGTACTACGGAACTGATTCAGCGTTTTTCGCTCTCGGGCGTGAGCCGCACGAATGGGATTTTCGATCGCGCGAAGCTCGAGTGGTACAACACGCAATATCTGCAGAAGCCGCCGGTGGAAGAAGTGTTGCCTTATGTGGAAGAGGAGCTGAAGCGCGCGAAATTGTGGAAGGACGAATGGGGCTCGACCGAGCGCGCCTGGTTCGCGCACGCCGTGGATCTGATCCGCCCGCGCACTCGGTTGCTCACCGATTTCACGGGATGGGCCCGCGCGTTTTTCACGGATGATTTCGAGTACGAACAGGAAGCACGCGACAAATTCTGGAAAGACGAAAAGGTTCCCGCGCTGCTCGCGAAGCTGACGGACGCCCTGGCTCGGCTCCCCGAGTGGAATCATGACGCTTGCGATGCGGCACTCCGCGGCGTCGCTGCCGCTGAAGGCGTCAAGGCAGGGTTGCTGATCAACGCTACGCGCGTGGCGATCGTAGGGCGCGCTGTAGCTCCACCCCTCTTCGACACCATGGTCGTGTTAGGCAAAGATCGCGTCGTCACGCGACTCCAGCGCGCTTTGACATTTCTCGCCGCAAGATAATTGACACATTCGCGACCGCATCGGGAATGGACCCGCGGGACGCGTCGGAATACGTGTAGACGCGAGCGTGGCTGACGTGTGCCGGTTTGGCTGAGCGGGATTAGAAAGAGCGGACTTCGGCTGCGAGGGCTTGGTTGCTTTGGACGCGGTGAGACAGCACGACCGCTGCATAGCGTGCGCAGAGTGCCATCTCACGATCAGTCCAACCACCGAAGCCGGGTGCACCGGGGGAGACAATCAGGTCACCCACGAGGTGCAGCACGCGCAGGGCGCTGTAATACGCGCGAACCAAACGCAGGCCAGGGGCGGAACCGGTATCGAGATCCGGGCACAGGTCCTGGCGAGCCAGGACTTCCTTGAAGTCTTTTGCATTCAATAGGTTATGGGATGCTTCGGTCGAGTCCGCCTCGGATTGCTCGAGCATCGGCTGCGAGGCTACCCGGAGCAATCCTGCGCGCCAGGTGAAGACCGCGAACTGGACCATCGCGGCGGTAGAGATGACGAGAATGAAGGCTGCGATTAGCATGTTTGACCTTGTACAGTTTGCGGTTTGGGGGCGCCGGGGACAATAGTCCAAGCGTACCAGTCGAGGGAAACTATGCAGCTGCCGGCGGTTAGGCCGGCTTCACGAGTCGGCCGTTATAGCGTTCCGGCCCGCTGCAGAAGTTCCTCAGCGCTATGGCTTAGAATGGTGGCGTGGGGCTGCCCGAAACTATCGCCGTAAAATACACCGAAGAAGAAGCCGAATACATCAGCATGCGTCCGGTGGTGAGCCAGACGTTTCGCGCGGCGGAACTGGTGGACATGATCGTGCGCGTCTCGGGGAAAGATTCCGAGCGCGTGCAGCAGATTTTGCGGTCCGGCACGATCGTGTTTCATTCGTTCCGATATTGGTGGCAGGGATTCGAGCCGGACGTGGCGGCCTTGCGGGCAGTGCTGGCGAACTATCCGGATGCCGATTCGTCGCGGCCATTTCGGGCCGAAGAGTGCAGCGAGATTATTCTGGAATCGAGCGGGTCGCCGCCGCGCCAGTCGTTGCGCGTCACGCGCGAGGAGGCATGCAAACGACGATTGCTGCGTTCGCGCAGCTTTTGGGATTGTCTGATTGATTTCACGAAAGAGAACACGCCGCGTTACATGGAGTATTCCTACGCTTCGCAGGGCGACGTTTACGCGGCGGCGCTAAGCGCGGAGCAGGTGGCGCGTCTTGCGCGCGGAGCTTCGCGGTATGCGTCGGGCACGCTGCGCGGTGATCTCGCGGGAATTTTTGGCGCGGGTGCGGCGATATCGCAAGTGGCCTTCGTTTGTCCCCGCCGGTGAAAGACCTTGAAAGATGCACATTTTGTTCGCTCGTATTGATACCGGTACCGCTCTACAGCGAAGACCCGAGTGCGGGGAACTCGCGCGCTGGTTACAGTACCGACAGTACCCACGCGATGGCGCGCGAATTCGACTGCGGATTCTTGCCGCGAAGAGCACAGGCGAAGCAAACGAATGGCACCCATCAGAATCCTGATTGCGGACGACAATCCTCTGGTTCGATCTGGAATTAAAATGCTGCTCCGGCTACATAGTGAGTGGGTGGTGTGCGCCGAGGTGGAAAACGGTCGCGACGCGGTGGAAAAAGCGTTGGAGTTGAAGCCGGACGTTATCCTGATGGATATTTCGATGCCGGCGATGGATGGCCTGACCGCGGCGGAATTGATCCGGCGGGATGCGCCGGAATCCGAGATATTGATTGTGACGCACTTCGAGTCGCTGGACCTAGCGCGTTATGCGGCGCAGACCGGCGTGCGAGGATACATTTCAAAGTCCCACATATCGAGCGACCTGGAAGCCGCGATTGAAGCGGCGGCGCGGCATCAATCGCCTTGAGATTCCGTGATTCGTGAATCGTGAATCGTGATTTGTGATTCGTGAACCCCTCTCTGGGGACTCAAGCGACCCCCTGAAAATTGAGCGCAGCGTACGGCCTACTCTTTGTTCTATTCCCACAAGAAAACCGGATTCCTCGGGCGAAATTCGCCCTCGGAATGACACTTTGAGAGCTTTGACGATAGCGCTAGGGGTTGGCGCGGCGAAGGACGGCGCTGGAGCGTTCGTCCGCGGCGATTTGGTGAAAGAAATCGCGGACCTCGTCTAGGTTCTTGGTGGGGACTGACACGTCTTTAATTTCGTAGGTGCGTTTGTAGTGGAGGATGTTGTTGGCGACGAGGACCTGGCTCTTGTAGGTGCCGTAGGCGCATTCGGCGTCCACGGGTTTGGGAAGTTCATCGACGACGTAGCCGGGGGGCAAGGTGATGTCGAAGATATCGTCCTGGCGCGTGGCCTCCGTGAATTCGATGGGATATTTTCGCGGCTTGCCACTGAGAATGCTCCAACCCTTGGCGCCAACCACGCGCGGGCGGAGAATCAGCAGATCGCCTGCAGACTTGGCGTAGCCATCCACCGCGAATTTGTACTTGAGGGTGAGGCTTTCGTCGTATTTTTCGAGATTGCCTATGGAGGCGCTGGTCAGCAAGAAATTGCTGAGGGACTTTCCGAGAATTGATTCGAAGACTTTTTGGCGGTCCGCGGGAGCTGCGTGGAGGAATTGTTCGCGACTCATCTCCGCGGGGCCGCCCCAGCTGAGTTCTTCGACTTCACCGGTCAGGTTACCGGTCGCGCTGACGCTGAGCGTGGCAGTGCGAAGCAGGCGGTTTGTAGCCGGTGGCAACAGAGGTACGGAAACAAGCTCGCCACCCTGCGGAGTGACGACCAGCGCGAAATTGGTTTGTTCACTCGGGGGCAAGTAGCCGAGGGGGATGTATTCGTCCGTGGGATCGAAAAAGAGCAGACGCCCCAGCTTCTCATGATTCACGATGGCATAGAGACCTGAGCCGGTAACGTTGTCCGGGAGATGGATGGCGACAATGGAGTGACCGAAAGCGAGCATGGGAAATCCGGGGCGAACGACGCCGCGCTCAGGGCTGATCATTACGTTGTAGGACTGGATCCCGATCTCCTGAAGCATTGTGTTCAGAAGCGTGGCTTTGTCCTTGCAGTCACCGTAGCCGTGGGCGAACACGTCGCCGGCAGCATGCGGCTGGTGCCCCCCGATGCCGACCTCGATAGCCGCATAGCGAATCTGCCGCTGCATGAAATCCGTCAACGCCCTGATCTTCTCGAGCGGATCTGAGATGCCAGCGGTGAGTTGCGCGACCTTCTGCTTTATTTCGGGTGTGGCGACTCGTTGGGGCGCGATCAGGTTGTAATACCACATGCCAATATCGTTCCAGGTTCCGGTGGTTTTAGCGCGCATAGCAGGGTCGCGCGGGAAAAACTTCAGAAGCATGTGGCCCTGAACCGCAAGCCAAGGTGGCATATCCGGTTCGAGCTCAATGGCGGGACTGTCCATAACTTCCCAGAGATATTGGTTGGGGCCTGTGGACTGGGGCTGTTGCTCCGGATGGTTGGCCCAGAACGTGGTGAACTCCCACCCCGGGGGCAGTTGCAGCGTGTAGCGCGATCTGCGAACGGGAGCCAGTTCCTGAAAACCCCAATAGTCATCGAAGACTTGTGGACGTTTTTTTTGCACGATCTCGTAACCGACGACGCTGCCCGGATTGGCCTCGGGGAACCTTACGTACTGGATGCGATCGTCACTAAAGACCTCGTAGCTGGTGAGGCTTTTTATCGTCGACTCCTTATCCTTGACTTCCAGGACGAGGCCGCCCGCGGTGATCGTCCAGGCCCTGAAATAGGAGATTTTCGTCTGGTTGTCAAAGGTGGCGGCAGCGTAGCCGTATTCGCTCTCCGCTTCCGGGCGCAGAATCTTGTAGGCGCGGCGAATGCGCGTTTCCATTTGTCCGTCGGGGCTGACGACCATCTGCTGCTCGTCGAGAAGCACAACGGCGACGGCCTCTTTGGGATACTCAGGGAGCTTGTCCTGGGCGGCGGCGCGCAGCCAATCGGGAGCGGTGTCTGCCGCGCGAGTGCGCGGCGAAAACCACACGAGGGCGAGCAACAGCGCTGCCGCGAATAGCGCGCGATTAATTTTTCGCCGATTCGGCATTTTGCAGGACGATTTGGACTTCGTCATCGGATTTCACCGTGTTGAAAAAGGAGCGTAGGGACGCGTAATACTCGACGGGGAACATGAGACCGTTAATGACCAATTTGCGTTTCACTTCGGCTACCGCACCTTGCTGCGAGGCGGAAATTTCGTAACCTACGACTGCGCCGGGCTTGAGCACTTTGGCCTGCGGAACCGTTTCGACTTTGTAGCCCGTGGGGCCTTGACACTTCACCTCGTCAATCTCTTCGTTGGGATACAGGAAATACACGGAGTTGTGGCGAATAGCGGTTTGGAAGGCTTTGTTCTCCGCGACGACAAAAATCGTGGCGGGGACAAGGATGCGGCGGCCTACCGAACTGCCGAAGGCGGGAAGCTTTAGTGTGCCTTCGACGTGCAGGGGCGTGTCGGTTTTGTCCCAATTGTCCATCTTGGTGAGTTCGAAGTTCGAGCCAGCCGGAAGCCACGTCTTGATCTCGTCTTCGAGAGTTTTTTTGCGACCCGTATCGTCTTGCAGGTGAGTTCCCTCGCGCCACAAGGCCGCTTTTTGGCCGGTGAAATCCACGGTGAGCTTTCCGGTGGCGAGACCCTCGTCGTCAATGGTGAGATCGGCGCTGCGTACAATGGTGGCCTCGGCGCTGGCGGGAAGGGGGACGCTCACGACGTCGTTCGCCTTCTTGCCCAAACGCAAGCCCTGCGTATTAGTTTCATACCAGGGAAGGATGCCGAAGGGAAAATAGAGTGCGGCGGGATCGAGGTAGTATTCCTGCGTTCCGGCGCGAACCCAGACAATGTCCGCGCTGAGTTCGCCCGCCTCCTGCAATTGCGGGTAGAAAAAATTAACGTTTCGCGGAGCCACGCGGACGTCGGAGGCTTCAAAGCCGGCGGCGCGAGCAAGTCCGATGAAAAGATAGTTCATTTCGAGCCCGTTGCCGTAGCCGTGATGAAGCATGTCCTCGACATTGGAATTTTTCCTGAGGTTTTCGGCTTTCTGCTCTTTTGCCGATTTGGAAATTTCCATGTTGAGGTCGCGCATTTGCTGAACGCGGGCATAGATCTTGCGGAGTTTGACTTCGGGAGAATCGCTGGGGCTGACGATCCGGGAGAGTTCCTGTTCGAGAGCGCTTTTCTTGTTGATGAAATGCTCGAGGTCATCGTTCCATTTTTTCTCGGTGCGCGCCCAGAAGTGATCCTGCGTTTCGTTTGACGGGGAGCCTTCGTCGAGGTGATAGAACTCGACGCGGGACTCGATGGTCTCCAAGGGGGGCATGTAGGCTTCATCTTCAATGCCTGCAATATCGTGTACCGTAAATGAGTAGGTGCCGTCCGGCTTGGGCGTCGGCGTGACCTTGCTAGCTAGGGCGAACTGCCGGAAATACAGGGGGAAATATTCGTACGAGGACTGATACGGGAGAATCGAGAAATGGCCTTCGCGCGTGTACAGATCGCTGGAGAGCACCCAGTAGTTGTCATGTAGATAATTGGGCTTGTACTGGAGTCTGTACTTGTACTCGACGATGCAGCCTGGCTGCACGTCGGGGAGCGTGAACGTCTTGGCCAGAAATTTCTCGCCGCTGCGCTTTACGATAATCTTTTCGAAAGGTTTCCCTTCGAAGTTCACGATGCTGCCGTCGGGCTTGATGGTACGGGCGCGAACGTCTCTGATGTCGCTAGAGTCCTTGAAGAACGGAATTTCAACGTTGCCGTGGATGGTGCCTTCCTGGGTAAAGATCTTGATGCGGACGTAGTTGTTCATGTAAGCGCCGTCGGTGTTGACGTATTTTTCGCTTACGTCGCTGGAGCGGTAGAGAATCATGGCGTTCGCGCCATGACTGGCGGGATTGTCTTTTAGGGCGAGGTCTTCCGGAGCGATCGGAAGCCAATCGTCGCCGGCAGAGGATTTACCGGTCGGGAAGATGCACGCGACAGCGCAGAGAAGCGCAACGCTGCAGAAGAATCGCTGGGCTCGATTCATGGCAGAAATTTTCTCCATTTTCCACTGAGAAACGGGATTGGAAGCGCACTGCGATTCGCGGCTGAGCCGCAATCTCAGGCCCGTTCTCAAGCGGTGAAGTGAACGCAAAGCTACTCTATGGAAGCGTAACTGTCAACGGCAGCCTAGTACGGACGTAGCTTGAACGGCAAATCGGTGATTGATCGTCGGGATCGGCGCCGTATTTTCCGGGATTTTTGCTTTTTATTCGAGGAGTGGAGGTTGATGTGGCTTGCTTGGCTGGGCTTGTGGTGCTACCTTGCCCGATTTGCGGACGGCCAATTTGGCTGCGGTGAGTTGGCGGAACGGCTTTAACACAGAGGACACGGGGAACGGCGAGGAGAGGGCACGGAGATTCGTTGGCGCGGCCATTTCATGCCTGTGGATATGCAAACTGAAGAGAGATCCCTCGCTGCGTTCGGGATGACAGATTAAAGGAAAGGCGGCAAGCAGGGGCAACGTGAATCGTCCTTTCGGACGATTCGGAGGATTGATGGCGACGAAACAGTGGAGTTCTACGGCACCGGCGGCGGATTTTCGGCCGTATGTGGGCGCGGAGGAGACCGTTGCGGAGTTCAGCCTGCGCGCGGTGATTCTGGGTTCGCTGTTTGGAGTGCTGTTTGGCGCCGTTTCGGTTTACGTGGGATTGCGCGCGGGGCTTACGGTATCGGCTTCGATTCCGATTGCCGTGCTTTCGATCAGCATTTTGCGCGCGTTTGGCCGCTCGACAATTCTGGAAAACAACATCGTGCAGACGACCGGTTCGGCGGGCGAATCGGTGGCTGCGGGCGTGATTTTTTCGATGCCCGCGCTGATCTTTTTGGGATTTTCGCTGAACGCGGAATATTGGCGGATTTTCTTTCTGGCGCTGATGGGCGGGTGGTTGGGCGTCCTGTTCATGATTCCGCTGCGGCGGCAGCTGATCGTGAAAGAGCACGGCAACCTGACGTTTCCGGAAGGAACGGCATGCGCGGACGTGCTGGTTGCGGGCGAACGGGGCGGATCGTTTGCGTCGCGCGTATTTTGGGGATTGGGGCTGGGCGGCGTGTATACATTTTGCATGAACACGCTGGGGTTGTGGCCCTCGCAGCCGGACTACCAGCCGAAATGGCTGCCGGGGGCTTCGTTTCGAGCGAACGTCACGTCGGAATATCTTGGAGTGGGTTACATCATCGGCCCGCGGGTATCGGGGACGCTGTTTGCGGGCGGCGTGATTTCGTGGCTGGTGATCATGCCGGCGATCAAATTTTTCGGATCGCTTTCGGGGAACGTGGCGCTGTATCCGTCGACCATTCCGATCGGCTCGATGACGCCGGATCAATTATATGGGAGCTACATTCGTTCGATCGGCGCGGGGGCGGTGGCGGCTTCGGGGCTGATCACGTTGATCAAGACGATGCCGACGATCATTTCGGCGCTGACCGCTGGGATCAAGGATATTCGCGCGAAGCAGGCGGCGGCATCGGCGGCCGTGGTGAATCGCACGGAACGCGATATGTCCATGCGCGTGGTGCTGGTGGGATCAGCAGTGATTATTGCGATGGTGTGGGCGCTGCTGAAATTCAAGCCGATTCCGGGAGCGATGACCAGCGGGTTCGCGGATTTTCTGGCGGCGGTTTTTGTGGTGACGTTCGGATTTTTGTTCGTCACGGTGGCGTCGCGGATCAGCGGATTGATCGGCAACTCTTCGAATCCGATCAGCGGGATGACGATTGCGACTTTGATGGCGACGTGCGCGGTGTTTCTGGTGATCCATTGGACTTCGACGGCGGACCAGGTGCTCGCGCTGACGATCGGCGGCGTCGTGTGCATCGCTTCGGCGATTGCGGGAGCGACTTCGCAGGATTTGAAAACGGGATACCTGGTGGGCGCGACTCCTTACTGGCAGCAAGTGGCGTTGGTCATTGGTGTGATGGTGTCGTCCTTCGCTATCGGTGGGACGCTGATTCTGATGAATATCGGGCTCGCGCAGTACAAGCCTTTGAAGATTGCGCTGGATATCGACCATTTGCAGCCGGGCGTGGACGTGCAGGAGCGCGGGTACACGTACCAAGGGAAGACTTATGTGCTGGTGAACGCGCTGGGTTCGCATGAGGTGCCGGACGGAAAATATCTGTACGATCCCGGAACGCGCGAGATTGAAGTGCAATGGGTGCAGGGAATCGGCAGCGAGCAGGCGGCGGCGCCGCAGGCGCGGTTGATGGCGACGGTGATCAGCGGGATTTTGAATCAGCGGTTGCCTTGGCGGTTGGTGTTTCTTGGCGTGTTCCTGGTGATCGCGATCGAGTTGCTGGGTGTGCGTTCTTTGCCATTTGCTGTGGGTTCGTATCTTTCGATTGCGACGACCATGGCTATGTTTGCTGGAGGATTGGTGCGCTGGCTGGCGGAGCAGGGCACGGAGAAAAAGAGCGATGCAGAGAGCGAAGTGAGTCCGGGATCGCTTTATGCGAGCGGGTTGATCGCGGCCGGCGGCGTTTTTGGATTGCTCGCGATTGTGCTGAACCTGATGCAGGATCCGGAATTGAGCAAGCATGTGCCGCACTGGCTCGCGTTTGTGTTGCGCTTGCCGTGGCCGGAGAAGATGTTTGCGCTGGGCGAGAAAGTTCCCTTCATGAGTCACGCGCCCGGTGTGGGCGTGCTGCTTTTTGTGTTGCTGGCGGTTTCGCTATTCGTATCCGCGCGGAAGAAATTGAATAACTAGGCATCGCCACGAGCGGTTTCTTCAACTTCGCGCGTCATTCGTGCCGCGGAATTTGAGAAACTTGTCTCCATGCTTACAAAACCTCGGTGGCTGTTGCATCTGGAAGGCGCTTGCGTCTTGGCGTTGACGGTCGTGCTTTACCACGCGGGACATTTCCGGTGGTGGGTGTTTGCGGCGCTGCTGCTTGCGCCGGATCTAGCGATGCTCGGGTATCTTGCGAATGTAAAGATCGGCGCGGCGTTTTACAACCTGGTGCACACGGAAGCCGGGCCGTTACTAATGTTGGCAGCTTCGGTTGTAGTTCCGCTCCCTGGACTTCGACCTTACGCTTTGATCTGGCTCGCGCATCTGGGCATGGACCGAATGCTGGGGTATGGCTTGAAATATCCCACTCAATTTAAGGATACGCATCTGCAGCACGTTTGATTTTGTGCGATGAAATGATGCGTGCATCTAGCTAGCCGAACTATTTCGCACCGGCACGGCTGAAGCCGTGCCCTGACGTAATGCAAATTAGCGCTTCGGCTTTTCCTCGTGTGGAGCGGATTGGTGTCGCGCCGGAGGCTTCGACTCGTGCGCAGCTGGCGGCTTGGATTCGTGTTGGGCCGGAGGCTTCGATTCGTGTGTGGCTGGCGGTCTTGACTCGTGCGTAGGCGCTGGCCTCGATTCTGTGCGCGGCTTCGCTTCAGGTTTTGATTCGTGCGCAGCAGGCGGCTTCGATTCGGTGCGCGGTTTTGCTTCTGTCTTCGGTTCGCGAGCGGCCGGCGGTTTGGATTCGGTACGAGGCTTGGATTCGGTCTTAGGCTCGTGCGTTGGCGCGGGTTTTGATTCCGTGCGCGGCTTTGCTTCCGGCTTTGATTCGGTCTTGGGCTCGTGCGTAGCAGGCGGCTTCGCTTCGGTACGTGGTTTTGCTTCGGTCTTAGGTTCGTGCGAAGTTGCCGGCCGTGATTCGGTGCGCGGCTTGGCTTCGGGTTTCGCTTCGGTGCGGGATTTATTTTCGGTGCGCGAATTGTTCATGCGTTCAGAAGACGATGCCTTCGCCGGGACTACATGCGCGCCGTGAAAATCGCCGGGCTTTGGAGTAGCGGCGACTGACGGGTGCCCGTGATTGGCGGACGCGAACTGACTGCGATCGGCGCGGGCCGCGTTGGCGTGTTCTACTTGCGCTGATGTGCGCTCCACGTGATGCTCGTGCGCGAATCTTTCCTGCGAGGCACTGGGGCGCGCGGCGATTCCGCCGTGGCCGCCGTTGTAACTAACGTGCGACTCGTGCACGACGACGTTTTTCTCATACACGTTGTGGACGACGGTGACATTCACATTGTTCACGCGGCGGTTGTAATAGAAGTTGCGGTCGCGCCAGTATCCTCCCTCATAGCCGTAACCGGTGTAGCCGAATCCGTAATTGATACCGCCATAGAACCCAACTTCCGGGCCCCAATAGCCAGCGTTCCAGAGGTAGGCGCCGTTGTTCCAGCCCCAGTAGCCGGGAGTCCAAAGAAAGCCGACTTCCGGTGGTTCGACCCAAGTGCCGGGAACCCAGTAATATCCGCCGTCATCGCTGTAGGCCCAGTAGCCGGGGGTCCAGATATAGCCTGGCCCCGGGCAGATTGGCTGCGTGTAAACCGGCAGAGCGGGCGGAGCGACGGTCACCGAAATAGCTACTTGAGCGGAAGCGGTGGAAGATGCCACGGCAAACGCGAAGAGTGCTGCGGCAAGAATCAGCCAGCTGGAAATTCCAAAGATCTTGTGCGCGCGGCGGATCGAGAAAAATCGCATGTGTATCACCTCGTGAGATGGGCGTCTGATTAAAAATTGTACGAGGGGCGTTGAAAAGCGGCGATACGGTAAAGTCTTTACTGCCAGCGGGACTTTACCTTATGGCGTTACGTATCGTTCCCGCGTTGTCGGCGAGGCTTTGAACCTTTTTAGTTCTTCTTCCGCCACAGCGAAGCAGCGATGCCCGGGAGTGGCGGACTTGCGTCGCGTGCCACGTTGGCGCAAGGATTCCAGTGTATAATCCCGGCATTCGCACCGCGTGAGGGGGCTGATGGTTGCAGACGACTCTTCTAAAATCTGGGTTCCGGTGTGTTGCGGACGGGTGATGCGCTGCAATATGTTCAGGCAAGCGGATGGCGGAATGTATGCGGCGCTGGTTTGCACCGTTTGCAACAAGAACATCACGCTCGAGCAAGAATCTCTTGCCGCCGCGAAAGAATTCGGGGACGGCGTGAACATTCTGAACCTGATTGGGGCGCCCAAGCCGCCGAAAACGGAGAGAAAGAAATCTCTCGCCGAAGGCAGTCCCGACGATCCAACGCTGTAATGTGAATCGCAGTTCGCCTGAAACCTTGCCTGCCAATGATCGGCCAGACGATTTCGCACTATCGCATCGTGGAGCAACTTGGCGCCGGCGGAATGGGTGTGGTGTTCAAGGCGCAGGACAGCCGGCTGGAACGCGCGGTTGCACTAAAATTCCTTCCTGAAAAACTGGCACAACAGCCTCAGGCGCTGGAGCGCTTCCGGCGCGAAGCGCGCGCTGCGTCGGCGCTGAACCATCCCGGAATTTGCACGATCTATGACGTTGGCGAGCAAGACGGCCAAGCGTTCATAGCCATGGAATTCATTGATGGCGAGACGCTGCGCAGCCATATCCACGGGAAGCCGCTTCCGGTGGAAAAGGTATTGGAGTTGGGGATCCAGATTGCCGAAGCTCTGGAAGCGGCGCACGCCGAAGGAATCATTCACCGCGACATCAAGCCCGCAAATATTTTTGTGACGAAGCGCGGACGAACGAAAGTGCTCGATTTCGGATTGGCGAAGCTGGTTCCCAAAGGCGTCGCGATTGGCGAGGGGGATTCGAGCGACTCTTCGGCGAGTGCAAATTCGATCGCGGGAATCATCAGCGGCACTCCTTCGTATATGTCGCCCGAGCAGGTGCGTGGAGACGATCTGGACCCGCGCACGGATATTTTCTCGCTTGGCCTGGTGCTGTACGAAATGGCGACGGGGCGGCAGGGGTTTGGCGGCAGCACGGGCGGCGCGATTATCGAGGCGGTTTTGACGCGGCCGCCTGCGGCGGTACGAAGCATCAATCCGGAAGTACCGTCGAAGCTGGAAGCGATCATTGATAAGGCGTTGCAAAAGGACCGGGAGCAGCGCTACCAGAACGCGGCGGAAATGCTTGCGGAGCTTCAGCGACTGAAGCGAGATTTCGATTCGGGGTCGCGAGATCGCTTGGGGGACACTCAATCCCTCCCCGTAGCAACTGGGGGGACGGCGTCTTCTTCGAGCAACTCGGGTTCACGCGGTTCGACATCGCAGACTGGCTCATTTCGCGCGCCGCGACTATCAAAGACGATCAGCTCGGTGGCCGTTTTGCCATTCGAAAACGTGAGCCGCGACCCGGAGAACGATTACCTGAGCGACGGAATCACCGGCAGCCTGATTAATAATTTGGCGACGGTGCCAAAACTGCGCGTGATGGCGCAAAGTACCGTGTTTCGTTACAAGGGGCGTGAGATTGATCCGCAAGCCGTCGGACGCGAGTTGAACGTACGCGCGGTGCTGACGGGAAGAATGATGCAGAGCGGCGGGTCTTTGCGGATTGGGACCGAGTTGGTGGACGTGGCGACGGGATCGCAACTTTGGGGCGCGCAATTCGATCGCAAGCCGGGCGACATCTTCGTGATCCAGGACGAAATTTCCAACGAGATCTCGGGGAAATTGCGGTTGCGGCTGACGCTGGGTGAAAAAAAGAAGCTCACCAAGCGACACACGGAAGATCACGAGGCTTACCGGCTCTATCTGCAAGGGCGTCATCATTGGAACCGCTGGACGGAGGAAGGATTCTACAAGGCGATCGAATATTTTGAGAAGGCGGTGGAGAAGGACCCGGGTTACGCGCTGGCTCATGCGGGTGTGGCGGATTCGTATGTGTTGCTGGGATGGAACAGCTATTTGCCGCCGAGGGATGCGTTCCCGAAAGGCAAAGCGGCGGCGTTGACGGCGCTGCAATTTGATCCGGATCTTGGCGAAGCGCACACGCCACTGGCGGCGGTCTTGTGGCTGCACGATTGGAAGTGGGCAGAGGCGCAGAAAGAATTCGCGCGCAGCCTGGAACTAAGTCCTTGCTACGCGACCGCCAATCATTGGTACGCGGAGTATGTGATGACCACGGGGCGACCGATTGAGGCGATCGCCAAGATGAAGGCCAGCCAGGAGCTGGACCCGCTGTCGCTGATTATCAATGTGGCCATCGCTTGGGCTTCTTATATGGCCCGGCGATACGGCGATGCATTGGAACAGCTTCTGCGGACAGTGGAACTCGATCCGAATTATCCCGTCACTTACTGGATTCTTGGGCTTTTGTACCGGATTACGGGCCGCTACGACTTGGCGATTGGCGCGGGTGAGAAGTCCGTCAGTTTGTCGGGCGGGAGTCCTTTGATGCGCGCGGCGCTGGCGCATACTTATGGGAAGGCTGGCAGGTCAGACGATGCGCGGCGGGTGTTTGATGAACTGAAGGAATTGGCAAATTGCAAATATGTGGCGCCGCACTTCTTCGCCGGAATTCATATCGGCTTGGGAGATTACGACCGGGCTATGAAATACCTGGAGAAATCGTACGAAGAGCATTCCCATTGGTTGATCTATCTGCATATTGATCCGAGTATGGATGAACTGCGGTCCGATTCGCGTTTTAAGGATTTGTTAAAACGCGTCGGGCTGCCCACAAATCCAGGCACGATTTCTGCTTGACACAGGTTTCCGTCTAGACTTAACGACCCAGTAGAAAATATCAGTTTCGTCCGCTGGTACATGCAATCGCAGCGTGTCTTTGACTCCTACGGGGGGAGCCTTTAGACTTGGTGGCTGTGAGGTCCTTTTCGCGCGGATACGGCGGGTACCGGTTTGACATTGGGGAGTATTTTCCGCGCGCGATTAAGACGATTTGCATTATCTGCATTTCGGTTTTCTTCCTGCAGGAAATTTCACAACTACTTTTCGGGCTTAGGGGATGGACCTGGTGGCTCGGGTGGTTCGGGCTGCGGCCATATGCCGTGGTGTTCGGGTTCCGGGTGTGGCAGCCGTTCACTTATATTTTCCTGCATGGCCGAATCCTGCACATTCTGTTCAATCTTTTGTATCTCGCGATGTTTGGCGCTGATTTGGAGCATTCCTGGGGCGCGCGGAAATTCTATACGTACTTTTTTATTTGCGGAGTGGGCGCGGCGGTCATCGAAATTATCGTAAAGCTCTTGATTGATCCGCACGGGCGCGGCACGGCGTTGATCCCGACGATTGGGGCTTCGGGCGCGATTTATGGCGTGTTGCTGGCGGTGGCGGTGATTATGCCGCACCGGCAGGTTTGGGTTTTTCCGCTGCCGGTGACGGTGTCCATGCGCGTTTTTGTGATCGTGATGGGCGCGATCGAATTTTTCAGCACGATTGGAGCGACGGGCGACGGCGTGAGCCACGTCTGCCACCTGGGCGGGATGTTGGTGGGGTACATTTACTTGCGGCGCGGGTCGTACGGGTACAGCGTGCGGAATTATTTTTCGGATTGGAAGAAGCAGAGATTGAAGAAGAAATTCGAAGTGTATGTGCGGGACCATCAGGATAAGCCGCCTTCGAATCCGGATAATTGGGTGAATTGAGGCCGGAGACGAGGGGTTGGAGTTTGAGGTTAATTTTACAGAACGGGAGATTTCGTGAATGTAGTTTCAGTGTTGCGAGTCTTAAAACACGGCTTCAGGGACTAAAGCCCCACCGATTCCCGTCCACTCACGGCGGGACTGAAGTCCCGCCCTTCCAATTTTCTTCGGAATGTGTCGGCGTCGAAAGACAAAAAGCAGATCCCTCGCTTCGCTCGGGATGACATCCGAGTCCTATTTTTCGCCAAGCTTATAGCTTCAAGGCATAAGTCGGGCTAGGATTGGCCGCCGATGCGGAGGAGGCGCATTAGGTTTGTGGAGCCTGTGGCGCCGATGGGCGTGCCGGCTACTACGCCTACGATGTCTCCGCGCTTCACCAATTTTTCTTCCAGCAGGCGTTCTTCGGCTGCGGTCGCTAGCTTGTCAATATCGTGGACGCGGCCCATGCTGCGCGGCAGCACTCCCCAAAAGAGCGCGAGACGGCGGCGCGTTTCCTGCAGCGGAGAAAAGGCGACGATTGGCGCGCGCGGACGGTATTTCGAGACTAGCCCTGCGGACGAGCCGGTTTCGGTGAATACGGCGACGACTTTCAGTTTGAGTTCTTCGGCGGCGTGGCAGATGGCTTCGGCGATGGCTTCGTTAATTTGCAGATCGCCGGAGCGCGCGGGCCGCGGCAGTGCGACAACGCTGGCTTCGGCTTCGGTGATGATGCGGTCCATCATCACGACGGATTCCAGCGGATAGAGTCCCGCGGCGGTTTCGCCGGAAAGCATCAACGCGTCGCTGCCGTCGAAGATGGCGTTGGCGACGTCGGAAGCTTCGGCGCGAGTGGGCCGAGGATTTTTCTGCATCGAATCGAGCATTTGCGTGGCGGTGATGACTGGAATCAGGGCGTCGCGCGCTTTGGAGATGATGCGTTTTTGCACGACGGGAACTTTTTCCGGGCTCATTTCGACGCCGAGGTCGCCGCGCGCGACCATCACGCAATCGGCGACGGCGAGAATTTCGTCGAGATTGTCAATCGCTTCGGGCTTTTCGAGCTTGGCGATCACCGGAGTGGCTTTCCCGGCGCGCGCGATTGCATTTTTTGCGGCGCGAACGTCCGCAGCCGTGCGCACGAAGCTGAGCGCGACGTAGTTGGCACCGAGGCTCAGCGCGGAAACCAAATCCTTGCGATCTTTCGGCGTCATCGAGGGGATGTTGAGTTTGATGCCGGGAAGATTAATGCCTTTGTGCTGGCCGAGCTCGCCGCCGTTTTCCACTTGAGTGATTACGTCAGGCCCGCGCGTGGAGATCACGCGCAGCGCGATATCGCCGTCGCTGAGCAGGATGCGATCGCCTTTGTGCACCGATTCGGGCAGCGCGTGAAACGTGGTGCTGACGCCCTCTTCAGTGCCGACGATTTTGCGCGTGGTGATGGTGAAGCGCTGCCCAAAGCGCAGGCGGACGGGTTTGCCCTGCTCGAGAATGCCGGTACGAATTTTTGGCCCCTGTAAGTCGGCCAAGACTCCGACGGGTTTTTCGTAACGGAAAGAGGCGCGGCGCAGGGCGGCGACCATGCGAGCGCGATCTTCATGAGTGCCGTGCGAGAAATTGAGGCGGGCGACGTCCATTCCGGCGTGCACGAGTTTATCAATCATCTGGTAAGAGGAACTGGCGGGGCCCAGGGTGCAAACTATTTTTGCTCTTCTAGTAGTGGTCACTTTTTATTTGGTCACCGAAAAATCGCTCACGATAGCGTAGAGGAATTCGATTCCTTTCTGAAAAGAGTCGAGCGGGATGCGCTCGTTGTCCGCGTGAAAGCGGGAAAGATCGTCGTCACTCAAGGCAAAGGGAAGCACTCCGTAGGCTTGCACGCTGCGCATGCGTAACGGAGCGGAATCCGTGAAGTAGGTGGACATCATAGGAACAACCGGTGTGCCGGGGTATTTTTCGCCCGCGGCGTGGATGATCGTGTTGTAGAAGTCGGAAGTGAGCGAGGACGAGGGAGCGGTTTCTGAGAGCGGAAGCTCAGGCTCGAGATGGACCGCGGGATCGTTGATGAGCTGCTGCAACTTCGCGAGAAGGGGATCGAGTTGATTTCCGGGGAGCAAGCGGATATTTACTACGCCACGCGCTTCGGAAGGAATCACGTTGGGGCGAATGCCGGCGCGCAACATGGTGGGTGCAACCGTGTCGTGCAGCATCGCATTCCACGCCAGATTGTCGTTGGAGATAACCCGAGCGGCGTGCTCGCCGCGATCTCCGGTGTCGAGTGAACGCATCCATTTCGAGGTTTCATCGTCCTGCAGAGGAGCGATGGCTTGGAAGTATGCGCGCGTGACAGAGTTGAACTGCACGGGAGCCTCGTAGTTGCCGATTTTTTCGATGGCGGCGGCGAGATGGGTGACGGAATCGTCTTTGCGAGGCATGGAGGCGTGACCGGAGGTGCCTTGGGCGATCACGTCCACATTCGCGGGAACTTTTTCGCTGACCTGCACGCCGATATATTGCGTTTTTCCGTTCTTGGTGAAAACGCCGCCGCCTTCGTTGATGGCGTAGCCCGCGGCGATTTTGTCCCAGTGCTTATCCACGGCGAACAACATGCCGTTTGCGCCGTAGGCTTCTTCGTCGCCTTCGGCGAGGAAAATTACGTCGCGGTCCAGATGGGCGCCGGAGCGTTTCAATTGGATAAACACCGCGAGATTCGCGGCCAGCATCCCTTTATCGTCAATTGCGCCACGCCCGTAAAGATAATTCCCTTGAATGACGGCACCGAAAGGGTCCACCGTCCATTTCGATTTATCCACGCCGACGACGTCCAAGTGAGCCATTAAGAGCAGCGCTCGCGAAGGGTCCGGCACAGCGCTGGAGGAAAGCCGCGCGACGAGAAAGCCGCGGCCGGGCGTGCTTTCAAAAGTTTCGGATGGAATGCCTTCTTTTTGCAGGATGGCGGCGATGTATTTTGCGGCGACGAGCTCGTTACCGGGGGGGTTGCTAGTATCAATGCGGAGCAGGCCTTGCAGCCAGCCCAGCGCGTCGATTTCGACCTGCGAAAGAGTAGAGTTTGTAGCTGGCGCGGCTTGCGTGGCTTGGACGATTGGCGCGGCATGCACGGCGGCTCTGCGGGATTGCGCGCGGCACGGGGAAATAAAAAGCGAACAGCCCATGAGGACAAGAATCGGAGCTGGAATGCGCAAGCGCGCCATCCTGATTTCCCCCCAGAAGGTGAAATTCTTACGCAGAGCGAGTGACTACTCATACTATCATGTCGGTGGACGGCGCCCGGACGGGGACTCGGCGAGCGTTTTCTGAATTGCAATTGCGGGATCGCGGAAATTGGCGTGGACCATCCTGAAAGGGCAGTAGGCGCATCCTACTGAACGAAACGGGGCGTTAAGAGGGAGTACCCATTTGAAGACCGTAAAGATAGGGACTCAGGCAGTTTTGCTGGCGATTTTGATTGCGATGCTGGGTGTACCGCCGGCAGCGCTACGGGCTTATGCCACCCAGCAGGAGGGTCCGGTAAAGCCAGCCCCGACGCAGCAGCCCGGCGCGGCCCCTCCGCAACCGAGTGGGCAGCAGCAGCCGTCGTCGGCTGGACAAGCGCAGTCGCAGGCGCCGCAGGTGGCGATTTCGGTACAGTCGAACGTGGTGAATATTGATGCGGTGGTGACCGACAACGACGGAAACATCATCACGGGATTGAAGAAAGCTAATTTTCGAGTTCTCGATGAGGATAAGCCGCAGCAAATTTCGAATTTCGGAGCGAGCGAAGCGCCCATCACGATCGTGATCCTGATGGAATTCAGCAGCCGGATGGGGAGCTATTTCGGATATCGCGGAAAATATTGGGCGTACAACTTTCTGGAACACTTGAATCAGAAGGATTGGGTAGCCGTTAAGACGTTCGATCTGAAGACGAATCTGGTTTCGGATTTTACGCAGGATAAGAAAGGTGTGGAGCAAGAGATTGCCTCGCTATATTTTCCGGACTTCCACGAAGCTAACCTTTTTGATGCGGTGCTGGAAACGATGGACCAATTGCGTGAAGTGAAGGGCAAGAAATCCATCCTGATTATCGCTTCGGGTTACGACACATTCAGCAAGCACACGCTGGACCAGACGTTCAAGCGCGTGAAAGAAACTGATGTGACGATTTTCTGCGTGGGGATGGGAGCGGCTCTGGATGCGATGGGAATCCACGAGCGCAGCCTGGTCGGCCCGGAATTCGCGAGCGTCAATTATTTGCAGGCGGAAAATCAGCTGAAGACCTTCGCGGCGATGACCGGCGGATATGCTTGGTTCCCACGGTTTGAAGGCGAAATGAACGACATATTCAATTCCGTGGCGGTGTTTCTGCGGAATCAGTACACCATGGGATTTACTCCTCTGACCGCGCCGGATGGGAGATATCACAAGTTGAAGGTAGAAGTGGTGGATGAAGCTGGCGATCCGCTGACGACTTTGGATAAGAAGGGGCACAAGAAGAAGGTCGTGATCACGGCGCGGCAGGGTTACACTTCGCCGAAGCCGACTGCGGGGGATTAGACACTGGTTTTGTAGTAGGCCTCGCAGACTACGAAGAGAGATTCCTCGCTACGCTCGGAATGACAACCGGGTGGCGGATCGCGGCCGCGGCCCGGAAACGTTTCACATCGGTTGTTGCTACTTCTTTACTACTCGCAGATCGCGGCCGGTCATTTCGCCTGGCTCTTGGACTCCCAGCACGCCTAGAAGCGTCGGTGCGATGTCGCGTAAGGAGCCACCGGGGCTTAGTTGCGTGCGGCCGTCTTCCGTAAGCAGGATGAATGGGACCGGATTCGTGGTGTGATAGGTGTGCGGGCCGCCGGTGACGGGATCAATCATGGTTTCGGCGTTGCCGTGATCGGCGGTGATGATCCAGGCGCCCCCGCGCGGGCGGAGCGCTTGAAAAATCCTGCCGAGGCAATCGTCCACGGTTTCGACTGCTTTGATTGTGGCTTCGAGCTTGCCGGAATGCCCCACCATGTCCGCGTTTGCGAAATTCATGATGATGGCGTCGAAGTTTCCTTTTTCGATTGCGTTAATGACGGTGTCAGCGACGCCGGCTGCGGACATTTCCGGTTTTAGGTCGTACGTAGGCACTTTCTGCGAGGGAACTACTACGCGTTCTTCTCCCCCGAAGGGTTTTTCCACGCCGCCATTGAAGAAATATGTGACGTGCGCGTATTTTTCGGTTTCGGCGACGCGCAGATTCTTGTAGTCCTGTTCGGCAAACACATTGGCGAGGATATGCTCGAGTTTTTCGGGCGCTAGAAGATAGCGCAGCCAGGGCCAGGTCTTTTCGTATTGGGTCATGGCGACGAAGGCGAGATTTTTCGGGCGCGCGGGATCGCTGAATTCCTTGAAATTGGGTTCGATGAGGGCGCGGGTGGTTTCGCGGGCACGGTCGGCGCGGAAATTGAAGAAGATGACTGCGTCATCGTCATGGATTGCGGCACGAGGAGCGGCGGGTTTCCCTGGCGCGGCTTCGGTGGTGATGGCTGCAGGGACGACGAATTCGTCGGTGACGCCTTTCTCGTAGCTTGCGCGGATGGCGGCGATGGGATCGGTGAATTTCGCATCGGCGTCGCCGTGCACCATCGCGCGGTACGATTTCTCGATGCGCTCCCAGCGATTGTCGCGGTCCATGGCGTAGTAGCGGCCGATGACTGTGGCGATTTGGCCGACGCCGTATTCGCGCATTTTCTGTTCGAGGGCGCGCAGGAAATCAATGCCGCTATTCGGCGGGGTGTCGCGGCCGTCCATAAAGCAGTGGACGAAAACGCGCTCGACCTTATTTTCGCGGGCCATGCGCAGCAGCGCGTAGAGATGTTCGATATGCGAGTGGACGCCGCCATCGCTGACTAGGCCGAGCAGGTGGAGCTGGCGGGCGCGGCCGCGTTCCATGGCTTCGAGCAACAGAGGCTGGCGCGCGAATTCACCGCTCGAGATGAGCTGGTCGATACGCGAGATGTCCATGTGCACGATGCGTCCGGCGCCGATATTCAGGTGGCCTACTTCGCTATTGCCCATTTGTCCTTCGGGCAGGCCGACGGCGGGGCCGGAGGTGTGAATCAGCGTGTTGGGAAATTCCTTGAGCAGGCGGTCGTAATTCGGCTTGCGCGCGAGCGCGATCGCGTTGCCTTTGGTTTCGGCGCGATAGCCCCAGCCGTCGAGGACGGTGAGGACGATCGGTTTTGGGCGTTTCGATTGTGTGGTCATGTCGCGGGTCAGAATACATTATCGTGGCGGGCTGTTCCATTTCGGCTTCGACTCGGATCGTCGGGACAAGACAAAGGTTTTGAACGAAGGCGGGAGGCTGTTGGCGAGGCGGCAATTCGAGGTTTACTTTCATCCAGCGAAGCGGCATAACGTGCCGAACTCTGGTCCTGAGTTGGACGAGAATGTTAAAGAGTTAGGGATATCGGCACGAAAAGAAACGGTCAGGGGGCAAGATGCCAATTCACGCTGAAGGACAGTATAGCCTTGCAGACGTTTGGCGCGGTAACCGACTAAACTCGTGGAAGCTCTTAACGATCTATTCGGTGATCGGTGTTTTGATCTTACCCCTCGCGGTTCTCGCTAGCCTGCATGACGAAGCGGGCTGGAAAGATCAATGGCCGTTGTTTGCGGCGGGCCTATTTTTCCTGTCGTGGGCTTGGATTGTTGTGTTTTATCGAAGTTACAGGCTCAAGACGGGGAGCCCGAACCTGAAAGGCCTAGTTCGTTACGAATTTGATGAGAGTGGTATTCAGTGCACGGCACTCCATTCGCAGTCCGAAGTGAGATGGCCAGCGATTTTGAAATGGAAAGAAGGCGAGGACACGATTCTGATGTATCACGCGCCTAAACTCGCCAATATCATTCCGAAGCGCTTTTTTCAAAGTCCTGGCGATGTCGATGCGCTACGAAATCTTTTGCGGACAAATGTACAGCCGAAAAAGAACTGATCGCTCGTAAATTCGTCTGCCATTACAAATGCAGCGCCTTACGGCCCGGGAAGCGGGCTGCGGAGCCTAGGGCTTCCTCGATGCGCAGGAGCTGGTTGTATTTGGCGATGCGGTCTGTGCGGGAGGCGGAGCCGGTTTTGATTTGGCCTGTGCCCATGGCGACCACGAAATCGGCTAGAAAGGTATCCTCGGTTTCGCCGCTGCGATGGGAGACGATGGCGGCGTAATTTGCTTTGCGTGCCATTTCGACGGCTTCGATGGTTTCGCTCACCGTGCCGATCTGGTTGAGCTTGATCAGAATCGCGTTGCCGATGCCTTCGGAGATGCCGCGCGCGAAAATTTTCGGATTGGTGACGAAGATGTCGTCGCCAACGAGCTGTATGAGTTTCTTTCCGACGCCGGGAACTTCCGCGGCAGTGTTGATGACCTGTTTGCGCGCGGCGGCGGAACTATCGCCGAGCTCGATGTTGCGCGGCGGCTCGTGGAGCTTCTCAGGACGTCCCAGCTCTTTCGTGAGAAGCTTCCAACCGTCCCAATCATCTTCGGAGAGACCATCTTCTATGGAAACGATCGGGTATTGGCGCGCCCAGCCTTCCCAGAACGCGACCATTTGCTCGGAAGTGCGCGCGGATTTGTCGGACTTCTTGAAAATGTACTTTTTGCTGGCGCGGTCGTAGAACTCACTGGACGCGGGGTCGAGCGCGATCGCGATTTGTTCGCCTGGCTTGTAGCCGGCGGCGGTGATGGCTTCGAGCACGCGTTCGAGAGCCTCTTCGTTGGATTTGAGGTTGGGGGCGAAGCCGCCTTCATCGCCGACCGCCGTGGAGTAACCGTTTTTCTTCAACACAGACTTCAAGTGATGGAAGACTTCCACGCCCCAGCGCAGCGCTTCGCGAAAATTCGGCGCGCCGAGCGGCATGACCATGAATTCCTGGACGTCCACGGAATTATCGGCGTGAGCTCCACCGTTGACGATATTCATCATCGGGACGGGCAACGTATTCGCGGACGGATCGGAAGAATATTTCGCCAGATATTTGTAGAGAGGCTGGCCGATTTGCGCGGCAGCAGCGCGCGCGGCGGCCATGGAGACGGCGAGGATAGCGTTCGCGCCGAAATTCGATTTATTGGGCGTGCCGTCGGCGTCAATCATTTTGCGATCGAGCGCTTTTTGGTCGGCGGCGTCCATGCCGGTGACAGCTTTGGCGATCGCGCCATTCACGTGGCTGACGGCTTTGAGAACGCCTTTGCCAAGGTAGCGGGATTTGTCGCCGTCGCGGAGTTCGTTGGCTTCGTGCTCGCCGGTGGATGCGCCGGATGGGACCGCGGCGCGGCCGATGGCGCCGCCTGCGACATGGACGTCGGCTTCGACGGTCGGATTGCCGCGGGAATCTATGATTTCACGGCCGTGAATGCTGATGATTTTTGTGGACATTTATTCCCTTTCGGATGGATTGGAAATTCGATACGACCATTTTGTGCGGGATAATCATATCAGACGGAGCCGGGCATGGCATGCCGTGCCCCTACCGCAGTTGACGTGGCGAAGTGATCTTTCGTTGACGCAGGAGCTTTCGGCCGCGGGCGCGCATCGCTGCTGTGCCTATAAGCGTCAGCTCCTCAATTAGCGGAATGATTTGCGCTTTCAATTTTGGGTCCGCGGCGGCGAGATCCCAAATGGCTTGCATGGCGAAAGTTTTCACGATGCTACTTCTGTCGCGAAGGTAGTCGAAGAGGATATCGAGGGCGACCGCGCGCTCCTTACGCGAAAGCGCGAGGCGTGGAAGCATCAGCGCGGCGTGCCAGCGAATTTCTTGTTGGTCGCTGCTGCCGGCAATGGCCAGAAGCTTTCTCTTGTATGGTTGCAGAAGATCGGGCCGGTGCACGCTGATTTTTTCGATGGCGTCGGCAGCGCGCATACGGATTACCGGGTCGTCGTTTGAAAATCCCGCGAAAAGTTCCGGAAACAAGGCGGGGTGAACGAGCACTTCTGCGGCGACTTCATTCGAGTGGCCGATGGAGCGACGATTCCCGCGGGCCAGTTTGTTCAGGATCGAGTTCATCGTAAGAGGCGGGCACGGCATGCCGTGCCTCTAGTCCCACGCGAAACGCCCGGGCCGAGAGGGAAGAGTGATCCCTCGCTACGCTCGGGATGACAACCAACGGCCAAGACGGAGCCGCACGGCGATCGTTCCGGTGACGCTAACTACGCTGCGCAAGTATGAGCGAGTGGCTGAAGTCCACGTGAATTTTATCGTCTTGGGTGGCAGCGCGAAAGCGCGATTCCAGGCCGCCCCAGTATGCTTCTGGGTCGGCGAGGTTGCGTGCGTACGCGCTGCCGTATGAAGTGGAGCTCCAGTAACCGGCATAATCCCGGGCAGACATCGAAACGAAGTGGGGAATCTTTGATTCTTCGAGGATGCGCAGTCCGGGTGTAGCGCGAATCTGGTCCCGGTAGGTGTCAGCGCGATTCAGGCGGGATCGCGATAGCCTCGCCACGGGCCGCGAAATTCCTCCGTTGTGACAGCGTCAACTTCCGCCCCGGCTTTCGGCAGCGGGCGGTCGAATACGGCGAGCACGCCCTCTGGCCGGAGCCAGCGGATCACATTGGCAACGACGCGCTCAGCGTTCATCCAATGCATCGCGTTCGCGATGGTGATGAGATCTACGGTTTCCCGCGGCTGCTCGCATTCCTCTGCGGAAACGACTCGAATCACAGCCCCAGCGCACAATTCAGCGATCTTTGCGGCCATTTGCGCGTCCGGTTCGACGGCAATCACCTCATGGAAATGCGAGATCAAATTTCGCGCCACCATCCCGGTGCCGGCTCCGAGGTCCATCGCGCGCTCGCGGCGCTCGCCCGGGACGCGCGCAAGAATTCGATCGTAAAGTTCGGGAGGATAGTCGGGGCGATAGCGTTCGAACTCCTCGGCCGCCGGGCCAAACCTTGGTTGGAAACTGGAACTCATGAGGGGGACGCCAGAGTTATTCCGGCTCTTCGATCATGGATTCGGGGCGGACCACGACAACGATGCCATTGTCGGTGACGGAGTAGCGCGCGCGGTCGGCTTCCTGGTCGTAGCCGATCACGGTGCCTTCGGGCAGGCTCACGTGGCGATCAATGATGGCGCGACGAATGCGACAGCTCCGTCCGACGTTCACATGATTGAAGATGATGCAGGAGTCCACTTCGCTGTAGCTATTGACGCGCACGTCGAGCCCGAGAACGGATTGCACCACGCGTCCTCCGGAGATGATGGAGCCCGCGCCGACGATGGAATCGAGCGCGACGCCCATGCGCGACGGATCGGCAAAAACAAATTTCGCCGGGGGGTATTGCTGCTGCCAGGTATGCAGCGGCCAGCTTTTGTCATAGAGGTTGAAGACCGGCGAGACGGAAACCAGGTCCATATTGGCTTCGTGGTAGGCGGCGACGGTACCGACATCGCGCCAGTAGGATTCTTCCTTTTTATTTTCGTCGCGGAAGTTGTAGGCGAATACGCGATGCTTTTCGATGATGCGCGGGATGATGTCCTTGCCGAAATCGTGTTTGGAATTGGGGTCTTCGGAATCAGCGATCAGGATCGGCACCAGTAGCTGCGTGTTGAAAAGATAGACGCCCATCGAGGCGTTCACTTTGTTGGGGTGCACGCGGGACGGTTTCGGGTTGGCGGGCTTTTCCTCGAAGCCGATGATGCGCCAGTCCTTGTCCGTTTCGATGACGCCGAAACTTCCGGCGGCCTGCGCGGTGTCCACTTCGAAAGTTGCGACGGTGACGTCCGCGCCGGCTTCCACGTGCTGCTCCAGCATCTTCTGGTAATTCATTTTGTAGATGTGGTCGCCGGAAAGAATGAAGGTGTAGTTGGATTGCTCGGAACCGATCGAATAAATGTTCTGGTAGACGGCGTCGGCGGTGCCTTGATACCAGTGCTGCGAAACGCGCATCTGCGGGGTGAGGACTTCGATGTATTCGCCGTGTCCCATTAAGTCGGACCAGCCGCGGCGGACATGGCGATTGAGGCTGAGCGCTTTATATTGCGTGAGAACGAAAATGCGGCGGAGATCGCTATTGAGGCAATTCGAGAGAGTGATGTCAATGATGCGATAGATGCCACCGAAGGGAACGGCGGGCTTGGCGCGATCGCGCGTCAGCGGCCAAAGACGTTCGCCCTGCCCACCCGCCAACAGCACACCGATCGCATTGCGCATCAGAGGCATGGGTTCGCGTCTCCTCGAAACCGGGCAGCCGGTGAAGCGACATTCTAGCAGCAACCGAGGATGTGCGGCAGCCGTGACAGTGAAAATCCCGGCTTCACTGTAGTAATCGCGAAGGTACCTGAGAAAACTTAATTTACTAGAGAGTTACAGCAAAATGCCGATCGGCGCTCTAGGGCAATTTAAACCTTGACTTAGGGGACAGCCGAGGATATTAGAACTTGGCAATTGCCGGTTTGGGTGTGAACCGGCTACACTGATGGTATCCCACCAGTGCAACTCAACAATCAACGGGGAACGGGGGTGAATACGCGTGGCAGAAGTTGTGATCCAAGAGGGTGAATCTCTGGAAAATGCGCTCCGGCGCTTCAAGAGAAAGGTGCAGTCGGAGGACATTATCAAGGAGATTAAAAAGCACAGCTACTACATGAAACCGGGTGAAAAGCGGCGTGCCAAAGAGGCCCTCTCGCGTAAACGTCTCCGGAAAAAGCAACGGCGTGAGCAAGACTAGGCGACCAAGTTGTTTGGGTCCATTCAAACAGTTTCGTGCCAGCCGGCATCAGGGTAGCGCAGGTTTTTCTATTGAGCTTCCCCGAACGGCAGGCACGGAACGTTCCGCTGCGACACCTTTCCCAGCACGGCCTCGGAGCAGCGTATGGAATACCACGATAGGGTGCTGAAGTGCGCCGAATGTTCAGCTGAATTCGTCTTCACTGCCGGCGAACAAATGTTTTTCGCCGATAAAGGCTTTAAGAATGAGCCCAAGCGGTGCAAGGCGTGTAAGGCGAACCGCTCGGCGGGCAATGGTACGGGCACAACGCCCAGCGTACAGCGAGTGGAAACCAAGACCGTTTGCTCGCAGTGCGGTAAAGAAACGACGGTTCCGTTCAAGCCCACACAGGGACGCCCGGTCTATTGCCGCGAATGTTTCCAACAGCGGCGAACGATCGGGCCCACCGCCGCGACAGCATAACAAGAGCTGTACGGCACGGCTTGTAAGGGCCGGTGAAATTCCGAACATGCAGTGAGCCCGGGCGATTGACGGGCGACGCGGCAGAACTGGCCCGCTAAAGGGAACAGGTATTTTCAAAGGCTCTTCTCAGCGCGCGAGCGCGGGGAAGGGCCTTTTGTTTTTGCGGCGGTTTGGTCCTAAGCGGCGGCTTTTGTGGATGCGGCAGGCGAAATTTCGCGCAGAGCGGCGAGGAATGCTTCGGTTTCCTCTTGGGTGCCGATGGTTACACGCAAAAAATTGGGTATGGAAGCGAAGCGGCGTCCGACGACAATGTGGCGCATCCGGAGCTGATCAATGAAGGGTGCGGTGTCCGAGCCCATATCAATCATGACGAAATTGCCGTGCGAGGGAATGAACGCGCGAGAATCTTTGGTGAGTTCGGCGCAGAGCCAGCGGCGGGTGTCGTTCAACCGCGCGCGGCAGGTGGTGACGTAATCGTTGTCGGCCAGGCTGGCCAGGGCGGCGGCGAGGACGGCGGCATTGCAATTATCTTGCGTAAGCTGACTGCTGATGAGCGCGATGGTTTCTTTGGCGCCGACGGCGTAGCCCAGACGCATTCCCGCCATGCCGTAGACTTTCGAGAACGTGCGCGCGACGATCAAGTTTGGGTACTTGGCGATGAACTCCGTGGCGCTTGCGTAGCGGGGGGCTTCGACGAAATCGTAATAGGCCTCGTCCACGAGGATGAGCGTGGTGGGTGGCACGGCTTGAATGAACGTAGCCATTTCGTCGCGCGTGACGATGGTGCCAGTGGGGTTATTGGGATTGCAGACGTATACGACGGCGGTTTTCGATGTGCATGCGGCTGCCATTTTGGGCAGATCGTGGCGATGGTCCGCAGTGAGAGGAATCTTTACAGGATGAGCGTGCAAAACCTGGGCGTATTCCAGAACGGCTTCGAAGGTGGGTTCGGCGGCGACGACATTCTTGCTGGAATCGAGAAATGCCGCATCGGCGCAGCGCAGAATTTCCGTGGAGCCGCAGCCGAGAGCGATTTTGTCGGGAGTGACGCTGAATTTTCGCGCCAGGGCGTCCATGACCTGAAGACGGTTCACATCCGGATAGCGATTCGCAATTTGGCCGCAGGCCGCGAGAGCTTCGAGGGCGCGGGGCGATGGGCCGTAAGGATTCTCATTGTAGTTTAGGCGAACGGATTCGCCGGGAATCGGTTGATGGCGCTGCGCATCCAATAGCTTCGGCAGGCTCGGAGTGGCGAAAGCCAGCGCGAGGGATTGGCCGAAGAGGCGCGAGAAATCGCGGCGCGAAAAGCTGTGGCGGGTCATGAAGGCTCCTGTGGGAAAATTTCGGTGGGATAGTAACCTTCGGTGCGGGGATAAACAAGGAACGGATTGGCGAGGGATTTTTGGCGGACGCGGCTTGCGGCAGACTTGCGATTGCGGGCTGGCGGAAAATTTCTCGCCAGCAGCTGACGTCGCAACGTGGGCGACTCCGGCGAGGCGAGCCTCGCCTCATGAAAGCGGGAGCGCGCTCCCGCACTTCATATAGTTCGGCGCTGGGGATGAAATTTGAGTGAAGCACTGCGATCAGTTTCATTTGGAGGGACAAGATGAGTAAAGGTAAGAAGGCTAATCGAAAAACGAAGAGCGCAGCGAAACCGAAGATCGCTGCTCGTGCGAGTGCTGGGGTGAACGACAAAGAGTTGCGCGAGTATTTGGCTAAAGTTCTTACTTGGGGTGAGGCGCACGCGGATTGGAAACAAGCGCTTGCGGGACTCGATCCGGCACACCGGGGCGTGCGTCCGGCGGGGTCGCCTTATTCGGCATGGGAATTGCTGGAGCACGCGCGAATCTCGCAAGAGGACATTGTGGATTTCTCGACCAATCCGAAATATCGAGCGCGCGAGTGGCCAGCTTCGTACTGGCCAAATTCGCCGGCGCCGCCGGACGATGCGGCGTGGGAACAGAGCGTGAAGGAATTTGCGAAGGGTACCGAGGAGATGGTGAAGCTGCTGAAAGATCCGCGGACGGATTTATTCGCGAAAATTCCACACGGAACCGGGCAGACGATGCTGCGCCAGGCATTGCTGTTGGCCGACCACAACGCTTACCACTTGGGTGAAATCGTGCTCGTGCGGCGGTTATTGGGAACATGGGACAAGAGCTAGCGAACGAATCTCGCGAGTTCGCGAGCCAGCCGCTATAATGGTAGTGAGGTTTTGAGGAGATTGATGAGCCGTCAACAAGCTGTGGTGGACTCCGCCGCAACGAACGATGCGCAGGAGCGCATCTGGGACGCGTTCCGCCGGTGGGGATATCTGCAAGCGAATCTAGATCCTTTGGGCGGCATGGCGCCGGTCGCGATGCCCGAGCTGGAGGTGTCCGGCCCGGAAGCGGAAGCGGCGCGGCGGTTCTATTGCGGCACGATCGGCGTGGAATTCATGCACATTCCGGAGCGCGAGAAGCGGCAATGGATTCAGGAGCGGATGGAAGCGGAGTTTGAGACGCCCGAAGCGGATCGCGAGCGGATTCTGGATTGGCTGGTGCGCGCGGAAATTTTCGAGCAGGTTCTGCAGACGCGTTATCTCGGAACGAAACGCTATTCGCTGGAAGGCGAATCGGCGCTGCTGCCGCTGCTGGACGCGATTTTGAATTCGGCATCAGAGCAAGGAGCCGTGCAAGCCGTGCTGGCGATGAGCCATCGCGGGCGGCTGAACGTGATGGTGCACATCGTAGGGCGCGGCGCGGCGGAAGTGTTTGCACGATTTGAAGATGTGGACCCGCGCAGCGTGTTGGGCGGCGGCGACGTGAAATATCACATGGGCGCTACCGGGACATTCGAGACGTCGGACGGCAAGAAGGTGGGAATCCACCTGGTTTCGAATCCCAGCCACCTGGAGGCGGTGGATCCGGTGGCGATCGGGCGCACGCGCGCAAAGCAAATGCGTCGCGGCGATGCGGGATTGCAGCATGTGGTGCCGGTGATTATGCACGGCGATGCGGCGTTTGCGGGGCAGGGAATTTGGGCCGAGACGCTGAATATGGCGGGCGTCGAGGGATTCTCAGTGGGCGGGTCGGTCCACATCATCGTGAACAATTTGATCGGGTTCACGACGATTCCGCGGGATTCGCATTCTTCGCGGTTTTCGTCAGACTTGGCGAAGCGGCTGCCGATTCCCATCTTTCACGTGAACGCGGAAGATCCGGAGGCAGTGGCGCGCGTGGGACGCATAGCGATCGAGTACCGCTACAAGTTTGGGGAGCCGGTGGTGGTGGACCTGATCGGTTACCGGCGCCACGGGCACAGCGAAGTGGACGATCCGACGATTACGCAGCCGTTGCGTTACCGCAAAATCGACGCGCATCCGCCGCTGTGGCAAATCTACGCCGAAAAAATCGGCGTGGATGCGCAGCCGATTGTCGCGCGCGTGCGCGAGGAGTTGGATGCGGCACAGAAGAGCGCGCTGGAACTCGAGAAAAATCCGCCGATGCGGAAGTTGCCGCCTTATTGGGATCCCTATCGCGGCGGGCGCTACAACGCTTCAATGGAAGTGGAGACGGGAGTGGCGCAAGAGGAATTGGCGGCCGTCGGCGAAGCGCTGACGCGCTATCCCGACGGGTTTCACGTTCATCCGAAAGTGAAAAAGCTGCTGGAACAGCGCGTGGAAATGGCGCAGGGAAAGCGGCCAATTGATTACGGGATGGCCGAAGCGCTGGCGTTCGGCACGTTGCTGAAGCAGCGGGTTCCGGTGCGGCTGAGCGGGCAGGATAGCCGTCGCGGGACGTTTAACCAGCGTCACGCGGCGCTGATTGATATCGAGACGGAAGAAGAATACGTCCCGCTGCAACATGTGGGGCACGGCGAAGCGTGGTTTGAAGCGATCAATTCGACGCTGTCGGAAGCGTCGGTGCTCGGGTTTGAGTACGGGTTTAGCCGCGATTTTCCCGAAGCGCTGGTGCTGTGGGAAGCGCAATTCGGCGATTTCGCGAACGGCGCGCAGATCGTGATTGACCAATTCATTTCCGCGGGCGAGGACAAGTGGAATTTGCTCTCCGGCGTGACGCTTTTGCTGCCGCACGGATACGAAGGACAAGGGCCGGAACATTCCAGCGCGCGCATGGAGCGATTTTTGCAGTTGGCGGCGCGCGACAATATTCAGATCTGCCAGCCTTCGACGGCCGCGCAGTATTTTCACCTGTTGCGGCGGCAGGCATTGCGCGCATGGCGGAAGCCGCTGGTGGTTTTTACACCGAAGAGCATGCTGCGGAATCCGGTGGCATCTTCTTCACTGGCGGATCTAGCGGCGCCGCGATTCCAGAACGTGATTCCGGATGCGGGCGACGGCAGCGCGAAACGGGCGTTGCTGTGCACGGGCAAAATCGGGCACGAATTGATTGCCGAGCGGAAACGCCGGAAAGATACTTCAACGGCGATTATTCTCCTCGAGCAATTGTATCCGTTCCCCGAAGCGGAACTGACCGCGGAGATGGACCGTCACGCGAATGCGCGCGATTTTGTGTGGGTGCAGGAAGAGCCGGCCAACATGGGGGCCCTGGCTTTCTTGCTGCCGCGGTTGGAACGGCTGGCGCGCGGGCGCGGAGTGCTTTCCGTCAAGCGTTCGGCGAGCGCAAGCCCTGCGACCGGTTCGCACAAGGCGCACGAGATGGAGCAGCACACCTTGCTGACGGTGGCGTTCGGCGGGCCGCGGAAAAGCTGAATCTTCTGGCGATTATTTCTTCGAAATTATGAAACTCTGCGGGCCGGGCGCGCGGTGGATTTCGTTCCCGGAAAATCCCGCCTTGCGGAACATCTCATCGTATTCGGACATGGTGTAGGCGTCGCCGGCGCGCGTGGTGCCGAGCATGATCATGCTGAACGCGGCGGGAGCGGGCGGGCTGACGCGGTCTTCATTGGGAACAAATTCCGCGGAGACAGCGCGGCCACCTGGTTTCAGAGCGGCATAAACCTTGCGCAGCAGTGAGACAATGATCTGCTGATCGAAGTGATGAAGGAACCCGGTCAGCAATACGAGATCGTAGTCCTTGCCGAAATCCACATCGAATGCGCTGCCCGGAATTTTGTGATAGCGCGCAGCAACTCCCGCGGCGTTGGCATTTTCCTCGGCTACTTGCAAAACTTGCGGCCAGTCCACGGCAAAGATTTCGGCGTTGGGATTTTGTGCGGCGATGGTGACGCCGTACATGCCGTGGCCTGCGGCGATGTCCAACACCTTCCATTTTTGCCCTGACTTGGCATCCAGGAGTTCCGCCATCGCTGCGGCAGGCATCCGTTGTAAGCCGCTCATCGAGCGGGCAAATTCTACCCACTTGGCGCTGTCCGGTTCGGCGGTATCTTCTTCGCCCTTTTCCGAGGTGCCGGCGCGAACGATGGCGGGCAGGTCGTAGTAGAGATTCATCAACTCGGGAAGCGCGAGGAATTTCGCTGCCGCGCCCACGTAGGTGGGCGAGCGGCGGTCGAGAAACGCGGCGGACTCCGGCGTCAAGGCATATTGGGTGCCAGTCTTGGTGAGAAAGCCATTGATGACGAGATAGTCGCAGAGGATGCGCATGCCGCGCTCGCTCGCCTGGCAGCGCTTGGCGAGAGCCGCGTGCGTGGTGGCTCCTTCACCGACGGCAGTGAAGACGTCCAGCTCGATGCCCGTTTTCAGCGCGGCCGTCTTTTGGTAGGCGTTCAGAGTTTCGAAAATTCGTTCCGGGTTCGGGCGAGCGGATTCGGCGCGTGCTGGTTCTGTATGTGCGGTCATGGGGTTGGATCCTCCGGCGAATGAGATGTCTTAGTGCGCGGCGAAATTCTCCGTGAAGCACCAGTGCACGAATTCCTGTTTGTATTTATCCACTACGTAGGTGGGCACGTCCGATTCATTGATATGGCGGTAGTCGAAATCAATTTCGCCACCGGGTTTCACCGTGCCGAGCAGATATCCGTACACGTGCGTTTCCGCTGCTGTCGCATCCGCGTGTTCCGGTGGCAACGCATAGCGCACGGCACCCGCCGAGCCTACGATCCAGCCGGGCAAAACGCCGCCATGCGTCCGCCAGTATTCCGTATTGAAAATTCCCGCCATGTAAAAGTGTTGATGACTGGAGATCATGTAGACGTGCTTGTGCGCATCGTTCTGCGCTTTCAGAAGATCAGCATAGACACGGCGGCCGGTGGCGATGCCGGCGGGTGTCGCGTCCATGGCGTGATTCGCTGCGATGCTATCCGGCGGCGGTTCGTGCGCGCCCAGTACGATCGTGGTGGTGAGCGGATTGGCCATGTCGAGCTGCAGGATTTTTTCGAACCAGGTCAGTTGGACTTCGTCAAATTCGCTATCAACGGCATTGTCGAGCGTGATGAAATCAACGCCATTTTGAATCCAGTGATAGTAGGTTGTGAGTTTGTGGGCGTTCGCATCGTCACTGAGCCGCTGTTTGCGGAGCACCGGCGTATCGAGCCAGTCGGCGAATTGGACCAGATACATTTCGCGAGTGTGCGGCCAGACGGTTTCGTGGTTGCCGATGCCGAGAAAAACCGGGAGCGTGCCGAAGGGTCTGAGCTGGCTCTGGATAAAATCGTCCCAGACGATTTGCTGGTAACGGCTGATGCTGAGCGGCCTGGTGATGTTTTCGGGCTGATGCTGAATATCCTCGTCGAAATCGGAATTTTTGCGGAAATCGCCGAGGTGCCAGTAGAAGGACGCGTTGTCTTTCAAGACGCCAGCGGCTATGGCGGGCATGACGACGTCGCCGCAATTACGTGAGTCACCGGAGACGGCGAAAGACCAGTTGGCGTCATTCGCGGCGGCTTGCGCACGCGCAGCGCGGGGAAATCCGCCGATGACGAGCGTCGCGAGCAATAAGGCAGAGCCGCCGATTCGCCATTTCATCGAATCGCCGCCGGAACGAGCCGAAGGTGCGCGCTAGAATCCATCGGAGCAGAGCGCTATTCTCTCGCGAGATTCCAGCGGATGGCAATGGCGAAGATAGCCATTTTGGGCGCGGAATTCATTTGGGAATGCGCGCGGCTTCGCTTACATTTCTGACGCGTGGCGACGAGCGCGATTTGCGCGGTGCTGCGTGTGTGCGTTTGTGGCTTTTGCTGCTTGGGGAGCGATGGACACTTTCGGTCGTCGAGGTGAGGGAAATGCAGATCGAGCCATTTGAGCTGGAGCGCTGGCAGTCGGCGTGGGAGAACAAGGTCGAGTTAAATATCTCGGAGAGTGGCGTGCATCCGTTGACCACGGCGGAATTGGTGCCGGATCCGGAGCAACTGCGGAAAATTCTCGACGTGCCGCTGCTTTATCCGCAGACCAACGGCAGCGAGGAATTGCGTTCGCTGATTGCGGGCCTGTATCCGGGAGCGACCGCGGACAACGTGCTAGTGACGTGCGGGGGCTCGGAAGCGAACTACGTGTCCATGTGGGCGCTGATCGAGCCGGGCGATGAAGTCGTCTTCATGATGCCGAATTACATGCAGATTGCGGGAGTGGCGCGGGCGATGGGTGCGACGGTGAAGCCGCTATGGCTGCGCGAATCGCTGGATTGGGGAATCAATGTGGACGATTTGCCGCGCGTGGTGACGGAGAAGACGAAGCTGATCGCCATTTGCAATCCGAGCAATCCGACGGGCGCGGTGTTGCGCGACGACATGCGAGCGGCGGTAGTGGCGGCTGCCGCGAAAGTGGGTGCGTGGGTTCTTTCGGATGAAGTGTATCGGGGTGCGGAATTCGATGGCGAGTTGACGACGAGTTTTTGGGGCAGCGGCTACGAACGCATTTTGTGCACGGCGGGACTGTCGAAGGCATACAGCTTGCCCGGTTTGCGCACGGGTTGGGTGGTGGGGCCTGCGAAAATGATCGAGAAATTGTGGAGCTATCACGATTACACCAGCATTGGTCCTTCGATGCTGACCGACCGGCTGGCTTCGGTGGCGCTGGCGCCGGAGCGGCGGGCGTGGATTTTGCAGCGCACGCGGGAGACTTTGCGGCGGAACTATCCGCCGTTGCGCGCGTGGCTGGATTCGCATGCGGATATTTTTTCGCATGTCCCGCCGCGAGCGGGTGCGATCGCGTGGGCCGGGCTGCGCGATGGACGGAATTCGGCGCAGATGGGCGAAGAGCTGCGCGCGAAGAAGAGCGTCTTGCTCGTGCCGGGCGAGCAATTGGGGACGCAATCGTTCGTGAGGTTTGGGTTTGGCGGAGATGGGGAGCTTTTGCAGAAGGCGCTGGGGCGGATTGATGAGTGGCTGGGAGAAACGCGGGCGGCGAGCGCGCGATGAGGAGTGCATGTCGATGAAGATGCGCGCAGGGCGATGTCTGACTTTGTTGCTGATGTTCGCGCTAATGGTTCCAGCGGCTGATGGTCGCGAGCCGGTTTATGGTCGCAAGGCGATGGTGGTCGCACAGGAGGATCTGGCGGCTGATGTTGGCGTATCTGTTTTGCACGCAGGCGGCAATGCGGTGGATGCCGCTGTTGCGGTGGGTTTCGCGCTGGCTGTGACTCATCCTTATGCGGGAAATCTTGGCGGCGGAGGGTTCATGCTCATCCGCATGGCCGACGGCCGCGCTACGTTTATTGATTTTCGCGAGAGGGCGCCGGGGAGTGCGAGCCGCAACATGTATTTGGACGCTGCGGGGAATCCGACCAACGACAGCGTGGTGGGATGGCGGTCGGTGGGAGTGCCGGGGACCGTGCGGGGTTTTGCGCTCGCGCATAAAAAATACGGGCTAAAACCGTGGGCGGAGCTCGTGAATCCCGCAGTGGCGCTTGCGGAGAAAGGATTTCCCGTTTCACGCTGGCAGATGAATTCGTGGAAGCGCGCGGCGCCGCTGCTTTCGAAATTTCCTGACTCGCAGCGGATTTTTCTGAAAGGCGGCGCGTTCTATGACTGGCAGGAAACTTTCCGCCAACCAGAGCTCGCGCGCACGCTCAGCCGCATCGCACATCTAGGTGCGCAAGATTTTTACGAGGGCGATACGGCACATCTGCTGGCGAGCGCGATGGCGAAAAACAGCGGGCTGATCACGCTCGCGGATTTGCGCGATTACAAAGCAGTGGAGCGCGCACCGCTGGAAGGCGATTACAAAGGCTATCACATCATTACTTCACCGCCGCCGAGTTCAGGCGGGGTTGGCTTGTTGCAAATGCTTGCGATGTTGAACACTACCGGCTATGAAAAATATGGCGCCGGCTCCGCGGAGGCTTACCACTATATGGGGGAAGTGATGCGGCGGTTTTTTGCCGACCGCAGTCAGTACCTGGGCGATCCTGACTTCGTGAAGAATCCGATTGCCGCGCTGCTGGGTCCGGCTTACGTGCGTTCGCGAGCCGCGACGATTGATCCAGAGCATGCGACGGCGAGCGATCAAGTGAATCCCGGTCTGCCCGCGGGAAGCGAAGGTACGAACACTACGCATTACAACATTGTGGATGGAGAGGGCAACGCCGTTGCGGTGACTTACACGCTCAACGACGGGTACGGCAGCGGCGTGACGGTGCCCGGGGCGGGATTTTTGCTGAACGACGAGATGGACGATTTCGCGGCGAAGCCGGGCACGCCGAATATGTTTGAGTTGGTGCAGGGCGAAGCGAACGCGATTGCGCCGGGGAAACGGCCGCTCTCGTCCATGATGCCGACGATTATTTTGAAGGATGGCAAACCATTTTTGGTTTTAGGGGCGCCAGGCGGGCCGGTGATCATCACGGCTATCTTGCAGACGATTCTGAACGTGGTTGATTTTGGGATGAATGTGCAAGATGCGGTGGATTTTCCGCGCGTCCATCAACAATGGAAGCCGGACCGGCTCGATGTGGAAAAAGGAGTTTCGCCGGACACGATTGCGCTGTTGCAGCGAATGGGCTACGCGGTTGAAGTCGGGAATCCGCAAGTGACGGCTCGGGTGGAAGCGATTGAGATCAGCGATGGGTGGTTGCAAGGCGGGCACGATGGGCGCGGGCAGGGGAAGGCGGAGGGGTATTGATAAATTCGAGTTCAAAGTTAAGAGTTAGCAGTCCACAGTTAAGAGTCAAAAGCTAGAGTCAAAAACTAGAGTCAAAAGATTTAACGCAGAGGGCGCAGAGAAAACCGAGAGACCGCAGAGAAGTCGGCTTTCTTAAATGGAATCTGGAGTCGCGTCTGTTGGGTGAACGCTTTTCTCGAAACTCTACGGCTTTTGTTCTAGCGTATTCCCACTGCGGATAAAGTAGTGCGGCTTATCTATATCCGCGCGGACAGCTACGTCGAAGAAGCCCACCATCATTTCATCGTAGGTTTGATCGCCCCAGCGGACGGCTGCGTCCGGATCGGGATTGTGCGGATTATTTTTGGAGTTGTCGTACCACGCGACGGCCTGTAGCACTGTGCCGGCTTGCAGCGGGCGCGGCTCAGCGAGGCGATAACTTAACTGCCAGTAGAAATCGTAATGGACGCGCAGCAGTGGTTCGACGCTGCCGTCCGGGTGCAGGATATTGTATTCGAAGCGTTTTCCGCGCAGGTGCATGTGCGGGAAAAAACTGAGCAGCACCGCGTCGTTCGGCAGCGAACCGTGGACTTCCACGCGGTAATCGTCCACGCCGGGCGGAATTACGAAGCGATCGTTGGTCAGTTGCAGAGTCAGAACGCGCTTCTGCGGCGGTTGCTTCGCGAAAATGATGCCGATGCTGCTCTGATCGCTGGCGGGTTTGCCGCGTGCCATGTAATGCATTTGAAAAACCAGGTCCGAGCCCTTCGGCACGAATTTAGCCATGCCTTCGGGCCAAGTGTCCGGTGAGCTTCCCGGCGCGTAGACGAGCAAGATGTCGGCTGTAGTGAAATGCGTGTCCTCGCGGTCCTGCGCATCGCTCATGTCCGCGCCGGTGAATGGAATGCCGATTGGCGCGTGGCGCAGCCAGTTGGAGCCCGGAGGGCGAACATAAACGACCGCGTGATGGACGTTCGCGCGGCTCGAGGGACGTATTTCGGACATCCGTACCCATCTGTCTTCGGTGAAGCCGGTGGGAACGATTTCGTAGGTGTAGTCAATATCACCGTGTGCTGGAAGCGCGACCGGTTTCGGCATCTGCACGACTGCGTCCGGCTGCGGAATCATCCAGCCCTGCGGCCAGTTTCGAGCGGGTGGCGCGTCTTCGGGATTACCAGCGGGCGCTCCTGCGTTGGCCCATGAAACGAGCGCGTCTATTTCGCGCCGTGTTAGGGACGGATCGTTCGAAAAGTGACCAACGTCCGGGCCGGCGAACCACGGAGGCATTTCGCGTTTGCTGGCGCTTGCGGCAATGGCGCGAGCGAATGGGCGAGTTTGGTCGTACGTCAGAAGCGGCATCGGACCAATTTCGCCGGGACGATGACAGCTCTGGCAATGTTGCTGCAAGATAGGCAGAACATCGGGATAGAAAGTAGGCGTCGCGCTCGATGGGTGTTGCGCTGGCGAATTTTCCTGAGCGAGCAGCACGCCCGCAATCGCGCATACGAGCAGCGTGGCCAGTAGAAGAGAGATTCTCAAGACAATCATTATGGATGCAAAGCCGTCTGGCGGGGTTTCGTTTCGCGGCACGGCAGCTGCAACCGTGCTTTCGTTGACTTAGGCTTGGCAGCCGCCATAAGATGACGCGCAGCCGGGACCCTGCCCGCCTGCCATGAAAGCGCGTCCACCTGAGAACGAAACGGCGAGACTCGACGCGCTCCGGCGCTACTCAGTCCTGGACACGCTTCCCGAACAAGAATTTGACGACCTTTCGCGGATGGCCGCGCTGATTTGCGGCACTCCGATCGCACTGGTCAGCCTGATAGACGCTGACCGGCAGTGGTTCAAATCCAACATTGGAATGGAAGAGACGGAGACGCCGCGCGATGTGGCGTTCTGCGCGCATGCCATTTTGCAGCCCGACGTGATGGTGGTGCCGGACGCGTTGGAAGACGAGCGGTTCCGCAATAATCCGCTGGTCACCGGGGAGCCAAAGGTCCGTTTCTATGCCGGGGCGCCGCTCATGACGCGCGAAGGCTACGCGCTCGGAACGCTGTGCGTGATGGATCGCGTTCCGCGAACGATGTCGCCGGAGCGGAAGGAAGCGTTGCGGGCACTCAGCCGATTGGTGGTGGCGCAGCTGGAGCTTCGCCGCAGCGTTGCCGATCTGTCGAAAGCGATTCGCGAACGCCGGCTCACCGAAGAAGAGCTCGACCAGCTGTTCACGCTTTCGCTGGATATGTTGTGCATCGCCGGTTTCGACGGATATTTCAAGCGTATCAATCCGGCCTGGGAAAGAGTCCTGGGTATTCCCACCGCGGAGCTGCTCGCGAAACCGTACAGCGAATTTGTTCATCCGGATGATCGCGCGATTACGGAGGCTGAAGCGCAGAAGATTGACGAAGGCGAGCAAGCGATTTCGTTCGAGAACCGCTACCGCCGCGCGGACGGATCGTATCGCTGGTTGCTTTGGAACGCGACGCCCAGCATGGAGCAGAAATTGGTTTTTGCGGTGGCGCGGGATATCACGCAGCGCAAAGAAGCCGAGCGCAGGCTTTCGACCGGCTACGCAGTGACGCGCGTGCTGGCGGAAGCGGAATCGCTGGACGCGGCCGTGCCGTTCCTGCTGATGTCCATCTGCGAGGGGTTGAGCTGGGATCTGGGAGCGCTGTGGCGCGTGGACGAGAACGCGGACGTTTTGCGCTGCATGGATTTATGGCACCCGCCGAACCTGAATTTCCCAACATTCGTGAAGGCGACGCGGGAATCCACTTTCGGACGCGGCGTGGGTCTTCCGGGGCGAGTTTGGGAAACGTGCCAACCGGTATGGCTTCCGGAGTTACACGAAGGTGCGAAATTCCCGCGCGGGTCTTTTGCGCTCGCGGAGGGTCTGCACTCAGCGTTCGCTTTTCCGATACGGCTGGGGGAGCACGTGGCGGGCGTGATCGAATTTTTCACGCGGCAGCCGCGCAAGCTGGAGCCCGATGTGATGGATATGTTCGATTCGATCGGGAGCCAGATTGGGCAGTTCATCGAACGGCGGCGCGCGGAGATGGAATTGAAGCTTTATGCCGATTACCTGGAAGCGGCGCGGCACGCGCAGCAAGAGGACGCGCGACGCCTCGCGCAGTTGGTGAAGGAACTCGAAATCGCCAAAGCCAAGGCGGAAGATGCCACCCGCGCGAAGAGCGAGTTTCTGGCCAACATGAGTCATGAAATTCGCACGCCGATGAATGCCGTCATCGGCATGACGGATCTGGCGCTGGAAACGAAAATGTCTCCCGAGCAACGGCAATATCTGGCAACGGTGAAGACTTCGGCGGGTTCGCTACTGAATTTGATCAACGACATTCTCGATTTCTCGAAAGTGGAGGCGGGCAAGGAAGAACTCGAGCATGTGGAGTTTCGCTTGCGCGATTCGATTGCCGATACGCTGAAGTCACTGGCGCTGCGCGCGCAGCAGAAGGAAATCGAGCTGGCCTCGTATTTTCCGGCGGACGTGCCGGACGCGCTGATCGGCGACCCGGACCGGCTGCGGCGGATTGTGATGAATCTGGTGGGGAATGCCGTCAAGTTCACCGAGCGCGGGGAAGTGGTGCTGCGCGGCAATCTGGAATCGCAAACGAAGGATGACATTCTGCTGCACTTTTCAGTGACCGACACGGGAATCGGAATCCCAGTGGAAAAGCAGCAGCGGATCTTCGAAGCGTTCGCACAGGCGGATACATCCACAACACGGAAGTATGGCGGCACGGGATTGGGCCTGGCGATTTCGGCGCAGCTTTGCGAATTGATGGGCGGAGTCATGTGGGTGGAAAGCGAGGTGGGACGGGGCAGCACGTTCCATTTCACGGCGCACTTCGCGCGGCCGGAGGTGTCCTCAGAAAAAGTGGCAGAACCGGCGCCGGTGAAGCTGCAAGACTTGCCGGTGCTGGTGGTGGACGACAATGCGACGAGCCGCCAAATCCTCGAGGAGATGATCGGCAATTGGCGGATGAAGCCGGTTACGGCGAAGGACGGGACTACGGCGATCGAAGCTTTGCGGCGCGCACACAAGGACGGCCATCCATTTCGATTGGTGTTGCTCGACGCGCATATGCCGGGAATGGATGGGTTCGACGTGGCTGCGCAAGTGAAACACGATCCGCGTTTGCGCGGCACTACGCTGATTTTGCTGACTTCGGCGGGGCACACTGAGGACATAGCCCGAGCAAAGAGTTTGGGAGCAGCGGCGGCGGTGACAAAGCCGGCGAAGCAATCGGAACTGTGGGATGCGATCATTACGGCGTTACATGTGGCGGGACGGCAGAAATCGCGCCCGTCGGTGGCGCAGAAACGCGCCCGGACGGTTAGCCAGCCTTTGCGTATTTTGTTGGCCGAGGATAATCCTGTGAATCAGGAAGTGGCGGTGCATCTGATCGAGCGGCGCGGGCATTCCGTGATCGTGGCGGAAAACGGGCGACAGGCCATCGAAGCGATCGAGCGGCATAAATTCGATCTGGTGTTGATGGACGTGCAGATGCCGGAGATGGGCGGCCTCGAGGCAACACGGATCATTCGCGAGAAGGAAAAAGGGAGCGGGCAACATTTGCCGATTATTGCCATGACCGCACACGCGATGCAGGGAGATCGCGAGAAGTGTTTAGAAGCCGGGATGGATGGTTATTTGGCGAAGCCGATTGACCCAAAGACGTTTCTGCAAACCGTGGAGAGTATTTCGGAGCGCTCTTCGCAGACCGCTGCGAGCGAGGGCGAAGGAGCAACGGAGAACGCCGGCGCGCTCGATTCGAAGGCGTTACTGGCGCGCTTCAGCGGGAACCGCAAGTTGCTGCGAAATATCGTGAAGACTTTCCGCGAGGATTGCCCGCGAATGATGGACCGTATCCGCACAGCGCTGACGGCGCGCGACGCCGTGGCCCTGGCCGATGCCGCGCATGCGCTCAAGGGCTCGATCGGCAACTTCGGCGAATCGGCGGCGCTGGAAACTACACGAGAGATGGAAAAAGCCGCGCGGCAGGGTAAACTCGACGGCACTTGGGAGCTGTACGCGACGCTGGAGGATCAGATCGCGTTGCTCTTGCCGGCTTTGCATACGATCGGCGCGCAAAAAACGAAGTCGCAGCGACAGGCTCGCCCACATCATTCCGCCGGGAGGAAAAGATGACGCGCATTTTGGTTGCCGATGATGACCGCACTACCCGCCTGCTACTTTCGGAGACGCTGCGGGCGCAGAAATATACCGTGGTGGCGGTGGAAGACGGCGCGACGACTTTGAAAAAATTAAAGGAGAGCAAGTTCGACCTCGCTTTGTTGGATGTGTGGATGCCGAAAATGAACGGGCTGGAAGTGCTGGCCAAACTGCGCAACGCGAAGACGCGGCCGAAAGTGATCGTGATGACGTCCGACGACACGCCGCAAACATTGCTCAGCGCGATCCGCGAAGAAGCGTATACGTACGTTGCGAAGCCGGTGGATCCGCAGGCCCTCGTGGTGCTGGTGAAGGAAACGCTGGCGAAAAAGCCGGGCCAGGGCTCGATCGAAGTCGTTTCGGCCAGCCCCAATTGGGTGGAGCTGGTCGTTCCGTGCTCGCTGGAAGAAGCGGAACGCATTGAAGCGTTCATGGCGCATCTGAAGACCGGGCTTTCGGAGGACGTGCGCCGCTCAGTGGGGCAGGCATTTCATGAACTTTTGCTGAACGCCGTGGAATGGGGTGGCAAACTCGATCCCAATCGCAAGGTGCGGATTTCCTATTTGCGCGCGCGGAGGATGCTGATGTATCGCATCGCGGATCCCGGGCCTGGCTTCAAATTTAGCGAGCTGGAACATGCCGCGATCTCTCACGAAGCGGATGAGCCCACCAAGCACGATCAGATTCGCCAGGACAAGGGACTGCGCCCGGGCGGATTCGGTTTGTTGCTGACGCAAGCCAATGTGGATGAACTGCTTTACAATGAGAAACAGAACGAAGTGGTGTTTGTGAAATACCTCGAGGAATAGAACCACCGGCCGTTTGGCGAATCTCAGGAAGCAACGGCAAAACGCAAGTTTCGCAGGGCCGGTTTCTGGTAGGTCGGCCATTGTGGTAAATTCGAGATGGCTGCCATGCGAAACGTGCTGATTTTCGTGCTGTTTCTGTGCGTCCTGGCGCTCGTCGTGATTCGCTTTTTCCCCGGAGTCGCGCGCCAGGAGCCTCCGACGAAGCCGGCGCAGACTTCTGCGTGGAATTCGGCGTCGGTGCGCGGCACGTTCGCAGGTCTGCAAGTTCACGAAGTAGATCCGACGCACGTGCAGCTAGTGTTCTACTACGACCTCAATAACGACAGCGACGCGGATTATCAACTCACCAAAGGGCCCGGAACTGTAGTCATGACGCGGCTCAAATCCAACGGCAGTTTGAGTTCCGACGATGCGGTAGAGCTCGATCATTCCGTATTTCTGCCGGCGAAAAATCACACGCGCATCTCACTGCAAAGCACACAAACCTTTAGCTGGCCCTCGGGGTTGCAGGCGGGGCAAATGACGCCTGTAAACCAGGACAAATTCAGGACGCTCGTGGCGCAGCAAGTGGGAAGCTTCAGTGGATTTGCGTTATTCGACCAGGCCACCCATATCCAAATTGAGCTACCCTGCGGTTGGCAAGAATTGCAGACGCCCGCGGCGGCTGCGAGCCTCAATTGACCGGTTTACCCCTGCGGCAGAAATACTCTGGCGGCGTTGAAGCGGGTAGTGTGCCATCATAGAATGGTCGAAACGAGGGTGTGTGGCGAACAGCCTAGGGTGACAAGCGCCATCCATGACTGAGATTCCAGAGCAAAGTGGCGGTTCCAGTCCGGCATCGGTACCGGTGAAAGACCGGCGCCTGCACGTGCGCCAGCGCGTCTCTTCGCTCACGTACGTGGATTTAGGCGAAGACAATGGCGGGATTGTGCTCAACGTCAGCGAAGCCGGCATCCGAATACAAGCGGCGGCGGGCCTGGAAGAAGGGCCTATTTCGATTCGCCTGCAGCTTCCTGGGACTCGGAAACGGCTGGAGGTGAGCGCCGAAGTTGTGTGGGTCGGCCAGTCACGGAAGGAAGCCGGGCTGCGCTTCGTTGATCTTTCCGATGAAGCCCGGCGGCAAATCGGAATCTGGATTGCGCGGGAGGCGTCGCCTAGCGCTCCTGTGGAAGAAGATGAAAACGAGAGTATTGGAGAGCCGACGCAGGCGGCAACGACTTTGGCGGAAGAGGCCCCGGCCGAATCGGCGTCCGCTGCGCTTCAGCAGCCGGTGGCTGACGACGAAGTCGCATTCGACGATGACTTCCCCCCTAGCGACGAGCCGGCTCTGAACACCGACGAGATTGCTGAAGAAGCGGCTGCGGAACAGTCGGACGACGCTGCGTTGGAGGCGTCCGAGGCTGCCACCCTGCCGGAAGCGCCTAAAGAGAAAGTCGCAACGAGCCCAGCACCGGTAGAAGCGTCCAGGCCCATAGCGGCGCGTAGTGCAGAACCGGAACCGCCGAGAGTGCAGATTCCGGAGGCGCGCAAGACGGAGCCTGAACCGGCGGTCGTGGAGGAGTCGGTTCCTATCCCCGCAAACACGCCGGAACCGCCGGTTTCTGTTTTCAACGGCATTAGCGGCACACATGGGGCGCCGAGCATGGGAGTGGGATTTTCCAGTTCGGCACGCATTGCGCCGAGGACTTCTCCGATCGCTGGAGATGCGCCGCTCTTCGTTAGGCCTCATCGTCCTGGGCAAGCGCGGGAGGATGATGGCTCGAAGAGCTATCGCGTGAAGCTGCAAAGTGGGTGGTTCGTTGCGGCTCTGGTTTTGTTGCTTGCGTTGATTTCATTTGTTGCGGGAATGGCCGTACGGCGCGGAGCCTTGAATAGCGTGATAGGGCAATCGGACGAGCCTGTGCATCCGCAAGCCGCGCCACCTCTTGCGACGGCTAATCCGCAAGGAACTGCGTCGGACGATGTATTGGCAGGCGCGCCAGCCCAGACGCCCGCAAAACCGCTCGAGATTGAGATTGTGGATTCCGGCGGCAAGCGATGGGAGATTCCAGCCGCCTCCGGGACGAATCATGCGGACGCGGGTGGTGCGCACACGCCTCCGGAGATTGAAGCCGCGCCGGCAGCTACGGATGACGCACCAAATTCGCGGAAGAACGCCGCGTCACAACGTTCGGATCAAGACACATCATCCGCGGCCGTCGGCGCCGATAAGGCGGGCGCTCCTTTGATGTTGACCCTGCCTGAAACGCCGATCAGCGCGTCGGGTTCTGTGGCGATTCGCTCGCGCGGAGAAGTTCCAGTCCCGGCCAGCGCTGCAAAATCCGCGCAAGAGGGACGCAACCTGCAGATCGGGCAGCTTACGAATCTTGTTGAACCGGTTTATCCGCCGGATGCGCTGCAGCATCGCATCGAAGGCACCGTGAAGTTGCACGTCGTGATCGGAGTGGACGGCGCCATCAAGAGTTTGGAGCCGCGAAGCGGCCCAGAGCCGCTGATTCAAGCAGCCATGACCGCAGTGCGCGATTGGAGCTACAATCCCACGACGTTGAACGGCAAGCCCATCGAAACGCAAGAAGACGTCAGCTTCGTGTTCCGCCTGCCGAAGTAGATTCCGTCAGAAAATTACCCTCCCCGTAAGTTCCTTCGGTGCCACTGCGTGAGAATCGCGCGCTCGGATTGCAAGAATGATTGACGATTGATGCGCGCGGCGTATAGGATGGCAACGATTTCATTTTTATACGGAGGCAAAAATGGCAAAGAGCAGGCTCACAAAGGTGGCGGAAGGAATCGGCGGCGCAATCGGCCGCGCGGATCGCACGGCGCAGAAAGTTGCAAAAGCGGGAGTGGTCGCAAAAAAGGAACTGGCGGAATTGTCGAAGGAAGTGGATTCACTCAAGAAGAGATTGCAGAAAGCCACCAAGAAGTTGCAAAAGGCATTGCGTTAGAGTCTGCGCGCCTTGGAACTCAGGCTTCGCCGCGGGGGCGGCGAAGTTATTTCGAGACATTTACCTGGCGATCCGCCCCGGACTGCCCAAGGTGCTTCCTGCTGTCGCGCGGCGAATCAGGCAAGACCGATTGGCCGCTCCACTCGCGAGTGCACGCTTATTTCGCCGACTGATATTTTCGTTTTAATCCGAGCACGAATACACCGCACCCGAGCATGAGGAGTGAGGAAGGCTCCGGGACCGCAGCGGGCTGACCGCTTAGAATTCTCAGCGGCCACTTAATTCTTGGCATCAGTCCATTGCGAAGCCGTCCTGGCCCATCAGTAGTCGTCAAATTGCTTCCGCCGGAATGTGCGGATCCCAAATCTCTTCCATCGGACCCTGCGCCGGTTGAAAGCTGTCCCGCGCCCTTAGGGGCGGTTTCGTACAGGGCGAATCCGCTGCCACCATATAAACTCATCGGCGACCATGATGGGATTGAATCGTTCGAAGCCCGGTCGGAACCAACGTCGAAAGCGATCGCTTGGTACGTCAACGGGTTTCCGTCGGAGGAATTCGAACCGGCGGGCAAAACCGTGGTCGATGAATCGCTCCAAAGCGCGGGCGCGGGGTTCAGCGGCGAATTATCCTCTATCACGAGACCCGATTCTTTGAGCCGGATCTTCGCAATCGTAGGCTTGGTCGTCTGAATTGCTGCGGCAGCCGCGGCGTCAAACGCATCGCCGCGAACAGGTGCTACGAATTTCTTGCCGTCTGCGCGAACGATTCCCGGCAAGGCTGTGCACAGCAGGACTCCGCATAGCGTAACGAACGAAACTGGTAATCCGGAAATACGGCGAAAGCGAAAAACCTTTCGAATTGGCATGGGTCCCCGGCCGACGCGGGCTGGCGCGCGGCAGAGCTAAATCTAGTGGCAAGGGGCCGGTAGCGCCATCGGGCGAATCGTGTAAGTTGCGCGCGAACCCGATCGTGCCTATCGGCAGAACTACGCAATCCCGAATACAGTGTTTTGCTGGTGAACAGCACGCGAAGACGTACAAACACATATGTCGGATGAACGACGCACGTGTCGGCCGCTGAGAATCAGGTCGGGATGGATCGTTTAGCGATCGGCGGACGCCCAGAATCAGTCATGGCTCCGGCTTGACCTGCCTTGGATCGGTTGTGTCAGCGCGCCGACTCGGTTCAGCGCATCATCCGTCGCGATCAATGTTGCGCCCAAGGCTTTCAGTTCCTCGAGCGTGCGTTTCGACTCTTCCGGGTTCAGCGTTTCGATAGCGTCTCGCACCACGGACACGCGGCACCCGCGTTCGAGCAATCCCTTGGCGGCAAGGCGCACGCAATATTCAGTAACGACTCCGAACACGATAAATTCGGCGTCGCGCGGAAGGCGAGCCAGGAGCGATTCCGCGTGGCTGCTCTGGAAGATATCGAGTGTTTGCTTTTCCAGTACGATCTGCTGGTATTGCGCAAGATTCTCGGGGAGCTTCGCGCCGGATTCATTCGGTATCGTGACGAATTTGTCTGTCATGGCCTCAGGCACAAATTTCGCGCCGGCGGAGCCCCGGATGCAGTGCGGCGGAAATTGAGCGAACTCTGGATCGTTTGCTGCATGGATACAGCCGTGGGAAACGAGAAAGACGCGGCCTTGACGCGCAGCATTCGTGAGGCGGCGAAGGTTTGGCAGGAGTTTCTCGGCGCCGGGCACGTAGAGTTTGCCGCCCGGCTTCATGAAATCTTCTTGCGCGTCCACTTCCCAGAAGATCACGTCTTTCGAGATCGTTTGATTTTCCATCCACTTCATTTTACCACTTGGTTGTGAGCGTACGAGAACTGGCCGCTGCCAGGCACTGAAGCGCCGGCGTTGGTGTCAGCTTCCTTTGACTGTTGATTGATGTTAGTTTGCAAATGAAACGAGAGGCCGATTTTCCGCGACACTCATATGCCCGAGCGATTCGTATTCCCCGGACTCCGAGAACTTTTTGCGAAGGCCAACGAGGAGAAGTCCGGGGACCAGTTGGCGGGAATCGCGGCGAGATCGGAACGCGAGCGAGTCGCCGCCAAGCGTCAGCTTGCTGACTTGTCTCTCGACGAAATCGTGCGGCAGCCGCTGATTGATCCGGATGACGACGACGTCGGCCGGCTGATTCTGGAATCGTTTGACCAACAGGTCTTCGCGCCGCTCAAAAGCATGACCGTCGGCGAATTCCGCGAGTTCCTTCTGGAAGATTCCACCGGCGAGGCGGAGCTGCGCAATATTCAGCGCGCGATCATCCCGGAAATCGCCGCAGCCGCGGCGAAAATCATGAGCAACAAGGATCTGGTGCTCGCGGCGGCCAAGATTCGCAACATCACTCGTTGCCGCAATACGATGGGCGAGCGCGGCGTGCTGGGCATTCGCGTGCAACCGAATCATCCGGTAGACGACGTGGGCAGTATCTTGCTGGCGGCGCTGGAAGGACTCTTTTACGGCTGCGGGGATGCGGTGATTGGCGTGAATCCTGCGGCGGATTCCGTCGAGACCGTCGGCGCAATCCTGCACGCGCTCGATCGCCTGGTGAGTGCTTGCAAAGCGCCGACGCAAACCTGCTGCCTGGCACACATTTCCACGCAACTCGCGGCGCTCGGCCGCGGCGCTCCGGTGGGTCTGCTCTTTCAATCCGTGGCCGGCACGGAAGCCGCGAATCGCAGCTTCGGCATCACTCTCGCCATGCTGCGAGAAGGCCGCGAGCAGGTAATCGAGCATCACCGCAAGCGCAGCGACGTCGCGTGGAAGGGAACGAATGTGATGTATTTCGAGACGGGGCAGGGCAGCGCGCTTTCTGCGGAGGCTCACTGCGGCGTAGACCAGCTCACGCTCGAAGCGCGGGCGTATGGGGTGGCTCGAGTATTCGATCCATTTTTGGTGAACAGCGTCGTCGGCTTCATCGGGCCGGAATATCTCTTCAACGAGCGGCAAATCATTCGCGCGGGCCTGGAAGACCATTTTATGGGGAAGCTATTGGGACTGCCGATGGGTTGCGACGTTTGCTACACAAATCACGCCGAAGCCGATCAAAATTCCGTGGACAATCTGCTTCTGCTGCTAGGCGCCGCCGGATGCAATTACTTCATGGGCGTGCCGTGCGGCGACGACGTGATGCTCAATTACCAATCCACGAGCTATCACGACGCGATCGGCGTGCGCAGGATTTTCAAGTTGCGGCCAGCGCCGGAGTTTCTGGCGTGGCTCGAGGAGACTGGAATTTATCGCGATGGCGAGCCTGCGAAACTCGATGCGCCCGTGCGCCACCTGCTGATGCAGGGGCTGGAATCGTCGCTCGAAGGGATCGCTTGATGGCTGACCGCCGCGACGAGCTGGCCGCGAACTCCGGATGGTCTGAGCAGGTACGCAAGATCCGCGCGCTCACTCCGGCGCGCGTGCTCGCCGGCCGCGCGGGCGCCGGGTATCGTACGGAAACTCAAATCCAATTGCGCGAGGACCACGCCGCCGCGCGCGATGCGGTGCGCATGGAATTCGATATGCGCGCGGCTTTCGATGCCGGATTCATCGAGAAATGGAAACTTTTCGAAGTTCGTACACGTGCGTCGACCAAGGATGAGTACCTGCTGCATCCGTCGCTCGGACGGGAATTCTGCGATGCGGCGCGAACGGCGATTCTGCGGAGTTGCGTGCCGGGGCGGGATTTTCAAATCGCGGTCGGCGACGGACTGTCTGTTCCGGCGATTCGCGCGCAGGTTCCGGCATTGCTGCCGTTGCTTGTCTCAGGGGCGGAGGCGCGCGGGTGGAGCGTGGGCCGCCCGTTTGCCATAAAGTATTCCCGCGTGGGGATTTTGAATGAGATTGGAGAATTGCTTAAACCGCGCGTCGCCGTGCTGCTAATCGGCGAACGACCGGGGCTGGCCACAGCGGAGAGTTTGTCGGCGTACATGGCCTACCAGCCTCAGGCAACGCATTCCGACGCTGACCGCAATTTGATTTCCAATATTCACGCACTAGGATTGAGTGCCGAAGACGCGGCCGCGCGCATTCTGAATTTGTGCGCGCAGATGATGAAGGTTGGCGGCAGCGGTTATGCGCTAAAAGAAGATCGCGCACAGTTGGAGAATCTCTGACGAAGATGGCTTTCTGTCTGCGGAAAAACGCGCCGCAATGTCATTTTGAGGGCGAAGTTGCCCGAGGAATCCGCTTTGCGATAACGAGTGGGCGAAAAGCAGATCCCTCGCTGCGCTCGGGATGACACGCTCTCGGCTTTTTCCCGTAATTGAGTGCACGGATCAATCGTCAGACATTTTCCCGAGATAGAGCGCCATGCCAACTGCAGCGTGCATCCCCAACTTTTCGAGCGCGCGAACTTCCTTTTGGCTGCGAATCCCACCGGCGGCGGTGATCGGCAATTTCGTCAGCCGCCGGAGCTGTCGAAACCACGCGAGATTGGTTCCCTGCATAGTCCCTTCGCGGTCCACATAGGTGGCCAGAAATTCGGAGCAATACGGCTCCAGCTCGGGGATCACATCGTCAGGACGCAAGGCCAGCCGCTTCCGCCAGCCGCGCACTACAATATGACCTGCCTCCGTGTCGATGGCGATAATCACACGCTTGCGGCCGACGCGCTTGCGCAAGTCTGCGAGAAAATCGTGCGCGACTTTACCGTCTCGAAATGCTGCGCTGCCGACGATGATTTTCTCCGCACCCCAGCTGAGCAGTTTCTCGGCGCGAGCCACGCTGCGCACACCGCCGCCGACGCGAATCTTCATCTTGCCGCGGGTAGAAAGGATTTTGATCCAGCGGTTGTTCGAACCCGTGCCGATCGCCGCGTCCAGGTCAATGACGTGCAGAATCGGATAGTCACGAAAACGTTCGAGCAAGCCGAGAACGTCGTCCACGGAAAGCGCCCGTTTGCGCCCGCGCACCAGTTGGACGGCTTTGCCGCCTTGCAGATCAATGCAGGGAATGATCATCGGGTCATTTGCTCAGGTCACCGGCTAAGGCGCACCGGCACGCCTCGCGCCGCGAGATATTGTTTGAGGCCGCCGATGGATTGCTCTTCGGAGTGGAAAATCGAGGCGGCGAGCGCCGCGTCCGCTCTCCCTTTGCCGAACACATCCAGAAAGTCGTCGAACTTTTTCGCGCCGCCGGAGGCAATTACGGGAACGGACACGAGGGCGGCGATAGTTGCCGTCAGATCGCAGTCGAATCCGGTGAAGGTGCCGTCGCGGTCGATGGAAGTCAGCAAAATTTCTCCCGCGCCGCGCGCGACGCCTTCTTGCACCCACGCCGCCGCGTCGAGCCCGGTCGCCTGGCTGCCGCCACGAATGAAAACTTCCCAATGCCCACCGGTCTTCTTCGCGTCCAGCGAAAGAACGACGGCCTGCGAGCCGAACTGCGCGGCAAGCTCGGAAATCAATTCCGGGCGCTCGATTGCAGCAGTGTTGATAGTCACTTTGTCTGCGCCGGCGCGCAGGACGGCGCGGCCATCTTCGAGACTGCGAATGCCGCCGCCGGCAGTGAAGGGAATATTTAGTTGTTGCGCAACGCCGCGAACGGTTTCGAGAAATGTAGCGCGCCCATCACGCGACGCGGTGATGTCGAGCAGGATGAGTTCGTCGGCGCCTTCACGGTTGTAACGGGCGGCCAGCGCTTCCGGGTCGCCCATATCGCGCAGATCCTGGAATTCGACGCCTTTCACGACGCGGCCGGCGTTTACGTCGAGGCAGGGAATAATCCGGCGCGCCAGAGTCATTGCGCCCACTCCACAAAATTGCGCAAGGTTTCGGCGCCCGCTTCGCCCGATTTTTCCGGATGGAACTGAACGGCCGTCAAATTCCCGTGTTCGATCACCGCGGAAAAGGGGAAGCCGTGATCGCAGACCGCCGCCGTGTGTGGCTCGCAAACAGCCGCGGCGAAGGAATGCGCAAAATAAAAATGAGCATCGTCGGCAATTCCTTTGAGCAGAATGCCCGGACGAAGCGGCCGGACCTGATTCCAACCGATGTGCGGCGATTTCACGTTCTTCGGCAACGATTTCACCTGCTGGTGAATGAGATCGAGGCCTCCTTCTCCCGGAGCTTCTTCGCTGGATGCGAACAGCGCCTGCAGTCCAAGACAGATTCCGAGAACCGGGACGCCGGAATCAATTGCGGCACGCAGCGCGGAGGTCAAGTTTCTTTCGCGCAAGCCCGCGACGAATGCGGAGAAATGTCCGACGCCCGGAAGCACGATCGCTTTAGCGTTGCGAAGCTCCTCCGGCGTCGTGACGCGTTCGGTTTCGGCGCCCAGATTCACAAATGCGCGTTCCACGGATGGCAAATTCCCGGCGCCGTAATCAATGATGGAAATTTTCACAGAAGACCCTTGGTGCTGGGCAGCACGCGGCGCAGCTGGCGATCGCGCGTCACAGCAAAACGCAGCGCGCGCGCGAAGGCTTTGAACATCACTTCAATTTGATGGTGCGAGGAGCGGCCGTACATGAATCGCAAATGAACGTTCGCATTCGCCGATTGCGCGAAGGCTTGGAAGAAATCCTCGAGCAGTTCCGTCTGAAAATCGCCGACGCGCTGGGCGAGCGGCCGCCATTTGCAGACGAAGTGAGCGCGTCCTGAAAAATCGAGTGCCGCCATCGCGAGCGATTCGTCCATCGGCATCAGAAAATAACCAGCGCGCAGGATCCCGCGTTTTGAGCCCAGCGCGGTCTTCACAGCTTCGCCGAGCGCGATTCCGGCGTCTTCAACGGTGTGATGCTGGTCCACGTGCAGGTCGCCGCGAGCGATGAGCTCGAGATCGAGACCGCCGTGGCGCGCGATTTGTTCGAGCATGTGATCGAAGAAACGTATGCCAGTGTCAATGCGCGCTTTGCCGCGGCCATCGAGATTGAGCTTCACGCGGATATCGGTTTCGTTGGTTTTGCGATGCAGCGACGCTTTTCTCATAGGCTCTCTTTCAGTTGGCGAAGAACGCGGCGAGTTTGGGCGAGCGTGCCAATCGTGATGCGCACGTAGCCCTGGCCGGCAAAATCGGACGACCGATCGCGGATCAGTGTCCCGGCGCGTGCCAGCGTTGCGACGACGGGCTTCGCACGGTTCCCGAGATTCAGCAGAATGAAATTCGCGGCACTGGGAAAGGATTCGATTCCCAAGCGCGCGAGGCCGCGTTGCAATTCTGCGCGGCTGCGGCGAAATTCGCGCAAAATACGGCGCATATACTCCCGATCGCGTATCGCGGCGCGGGCCGCTACGAGCCCGGCGATGTTTACAGGGTAGGGCGATTGTGCCTTTCGAAAAATGGCGGTGAGTTCGCGCGCCGCGAAGATGCAGCCCAGACGCAACCCGGCGAGACCTGCGGCCTTGGAAAATGTGCGGGTGACCACGAGATTCTTGTGTCGCCGAATCCACCGAATCATCGTAATTCCCGAATATTCAAAATAGGCTTCGTCCACGACGATCAGTGTCTTGGCCGCCGCTCTAAGAATGCGCCGCAATTCCGTAGCATTCAGGACGTTGCCAGTTGGATTATTCGGATTGGCGAGGAAGAAAATCTTCGGCGCGGAACGTGCGTGAAGCGCTTGCAGGACCTCAGCCATTGGAAAGCGCAAGTTAGCACCGTAACGCAACGCCTGAATGTGCGCGCCGGCCAGTTCCGAATAGAAGCGGTACATCGCAAAAGTTGGTTCAACGAGCAAGACAGAATCATCGGGGCTAAGAAAAGTATCCGCGACCAAATGCAGCGCTTCATCTGTGCCATTGCTGAGCAGAAATTCGTCCGGATCTACGGCAAAGTGGCGCGCAAGTTTGCGGCGGACGGTTTCCTGCTCCGGGTACATCGAAACGTCCGCGGCGGTGAGTTTGCGGAGTGCTTTGAGCACCGCCGGTGAGCACCCAACTGTGTTTTCGTTGAAATCCAGGCGCAGCTTGCCGCGGCGCCCCTCCAGCGGCGGATGGTACGGACGCATGCGCTCGACGGCGCTGCGCACCGGGATCGGCAGCTTCATCGGCGCACCTCGATGGAGCGTCCGTGGGCGAGCAGTCCTTCTGCTTTTGCGAATTGTTCGACGACGGGCGCAAGCCTCGCGCAGCCGGCTCGCGATACTTTCTGCACGCTGATGCATTTCACAAAATCGGCTGTCGACAATCCGCCGCGCGAACGCGCGACGCCGCCGGTCGGCAGCACATGATTTGTTCCGGAGGCATAGTCGCCGAAGGATTGAGCGCTCCAATCGCCGAGAAAAATACTTCCTGCGTTTTCGAAGCGATCGGCATGTTCGGCGGGCGTGCCGGACAAGCTCAAATGTTCCGGCGCGAAGCGATTGATAAAACGCACAGCTTCCGCGAGGCTGCGCGCGATCAGCACTCCGCCGTTTGTCGCGAGCGAGCGCCATGCGGGATTTGTTTTGGGAAGCGCCGATAGCTGTTGCTCGACTTCGGCCGCGACGGCGCGCGCAAATGGCCCGGAAGTGGAAAGGAACAGCGCGATGGCATCCGGGTCGTGCTCACTTTGTGCGAGCAAATCCGCTGCGATGAAACGCGGATTGCCACGATCGGCGAAAACGATCGCTTCCGTCGGTCCGGCGAGGAGATCAATCGCGCAATCACTGTTGACCAGGCGTTTCGCTGCGGTGACGTAGCGATTTCCCGGGCCAAAGATTTTATCCACCCTTGGAATCGTTGCGGTGCCATAGGCCAGTGCCGCGATGGCTTGCGCGCCGCCGACGCGGGCGATGTGGCGCAAACCCAGGGCGTTGGCCGCGGCAAGGAGTTCGTCGGCGGGCTGCGGACTGGCAACGACGATTTTTCGCACGCCCGCCTCCTGCGCGGGAATTGCGGTCATCAATAGAGTGGAGACCAGCGAGAATCGCCCACCGGGAATGTAAAGCCCCACGGTTTCGATTGGCTGCACACGTTGGCTCGCGCGAACCCCAGTCTCCACTGCAATCGTCCACGATTGCGGTTTCTGACGCCGTGCCACAGCACGAATATTGCGCGCGGCGTGATTGATCGCTTCCAGAAATTCGGGCGCAACGCGGTGTGAGGCATCGCTGATTTCCTGTGCTGAAATCCAAGTGTTGCCGGGTTTCAGGGCCACGCGATCGAAGCGTTTCGTCCACGAAAAAAGCGCGGCATCGCCGCGGCGCTGCACGTCGCGAATAATCCGCAAAGCAATCCGCTCCGCCGCGCGATCGCGCCCGCGCCGCTGCGTCAAAATCTTCTCTGCGATTGCGTCACTGAGCCGAAGCACGCGCATCAGTACACGATCTTGTTGAGGGGATACTCAACAATCCCTTCGGCGCGCGCCGATTTGAGTTTCGGAATCAACTGCCGCACGGTGCGTTCTTCGACGATGGTGTTTATTGCCACCCACGCGGGGTCGCTCAACTGCGCGATGGTGGGATTGCGCAAAGCAGGCAAGGCGCAAAGCACGTTGGGGAGATCTTCGCGGCGAACGTTCAACATCAGGCCCACGCGGTTGTACGCTTTGATGGCGCCTTCGAGCAGCAACACCATGTTCTCGATTTTTTCGCGCTTCCAATTATCTTGCCAAGACGCGCGGTTGGCGATAAACCACGGCGCGGATTCCAGAAGCGTATCCACGATGCGCAGATGGTTGGCGCGCAGGGAGGCGCCCGTTTCGGTGACTTCCACGATGGCATCGGCCAGCTGCGGAACTTTCACTTCCGTGGCGCCCCAGGAGAATTCCACACGCGCGCGAACTCCATTACGTTCCAAATATCGCTCCGTCAGGTGCACCGCTTCGGTAGCGATCACTCTCCCTTCCAGTTCGTGGACGCTTTTCACTGGCGAATCCTCGGCAACAGCGAGCACCCAGCGCACTCGTCCGAGGCTGCTCTTGGCGTAAACCAGCTCGGCGACTTCCTGCACTTCGCCGCTGGTCTCGAGGATCCAGTCCTTGCCGGTGATTCCGGCGTCGAGCGCGCCGCTGCCGACGTAACGCGCCATTTCCTGCGCGCGCACCAGCATGCATTCCACTTCCGGATCGTCAATTGCGGGGAAATAATTGCGCGAATTCACCGAGATTCGCCAGCCGGCGCGGGCGAAGAGTTCCACGGTGGATTCCTGAAGACTGCCTTTGGGGATGCCGAGCTTCAGCACGCTCATTGCTTTTTACCCTCGCCGTAAAGTTCGGCCGGAGAGAATACGCGTTCGGCAACCACCGGCGCGGAGCCGTCGGCATCGAGCCGCCGGAAAAAGCAACTGCGATAGCCTTCGTGGCACACTGCACCGCCGGAAAGTTCGGCGCGGATCAGTAGCGCGTCCTGATCGCAATCCACGCGCAGTTCGCGGAGCAGTAGCTTTTGGCCGCTGCTTTCGCCTTTGGTCCACAATTTTTTGCGCGAGCGGCTGAAGAACGTTACGAAGCCTGTCTCGCGAGTTTTGGCCAGAGCCTCGCGATTCATGAATCCGAGCATTAGCACTTCGTCGTTTGCGTAGTCCTGAACGATGGCCGGTATCAGTCCGTTTTCCTTTTCGAAGTCGAGGTCCATTTGTTCTCCCGAAAAACAAAAAGCCCGCCAGCGCGTTGGGCGCCAGCGGGCTGATGAGTCCAGCTAATTTTGCGTCTAGCTAGTCACACCACCGCGGGCACGGTATGGTGTGATGATGATGGTGGTGAAGCGCGTGAGCCCGCACATTCATGACAACCGAAACGTAACGCATGGCCCGGCGATTGTCAACGAATTTGGCGGCAATGTAGCTGCAAATTGAGAATGTCCGGATTGTGCAAAGTAGAAATGTCCGCTTTTCTAGGGGCCGGGGGGCCTGATGGCAGAGGAGCGGATCGAGTTGAGTGCGAAAGAGCGGGAACGTTTGAAGGTTTTGCATGAAGTCGAGCGAGGACATTTGAGGCAGATCCATGCGGCCGGCCGTTTGCGCTTGAGC
>JBAQGJ010000069.1:0-56407 GCA_049287725.1 Candidatus Acidiferrales bacterium | reverse complement strand
AATCAGGCGCTACATTGACGAGGGGTTGAGCAACCAGAAGTAAGCGGGACGCGCCGGTGATGGCGCACCGACACGCCCCTAACCAAATCAACTCTGTTAGGAGAGTGACATGGCTACACAGACGTTACCGCACCCTATTCAATTCCCGCAATCCGTTCCCGCTGCAGAACCGACCACTTAATTGGAGCTTGAGCTTTTCCTTTCGGTTCGGAACCGGTTGAACCAACTCGAAAAGCAGTTTGTCGCGTCGGAAGCAGCTCTCAAGTCTCGTCGAGTCACTACATGATAAAGGGAGGACAACTCCACGCGTTGTTGAGCAACCTACGGCATAAGGACCTGAAGATGAGGCAGCGCTACGCGAAACTGTCTCCCGAGTACATGGATTCGCGTCAAGACCCGGCTCCTGCGGGCCCGCCTGATGATGCGTGACGAGTTAGCGCCGGGCTTTGACGGCTCATGGAAAAAGGGCCAGCCGTATCAAACAGTAAGACCCTGGTGATTCCCGAACTGCCCTCGGTGCGAACATGATCTGTGACGGAAAGCGCAGGCGCGAACTTGAGAGCAATTGACTGGGCAACAAGGTGGTCAATACCGCGGACATTGACTTCGCCACCCTCCGCCTTCGCTCCTGCCATCAGCTCTTCGCGCCACCTGTCCGGAGTGAGTGCTTCGTAGCGGACCGGCACGCCGACAGTTTCAGCTGATCTTACCGGCGGCCTCGGCGTATTCTGCCATCTGACGGAAAGAACTCCTCAAAATCGTGGTGGCGCCCCGTTTGCGGGTGGCACCCGTTGCAAGGTTGCCTGCCGAAACAGCAGGCGGTCAGGTGGTAACGTCGCGGAGCAAGCCAGAAAACCTGCTCTTCGATGGCGCCGAAAGACCAAAAGACGGCGAGCTCGCTCCTAAGTTATCGCGGCCAGGGCTAGGTTTCGAAATTCGTCGCGCTGACGGTTCAAAATATGCGGTTCGGTGATCCGGCCTGGAAATGCCACCGCCGGCGGGCCGGAAACCACTTGTGCACTTTTGCCAGAGAATTCTGCCGGCGCGCCTAACGTTTCGAGCCGCGGCCCTGCTCCGTAGTTGAGAACCGCCCTCAGCTAAGGGAGTGCACGATCGAAACCAAGGCCAGCACCATTCTGGATTTTCTGAAAGGTCTGCGCGGAAGTTTGCACGTGAAGCCAACGAAGATCAAAGCATTCTCCACCAACATGCATGATTTTTCCGATCAACATGTCACAACAGGATGTCAGCGGTAACGAACCTCCGGACAGTGACCCTTCCATTTTTCAACGGCCATACACCGTTGACTGATAAAGTGTGTGATTTATGGAGTAGAATCCGCGGTTAATTGGGCTGTCGAGATCGCCGACACATCCGGAAATGGAGAGTGACATGGCTGCGAAATGCTTCCCGGCAATGTTGCTGTTACTTCTCACTGCGGGAGCGATGCGGGAAGAACAATATCAATATCCATTTCAAGACCCCCACCTGTCCATTGAGTCGCGAGTGAACAATATTTTATCGCTGATGACTGTGGAGGAGAAAATCGCGGCCCTCAGTACTGACCCAAGCGTACCTCGCCTGGGTATTGTGGGCTCGACACACCTCGAAGGCCTACACGGTGTGGCCTTGGGCGGCCCGGGAGGATGGGAGGGGCATGGGCTTCAGCCTCTTCCCACGACGCAGTTCCCACAGGCGGTTGGACTGGGCGAAACATGGGATCCAGATCTGATTCGCCAGGTCGCCGCGGTGGAGGGTTATGAGGCACGATACATCTTTAACACCGATACTCAGGTCACGCTGAATGGGCGTGGAGAGAAACACCGTCGAGCGGGAATCGTGATGCGCGCGCCGAACGCGGATCTCGCTCGGGATCCTCGATGGGGTCGAAGCGAAGAGTCGTACGGCGAAGATCCCTACCTCACTGGGTCCATGGCAGCGGCATTCATCGAAGGCCTGCAAGGAGACAATCCTAAGTACTGGCTGACAGCTTCCTTGATGAAACACTTCCTGGCGAACAGCAACGAGGATGGAAGAGGAGGATCGTCGTCCAATTTCGATGAGCGACTCCTCCGCGAATACTATTCCGTTCCTTTCCGCATGGGTGTTATGGAGGGTGGTTCACGGGCATACATGACGTCCTATAACGCGTACAACGGCATACCGATGACGGTACAGCCGATCCTGAAAGACATGACGATGCGCGAGTGGGGATTCGACGGAATTATATGCACGGATGCTGGTGCGCTGACGAACATGGTGACGCTGCACAAGTACTTCCCCGACATCAATAAAGCCTCTGCCGGCGCAATACATGCGGGGATCAATCAGTTTCTTGACCGCTATAGCGAGGGAGTGCACGCGGCGGTTGAGAAAAAACTGGTGAACCTTGCGGAGATTGACGACAATCTGCGCGGAGTGTATCGAGTGATGATTCGACTGGGTCTGCTCGACCCGCCGGACCTGACGCCTTACAGCAAGATCAAGGGCGAACTGCCCGCATGGGAAAATGCGGAGCACAAGGCGTTGGCGCGGAAAGTGACTCAAGAATCGATCGTATTGTTGAAGAACGCCGAGAATCTGCTGCCGTTGGATAAGGCAAAATTGAGATCTGTTGCCGTGATTGGACCGTATGCGGATCGCGTGGCGCTCGATTGGTATAGCGGGACGCCGCCGTACGCAGTGAGCGCGCTGGACGGAATCAAGAACAAGCTCGGCAGTAGTGTGCAAGTCGCCTTCGCGCGTGACAATACGGAGGACGCGGCGGTCCGGTTAGCGCGGAGCGCCGATGTGGCTATCGTTGTGGTCGGCAACCATCCCACTTGCAATGCGGGCTGGGCTCAATGTCCTTTGCCGAGCGACGGCAAAGAAGCCATCGACCGCAAATCCATCTCGCTCGAACAAGAGGAATTAGTCAAGCAGGTTTACGCAGTGAACCGGCATACGGTCATCGTGCTGATCGCCAGTTTTCCGTTTGCGATCCGGTGGACTGAGGAACATGTTCCCGCAATCCTGCACATGACGCATAACAGCCAAGAAGAAGGTACCGCACTGGCGGACGTGCTATTCGGCGATTATGATCCGGGAGGTAGGCTGGTTACGACGTGGCCGACCTCACTCGATCAACTCCCGGCCATGATGGATTACGATATTCGTCATGGCCATACATATATGTACTTCAGGGGTACTCCGTTGTATCCATTTGGGTACGGGCTGAGTTACACATCGTTCGAATATTCGAATTTGATGACCAGCGGCAACAGCATCGGTGACCATGGCCAAATCACGGTCAGCGTGAACGTTCGCAATTCAGGATCGCGGGTTGGAGATGAGGTAGTACAGATGTATGTGGCGCATACCGTTTCCAAGGTCGCGCGCCCGGCAGAAGAGCTGAAGGGCTTCAAGCGGATTAGGCTGCAACCAGGAGAGAATACGACAGTGCAATTTGCGCTGAAGGGAAGCGATTTGGTCTACTGGAATGTCGAGAAGGGCGCTTGGGATTTGGAACCGGACGAAGTCAGCATAATGATTGGGCGTTCTTCAGCGGACCTCAAACTGAAGAGGGCAATAAGCATCGAGTAACCGCGCGTGTGATCTTCTCAGTGCGGCATGAGGGGGTGGCGCGAGAGAATCTTATCGGATCATTTTACGTAATAATATCGCCGTCTCCTGGGCCCAAATCGGAAGCCATACCGCTCGCTCTCGGCAGTACCCAGACTTCTGCGCTCTTTGCGGTTAAATGGCGGTCTCAGAGCTGAGAACTGGCAGCCCCGGGTACGAACCCAGGGAGAATCGGTCATCGGTCCCCCTCTCGAATCTTTTTAGCCATATAATAGGCGCTGTAAACTACTGGAATATAGGGAGTTGCATGGAAAAAAGGGCTACTGTTTACGACGTCGCAAAGGCGCTCGATGTCTCGACTGGAACTGTACATCGAGCTTTGCATGGCTACGTCGGTGTCAGCCCGGAGACGAGAAAAAGAGTTTTGCAAACGGCGAAGGCGCTAGGCTATCGGCCGAATCTGGCGGCACGCTATTTATCGCAAAAGCGAAAATTGCGGGTCTCGATAAATACATTGAAGGGGACAACTTCGTTCTGGGACGAAGTGCGCGCGGGAGTCGAAGAGGAAGCCAAGTCTCGGGATATAGAAGGCGTGGAGGTGGAGTTCCGCACCTATCCGAGCCTCGGCGAGGGAGACGAAGAGGCGTTCGAAGCGGCGCTGAGTGCGGAGGTGGACGGGATCATCACGTTTCCGAGCCGGCCGGCGAACATGAAGAAATGGATAGGGCGCGCTGCGCGGTCGAAGGTGCCCGTGATTTGCGTGGTGACGGATGCGCCAAACACGAGACGGACGGCAGTGGTATCGATTGATACGCTGGCGAGCGGATCGCTGGCCGCCGATTTGCTGGGGAAATTTTTGCAAGGTAAGGGCCGGGTGGCGGTAACGATGAGCGATGCGGTGATCACCGAGCACGCAGAGAAATTCAACGCGTTTCGATCCACGCTGCAGAAATTTTATCCCGCGATGAGACTGGAAGATACCGTGGAGGACCACGACATTGACGCGGAGACCTATGACAAGAGCCGAAAACTTTTCGCCGCGTGCCCGGATTTGGCGGGGATGTACATTACCACCGAGGCTTCGATTCCGGTGCTGCAAGCGGCGCGGGACGCGGGCATGCTGGAGCAATTGACGATCATCACGACCGACTTATTTCCGGCGTTAGTGGAAGAAATCAAGAAGGGGTCGGTGGCGGCGACGATTTATCAGCGACCGCGCACCCAGGGGCGCATGGCTTATCGCGTGCTGCACGAATATTTGACGGAGGGCGCGTGCTCGTCGAACCAGGTGACTTTCTCGCCGCACCTGGTGATGCGCGGAAACTTGGAATTTTTCCTACAGGGGCAATCGTTCGAGCCGGGAGCTGGGAAGAACGGGCACAGCAAGATTAAATACGGTGCCGGTTCGCCGCAACGGGCGGGATCGCTGCGGCCTGAGCGCTAGTTCGGATTCGGTTGCGGCTTGGGTACGTTTTCTTTTGCGGGTTTATTCTTCGCGGCTGCTTCCGCAGTGTTCAATTCAAGCGCGGCGTCTTTGTCAGAGGGATTTTGGCGTGTTGCCGTGCGCAATTCTTCTACCGCTTGCGCGTAATCGCCGTGAGCTGCGAATGCTTCGCCCAACGCTTTGTGGATGTTGGCGTCATCGGGATTCGCATTTTCCAACGACTTAAGCTTCTGAATTCCCGTGGTGTAATCGCCTGCCTTGGTGAGACACACAGCATAGGTGTAGGCGAGAACGGGGACGGCTTCCATTTGCGTTTGGTCCATTGGCTGAAACGTCTTCAGAGCCTCCTGATAATCGTGCAGAAGAAAAAGGCAGAGCGCCAGGGTTGAGCGCGCGCCGGTGTCTTCTGGATGGCTTTGGAGGTAGCGGGTGAGAGGGGCTACGGCCTGGTCGTACTGGCGGCCGGAAAAGGCGGCGCGGCCCCAATTGTAATCGAGACCTTGAAGCGAGGGATTCCACTGTGCGGCCTTCTGGAAATATGCGAGAGCTGAGGTGAAATCATTGCCGTCGGCAGCGATTGCACCCAGGTTGTTATAGCTATCGGCGATGGGCGCACTCATGCGCTTCTCGAATGATTCCACTTCCTGCAGGACCTTGGGATCTATTGCCGGCGGCGGCTCTGAATCCTTCGATGCGCTCATGCCTGAAACTTCGCTTGGCTGAATCGGATATGACTGGCCTTGTTTTTCGAGGACGCTCTGCTTCAACAATTGATTGGAGAGCAGCATTTCTTTTTTGGCTTCATCCGGGCGGCCGGATTGCAGGAGGACGCGAGCGAGGAGATAGTGAGCGCGTTCGACCTGGAAGTGATTTCGCGAAACATCTTTGGTAAGCAATATCGCTTTGCGGTACGCCGCCTCGGCTTCGGTTGGCCGGTTGGTCTGATCGTAGAGCTGACCTAACGATAGCACGGGATCAGGATTCAGCGGGTCGAGTTCGGCGGCGCTTTTGAGTTCGGCTTCCGCTTCTGGCAATTTGTGCTGGCTCAAGTAGATGACCCCTAGCTCCAGGTGCGAATTGTAGTCACGCGGAGTGATTTTGAGTTCTTGCCGAAACTCGGCGGCCGCTTGGTCGTAGGCTTGCGGGCCGATGCCCAACAGATATGCGGCCCCCAGGGAATAATGCGCGCCGGGTAGCTTGCCATTTTCCGCGATGGCTTTCTGAAATTCGGGGACGGCTCTTTCGGGGAAGCCGGCGTTGGCGTAGGCGGTGCCGAATTGCAAATGGATTTCTGATTTGTCGCCAAAGGATGCGAGCATTTCGGCGAAGATTTTGGCGGCCTGGTCTTCGTCTTTCAATTTCAAGTAGGCGGCGGCGAGAGCTGAGCCGTTCGCGAAGTCCGGTTGCAGAGCTACGGCGGCTTCGAGTTGCTGCGTTGCGGCTTGATTGTCGTCCCTTTGCAGGAGAACTTGGCCTAGCACGCGGTGGGCCGTGGGATTTCTCGGTTCTGCAACTACGGCTTCCTGCGCAAGTGATTTGGCTTTGTTGAGGTCGTTTGCTTCCTGGCAGGCTTGCGCGTATTGCACTTTCACAGCGGCATCATCGGGATCGTCGTTGAGAGCTTCGTCAAATAGCGCATTGGCTCCGGCGAAGTCACCGGCTTGGGTGCGATGAGTGGCTACGGCGCTCAACGCTTCCGCGAGGAAGGCCTTGTAATGCAACGCGGCCAGGGCGAGATTTCCGGCGGCCTGAAAATTCTGCGCGGCATCGTAGTGTTCCTGCAGCGCGGATTCTGACTTCGGAGCGAGTCCCTGATTCTGCGCTAGCAGCGAACTGCTATCAAGGAGGCACATAAGCGCTACACTGCACAGGAGGTGCCCGACAATCTTTCGTTTGTAAGTTCGGCTGCGCCGAAAGTTCCAGCACCCAAGCTTTTCGGACTCTTCAATGCCGAGAATTTTATGTGCGGCCACGGTGAAATTATAGCAAGCGCTCCGGCGCATGGCGTTAGCCGGGGAACGGCTCGCCTTTCCGCACGATTCGGATGCGGTGATCGGTGAATTTCGAGTGCATCTCCGGAAGTTCGTACTTCGGCATATGACACGTGACGCAATTTTTGTCGCTTACGGGACACATTGGCGGGTCGTGAGGGAGTTGCGCGTGCGGACTCGATACATGACACTTCAGGCAGCGATCATCGTAGGAACCCAGATCATGCACGAGGGGTTTGTGCGGATCGTGGCAGGAGAAACACGTTAAACGCGCGTCGCCGCTTTCGCCCCAGCACTTGCTGGTCTCCAGACGATAGGGCTGGAAGCGCACGGTGACGGAACCGGTGATTCCGGCCATGGCAACATCCCACTTTGTGCGATGGCAGGCACCGCAGAACTCGACCGACTGAATTGGGCTGAGCCCACGCGGATTGAAAATTAATTGTTTGCCTTGCTCGAAATCTTCGGCTTGCATTGCTGCGGCGTGTTGCGCACCTGGACCATGACAGGCTTCGCAACTGACGCCGGGAATCAGATGGCCGAGGTCGAAGCGATTGTTGGTGGTTGAGGCAGTGGAATGGCAGCCGAAACAATGCTGAATTTCTTCGGGGTCGAGCTGGCGGCCGGCGGCTTCTGCGAGTTTGGCGGGAGCGGAATGTGAGTGGCCTGTGGTGATGTCGAGGCCTTGCAACTCGCGGTAGTAGCTCAGACGGCTCTCGTAGAACGAACCGTCTTGCTGGTAAACGTAGGTCTGACCGACTTCGCCGTAGCCGAAGGCCCATCCCAGTTGCACTGTAACGGATTTTGCGGCCTGGTGAACGGAGTAAACGCTGCCGCCAGCACTGGATGTGATTTCGTAACGATAGTGACCGGCCTGAAAATTCAGGCGCTCGTGCGAGTGCAAAATTTCCGAGTTGGCGGCGTCTATGGATGCGTGGGCCATGGGCGTGGTCTTCTGCAACGCCGACTTGACGGTGTGACAGGTGGCACATGCGGCGGGGCCGATGTAGTCCTCGCGGGGGGCTGTGCCTTTGGTGGGCCACCACGCGGAAGCCTTGACACGATCTTGTGTTGCCATCGGCAAGTTGCCCAAATCTGATTGCTGCGCTGAGACCGCGAAGATGGACACGAACCAAGCACCGGCTGACAGTGCCATCACGCACAGTACGAGCTGCAGTTTCGACTTGGAACGACTTGGCAAGCTGATGAGTCTCCCGTTATCCGTTTCTCGCGCAGCAGCCGTGATTGCCGCGCCGACAATGGCGCACTGCGTGCGCCTGCAACAAAATCGGTACTTCAGCGGCTAAAGCCGCACTGACTCGCCTAGGTCAATGTCGTGGCTAAAGCCACGACCTACAAAGCTTCGCGCGTTCTTACGACAGCTTTTGCGGCAGCGTCTATGGCTTTGGATCTTTCTCCGTGTTGAACGGAAGCTTTTGTTGCACGCCGCTTCCTTCGACGATGGTGTAAATGTAGCCAGCGGGCAAATTCTGAAGACTTTCGTGCGCGCCGCTGGGCCAGGAAATTTCCACTTTGTTCATCGTGGTGTGATCTCCCAATCCGAAATGGAGGCGCAGATCGTTCTGCGATAGGTAGCTGGAGCCTCCTTGAATTTCGCTCATCTGCACCAGATCACCGGCAGTGACGGTGATCCGGGCGCCGATCGCGGCTTTATTGCTCTTCGTGCCAATCAGACGAAACGTTGCGGCACGATCGGTGGATTCGGTGCGATTGATCAGCAGCACCGGCGGGCCGTCCACATCCATCACCAAAATGTCCATCCTACCGTCGTTGTTTACATCACCCACCGCGGCGCCACGCCAGGAAGCGGGGCGCAACTTGGCTAGACCGGCGATTTTGCTGACATCCTCGAATGTGCGATCGCGTTTATTGCGGAAGAGCATCAGCGGCTGGCGATACGGGGTGATGCCTGGAATGAGATCGGCTTGCGGATACACTTGGCCATTTGCTACGAGCAGATCCACCCAGCCGTCGTTGTCCATATCGAGGAACGCCGTGCCCCATGCGACATATTGCATGCTGGCGGGCCCTAGACCGGACGCGAAAGAAATATCGGTGAAACCTTTCTCGCCCTGATTCCAGTAGAGAGTGTTCGACATTGCGTTGAAATTCGTGATGTAGATGCCGAGGCGGCCGCTGTGGTCGAAATCGGCGGTGCTGACGCCCATGGTGCTTTGCGCTTTGCCGCTCACGTCCACGGCGGCGCCGGAAATCAGGCTGACGTCTTCAAACGTGCCGTCGTGATTATTGTGATACAGATATTTCGGGACGATGTCGTTCGCGACGTATAGATCCGGCCAGCCATCGTTATCGTAATCGAACCAAATGCCCTGCATGCCGTAGGCGTGCACGGCGTCGTCCACGCCGGCTTTTTCGGAGGCGTCTTCGAAGATGCCGTCGCCGCGATTGCGGTATAGATAATCCGGTTCGCCCGGCAAGCCGATCGGGCCGCATTGCACTTTCACGGACATGACCCGGCACGAATCTTCCTTGCTGCCAAACTCCGGCAAGTTGTTCATGTCCACGTGCACATATCCCGGGACGAACAGATCCACGTGGCCATCGCGATCGTAATCGCCCCAGGCGGCCCCGGTGCTGAAGCCTCCGCCGCGCAGGCCGGATTTTTCGGTTACATCCTCAAACTTGCAGTTTCCCAAATTGTGATAGAGCGCGTTGCCGCCGTAGCCGGACACGTAGAGGTCCTGCAGGCCGTCGTTATCGTAATCCGCGACGGCCACGCCCATGCCCCAGCCTTTGCGCGTCAGGCCGGCGGACTTGGTGATGTCACTGAATTTTAGATTTCGGTCCTGATGGTAGAGGGTGACCATCGGATCGCCGCCCTGGCGATAACGGTCCACGGTGGATCCGTTGGCGATGACGATATCGAGCTTTCCGTCGTTGTCGCAATCAATGAAGCCGCCGCCGCCGCTCATGGTTTCCATGATGTATTTTTTTTCGGGGGTGGAGATGTGGACAACCGTGAGGCCTGCTTGCTTGGCGACGTCTTCAAAGCGCGCGTTGGGCGCGACCGGCGCGGGGATTCCGGCGAGGGATGCGGCAACAATTGTGAAGCATAGGAGTTTTGAGGGCATCAGATTCAAGGTCAGGGTTGCACACTCGGGTTGGGCTGCTGCGGCTGAGCGTTCTGCAGTTCCTGCTGCATGCGGTCTCGTCGCTGGCGGATATTTTCGCTTTGCGGACCTTGCGGCTCGAGCTTGAGGTAGGCGTCGAAATCCTGGACGACGGCAAAATAGTGATGCTGGAGCATGTGCGCATTCGCGAGCAGCAGATAGACTTGCGAATTGTCGGGTTTCAAGTCCCGTGATTTTGACGCGCTAGTCTCGGCTTCTTGCCCTCGGTTCAATCCGACGAGCGCTCGCGCCAGTTCAAAGTGTCCATGCCACGAAGAGTCTTCGAGCGCCACTGCCTGGCGCGCCAGCTGTTCCGCCTCCGAGTAGCGGCGCTGGTCGTTTTCGAGTTCCGCCAATAAAAATAACGCCTCGGGATATTTGCTCGCGCTCAATTCCACCGCCTTCCTCAGATCGCCTTCAGCGCCCTGAAAGTTTTTCAGGTGATATTCCGCCACGGCGATTTCGGTATAGGCCTCGTAGTAGGTCGGGAACTCGTGAATCGCGCGCTGAAATTCAGGAATCGCTTTGGCCGGTTGCGCGTCTTCGTGAAGCAGCTTCCGCCCCTTCGCAAATGCGTCCTGGGCCTTTGCCGGAACCCCGAGTTGATGGGCCGAAATCGTGGCTGAGCCCCCTGCCACCGCTGCGGCAATCCTGTGCATCGAAATCGTGATGTTCGGCGAATCAGCACGCAACACGGTTACGTTGATAGTCGCCGTTTCGTATCCCGGCATCGTCGCGACGATGGAATACTCCCCAGACGGCAAGCCTCCGAATCTGAATTCGCCGTCAGTCCCTGAAATCATGCCTGGTTTCGCGCGGCTGCCCGACGAATCTATTTCGAGCGATACGCCCTGAATGGGATCGTTGCTTGCGTCCTCGCGAACGAACCCGCTAATCGCATGCCCAGAATACGACGTATCTTGTGCAAATAATCGCGGAGAGCAAGAAACGATTAGCAGAACGAGGAGTCCTACGGAGTATCGCATCGCGCCTTACTCCCGGACCGTTACATTACCCCTTCGATGCGCCGGATTCACGAGAAACCAGCACCAAAATTCCCGGGACTCGATTCGCTACTGCCAAAAAAAAGACGGGGGTGGCGTCGTGGCCACCCCTGGGTACTCGCTCTATCTGCTATCCGGTGCCGCGCTGCCGTAAGCGCGGGCGCCAAGAGCCGAACTTCACTCCCGCCAGAAGCGCCGCGCCAACGAGAGGGCTGGGGGGTGGTAAGCCCTCTCGCCGCGCCTTCCACCTAGAACGAGTACTTAGCCTCCAATTCCCAAATTCTTTGGTTTCCGCCCCCAACCTTGGTGTCAAAAAATCCCCAATCGTTGGACGAAGGCGCGGGCAGAATTGCACCAGTGACGAAGTCCTTCGTGTAGTTCAGCGTGAACTGGCCCGTACCGCTGGCTGCCAGCAACGGGTGGTTGAGCCAGTTGTTTGCGGATGCACGGAATTGCAGACTCTGCCTTTCTCCGATCTTAAAAGCCTTCGTTAAAGACAGATCACTGCCCCAGAACGCTCCGAGTTTGATGTAGGGCAAATCGCGCGGACCGTTGCTTCCAACAGCTGGGGGAGCAAAACAGCCCAGTTTGGCAACCTGTTTCGACGCTAGTCCGGAATTCGGGCTGCAGGTAACGTCCGGCATGATAGACAGAGCCGCAGTCGTGCCAAAGTAAGTCGGAGCGCCTACATTGGTTGAACCGTAGGCGGCGAGCGCAGTGGCGCAACTTGCGGGGTCCGTCGGCCCGCAAACGTATTTAATGTTGAGTCCAAGATTGGAGCTACCTTCGTTTGCCTGCAAATTTCCGCCGGACTGCCACGTCGTTGTCCCTCCGATCATCCACCCTTTGGTCGCGCCGTTCACGAACTTCGAATCGCCATGATAGAGGTTAGGGATGTTGTAAACGTAGGAGGTGTTGATGACATGCGAACGGTCGATACCAAGGACTCCGTTGTTACCGGCAACGGAGTACGGGTTGATCGCGAGGCCTGTGCCCAGAGCCTTCGACCAAGTGTAGTTGAGGTTAAAGTTCAAATTCCCCGCCGACTTCGCCCACATCAACTGCAGTGCATTATAGTTCGCGTAGCCGTCGTGCTCAGGCACGAGAACGGCATTGGTTCCGTACTCTTTGCCATAGGGCAGGTAGTCCGCATATGAGTTGCACACCCCGGCACCGGTGCAGGTCTTACCGGGGTTCTCCGGATCCGCTGCGACGAGCCCGGTGACTGGATCCGCAGAGAACAAGGCACCGAGAGGCATTTTGTTGCGATCTATGATGCTTCCAGTGGCGGTGTTTATGTTTCCGATGCCGTTTTGGCCGCCCAGCAGGATATTCTGGGTATCATTCCCTACGTAAGCAATCTCGAAGAGCGACCTCCACGACAACTCGCGAGAAATTGTGAAGTTGTAGCTGTAAGTGACCGGAACGTTATAATCGTTGGGATCGGTCGCGTAGATTTGGCCATTGATCTGCCCCGGCGTTGCGACACCCGAGACTGGAGCCGGCAAGTTTCCGATCTCGCTCAAGAGCACGTTCTTACCGCCAGGCAGGTTGTAAGTCTGCAGTGATTGTGCAGTCTCCAGGGTGCCCTGGTAGTCGTTCACTTGATCGTTCCAGCGGTAAGCTCCCCAACCTCCGCGCACCACCGTCTTGCCATCGCCAAACAGATCGTAGGCCAAACCAAATCGCCAAGAGGCAAAAGCGAATCGGCTTGGAGAGCCGCTGATCGGCACGCCCGGGTCTATCCCGTGGTACCGGACTCCCGGATTTGGCCGGTCGTTCGCCTCGTCCACTAAAACCAGGTTGGGGAAAAAAGCCGCCATGCCAGTGCCGGAACGGTCGTACCAGTGGCCGATATGGTCAAGCCGCAAGCCGAACTCCAGTGTCAGCCGTCGCGTCACCTTATACGAATCATCGAAGTAGCCGGAAATGATCCGGTAGGCCATATCCTGATAGGGCTCGCCGTTCGCTTCCTGGTAATTGGAAGCGATTCCGGTAACAAAGTCAGCCAATGGATTGCTCGCGGATCCGATGGCCGGGCAAGTACCCGTTGTGCAGAAAACGTCCGGATTTTTGCCGCCGAAGCTTAACACTCCATTGGTAAAGTTGAAGCCGCCTTGCAGGTTTCCCACGTTTTGATAATAGAAGCCGACTTTGATGGTCTGCGAGCCCCAAACCTTGGTTACGTTGTCTGCAAACGATGGCGATTGCTTTTTCGCGAGCCACGAACCGCCGAGGCCGGGATCGAAGAAGTCCGGTTGCGAAAACTCGGGGTACGCGAAATTGCCTGCGCTGTAGTAAGAGGGAATCATGGTAACGGCGGGATTCTTGAACACGGTGCCGTAGGAAGCCGGGTAGTTCAACGTCTCCCTGCTCACCGGAGTTATGTTCGCGGTGTTCGGGTTATTGTCCCAGCTCCAGGTAGCGTAAAACTCATTGGTAGTAGTGGAGTTGAAAACGTGGACAAAGTGGCCGGTGGCGAGCTTGGTTGTTGTCAGAGTCTGCACTCCTCCGCCAGGGAAAGGAATAGAATTGGCTGGGGTGTACCAGATATGCGCTCCGGTACCACTGGCTGGAGCCGCACTTCTACCGTACTGGAAGGAAACGAAAAACTTGTTGCTATCGTTTAGGTCGTAATCTACACGAGGGCGAAACCAGTACAGGTTCTGCGTACTGGCAATCGCTTGAAAATAGTTGAAACCGCCATTGGTTGCGGGGTTGACGTTTGGCGCCGGCCAGATGGAAGCCAAGGCCGCCGCGCCTGGATCCAAGAAAGACGAGGGAATTATCCCGTTGGTGACAGTGGTTCCATTGGGCAAGACCATCCCGTTGATGCTTGAACAAGCTTGGCCGCTGCTGGACGTATTGCTGTTGCCCATCGCGTCCAGGTTCGGACAAAGCGCGGAAACGCCCATACCCGACGAAGTGAAGTTCCCTTGCAACATTCCAGGGGCGGGGATGTACGACTTGAGCGTGTTAGTGCCTCCTGGATTCTGATAGGCGTGCTCGTAGCCGAACCAGAAGAAGACTTTTTTTCGGGTAAATGGAACTGGACCGCCGACGCTTGCTCCCGGGTAGTACCAATAGCCGCCTGCTTTCGGCGTCCCGTTGTGGTTATCCACCCAATCATTTGCATTCAGCGCGTCGTTCCGCGCGTACAGGTAGGCTTGGCCGTGATATTCCTTCGTGCCGGACTTGCCGACGACATTGACGATTTCCGGGCCCTGCTGCACGTCGGCGCCAAAATTGGACGACTGCACTTGAACTTCCTGGGTCATGTCGGGATCCACTAGTGCGGTGGACCAGCAGTTGCAGCCCGGATCGAGAATGTAGGCGCCATCAAGGGTGTAGCCGGTTCCTCCGCGGTAGGCGGCGCCATTGATGTTCAATCCGACTCCGATCGTGCTTCCGGTGAGACCCAAGGTCAGAAAACTGCCCGCAAAGCCGCTCGATTCGTTGAGGCCATTCTGGGTCGAAGTCACGCCGGGTAGGATCTTCAGAACTTCGGAGAGGTTGCGGCTCACCAGCGGGATGTCGTTAATCTCGGTTTGCGTGAGCATGGATTCGCGCGCACCCGAGTCCACAGGCGCTACCGCCGTCGAAGACGCGACCACCTCCACGGTTTGCGACGCTGTTCCGACCTCGAGCTGAATACCGCTGACGCTGCGGGTGTCGCCGGCGTGCATGATGATGTCGGTCTGCTGCCACGACTTGAAACTCGGCGCTTCCACCTTCACCCTGTAGGTTCCGGGGAGCACTGCGGCGAACGCAAAATATCCGTCCTTGTTGGATTGTACGACGCGCTGTTCGTGAGACCCTTGGTTCGTCAACGTAACGTTGGCGTTCGGGACCACGGAGCCGCTGGGATCGACCACCGTGCCAGAAAGCGATCCGGACAGTTGCGCCTGCGCGCGCGGCAGGAAAATCAAGAGCGCGACAAGGAAGAGAGTAGCGCGTATTGCTAGTTTCGGCACGGACAAGCGGCGGTTCGCGAAAACGTTTCCCCGTAGAGAATTTCGATCCATCATATTGCCTCCCAAGCCCGCACAGGGGCGTACCGCAACGGCGTCAAAGTCTTCTCTGGGAAAAGTGACATCGCGCCACACGCAAAGTACTGGCAGAAAAAGGTCGAAATAATGGCCACCCCGAGCAAGAACCGGTTCCGGCCTACTGTATCGTTACCGTAACCGCTTGCACTGTCTGTGCGCTCTTTTACTCCGTGCCGTCATCGCTGTCAAGACATTTTTATGTGCGGCATTCATTTTTTGAATGTGATGGTGACTTGCTTGTTACCGGTGCTGGAACCCTTGATCGTGAAGGACGATTCCGCGCCGACGCCGGGAACATTTTCGATTACGGAGTTCTGGGTGAGTTCAGCTCTGAGCGGGCGGGAGTTTTTTAGTGGAGTCTCTGATTACGAGAGTGGGATCGAGCAGAATAGTTTTCGGCGGGAGGGTGCGGTCCGAGGTAATGAGTCTGATCGCGAGCCTCGCGGCGCGCTGGCCGATGGCGACGCTCTGTTGATCCACGCTGGTGAGCGGCACGCGCAGAAAATTGTCGTAGGGAAGATTCGCGCATCCGACCAAAGCCACATCATCCGGTATGCGCAGGCCGGCGTCGAGAATGGCGGCCATCGCTCCAATCGCGATCGCATCGTTGAAACAAAAAATCGCGTCCGGGTGTGGATTCAGTTTCAGCAGCCTTATGGCCGCTTCGTAGCCTTCGACGTGCGTGGATTCCTCGAGCCGGTCGTCGAGAATGATGTGCTCCGCATTGCAAGGAAGGCCGTGCGCGGCCAGCGCCTGCTTGTAACCTGTTAGACGGCCTGATGCCGTGCTAATTCGGCGCCCGCTGATGTGCGCGATGGTGCGGCAGCCAATTGCGATCAAATGCTCGGTGGCAATGGTTCCGACACGCACGTCATCGACGCCGACGAAATTTGCTGGCAGGCCCACAAAGCTCCGGTCCAGCAGAATGTACGGTACGTTGGCTTCTTCGATGCGCCGGAAGGCTTCGACGGTCCACTGGCTGGAGGCGACCAGCAGCGCATCCACGCGCCGGGCCAAGAGCTGATCAATGGCGGACTTTTCGAGTTCGGGATCGGCTTCGGCGGACGAAATCAGCAGACTGAAGCCACTTTTGCGCAGAACCCTCGCGAGGCCCTTGGCCACTTCGGAGAAAAAGGTATTCACTAGCTCCGGAACGATCAACCCGATGCTGTGCGAACGTCCAGTGACCAGAGCGCGGGCGGCGTAATTTGGACGATAGTTGAGCTCTTCGACTCGTTTCAGCACGCGAGCTTTGGTGGCGGCGCTGATGTCGCGATGATCGTGCAGAGCCTTGGAGACGGTGATGACCGAAACGCCCAGGTCCTGTGCGATGTCCTTCATGCGGATCGCCATAATTCCAATTACCCTTGATTCGCGGAGACCGCGCTGAATCTTGCGGGCGCGCGATCTTTTGATCGGTACAGATTCTGGATTCGTAAGCGCGAATTCAAGACTTGAACCTCCATCGAGCCGTGCGCCGACGCTCGTGGCACTTGCTTCGGCGTGCGTTATCTCGCGGCGCGTTACGAACGCGACGACAAGGTCAGCGCGTTCATCGGATACCGCGATTGGTTTCTGACCTCAATGTGTACTCTAGCACGAAGCACAGTAGCAATGGCTCGGTGCGAGAATTACAGGACTTCGCTCGGCGGATAATCCGCGCGGTGCTACGAAAACGACCGCTCGTACGAGACGGGCAGGTCGCAGGAGCGAATACTCTCGCGCGACATGCTCCAGTTGTCGGGGACGTTCAGTTTTTCCGAAGCATCGAAATCGTGTTCGACGAGATCTGGTTTGTCCTTGGGTTTGCAGATTTCGTAATAGCGGGACCGAGGGCGGTCACATGCGGGTGAACGATAAGGCGCCAGGTGCGATTCAGGCTGATGGTGGTACGCGCATCGAGGTCGCCGATCAGATTCGGCGGCGCGGGCGCGCGGCGTCGGCAAATTGGGAACGATGCGCAAGAGGATGCTAGAAATTCGTTGACAGCGGGAAGTCGAAATGCCAAAGTCACGCGCGGCGTTACCGTTACCGTATCCGCTTTTATGCGACGTTCTCAGCTACTCGATTCCCTTCCGCGCCCGCTTAATTGCAGGCACGCAACGCGGCGAAAGGATTAGTACGATGCGGAGACTCGGTTGGACGGCCTGGGGTGTCATGATTTTTCTGACGCTGACGCTCATGCTGGCGCTGGCGCGCGACGCAGCGGCGCAGTGGATTCCGTTGAATCCGGTCAGCAGCGTGCAGAAGCAGGCGGACGGCGTGGACTTTATGATGCACAGTGGCACGTTGCGAATTCAGGTGTGCTCGGATTCGATCATCCACGTTCTTTATTCGCTGACGGCGTCGTTTCCGAACACTCCGCAATACGTGGTGACCAAAACTTCCTGGGCTCCCGCGCAGTGGACGATGCAGGCGACGGACAAGGACGTGACGATCGAGACGTCGCGCATGAAGATTATCGTTACGCGCGCGGATGGCTCGATTCTTTACAACGACTCGACCGGCAAGAAACTTTTTAAGGACGCCACCAGGACGCTGACTCCCGTAGAACTGAATGGCGAGAAGACCTATCACTCTGAACTTTTTTCAGACTTGTGGGACAGCACCGAAGCTTTCTATGGGTTGGGGCAGCACCAAGCCGGTGTGTGGAACTATCACGGCGAAGCCGTGGACTTGTCGCAGGACAACACTAATATATCCGTGCCGATGTTTGTTTCTAGCAACGGCTATGGAATATTCTGGAACAACACATCGCGGAGCCGCTTCAACAATCGGTTCGTGCACGCGCTTTTTCTGAGTGCGGAAGTCGCGGACACCGTGGACTACTATTTTCTCTACGGACCTGATTTCGACACGATCATCGGCGGCTACCGGGAATTGACTGGAGCGGCGCCGCTGTTCGGAAAATGGGCCTACGGCTTCTGGCAATGCAAGAATCGGTATCAGTCGCAGGCGGAATTGCTTGGGATCGCTCACAAGTACCGCGAGTTGCACATCCCCGTGGACAACATCGTGCAGGACTGGTTCTGGTGGAACAAGATGGGCGAACCGGTGTTCAACAGGAACTATCCCGATCCGAAGGGAATGATCGAAGACCTTCATCAAAATCACTTCCACATCATGTTTTCTTTCTGGCCTTCGTTCGATCCCGGCTCACCGGTGTATGAGGATATGGATAAGCGCGGGTATTTTATTGACCGCACCATTGTTGGAGGATTCCATCCGCTCGGGAACGCGCTGTACGACGCGTTCAATCCCGCGGCCCGCAAATATTATTGGGAGCTGATTGATAAGGGTCTTTTTAAGATCGGCGCGGATGCCTGGTGGCTCGATACGGATGAACCGGAGACGGAGCATCGCGAAACCAGCATCCTGGTGACCAACAAAGTGGCGCTCGGCAACGGCGCGCGCTATGCGGACATGTACCCGCTGATGACCACGACGGCTGTCTACGAGGGGCAGCGCGCCGCATCGGACCAAAAGCGCGTTTTCATTCTTTCGCGCTCGGCCTTCGCAGGGATTCAGCGCAATGCCGTGACCGCATGGTCGGGCGACGTGGAATCCAATTGGGTGAGCTTCGCGCGCCAGATTCCCGCGGGACTTAACTTCGAACTTTCCGGCATACCTTATTGGACCACGGACATCGGCGGCTTCATCCTGGGGCATCCCGACGATCCGGCCTACCGCGAACTTTTCATCCGCTGGTTCGAATACGGTACTTTTTGCCCGATTTTCCGTTTGCACGGAACGCGCGCGCCGGATACGAACGAACTGTGGTCTTACGGGCCTGAAGCGCAAACGATTTTGACCAGCTACGATCGCCTGCGCTACAGGCTGATGCCTTACATCTATTCCGTCGCGTGGAAGACTACCAGTGAGGGCTACACGCCGATGCGCCCGCTGGCGATGGATTTCCGCACGGACGCGCGCGCACAGAATATCGGAGACCAATTCTTTTTTGGCCCGGCGATTCTGGTGAATCCGGTGACGGAGCCCGGAGCGACGACGCGGCATCTTTATCTGCCGAAAGCGAAGTGGTACGACTTCTGGACCGGACGAGCGACGGAGGGTGGCGCGACGGACGCGGCGGCGCCGCTTGAGCGCATGCCCCTGTACGTGCGTGCCGGATCCATCGTGCCGATGGGGCCGGACGAGGAGTACGCCACGCAGAAACCGGCGGATCCGATTGAATTGCGGATTTATGCTGGCGCGGATGGGAGTTTCACGCTTTACGAAGACGAAAATGACAACTACGACTACGAAAAAGGCTTGCACGCGACGATTTTATTTCAGTGGGACGATGCAGAGCGCGCGTTGACGATCGGCGAGCGCGAAGGAAAATTTCCCGGAATGCTGGAAACGCGCGCCTTTCATGTCGTGGTGGTGAGCGAGGGCCACGGAGCCGGGATCGAGCCGACGGCCCAAGCGGATAAGGTCGTAGAATATTCGGGAAAAAGAATTATTGTCACACCTTAAACATTTTCCGCGCGCGCGATTTCGAGCAGCACGCATGCACCAGAACAGAGAGGATGTCTACGTGAGGTTCCGTTCGATTACGCGACGTTTTGCGATGCTGATGGTTGCAGCCTCGCTCGCAGCGTTCCCTGTATTGCTTGCCGCGCATTCTGCTCCGCAAAATGATCCAGCGGCGCTGGCGCCTCCGCACAATGCGTTGCTGCTGGGAGCGGCGTGGTATCCGGAACAATGGCCGGAATCGCGTTGGGAAGAGGATTTGCGATTGATGGAGGCGGCGCACATCACATTCACGCGCGTGGCTGAATTTGCCTGGAGCCGCATGGAGCCGTCGGAGGGGAAATACGATTTTGACTGGCTGGAGCGCGCGATCGAGGCCGCCGCGAAACATCACATCGCAGTGGTGCTGGGAACGCCGACGGCGACTCCTCCGGCGTGGCTGACGCAGAAATATTCGGACGTTTTGCGCGTGGAATCGAACGGAATCCGGGAGACGCACGGCAATCGCGCGCAAGCTTCGGTGACGTCTCCGCGCTATCGGGAATTCTGCCGGCAGATAGCGACGCAGATGGCTCTGCGTTTTGGCCACAACCCCAACGTGTTGGGCTGGCAGATCGACAACGAATACGGTTACGCGCTGATGTCCTACGACGATGTGACGCGAAAGCTCTTCGATGAATGGCTGGAAGCGAAATACAAAACACTGGATGGCTTGAACGAGCATTGGACCACCGCTTACTGGAGCCAGACGTACGATAACTGGTGGGAAATTCCGATTCCGGTGGGGCCACACAATCCCGGGCTGATGCTGGACTGGAAACGGTTCGTTACGCACGAGTGGGCCAGCTACCAGCAGAACCAGCTAGACGCAATTCGCCAGCACAGCGATCCACGGCAATTGATTACTGCGAATTTCATGGGATTTTTTGACGGCTACGATTACCACGCGATCGCACAGCCACTGACGTTCGCGTCCTGGGACGATTACGTGGGAACCGGGCACGTGGATCCGGCGTGGAACGGGATGGCGAACGATTTGACGCGCGGATTTCTGCAGCGAAATTTCTGGGTGATGGAAACGCAGCCCGGCGCGGTGAATTGGCAGAAGGTAAATAATTTTTTGAACCGCGGCGAAGTGCGCGCGATGGCTTGGCAGGCCGTGGGGCACGGAGCCGATGCCGTCGAATACTGGCAGTGGCGCAGCGCTTTGAACGGACAGGAGCAATATCACGGAACTTTGCTAGGAGCGGACGGCACGCCGGTACCGCTGTATGCAGAAGTGAGCCAGATCGGCGAGGAATTTGCGAAGGTGCAAAGCGCTTTTCGAGACACCGCGCCGGCATCGCAGGTGGCGTTGCTGCAAACTTACGACAGCCGCTGGGCGATCGAATTTCAGAAGCACACGGACAAATACGATCAGTTGGGCGTGCTGAAGAGCTACTACAAAAATCTTTACGCGCTGGCGCAATCGGTGGATGTGATCAGCCCTTACGCGAAACTGGATGGCTATCGCCTGGTGGTTGCGCCGGATTTGAATGTGCTGCCGGAGGACATGGCGCAGCATTTATTGGAATACGTGCGCCGCGGCGGACATCTGGTGCTGGGGCCGCGCGCGGGAATGAAAGATCAGTTCAACGCGCTGTTGCCGCAGAGGCAGCCTGGTTATCTGGTGGACGCGCTGGGTGGTCGCGTGGAGCAGTATTACGCGCTGGAGAAAGATGTGCCGGTGTCCGGTACGTGGGGCAGCGGCGAAGCGTCGGTATGGGCGGAGCAGCTGAAGGCCTCCGCGGCTGATACAGAGGTGCTGCTGCGTTATGGGGCTTCCAACGGTTGGCTGGATGGGCAGCCGGCGGTGCTCACGCGGACGTACGGCAAAGGGAACATCACTTATGTTGGCGCGGTGCTGGACGACAAATTGATGGCCGCGGCGGCGCAGTGGATGGTGCAGAAGAGCGGGGTGACTGCTGCGTTTGGAGCGTTGCCAGAGGGAGTTGACGTGAGCGCGCGGGGAAATGCGAAGAATACGATTTTCGTGCTGATAAATTTTGGGCAGGCGGCGCAGCATGTGGTGGTGCCGCATCCGATGAAGGTTCTACTGGGCGGAGGAGATGGGAGCACAGTGGATCTGGTGGCTTACGGAGTGGAAGTTTTGGTGGATACGAAGTAATGGCGTGCGGCGGGAGCCGCCGCAGCTAAAGATTTAACACCGAGAACATCGAGAAAATCGGAACGCACAGAGAAAGGCCGAAGATTTAACGCAAAGGACGCAGAGGCCGGAGCGCAGAGAATACCTGTAACAAAATCGGCCGCTTGGGGGCGGCCGATGGGAATGCTGGTACGAAACGGGTGCGGTTAGGGCCGCGGCTTGGCGCGTTTTTTTCGAATCAACAGGGTGCGACGGCGATGAAGCTTTTAGGAATTGATGTCGGGACTGGCGGCACGCGAGTCGTGCTGCTGGATGGCGACGGCTTCGTGGTGAGTTCAGCGACTACCGCGCATCCTCCCTTCGCATCACCTCACCCCGGTTGGGCCGAGCAAAATCCCGATGACTGGTGGGCCGCTGTCTGCAGCGCGATTCCGGAATGCCTGACGCGCGGCAACACGGCGGCGAGTGAGATCAGTGGCGTTGCGTTGACGGGGCAGATGCATGGCCTGGTACTGCTGGACCGGGACGGGCACGTCCTGCGGCCATCGATCATATGGTGCGATCAACGCACGGAAGTGGAATGCCGCGAGATCACCGAGAAGATCGGCGCGGTACGGCTGATCGAGCTTACCGCCAATCCTGCGCTGACCAATTTCACGCTTCCTAAAATCTGGTGGGTACAGAAGAACGAGCCGGAAATCTGGGCGCGCGCCGGTGCGATTCTGCTGCCGAAAGATTACATACGCCTGCGGCTGAGCGGTTCGCGCGCGACGGACGTTGCCGATGCGTCGGGGACGCTGTTGTTTGACGTGGCGAACCGGCAATGGTCGCGGCCAATCATGGAAGTGTCGCGATTGAATCCGGAGCTGTTGCCTACCGTTTTTGAATCGTGCGAAATTTCCGGACACGTTTCGGAGGAAGGCGCGCGCGCCACGGGACTTCGCGCCGGGATCCCCATCGTTACGGGAGCCGGAGATCAGGCGGCGGGAGCAGTGGGCGCGGGAATTGTGCGGTCCGGGGCAGTGAGCGCGACGGTCGGAACTTCCGGCGTCGTGTTTGCCGCGACGGTCGGGCCGGTGCGCGATCCTGCGGGACGCATTCACACATTTTGCCACGCGGCGCCGCAACGCTGGCACGTGATGGGAGTGACACAGGCTGCGGGATATTCGCTGCGCTGGTTTCGCGATCAATTCGGGGCGGCCGGCGATCCGGCGCAAGACGCTTACGAGCGATTGATGACGGAAGCGAGCGGGGCTCAGGCGGGAGCGGATGGTTTGTTGTGGGCGCCCTACTTAATGGGCGAGCGAACTCCTTACCTGGATCCTCATGCACGCGGCGCGCTGGTGGGAATTTCCGCAGCGCATACGCGCGGGCATGTGATTCGCGCGATTCTGGAAGGCGTGGCATTCAGTCTGCGTGACACTCTCACGATTTTCGCCGAACTGAAAATTCCAATGGAGTCCATTCGGCTCAGTGGCGGCGGGGCTCGCGGAAGTTTATGGCGACAGATTCAGGCGGACGTTTACGGCATGCCGATCGGTGTGCTAGAGGTGGAGGAAGGTCCGGCCTACGGCGCGGCCTTGCTGGCGGGAGTGGGGGTGGGCGCCTGGCCCAGCGTTGAAAAAGCGTGTGACGCGACTGTTAGAGTTTCGAAGCGAATCGAGCCGTCGCCGGAGAATGTTGCGCTGATGAACCGGCAATACGTCGCATATCGCAAGTTGTATCCAGCGCTGCGAGACATCTGGCGCAGTTCGGTCTGACGGAATTTCACGAGCAGGATTTGCAAAGGCGCGTGCTGGTGCGGTGACATTTTGGAGATTTAACCGCAGCGTCTGGCAAGGGACCCGATGACGACTGATCCGTATCAACCGAAACGCGAGCACAAGTTTTCCTTTGGTTTGTGGACCGTGGGAAATCCTGGACGGGATCCATTTGGCGAACCGGTACGCGCGATTCTGCCACCGCTGGAACTGGTGCGATTGCTGGCGGAAGTGGGCGCGTCGGGCGTGTGCTTGCACGACAATGATTTGGTGCCGATTGACGCGACGGGAGCGGAACGGGATCGCACCGTGCGCGAGTTCAAAAATGTTTGTGCGGCGAGCGGATTGTGCGTGCCGATGACGACAGTGAATTTGTTTACGCATCCAGTGTTCCGCGACGGAGCCTTCACGGCGAACGATCCCGCAGTGCGCGCCTACGCGCTGCAAAAGACGATGCGCGCGATGGACCTGGGCGCGGAGCTGGGAGCAAAAATATTCGTGCTCTGGGGAGGGCGCGAAGGGACGGAGACGGATGCCTGCCGGCGTCCCGATGCGGCGATCAAACGACTGCGCGACGCGGTGGATTTCCTGTGCGAATATTCGCTGCAGCAAAAGTATGATTTTCGGCTGGCGCTGGAAGCGAAGCCCAACGAACCTCGCGGCGATATTTACATGCCCACTACGGGCGCGTACCTGGGATTTATCCCTACACTTGCGCATCCGGAAATGGTGGGAGTTAACCCTGAGGTGGCCCACGAGACCATGGCCGGATTAAATTTTCTACACGCGGTGGCGCAAGCGTGGGAAGCCGGGAAGCTGTTTCACATTGATCTCAATGATCAGGTTTCCGGGCGCTACGACCAGGATTTTCGTTTTGGATCCGCGAATCCGAAGGGCGCTTTTTTCTTGGTGAAATTTCTGGAAGACGTGGGTTATGACGGGCCTCGCCATTTTGATGCGCACGCTTATCGCACCGAAGACTATGAGGGAGTGAAGGATTTCGCGCGCGGCTGCATGCGCACGTACTTGATCCTGAAAGAAAAAGCGGCGCGATTTAACGAGGATTCGGAAATTCAGGCGATTTTGAATGAATTGGAGGATGAGATCGCGGGCGCACCCCCTATGCATCCCTGTTCAAGCAATGCAGCCACGAATCTGCTGGCGCACAAGTTCGATCGCACGGTGCTGGCGAAGAGGCGCTTGCCTTACGAGCGACTGGATCAGTTGACAATGGAAATACTTTTCGGTTCGCGATGACGATTAATGGTTCATGTCGCGACAGGCGTATATGACTCGCGGGGCTCTGGGGTGTTCATGCGTGCGCATTTTGTGGCTCGCAATTCTTTGTTGTGGTATCGCTGCGCCCGGGCTAAGCGGGCAGCAGGATCCGCCGGCATTGACGCACGGCGTCAAATCCGCCGCGGAGATTGACCGTGAATGGCAAGCTGCCGTGTCGAAATACGATGCGGCACGCGCCGCGATTCTGAAGGAGGTGGATCGCCAAGCCGATGAGGGGCCCTACCGACCGGATTGGGAGACGCTGCAGGAGTATGAAATTCCACAATGGTATAAGGACGCGAAATTCGGAATTTTCATTCACTGGGGAGTGTTCTCGGTTCCGGGGCTTGGGAATGAATGGTATCCGCGGAATATGTACCAGCAGAAGGAGCCGGAATTTCAGCAGCACATACAGAAGTACGGACCGCAGGATAAATTCGGCTACAAGGATTTGATACCACTATTCCGTGCCGAGAAGTGGGATCCGGCGGATTGGGCGAAACTTTTCAAGGCGGCCGGAGCGCGTTATGTGATTCCCGTGGCAGAGCATCACGACGGATTCGCGATGTACGATTCGGCGCTTTCCGATTGGAGCGCCGCGAAGATGGGGCCGCGCCGCGATGTGATTAGCGAACTGTCTCGTGCGGTACGTGCCGAAGGTTTGCATTTCGGCACGTCGTTTCATCGCGCCGAGCACGATTGGTTTTTCGACGGCGGCCGGACTTTTCGTTCGGACGTGAACGATCCGCGCTACGCTGGACTTTATGGACCCGCGCATACCTGGCTGCAGGACCCCCATCAAGTGCTGATGAACGACTGGACCTACGTAAGTCCTGAATTTGCGAATGATTGGCTGGCGCGCGCGGCAGAAATCGTGGAGAAGTACAAACCGGAGGTGATGTACTTCGATTGGTGGGCGGGACAGCCGAACTACCGGCACAATGTGACGCGTTTTGCCGCGTTCTACTACAATTTTTGCTCTCAGCGCGGAATTCCGGCGGTGATTGATATCAAGGATTACGCGCTGGACTGGCATGCGGGAGCGCGCGACTTCGAGCGCGGGATGAAGGAAAGCATCGAAGAGCGGCACTGGCAGACGGACACTTCCATCAGCAATATTTCCTGGGGCTATCTCGAGCATGACGACTTCAAGACGCCGGAATTTCTGGTGCACCAGCTCATTGACATCGTCAGCAAGAACGGCAATTTGCTTTTGAATATCGGGCCGCGTCCGGACGGGACGATTCCCGACGAAGTGCGCAGCTCGCTGTTGGAAATTGGAGCCTGGCTGAAGCAGAATGGCGAAGCGATTTACGACACGACGCCGTGGACAATTTATGGCGAAGGTCCTACGCAAATTCAGGCCGGGTTCGGTCACGATAAGGACACCAAGCTTTATCAGGCCGTTGATTTTCGTTTCACGCAGAAGGGTTCGACGGTTTATGCGATCGAAATGGCACGGCCGGTGGACGGGCGAGCGGTGATTCACGCGCTCGGCGCCGCGCACCAAGGCAAAGGATTGCGGGTCACGAACGTGGAATTGCTTGGTTCGGACGCGAAGCTTAGTTGGTGGCAGACCGATGACGCGCTCGAAGTAGCGCTGCCCGACTCTTTTCCCGGCAAGTATGCGTATGTGTTCCGGATTCAGATCGGAACGGCCGAAGATCATAAGTGACGAACAAATCGCTCTCGGTGCCCGGTCGGTGGTCTCAATGGGTCGAACCCACCTTGCATTGAAAACAAAAGCCCAAATCCGCTCGCAAGGCGGGCCTGCAAAGGCCAGTCTATGAGTCGCGATGGGCACTACGATTCTCGAATTCCGCGATCCTCGGTCGGGCAGCAGCGTTTAGGTATCTAGCGGGCATTGACGTCCGTTTCCCGCTGGCCGGCGACCCCAAGGATATTAACCTCAGTTAAGTATAAAAGTATACTCCGATAAATAGAGCCGTCGCAATCTGAGGCACGAACTCCGGATTTCCGACATCGACGTATAGTCGCGGCTCTTAGGGAGTCAAACCGTCAAAACCGAGGTGGACGCTTAGAAAGACTTAACGGAGGCCCGGGCGCTGCCGAATCGGCCAGAGCGAGAGCCCGGCTCCTCTCCGTGGGAAATAAACATCACAAAAGCTAAATCGCAAACTCAAGAAAACCTAATTAAGATCGCGAAATAATGATTGCTGCTCCTGAAAACCCAGACCAGAATTGGCTCACGGTCGGTAAGCGCCGCAGCATGAGGACCGCGGCAGAATTCCCCGCGGACGAATGGAGATCTGGAAATGTCGCTTTCAAAATCGCGTCACGAATTCGCGGCGATTCATGTGCTGCTTGCCAACATCTTGCTTCTTCTCGCAACGCCGCGCTGCTATGCGCAGGCACCTACTGCAGCCGCCACCCCGCCCATGGGCTGGAATAGCTGGAATCATTTCGCAGCAAGAGTGGACGACGCCATCATCCGCGCGCAAGCCGACGCTATGGTTTCCTCGGGCATGCGCGACGCCGGCTACCTGTACATAAATATTGATGACACTTGGGAAGGCGAACGCGATGCCAAAGGCGTCATCCATCCCAACAGCAAATTCCCGAACATGAAAGCCCTCGCCGATTACGTTCACAGCAAAGGCCTCAAGATCGGCATTTATTCTTCGCCCGGCACAAAAACCTGCGCGGGTTTCGCCGGCAGCTATGACCACGAAGAGGAGGATGCCGCCACCTACGCCGAATGGGGCATAGACTACCTGAAATACGACCTCTGCAGCTACCTCGACATCATGAAAGCCGCCGGCTCTCCGACAGCCTCCAATCAAATGATGGTGCACGCGTACGAAAAAATGCGCGACGCGCTCCGCAACACTGGCCGAGCCGTTGTTTACAGCTTTTGCCAATACGGTGACGACGCCGTGTGGCGCTGGGCCGCTTCCGCTGGAGGCAATCTCTGGCGCACCACCGGGGATATTAACGACACCTACGGCCGAATGGCGGAAATCGGTTTCAGCCAGGCCGGACTCGCGAAATTCGCCGGCCCCGGGCACTGGAACGATCCGGACATGCTCGAAGTTGGCAACGGCGGGATGAACGCCGAAGAATATCGCACCCACATGAGCCTGTGGGCGATTCTAGCCGCGCCGCTTCTCGCCGGAAACGACTTGAGCGCGATGACGCCCGGGACGGTCGCCTTACTCACCAATCACGATGTGATTGCAGTCGATCAGGATCCCGCTGGCAAACAAGGCGACCGCGTCTGGGCCGAAGGTCCACTCGAAGTTTGGGCGCGCCCGCTAGCCGATGGCTCCAAAGCCGTGGGACTTTTTAATCGGCATGATGGGCCTCTCGCAATACAGGTGGATTTCGCGGAACTCGGATTTAAAGGCAGCCCCGAAGTCCGCGACATCTGGAAGGCGAAAGATCTTGGCCGCGTGCCGAGTCCATACAAGATCGAAATCCCCGCGCACGGTGTGAGATTGTTGCGCATCTCGCAGTAGGCGATTCGCGGACGGTCACACTCAGTATTGGTGAGTGCAGACCCGTGCATTCGAATCTTCCAATATAAACCTCGCGACTCGATCAACGCCTTCGCCGCTCTGAAGTTAGTGTGTAGTTCGAACATCCTTGTGGCCGGATCAACCAACTCAGATCACTTGGATTTCGCAATTATCCTGGGCGCTCGCTGGGGCGGGGAAGATTGAGCAGGCTAACATCGCAAACGCTAAAATGACGCACCGCGATTGTGAACTGCCGCCGAAACAATGAAGCGCTTTCGCGCGGGGCGCGTAAACGACTGCCGTCACTGTCGATTCGCCCGAGTAAGGTGAGAAAGCTTGGCATTCACGGGGACGTTCATCGCCTTAGAAGTTTAAGACCGTAGGTTTACGCGGTCAATGTTGGCGTTATGTTCGCCTTGATCAAATCAGCGATTTTCGCGCAAAATCTGTCGACGATATCCCTGACGTCTCGAAACATCCGGAATAGTTTTCCACCTGAGCGAAGTCGCCAAGCGAATCGGGATTTACCGCCTCGATCAAAATCCTCCGTTTAGCGCGGTTTTTGCGGCGTAGAGCATTGGTTTTTTCTCGCAATGCGTCTGTTCGTTACGATTCTGTTACGCTGCCGCTGTCAGCCAAGTGAAAAGCGATTTATCGAAGCCGTTCGCGACTGTCATCGGAGCGACCAAGCGTTTTCCATAGCCTGCAATCACGGATGACACCCAGGTGTTGCGGGGGTAGTTCCCAGTGAATCCGTGCTGACGCGCTAGGAGCGTGCTGAGTTGCCGGGCGAAGGTCAGGCAGAGCACAGCAATGCAGTGAATCAGTTCGCTTCGAAAAGGTATCACGAGAAATCGTCTATTCGATACGTATCGGCCCCGCAACTAAAATGTCTTTCCTTTCAGCAATTTCCGCGAACCCCGCAACCATCCGAATTGACAACGTGCGTTGTTGCAACCCAAAGGGCATAGTTTCCGTCTAGCTCGTGATCATCATTCTTTCTTTCCTTTGAAGGTGGCATAAATCGCCATCGCGTGACCATGCCCCAGTCCTTGATCCTTCTTTAGCCAGGCAACGATTTCCATTGCTTTGACGCCCGGCTTCAGCAAACCTTTCTTCTCGGCAAGCTTTTTGAAGTCTTCGGGCGTTTTTCCTGTCTTCGCTTTAATGTTGTCTATGTATGCTTGAAAGGTCATGACGTTTTCTCCTCTACTCAGTCGTGCCGCTACAGGAAGCTGACGAGCGCGTGTTGCGAACGAACTTTCTTGGCGCTCTGGCGGTTACTGAGGCCATCCTGCCGCTGCTGCGCAACTCGGCGGCTGGCCGCATCGTCAACGTGTCCAGTGGCCTCGGCTCTCTTGCTCGCAGCGCCAGCCCCAATCCGTCTCCACAAACTCGATTGGTTACAGAGCCTCCAAGGCCGCGCTCATATGCTCGCCGAGCAGCTTGCCCGCCTACTCAGCGATGCGCCATCAAAGTAAATTCCGCCGCGCCTGGTTACACGGCCAGGGACCTCAACGCCTACCGCCGGACGCAAACGAGGTCTGCCCCTTGCCGATTCGATGGCACAAATTGGTGACGAGTTTTGCTACGCGAACCTGGCAGACTCTCCATTTTTCTTGACCGAGGCAGTCGGTTCGTTTCAGATTTGCGATATCTGGAAGTAAGGGCTTCGCTCGACAACATTCTGAGATCGGCTCAGGCCACTAAACCGTCCGCAAGAGGGTGGACTCGCTCTCCGACAATAATGGGACGGCACCCACCAAAGCAGCATTGTTGCCCAACTCGGCGGCGCGGACTTGCACGTTACCCCAAGGCGTCCAGGAATGCTTGTGCACGTACGATTCGATGTAAGGAATAATCGCGTCGGCGCTCTTAATTACTTGGCCGCCGATTACGATCATTTCGGGATCGTACGCGTGCACCATTGCGACTGCATCCGCCGCCCATACGTTGAGGCAACGGTCGCGAACGGCCAACGCGACGGCGTCACCGCAAGCCGCCTCTTGGAAGAGCTCTTTGAAGCCCATGTGCGCGTGCTTCGACAGAGCGCTTCCTGATGCACCCGGCCAGTCTTTCACGATGCCGGGGAGCGACCATCCGGACGCCTCTGCTTCGGCGCATCCGATTGCGCCGCAAGTACACGGGCGCCCTGTGAACAGCACGGGAATATGGCCGCCGAGGCAGCCGGCCTGCGCGTGCTTTCCTCGAAGCAGCCTGCCTTCAATCATCGCGACCCCGCCGATGCCCGTGCCTAGCGTCATCATGACGACGTCGCCAGAGCCTTGCGCGGCGCCTCCATAGCATTCTCCCAGCAACGCCATCCGAGCATCATTCTCGATACGCAACGGCAGGCCAAAAATCTCGCGGCTCCAGGCAGCGAGGTCCACATTAGAAGCATCGGCGTACTTGTCGTTCGTCGCTAAAATGCGCCCGGCGCGAGAATCGACAATCCCAGCGAATCCCACCGCAAGACCGGCACAGGCGCTGAACGTGGTGCGATGGCCGGTAATCAGATGATGGAAAGCTTCGCGAATCTGTGGAAGCACCGCCCGGAGGCTTCTCGCGCGATCTGTCTCCACGGTTTTGTGCGCCAGAATTGTGCGGTCCTCAACCAGGCCGCAGGTTGCGTGGGTACCGCCGAAATCGATCGCCAAAGCCTTCACTGGAGATCCCCCATCAGCTGGAAATAGTAGCTCCCTTTGCGGAAATGATGTAGTTCTTGCCCTGATGGCGAAGATTCACAAGGCGGGCTTTCGGGTCAAAGTCAGCCAGGCGGGGATGGATTTTGACACCGTTAAGAAGAGTGAGCTCCGCACCGAAAATCGTATCGATCACCAAGTCCGTGAATCCTCCGCCTGCGATGCAGCACCAGTCATTGATGTAGGGTGGGTCCCCTGGACATTTGTAGGCGGCACCGTGTTCTAGCGAGAACACGGTTTCAACGAAGTGGGCCTGCCCGATCGGTCCCTGATTGGCGGCTTTCGATAGATTCCTGAGCCAACCGGGCAGCCGTGATGCCGAATCTGTTTTGTACAATCCCTTCGCTGTCGTTGGCGGCCACGCTGCGTAAGCGCCCAACCAACTGTGATCGGGACGGATATTCCAGGTCGCGTCCGGGTCGTCGGGAGAAAGCGCTCGCATCCAATATTCGCTGTGGAGTTCTTCCCAGAAGAAGCGGCTCATCTCTTGTTTCTGTGTGTCGCTAAGATCCTCGGACATGTTGTCGAGAACCGACAAAAAATCGTAACAGTGCCGGACTTCCACGAAGGAGCCGTCCGGCTGCCCGCATTTCCACCAGCCCTTACCGGTGACGTAGAGCTTCTCGTTGATGCGCCGCGCCAATTCCTTGGCTTCGGCACGAAGCTGCGCTGCGCGCGCAGTCTCCCCGCGGCGCTCCAGTAATTCGGCTACAAAACGCATGGACGAGACGTTGCCCGCGTTCATGCCGGCGGTTTCGTGCAGGTACGTGCTCACGACTTCAAGCAAGTTCTCGATCTTCCCGTAATCACCCAAGCCGTGGCCATAGCGGTCCAGCTGCTTCCATTTCGTCGCGTGCGAGAGCAGGTGTTCGAGCGCTGTGTGGTTGCCCATGCGCTGATCGAGCCACGCAAAATCGCCCGTCACACGCAGGTAGTTTTGCGCGCAGCGCACGATCGCCATGTCGTTCACACCATACCAGTAGCCCACGGCGTCGCCGGTGATGTAATCGGTGGCGAGATGCTGATGCATGTCCTGCACAAACCAATTCTCGATGAGCCGGCGCAATGCCGCGGGATCCAGCAGCGCGAGGCTCAGGGAGGTCAGCGAGGTATCCCAGGGAAAGCTCAACGTCGGAAGCACCCGGCCACCCAACGTCAGGTAGGTAGTCCCGTACTTCGAATCCGGAGAAGCGCGCCGGGCAAAAATAAGATTCCTCAACCCGGCCTGATAGAGTTGCCAAAGATCTTCGTCATCTGTCTCGATCTGCGGCAGATAGCCCGAAAAATCCGAATTTCCGCCAGTGAAGGCGGAACTCAGTAAGGAGTTGAAAGCGTTTTCATTTTCGCGTGATACTTCGCTGAAATTGGCCTGCAGAGCGTCATAGGTGCCCAACGCCATTTGCCGGTCGCCATCAACGGCATTCACGTAGTGAAACTCTTTGGTTTCTCTCGGTCCGAGAGTCACTTCGACGACGATCATGCGGCCGGCTTCCACGCGGGTCGCCTTAGGAAAAATGCCTTGGACAGAAATCGCGGGGCTATGCTGTGCTTCGAAGACGAGACAGCCGCGTGTGGCTTCCCAATGAATCTGATTGTCGGCCTCTCCCGGCGAGTTCGTTATCCACTGCGTTGTTTTCTTGGCGACTGCGGCGCGCATGTCGAATCCCAACGTGATCTTGCGTGACCCACCGCTCAGGTTCTCAATTCGAATCGCTTGTGCCACCGCCCGCTGTTTAGCAGGCATGAATGTCTCCGTTGTGAACTTCAGGCCGTCGGCTTGCGTCTCGCGGACGAACCGATGCGGATACCACTGGTAGGAAACTTGATCGCCGCCAGGCGAGTATGCGAGCAGGATGCGGCCATTCAAGAATAGTTCGCAGGTCAGGAGAAAACCTGGACTCCAAGGAGTGTCCGGCACGCCGCAACATCCGAATGGAGGAAGCGAAATCGCCGTGATGCCAGAGACTGATTTAGCCGCTTGTACGTACCCGTATTCATTTTGCGTTGTCGGAGAGCTGTAGAGATCCCGCAAGCGATGCACGAGCCGATCGCCGGCTAGATCATGGACGGTCGGAATCGGGGGGAGACGTCCTTGAGCCTTTCGATGGAGGACGGTTGCCGGAATCCTGGGGAGCGCTGTTGCGACGACGCCAGCTTTCAAGAACGTCCTGCGGCTCCATTTGCCAGAATCACTGAAAAGAGAACTCGATCTCGACGTTCCACGCTTCACGTTTTCCTCCAAAATCTATCCCGTAACCGCCCAGCCGGCATCCGCTCGGACGATCTCTCCGGTCATAGGAAAAGAGTCCTCGCTCAGCAGAAAGCAGGCGATGCGAGCGATCTCATGCGGTTCAGTCAGGCCGGCCTTCAGCGGCTGTTTCTGCTTCATAAATTCCAGAATCGCCGGGTCTTTTGTGGCTCTCGCGCTCATCGGAGTTCGCACCAAACCCGGGGCCAGCACGTTCAAGCGAATTTTATGCGGCGCGTAATAGCAGGCGGCCGCCAGGGTCATGGACTCGACAGCGCCCTTGCTTGCTGCGTAAGCATGCGTTGCAAAGAATCGCCGCTCTGGATTGCGTGCTAGAACGCTGCTGGTGTTGAGGATGACCCCAGGATGTTTACGTGCCATCCAGTATTGAATCACTTCGCGACAGACGTAGAACGTTCCCGCCGCATGAGTGTCCATCAGGGTATGCCACGCCGTGTTGGAGCATTCGTGGAGTGGACCATCACCCAGAGAACGCCCACTCATGCCTGCGACATTAAAGACCGCGTCAATGCGTCCAAAACGCGACAAGCACGATTGCCTCGCGTTCTTCACCGCGTCTTCGTCCGTTACATCGCCGACGAAAAAGGCAGAGCCCTTCAAATCTGACGTCAAGCTCTCGCACTCTGGCGCATACTTCCCAATCAAGAAAACGGCATCACCGCGACGCGCGGCAAGTGTGGCTGCCGCCGCCGCAATCCCGGACGATCCGGTGATCAGCAGGACTCGCGATGGGACTCGTTTCATTCGTACAAATGTCGCAGACTTCGCCGATAAGCCTCGTAATACTTTTCGAGTTGATCCTCCGCTGTTTCGTTGCCGACAAACTGGTGGCTGGGCAACATGACTGGCTTGTGCCCACCCTCGACCAGCATGCGGGCCGTCTCGCAGCGAATCATATTAATGATCACGGAGCCCGTAACGGTGGACAGGGGACCGGTGCGCCAATCGAGCCCGTTTAGTTCCACGGCGCAATCTCCCACAGGACTGAGATTGTCGATTACAATATCGGCGAGATCGGTGAGTTTCTTTCCCGAAGAATGAGCCGGCTGAGCCGCATCGCAGTGGCTCCGCGAAACGATCGCGATAACCGATAAACTGCGCGACTTCGCTCCGAGCGCCATTTCCACCACCACGGGCCGAATGCCGCTGGTGGAAATAATGATGAACGCGTCATCGGGTCCGAAGCGAAAGCCCTTTAGAATCTCTTCGGCGTAACCCTCGTATTTTTCAAGATAAAGTGGAGCACGTAACCCGTTTGGTCCGATGATCGCTGAATAATTGGAGACGGCCAGTTCGACCAACGGATAAAACCCGACGAAACAACCCTGCCGCGGAGTCATTTCGTCGACCATCATCCGTGAATGCCCGCTCCCGAAGAGAAATACCAGGCCGTGATGCGCGATCGTGTCCGCGCACCTTCGAGAGGCAGCGACGATCGCTTCGATCTGCGTGCTTTTCAGCTCGCGAATGGCTTTCTCGGCGGCTTCCCAAAACTGAAGGGCCGCGCTGCCCGCGTTCGAACCCGGCTTCAGATGTCCGTCGTCGTCGGTCGGCATCGTTTCCGTGTAACCGTCGCTCAGCTTATACTGGAGTCGCGTTTGTCGCTAGAAAATACTTGCTTATAGAACATAATCGCACATTATTATGGCTGAACCACGGCGAATAGCGCATCTCCTGCCTGCTGGAAACGTTTGTAGATACGGAAAAAGCCGCGATATCGGCGCGGATGTGTTCGTGGATGGGAGGCCCCATCCACTCTACTCCGTCTTCCGCAATGGCCCTGGTAAATGAGCAGTTGTGATTGTAAGTGACGACTCGACGAGAGAGATCGTTGCCAGCGTGAAGCTGGGCGCCGGCAAACTCTCTCTGGTCACTCCGAAACAGCCCGAGATCGTGCCCGCATCGAGCGAAGTGATTGTTCCCGCTCGTTCCGCTGCGGCCCTGCTGGAACATTAGTGGCTGGGTGTGAAACTCCTAACCGTATGCTGGATGGCTTGAAGCATCGGCAGCATTGCGCTGTCCCAATATTCCCAGGTGTGACCGCCCGGAGACTCACGATATTCGTACGCGATTTTGCGGGAGGACAGCCGCAGCACGAAAGCGCGATTGGCATCGAGGAAGGAATCCGAGGTGCCGCACGCCAAGTAGAGATACGGCAAGGCCGTCTGATCGGTAGTCCTCTGTAGCAGCAGGAAAACATCATTCTCCTCCCGCGTCGGACTACCGTCGTTTCCAAAAACTTGCAGCAGTTTGGCGCGGAAGTCCGGTCGGAGAGTGTCCAGGTTCTGAGCGGCGTTGAGCGCGCCGCTCAGACTGCCGGCGAACGCAAACAATTCTGGATACTTGAGCGCCATTTTCACGGCGCCATACCCGCCCATGGACAATCCGGCAATCGCGCGTCCGCGCCTTTCACGGATGGTCCGATAGTTCCCGTCAACTTCGGCAATCAGGTCCCTGGCGATGAAGTCTTCAAATTTATCCTGCGGCACGGTCGCCGAGTTTGTGTACCAGGAGTCGTCGGCGTCGGGCATGACGATCAGCAACGGCAAATTGCGCACATCGTTTTTCAACCCGGTTCTGGTCTCCCAATTCCGATCGTCGCCGTAAAGCCCGTGTAAGAGATAAAGCACGGGAAACTGGCCGCCTCTGCTGTAGTCGTTCGGAAGAAGGATTCGGTAATGTCCGTCGCGGTTTAGAGACTCGCTGTGAAAACTCGCATCCCTGATGAGCGGCGACTGATTGGCGGCGACAGCACCAGGTGCAGCCTGCTTCTGGCTTAGTGCTGGCTCACTGCACAAGAGCAGCAACAAGCAAACCAACAGGGATCTTCGCATCAGGCGCCCAATTTCGCGTGATGCCCGACGGCGCGCCGGAACAAACTCGCGGAACTCACTTGGGCAGCTCCAGAATCACGCCCCGGGGGCGATAGATATTCATGTTGGCTATGGTCTTCGCGACGACCATTGAGTTACACGCGTACGTCAAAGCCATTTCCGTTTTGGTGAATTCGATGTGCTCCTTCACTGCATAGCAGAACGTGTCTTTATCGTATCCCGGATTGTCGCGCCGCATCTCGGGAAACTCATAAACCGTTTGAGGGCTGGACCAGGGGCCGACCGGCGAATCGGCAGACCGCACCACGGCGCGCGGTGATGGGAATTCGGGGCCGCCCGATAGCGCGAGCCACTTCTGTATGGAGGGATGATAACGAACCGACATTTCGCTGATCGGCTGTTCAATCACATGCATGGCGTCGTTGCCAGCTAGGCCCGTGACCCACTGACCATCCTTTCGCAAGTACTCCCAGTGCCCCAGGGGGTTGCCCATTTTTTCTCGCGGAACACGCATCACCGTCATGAAACCTTTACCCTCGCCCATGCTGACTTGGGTGTACCAGATGACGTAATCACCGTCCGCGATCAACGAGACACCAGCCCAGAGGTGGGCATCCGTTAGGTCTTCGATGTGGATCTGCCAGGCTTCGGGTCGAGCGCGCGGATTATCGACTGTGGCGAGCTTGGTGCCCGCGATTTCAAATCCGAAGGCGTCAGCGGCGCCTGCGCCACGCTTATTGCGGACGGCAAGAAGAGCGACGTAAAGAGTTTTGCCAGAAAGAAATCCATCCAACGGCCAGTACCACAATTCATCTGTTTCCGTGTCGAAAAACGAGCGCGGCTTCGGATCGTTCTGTTTCTGCCAAAAATACCGGATTGTGCATGGCTTGCCCTGCCGACAGGTGGAAATCCCGATGCTATTCCGGACCATGGTCGTTGCTTGGCTTCTTAGAGTTGTTGCGGTGGTTCCAACGAACGTGTCGCCGAACAGCCACAAGCTTTCGCCCGGCGCGAGCGGTATCGAATATGCGTCGTCGGCACCGAGCCAACCCTCGGTGTAGTTGAACTCGGGGAGGGTGTGGGGCTGGCTCCCACTGTGGGTCGCCGCCTGGGCGAAAAGCGCAGCGGAGCTACACAAGAATGCCCCCAATGGAAGCAGCCAAAGGCAAAGCCTCCGCGCGCTGAGGATCGGCTGGTGCGCGCCGCGAAAGGCCCATGTTCTCCGTGAACGGTTTGACATAATCAATCGTTGAGGGTACTTTCTGGCGTGCGATTATGCCACAAACAAACAAAGTTCTGCTAACTTTACTGAATTGTGCGGGCCTCTTGCCGGGAAAAGTCGCCTCGCTAGAGACGGACAGAATCGCCCTCGTTTGAAACAGAGAATCGGGTGTGGCATCGGTTAGTCGGAGCGCAGCAGGGGTTTGCCGGGAGGTTTCATGCATTGGTCGGCCGCGAGCTCGGAATTGAATAGCGCTGGCGCGGACCCGGGGGCTCGATCGCTGACCTATGTTGCGCTCTTGGCCACTACCACGGCGATTTCCGGATTCCTGTTCGGATTCGACACCGCCGTAATCAATGGTGTGTTGCTGCTGCTCCGCCACCAATTCATGCTTTCGAATCTGCAAACCGAGATCGCCGCGAGTTCGCTCCTATTGGGCTGCCTTCTGGGGGCCGCCGCGGCCAGCATGGTCGGAGACCGTTACGGGCGCAAGAAGTCCCTCATTTGTTCCGCGGTTTTGTTTGCTATTTCGTCTCTGGGAGCCGCGGCGGCCAGTACGGTCCTGTTCTTCTCGGTAGCGCGGTTAGTGGGCGGACTGGCGATCGGCCTTGCCTCCGTGCTCACGCCCGTCTACATTGCGGAAATTTCCCCACCGAAGAATCGGGGAACTCTCGTGTCGCTGAACCAACTGGCAATTGTGATCGGCATTCTGGCTGCCTATCTCGTGAACTGGCAGCTCTCGCGGATGGGAGAAGGAAGTTGGCGGTGGATGTTAGCCATTGCGGCTATTCCCTCGATCGCGTTTCTGGCTGGTCTTCTCGTGATACCGGAAAGCCCGCGGTGGCTCATTAGCAGAGGAAGGCGAAGCGAAGGCGAGCGCATTCTGGTGCGAATCTTCGGAGCAAACGCGGCGGAGCAGCTTGCAGAAGCGGTGAGGCGCTCCGCCGCCGGCGAAGAAGGGTCCTGGCGGGAGGTATTCTCAACGGGCATGCGCAAACGCCTGGCAGTAGGCATGGCGCTCGCGCTTTTCTCGCAGATCACCGGAATCAACACGGTGCTGTACTACGGTTCCATCATCATCAGAGAGCACTTTCCCGGTCAATCCACAGGGATGGCTCTGGCCGCCAACGTGATCATCGGAGTCGTGAACCTGATTTTTACAGTCGTCGCGATGATTTTTCTGGATCGCTGGGGCAGGCGTGCGATTCTGATGACCGCGAGCGCCGGCATGACCCTGGCATTGGCCGCGCTGGTGATCGGTCTGAACGTGCAGGGAGCCCCCGCCCTGCTGATCCTGGTAAGCATCCTTTTCTACGTCGCTTTTTTCGCGCTCGGAATGGGACCAGGGCCTTGGCTCATCATTTCCGAGATTTTCCCAACGAAGGTGCGGGGACGCGCAGCCTCTATTGCCACCTCGACCCTGTGGTCCGGGACACTCGTAGTGACCTTCACCTTCCTCACGCTCGTCAACACCCTGAAACTGTCGGGAACATTTGCCATTTACGGAACGCTGTCGTTTGCGTGTTTCCTCTTCGTCTGGAAAATGGTTCCGGAGACCAAAGGCAGGACTCTCGAACAAATTCAGGAAAGCTGGGGCAAATAGGAAAGGCCTTGCGAATCGGGAAAAACGTAACAATCTCTCGGGCATTCAAGCTTATATCACCCTTAACTAAGTGCGATTGCCGTCAAATCGCACATTTTCTCCTTGACGACTGTCGCGCGTCGTTGTAATTTTCCGGCCGAGCCTTCGCTGCACGGTTCCCCGAAAATCAGTTCCAGTCACGGAAGGAGGTGCCATGAGAAGAATCCGCCAGGAAAACATAGGTAAATTCTGGGCCTTATTGCTGATCTGCAGTGTTTCAGGACTTGCTCCCCTTGTTGGAAGCGCGCAAACGTGTACAGTTAAGGCCGGTGCCGGGGTTCCCGATACAGCCTTCGACCAGACGTTCACGCAAGACGGCCCGGGCCAAATTGGTCCGAACGGAAGGAAACTGGAGCCGCTGAGCAAACCCGGTTGGACCGGAGGCGACAGCATGTATTCGGTTTACCTGCCTATGACAGGCGAAACCGCATTCTTCTTTTCTGACTCTTATATTGGACAGGCCCCGCCTCTTGGTGGAGACGGTACGGCCACGACCAGTCCAACCGGCCTGCGGACGCGCGCCGTCAACTGCACTCCCTCGTTCGGCTGCTATCCGGCGACCAACCTGTACCGCGCACACAATAGCATCGTTGTTCGCGATTTTTTCGGCACCACTCTCCGGACGATCGCCGGGCCCGCACCCGCTGGAGGGTACTCAGGTTCCTATTTCGTTCCCGCTACTGCAGGACATTTTTATTGGGTCGGCGATTCCGTTCTGGGCTTGGATCCGCATGGCATTCCAAAGGTATTCACCTTCCTGATGGAGTGGGACGGTCTCCTGAACTATTACGGAGCCGCCATCGCACAGCTGTCGGTTCCGAGTTTAAGCATCGATGCGATTCAGCCCATTGCGAACGATCCGCAAGGCGATCCCGTGCATTGGGGCGTGTCTGCGATGCTTCAACCGGGACCGGGTCGTCTCGCACTCTACATCTACGGGATTGAGGATTACGTACCGTATCCGGCCTTCAGCTTTGTTCGTTATCGCATGCCGCACATCGCTCGTGTCGATCTCGGGTTGGGCTTGGCGGGAATGGCGGACGCCACGAATTGGCAAGTCTTCAACAGCGCCTCCGGCTGGGTACCAGAGATTCTCTCCTCCAGCCGATTAATCGGCGACGCCAGCGACCCGAATAACGCGAACGACTCGATCGGGGAGATGTTCACGGTCAACAAAATTCACAGCGCCGCGGGAACGACGTACTTGCTGGTGAGCCAAGACACCAACCCCAACACGACCATTACCGTGGACAATCTGCCGAGCCCGCCCAACGGACCCGGTCCCGTATTCCTCTATACTGCCAAAGACATCGTGCTCTATTCGGCATGCGCGCCGGAGGGCCCATTTTCCTCGAAGCAAGTGGTTTACAGTACGCCGGAGACTCAGGCAAACACCGTTCCAGGTATGCAACCCGGACAAATGCTCGACGGCCATCTGTGGACCTATGGACAGGGCGCTCATCCGCAATTCAACTGGGACGGCGAACTTCTGATCTCCTACAGTGTGAATAGCGATGACAGCGGGGACCTGATCTATGCCGATGCGTACCGGCCAAAATTCATCCGTGTGCCGATCGCCGGACTTCTTCCTGATTTCCAATAGACCAGCCAAGGAAACGCGAGGTTAGGTCTCGTCCCGACTTGCTATCGGCCACATGGACATATTCGATCGCAGAAAATTTTTGGGCAGTCTGATCCTTTCCGGCGCCGCGGCAGTCAGCAGTCCCAGTTCGGTGTCCGCCGAGAACGTTATTTTCCGTGACGAACCTGACACGCCCGCCGCATCTGACGGCGCCGTTGATTTTCGTTATGCGCCGCGGCTCTCACAAGCGACGATTTGCTTTCCCGACGATCCGAAAAAGAGCCTGGTGGGTCAGTCGGGCGAACTCCGATACGGCTTTGCAAAAGGCCTCTTGGTGGGCATGGCGGATTTTGCAACGGAGTGCACGTTTTCGCTCGCCGGAATGCAAGACGACCACGTGGCACGCCAGTGGCTCGAAGCTCCGGGCGTGCCGATCGTGCACACGCTGGTGGAACGGCCCGCCGCTACTTTGGAGCTGACAGCATTTGCCACGCGGCATGCAAACGAGGGCCGTGTGGACAATGTGCTGATGACCGTCCTAGCCAAGCAGGAAGCTGTTGCAGCGATGCCACGCATACATATTCGAACCTGCGCGCCGTTCAAACTGACTTCTGCTTCACCCACGGCCGTGGTCAGCGACGCGAATACCAAGACGCTGTTTCTGATCGCCGCAAGATTGGGTTCCTCTCTCGATTATGCCACCTGGTGGGATGAGGCCGGTTACACGCTGTATTTGCCACATGGAGAGGCCTCGCGCGCGAAACCGTTGCAGTATTTCATCCGCTTTCCGCAAGAGGGCCAGCCAGCCGAAATTCTGCAGGGCATGCTGCAACAGCCGGGAGTTTTGCTGGAGGAAGCACGTGAATTCTGGAAGCAGTGGAGACCGTTCGGCGGCGTAACTTGGAATTACCCCGGCCGAGCCGGCGAATTTCTAATTGCGTGCGCGCGAAATATACAGCAAGCCAGAGAAGTGAAGAATGGACGATTGGTTTTCCAAGTAGGACCCACGGTCTATCGGAATATGTGGATTGTGGATGGGAATTTTTTGCTCGAAGCAGCACGCTACCTGGGATACGACAAGGAAGCAGACGAAGGGCTGCTCTCGGAATGGGCAAAACAGCTGCCCTCCGGCCAAATCGTTGCCGCTAGTGGCGGCGAACATTGGAAGGACACCGCCATCGCGATGTTCACACTCGTACGGCAATGTGAATTGAAGCAGGACTGGGAATTCTTCAAACAGCTCGAACCGAATGTGCGGCGCGCCGTCGATTTCCTGGTGCAATTGCGCGACAAGGCGCGGGCGGGCGACAGTACGAACGGTCGGTACGGCGTGCTGCCCCCTGGTTTTGCGGACGGCGGTATCGGCGGCGTGCGTTCTGAATTCACAAATACAGTGTGGACGCTCGCGGGTTTGAAAGCAGTGGCGAGCGCTGCGGATCGCCTCGGAATGAGATCGCTTCGAGCGGCAGGCATTCTGTATGAGCAATTGCGCGCTTCTTTCCTGGCGGCCGCCAAGAAGGAGATGGTGCACGATCCCCGCGGCTTCGACTATCTACCCATGCTGGCGCACGACGATCCCGCGTGGCATGAGCCTGATCCCTGGAACCGGCCCCGCCCGCAGACCGCGCAATGGGCGCTTTCGCACGCAATTTTCCCGGGCGAAGTGTTTGCCAAGGATGACCCCATCGTACGCGGGCACATCGCGCTGATGCAGGCTTGTACCCAGGAAGATGTTCCCGCGGAAACGGGCTGGCTTTGGCACGACGCGGTATGGAACTACAACGCCTCGTTTGTCGCGCACGTTTATCTGTGGGCGGGCATCCCAGACTGGGCGGATCGGACTTTTCGCGGTTTCCTCAATCATGCTTCGCCTCTTTATTGCTGGCGTGAAGAACAACCCCTGCAGCGCGCGCTGGTGGGCCAGGATTGGGGCGACATGCCACATAATTGGGCCAGTGCCGAGTGCGTGCGATATTTGCGGCACATGCTTTTGCTGGAAGACAGTTCGCGAATGCGACTGCTCGAAGGAATGGTGCCAGCCAGTTTCAACGAGCCGCAGCCGTTTCGCCTGGAACATACCCCCACGCGTTTTGGACGGGTAACGCTGCAGCTTGAGCCTTTCTCTGCGATCGAATGGAAGTTGGATTTTGCCGTTGAACCAGCGCAGCAGCCCCAGACGGTGGAGCTTCCAGCGTCGCTTGCGGGTCGCGAATTCGATCGCGTCGTTGGCTCAAAATACGAATTACGAAATCGCAAAGTCACCGTCGACCCCGAAGCGCGAAACTGGACGGCGTTCTGGCGCTAGGCCGGCGCTGAATGTTCGCCAAAGGCATACTTCTGTTCGGATCGCACCTTGCTCTGCCGCCTACGATTTGGTCCCGAACATTCATGCTCGGTCGCGGACTTGTCTTAAGTCCCTGCCAGCTAAGGAATTGGCGCTTTCGTGAGCACCGATCTGCATACTTCTTAGCATAAAGAAAAAAATAACGATCGTTTAGCCACTAAAAGAACAAAAAAAGGTTGACTACGCCAGAAACTGAGGCTAACATCCCGCCCAATTCGGGGTTAACGCAATTTTCGATGCTTGCTATCGGAATTTCAGGGCTAGGAAAACCAAGGCTGAATGCAAAACGCACCGTTCCATGCATCGAAGCAACAAAGCAATCCGTTGTGCAACCCTCGGAGTGGCAATGAAAGACGCGTCTATTCACGGAGGAGTTGGCATGACAAGCAACGAGCATCGCAAGGCTTTCTGGCGTGCAGGCAAGCCCTGGCTTTCTGTCACATTTCTCGCGCTCATTTTTTCCTTTTTTGCGCCGCCGGTTTCCGCGCAAAGCGTCTTTGATACCGGCACCATCGCCGGTTCGGTCGCTGATCCCTCGGGAGCGCTCGTCCCTCACGCCAGAGTTACGATCACCAATACCCAGACCTCGACACAGAGAATGCTAGAGACTGATGGGAATGGGAATTTCGTCGCTTCGGGGCTCCCGCTCGGCACCTATGTTGTCTCGGCCACCGCGCCCGGTTTTGGAGAGACGAAAAGCCAATCGATCATTTTAAACGTGGGCTCGAGCATCCACGTCGAATTGAAAGTTTCGGTGGCCGCAGCCGAGGAGAAAGTGCAGGTAACCGGTACAACGACCACAGTGGATACGACTTCGGCGAGCGCCGGCACCACCCTGAACGCGGACCAGATAGCCAATCTGCCGATCAACGGTCGGGACGTGAGCGAGTTCCTGGAAATCGCTCCCGGATCGGTAGGATCGACCGGGTTCTTTCAAGGTAGCGTGAACGGCCAGGAGAACATCTTTACCGGACTGAACGTCACATTGGACGGCCAGAATGCGACGCGCGGCGACATCAACGGCTTCCTGGATACGGAAGGTCAGGAACAGGCTCGCATCACGCGGTCGAGCGTGGATAGCATCCAGGAGATTGATTTCTCAAACAGCGGCTATAGCGCCGAAGTCGGGCACTCGCTGGGTCCGCAGATGAACATTATCACCAAGCCGGGGACCAACATGTATCACGGCGAGCTGTTCGAGTTCTTCCGCAACGATGCGCTGGACGCAAAAGATTACTTCGAGAATACTTTGACGAACCCAACGCAACCTCTGCGGCTCAATCAATTTGGAGGTAATCTCGGCGGCCCTATTCTCAAGGACAAGCTTTTCTTTTTTGCGAATTACGAAGGTGTTCGCCAGCACATTACGAACATCAACGCTCTTTACGAAATCCCTAGCGCATATGTCCGGTCGCAGTTTGTGCCGGCCATGCAGCCCGTGCTGGCCCAGCTGGCGCCTCTGCCCGCTGGCTGCACCGCGATTCCTGCGCCGACATCGTGCGCGGTCCCTAACACGGACGCCGGAGGCGGCAACGGAGCGCAACTCGTGTTCGATCCGGCCGCGTTGCCGGTCACACTTCGCGAAGATACCGGTGCGGTACGGCTGGACTACGTGATTTCCCCGACAGACCACTTGATGTTCCGTTACAACATTAATGACTCATTGACGAACGACACTTATGGCCTCAACTTGGGGCAAGTGTCACCGCAAGCGCTGAGAACACAATTGGGAAAGGCCGACTGGACGCACATTTTCAGCCCGACGCTGCTCAACGAGTTTGGCGTGGGAATAAATCGATTCTTTTCCGACACAAATTCCAATACGCCCACTCCGCTGGTTGGCTTTTCTGGTTTCTTTACGAATCTTGGCGCTCTGCCGGGTCCGAACAGTTTTAATCAGGTCACTCCGTTTACGGTCTTTGAAGTATTCGAGAACGTAACCAAGACGGCCGGCAACCATACGCTGCATTTCGGCACGCAAATTCGAGTGAACCGGCAAAATGAGTGGCTCCGTCCTCAGCAGACTTTCTCGTTTGCCAGTTTTCACGATCTGGAAAACGACGCTCCCTTTGTCTTGTCAAAAATTGGTTTTCCGGGATTTCTAGGAATCCGCAATTCCAACTGGGATTTTTATGTTCAGGATGATTGGAGAGTGACGCACAGACTCACGCTGAACCTCGGGCTGCGATACGACTACAACACGGTCTGGGGCGAGCAACACAACCGGGAACAGAACTTCGATTTCGCCACGCAGTCGTTTCTTCCAACGACGCAGTCGGCATACAACGCTCCGAAGAGCGATTTTGCGCCACGCCTCGGGTTCGCTTGGGATCCGTTTGGCCAGGGAAAAACGGTGGTCCACGGGTACGGCGGGCTCTTCTACAATCCAATGCATTTCGGTTTCGGACTGACCACCAACATTCCCGCCTACTCCAGTTACTCGGTGAACGTATTCCAAGCGCCGATTGTGTACCCCCAGCCCAATCCACCGCTGCCCGCGGGGACGCAAAATGTAAGCATATTCCCTCGAAACCCCAGCGATCCCTATTCGATTAATTGGCTCTTCGGCATTCAGCAGCAGCTGGCGCAGGGAACGGTCCTGACCGTAAATTACACCGGCAATGGCGACCGGCATATGCAGGCGGGCGTGGATTTTGCCGCCATCAACCTGAATCCCGCCAACATCGTGACGCAAGCCCGGCCCCTCGGCGGCTTTGCGAGTGAAAACCTGGACGGGGACCAACTCTCTTCAAGTTATAACGCGCTGCAAGTACAACTCCGCAGAAACGCCGGTCCCCTCACGCTTGAAGCGAATTACACGTACTCACACGAAATAGATAACATGGTGAATGTCTTCGGGGGTTTTTCGGATCCTTTTGACCCTAGCGCCGATCGCGGCAGCGGAGACTGGGACGTGCGGCACAACTTGAGCGCTAGCGCCCTATACAAACTCCCCGAACTTAAGGACTCCAACACGCTGCTTCGTACTCTGCTCGGCGGGTGGCAAACATCCGGTATCTTGCAGGTTCGCTCGGGCCTTCCCGTGAACGTCCAATTGGTCAGCGGATTTTTTGGCATCCCGATCCGGCCAGACTTCGTGCAAGGCCAGCCCGTATTGCTTTCGAACCGCAGCTGGCCCAATTCGAGCTACAACATAGATGCGTTTGCAGTCGAGCCGAACTACGACGGATCGTGGGGCACGGTCACCCAAACAGTCGGGCGTAACGCTGTTCGCGGCCCGGGATTTGCTCAGTTTGATTTCTCGATGATGAAGAATTTCTCGTTAACAGAAAAGTTGAAGTTGCAATTCCGGGCAGACCTTTTCAATCTTTTTAACCACCCGAATTTCTATCAACCTGACGGGGGGATCTGTACGTCGGTCAGTCCTGCTTCGGGCACAACGCCAGCCAGCTGCACCACGATCGACGCGTCGGGGAACATCGTAAGTACCGTCAATCCGAATTTTGGCCGCGTTGGCCAAACGATCGCAGACGGAATCGGAAGTCAGGTCGGAACGGGCACCGCGCGACAGGCGCAATTTTCGCTGAAGCTTATGTTTTAGGGTCTACCCCACCCGGGCCGCGGCCGCAATGTCTCGTAGTTGCGGCCGCGGAATCGCCAGGCAATTCTATGTTGTTCACAGCTAAAGAGAAATTCGATCCTGGTCTCGATATCCAGTTTTTGAAAGACACATTGGATTTTCGCTATGGACCGGGTGTGTTCGGGCCGAAGCCCGAATACCGGTCGCTCGATTCCATTCGGCAAAGCCTGCACCATCCCAACACCGCCGGGCCCGACCCAGTCTACGCAATCGCCATGGATGTGGGCCGAGTGGAAGATCGCGAGGAACTGAACAGACGCATGCTGCTTTTTGGCGTCGTAATGTATGCCAGTGGAAAACTTGGCGACGGACCGGTTCGAAGCCAAGGTCACGTTCATGCCGTGTCGCCGCATTGCGGCTGGTCCACTCCGGAGTTATTTGAAATTTGGGACGGGCACGCCGTCATTTATGGGCAAGAGAAATCTGGGGACGATCCCGGCCGATGTATCGCCGTTAGAGCAGGTCCAGGCGAGCGTGTGGTTATGCCGCCCAGTTGGGCGCACTACGTCGTAAACGCGGAGCGGAACTCCGAGCTGATCTTTGGCGCGTGGTGCGATCGTCAATACGGCTTCGACTACACACAGATGCGCGCACATCACGGACTCGCTTGGTTCCCAGCAGTAGCGGACGGCGGCGAGATCAATTGGGAAGCGAATCCAAACTACTCGAAGTCGAGACTTGAGGTTAGAGACACTCGGACGTATCCCGAACTGGGTCTTGAGGAGACGGTGCCCATTTACACTCTTTTTCGTTACGAGCCTGAGGCAATTCAGTGGGTTTCGGATCCGGCAAGATTCCAGAAGCTGTGGCCGGCATTTGAACCCTGAGCATCCGATTCGTTAGTGGTGCAAACCAGGTGCTTAGACACCATGCGCGATTTCACTTCATTGTTCGGAGGCGAGGTGTTTGATGTTGTAGTGGTCGGCTCGGGGTCTGGTGGATCTGTCGCGGCGATCGCGGCAGGCCGCGCCGGCGCTCGCACTCTGCTGCTGGAACGGTACGGCTTTCTTGGCGGAACGAGCACCGGAGTGCTCGACACCTTTTACGGTTTTTACACGCCCGGCGATCCGAGCCGCAAAGTCGTCGGCGGAATTGGCGATGAAATAGTCGCGCAACTCGGCCGGTTTGCCGCGTGCATCGAAAGACCCAACACTTACGGAGCAGGAACCGGAATCACCTATAACAGCGAGTATCTGAAGGTTGTGTGGGAACAGCTTGTACTCGGTGCGAACGTGCGCGTCTTGCTTCACGCTTGGGTTCAGGATGTAGAACAGGCTCACGGCCACGTCAATTCCTTGATCGTCGCGACCAAACAGGGCCTCGGAAAAGTGCGAGGCCGTATCTTCATTGACGCTTCGGGCGACGCCGACGTCTGTTTTTTCGCTGGATCTCCCTATGAGGCTGCGGGCCGAGACGAACCCGCGCAAATGATGACGACTACATTTCGGGTCGTCAACGTGGATCTCGAACAACGCAAGAGCATGACGAAAGACGAATTCCACCAGCGGATAACGCGGGCCGGCGAGAGCGGCAAATATGATCTGCCCCGCCGCGAGGGCAGCGATCATCGCACGCCCGTCCGCAACATGGTCGCTACGAATATGACTCGCGTCCAGTCGTTTGAGAATCGCGATGGGACCTTCCGCAACGCTACCGATCCTGAGCTCTTGTCGGGAGCGGAAATCGAAGGCCGAAAACAAGCGCTGGAATATTTACGATTCTTGAAGAACGAGATCCCCGGCTATGCAAGCGCGGAGCTAATTGCCTTTGGCACGCAAATCGGAATCCGTGAGACGCGGAGAGTGATGGGCGAATATCGATTGACGCGTGATGATGTCTTGTCTGCTCGCCAGTTTCCCGATCAAATTGGCCTTTGCGGCGCTCCCATCGAGGACCACCATCGCGGCAGCGATACCGAATGGGTTTATCTTCCCCAGGGCACATGCGTTGGCATTCCGTTTCGAACGCTGGTGCCTTCCGGTTTGGAGAACGTGTTGGTAGCCGGCCGATGCTTTTCCGCAACGCACGATGCGCACGCAAGTGTCCGTTCGATGGCACAGTGCATGGCGATGGGACAAGCGGCCGGCACCGCCGCGGCAGTCTGTGCGCGCGAAAGAAAAACGCCGCGCCAGCTCAATGTGGGGAAGCTTCAATCGCGATTGCTTGAGTGCGGAGCTATCTTGTCGCTGGACTGAGTATGGCTTTCATTCGCACAGTGCTGGGAGACGTCGAAGACTCCGCAATCGGTGTTTGCTATGCGCACGAGCACATCATCATAGACCCCAGCTTCACTACTTTTACCAATCCGGATTTTCTTCTGGATTCTGTCGATCACGCATGCCAGGACCTGCACGACTTCTTCTTGGCCGGTGGACGCACGCTTGTCGATTCGATGCCCTGCGGCGGAGGCCGAAATGCCGCGAAGCTTGCGGAGATTTCGCGCCGCACCGCAACCAATATCGTCTGCCCGACCGGACTTCATCTGGCAAAATACTATCCGCCGGGCCATTGGGGAGATCGCTTGAATGTTCGGGAGTTGGTGCAACTATTCGTCGCGGACATTGAAGACGGCATTGATGCCTGGGATTACAACGGGCCAACGATCGCGCGGACCGCGCATCGAGCAGGCGTGATAAAGATAGCGACAGGCAAGACCGCTACTCCGAGGGAATACAAGATTCTGGAGTCCGCCGTCATTGCGCAACGACAGACCGGCGCGCCGATTCTGACACATACCGAGCAAGGGGAGTGGGCCCTCGAGCAAGTGCAGGCGCTCGAATCGCTCGGCGCACAGCTCAAGCACGTCGCGGTTTCACACACCGACCGCAAGGCCGATCCGGCCTATCACAAAGAGATTCTCTCGACGGGCGTCTTTCTCGAGTACGACTCGGCATTTCGCTGGGGCGCCGAATCTGGAAATCCTACGTTGGACTTGGTCGTGGAGATGTTCGCTGCGGGCTATGGTAAACAAATATTGTTGGGCATGGACGCGGCCAGACGCAAGTACTGGAAGGCGTATGGCGGAGCTCCCGGTATGGACTTTCTGCTGAGAGAATTCGTGCCGCAGTTACGTGCGCGCGGTCTATCGAATACCGACGTGAACACAATTTTCGTTCAGAACCCGGCGCGTTGTTATTCTTTCGCTTTCGACAAGCCAGTGAATTTGAAGCAGGGCGAATCGAAACTACCCGCTGATCAAACGCGCAACACTTTGACCTGAGCCTTCTCGAACGGTTGCACCATGACGTCGGTCGCATCGGTATCCGTTACCAGGACGCTGAGATCAGCGGTGTTGCAAATCCGCCAGCCCGTTACGACGCCGAATTTGCTGTGGTCCATGACGCCGACTTTGCGGCGAGCGTGCTTCACCATGATCGAGTTGAGGTGCGCCTCTTCTGGGCTGAAACAGCTCGCTCCCCACTTTGCGTCGATTCCGTCAGCACCGACGAAAACCGTCGAGATCAAGAGATTGGACAAACTCTGCGCTGCGGAGGGCCCGATGAGCGAGAACCAATCTCCATGCAGATGCCCTCCGGTGACAAAGATCTTCAAATCCTTGCGCATCGAAAGTTCCATCGCCACGTTCACGGTGTTCGTAACGACCGTGATGTCATAATTGAGCGGAAGACCTCGAACGACTTCGGTGGTGGTTGTCCCAGGTGTCAGCGCGATGGTTTCTCCCCGTTCAATCAAGGCAGCCGCAGCTCTGCCGATGCGCCGCTTCTCCTGGGCAAACTTCTCCACCTGCGCTTGGAAACTGCGATCGTTGCGAAATGGTTCGTAGAAAAACGGCTCAATCGAGACCGCCCCGCCATGGGTTCGTCGAAGCAGACCTTGCTTTTCCAGCAGGTCCAGATCCCGACGAATGGTCATCTGCGACACATCGAGTTGGGCGCTTAATTCCTCGACGGAAACTGACCCCGTTTGCTGCAGAGCGGTGAGAATCGTCGTGGATCGCGCCTGCTGCTTGGCGGGCTGAGCATCCTCCGCGCGGCTGGGCGCCGGCGTGACAGCCAAGATGTTACCAGCCCGTTTGCGCCTCATTGGCATGTCTTCTCCCAAAGTGCCTCGCAATGGAAAGCCAGCGCGATTGCAACCGGGGGTTCGCCCGAATAGGGCAAAACAATAGCACACCCTTTCCCATTTGGACTCTGCCGGGTTCCGATCGTGTTAAACAAGAACACGATGTTTGTTCTTTTTGTCATAAATCAACCATTATTGTGAGTCTTTCTTGCCTTTTGCGACGATTATGGCTTATACTTCCACTTCACGCAAGGACACACCGCAGGTCCTTTCTGCCAAGCCTATGATCAAAGTAGATTGGCGCGACGGTCGAATTGAGGGCGCAGAGGTTGCCGAGAGCCTCAAAATGCTGGGACAGCTCGATGGCCTGTTCGAGGACCGCGATGCATTTCAACGGATGTCATCCGCCACCGTGGTGTATCGCGTTCAACGTTGGAGCCCCGCGCCCGAAGGCACCGAAGGCGGCCTTTCCTGGGGAACTACGGTCGTCGAGCCCGGAACCGTGGGCCGCGAGTATTTCATGACGCATGGCCATTTCCATGCCAAGCGGGATCGGACGGAGTTTTACGCGACTGTTTCGGGCGGAGGCGCTCTTCTGCTCATGGATGAAAATCGCAAGACGTGGATGGAAAAGATGATGCCGGGCAGTTTGCATCACATCCCGCGCGGCACAGCTCACCGCGTCGCAAACACGGGGGCCGATTCTCTGCGTTTCGTTGCCTGCTGGCCCAGCGACGCTGGTTACGACTACGATTCCATTCGCAAGCTAGGCTTCAGTGCACGCCTGCTTTGTATCGACGGCGCTCCGACGCTCGTTCGGAGCGCGACTTGATTCGAGACCCACACACTTAAGGAATGATACGGCTGATCTTCGAGAACTGACGCCAAGATTTGCGCACTGCTATAGGAATCTCAGGCAATCTCTGAAGCTTGCCCTCGCTTCCCGATGCTGACGAGTCGCGACGAATTCGATGAAGTGACGAAAGGCGCAGAAAAGGGATTGGAGTAATTCGTGGTAAGTCGTTCCAACTACGACAAGTTCCCGTTCGTCACGGTCAATCCCTCCTCGTCGGAGTGTTCCCTAGGGTGGGAGGGAATAACGGCCCGCCTGCGCAAGCTTTGTGACAAGCCACGAACCCTTATTTGTGTTGAATGCTATCCGGGATGCTTCGTTGACGAAATTTTCGCCGAACTGAGGAGCGCCCTCAAACCCGCGCTTGCGATTGAGACCGCGACTCTCTTGAAGAACCCTAGTGAGATCGACGCCATCCTTGAACCCTACCTTGGCGGCGATCCGGTGTTTGGCCGCATGAACGGAACTGTAATTGAGGATTTCCTCGATCCGGAACTTGTGGCCCACGCTGCAACGGCGATCGCCAACCTGGAACGGGGCTTGGTCCTCGTCGTTGGAACCGGTGCGTCGCTGGTATCGCCAGATCCGGACGTGCTTGTGTATGCCGACATGGCACGCTGGGAGATTCAGCGCCGCCAGCGCCAGAACTTGGTGTCGAATCTCGGAGCCCGGAACCAGGCGGTGGGAGCTTCGCTTAAGTATAAACGAGCTTTTTTCGTAGATTGGCGAGCGGCCGACCGCTTGAAAAAACAACTTCTGCTTTCGCTCAATTTTCTTCTGGATACAAACGATTCCGGCTGTCCCAAAATGATTGCCGGAGAGGCTCTGCGCGCCGGCCTGAAGAGGGTTGTTGGCCAGCCCTTTCGGGTGGTTCCCTATTTCGACCCCGGTCCATGGGGCGGACATTGGATGGAAGAAGTCTGTGACCTACCCAAGGACCAGCCAAACCACGCCTGGTGTTTTGATTGCGTGCCGGAAGAAAACAGCCTGCTCCTAGCGTTTGGCGGACACAAAGTTGAAATTCCGGCGATTGACTTGGTCTTCTCCCATCCGCGTGAGTTGCTGGGAAACGCCGTACACGCTCGGTTTGGAACTGAATTCCCCATCCGCTTCGACTTTTTAGATACGATGGGCGGAGGCAATCTGTCCTTTCAGGTCCATCCTCTGACCGAATACATCCAGGACAAATTCGGAATGAACTACACGCAAGACGAAAGCTACTATCTCCTGGACGCGGGAGAGGACGGAAGCGTGTTTCTGGGACTGAAGGACGGTGTTAACCAGGCCGTCATGCTCCGTGACTTGCGCGCTGCTCTGGATGGCGAAACCTACTTCGATGCCGACAAATACGTCAACAAGTTTCCCGCGAGAAAGCACGATCATTTTTTAATTCCAGCAGGCACTGTTCATTGTTCAGGCAAGAACAGCATGGTGCTGGAGATAAGCGCCACGCCCTACATCTTTACCTTTAAATTATGGGACTGGGGACGCCTGGGATTAAACGGGCTGCCCAGGCCAATTCACATCGACCACGGGGCCGCCAATATTCAATGGTGCCGCACGAAAGCCTGGGCCGAGAAGAACGCCATCAATCGGATCGAGTCGTTGGGTTCAGGTCCAGGCTGGCGGGAGGAACGGACGGGCTTGCACGAGCGCGAGTTTATCGAGACCCGCCGGCACTGGTTTACGGGAGCAGCTCCCCATAACACAGAAGGCGGAGTGAATGTGCTGAACCTCGTGCAGGGTCACGAAGCGGTGGTCGAGAGTCCGTCGGCTGCCTTCGAGCCGTTCGTGGTGCACTACGCGGAAACGTTTATTGTACCGGCGTGCGTCGGCGAGTACACGATTCGCCCGCACGGAAAACACACCGGAGTAGAAGAATACGCCACGATTAAGGCGTTCGTTCGTACTCGAGCGTAAGCCCTCTCAGCTAAAATGCCGCAACGCTTCCAAACAATGACGGTTCGATCGTCCCACCCACACCCACTGCCATCGCGCCTTGCGTACGCGCGATCTTCAATCTAGAACCCGATACAACAAAACTACCGCGGCCCAGACTTCCCTCGGAATCTTGATCGTCAGCCCACCCGTCTTCATTTTTTCCAGGCTATGCATTTTAAGACTTCCTTGCTTGTGAAGTTCATTAGGGGCAGCTCACGATTGGGCTCGCTGGCTACCCCTAAGGTTGTTGAATGGGCCTTAACTTGAGAACTGGGGAGGTTCAAGGGGTCCTCAAGTTGGATAACGATTTACATTACGCCTGGCTCCTGACCGCTGGCTTGAGTCATGGACATTAAAAGCAGAACGATCAACAGACACCCATAGCGCAGTCATGCACGTCGAGGGGAAGATCTCGTGGAAGCTCGCAGAGTTCGACTATATGCCGACGTATTTTCACAACGGGCGGCAAGACAATTTCCGATTCGGAACTGGATTGGTATTCCGTTTTTAGCTGGAAGGAAGCCGGAGTTCGCGGAGTTCGGTCTTTTTGAGGAGCATGCGCAGAAAGACTTTTGGCGCCATGCTAGGGGGCAGATTCCACTTGTCGGAATTTTTTACTAAGAGGAACTCCAGGTCGGACAAGGTAAATACCTGGTCGGCGTGGTCTATGAAATATTGAGCAAGACGCGGAAGATCGATTTTGGATCTTGTCATGGGCGATGGGATCGTTGAGAGCCACCTGTTTGGTATACATACCAAACAGGTGGCTGTTGGCGTCTGTTTCTTCCGAAAAAGCCTTCGGCATGGGAGGCACGGTATAGACACCGTGCCTCCCATGCCGGCTGGAATTGGGCTAGAGCCTACCAAATGGTCGTAGAGCATCCTTCATGCAACCGCTTGAAAGTAATAGGATATTTACTCCAAACCTTATATTTAATGTTGCTGTAAATATGGGCCTGGGGTAAAATTTATTCGTGCGGAAACGCTCAGCCATCCCCGCTTGGCTTCACCGCCTGCTGGGTCAGATACAGGGTCTTCACCTCACGAAGAATGAAGACAACACGCTGACCATCACGCTTAGTGGGGACAGCCGTCACCGTACCTTTGAAGTTGTTCTGATTCCCGTCCTCAGCAAGGAAAAGGCTGCCGAATTTATCAGCGGGCGGAGGATGTTCGCGACAGATCCCACACGCGCGCCGCTGGTGGCCACGCGCCAACTGGCCGAGCAGACGCGGGAATTGCTCCGCAAGTCAGGGATCTCTTGGGCGGAAGAACTGACTGGCGTATGCCATCTCACGGGACGCGGTCTCTTGATCGATACGAGGATCCGGGACGATTCGGAACGGAAAGGTAGAAGCGCCGTCCAGGCAAAACTACGCGCGCGTTCCGGTCTGGTGGTCGAGAACATACTAACCTTCTTCCGGCACGAGCCGATTCTGATAAAAACAATTGCCGCACGGGCCAAGGTGTCGCCGGCACTCGTCTTTCGAGTTCTCTGGCGTCTTTCGAGGCTGAACCTCCTCGAAGTGCATGGCATCGGACCGAACCGATATTGGAAATTGCGAGAAGCGGGCGGAATCCTCGACCTCTGGGCGGCCGAGGAGGAGCCGCCGAAACGCATAACGAATCTATACGTGTGGAGCAGGTCTCCGCAGGATCTGCTTCAGAAACTTCCCAAGCTCGACCAGCTAGATCGTAAATGGGCTGTTGGCGGGACCGCGGCGGCGAATGTTTACGCGCCCACATTGAGCAGCGATCCGGAGCCGGCAGTCTGGGTCGACGCCCGTTTGCCCGCCAAGGAGGTCGCGTCGGCGTTGGGCGGCGAGGTCGTCGATAGAGGATCGAATCTGCGGATCTGGCAATCCGCCGAGAACCTGCCTCTCAATCTGGCCACCGTGGCACGGAAAGGAACTGTCCTTGAAACCGCCTCGAATGTTAGCCTGGTCTCTCCCGCACGTGCCTACATTGAAGCGGTAACCGCCGGAGGGCGTGGCCCGGACGTAGCACAAAATCTGCGCGAAAGGATTCTGTCTTCCTAACCACCATGGACGCGAAACCCAATGCGCAATTGCTCTACACACCAAAGGCGCTCGCAGCCTGCGAAAAGGCCTTAAGGACCATCCTTAAGAAAATTGGACCTTGGGGCACGCAGCTCATATTGATCGGCGGCATGACTCCGAAATACCTGGTCGGCAACGCACCCAAGGATATTAAGGAACACGTGGGCACCACCGACCTCGATGTCGTTGTGGGCGTCACCCTTTCGACGGAAGAAGAAGAAGCCTATCGGACGCTCCAGCAGAATTTAAAGGACAGCGGATTCGCGCCAGGGAAAAATCTGGAAACCGGGCAAGAGGAAACCTTCCGCTGGGTACGGGATATCGACGGCGTGAACGTGGCGCTCGAGTTCTTCTGTCCTGTCGGCGATGGAACTGCGGGAAAACTGTACCGGAATCCCGGAAAGAACGTCGGTTCAAAGATCAGCGCGATCCGCACCCGAGGCGCGGAACTTGCAGCACAGGACAATTTCACGGTGACGCTCAGCGGAGACACGCTGGATGAGGGAGGGATCAAGGAGGGAGTCGTGGCAAAGGTGGCGAATTTCCTTCCGTTTCTTGTGCTCAAGGCATTTGCTATCGAGGAGCGGGACAAGCCCAAAGACAGCTACGATGTGATTTGGACGCTCAACGCGTATAAGAACGGCCCACAATCTGTTGTTGAGGAAATCACCAAGAGTCCCGTTCTTGGTCACCGCGAGGTTGCGGTTGGATATTTGCGAAAGAACTTCGCCAGCATCGATCATTCTGGACCTGCGCAGTATGCTCGGTTTGAACAATCTGGCGGCAGCGAGGAGGAACGTGCGGTTTTGCGGCGATACGCCCACGGAACCATCACGGAATTCCTGAAGCACTGGGATGAAGGGAAGCTACGCTCGCGGCGAATATGTGGACGTGCTGGAGAAGCACGGGATCGTGCCAAGCATGAGCCGACCCGCGAACCCGTACGACAACGCAAGCTGCGAAAGCTTCATGAAGACACTCAAACGAGAGGAGA
>JBAQGJ010000068.1:0-5017 GCA_049287725.1 Candidatus Acidiferrales bacterium | reverse complement strand
TGCCCGGCTTCCTGAAGCCGGGCAATCGTGCATCGCTCTTCCAGTGATAGTTGTCCGTAATGTCCCATGGCAACACGACCTTATCAGCCTGTTGCACTTGGTTTGTGAACTTACAGGGATCTCTCTTAGCTTGCAACTCCTCAACCCGTCCGTCGTAGCGCCGTAGGTGCGGCACAAGCCTCTACTTCGTCGCCCCGGCAAAAATCTCAGGATGCACCGCGCGCCCCTTCGCATCCGCCGCGCCCACATCCACGTGCAACTCCACAGGGATCTTCACCGGCGGCAAACAGGTAGTATCGTTGCAAGCCTGATAACGCAAAATCGCCGGAATCGTCACCGCGCCAATCGCCGCCCCAGACTCCGCCGCCAACCGAAGCCTGAATGTCACGCTCCCCGTATACACATCCAAAGGCTTATCCGGTGAAAATGAGAATTTCTCCTGCCGCCCCGCCGGGTAAATCGTATCCACCAACTTGAAACCCGCCGGCAACTGCGGCGTCAAAGTCGTCGCAATCAAATATTCATCGGACGGCTTGTGCGAATTCACGTGGTACCCGCTGCGGATCTCCGCCACCACCGCCGCCTGAAATTCCTTCCCTCGCGGAACCGGCTCCAAGGAAACAAAACTACGCGCCTTCACAATGCTAGCCGCGCTAGGCACAGCCGCCGATTCCTGAGCCGGCGCCGCACCGGCAGCCATCCCCGCGCGCGAAGCCACAACGCCAGCCACCATCACGCAAATAAACGCCAAACAGCCAGCCAACACGCGTACGGAATTCATACCGAGATCGCCGTCCCCAATTTTTCCGTAAGAATCCGGCTCATCACCTGATTCAAAGTCTCCCCGGTTTTTTCCTGCACAAATGCCTGCGCCGTGTCCGACCAACCCAGCTTGAAACTCGTAGTCAGCGCCGAAATCCATATCTGCCGCACCGGCGCGTTCGGGCTAATGACAAACCGCGTTTCATCCTCATCCTCGAACTCGATTTCCAGCTTCCCGCTCCCGCCCTCCACCTCAAAATCGTTTTCGTCCCCAATCTCCAGCAAACGCTTCCGCAAAGCCTCAAACGCCGCGTCACTCTTCTTCTGAAATTCGTGCTCATCCATCAAAGCCATAAAAATAATCGCCCCCCAAAATCCAGCCGTTCTCCAATTCTCCGTGCCCTCAACGCCTTTCTCTGTGCCCTCTGTGTTAATTCTGTTGCAGTTCTCTGCGCCCTCTGCGTCTCTGCGGTAAAGGAAGTTAGCCTTTCGTTTTGCCCTAAAGCAACGACTTAATCTCCGCATCCAGATCATCCCGCGAAGCCAACCCAATGTACCGCTTCACCACTTTCCCATCCCGCGAGATCACAATGCTGGTAGGCAACCCCAGCAATCCTCCAAACTTCCCCGCCAGATCGTCATTCCCCAAAAGGATCGGATAGTTCATCGTCATCTTCTTCCCGTCCACATCGAATTGTGTCTTCTGCACAAATGGCTCCACCACGCTCTTCCCTTCGTCGTCCATCGCCACACCCAAAAGCGTAAATCCCTTATCCGCATACTTCTGCTGAAATTCAATCATCCACGGAATTTCCACCTGGCAAGGCTCGCACCACGTCGCCCAAAAATTCACCACCACCACTTTCCCCTTCAAACTTGCCAGCGGCACATCCTTCCCCGACAAATCCTTAAACGTAACGTCCGGCTCATTCGCCAAAGTTTTCGGCGTAGTGGCTCCGTTCCCCGATTTGCACCCGACAAAAACCGCCGCAAGCCCCGCCATCGCCACGCACATCAAAAATAAATTCCACCGCTTTCGCATCCGCGAGACTCCCATCACAACGAAAATTTATTCAGAAACCCCAACTTGCCCGATAGCCACGTCAGCCGGTTCAAAAATACCAGCCCGCCCACCGCCAGGAGCAGCACTCCGCTGAAAACCTCCACCGTATGCAAATGCCGCCGAAATTTTTGATAAAAACGCAAAAACCCGCCGATCCCCAAGGCCGTAATCAAAAACGGCACCGCCAGCCCCGCCGAATAGCACGCCAGCAGAAAAACTCCTTCGCCCACCGTCTCCCGCGTCGCTGCTACCGCCAAGACGCTCGCCAAAATCGGCCCAATGCAAGGCGTCCAGCCAAACGCGAACGCGAATCCCATCAAAAACCCGCTCACCGCTCCCGGCTGCCCGCCCATATTCCGAAAATGTACGTCGCGGTTCAACCAACGCGTCAGCGAAGGTCCGAGCAAAAAAATCAGCGCCACCGAAAAGAAATGAATCGCCTTCAACTCCGTGCCGAATAATCCGGCGCGCCACAAAAGCAGCCCGCCAAAGGCGGCCAACACAAGCCCAATCAAGAGCCCCACGCGCACGGTAATTTTCGCCAGCCATCCAATCAAGTGCAGCCCAAACATCACAATCAACGCCCCAGCCACCGGCGCCAACATCGCGCGATTCCGCAGCAGAAAAGATCCCACCGCGCTAGCCGAAGCTCCAAACGCGATAAACACCACCGAAAATCCCGTCACGAACGCGCAAGCGGAAAGCAGCAACCCGCCCCGCGGCGTCTTCCCCTCCTTCAATTGCTCCACGCCAATACCCGAGAGCATCGAAATGTATCCCGGCACCAGTGGCAGCACGCAAGGCGAAAGAAACGACACCAGTCCCGCCAAAAACGCCGCAAATATGGAAACGTCCATCAGCTATTTTTCCGCCCGGTCATAGGTGAGCAACTCAACAGCCCGACCGCCGCGCCCTCAACTACCAATTTTCCCACATCCCTTAGACGCACGCCGCCGCTTTTTGACGCAACCCTCGAAATCGCGCGGGTGCCCCACCCTTCCGCCGTTGAAGGGTGGGGATTTTGCGACCCGCTCCTCGCGGCACAACCATCTGCAAGTTCATCGCAACTCGCAGGGGTTTATGTAGCGGCCGGTGCGTCCCATGAACTTCGGGGCGCACCGGGCACGCCGCCCGCACCTCGCAGCAAAATCGCACCGCGATGCGCATCATCATCACGCACAAGCACAAGCGCCAGCGGCGCGGCATAAGCTAGGCCGGAGCGGAAGCTCCCGGTCCCCAGCCGTAAGAAACCCAACCCCGTAGGTGCGACACAAGCCTCGCGCTTCAGCTTCTCGCCGATTGCTGTTGCCGAGCATGCGTCGTCCCCACATCGCGCCGATCGCTGTACTCAAAGAAATTCCCTTCACCTGCCGCCACAACCCATCACGTCCGCGTCAGAATACTCCGCATCACCGCGCCTAACCCCTTGAAAACACGCTACGAACCGATCCAACGCTTGTGGCGCGCCAAATGCTATCCACACCGCAAGGGCTTGCCAGCTGGAGCCGGGCGCGGTGAAAAAATCATCTCCCTCGGTGGCGGGCCCAAAAATTTCGCGGCCGCGCATTCGCCGCCGAAGGAGCGCCATGACGCCCAACCAGGTCACCTTCACGCGAGTCGCCGCTGCCTTCGCCGCAGTCGCTCTCTTCACGCTCTTCGGCAACTCAATCACCGCCGACCTCGCCGCCGTCCTCCTCACCATCGCCGCCATCGCGCTCGACGGCCTCGACGGCTACCTGGCGCGCACTCGCAACCTCGCCACTCCTCTCGGCGCGCAACTCGATATCCTAGGCGACCGCGTCGTCGAAAATCTCTTCTTCACCTTCTTCGCCGTCAGCGGATTGATCTCGCTCTGGGTCCCAGTGCTCTTTTTCGTCCGCGGCACGCTCACCGATTTTCTGCGCTCACTCGCCGCCCGCGCCGGCCGCAGCGGCTTCAGCACCAATTCGATGCTCGAAACCTGGTGGGGACGCACGCTAGTCGCCTCCCGGGCGAGCCGCGTCGCCTACGCCGTCCTCAAATGCATCTGCTTCTGCTATCTCGGTCTGCTGCTACCGGCCGCGCACATCACCGCAGCATGGCTCAACGCGCCCGTACTCCACGCGCTAGCGTTAGCAGGCCAATTCCTAGTCGGAGCCACGGTAGGCTTCTGCGTCCTGCGCGCACTTCCGGTTATTTGGGAGGGCCGCCGCTATCTCGCCGCCGCACAGCAGAAAGCGCCAGCGGGCGTTGCCGTGCAGGCCACAAGATGATCGCACCCCAACGAAATATCGGCGCATTCTTCGACGTCGACGGCACACTGCTCCCCGCCCCCTCTCTCGAGTGGCGCTTCATCGGCTACCTGCTAGAACGAGACGAAATCTCCACCGCACAAGTCGCCCGCTGGCTAGCCCATTTTGCAAAGACAATCCTGCGCAATCCACAAGAAGCCATCGAAGGAAACAAATACTATCTGACCGGGATCAACACATCGCTCGCAAACGACTGGGAACGCACGCTCGCACCAACATCCACGTACGAAGATTCTCTCGCGCTCTTCGAACCAGCGCTCGAACGCATCGCCTGGCACCACACCCAAGGCCACCAAATATTTCTGATCACTGGCACTCTAGCCCCGCTAGCGCAAATATTAGCCAATCGCATCGCGACACAACTGCAAGCCCCAATCGAAGTCCAAGCCACAAAGCTGGAAGTCAAGCCCCAAGGGTGGCACAGCCACTCCTGGCTGTGCTCCGCAACTCAATGGACGGGCCGCCGAGCAAGCCAACACATAAGCAAGAAAGCCAAAGCAAACGCGCTCAAAGCGCTAGCCGCGAAGCACAATCTCGATCTAGCCCAAAGCTACGCCTACGGCAACACCTCGTCCGACATCCCCATGCTCGAATCCGTAGGCCATCCCCAAGCAATAAATCCGAAAACACGCTTCGCCGAAATCGCAAAAAAACGCCACTGGCCAATCCTCAACTGGCAAGAATCCACAATCCCATCAATCCCGAGCCCCGCCGCAGCGCGCCTCGCAGCCATCTGGGAGATGTAATGAAAAAGCCGTGCCTCGGCGGCGGTAGGATAGTTGTGAAGGCAACAGCTTACCGCGAGGAGGCACGGCATGATCTACGTAGGAGTAGACCTACATTTGCGATTTTGTTACATGACGGTGCTGGATGCAAGCGGCAGGACGCTGCAGCAGGGGCG
>JBAQGJ010000067.1:0-5568 GCA_049287725.1 Candidatus Acidiferrales bacterium | reverse complement strand
TGCCCGGCTTCCTGAAGCCGGGCAATCGTGCATCGCTCTTCCAGTGATAGTTGTCCGTAATGTCCCATGGCAACACGACCTTATCAGCCTGTTGCACTTGGTTTGTGAACTTACAGGGATCTCTCTTTGTTTTTTTGGTGGCACACCCTTCAGGCTGTGCTCCCGCGGTGAACGCAGTCAAACACCCCGGTCGTCGCGATGTATAAACGGGTCCGTAGGGGCGCTGCTTGCTGCGCCCGCCTTTGACGTCGCTTTGCCACGGCAGGAGTCTTCGCCACCATGTGAGACACCGGCTAAACTGAATCGTCGGCACTCTTCGCTGCCGCGCCGTCTTTCTGGGTTACACGATCGTATTTCGCCTCGAGAAGGCGATTTATTTCCGCGACAATCTCCAGCATTTTCGCCGGGTCTCGCTCAATCGCGGCTTGCTCGCACAGTTCTTCCCAACGTTCGCGGGTCTTACCTTGCATCGAAACACACCTCCCTTCAAACGCCACCTGCATGTCTCAAATGACGTCGGACCATTCGTCGGATTGCCGAGCTACGACGCCCTTTTCTGGCGACTGAATGAAATATTCTCCGGGAGAGATCAGCGCGAAGCGGGCCATCTGTACCTTAGCTTCGCTAAAGCCCGAGACTGTCGCGATTCGCAGCGAGCTGCCAGCGCGTACTTTGAAAATCTCGAATGAAGATTCCATTGTGGTCTCCTCACAACTGAGATCCAATCGAAGACGCCACCGAGTTCATACGCACTTCGGAGACCACGACACCGATTGCGTAGTTAGCCCCGCACAATCAGTCGGTTGACCGCGCGGACCATCGCGTCGCACCGAAAGTCGGCGCCAAAAATGAAGTAATTTTTTCCGCGAGATTACGATTTGTCGTACACGGGTTACTTAGTCAGGTTAGGGTAAACACCGTATTCTGCCATTCCAAGCGCTGCTGCTACGCTTTAACCATAATGGCAAAGCGCATTCTAGTAGCGGATGACAGCGACACGGTTCGCCGCGCCGTTCATTCCTATCTCGCCCAACGGGATTTCGACGTTTGCGGTGACGCTGTGGATGGTGAAGACACGATCGAGAAAGCTCGCAAACTCAAGCCCGATTTGATTCTTCTGGATATCGCGATGCCTCGCACGAACGGCCTGGAAACGGCGTCGGTCCTGAAAAACATGATGCCGAATGTGCGGATCGTTTTATTCACTATGTATGGCGAAGCGGTCGCCAGAGCGTTTCCTCGAGAAACGCTTCCGGTGGATGCGGTCATTGCGAAAGGGAACGGCGTATCGGGGCTGGCTGACTGCGTGCAGAGTTTGCTGAGTTCGTAAAGATCCGTAGATTTCGTAGATGTAGATGTGTGGCGCTGCGATATTCCTACCGCCATCGCGCTGCTAAACGGCGTCCATCGTTTCCTGCGGAATGGCAACCTCATCCACCGGGTCGGCCAGCAGCCTTGTAATCCGTGCCCCTAAGTCGGCTAACCCATCAGCCTTGGCCAGCACTGCATCAATTTGAAACTGAGAGATAAGGTTTGGTCCTACATCTTCTGCATACATCGTCAGCAAAACTCTCCGAGTCTTGGGCAGCGCATACCGCAGCACACCCGCAACGTCAATGCCACTCAGGCAGGGCATTCTCACGTCCAGGATAATCAAGTCAGGCGCTAACTCTCTCGCCTTGCCCACGGCTTCACTGCCATTGCTCACTTCGCCGCAAACTTCAAAGTCCGTGTCCCGCTCAAGTGCCTGGCGGATTTTCTTTCGCACTAACTCGCTATCATCGGCGATGAGGATGGTCTTGCGTTTGTCTAACGCGGGGTGAAGGTCCGACGATTTGACGGCAGGCACGTCTATCGGTCCCAGTGTTTCGCATGCATTGTAATCCCGGTAATCCAGGCGGCAATACAGCGAAAGGTGTATGAGAAGGGCGGAAGACTTCTGCCTTCGCATGGCACCGAAATGGCGGCCACCCGTAGCTTACCCCGTCGGGTTTGTTGTCGGAACGGCAGGCCAGCCCAGTTTATAAGTCTTGATCGCCAGCAAATCCGCAGCAGCGCGCTCCATCTCAGCGCGTTCTTCGTAATTGTCCGCGGAATTGTCGAGTTCTTGAAGTCGAAGAACGATAGCGTATTCTGCGGCCTGCACCAACTCGGTTAGCGTCTGCGCGTCCGTTTCTCTGAGGGCCTGCTGATACGGTTCTTTCCACGACGTGGAGTAGGAGTCTGGCATGGCACTCTCCCAAAGTGGGCGGGGGCCACGCCGGAACACTATCGAAATGCGTGACTTGTTGTCAAGACCTGACAGCGTTCCAAAAGCAGTTGGTCTCTCTTCGTTGACTTGCCTCTACGCGCAACCTAATATGTGCGCCAATGGCGGAAACTCCGTCGCGTATCGGCCAAACCATCTCGCACTACCGCGTCATCGAAAAACTCGGTGGCGGCGGTATGGGTGTGGTTTACAAAGCCGAAGACACGAGTCTGCACCGTTTCGTAGCGCTTAAGTTCTTGCCGGACGACGTCGCGAGAGACTCGCAGGCGCTTGAACGATTCCGGCGGGAAGCACAGGCAGCGTCTGCGCTAAATCACCCGAATATCTGCACGATTCACGAAATCGGCGAAGAGAATGGTCAAGCTTTCATCGTCATGGAATTTTTGGACGGCATGACGCTGAAACACTGCATCGCTGGCCGCCCGATGGAAATCGAAACGATTCTCGACCTGGCTATCCAGATCGCGGACGGTCTCGACGCAGCGCACACCGAAGGCGTCGTCCACCGGGACATCAAACCAGCAAACATTTTTGTGACTAAGCGCAGCCACGTCAAGCTTCTGGATTTTGGACTTGCTAAGCTCACTCCCGTGGCCAAGGGTGTTGGAGCTTCCGCAATGCCGACGGCTACCGCCGAGGAACTGCTCACTAGCCCTGGTACGGCAATGGGCACGGTAGCCTATATGTCTCCAGAGCAGGTGCAAGGCAAGGTGTTGGATCCGCGCACGGATCTGTTTTCCTTTGGCGTGGTCCTCTACGAGATGGCCACGGGGCAGCTACCGTTTCGCGGCGACACCTCAGGCGTAGTCACCGAAGCAATTCTGAATCGCGTCCCAGTCCCTCCCGTGCGACTGAATCCCAATGTGCCAGCGGAGCTAGAGCGAATCATCAACAAGGCTCTGGAGAAAGATCGGGACCTGCGCTGTCAGTCTGCGTCGGAAATGCGCGCTGACTTGAAACGCCTGCGACGAGATACAGGCTCGGGCCGAATTTCGTCGTCGAGGAGCGGGGCGACTCAAGATCTTGCTCCTGGAACCGCAAGCAGCTCGGCCCCCGCTGTCGCCGTCCAGCCATCCGTGAAACCCGTGGGCAAGAAATATGTCCTCGTGGCCGCTTGCGTCGCACTCGTGGCGGCAGCCTTCGCGGCTTATCACCTTTGGCTTCGCTCGAACACTCCGAGCGGCCCCGCAAAGATTACGCAAATCAGCCAGTGGAACAAGCCGATGCACTGGACTAGGATTTCTCCCGACGGTCACGCCGTCGCGTTTGTTTCACCGGTGGGCGGCATAGCGCAAGTGTTCCTCATGCTCACGTCTGGTGGCGAGCCGCTTCAACTCACGAATGACGAAGGCGACAAGCATGTCGATACCTTTTCCCCTGACGGAAAATACGTCTATTACGAGAGGCTTCTCGGCCGTGACGAGGTCTGGGCCGTGCCTACGCTCGGTGGGGCTCCCCATTATGTGGTGTCCGGCACCTGGGTGGCGCCCTCGCCGGATGGTGCATTTATCTACTATGTAAAGTCAGAAAGCGAAGGCATTTTTCGTGCTGAAAAGTCCGGACTGAACGAAGAATTAGTGTACAGCTCCAAAGGCACTGGCCTAGTCTTTGTCCCGCTCCTGCTATTTCCCGGCGGCAACGACATTCTTGCCGCTGCTATTCTGGTGAGCTCGTCGAATTTAACTTTTTACAGAATAAACGTCACCAACCATCAGGCGGTTGCTGTAAGTGATCAGATATCCGGCTATGCGTCGGGCTTCTCGTGGGCCGAACCAGGGAATGCCGTGCTATTCGGCCGGACTGTAAACGGGCTGACCAACCTCTGGAATTACAGCTTGAAGGACCGAAGCCTGACGCAGATTACTTCCGGAACGGGACCGGACTCCTGGCCCATGCCCGACCCAGGAGGAAAAGGGCTTTACTATGTGAATGGCAAATCCTCCGGGGTCTTGACGGCTTACCACGTTCATTCAAAGGATTCGACGGATATTGTGTCAGAGGACGCAACTCAACCTACCATCTCGCCGGATGGAAAGCGTGTGATGTACATCGCACTCCTGGCATCAAATAAGACCGAACTCTGGGTCGCGGACATTGACGGGGGCAACAAAGTGAAAATCGCCATGGGAGAAGACGTGTCGACGGATCATTGGGCGCGGGACAATTTGCATCTCTCTTTTGTTGAGACAGAAGCCGGTAGAGTATTCAAAGCCTACATCGTCGGCGCCGATGGCAGCGGTCTTCGTGAGGTCTCCCCGCTGGCAGGAACGCCCTACACTTCGGTCTGGAGCCCTGACCAGAAATCTCTTTACCTGAGTGTCGGGGACAAGACCGAGCCGAAGGTAACCCCCGTTTGGAAATGGAATGCGGACGGTTCGACTCCGGAGAAGGTCGTGGCAGACTGTGCCTTCATTCACGATGGCGATCCCAGCGGTAAGTACCTGCTTAGCAGCGAAATTTCGGGAGAAAAGATTGGAATCTACGAGGTCTCCCTCTCTGATAAAAAATGCATCTCGCTGCTTCCCGGCGTACTAACGTTCACTGCAGTTTTTGCTCCCGATGGCAAATCGTTCTTGTACGTAGTTGCTTCGCGTGGCAAAGTCACGATTTACCGTCAGCTCTGGCAGAACGGCAAAATCATCGGGACGCCCCGGGTCGCGTTGAAGGTCCCCTTTGTTTTTCCCCTATTTTACGCGACCGGTAACGCCTACGATTTTTCCCGCGACCTTTCCACGATCGTCTACGCCCGCCCCGGCGGCCACCAAGACCTCTATCTTCTGACCCAGAAATAAATCCCGGGCGGATGGCCCATCCTTGTAGCCCACGCAAGCGACGGCCTTGAGGTTTTGCGGGTGCCGCAACCCTCTGCGCAGTTCGCAAAGGGTGCGTGGCACAAGGTAAAGTACTATCCTTCAAACCAGGCGCGCGATACTTTCCGAGGCCGTTGTGGCACAGCCTTCAGGCTGTGCTCTTTCTTAAGCCTGTCATCCTGAGCGAAGCGAAGGACCTCTCTTCGTAGGGTCGACCGTCGCACTTGAATCTGCGGATCGCGTCGCCGCACGCAAATGTCTCCGCCGCCGCGCCGTATACAAGGGTCCGTAGGGGCGCCGCTTGCTGCGCCCGCCTTTGACGTTGCCTTTGTCTCGGAATTTTCCTTTGCCTTGAGATTTGCCTTTGTAGCGGCCACCTTCACAGGCTGCGGAAAAAGTCGGTTTGCGGCAAAATTGCGGTCTTTTGGGGTGAGGCAAAATGATTCGCCGGGAAATTGGTCGCTTCCTAGAGCCTCTCAACGCGATCTA
>JBAQGJ010000066.1:0-109001 GCA_049287725.1 Candidatus Acidiferrales bacterium | reverse complement strand
GGGGGGCCTGATGGCAGAGGAGCGGATCGAGTTGAGTGCGAAAGAGCGGGAACGTTTGAAGGTTTTGCATGAAGTCGAGCGAGGACATTTGAGGCAGATCCATGCGGCCGGCCGTTTGCGCTTGAGCGATCGGCAGGTGCGGCGATTGCTGCAGCGTCTGCGCCAGGTCGGGGATCGCGGGTTGCGGCATGGGCTGCGCGGACGTCCCTCGAATCGCAAGATTCCGGCGGACACCGAGCAGCGCAGTCTGCGACGGCTGCGGCTGCCGGCCTATCGCGGTTTCGGTCCGACGCTGGCCGCCGAACATCTGGCGCGGCAGGGGCTACAGGTGAGTCGAGAGACGCTGCGCAAGTGGATGAATGCCGCCGGGCTGCGGCAGCCACGCCGCCGACACGGTAAGCCGGTGCATGTGTGGCGACCGCGCCGTGCGGCCTTCGGCGAACTGGTGATGATGGACAGTTCGCCCTACCGCTGGCTGGAAGATCGTGGTCCAGCCTGCCACTTGATTGCCCTGATCGATGACGCCAGCAGCCGGGTTTGGGGCCGTTTCGCGGCACACGATTCCAGCGAAGAAAATCTGCGCACGCTGGGTGGTTGGCTGCAGCGTTACGGGCGGCCGCTGGCGCTGTACACCGATAAAAACGGCCTGTTTGTGACTTCCCGGCCGGTGCAATGGCAAGAACAGTTGCACGACACTCCGCCGCGCACGCAGTTCGGCCGCGCGCTGGCGGAACTGGACATCGCGTGGATCGCAGCGCACTCCCCGCAAGCCAAAGGGCGCATCGAGCGGCTGTTCCAAACCCTGCAAGACCGGCTGGTGAAAGAAATGCGCGTCCTGCAGATCGCTACCATCGAGCAGGCCAATCGCTTTTTGCAAATCACTTTCTGGCCGGACTGGAACCAACGCTTTGCGGTGCGCCCGGCGCAGAGCAGCGATGCCCATCGCCAATTGCAGCGTGAGCAGCGCCTGGAACAGATTCTCAGTGTGCGCGTGGCGCGCACCGTGGCTGCCGACCACACCGTGAAATGGCAGGGCCAACGCTGGGGCCTGCGGCGCGAAGCCGTGTGCGCGGGATTGCGCGGCGCGCAGGCCGAGATCGAGCGGCGGCTGGACGGCACGCACTGGCTGCGTTTTCGCGGCCGTTACCTGCCGCTGCATCTCTGCCCGGACGCGCCGCGCGCGGCAAGTCCTTGCGGCCTACGGCCTCCAGGACTTGCCGCGCCAAAACCGAAAGCCACCCACAACATCAAAACCAAATACCATGTGCCGGCCGATCATCCTTGGAGAAAACCCTGGAAGCGGACATTTCTACCTGGCACAAAACCGGACATTTCTACTTTGCGTTGACAGCAAAGAGGTCCGGCGGTAACGGGTCAGTTTCCGATTAGAGCGTTAATCGTCCAAGTGGCGCGACGGTTCGCTGCGATTACTTCTAGGACGCCTTACAGGATGACCTCCCGGTTGCCGTCAGTCCACCCGGGGGGGCCAGCCTCGGCCGTGATACTGATCATTTTCCCCTTGTGGCTTTCCGTCATGCCGCACTCATCGCGAGGTATGCTCTCGCCGCCGCTGCTCGCTCTCCTTTATCATTTCGTTCAAATCCGCAGTCGGCCGTATCTCAATCGGCCCGAGTCCATACTTGAAGCCTGGAAGCTGTGAGGTAAGCTGAATGGCGTGATTGAGGTCTCGCGCCTCGAGGATTTGAATGCCGCCGAGCTGTTCCTTGGTTTCCGCATAGGGACCGTCGGTCGTCGCGACTTTGCCGTTCTTCCAGTACACGGTCAACGCGGTCTCCGGGGGTTGAAGAGTTATTTCGGCAACGAGGTGTCCGTTGGCGCGCAGATGGTCATTGTGCTCGAAGCATTCATCGAGCACTGCGTTGCGCTCGTCCTCGGTCATCCCTTCGAATTTGCCTGGCTCGAGGTATCCCAGACAGATGAATTTCATTGTCCTCTCCCCTTGGTCTTCTTGGTGGGGGCCAGCACCGCGCCTGTAGCAGGCTTTTCGGTCACTGCTTCAGGTAACGAAGCAGAATGCTTCCCGACGACTTAAAAGTCCTGGACTCGACAAGTTTTAATTGTATTTTTTCCAGGCTAATGTCTTCGAACAACCGTTTCCCTTTTCCTGCAAGTACCGGCATAACGACAAAACAAAATTCATCAACCAGACCGAGCGCTATAAGTTGTGAAGGAATATCCACGCCGCCGACTAAAATATTTTTGCCTGGCTCCTGTTTCAATTTGAGTACTTCGTCCCGCAGGTTCGTGCGAACGATTCTCGTATCGTCTCCTTCAGCACTCTTTAACGATCGTGAGAAAACAACCTTCTTTTTGGAGACAAACGCCTCGGCAAAATCTTTATCTACTTTGGTCTCCGAATCGCTTTTGGCGACATTCGGCCAATAGGGAACCATCAATTCATAGGTTTTACGCCCATAGACGAACAGGCCAGCATCTCGCACCAAGTCTATGAAATATTCCATCAGTTCGTCGTCGGGCACCCCGTTGTTGTGGTCGAAGTAGCCATCTAAGGTAACGTTGATTGCGTAGATTACATTTCTCATTTGATTGCGATGCTCCCCTTTTGTATCAGTGTCTATGAGCCCTTGCGTAGTGCCTCGTTCATCTTATAGTCGTCAAGGATGGGCCACTCCGGGCGAATGGTTACATACTTCCGGTTGGGACTGCGCCGGCGCGCTCGTAATTGATGATAATGACGCCCTTCGGGGTGACCGTGCTTTCCGTCACTTTGAAAGCCGCCGGGATCGTGCCGTTGGCAAACAACCGCTTTCCAGCGCCCAACGTGACTGGAAATATCTTCAGCCAGAGCGCATCGACCAAATCATGTTTGAAGAGGGTTTGAACCAGATTTGCACTGCCATAAACGTGCAAGTCCGGACCTTCCTGTTGCTTGATTTGGGCGATTTTGTCCGCAATATTGCCATTCAAAAATACGGACGGCTGCCATTCGCTGGAAGTGATGGTATTCGAGGCGATGTACTTGGTCGCGGTGTTGACGCCCGGCCAAATGTCGCCATGCTGCGGCCAGAATTTTTCCCAGATCTCAAAAGTTTTCCGCCCGAGCAGTAAATCAGACGGCGTGTTCATCTGTTTCTTCATGGCCGCTCCACTCACGGCATCCCGGTGTGGACTCTGCCACCCGCCGTATGCGAAGCCGCCGCTGGTGTCTTCCTTTGGCCCGCCTGGGCCTTGTATGACGCCGTCAAGAGAGACAAATTCAAGCACATTAATTTTTCTCATGACTGAGTTCCTCTCGAGCCTATTTGATTTTGCTTAATTTACGGGTGTCCCCGGTTTTCGATGAGCCTGGCCTTAGCTGTTTTTGCAAACCTTACGGTGGTGGTATGCCAAATGCGCGCACTTCCACCGGCGTCCGGCAGGCGATCACCGCCTTGCGCCCCCACGCCAGCGCCTCGTCCAGGCCAGCGACCTCCAGCACCCAAAAACCGGCGATGTGCTCCTTGGTCTCCAGGTATGGCCCGTCGGTGGTGAGCACCTTCCCATCAGGCTGCGCCCGCAGCGACTTCGCCTCGCGGACGGAGTTGAGGCCGCCGACAAAGATCACGACACCCGCAGCCGCCATCTCTTCATTGAGCGCATCAATATCGCGGACCGTCGCTGCGCTCTCTGTGGACGGGTCGAAGTTGTCAGGGTGGTGAACCGCAACCAAATACTGCGGCATGATTTCTCCTTTTCCTGTAACGATCTTTGGGCCGGGCGTTTGCCCTGCCTTCACCACATAGACGAACGGCCGGACCGGAATTCGACAAAGCGCGGAGAGCTTTTTTATAGCTTCATTTCATTGGCGACGTCGTCGCCGAACTTCTTTTGGATCTCTTTCTGGGTCTCGGGATCGAAGTCGGTTAAGTCAAACAGCCGGCGGACTTCGACCACCATTTCGTCATCCTTCGCGGGGATGCGCGAGGCCCATTCGAGCGCCTCTTCGCGCGACTTCACCTGAATAATCCAGAAGCCGCCGACCACCTCCTTCGTTTCGGGAAACGGGCCGTCGGTAACTTTCGATTTTCCGTTTTTGAAGGTGACGCGCGCGCTCATCGTCGCGGGCGGGGTCAGCCCGTCGAGCGCGAGCAGCACGCCGGCTTTCCCTAGTTCCTCGTTGTACTTGCCCATTTCCTCCATCTCTTTGAAGTCGGGTACCCAGCCGGGTTTCGCCGTTTCGTAGACTTTCGGATACTGGATCATCATGAAACGCATGGTGTTCTCCTTGAGTGTTTTGCGCGCGCCGCATCAGGGCCGCTACTTCTATATAAAGGCTTGGGCCTCGCCCGGCCTTCACTAGATAGTCGAACGGCCGGGCGGAATTCGACAGCTCGTCCTAGAAATTTTACTCCTTCCGCGCTTCAGAACTGTGCTTTGCGCGTCGCCATTTTAATATCCGGTAGCGGGTCAGTTTTCGATTACGCAACGGCATAGAGAATGGCTTGGTGGCGCGGGTCGGGGCTGCAGGGGTCGTATACTGGAGCGCCTTTACATCGATAACTGCTTGCCTTTACAGTGGAATTATTTCGTCGGCTTGCCTTTTTCATTCTGAGCTGCAAGCCCATATCGTATTGCCGCTTCAAGCGTATCGATGTTTATATCCTTTAGAGCTTTAAACCGAATGCAATATCCGGTCACGCTCGCCTTGCCTAGTTTTTTTCCATACGTTTTGGCTAAGTACTTCTTATCTTTGAGACCAATAATATAGACAGAGATTCCGGTTTTGTTTCCGCTCAGACCAATTTGAAAGAACTCTCTGCTTTTTCCATCGGCATATTTTATTGCGTGAAATCCATATCCAATCGTGGGGTTGGAAACAGTACGATTTTTGCTGTCTTTACCATCGAAGAACCATAATTTGCATTCTGGCGACACTTGAAGTGTGAGCCGATGCAATTCTCGCAGGTCACTACGTTTTGGCTCCGGTTGGCTGGTAATATAGTTCTTGATTTGTTCTTGTACGTTCATATGTTCTGCTCCCCAGTTGCGCGCACGAGATTGTACGACGTTTAATCCTTTTGAACCGCTCCCATTCTCTGTCACACGGATACTTGAGGTTTTGGGTCACCTTCCCCCCTTGCAAGGGCGGGCGGCCCTGACCGTTGAGGTCACTCGACCGCGAGGGCGCCCCGCAAGCCGTTGTTGTCTGTGGTTTGTTCCCGATGACTCGTTTCCTGTTCACTCAGGAGCCGTAGCTCATCGTTCTCTCGTCCTATAGTCGTTGAGGAGACGGAAAATCGACAGCTCTTGCAGGAAATTTTGCCTCTTTTGCGCTTTAGAACGATGCTTTGCGCCTGGTCATCTCAGTATCCGGTAGTGGGTCAGTTTCCTATTACGCGAACTTACCAGGACTTATCGCGACCCGTTCACGACACCCACGTGCCGTGGCGGTCAACGACATGCCACACGCCGTTTACCTTGTGCATGAGAACGTACTCGCCACCGCCACACAATCCCCCACAGAAGTGGTCAACGTACAGTAGTGCCTCGGTCTTGTTCAGATTCAGCCCAACGTGCGAGACGACAAAATACCCCAAGTTGCGCGGGAATCTTGCCTCAAGGTCGCTCCGCTTAGTCTCTAGGTCGCTCGGGTTAACGAAAACCGCCCGAGCCCCGCTTGGCAGACGCAAGTCTGTAGTGATGTCCGTGGAAAGTACGCTGTTCAGGAAGAAGCTGGCTCGCGTTATTCGTGATGATTGTGCAAACCAAGCGTCCGAGAGCAAACCCTCTCGCGATTTCAATGACTGTGCAAACCAAGATTCACTGTCGAATCCACTTCCGCTCCCCGGACACATGCGACAATCTGGATTGCGCTGAATGACGATCTCGATTGTGCGTCCTGCTGCCGCCCACTTGGCTGTGTCGCGCAGCACTCCTTGCGAGAAAAGCGCCGACAGCACTGCGCCGGTTTCCGCTTGTGTTCGCCTCTGCTCGACAGCAAAGAGTAATCCAACAAAAACCAGCAGAAGGCCAACTCCAACAGTCGCGTATAGGGCAATGCCTTTGAAGCGATTTCGGCTCATGTTCGACCCGAGGAGTTTTTTTATTTCAGCTGGCGAATCCGATCTTGCAGGAATTGGCGCTCCGGTTCCTGTTGGGTCAGGGCCAGAGCTTTCTCATACGCGGACCTAGCCTCCGCCGTCCTGCCGAGCCTGCGATACATATCGGCGCGGGCTGAATGTGCCAGATAATAATTTGCCAGTTCGCCATGTTCCAACACCGCGTCAATATGAGTTAGACCGGCCTCTGGACCATCGCACATGGCAATGGCCACGGCACGGTTGAGCTCTACGACCGGCGAAGGCTGAATTCGCGCCAGTTGGTCGTACAGCGCAACAATCTGCCGCCAGTCGGTGGCCGCCATCGATTCCGCCTGCGCATGAACGGCGGCAATCGCGGCCTGCAGTGTGTAGGCGCCGAAGCGGCGGGACTTCAGCGCTTTTTCAAGTAGTGCTACTCCTTCTGCGATCTGCTCCCGATTCCAGAGCGAGCGATCCTGGTGCTCCAGCAAAATCAGCTCTCCGGTGGGCGACTTTCTGGCGGCGTGTCGCGATGATTGCAGCAACATCAGGGCCAGCAGCCCAGTGGCCTCCGGTTCTGGCTGGAGTTCGGTGAGCAAGCGGCCCAGTCGAATGGCCTCGCCGGTTAGCTCGGCGCGCGTTACTTCCGCTCCCGCCGCAGCCGAGTAGCCCTCGTTAAAGACGAGATAGACGACCTGAAGCACCGCGGCCAGCCGCTGCGGCAATTCCTGCGGCGTCGGCACTTCGTAGGGAATTCGTGCCTCTCGAATCTTGGCCTTTGCGCGCACGATGCGCTGCGCCAGCGTACGAGGAGTGGTGAGGAAGGCTTTGGCGATCTCCTCGGTGGTCAGCCCGCACACCTCGCGCAAGGTGAGCGCAACGTGCGCTTCCGGCGCGAGTGATGGATGGCAGCAGGTAAAAATCAGGCGCAGCCGATCGTCTTCGAGGCTGTCCTCTTCATTGGAGTTCTCCGCCGAACTCGATTGCGCTTCGAGATAGCGCACGAGCTCGTCTTGCGATGCATCAAATCTTGCGCGGCGACGCAGAGTATCAATGGCTTTGAATCGGGCTGTCGAAATTAACCATGGGCGGGGGTTGCCGGGTACTCCACTGCTCGGCCACGTGCTGAGCGCAGCCGCAAAGGCTTCGTGCATCGCCTCCTCGGCAAGATCAAAATCGCCGAGCAGGCGGATCAGAGTTGCCCGGATTCGTCCCGAATCCACGCGATAAAGGGAGTCGAGCAATTCGCGTATCTGCTCGGTGGAATGTTCGGCGGGATGTTCGGTGGAATGCTCGGACATAACGACGACCTTAGCAAACCAGCTACCCCGAATCAATTTGGCAAACGGCGGAGCGCAACACTACCGCATTGTTCTCGAGTCACGAGCAAGCCGGAACACTTCGTGTTGTTTCAACGCGGTGCGGTACAGCTCTATTTGGCTGGCGCGATTTGCGTATCTGCGCGGACTGACGCTATGAACGGCGTCCCGGACTCGATCACTGCGGCTTTGCCGTGTTTGAACACGGTGAAGGGACCGACCACCGGAATCAGCAGCAACCCTGGGTTCGGAAGATTGGCTTGGCCTTCACGCATTGCCGAACCGCAAAGTTCGATCACGGCGCCATGCACGAGCAGCGATTCGGCCTTGAAAGTGATGTCGCCCGGAGCGCCGCCCGCGCCGGTCTTGTCCACCTGCATCACATTTCCGACGGCGAGTGAACCTTTCGGAGCGACAACCACGTCGCCAACTTTCAAGTCTTCGGCGAGAGTCATGAGAATCTTGTCGCCAACCTGCGCGGTCTGGGACGTGACTTCAACGTCGAAAACCAGCGGTACCGGAGTGCCGCGCGCAAGCAACAAGCCGGGCGCATTCGCGGCGGGAATCGTTTCAGCACTCTGATCGGCACCGAGCGAAGCGGCTGCGGAAGCAGCACCGTTTGCGGCAGCGCCCGGGGCGGCAGCCGGCGTGGGCACAGTCACGGATGATGTTGCGGAGGGCGCCGCCGCAGCCGGCGTCGCGAACGTATATTGCGCGGACGCTACCAAGCTGCGCATGCAGTAAGGCGCGATGGCGACGGCCTGCAGCGTGGTGGTGGAATCGATCGTGATTGGTCCCACGTAGCGGTGAGATTTCGGCGTGGGCGTCCAGCCGTCCGTCGTGTAATAGATGATTGCGCCGCGCGTGGCATCGGTCATTCGCACCGTCGCGGGAGCATCATACTTGCCGGGTTTCAGCGAAAACCTGGGCGGGGCCGCCGGCGGCGCGCAGCACTGCAGCGAGAACTGTTCATTGGCTCGCTGCGCGTCTTGCATCGCTTGCTGATTGGCTTGCTGGGCGGCCTGCATCGCCTGCATATTGGCCATCTGCGCCTGTTGCATGGCCATTTGCGCTTGCTGTTGCGCTTGCTGCGCCGCTTCCATCCCCGGATCTTGAGCCTGCGCGTATGAAGCGCCTACCGAAAGCATCAATATCACTAGAAGGGTTCGCATGGCGTCTCTCCCTAGCGATGAGACGTACCACGCGAATTTCAGGTTGCGTATGTTGCGGTTCAGGTAACCGCCGGTATCGTTCGCCGCAAGAGCGTGAGCAGGCCGCTCCGCTGCTTGCGCTGGCCCCCTAGCGCTATCCGCGGCTCACCACAGCAGCTTCAACGCGAATTGCACCTGCCGTGCGGTGGTCGAAGTGCTGTTGATCGCGCCTGCCGTGCCGGAAACTCCGGACGGAGTGAAGACGATCAGGTTCGACGTATTGAAATTCGCGCGATTGAGCAAATTGAAAATCTCCGCGCGGAATTGCAGATTGAAACGTTCCGTGATCGAGGTGTTTTTGACCACGGAAAAATCCCATGTCGCGAGACCGGGACCCATGTACGCATCCCGCCCCAAATTGCCGTAGAAACCAATCAGCGTCGGCGGCGCGATGAACGCATTGGGATTGAACCACTGCGACGGCTTGCCGAGAATCACCGGACCCGTGAACGACGGATTCAGAAATGGGCGCACGGGATTGCGCGTGTCGCCGTTGTTCGATGGGTTGTAACTCAGCTGCGGCGTGAATGGAAATCCGGATTGCAGCGTGACGATACTCGTCACGCCCCAGCCGCTCACGATCTTGCTGGTCGCGCCGGTCACATCCGAGAGATACATTTTCCCGTGCCCGATCGGCAGATCGTAGATCGCACTGATGACGCCGAGATTGCGCACGTCGTAAGTCGCCGGGCCGTAATCCGCGCGCAGGTTGAAAGGATTCGACACCAGCCCCGGCGCGTTGTTCGCGGTCGTTTGATTCAGCGAATCGCCATCGTCCAGCGCCTTCGACCAGGTGTAAGCGCCGCGCACCGAAAAATCGTGGCTGAAGCGGCGGTTCACATCAATTTGCAGCGCGTTGTAATTGCTGTCACCCAGCGAAAACCACGTCCACGTGTTTGCGAGCGAAGGCGTCGGCTTCGCGGTTCCCGATGGAATGTAATAACTGCCGGCCGGAACCGGCGCGCCTGCCAAGGGCGAGCCTGCCGGAAAACCCATCGTGGCCGGCACAGTGGGAGGATTTGCCGTCGGATAGACCGCGGGGCACGGTGACGCGGGACAAATCGTCGGAAACGGCTCGTTCGCATCGAGTCCGATGATCTCGTGATAGCCGTGCGATCCGACGTATCCGACCGTCAGCGAAGTGTTCGGTGAAAGTTCGCGCTGCACGCGGAGCGTCCACGAAATCAGGGTCGGCGATTTCAAGTTCGGCTGCACGCCGCCGGGAACGAGTTTCGCTCCGGCCGGCACGGGTGCCGCAGGATCAATCGGCAAACTGGAAACCATCGCGTTCGCGATGCTGTACGCCGGATTGAACGGCGCGTTCTGGTCCGTGCGGTAGCCGAGCGCGTCCTGCAAATCGTTGTACATCCCGAATCCGGCGCGGACCACCGTCTTCTGATCCAGGGGACTCCACGCGATGCCGATGCGCGGCTGCGGCAGAAACTTCGCGTTGTTGGTCGTGAAAGTGGAACCGCCGATGTCCGGCGTCGCCGAGATTACACCGTCGGTGAATATGTAAGTTGACGCTCGACCGTGCGCTTCGTTCCATCCCGTCGAGGATTCGCCGCGAAAGCCCAGCGATACCGTCAATTTCGGCGTCAGGCGAATAACGTCCTGCGCGTACTCGGCGGCGAAAAATGAACGCCAATTCATTTCCGTTGGCGCGGGATCGTACAAAAAACTCGAAGTGTTCCCTGCCAGGAAAGTTGTGAGGCTCGCGAACGTCGCCTGGCCGAACTGGCTCAGCGCCAGCGCTTCGTTCGACTGGAATTGCTGGAGCCACACGCCGAAACTAATTTGGTGGCGCCCGCGCGTCCAGGTGACGTTGTCCTCGTACGTGTAGAGATTTCGCGCCACAGTGAGATTGCTGCCATTGTTGCTGCCCGCGAGTCCCACCTGCGCCTGCGGATTCGACGCCGCGCTGCCGCCTACCACCACCGCGCCGACGGGATGGCCCACGAGGAAGCCCGGCACATCGGCCGCCGGCGTTCCCGGAGTGGATTCACCGGTAAAAAAGTAGCCGGCGCGGGAATAGCCGAAGCGCGCCACGTTCAGCAGCGTCGGCGAAAAAATATGCGTTTCTTCCAGGCTGAATACCTGCTCGCGCAAATTTTCAATATCGGAACTGTAGGGATCGGCGGTGGTCGCGGTGACATCACCGCCGTCATCAATCGTATAAACTGCGGCGAGCGAATCGCGCTCGGAAAAATTGTGGTCCACGCGCGCCGTGCCGAAGTCCTCGCGGATCGTTTGTAGTGGGCTGCTCGAAAACGGCGAGATTCCGCTGAAATCCGGAGCGCTGGCGAGGGGCGTGGGCCACAAAGCGAGCAGCGGCTGGACGCTCGGCACCGCCGTCGCGCGCGAGGCCAGGCTCGGCACGAACGCCACCGACGTCTGATTCAGGCTCTGCCGCAGACCCTCGTAATTCACGAAAAAGAAAGTCTTGTCCGTGTGGATCGGGCCGCCCAGCGCCGCGCCGAATTGATTGCGTTGAAATGGCGGCGGCGAACCCGCGTCGAAGAAATTCGCCGCGTCCAGCGCGTTATTGCGCACAAATTCGTACAGCGAGCCGTGCAACTGGTTCGTCCCGGATTGCGTGACGATGATTACCTGTCCGCCGGGTTTTTTGCCGTATTCTGCGCCGTAGGAATCGCGCAACACGTTGAATTCGCGCACGGCGTCCACCCCCAGCAGTTCCCCGCTCGCACCGCCGGGAGTCATATTGTTTTCGGCAGCGCCCGTATATTCGACGCCGTTCAACAAAAATAGATTTTGCTGTGGCCGATTCCCTTCCACGGCGAAATTGTTTGCGCTGGTCGAATTGGAAACTCCCGTGCCGCCGGCCTTCTGCGAAGTGAAATTCGCGATTCCCGGATTCAGCGGCAACAGTAAATCGTAGCTGCGCCCGTTGAGAGGCAAATCCTTCACCTGCTGCTGCCCTACCAGACCCGAAACATCCTGAGTCGTCACGCTCACCAGCGGCGCGTCTCCCGTCACGGTAATTTGCTGGTTCACCGAACCGATCTTCAGCACGAGGTCTACATTTGCGTTTTCATTCACCACCATGTTGATTCCGGTGCGCACCGCTTGCGCGAAACCCTGCTTGCTGCCGCTCACCTCGTACGCGCCCAGCGGAATGGCCACGAATGCGTAGTGGCCCAGCCCGTCGGTCGCCGTCGTGCGCTCCACGCCCGTGTCCACGTTCTTCGCGGTTACGGTTGCATCGGTGGTCGCCTGGCCGGATGCGTCCGTCACAGTGCCTGAGATCGCGCCGGAGCTCTGCGCCGCGGCCGAAGGCGCCCGGAGCACCAGGCACAGGGCGCAGAGCGCCAGCAAGCGAGCACTCCATCGAACGGCGCCGGGTATTGAAAAACAAGATGATGGAAGCTGCTTGCTGATTGCCGACACTGACAGCGCGGAAATTGCGGCTTGCGAGATCATTATGAAGTTCTCCAGGTATTAAGTCAGCTGGCGCAGCCGCCGACAAATAGGATGGCGGCGCCGGGGTCATGCAAAAAGCAGCTATTCGTTTTAGTACGGTTCGAGCGGCTATGTCAAATCGTTTCGCTGTGGTTTCGCGCGGGCGCGAGGTGGGAATGTCGCGTAAGCACAGCTCTCGCCGATCTAGATTGCCCTGCGAATGCCTTCGGGGTACGTTCTCCCAGACGCGCAACCGAGGTGCGTGCTTGCCAATTTCCGCGACTGACGCAATCAATCCCGCATTTGATCACGCGCGCGAGCAGCTCTTCCGGCGCTTTCGCTTCGGGCAATGGGTGCGCCTGGCTGTGGTCGGGCTACTGACGGGCGAGATGGGCTCCTCGGGCGGGTGCAATGTGAACTTCAATGTTCCCAGCGGAAAATTTCCCTGGCCTCGGCTGCAGCAGAGCACGTCCCACATTCACAATGCGTTTTTGCCGTGGCCGTGGACGAATCACCGTTTCTGTTTGCGACGGGAATCGCGACTCTGATCGCGGTCGGGCTGGCGCTCGTCGTGCTTCTCGTGTACGTGAACAGCGTGATGCGCTTTGTGCTTTTCGATTCGATCATCGCCAAGGAATGCCACATCCGCGCGGGTTGGGCGCGGCGCAAGCGCCCTGGCTTTCGCCTTTTCGTATGGCTGCTTTTATTTATGGTGGCCACCTGGGCGGCGATGTTGATTTTCATTGGTGGACCAGTGGCGTTAGCGTGGGCGCTTGGCTGGTTCGTCCATCCCGGCGAACATATTGCGCGGCTGGTGATTGGCGGGTTGCTGCTGTTCGTGGTCTTGCTGGTCCTCGCGGTCGCTGCGCTGGTGATTCAGGTGATGACCAAAGATTTCGTAGTCCCGCAAATGGCCTTGGAAGACGTGAGCGCATTCGAAGCTTGGCGCAGGCTATGGCTGTGGTTGAAGCACGACGCGGGCGGCTACGCGGGATACATCGGGATGAAAATCGTGTTGGCCATCGGCGCGAGTATTGCATTCGCGATCGTGGCAGGAGTTGCAATCTTGGCTGTGCTAATTCCCATGGGCGGCGTGGGATTAGTGGCCGTGCTTTCCGCGAAGGCCGCAGGATGGACATGGAACCCGCACACGATTGCGCTCGCGGTAGTCGTGGGCATCATCGCGCTGGCAATCGTGCTTTTTATAGCGGCGCTGATTTCTGTGCCAATCGTGGTGTTCTTCCCCGCCTACTCGATCTACTTTTTCGCTCCGCGCTACGCGCAACTAGCCGCGCTACTCTGGCCCCCACCGCCGACAAGCGCGCCAACCGCGCCCGCTTAATCGCGGCGACGACAACCGCACGATTACTAGAATCTCCCAACGAGCGCGTCGCGTTGATCAACCTTCGCAAACTCCGCAGGCTCCCGATTCCCGGCACGCGGCGGCGCGATCGATTGCAATGCCGCTCAGTAGATGGGATTATTGGTGCAAGCGTTGCAGCGATTGCGATGGTATCCCATGCCGTATCACTTCGATTTTGATCCCGCCAACAAGATCTTGCGCTGCCGGTTCTCCGGCCGCGTCACCGATGAAGAACTCAAGGAATATTACCTGGCCGCCAGCAAGCTTGCCGCGCTGACCGATGCGGCAGCCGGGCTCTCTGACTTTTCCTCCGTAGACTCCGTGGACGTCTCGCCGAAAACGATTCGTGAGCTCGCCAGCTTGCCTCCGATAATGCCAGCGCCAAGCAGCCTCCGCTGCATCATCGCACCCTCCGACAAAGTTTTCGGACTCGCGCGCATGTTCGAACTACAAGGCGAAGACGGCCGCGGCAATCTGCACGTCGTGCGAACGCTCAAGGACGCGTTGGCAATCTTGGGTGTGCTGGAGCCGAAATTCGAGCCGCTAAATCCTGAGTGACTGAACATTTACTGAAAACATTGGCCTTACGCCCGCAAAATGACCTTGACAGGATATTATTGTGATATATCATGTGACATATCTTAGTTGTATTGGAGAACACATGAAGCACAACAGATTTGAACACGAATCAGACGACCCCCACTCCTCCCATGACGACGCCCGCAGCTTCCGCTTCGGTCATCGCTGCGGCTCGCACCATTTCCGAGGACGCGAATCGGAATTCGGCGAGCGTTTTCGCCGCGGCGGACGCCACTTCGGCGGATGGGGCGGCCGGGGCTTTGGCGACCGCATTTTCGATAGCGGCGAGCTGCGCTACGTCATTCTGCAGCTCATCGCCGAAAAGCCGCGTCACGGTTACGAGCTGATGAAAGCCATCGAAGACCGTCTCAGCGGCGCCTATTCCCCCAGCCCGGGGCTGATCTACCCTACTCTGACACTTCTCGAGGAAATGGGTTACGCGACGGTGAGCACCAGCGAGGGAAACAAGAAGCTCTATACGATCACCGCGGAAGGCCGCGCGAAGCTCGAAGAAAATAAAGCGGCGGTGGACGCCGTCTTCGAGCGCATGGACAAAGCCGGAGCCGAATTCGGGCGCGGTCGCGCGCCGCAGATCATGCGCGCCATCGAAAATTTCCGGTACGCGCTGCGACTGAAGACTTCGCAAGGGGCGCTGACGCCTGAGCAGGTGCAAAAAGTCGCCGACGCGATTGACGCCGCCGCGAAAGCAATCGAGCAGTCGTAGCAAGTCGCGGCGCATTTTTCTACCACTGCTCCGCGCCAAGTTACGGCGTCACCCCGAACGAAGTGAGAGATCTCTCTTCGATTCGGGTGCGACGCTGCCTTAAACAAAAACGCGCCAGCGCGGGTCGCCTTTGCTCGCGGGCTGCTCGGCTGGGAGGGGTCAACTTCCAGCTTCGCGGGAGACTCGCGGCGATGGCATCCGCACTGCGCGCATTCTTGCTGTGATTCGAAAGATGGTGACGATCGCGGCGCGACCGTTTCATCCTCGCCACATTTTCTGCCCCAACTCCATTCGGTTTTGTAGCGGCGGGCTTCAGCCCGCCATCATTCTTGCCGCGCGACCGATGGCGCACTGAAGTGCGTCGCTACAAAACCCATCGCGGCATCCGCAGATGCCGCGTTCACCAACGAACCGCGTAACGCAACGCCGCTACAGCACCACGTTCAATTCCAACTGCACGCCGGGATGCGCGACGTCGCACAGATAATAGACGCCGTCGTCATCCACTACGTACACGTCATCGTCGTAGCCCCAATCCGCCGGCCACGCCTGCACGATCACGAAGGAATAGCCACCGTACGAAAAGTGTGGATGGCCTTCGACGATTTCCGGGTGACCGACGTGGAAGTGATGTTCGCGCCCGAAGTGCGCCTTAAAACGGTCGTCGGGGATGCGTCCGTGTCCGCCGCCGTGTTCAGCGCCTTCGTGCCCATTTTGCTGCTGCGCGTACTGCCGCTGCTGTTCATTCTTTTTTACTGACTTCTGCTGTTCCTTCTGATTTTTTTCCTGCGCTTTTTCCTGATCCTTCTGCGCCTTCTGCTGGTCTTTCTCCTGGTGTTCGGTCTGTCGATCCGCCTGCTGGGACTGCTTCTCGGTCTTGGGCTGCTCCTTCGGCTGTTCCTTGGGCGCCTTAGCCGGCTTTTCCTTGGCTGGTTTTTCCTTGGCTGGCTTGGGCTTGTCGTCCGGAGTCTTTGGCGGCGCCGATTCCGGCTTGCCTTGATCGTCGTGCTGCTCCTGAGCGTAAGCCGGCGTCGCAGCCCCCAAGAACAGCAAGAGCGCCGTCGTTCCGACCAGAGCCATCGTCTTCTTCATGAGCATTTCCTCCTGTTCGTTCTAGCGTGCATTCCGTGCGATGCATTCCATCCCGAGCATTCGAGCCGGCCGGTCGGCTCGCGGGCCTGAACTCGGCGATACAAATAAGGCTGGGAAAATAACCGGACGCCGGTTGGAGAATTCTTCGTGAGCAAAGCGCCGGCGGTACCGCATGCGACAAATCAAGAGAGCGCTGGCCTGCGTGCCGAAGGGCCGCACGTAGCACCAAACTAGCGAAATTGCCCATTTTTGCGAATACTGCCGAGGCTGTATATCGAGGAGGAAATCGCGTTACGGCAAACTAGCATCCACCGGCGTTAGCCGCCGAAGAATACGCGCTAACGTTGGATGAACGCGGCCCGCAGTGCTGTAAGATTGGTCGCTTCCACGAAGCGGAGAAATGAGTCTCGACGTCTATATCATTGCTGGCCCCAACGGTGCCGGCAAGACAACCTTCGCGCGAGAATTTTTGCCGAACTACGCAGATTGCAGAAACTTCATCAACGCTGATTTGATCGCTCAAGGCGTGTCGCCATTTTCGCCCTCATCCGCGGCCTTCCGTGCCGGACGCTTGATGCTTGCAGAAATCGAGCGCTATGCATCACGCGGCGAAAGCTTCGGATTCGAAACCACCCTCTCCGGACGCAGCTACGCAAGTTCGCTGCGGCGTCTGAAGAAACGTGGATACAAACTACACTTTTTCTATCTGTGGTTACCGACCATTCGCCTTGCGCTGGCGAGGGTGAGAGCTCGAGTTCTGGAAGGCGGCCATGACGTGCCCGAACCGGTAGTCCGCCGGCGATTTGAGCGCTCGATTCGTAATTTCCTCCATAAGTATCGTCCGCTCGGCGAGTCTTGGATGTTGTTCGATAACTCAGGCGCGAAACTCGAAGTGATTGCCTATGAGAAGCTGGGCGGTTCTCATATAATAAAGCGAGAGCATTACGATTCACTGATTGCTCGATACGGAAAACCTTGACCAAGCCGCCCGCGAACGTCCTCGAACTTCCGCTGGAGCAGCGCGCCGAAATGGCGCTGAAAGTAGCGGTAGAAAAAGTGATTGTGGAACACGCTCGTCTAGGACTGCCGATCTATATCTGGCGCGACGGTGACGTCGTGGAACTTTCTGGCAAGGAACTTCAGGCCGAAGCTGATCGCTTGCAAGCGGAATAAAAGGCAATCAACAGCTTCCCTGTCCTACGACTCCGTTTTATTTTCGAACAAGCGATTCGCGTCTGCGTAGGAAATCTGGTCGTCGAGCATTCTAGAATACGTGCCTTCGCGTTTCAGTTCCTCGGCGATGCGGCGCGTCAGGCCCATCGTGGCGCGCATGATGCCCGAGCCGACGCTTACGCGCGCGACGCCCAAGTCTTCCAGCCGCGCAACGCTCGGCGCACCGGCCATCGCCAGAATATTCACCGGAAATTTCAGCGCTTCCACCACACCGCGGATGGTGTGCTCGTCGGTAAGCCCCGGCAGGAAAACGCAATCCGCGCCGGCTTCAATGTAAGCGCGCAAACGTTCGCAGGCGCGGTCGAAGCGCGTGGCTGAATCTCCAATTTGCGCGAGGTAGATGTCGGTGCGCGCATTGATCACCACTTTCACGCCCATACCGTCGGCCGTGCGCCGCACCGACGCGATTTTCTCCATTTGCCGGCTGGTCTCCGCCAGCACATTCGATTCGCCGTGCTCCATGTCTTCCAGGTTCAAGCCCACGGCGCCCGAATCAATCAGCCCGGCGGTGGTTTGCGTGACGTCGTGATAGCCGCTCTCGAGATCCGCCGTCACCGGCACGCGCACGCACGCGGCGATTCGTTTCACCGCCGCCAGCATCTCGTCCTGCGAGATGCGCTCTTCGTCCGGATAACCCAATGAAAACGCAACTCCCGCGCTGGACGTGGCGATCGCCGGAAATCCAGCTTCCTCGAAAATGCGCGCGCTCGCGCAATCCCACGCATTCGGCAGAACCAAAATCTCCGGCCCACGATGCAACCGCCGCAGCAAATCCGCTTTTTCGCTTTGTGCGCTCATGGACCGATTATAAACGCGCCGCCGCGGGACGTTGCAAAATGCTGCGGTTCGGAAACAGGCCAGATTGGCCGTGCGTCAGCAGCTGGCCTTACGACCGCAGCGCGCGCACTCGAAATATTGCAAGAAATCCAGCGCCACTTATACTAGAAGGAAGCCGGTCGCGGGCTGGATGGCGCGATTCGACCAATTGCCGGAGGGGAAAATCACAATTTCGACGAGAGCTGCACGATGAAAAGTCCAAGATGAGAGCCGCGCTGCAATACGTGATGCCCGTGGAAAGAGAAGTGCGCCTGGAGCGCGCTTTATTTCGCGGCGAGCAATTGACGCTGGATAATCCAGCATACCTGCGCGTGGTGCGCGGCATCCTCGAAACTTTGCTGCACGCAGACCTCGACCCGCGCGATTTGACCGTCTCGGCGTTGGGCATCAGGGAACGCGCCGGCTCCGCCAACGTCGTCGCGCGCGAACCCGGCGTGGCGGCAGGCTTGGAAGAATACGCGTACATCATGCGCAAGCACGGCCTGAAAGTGACGCTGAAAAAAGTGGACGGCGACGTTTTTGAAACCGGCGAGATTCTAGCGCGAGTCGAAGGCGGGCAGAACAAGGTCCTGAGTCTCGAGCGCGTCGGCCTGAATTTGCTGCAACGCATGTGCGGCATCGCCACCAACACGGCGCGTTTGCAGGAGCGCGCGCGGCGCCGTTGTCCGGCGACCAGAATTCTCGGCACGCGCAAAACTCCCTGGGGACTGCTCGATAAACGCGCCATCCATTTGGGCGGCGGCGGAACGCATCGCCTCGGCCTCGGCGACGGCATCGTGATCAAAAATAATCATCTGGCTCTGCTGGCGCGCCGCGAAGAGCAAGCCGTCCCGCTGGCTATCGCCAAAGCCTGGGCCGGACGGCGCGACGCGGCGTTCATCGAAGTGGAAGTACGCAGCGAAGAATCCGCGATCGCGGCAGGCCAGGAGTTCAAGCGCCTGCAAGCGGAAGAATCGGCGAGCGCGGGCACGGGCGTGAATGCTGACGCCGCAAAAAAGCAGCGCCCCTGCCCTTGCCTGGTGATGCTCGATAACCTGATGCCGGATGAAGTGCGCAACATTATCGTCGCCATGCGCAAAAATAAAGTGTGGGAAGGCACGCTGGTAGAAGCCAGCGGCGGAATCTCCGAGAGCAATTTCGAGCTATACGCCGACGCCGAGGTGGACGCGATTTCGATCGGCGCCCTAACCCATTCCGCCCGCGCACTGGATCTAAGCCAAAAGATGGAGTAAGGCATCCGCTGCGAGCGGCTTGTTGTGACGACGGCCGCTACCGAATGTGCGGCTACGGGTTTTGTAGCGGCGTCCGCCATCGAAGTTGCGGCAACACCGATGGCGGCCTAAAGGCCGCCGCCACAAGAACCGAATGCGCATCGCGATGCGCCCGCGAGCAACGCGTTACAGCTGCCCCATCCCACCGTCCACGTTGATCTCAACGCCGGTGATGTACGACGCGTCGGGCGATGCCAGAAACGCAACCACTCCCGCCACCTCTTCCGGTTTGCCCAGACGCTTCATCGGAACCATGGAGACGATGGACTTCGCGAATTCGTCGACCTGCTCCTTGGAGAGTCCCGTCCGTCCGAAGATCGGCGTTTCAATCGGGCCGGGAGCGACGGCATTCACGCGAATATTACGCCCCACCAGTTCAGCTGCGACCGAGCGCGCAAAAGAGCGCAGTGCCGCCTTTGTGGCCGAATACACTGTGCCGTTGGCGAGGCCCTTTTGTCCCGCCACGCTGGTATTCAGAATGATCGAGGCGCCATCGTTCAAATAAGGTAGCGCTTTCTGGATCGTGAAATATGCGCCTTTGGCGTCAATGTCGAAAATTTCGTCGTAATGTTCTTCGGTGACGGCGTTGAGCGGCACGAATTTCGCCACGCCGGCGTTGACGAACAGCACGTCTATCTTGCCGAATTTCTCGCTTACCGTGGCAAACAGCTTGTCAATTTCGCCGAGGTTCGCGACGTCGGATTGCACCGCAAGCGCGTCCTTGCCAAGAAATTTTACCGCCTCGTCGAGTGTCTTCTTGCTGCGTCCGGAAATCGCGACGCGCGCGCCTTCGTCTTTCAGTCGTTTCGCAGCGGCCAATCCGATGCCGCTGTTTCCGCCCGTAACCACTGCCACTTTGCCTTCCAACCGATTCAAAGCCATGGTGATTCCTCCACCCCGTTAGGGGGTCATATTCACATTGTGAGTTGCGCTTAATGAAAAGAGTCTGTCGTCCCGAACGAAGTGAGGCTTGCCTGCCGCAGGCGGGGATCTCTCTTCGTTCCAGTCCTAGGTCAAACACGCCTTCTTTTGGTCTGTTTCTTTGCTTCGATACTTAGATGAACGTCTAACTGTTCGGTCGCAGCAAATTCTGCGTGGGTTACTACGGGACACTTGGGGATGGTTCCCGGCCCGGAAGTCCGCTACACTGAGGACATTACGATGAACCGGCTGGACATCGAAAAGGTCTCCAAAGCACTCGCCGACGCCACTCGCCTGATGATTTTCGAGGCCATCGCCGCGCGCAAACAAATGAACTGCAGCGATATCGCTTCCCTGCAAGGCGTCACGCCCGCCACTGTATCGCACCATCTGAAGACGCTGCACGACGCCGGCCTGATCGCCTGCCGCCGCAACGGTCAATTCGTTTACAGCACCACGGTGCCAGCCACTCTCAAGGCCTACACGCAATCGCTCGGCAAAATGGCCCGCGGTAAACGCAAGAAGAAAACGAAACGCGGGCGATAAGAGCGGAAATTTCGGTTTCCTGTAACGGGATATTTCCCGGTTGGCGTTCCTGCCTTCGAACGACGCCGATTGACCACCCTCGCGCGCATGAAACCGCACACGCCAACCACGTAATTTGTGACGATTAGAACGTGACGCGGTTGTTTGTTTTCTACAAGATATAGCGTTTTCTAATCGCACGGTGTGACGATTAGAATTGGCGATTTTCGCGGATGAAGAATGCCGCGAAGGGGCGCTGGGAGACGCCGGACCCGGGGCGGCGGGACACGTTTTCGCGGGGAGCTGGTGCTTCCCGCGGCGTTGCCGTCGTGGCCGGGCGGTCCGTGTTATGGCCGGTTATGGACATGACCTTATTTACTAGTATATCATATGATGATACGGGATGCAACGCCTGTGTGTGCCAGGGATGTAGATTCACGGACAGAGCCGGGGCGCAAGGGTCGGCCACGCAGGGTTCACGGCGAAGAGAGATCCCCCGTCGCGGCTGCGCCGCTCTGTCGGGATGACAACGGTGCGAGGTCGCGACCGGGATACGTGTAAGGCGGCGAGAGCAGCATTCCAACTCCGCATCGGATCGCGCCGGACCGCTTGCGAACCTTCGCCGATTCACGCTAGTATTTCTGCACGTTGGTTTGTTAGCTCGCTTGTGTTGGCGTGAGGTGGGGCGATGACGACCCTACGGCCACTCCCTGGTTTTCGTACCCGGCAGTTCTCTTCCCGTTTGTACGGCCCAACCGCGCTGTTAGCGTGCGCAGTCTTGCTTGCATCTGCGCCCGCTGCACGCTGCCAAACGCAATCCGCGAAATTAGCGGCGGCCACTGCCACTGTCGCTCCCGTCCCCGATTCACCGCTTGAAATGGTGACGCAGCCTGCGCGCGTGCTGACTTCGCAAGACGAGCGCGCGGCCGCTCTCGCGCTTTTCGAACACGCGCGGCAAAATCTCTCGCTGCGCTACCGCGCTCCGGCATACCAGATGAAAGTCTCGTTCATGTCCTCCGGCCAGACGCAATTCGAAGGCGACGGCTCGATGGAAGATATCTCCACCGGCGTCGGCTGGCGCTGGACCGCGCAATTGGGCAGCTCCTCACAAACGCATCTTTCACCCGGCGGCGGCGTGGTCTATTCAACGAATCCCCGCGACCCGATCCCCATGCGCGTGCAAATGGTGCGCAGCGCGATTTTCACGCCGATCGCATTCAATCTGGGCGCGGACGTGATCCGCACCGCCGAAGTGATACGCGACGGCAAGGAACTCACCTGCATGCTGCTTTCGTCTTCCGCGCCGTATCCCACCGCGCCGCGGCAATGGTTTGAAACCGAATATTGCATGGATGCGGACACCGGCCTGCTGCGCACCTGGTCGGAAGCGCCGGGAATTTATATTGATTACAATTACGCCGACGCGATTCACTTCGGCGGCCACACGATTCCCCGCGACATCACGGTCACCGAAGGCAGCGAAGCGATTCTGCAGATCCACGTGGATAGTCTCGAACCTGCGATCGGCGTGATGCCGTCCATGTTCGCACCCACGCGCTCGATGCTCGCCGATGGTCCCGCGTTCGTGATCAATGGCCCGCGGCGCTTCCCCTTGCGTGGCGATAGCGCCGCGGAGGGCCAATCGAGCCGCGTGCAGCCAGTCATCGTTCACGCTACTCTCAGCAACACCGATGGACACGTGCTCGAAGCCGAAGCGCTCCCTGGCTCCGATCCCGCGCTCGCGCAGGAAGCCGTGAATCTGGTCGAGAAGACCGCATTCCCCGCCAATGGAATGCAGCAAGAAGTTTTCGTAAACGTGAAATACCACGTCCCGCAGTAAATCCTGCCACAATCGCTGAAAGAAGCTCGTCCCGCGCCGTTGAGTTTGTAGCGGCGTCCGTCGAGGCGGACGCCACGTACGTCAACAAGCTCGGCGTGAAATCGAAGAGAGATCCCTCACTGCGTTCGGGCTGACAGACGTTTTGTGAGTTGCGAATCCGGAGCGATCAAGCCGTTGCAGAACGTCGCGAATGAAGTTGCTCGGTTCGCAGCGATTGTGCCGCTACGCAGGACGAGGCCCGGGTCCGCCCGCGTGCGTGCGTTGCCCACACGCGAGCTTCGGTCGCGCGTCAAACTACCGTCTCTGCTAGTCCCGCATACACACTCTCACCGATTGCCGGTCGGCGGGCTCAGCCGCGACACTACCTTGGTGTAGCCAGCAATCGGCGCACAAATTCTCGTTAGGAGTTTGATCATGACCGAACAAATCAGGTGTTCCAAGTGCGGCAAGACTTTCGGTTCGCCGAACGAATTGCGCGATCACGAACGGCACTGCCGAGGCGCGAAGTAGAGCGCGGCGTTAGATTCGCTCGAAGAATCGCAGAATATTCAGGATTACCGGGGGCAGTTTGTACGATGGAAAACGTAGAACTTAGAACGCAGGACGCGGCGGCCGTCATGGCCGCCGTTTTTTTTGTGCGCGCAGTTACTCGGGTTGGTTCTTCAGCGCCGCTGCGGAATTTTCGAACGCCAACTGCGAAGCCTCGAACGCCTTGCGCGAGTGTTCCATCGCTTGTCTGGTAAGTTCGTGCGCGGTCAGATGATCTTCCTTGCCGTGATGCGTCGCCGCCGCGCGATGAGCGTGCGCTGCCATTTCATGAAATTCCGCGGCGCGTTGGTGTGAATCATAGTCCATAGTGCTCCCTCCAAATATGAATGCGCCGCGTCACGCAGCGCGCTTCCAATTTAGACCCACGCGTGAGGCGGAGTCCACCGTCCCGACACCGTAACACCGTGGCGCCCAGTGTACTTTTGCTTGCGGACGCATCGAAGAGAGATCCCTCACTTCGTTCGGGATGACAGACGTTTTTGGATTGCACAGTTGGATGGAGCGTGGCCTAACACCGTCGCCAGTAGCGCCGTTCGGCGCGCGGCGCGTCCGGAACGGCGTAGGTTTAACAGGTCCATTTTCATCCGTCGAGGATGGCAGCCGCGCGCCTTCGGAGGAGAACGAACCGCTTACTTCTTGCAGGAATCGCTCACCATCTTCAAATCCGTCACGAAGAGCATGTGCCCTCCGCCGGCATGTTCGCCGCCCTGCCCTCCGGCAGCTTGCGCGCCTTCGTTCGTCGCGTCAGGCGATGACGTGCTCTGAGGTGCCTGACCGCCCTGCGCGTGGCGTTGCGGCACATGCCCAGTGATGGTGACGGTGTGGCCCACATGCTCGCCAAGATCTACGGCCTTGCTGCGCAGGTGATACACAGTCCCATCGTCGGCAGTGAGCATAAAGCGTCCGGCTTTGGTTCCCGCTTGCAGGCAACCGGTTACGGTGGTGGCACTCGCGGCGGCTCCGTTATCCTGGCCCGAGTTGCCGGTATCTTGCGCTTGCAGCTGCGACGGCAGGAACGCCAAAGCAGCCAACAGCGCCAATAATGTGAAAAACTTTTGCATCGCAAATCTCCTTTTCGGGACGCACGCTTCCCGTCCCACTTACCCTTCGACGCTTCCCAAGTAAACGGCGTTTCCGCCGCGCGTCCTATCAGGTAAAACACCGAGGCACTGATGAAAGTTTCGCGTAGGCGGGCGACCGTGCACGCGGACGGCTGGCGCGGGCTACCCGGCCCGCTCAATCGAACGTCACAAGACTTCGCGAAGGATTATTTCAGGCTCAGGCACAAAAAAAGGAGCCTCGCGGGGGCGAAGGCTCCTGTAGGAGGGAAGCGGGCGGGAAGAACTTTTTGGTGAAGAAGCAAAGCGCAGGATGGGCCCAGCCCTTAGTATTTTTATTAATAAGGATTCCCGGCCTGCGCCTCGCTTCTTCCACGCGCATAATCAGCGATGGCGCGGTTTTGAGCTATACAGTAAATCCTGTAGATTCTGTACGGAATTACCTTAAAAATTGTCTCCCCGACGAGACGTGTGCGGTCTTCACAGCGGGTTTTCCCGACCTAGGCGCTGCAGATGAACGGGTTACGAGCCCGGGCGCGTCTATGCGTCTGATAGCGCGTTTGGTAACGCGACCTGCTGCGCAATCCCTTTCTCCGACATCCAATTTCCGCGAGGGGCAAGGAGGTGCGTCGCATGACGCTTTACCTATTGGCATTGCTTACGCTTGGCCTGATGTGCGGCAGCGAACTCAACGTCGGAGCCTTCGCGCATCGCGTCTTACGTCGCCAACCACTCGAAACTCATATCCTGATGCGTGCATCGTTCGCGCGATTGTTCGGACGCATAATGCCCTTCTGGATGACTGGTTCCGCGCTTCTGAATATTTTATTGCTGCTGCCGTTCGCGCACTTGACGCAGCAGGCGTGGCGGCTCGCTGTGCTTGCTGGCGCGATCCAAGTGCTCGCGATTCCCTTTTCGCTGGTCGGGCCGGTGCCGATCAATAACCGTGTCGCGCAATGGACGCCGCAATCACTACCGCCCGACTGGAAAGCGCAAGAGCAGCGTTGGGATGCGTATCACTTTGTGCGCACTTGCAGCTTGATCGTGGCGTTCGCCGCGCTAATCGTCAGTGCGATGTGGCGTTAAGCGCGACGGCGCGGTAAGCGCAGGAACTTGTAACATTTCTTGCCGCCAGGCGCGGGCTGAAATTTACAGGCAATACCCTATTGAGCGCTCCTCTACCGGTCCATAAGCTTTTTTAACCAGGAGGTCAGTAACGTGACTACTGGTAAAGCTATTCTCGCCGTTTTAGCAACAGTCTCATTTTCAATGTGTTTCGCAGGCTCGCCCTTATACGCCGGGCAAGCGGCTGCGCAATCAAGCACGCCTCACACCAAGTCTTCCGCAACTGCAATGACGGATGCGCAGTTCGCGAAAGGCGCGGCCGAAGGCGGCATGGCCGAAGTGAAGCTCGGCCAGCTCGCCGAAGATAAAGGCCAAAACCAAGCGGTGAAAGATTTCGGCAAGCGCATGGTGACCGATCACACCAAAGCCAACGATGACCTGAAAGCCGCCGCAAACAAAGACGACATCACGCTCCCCGACAAAATGAACGCGCACGATCAAGCGCTCTACGATCGCCTCTCAAAGCTTTCCGGCGACGCATTTGACCGGGCCTATGCGCGGGACATGGTGGCCGACCATCGCAAGGACATCGCTGAATTCAAGCACGAAGCGGCCGACGGCAAAGTGGCCGGCATCAAGGATTTCGCGTCGCAAACTTTGCCCACGCTGGAAGATCATCTGAAGGACGCGCGCGAAATGTATCACGCCGTCGAACCGGCCAGCACCGCGAAGAAGACCGGTCAGTAAACTCCGAAGCGCGAAATTCGAACCGGAACTTTCGCGCCACAAAATACGGAAGGCCGCTAAACGCGAGGGAAGCTCTGCGTCCGTCCCAAGCATAGCGCCGGGTGCGGGTGCAGCCCTCGACACTTCGCGGGCGATTGGCTACAATCCGTGCATGAGACTATCCGCGCGTAATCGCTTGGTTGGCAAAATCGTCGAACTGAAACTTGGCGACATCATGGCGCACGTTGTAGTGGAAGTTGGAGAACATCAGGTGGAAAGCGTCATCACCCGGCGCAGCGCGGACGAAATGAAGCTCAAAGTTGGCGATACGGTTGCCGCCGTGATTAAGTCCACGGAAGTGCTGCTGCAGAAGGCGTAGCCTGCCCTACGGAGCCCGCCCGCTGTAGCGCATCAGTAATTATACCGCCCCGGCACATGCAAACTTAAACCACACACCGTCAGTAAGTTACAGCGCTCATTCAACCCACCTCGTCCTATAACCTACGTTAGCGTCCAATCGGTACTTCCCGGCTATTGAAGCCAGCGCGCGACCGGCGCAATATAGTGAATATCAATCAGGCTGCAGCGAACCGGCTGGCAAGACCAGCGGCGAGCTGCGGCGCACGGCGATTAACGTCCGCAATCTCAATGCCCTGGGGGCGCAATAGATGGCTTCAATTTCACCAATCGGCGAGAGCGGGATCGGCTAGGTCCGTGCCCGCCGGCCAACCAACTCCGCTCGAAGTTCCGGTAACTGTTCAAGGCGCAACTCCCGTCGAAGGGACGGACCGCCGCGAGCTTTTCACCGAGAGCGCCAAGACTACGCTGGTCTTGGACAACGGTGCGGTCGTCAACCTGAAGGCCAAAGTCGCTCAAGGCCAGTGCGTGTTTCTGCGCAACGAGCGCTCGGGACGCGAGATTCTTTGCAGAGTCATTGAATGGCGCAAAGGCGGAGAGGGCGGCTACGCGGACCTGGAATTCACTTCGCGCGACCCGCAATTTTGGGAAGTTACGGACGAGCAAGCCGCGGCCTGGCGGCAAAAAAACGCTGCGGAAACCCCGGCGCAAATAATCGCGCGAAAGCAAGCCGAACTTGCGGCGATTACCGCTAACGCTGCGCCCGGCGCCGCGAGCGCGGAATCCAAAGAGCCTGGCGCGAGCGCGATCTCTCACACGTCTTCCGAAATTTCCGCCGCGACTCCTGCTGCTGCGGCACCGCCTTTACAATCGGCCGGCGATGCAGCCAAAGAAGCCCTCAAGATTACAGCGCAAAAGTTGGAGCTTGCGCCAGCCAGCGAGCCGGCTCCTGAACCCGACTGGAACGACGAGCAATCCGCGAAGATGTTCGCCTCGCTGGTGGCCAGTGACCCCAAGCCGAAAGCGAAGAAAGAGAATGAGAAGGAGAAGGCTGCTGCGGCAACTGGCGCGGAAACGGCTCCCGAGGCGGCGCTTGCAGCAGCCGAACTGCCGGCCGATGCCGGCACGGTTGCCACCGGCAACGGAAAAGGAATTTCGCGGATCGCCGCGTGGAGCTTTCATCTGCGCGAATTCGGTCCTGGCAAGAAAGGAATCGCAATCGGAATCGCCGCGTCTGTATTGATTGTCGCCGTGGTGGGCTTTGCGTGGCATGCCAAGCGCAAACACTCTTTGACCGCGAGCGATCGTGTGCTCGCCGAGTCCGTGCCTGCTTCCACATCACATTCGCCGGCCGCGGCCGGGCGGACAGCGCCAGCGTCGCCATCATCGAAGCCGTCGGCTGCACCTGTCGCCGTCAGCGGAGCGGCTCCGTCCGCTTCCGCCGCGGCGACCGCGCACCCAACCAGCAAGCCGCAACCGGTGGACGTCGCAAGAGCCGCTGCTGAACTCGCCGCGCAAAGGAATCGCGAAGCCGATCTGCGCGTGCTTGGGCAGCTGCCGGCTAGCAAGTCCAAGGACAGAAACGTGAGCTCCGCCGGCGTGGTTCCCGCGAGAATCGTCTCGCAAGCTCCGCCAGCCATTCCGTCGTGGGCCAAGAAGCTCGACCTCAACCCGGTGGTGCAGCTCGACGCCGTGATTGACTCTCGCGGCAATCTCACCTCCGCCCGGCCAATCTCCGGCCCGCGCATCCTGCACGGCGAAGCCGAAAGAGCCGTGGCGCTCTGGATCTTCGAGCCCGCGCTGGTGGACGGCAAGCCAACTACCACGCATATGGTTCTCACCGTCGAGTTTCAGCGCTGACCCTTCGTCCTGGCCCTCTCACTCATAACCAGCGCCACGTCTACCGAGGCGACGAGCACTATTGACAGCGCGAAGAGGAAGTGCAGCCCAATGTCGTGAGCAGTGTGGTACTGACGCAACATCGACACCATCCCGAAAGCCAGCGGCACCAGAAACAAACCTACGTAGACAGTAACGAGCATCGCCCCCGCTGCAAAAACCCAGCGTCCGAGACGCGGCGCAGATGGCTGGATGATCGCGCCAAGAATCAGCAGGACTGGGACAAAAAGAAAGACGATTCCGAACGCGAGAAAGCCAGCGAACGCCGACACACATCCTGCAAGGATCGCCAGGATGCGCATCCCGCTTGGATAGATGTGGACTGTCTGTTCGGGCGAGTTATTGGTTTGCAGCATGGCCTCCTCGCTACTCGCTCAGATCACTTTCCGGCGCGCACGTCTTAGAATCCACGTATTTCTGCGCTTTTGTCGCCTATCCACGAATAAGTGCTGTGCGCCGCGCCTTTATGAACTGCTGTCCGTCTCCGCAACAACCTATCCCACAAGCGCGCAACCTCCGCATCCAAGAGCGCCCATTGCCGCGCTAACGCGAACATCCAGCTGCACTTAAGTACTCATCGCCCCGGCACACCGCGTGCCTACATACTCTCGGATTTCCGTGCTATGGCTTTGGAAAAGGGGCGTGCCCATGGAAAACTTGCTGCAGGACATACGCTTCGCTCTCCGCAGCTTCCTGAAAAATCCGGGCTTTGCAGCCATCGCCATCATCACCCTCGCGCTGGGCATCGGCGCCAATACCGCCATCTTCACGATCTTCGATGCAGTGTTGCTGCGCACCCTGCCGGTTGCGGACCCCGGCCGACTCGTCATCCTGACCAATCCGGATGCGCACGGCATTTCCGTCGGCACCGAGGGCGGCAACCGCAGCATGCTGGCATATTCCGAATTCGAATACCTGCGGGACCACAATAACGTTTTCTCCGGCGTGTTCGCCGTGGATAGCACGCTTCCGGAACTGCAAGTCACCATCCCGAACAACTCCAGCTCGTCCCCCAGCACAGAAAACCCCTCCGGCGCGGCCAACTCCCTTTCGTCCGCCGTGCAGGACTCCGCGCGCGTCAGTCTGGTCTCCGGCGATTACTTCCGCACGCTCGGCGTGCAGCCCGTCATCGGGCACGCCTTTGGCCCGGAAGTGGACACCTCACGCAATGCGTTTCCAGTGGCCGTGATCAGTCACGGTTTCTGGAGCCGCCGCTTCCATCTCGATCCGCAAGTGCTCAGCCGCAAGATCGAAATTAACAACACTTCTTTCGCCATCATCGGCGTCGCGCCACCAACATTTTTCGGCGCGTCAGTGGGCGAACTGCCCGACGTGTGGGTTCCAGCGACAATGCAGGCCGCCATTTATCCCGGCACCGATCTGCTGACCGCGTTTCCCGACGGCAATATTGACCAGCACATCTGGCTGCAAGCCATTGCGCGCCTGAAACCGGGCGTGACGCCCGCGCAAGCCAACGCAAACATCAATCTCGCCTTGCAGCGCTACTTTGCCTCGGCGCCCCAACTGCAAACGCTGAGCGCCGACGAGCGCAAAGGATACGCCAGCCAAAAAATCGATTTGCAACCCGGCGGGCGCGGCGCTTCCACTGTGCATGAGGACTTCGGCGAACCGCTGCAACTGCTGATGGCGCTCGTAGGTTTGGTACTGCTGATCGCTTGCGCCAACTTGGCGAACCTGCTGCTTGCTCGGGGCGCCGCGCGCCAGCGCGAATTCGCCGTGCGGCTTTCGATCGGCGCCTCACGCTCGCGGTTGATACGCCAGTTGCTCACGGAAAGTTTCCTTTTGGCATTCTTGGGCGCGGCCGCGGGATTATTCCTGGCGGAGTGGGCGGACGCGCTGCTGCTGCGCATGGTTTCGGGCGCCGGACCCGAGGCGATTCAACTCTCGCTCAGTCCCGACGCGCGAATTCTTGCCTTCACGTTTGCCGTTGCGGTGCTCACCGCGATTCTTTTCGGATTGGCGCCTGCTCTGCGCGCCACGCGCATTGATCTTTCACCCGTGCTCAAATCCGGCACCACCGGTTCGACTGCCGAAACGCTGCATCGTCGCGTGCCCGTCGCAAAAATTCTGATCGTCGCGCAAGTAGCGGTCTCGCTGGTGCTACTGGTCGCCGCCGGGCTTCTTGTGCACAGCCTCGCACGCTTGAGCGAAGTGAAATTGGGTTACAACCCTTCACGGCTGGTTGTCTTCGCCGTGCGCCCGAGTCCCGCAGGCTATAAAGGCGCCGCCATTCCACTCCTCTATCAGGACCTGCTTGAAAAATTCAAAGCGGTGCCCGGCGTATCCGGTGTAACGCTTTCAGGCGACGGGCTCTTCAACCACGTGGACGCCGGCGACCCCATCTCCGTCGAAGGCTACACGCCCAAATCGGGCGAAGAGATTCATTCCCGCATGGACCACGTCGGCCCGAATTATTTCTCGGTCGTCGGCATGCCCATCCTGCGCGGCCGCGGCATCCTCGCGCAAGATAGTGCGCCGCCGGGCGGCAGTGCTCCGCGCGTCGCGGTCATCAACCAAGCTTTCGCGAAAGCATTTTTCCCGAATAGCGATCCCATCGGGAAACGCGTGACGGACACTTATCCCGGCAATCCTTCCGACGCAATTGTCGTCGGCGTCGTTGCCGATTCCAAACACAACAGCCTGCGCGAGGAAATTCAACCGCGTCTGTTCGTCCCGATGTTCAATCCGTTTTGGCCGCAGAGCGGCACCTTCTACGAAGTTCGCACGGTGGCCGATCCTGCTGCGGTTTCCAGCGTGTTGCGCGCCGTGGTGCATGATACAAATTCCGCGATTCCGGAAATTGAAATCCACACGATGCCGGGGCTCGTGCAGGAATCGCTGCACAGCGACTATTTTGTCGCGCGTCTCGCGTCGGCGTTTGGTCTGCTGGCCGTCGTGCTGGCGGGAGTGGGACTCTACGGCATCATGGCTTTCACTGTCGCGCGGCGCACGCGCGATATCGGCATCCGCATGACGCTCGGCGCGAGCCCTTCCACAATCTTGAGGCAAGTGCTGCGCGAAACATTAATCCTGATGCTGATCGGTATCGCCGTAGGCGTTCCCATCGCTCTGGCCGGCACGCGCCTCATCCGCACGATGCTCTTCGGCCTGGGCGCGGTCGATCCCGTCGCGCTCGTTGCCGCGTGCGTAATCCTGGCCGCCATCGCCGCTGCAGCCAGCTACATTCCAGCTCGCCGTGCTTCGCAAGTTGATCCCATGATCGCCTTGCGTTACGAATAGGAGACGCGATGACGACATTGCTCCACGACTTGCGTTACGGGCTGCGAATGCTCTGGAAATCGCCGGGCTTCACGGCCATCGCGTTGCTGACGCTCGCCCTCGGCATCGGCGCGAACACCGCCATTTTCAGTTACGTCAACGCGTGGCTGATTCATCCGATTCCCTATCCACAACCGGATCGCCTGATGGTGCTGCTCTCGCATGACACGAAAAAAGGCTGGACCAGCGATGGCGTCACTTCCGCCGCCGATTTTCTCGATTACCAGCGGCAGAATACTTCGTTCGAGCAGCTGGCCGGCTGGACGCAGTGGTCGTTCAATCTTACCAGCGACGGGCCTCCCGATCGCGTGATGGGCGGCTTGGTGACCTGGAATTTCTTTCAGACTCTCGGCGCGAAACCTATGCTCGGCCGCGATTTTGTGGAGCAGGAATCGCAACCGGCCGCGAGCCACGTCGCGATTTTGAGCCGTGGCCTGTGGGAGAGCCGCTTCGCCGCCGATCCAGATATCGTGGGCCGAAAAATCAAGCTGCAAGGCGAGACCTACACCGTCGTCGGCGTGATGCCCGCCGATTTTCAGTTTCCTCTTATGGGCATCTGCAACATCTGGTCGCCGCTGGCTCTGGACGCTAAACAGCGCGCCGATCGCAGCAACTCCTGGTTCCAGGCGTTCGGGCGTTTGAAGGCCGGCGTCACGCCGGAACAAGCTGGCGCGGAAATTACGGCGATTGCGTCGCGCCTTGAAAAGCTTTATCCGCAGGCCGACACGAATCAAACCACCCTGCTAAGCTCGATGACTTTTGAAATCGGCAAGAACGAAGGCACGCAGCAGATCGTCGCCTGCTTCTGGATCGTCGGTTTGATTCTTTTGATTGCCTGCGCGAACGTCGCAAATCTGATGCTCGCGCGCGCCAGCCGCCGCACCAAGGAATTTGCCGTGCGCCGCGCGCTGGGTGCATCGCGCACGCGCCTGGTACGCCAGTTGCTCACCGAATCCATGTTGCTGTTTACCGCGGGCGGCGCAGCGGGAGCTCTCTTCGGAGTGTGGGGCGTGCACTGGATCGAAGACGCCATTCCCGCGCGCATTCGCGGCTACCTGGTGAATTACGGCCATGCGAGCCTCGACGCCACCACGTTTGCCTACACTTTCGGCATCGCTTTACTTTGCGGCGCGGTGTTCGGCCTCGCGCCCGCGTTCGAAAATTCCGGCGTAGACGTCAATCGTTCGCTAAAGGAAGCCTCAGGACAGGCTTCCGGCAGCCGTAAGGGCGCTCGTCTTCGGCGCATTCTGGTGGCGAGCGAAGTTGCGGTTGCGGTCGTCGTGCTCATTTCCACCGGCCTGCTGATCAAGGATTTTGCGCGCATTATGCTCGGCGATCCCGGGTTCAATCCGCAAAACGTCACCACCGCGGACCTGGTCATCCCTCCCTCCAAATACGCTTCGGATGCGCAGATTCGCACTTTCTACGACGGCGTGATGGCTCGCGTCAGTGCGCTTCCCGAAGTCGCGTCTGCCGCTGCCAGCCAATACATTCCCTTCGGCGATGGAAACCAGAGCTATACGATTCACGTGGTCGGGCGTCCTGCCGCGCTGCCCGGCGAAGAAATTGGCGCGGACTTCAGCGCGATTACGCCTGGATATTTTCACACCATGCAGATTGGGCTGCTGCGCGGCCGCGCGATCGCCGCAGGCGATGGCGCCGACACGCCGCATGTCGTCGTGATCAACGACACTCTCGCGCGCCAGCAATTTCCCAAGGAGGATCCGCTCGGGCGTCAACTCGAAATCGGCGACAAGCACGACATCTGCACCATCGTGGGCGTCGTTCACGACGTGAAGAAATTCACGCTGAGCGACCGGCCTGAGCGCCAGATGTACATTTCCGCAGCGCAGTTTCCTAGCCGCTCAATGTCCATCGTCGCTCGCGCGTCGAACGCTGCGCCGGATTTGCCGTCGGAGATTCGCAATGCGATCTGGGCTGTGGATGGTGACCAGCCGGTCTCCACGGTGAGGCCGCTGAACGATTTCATCACCGAGCGCAACACGCCGAACCGGATCATGGCGCAAATGGTGAGTTTCTTCGGAGCGCTCGCGTTGCTGCTCGGCGCGGTGGGAATTTACGGAGTGATGGCGCAATCGGTGCAGCAGCGCATTCACGAACTGGGAATTCGCATGGCGCTCGGCGCAAGTCCCGCCGAAGTGATGCAGCTGATTCTGGGCCAGGGGCTGAAGCTAACTTTCGCCGGCATGGCGTTCGGCTTGCTCGCAGCGGCGGCGGTCACGCGCGGCCTTGGCGCAATTTTAGTGAACGTCAAACCGAACGACCCTTTCACATTTATTGCCGTGGCCGTGGTCTTCACGCTAGTAGCGCTAGCCGCGTGTTATATCCCGGCGCGCCGCGCGGCGCGCGTGGATCCGATGGTAGCCCTGCGTTACGAATAATCGCGCAAGCAGTCGCTCGTCTGGGAGTGCGGAAGCTTGCTTCCGCTTTTTACAAGGCGAAGCTTGCTTCGCCGCTCTATCGGATCGCGCTCAGGCCCGTCTCAGATGGCGCGCTCGTTTCACCAGAGCCTTATATACTTCCGATCAACATAGAGGGTGTGAATCCCGTCATCCTTATCCATGAATTCCAGTTCTGCCCTACCGTATCGATCGCATTTGAGCAGCAAGATGGGCCTGCCAACTCGCGCCGATATGGCGCGCTGCTCCTCCTCTGGAAGCCCGTCCGTAAATCCGGGGGGCAAGGCTTCGAGTATGACTATTTGCCCGGGCTTCGGCTTCGACTTCGGCCTTTTTTTCTGGCGATTTCTGCCGCGGGGCTTCACTTCAGGCCGATGCTATTCTCGCGGGCTTAGTGCGGCTTTCCAGTAGCTCGCGTTTCGCTTCGTGGCTCATCGGTTCCCACGTTTCCAGCTTCTCCGCCAGCACATCCATTCTCCGCAGCAGAGTGAGCTCGATGAACAGCTCCATGAAATCCAGATCGCGAAAGACCAGCGACCGCGACTCGCGCATCTTGTCGCGAATGTGCTCGAGGTGCGCGGGCATCTCGGTCCAATGCAGCCCGCTGCGATGATGGTGGCAGAGGTGATATCCCTCATTCATGAAATTAACCTCATCGTAGACCGTCACCGTATTCGCAAAATAATCCTCGGGATGCTCCGCATCGCAGAAAGCGTGCTGCACCCAGGCCGTCATGGCCATGATGAAATTCATCACCAGAAAAGGAACCAGCGCGAACCAGATGCCGATTCGCCAGTTGTAAATAAAGACCGCCGCGAAAAAGATGTAAAAGCGCGCCATGCCCCACAACATTCGCCGCGCGAGTTTTTCATCGCCGCGCGCGCGGAAATACGCGTACGGCGCAAACCCCAGCGCAGTCCAGATGTTGTCCGCCAGATACCAAAGAAAATGCACGGGCTTCGTGCGATCGTAGCCGCTCGATGTGACCGTATCGTCCGGGCCGCCGTTCTCGCGATGATGCAGACGCACATGCACGGTGCGGTCCAGTTCCGGAACGTTTCCGTACAAATAACCGAGGAAGAATTCCACGTAGCGGCCGAAAACCTTGTGGTAACCCTCCGCGAAATAGCTCTGCGGCCGGTGCGCCTCCAGATGTTTCGCGCTGAACATGCGCACGAACCGCTGAAATTTGGGACCGTACAGGAAAAGATAAAACGCGACCACTAGCAGCAATCGCGGCTTCCCTGAAATCAATTGCGCGACGAAAACCGGCAGCGCCGTCAGCGTGATCGAGACCATGAGCCGCAAAGCCGGAGCGTCGCGCGGATCGCGCAAAACTACGTGGCCCAGGCGGTCGATGAATCGGTCATACGCATGCGAGAGAAGTTCATACGCGCTGCGCAACGGGCGCGCTTTCCCCAAAATCTCAGCGACGCCGTAAAGTCCGAACGAAAACACTCCCACCATGGCCACGGCTGCGATGCTGGCCAACGCCACAATCACGGCTGCGCACCGAGCCGCAAATTCAGGTATGGCGCGCACGCTCAAAGCAGGCCAATACGCCTTTGCGCGTGCCGCCTCGGCCACGCCGCTCAATTCCGCTTCCGCGAATTTGCCTACCGATCCCATGTTCGCTGCTTACGTGAAAGGAATTTACACCCAGGCAGCGCAAACTTCCAGCGCGGAACATCGGCGATTTCTAGGCCCTTCCGTCGCGCGCTAGCCCGCCAGCGATTTCTTGGCCCGCCGGCGCACCCAATGACGAACCAGCTCATATTGCGGCACGGCAGTCGCCGAACTCTTGCTGATTTTGATCAAACCACGACACTTCAGAAGCCGAATCGCGTGCTGAACCGCCGACTTCGACAAGCCCGTGAAGTCGGTAAGCTGTTGCAAGCTTACTGCAATAGATCGCTGCTCGGATCGGTACAGCTGCGTCCACAGAACCACGTACGTCAAAAACGCGGCTGGCGACCGGTCGTGGCCGGTCAGGTCCGGCAGCAGCACGTCCAGCACGTAATCATCAATCGGCACATGGAGCATAATCACTATATTAATTAATCGTACAGGCCGTTGCAATCGCTGGATGGGTTGCGCAGAATGGCGAACCGTGAGGCGACGTTTCCGGCGAAACGCAACGCCTACAATTCAACAATCGCCGTGTTCGCACCGTGGAGGAACCATGATCAAAGGCGTTAAATTTGCCAGCATACCGGTTACGGACCAGGATCGCGCTCTCGCTTTTTACACCGAAAAGCTAGGGCTGCGCTTGCTCACCGACCAGCCATTCAGTGCCGAGCAGCGCTGGATCGAACTAGGAATTCCCGGCGCCGACACGCGCATCGTGTTATTCAACTTCGGCCAGGATCTGAAGCCCGGAAGCAAGATGAACATAACCTTCTGGACCGATGACGTGGAAGCCACCGCCCGCGAACTAAAAAGTAAAGGCGTGCAATTCGTGATGGAACCGAAGCGCGAGGATTGGGGCACCGCTGCCGCATTCAAGGACGTTGACGGCAACACTTTCGTGCTGAGTTCGAAGTAACGGACGAATTGCGGCGCCGCCCTCCGCGTGGCTTTGCCCACATCGCGCGCCAGTCGTATGATGTCGGGTGACGCACCACGAGGAAGCGAGAACAAAATGACTCCTGCCGAACGCGAATCGGCGTTGCAAAATCTTGCGGAATCGCGCGAACGCCTCTTGCGCATGGCGCACGGCCTTTCGCGCGAACAGTTGCACTATTGTCCCGCGCCCGGCCGCCGGACGGTCGCCGAATGTCTCGAACACATCGTCACAGTCGAAAGGCGCCTGCTCGATCGCATTCACGCGACGTTGGAGAAAGGCCCTGATTCTTCGCGCCGCAGCGTTTTCGAGGGCCAGGACGCCGCGCTGGTCGCCGGCACAATCGGCCGCGCGCAACGCTTGTCTGCGCCGGAAATTCTGCTGCCGACCGGCCGCGTCCCCGACGAGCAACTCTTGCCCGAATTCGAAGCGGCCCGCCAGCGTTCGCGCGAGTTCGCCGCCAGCACCCAAGCCGATTTGCGCACTCACTTCTTCAAGCATCCCATCTTCGGCGACCTCGACCTCTATCAATGGCTCCTAATGATCGCAGCCCACTGCGACCGGCACCGCGCCCAAAGCGAAGAAGTAATCGCGAGCGAAAGATTCCCCACCGCGAAAAACGCAGACGCCCGGCGTAGAATTTCCGACGAACGACGGCGAATGGCGATCTCTCTTGGCGTTTGCGATTTGCTCAGGCGTCGCGCACGTCGAAAAAACACTCGCGCAGTCGCGCGACAAGTGTACAATCCACCGCCAACGGGTTCTTCGATGACGAAAGCATGCAAGATTTCGCTGCCACTACTACTAGCCCTAACGTTCGTGTTTGCGATCGCTCATACCAGCAACGCGCAAAGAGCGCGTCTGGGAAAAGTACAATCGCTGCAGGCCACGACCGACAGCTCCGGCTCGCATCCCGCCACCGTCGCAATCGCCGGCCCCGCAAAGATCAACTGCCTCAACGCCGTCTCCGAAGCGCCCAATTCAAAACCCGTGCCGTCCTGCCACGTAGTAGGCCCGGGCTTCACCGGGAATTTAGCGAAGGGCGAAGCGAAAGACCTGACCGCAGCAGGCAACATCACGCTGACTTGCAACGGCCAAGGCCCCATGCTGCGCTGCACCGCCCGCGTGTATATCCCGCCACCCAGTCATTGAACTAAGATTTCAAGAGAACAGCCGGGTTCCTCTTAGCGATGTCCAGCAAACGAAGAGCAGTCTTCTGAGGGCGGCGAACACCTTGTTCCCAAGCTTGCACGGCCTTGGTACTCACGCAGAGAAAGCTGGCGAACAAAGGTTGACTGGCATTTAGACTTTCTCGCACGCGTCGAATTTCCTCCGGCTTCATTTCTTTTGGCGGTGCCGGAAATTCAGTCAGGCGCAAGTCCACCGGCCGTCCACGCTCGTATTCCAACGCGTCACGCAAGGAATGCCGCAAATCGTCATACGCCTTGACTTTGATTTTCTTGGCCACGGTGCCTCCTACAGTCTCTTCAGTTCCGCGACCATCTGCCGCAAAGCGATTCGCTCTTTATTGTCCAAATCCTCTTGCTCGTCCTTGTCGAAGAGCGCCAAAGGTGGATGTGATTCCGGTGCGCCAAATACAAATGTATATAGCGATAACCGCCGCGTGTGCCCTTCCCCCGGCCAGGATTCCCGACGCGCGCCTTTCGTATCCCGCCCAGGCCCTTGACCATCCGGCCTCTCTCGGGGTCCTGGATCAGGTCATTCTGAATTTGTCTTAGAACCTGGTCCGCGGAATCTCCGGCCAAGCCCGCCAGACGGCGCGTGAACGCCTTCGATTCGATGAATACCACACTGTAGGATATACCACGCTGTGGGAGTCATTGTCAAGAGAGGACCTGACGGTGTCATGCGGCCTGCGCGATACTTGTTGGCAACAAATGTAGCGCGCGCATATCATCGGACCACCAAACGCACCCATCCCTCGCCTGCCGGTTGCATGCTAGTCTTATTACCCAAACTATGACCGAGCTTCTCTCGCAGATCATTCACCACGGATACATCGTCGTCGCCCTGGTCGTGTTTGCCGAAGCGATCGGAGTGCCGGTGCCCGGCGCCGTCGCTCTCGTCGCCGGAGGAGCCGCCGCCGCGGCGCACGATCTCTACGGCCCGGCAGTTTTCGTTTTCGCGGTGATCGCGATGCTCGTCGCCGATACGCTGCTCTACGTTCTCGGCGCCAGCACCGGCTGGACCATCCTGAAATTTCTCTGCCGCATCTCGGTGGATCCCGAAAACTGCGTCCTGCGCTCCGCCGAATCTTTCTATAAGCGCGGCCGCACCACGCTGCTCGTCGCCAAATTCATTCCGGGCATTAGCACGATGGCCGCGCCGCTCGCCGGCAGCATGAATATGCCGTTCCATGAATTCCTGGCGCTGGATTTTCTGGGAGCCAGCCTCTATGCGCTCACCTACGGCGCGGTCGGTTTCGTCTTCCGCGATTTCGTGGGAAAAATCGTCACCGGTTTCCGAGCCGCCGGCCACGCCGTGGAAGTCGTCATCATCCTTGCAGTATTCGGCTATATCGCCCATCGCATTTCGTTGTACTGGAAACACCGCGGCGATCGCGTGGTGCCGCGCGTGCAGGTGGCGGAACTGGCCAAGAAGCTGAAGTCGGAAGGCCAGGCCAAAATTCTACTCGCCGACGTGCGCAGCCACGGCTACTACACTGCCGGCGCCGTCCGCATTCCCGGCGCAATCCGCATCGAACCCAATAATCTGAGCGCCGAAATAAAAACTTTCTCGCGCAACGTGAATATGTATCTGTACTGCACCTGCCGCAACGAAAACACCAGCGCCAGCGTCGCGCACCTGCTGCGCAATCAGGGCTTCGACGCGTTCGTAATCGCCGGCGGTCTGGCAGCGTGGCGCAAAGCAGGCAACCCGCTCGAGCCAGTCCCGCCCAACGACGTAGTCCATCTGCCAACCTTCAGCCGCTGATTGCGGTTGACGCTGCAGTTGAAGTTGCATTTGTAGCGGCGGCTCGACGGTTTACGTCGAGCCGGCAGCTTTTGGTTTCGGTTTTTGGTTTTTCGGTTCGCTGCGGATGAGTTATATTGTGGCGGCTTCGCAGCAATCATTCATTCAGGGGAGAATTTAATCATGCGCAAACTAATTCGCGGGCTGGCATCCGCCGTGCTTCTTGCCGTCGCAATCGCGGCACTTTCGTTCCCAGTCGCCGCCCAAGACATCCCACAAAAGCTCCAGCCGCCCGCGAACGAACATCTTCTCTTCCAACTCCACGCCAAGGGCGACCAGGTCTACGTCTGCAAAAACGATGGCTCACAATTCGCTTGGACGCTAAAAGCCCCCGACGCGACGCTCTTCGACAAATCCGGCAAGCCCTTCGGCAAGCATTTCGCCGGCCCCAGCTGGGAAGCAAATGACGGCAGCCGCGTAGTCGGCAAAGCCGTAGCCAATGTCCCGTCGCCCGACGCTAATTCCGTAGCATGGCTCTTGGTCACAGTCGTGAGCCACGAAGGCAATGGCCAAATGTCGAAAGTAACCACAATCCAGCGCGTCAATACGAAAGACGGCAAAGCGCCCGCCACAGGCTGCGATGCCGCCCACGCCGACAAAGAATTCCGCGCGCCCTACTCCGCCGACTACCGCTTCTTCGCTCCCAAATAATCCAACGCGGCCGCAAGCAAGCGTGGGCACGCAGCCAACGGATTAGTCCGCAGCAGACGCCGCAGCGGCCGATTCGATCGTCGTCTGCTGGCTGGCCACCAATTGCCATCTCCCATCGCGCAAAACCCACACGCGCACGTTGTAATACGGTTTTCCGCCGTGATGAGGAGTGTGTTGCGAGAGCATCACTGCGGCATCGTTGCCGAAGTCAAACATGCGAATCGTGTGAATCGGATCGCCCGGAGGCCCCGGCTCTCCGGCTGCCTGCTGCTTCTTCAGCAAGGCGACGCGCTCCGCCTTCGTGCGCGCCGTGTGGTCATTGACGATCACGAATTCATCGGCCACCCGCAGCGCCCAATCCGAAGCATTGGGATGCCACTCATCGTTCTTGGCCTTCTGCCACGCCTCCAGGATTGCCTTGTCTATTTCGGTAGTCGGAGTGTACGGCAACGTCTTGCACGGGTTGTCGCACGGGCCGCCGCCTTTCGGCAAGCCGGTCGTCGGTTTCATCGGCGTTTCCAGATAATTGAAAAGCCGCCAACCGTCAGGGCGCTTCACCCACACGCGCAAAAAACGCTCGTGGTCCCGAATCCCGTCCACGAATCCCACTTCCCCGTAATTGAACGCTCGCGTATCCGTAGCGGCTTCGCCATTCCCTTTCAACGCGGGCAGGCCGTGCAGAGATTCGTCCTTCGTGCGCGTGCTACCCTCGGCGTTGGTCCACTCGAATTGCTTATCCAGAATGGCGGCCACCGCTTTTTCATCCTGCTTTCCGGCAGCTTCCACAAACGCCTGGTCCGCCTTCACGATTGCCTGTTTGTCCGCTGGAGCGGGATACGCTGAAAGCGGAGCATGCCAAAGCGCGCCGAAAATCCCCAGCAAGAATACAAGCCACCAACGTTTCGAAAGGACCCTCATCACTTCCCCCTGGAAAGTAAAATAGTGATTCGTGGACTGCGCTGACGCGAATCTATTGCGATTTGCAGAATCTTCGCCGGCGCCGGGCGCCGCAATCGCATCCGCCTGCGGCGCGATATCGTCGCTCACTGCGAGTGCGAGTTCACCAGCGCTAGCGCTTCGTCATAGTAAGAAAGATCGTAATAGGCGTTTGCCGGCCGGCCAGCCATCGGTTTTGAATCGCCGGCCGCCGCGCGCAAATTCAACACCTGCTGGAATCCGTCCGGCTGAAATCGCGCGTCCGGCGTCCAAGCGCTTTTCGCATCCACGTCGTACGTATCGGCAGCGATGTCCGGAGGTAAGCGCGCATCCTTCGCCAGCAGCTCCACCACTTGCTGTTTATTTGCCGGAGCCAGCAGCCAGCGCTGCGATTCGATGAATGCCGCGATGTAACGCTCGAGCAGTTCCGAATGTTCACGCGCCCAGTCGCGCCGCACAAATCCGCCGATCCCCTGGGACGGCGCCGTGCCCAGCAGCGTTTGCGTCAAACCCAGGCTCACCAACCCAGCGCGCTGCGCCAGCACCGAAGTAGGCGGCTTCTCGATCGTCGCTGCATACCCTTTGTGCTCCTTCATCGCCGCGAGCCGCTGCGGCGCCAGGCCCACAACTTTGAATTCGCAATCCTTATCTGGCTGCAAACCGTTACGCAGCAGGATTTGCTTCAGCGTCAGCGTGTAGGCGGTGTCCGGTCCGTCCGTGATGATGATGTGTCCGCGCAGGTCCTTCACCGACTTGATCTCCGGCTGGACAATCAATTCGCTGGTCGAGCTTTCGCCGCCGATCACAATCACCACGTCCGCTTGCGCGGAGTCCACCATCGTCACGGCGTTTTCCACCGCGGCATGAGCGACGTCCGCGCTGCCGTCAGCAAGCGCGCTGCGCAGTGCGGCCGCATCCGCCGCTTTCTTGGCCTGCACTTCGATTCCGTATCTCGCGAAAATTCCGTTCATATTGCCGATTACGACCGCGAGCGGAGCGTTCGGCAGGCAAATCAGCCGAATCGTCTGCACATCGTTTGACCGCGCAAGCGGCGCGGCGCAAGCGGCCAACACAAAAAACGCCGCCAGCCACCACGATGTCGCACGCCAAGCGTTCACACTTCGCAGCATGTCCCGTACCTGCACTCGAATTCTTCCTGGATGCCCCCGAGCGCCCCCAGGAAGGGCGCTCAGGAGTGCGCGGCTGTCTCTTGCGCAACTAGAACAGTAGCTTCAGGCCCAGTTGGATCGAGCGGTTGCCTCCCGAGCCGAGAACCGGATTCGCCGCCGCCACGTCTGGCGTAGCGCATCCGCAACCGAACAAGTTGTGGCTCGAAGGATCGTCGTTTGCGCCGGCGCCATAATCGCTGGGCCCGCCGTAGGGGTTGGCGAATTCCGGGTGGTTGAAGATGTTGAAGAATTCCGCGCGGAACTGGGCCGTCAGCCGCTCGCCGAATTTCCAATTCTTGGCGATGGAAAAATCCACGTTGCGGAATCCCGAATCGCGAAAGATATTGCGGCCCATGGTTCCAAACGTTCCGAGCGCCGGCGGAATCAGCACGGAATTCCCTTTCGCGTAGCATCCGAAATTCTGCAGCGAGGCCAGCATTCCGGCCGTTGTCGCCTTCGCCGTGCACGCTGCGGGAATATTTGCGCCAGAAAAATACGGCAGCGGCACGGCGCCTGAACTGAAGTCCGACGGATTGCCGAAAAAGTCCCAGCGATCCTGGAATTCGCCGGTGCCGCTGATGTCGTCCACGGTATCGGCCACCACCCACGGCGCGCCGCTCTGCAAGCTGACGATCGTATTCACCTGCCAGCCCTCCAGCAATTGTCCAAAGGACTTTTTATCGGGCAGGCTATAGGTCATCGAGAAAGTGAAGCGATGGCGAATGTCCCAGTCGCTATTCCCGTACTGCGCCTTGGGATTCGTGCTGTCCTGCGGCGTGTACTGGTTCCAATTTTCCGACGAATCATCCAACGCGTGTGAGTACGTATAAGCGCCGACAAACGAAAGCCGGTGGAAATTCCGCGCGGTGACGGTCGCTTGCAAGCCGTTGTAGTTCGACCTGTAAATTCCGTTGATGTTATTGATGAACCCCAGATACGGGAACGCCCCAACGAATGGGCGCGAAGCTTGCTCCGCAAGCGGATCCGACGCGCCTGCGGCGATTGCATCGGGAGTCCAACCCGAACCCAACGCCGCTTGGTTAATGTCGGTAATTCCCGGCAAGCGGCTGCCATGATTTCCCACATACGCAACCTGCGTGGAAATATTGCTCGTAAACGCGTGCTGCACGTTCAGAGTCCACGTGCTCACGTAAGGCGTAGTGAAGTTTCGATTCATTCCCAGAATGCTGCACGGGCTGGGATTCGTCCCGGTTCCGGGAGGACTGGCGGACAAACCGTTGCCGCAGGTGACGGTGTTGGCGTTCGCGAAAACCGTTCCATTCCAATCGAGTTGCGATCCCCCCACGGTTATGGCGCTCGACGCGATCGTTCCCGTTCCCGGCACCGCCGTGCCGTCGGGTTGCACGATCGTCGCGCCGGTGGGAATCACGCCTAGGCCGAGCGTCGGCGCATTGCTGGTCTGCTGCTGCGAAATGAAAACGTCCGCCGGAAGCGTGTCGTAAATCACGCTGCCTGCCGCGCGCAGCACCGTCTTGCCGTCACCGAAGACGTCCCATGCTACTCCGATGCGCGGCGAAAAATTCTTGTGATCCGGCTTGTAGATCGAGCTGATCTGCTGGCCCACTTGCACCAGACCCTGCGTTGGATCGAAATTGCCCAGCATGTTCTGGCTGTCCTGGGGCGGCGTAGTGTATTCGTACCGCAGACCCAAATTCAGCGTGACAGTGGGACGGATGCGCCAGTCGTCCTGAAAGAAACCCGCATAAGACCACTGATGGAGGTGGCGAGTGGGATCGCCCACCTGGATCGAGCCCGTGCTCGGCAGCCCGGCGAAAAAGTCCTCCAGCGGCGAAGCTCCGCTGAATGCCGCGTTCTTGGCGAATTTGATCGTCCCGCGCGCCGCACGAAACGTTCCTTCGTCCACCGTGTACTTGCGAACCTCGCCGCCAAATTTGAATCCGTGATTGCCGCGCAAGAAAGAAACGTTGTCAATCAGGTCGAACGCCTGATCCGGGCCGATAATTTTGGGATGATTCGCGCCGTTGCCCAGCGCCGTGAAGCCCGACAGCGAAATGGAAGGCAATCCGCCCAGCAACGGATTGGTGACGCCGGTATCAACTCCGTAGGTGGTCGCCGGCGTGCCTTGATCCACGGGGAAAATAGGATTGTAAAGGCGGTTGTATCCGAAGCGGACTTCGTTCACCCACGTCGAATTCGGCGTGGACGTCCAGTTTACATTCGCCACCTGCGCGCGCGTGTGCAGCAACGTCAGATATTGCGGCAGCACGTACTGCTTGTCTGCCAGCGTCCCGGTGGAATCACCAAAGAAATAAAGGCCGCTGATGGTGTTGCGCGCGTTGAGCTGGTAATCAATTTTGCCCAGGCCGTTGTCGCCGGATTGGGTATTCGGAAAACCCGAATTGATATTGGGCGAACTGGTGCTGTTGGGTCCAAAGACGTTTCCCGTACAGGTCACAGGCGGCCCAAGCGTGCAGCCGGCCAGCTTCAGGCTTACGGGACTCACCGGAACACCGGCGGTCTGCAGCGCTGTAATCGCATCCGGCATACTGTTTTTGGGGTCGGGAGCGGCTTGCGCGGTCGTTTCCGGCACCGAGATGCCGTAGGAATTTCCCACTGTGTAACGTTGCCCTTCGTACCCGCCGAAGAAGAACAGCTTATTTCGCACGATCGGGCCGCCAACCGTAGCGCCAAATTGTTGCATGGCCAGCGGCGTTTGCGGCGTTCCGACAGGATCGTAAAAGTTGCGCGCATCGAACGCGTCGTCGCGGCCAAAAGCGTAAGCCGTTCCGTGCAGCGCATTCGTTCCCGACTTCAATCCGACGTTGACCACCGCTCCGGGCTTCCATCCATATTCCGCGGCAGGATTCGCCTGCAGGTTGAATTCCTGAATTGCGTCAATCGGCAAGATCGTGGCGGCGTCCCCGGCCAATGTCCCGCCATTGATGACGCTCTGCCCCGTGAACGGTTCGACGTTCTCCAGGCCATCCACAAAAAACATATTGTCTTCCGGCCGCACGCCATTGCTGCTGTGCGTGCTCAAGCCGCCGCCCGGATAGCTCACCACTTCCGGCCGCAATTGCAGAAGGTTTTCGTAGTTTCTGCCGTTGAGCGGAAGGTCGTTGATGATCTGATTGCTCAGCGTGCCGCCCAGCGTGGAACTCGTGCTGTCCAGCATGGGAGTTTCCGCGGTCACCACGACCGTCTGCGTCGCCTCGCCGGGAAGCAGACGAAAATCAATCCGCGCATCCGTCGCTACTTCCAATTGGATATTCTTGCGGTAAATCGTTTGGAACCCTCTGGCCTCAGCTTTTACCTCATACATGCCCGCCACCAGATTGGGAGCCAGATAGTCTCCCGCTTGATCGGTGACCAGCGTCCGGCTGACGCCCCGCTGTACGTCAATAATGGTCACCATCGCGCCGACGATTGCGGCGTCGCTTTCATCGTGGACGTTACCAAGTATTCTGCCGGTGGCTGATTGCGCCTGGGTGATACTCGGCGCAAAAATCACCGTCCCAGCAAATGCCGCCATCCACAAGACCCAAATCAAGCTTTGCCACGCTGACCCCGAGACCCCCGTTCGTGAGTCCATCGCTTCCCCCGTTTGGCCGTTTATCGCAAAAGTGGTACGACAGCCTTACCACCTGATAGCATTACAGTCAAGCTCTGTTTATCCAACCCATAGGTTTTCCTGGTAGTACCGATGGCTTGCCGGGCACCACAACCCATCGCCAGCGGCCCGTCTGCCGGCTTGTAAGTAGGTGAATTAATTACAATAAGAGGCGCCCGCCGAAGGCGGGAGCGCGCGCACGAAGCATCGCAGAACCGGTTATCACATACGAAGGTTGAAACCCGTCGGTTGAGTCAGACCTAGCCGCCCCATGGGTATCAGGCGCTGCGGGAGGTTTACAGGGAGTTAAGGCTTCAAGTCGCCAACCGATCCAGCAATCGCGGCGCTACCCAAAACCGCCAATTTACCCTTCGGATCTAACGCCGCAATGGCGTGCACACACAAGCATCACTTCATGAATTCGCGCACCAGCTGCGCAATCTCATCCGCCGCGGTATCCAGCGCGAAATGCCCGCCGTCCACAATGTGCACTTCGGCCTTCGGCACGTCGCGCCGATACGCTTCCGGCTCTGACGGATCGAACGAAGACTCATACTTGCCCCAGATGACCAGCAGCCGTGGCTGCTTCTCGCGCATCCACGCTTGCCACTTCGGATAGGCCTCGACGTTCGTGCGGTAATCGTAGAAGAGATCAGTCTGAATATCGCCCTGCCCCGGCTGATTCAGAAAATAAAATTCGTCCGTCCACAGATCCGGGTCGTGTCGCTCGAGATTCGGATCATCGCCGACGTGGCGTGCTCGCGTCGTCGGGAGCGAAAGCAAATTTGTGCGCAACGCGCTCTCGTACGCAGCGCGGTCGGCCCAAAACGCCCGCCGCGTCTTCCAATTCGCGCCCAGGCCTTCGTTGTGCGCCACCGCGTCCTGCACGATCAACGCCTCCACTCGCTCCGGATGCGCCAGAGCCATGCGAAAACCCACCGGCCCGCCGTAATCCTGCATGTACAGCGTGTAACGCGAAAGCCCCAGCGCATCGCAGAAGTGATTCATCACCTCGGCGATGTGGTCGAACGTGTACGCGAATTTCTTCGGGTCCGGCCAATCGCTGTGTCCAAAGCCCGGATAATCCGGCGCCACCATGTGGTAACGCTCCGCAAGCCGAGTCAAGAGCGGCTCAAACATCCGCGATGAAGACGGCAACCCATGCAGCAGCAAAAGCGTCGGCGCGTTTTTCGGCCCAGCCTCCCGGTAAAATATCGAAAGCCCGTCAATCTCTATCGTGCGATAAGCAGTTGGGTATGGCATCGAACGCTCCTTTCCCTGCGCGGTCGCCGCAGCCGCCGGCAATTGGCCCAGCAATTGGTATAATGCCAGCATCACAGAAATCGCCAAACCCATTCGAGGGACGCGCCAGAATCGGCACCGATTGGGCAAGTTGAAATGACGCATCATTTACCTCCGTTTGCGGGAGCTGGTGCGCCAGCGCTCGCAATGTCTCTCGTGCCCGGTAACGAAACTGCTAGGACTAACCCAAGCTCCGGAAACGGGTGTCGCGTCTCCGGCGAACGCTCTCTAAGATCGTCGTCTATTTTCCAATAACTCATTGTCCGGAAGCGGACACACTACGTGCAACCATGTATTCAATTGTCAATTCTTTGTAAAAACTACTGGAAAAGCCCGTTTTCCCATACCAGCTCCTTGACAATCTCCCGCACTCGGCATATCTAGTCTCCATCAAGAGGACTTTTTCTCCCTCTGGGTGGGTTTTAGATTGTGTTTCTCGCGGGTTCTTGTGTCCACAAGCTTGACTTGCGCAACGCGCTCTGCGTGGCGCTGGCCAGCTCGATCCTATTCATAAGACGACCGTGGCGATGTTCTTTTGCATCGTGCGGTGGCTCGATAATCTCAGGGTAATTGACTGCAAGAGGAGGATACACATGGTTCGCAAAACGATGATGTGTTTTGTGTGTGCCTTGGTCGCGCTGGTCTTTAGCGGTGCGGCAGCGTTCGGTCAGCAACAGACTAAACTGCCGAGACAAAATCCGTTTCTTAAACCCAGCAAGAGCGCGACCGCCAATGCGGAAGCCGTGAAGTCAAACGCCGCCAGCAGCGCGCTCAGCAATAGCCACAAGAGTTCCGCCACGCTTCCCCTCTTCAACTACGACGTTACCTCCAGCAGAGACGGCAATAGTTACCAGGGCACGATCGTAGGACGCAGTCCATTTACTGACGCGTTTGGTTACACGGCGGTTCCGGCCCAGATTGTTCCGGTGATTATCGTCACGAATTCTGTTTTCGCGGGTGTGGATGCAAGCGGGAACGTCATCACTGCTCCTGGCATTACTACTTTTAATCCCTCGAAGGCCGATGACAGCTGCTTGACCGCACCCAACGATGTGCCCTTGAAGCTGGTGCAGCAATCGCCCATCTACAACGCTGCCGATTTCAACTACGGCGGCACGGATGTCGGCTTCACCGAAACCACCGACGCCTTTCAGCGAGCGAACTTCTTCAAGCTCCTGAATTTCGGGCATTCGTCGGATGACGACAATGTCTTCTACCACGTGCTTCTCAGCCCGGTGAAAACCGTCTCCGCGATCATCATCAACATTCCGGCCGCGCTCGGCGTCGCGTATCCCAGCGCCGTATTCGGCGGCTGTCCCACCGGAACGGAGGCGATCGTAGACATCAACGCGTACGAGCCTGGTCTGTTTAACGCTATCTCAGCCACCCTCGGCGCGCAGGGAGTAAACCCCGGCTCCTTCCCGATGTTTGTCACGCACAATGTCGTCGAGTGCGAGGGGACGAACTGCGGGGCGCTGGCGCCGAATACCGGGTGCTGCATTCTTGGCTTCCATGACTCCAGCGGACAGCAGACCATCGGAACCGCGGATTATGACACCAGCAACATCTTCGTAAGTCCGGTGCCGGACATCTCCGATATGTCCCACGAGGTAGGAGAATGGATGAACGATCCCTTCGGCAACAATCCAACCCCGCCGTGGGGCCATATTGGACAACAACCGGGGTGTCAAAATAACCTTGAAGTAGGTGATCCATTGAGCGGCACGCTTGCTCCTCCGATCTACAACCCCAACAATGGATTCACTTACCACCCGCAGGAGTTGGTCTTCTTCTCGTGGTTCTACGGGGCGCCGTCGGTCGGCATCCACGGATGGTATTCGGATAATGGGACGTTCATGCAAGATGCCGGACCGGTCTGCCAGTAAAGTCGCTGGGAGGCCGTTCAGAGGTCGCTGCGTCGCGGAAATCGCAACGCGGCGAAATTCAGGTAGCGTGAAGATTCTGGTGGCTACGGGCCGCTGTCACCGGCGGCCTGTAGCGCCAGGTTACGGTTTCGCTTTGTCCGACGAGTTCGTGGTCAAGCGTTTCGAAAATTCACGGAGGATATTCCCCGCCATTCGTCCGCCCAGGCCCACGGCCGCATTCGTGAAGACCAAGCCCACTCCGCGATTCGCTTTGGGGTAATACAGATTGGAAAGCGCTCCCGCGCTCAAATCGCCGAGCAAAAAAGAATAGTTGGGCGCGGTCAACCCGCTATCCGTGCGCGTGAAAAACGCCGAGCCGATGGCATGCAGCAAACGCGACTTCACCGAGCCAGTGCCTTGATAGTAGTAGCGCGGATCCTGATGCAGCAGCGACGGGTAAATCGCGTGCGTGAAAAAATCACTGCTGCGCCCATCGGCAAACTTCGCCGCAAATCTTTTGCCGTAGCCCGCGGCGCCTTGCCCGTAACCTGAGAACGAATTTGTAGCCTGCTCGATCCCGGCGCCGAACCCGACACCCACCATCGCCGCTGGATCGAACGTCCCGCGCGCCGCGAACACAAATTTCTGCTTGGTGGTCAGTGGCGCGGTGTCGCGTGTGTAGCTCGTATAAAAGTTGGGGATCACGCCGACCAGGCGCTGCTTCTCCGCGGCTCGCATCTGCTCCGCGGCGATAAATTCGGTGGGATGCACGATCATCTCCGTGCTGGCCGCCGCCACGGACAACGCGAAGTCCGGAACCTCGTAGTCTTGCTGCCCGATTAGCGCGAAGCTCGCCGAAGTATAGGGCGCGAAACCTTGGGCCTTGACGCTCAGCAGGTACGATCCAGCCGGAATCTCTGTAAAACTAAATTCGCCTTTCGCGCCGGAAGCCATCTCCTCCAATTCCCTTCCATCCGGATGCCGCAAACTCACTTCCGCGCCGGAAACCGAAGCTCCGCTGGCGTCCAGCACCACTCCTTCAACGCTCGCCGCCCCTTCCGCGGCGCCTGTTGGCTGAGCGGAATGAGGCGCGGCAAAAGCAGGTAACGGGGCATCAGGCAGCGCGCGGCTGCCGCTCTCCCGGCCGTCACTTTTTTGCGAGGATTGAGCAAACGCGCAGGCAGGAATTATCCAAAGCAGGAATGACGCGCCAAGCAGAAGCGCACGCGATGAGGCTCGTGCGGAGAAACAGAAACGGGCGCAAACCTTGCAAACTCTAATGCTTGTCGCCGATTCTGGCCGCGCTGCCGCCGCGACGCGCAAAATATCGAATTCTGAATCCAGTTAGGCTCCGCCGGTCTATGCGGCTTCGAGGGGTGATGCGTACGCAGTGTACGCCCTTGCACGACGGATTCCTCGCGCAATAACACATCACTAAGCGAAAAAATAACCTTCGACAGTTTTTCGCCATTCCGGTGGGCAAACCACGACGCCGCGTTCCATCAAACAAAATCCCGGTACCAGCGGCGCTCTCGCAGCGAGCGGCTTTACATCGTCAACACAACGCGGAACTCCGCCTTGCCGCTCATCATCCGCGCGTAACCCTCCGCTGCTTTTTCCAGCGGATACGTCTCGATCATGGCGCGCACGCCGGTCAGTTGGGAGAAGCGCAGCGTGTCGTCCATGTCTGCGGGCGTTCCGGAAGCCCATCCCAGAATCGCGCGGCTTCCAGTGATAAGTTGAATGGGGGAGACCTCGATCGGCTCGAATGCCGCGCCGATCACCAGAAGCTTGCCGTTCGGCGCCAATCCGTCAATCACTTCGGACATGGATTTCGAACTCGGAGCCGTCGCCAGGATCACCTGCGCGCCGCCCAACTTCTGCAGCGCCTCCGCCGGGTTCGTGGCTTTATTATCAATGTACACGTGCGCGCCGAGTTTCTTCGCCAGTGCCGCACTCTCCGTCCCGCGCCCGATGGCCACCACCTTGTAGCCGCACTTGTTCGCGAATTGAATTCCTAAATGGCCCAGGCCGCCGACGCCCAGCACCGCAACCACATCGCCGGGCATCGCACCCGCATGTCGTAGCGCGTTGTAAGTCGTAATCCCGGCGCAAAGCAGCGGCGCCGCATCCACGTCATTAAGGCCTTCCGGAATCGACGCCAGCGCATTCGTCGGCGCCACCATGTATTGCTGGTAACCGCCGTCGTAACTGATCCCCGGAATCGTCATGTTCACGCAATTGCGAAAATCTCCCCGCCGGCAATAAAGACAAGTCCCGTCGTGCCCGCCGTGCCAGCCTACTCCCACGCGCTGGCCTTTCTTCCACTCGGTGACGCCTTCGCCCAATTCATCCACGATGCCCACCACTTCGTGCCCCGGCACGCGCGGATACTGAATGCCGGGCCAAGCACCTTCTTTCGTCAACGAGTCGCTGTGGCACACACCGCACGCCTGCACCTTGATGCGGACCTGTTGCGCGCCCGGCTTTGGAATTTCGCGCTCCACGATTTCGAAATCTGCTCCCGCCTTCGGAACCTGCGCCGCTTTCATCGGTGCAATCCCCACTTTCGTAGTCGCCATGATGGCCTCCTGTGATTTTTCGATTTTCGCTTTAAATTTTTGGTGATGCCGAACACGAGCTCGTGGTTCGAGCGGCATTTGCGCGCCGCCAGTTGTTGCGTATGAGCCCCAATGGGGCCCGCGCGTTGCGGTAACGAATTCCCATCCGGGCAGCTTCTATTAGTACGCCACCTCGCAAAACATTTCCAGTTCGATCGGCTGGCTACCAACGTCCCGCGTGCGAGCCGCCGTCCACGCGAAGTATTTCTCCGGTAACTTCATCTGCCTCGGCCACGTAAAGAACTGCATCCACAATATCTTTCACTTCCAAAATTCTTCCGGTCGGCTGAAGCGTCTTGAGCAATTCCTTGGGAACATTCTTATGCAGCGGTGTGTCCACCGTCCCGGGAGCTACGGCATTGAAGCGGATGCCATCCTTTGCGTACTCGATCGCGAGGTGCCGCGTGATGGTATTCAAGCCGCCCTTCGTGATCATCGAAACCGAGGCCTTTTGGTTGAGGAACGGCTGATCGACCAGCGCCGCAGTAATGGTCACCACGCTCCCGGATTTCTGTTTCAGCATCTGCTTCACCGCGAGTTGAGTAATGTAGAGGAACCCGAATAGGTTGGTCGAGAATAAGGCATTGGCGTCCTCGGTGGTAAATTCGACGAATGGCTTGACGCGGAAAATTCCGGCGTTATTCACCAGCACGTCAATCGTGCCGAAGCGTTCGATCGCCGCTTCCGCCGTTTTCGCGGCAGTCTCCTGCTTGCCGATATCGCCATCCACGAGAATCAGGCTCGGCGAAGCAGTCAATGTGCGCGCGGCATCCAGCGATGTTCCGACGACGTTGTAACCGCGCTTCAGAAAGCCTTCGACCAATCCCGCGCCAATACCACCCGCTGCTCCCGTTACGATTGCTGTTTTCTTGTCAGGCATAAATACCTCTTCGTTCAAAATGTGGAGTGCAATGAGCCGTTGCGTTGCCGCTGTGAGGGTTTGGTCGGCGAAAAGGCATTCCAGTGGAAGTGCGTTGCGCTGAAAAAGCTTCGACGATCAGGAAACTTCTATTCTTCCGCAACTTCGAAAATCACTTCCAGTTCGACTGGAACTCCTAGCGGAAGGCTCGCTACACCGTAAACCAGACGGCAAGGGTTCTTGTCTTTGCCGAAGATGTCTTGCAACAACTGCGACGCGCCATCTGCGATTTTCGGCTGGTCGCGCACGTCTCCCACCGTGGCCACCATCACGCCGAGCCGGACCACTCGCGTTACTTTATCCAGCGATCCGAGATGTTCGCGTGCCACGGCCAACGCGTTGATCGCCGCAAGGCGTGCCGCCTGGAACGCGCCTCCTGTGTTGACCTCCGCGCCAACGCGCCCAACGAATTTCGGCGCGCGTCCCTCCGTCGGCATCATCCCGGTCAGAAAAAGCAGATTGCCCGTCTGGACCGCTTCTTCGTAAACGCCAAAAGGCTGCGGCGGCGCCGGAAGCGTGATGCCAAGTTCCTTCAATCGCTGCTCGGCGCTGGATTGCCCCGAGCCCTCACGCGCCATGCGTTCCGCGGAATTTGCATTCATCGTCGTTGCTCCCGTTCCAACCGAGTCGCCATCTTCTTTCCGCCCTTAGATTCAGAAAGGAGCGTCAGCGGTTCAAAGACTTTCCGGCGCGCCGCGGCGCCGCCTTCTCATTCACTGGCGCAAAATTGACCATCGGCGAGTGCCATCTGGGAGTGCGGCAGCTTGCTGCCGCTTTTTGCGACTGAAGATTCGGCGCGGTGAAAGCAAGCGAGGCAAGCCTTGCCTGCCTTTGTGGCCGAGTCGCCTTTACGGCACGCGAAGCAAGCTTCGCGCCGGAAAGGAGGGAGTAAGCTCCCGGACTCCCAGATGCCGCCGTGCCACGCGGCAAGCAATTATCCATTACCGGCGCGTTTGCCTCTTGCGCTCGCATTTCCTGTTGCGATGCGTCACGCGCTCGCACTTTTCGTTCGCCGCCGCGCGCTCCACTCCGCCACCGGCCCGGCAATCTCGCCCACTTCCTCCACCAGCGCCTTCAGAAATGCCGCTACATCCGTGCATTGCGCAATACTCGCGCTTTGCCCCGCCCACATCGGCACCAGATCCGCGCGCCCCGCCGCTTCCGCCGCCATCGTAAGATTTCGCACCAACCCGCGCTGCAACGGATACGGCAAAATCTCCGCTCCCTCGCGATTCAAGTCCTCCATCAAACGATTCCGCACTCCGCGCGCGAGCCTTCCCGTAAATCCTTTCGTCAAACCAGTGTGCCCAGCCTTCTTCGCCAGCAAAAGTTCGCGATGCAGCCGGGTCGCTCCCGATTCCTCGCACGACAAAAATACCGTCCCCATCTGCACCGCTTCCGCGCCGAGTGCCATCGCCGCAATCACTCCGCGCGCGTCCGCGATTCCGCCCGCGGCAATCACCGGCACATCCACGATGTCCACAATCTGCGGCACCAGCGACATCGTTCCCGTCAGCGAATCCTCCGCCGCGCGCAGGAACGAGCCGCGATGCCCTGCCGCCTCGAACCCCGAAGCGGCAATCGCATCCACGCCGGCGTCCCGCAGCGCGGCGGCTTCGTCCGGGGTCGTCGCCGCGCCAATCGTCACGATTCCCTTCGCGCGGCACTCCTGCAAAATTTCACGCGGCGGAATTCCGAAGATGAAGCTGAATACCGGCACCTTCGCATCCAGCAGCGCGCGCACCTGCTCTTCAAATCGCAACGTCGGCGAATATGGTTTGTACGCGGGAAGCGCCGCTCCCAATTCCGCCAGATGCGCGGAAATCGGCGAGAGGCTGCGGTGAAACGCGCTCTCATCCGAGCGACGCGCGCCTTCATCCTCCAACGAAACCCACAAATTCATCGCAAACGGTTTCGACGTCAGGGCGCGAATCTCGGCGACTACGTCCTTGATCGCTTCCGGCGACAAATTGAGCGCGCCAATCGATCCCAATCCGCCACAATTTGACACCGCCGCCGTCAATCGCTGCGAAGCAAACCCGCCGAACGGTCCCTGAATGATCGGATACTCAATCCCCAATTTCGCAGTAAGCCGGTTCCGATTCCACGCCGCACCACTCATGCCTTTGTCTCCAGATCACATCAGCGAGTACGAATCCAGCAAATCACAATTGTCGAAATCGCACAATCGAAACACTGCGCGAATCCGCACACGATACGCTCTCGTCGCTCGCCGCATTCCGTTAATCCCCACTCGCAGCAATCTTTCTGCTAACAACGCCTCGCCCTCCTCGTCCATATACCAACGCCAGCTTTCGCAGCATCAGCAACCAGAACAACGAAAGCAGCAGCCGCGGCGCGCGGCCGCGGCACGCGCTCGGGAGAGGACCCGTGCTCTCATTCTTTCAGGACCTGCGTTACGCGCTGCGCATCCTGCTAAAAAGCCCCGGCTTCACGATCGTCGCGGTACTCACTCTCGCGCTCGGCATCGGCGCGAACGTCGCTACCTTCAGCGTGGTCTATGGAGTGCTCCTGCGCCCGCTGCCCTTCCCGCAACCCGAGCAGCTCGTTCGCGTGTTCGACGATCTCCGCGGCCCCGGCGAACAGGACGTCGGCATGTCCGCGCCCGAGCTATGGGATTTGCAGGACAGCTCCGGAGTCTTCCAGGAAATTTCCGCGGTCGCTCCCACCAATTCCGCGATCGGCGGCGGAGACCGCACCGTGCGCGCCGAAAGCCTCATCACCAGTCCCGATTATTTCACGCTGCTCGGCGCTAGGCCGCAACTCGGCCGCATCTACACCCAGCAGGACGCCGTCCCCGGCTTTATCGAGCCGGTCGTCATCAGTGACGGTTTCTGGCGCCGCAATTACGGTTCGGATCCGCACATCATCGGCCGCAAAATGAGCCTCGATACGGACCTCTATACCATCGTCGGCGTGATGCCTCCCGGCTTCCGCCATCCCGGCCGCACGCTCAATACCGACGTCGAAGTTTGGGGCGCCACCGGATTCTACGGCGCGCCGTTTCCCGTTCCTGCCGATCGGTCACAGCGAATCGTTCCCGGCGCCATCGCACGCCTGAAACCCGGCCTCACCGTCGCGCAAGCACAAGCTCAACTCGACGCGTACACGCTCCAGCTCAGCCGCCGCTATCCGAAAGACTATCCCGCCGCGGCGAGTTGGGCGCTTCGCCTCGTTCCCGTGAAAGAAGATCTCGTCGGCCCGCAACGCACCGAACTCTTCATCCTTTTCGGAGCAGTAGGATTTGTCTTGCTGATCGCCTGCGTCAATATCGCCAACCTTTTACTCGCACGCGCTTCCGGACGCCGCCGCGAAATCGCTATCCGCCTGGCGCTGGGCGCCAGCCGCTCGCGTCTCGCGCGCCAACTCATCACCGAAAGCACGCTCCTTTCGCTGATCTCCGGCGTCGTCGCGCTGGTCACGGTTCTCTTCCTGAAAAATGCCATCCTCAGCCTCGCGCCGCCCGATATCCCGCGCCTCAATGAAGTGGACATCAGCGCCGGCGCTCTTTTCTTCGCGTTCGCAATCTCGCTGCTCGCCGGATTTCTCTTCGGCCTCGCGCCCGCGCTGCAAGCCGCCAATCCCAGCCAGATTGAAAATCTTCGCGAAGGCAGCCGCGGCTCGGGCCTCGGCCGCCGCCACACTCGTCTATCGCGCGTCCTCGTCGTTTCCGAAATTGCTTTCTCGATTGTGCTGCTCGCGGGCGCGGGACTTCTGCTCCGTAGTTTCTGGCAGGTCCTCGCCGTCCATCCCGGATACAATCCCAGCCATCTCACCACCGTGCAAATCTGGATTCCCGTCGCGAATAATCCAGCCACGGATCCCTACGCGCCCGAAGATAAGCGCGCCGCTTTTCTGCTGGAACTTTATCGCCGCATCTCGGTTCTTCCCGGCGTCCAGGAATCGTCGCTCGACGGCAACGACACTCTTCCCATGAATTCCGGCAGAAACTATTCTCGGTTTTCAATCCAGGGCCGCCCCATGGACTCCGAAGGCGGCCCCGTCGCGGACATCGCCGTCGTGGACGCGCAATATTTCCACACGATGCAAGTTCCGCTGTTCAGCGGACGAAATTTCACCAGCTCGGACGCATACGGAACTCAGACCGTCGCGGTGATTGATCAAACGCTCGCGCGCCGCTACTGGCCGCAACAAAATCCCCTCGGCCAACAAATTAAATTTGGATTTGGCGCGGGCCTGCAAGGCTTGGCCATCGTCGGCGTCGTCGGCGATGTGAAATCCGACGGCTTCGAATCTCCCAACGTGCCGCACATCTACGTCGCGCTCGGGCAATTCGCGCCGCAAAACGCGGTGGTGTTTCTGCGCAGCCAGGGTGACGTGCAATATCTCGGAGAAGCCGTCCGCAAGGAAGTGGAAAAACTGGATCCCCATGTCCCGGTGCACAGCATCAGCACCATGGACCAAATCATCGCAAGGTCTTTGGCCGATCGCCGCTTCGCTCTCAAGCTGCTGGGAATTTTTGCGGCCGTGGCGCTGCTGCTAGCCGCCATCGGCATCTACGGCGTGATGGCCTATTCCTTCAGCCAGCGCACCCATGAAGTCGGCATCCGCATAGCGCTAGGCGCGCAACGGACAGACATTCTCCGCATGGCGTTAAGCGAAGGCATGCAAATCGTCGCAATCGGCCTGGCCACAGGCGTAGCAGGCGCAATCATAATGACGCGCCTGTTCCGCTCCATGCTCTTTGGCGTAGCCCCAGCCGACCCAGTCACGTTCGCAGCGGCAGCCGCAATCCTAGCCGCGGTAGCGCTGATGGCGTGCTACATCCCAGCCCACCGAGCCACGAAAGTAGACCCGCTAACCGCCCTGCGCGAAGAATAAAACAAACGCTACATATCCGCGGCCTTGGCCTGCCGTTGACTTTGCCGCAAATTAACCATCGGCAAGAACCATCTGCGAGTGCGGCAGCTTGCTGCCGCCTGTTACGACTGATCACGTCGCGCAGTCGCGCGACATCGCCGTTGTGAGCCAGACTCGCAGGTGTACCTCGAAAAACGCGCTGGCGAGCTGCAGCGCTTTTTGGGCGAGGCTTAATGTCGCGCCTAAAGCCGCGACCCGCAAGGATTCCCCATCCCGCGATGCCTCTGACCCCCACATGTCATAGCCACCGTTTGTGACGCGAAGCCGGCGTAGGGGCGCTGCTCGCTGCGCCCCTACTTGCCACGATCACGGGTGTTGCCGTGCACGAATCCCCCGCCCACTCAGGAATTCGCGCGCGGCTGCATCGCCATCGCCACTAGCGCGCCAATCAGAATCGCCGGAAAAAGCTGGCCGACGATCGCCTCGGCGGTCGCCATCGAACGCGCAAACGGATCAATCGGCGTGATGTCACTGCCAATTGTAGTCAGCGTCGCAAAGCTAAAATACGTAAGCTTCGCCGAGAGCTGATCCAAATTCGCCGGCGGCGTAACAAAGCCGAGAGACCCGGGCTTCAGCTGCTCCAGAAATTGAAACGCAGACGCCCACGCCATTCCCACCAGCAAATACGCGCACACACCGCCCTGTATCCGGCTCCAGGTCACCGGCCCCGCGCGAAACATCACCAGCAAAACAATGCGCACATAAAGCAGCAGCGTGAACGTCGCCAGCACGCTGCCCAACAGATGCATCTGCAGCGTCGGATGCAAACGCCCCGCGGCCAGCACCGCCGCCGTCGTCGCGACCGTCGCCAGCACAAACGCGAGGAAACCGCGGCCTGTCTTCGCCGCAATCGCTCCATAAATCATCAGCACCATCACGGCCAGATCGAAAAAAATCCGTCCGCGCAATCCCGCTTCGCGCAAAGGGCTGATCACAAATATCAGCATGGCCACCGAGATCGTCACCAGAGTCAAGCCCAGGTCGCCGGACCAGAACTCGCTCATGCTCAACCGAAGATTGATGCCGTGCGGTACCTTCAGATCGCCAGTAGCCACAGTGCCCTCCGCGGGTGCACACCCGCCGCGCCGAATTATAGCCGCGTGGCCGGCAAACGATTGCGAAACTCTCAGCAAACCGTGCGCGAATAGCTACACGCGAAGCACCGCATCGTAACCACTCAAGCGGTTGTCATCCCGCCTGCCCTGACGCAGGAAGGAAACGCAGTGAGGCCTGCCTGCCGCAGGCGGGGATCCGCTTTTTTGTGACTTGCAGTTGAAGTTGTAGCGGAGGCTCGACGGTTTAGGTAGAGCGGGCAGCCTTTTGCCGGCGGCATTCTGGATTGTTTTTGGTTTGGATATACCGAAACGTTTCCGAGGATTACCTTGCAGCAACGATCAGTGGGACTTCACCGCGACGATCATGTCCTGCCAGCTCAAACCATTCTTCCTTCCGCACCATCTGCCAAAGCGAATCGGTTCCAAAAGATTCAAACCGTGCTTCCCGTATAAATCGCGAACCACGCCTTCAGCATAGCCAACCGCGCCCTCCGGCACGTCGTTGTTCTCCACGCGACAGCCCGGCAAATCATATTGGAAGTTGAAATGACTCGCCTTCTCGGCAATAAGCTGCAGTGATTCCGGATTCAGCAAAAAGTACGTGATTAAGCACCGCCCATCGCGTTTCAGCACACGCACGACCTCAGAGAAATAATATTCCAAGTCCTTCGGAAGCATGTGCGTGAAGACGGACGTCAAGAACACAAAGTCGAACGAGGAACTTTCGAACGGAAACTCGTAATCGGATGCCCGGTATTTCCCCGAGGCGTTGTACATTTTGTTGTAAATGTCGCTGAAGTGAAAACGGAAGTTTGGATAACGCGTAGTGTAGGTCTTCTGGCACCATTCGATGGACGCCCGGTCAATGTCCATCCCTTCGTAACTCCCGCTCTTCAAATATTTCGTCAGCGGAAGCGCCATCCGCCCAGTCCCGCATCCAACATCCAGCACTCTTTGGTCCGAAAGAAGTCTTCCGAAGTTCACAAAGTACTGTAAAAATTCCTCTCCCACTTCACTAAAGTTCTTCAGGTCAGGTGACCCCACAGACTGGAGCCATTTCGGCGGCAAGAGCGGGTCGCGTCCGCCAATGCGTGTGCCCACCTGATATTCCAAATCATGGTAGAGCCTCCTAGCCGGAGGCCTGAGCTTACTGGGTATGAGCCGAACGATATTTTGCTTCATCACGTTTGTTTGCTACGTCCCTGAATCCTCGCCGGAAGCGACCCGCTTCTCTTCTACACTCTCAATCAACAACCTACCATTGTACTTTCCGCCGCAATACGGTGAATCATGTAGCGTGATCGTTCGAGGGTGAGCGAGTGGCGCAGCCGCCACAAACGTAACAGGTGTCGCCGTTGTCGTTGTAGCGGCGGTTCGACGGTCCGCGCCGCCAGCGTAACGGCGGCGGAATTTCTCGTTCGCCAAAGGCATTGGCGGATGGTATCGTCAAGCCGACGAAGCTAATGATGGAAGTCGTGGACAACTTCGCTCGCAAGTTTGGCATTCTCGCCGTGCTGAAGGACGGACTTGCGAAAAGACCCCGCTTGTTGTTTCGGTTCGTAATTTCATTTCTGCTTTTTGGCCTGGTCTATGGCGGTACAGCGGCGCGCGCACGCGCGGATGCTACGCCTGCTACTTCGCTGGGACCCGGCTTGACGTTTGCGGTCGCCGATTTCGATGGGGACCGTCGTCCCGATTTCGCCAGCATTCAAGCCATACAAGACAGTTCCGACTACTCGATTCAAATATCGCTTTCCCAGTTCGGACCGCAGTCGCTTCACCTTCTTGCCCCGGTAGGCGGCCTGGTGATCGAGGCGCGCGACGTGGATGGAAATCACACCGTCGATCTGCTTCTCTCCACGGCATGGCGCAAACAGCCCGTGGCCATATTCCTTAACAACGGCCGCGGCGGTTTTTCGCGAGCGGAAGCCGCTGCATTTCCTGGAGCATTCAGCGAATGCAAGACGAATTTGGTCTCCGCGTCGAACCCGGCGAGGGATGCTCTTGGCCTCTCGCCACAACCGGGCGCTGACATTGGCCTGGAAGAAAACAATTCTGGGTTTGACCGATCGCCAGCGCGTTTGATTCTGTCTTCCAGCGCGGGATTTGCTCCCGATTCCTTTCTAACGTCACACTCCGGGCGTGCTCCTCCTTCCGAAGTTCACCTCTCCTGATTGCTTCGGCTTCCTCCCATATATGGACAACCAGGGAAGCCTCCACAAAAGCAAGATTATCGGCCGACAGTTTGTGCGCTGTCGCGTGGTGACTGATTTCAGATCTCACTTCCCGCTCGTGCCCGGTGCCGGTGGGAAGCGACTGGAGGCATGGAATGCCACTCGATGACCTCTCAGAGACCCTGAAAGACTTGGCGATCAAGGTCCACTTGGTGCAAATCACTTCGGATGAGGAACAAAGAGTCCGGGAGTTGGTGAAAGAACTGAAATCACTTCTGGACGTCGGCAGGACCACCGAGCGAAAGCCGATCCTATGAGATTGCGGCCGCAGATCGGTCCGTCATCACCGCGCCCAAACGGCCGGACGTCGCCGCTGTCCTCACTCCGTTGCTCTTAGTTCCAGATCTGAAACCCGTGCCGGCGGCAGGCACGGCGTCATGCGGATACCGGCGTGTGCACGGAGGTGCACCATTGAAGGAACTAGTAGAGTCGATTGCAAAGGCCCTGGTGGACAAATCGGACGCTGTTCAGGTCCGTATGATCGAGGGCGAACAAGTGACCGTGATTGAGCTGCGGGTCGATCCTAGCGATCTCGGAAAAGTAATCGGGCGACAAGGACGCATCGTTAATTCGATTCGCACTCTGCTGAGCGCGACCGGAATGAAACTGCGGAAACGGTTCGTGCTGACCATCCTGGAGTAATGCTCACGTCCAAAAGAATCCGCTAAGGTCGGATCATGGACCGTCGTTGCAGCTTTCTCCAGTGCGGCAAGCCCAGCATTGTGACGCTGAAAGAGCTTGAATACTGTCTTACGCACTTCATCTTGGTTTGCTACGGACATATCGAACAGTCGCTAGACCTCAAATCAGGAGACCCCGAAACTGAAGCTGAAACCAAAGTGCGGATAAAGTCGTTGTTTGAGATCATCGACCAAGCCACACACGTGGGTCTGACCACCGAGAACTTAACGAATCAAGAACGCGGTCAGTTGCTCGATATACTTCTTTGGACCACCGATTTACTCTCGCGCGGCCGCAGATAGCCACAACCGAAACAGCTCGACCGTCTTAGACCTGTGTCCGTTTTCCAAACACTAGGGAAATCCCTAGTTCCAATCCGCACGGGACCGAGTAACTCTTGCGGCGTAGGATTGGGCCTCCCTTGTGTCGCGTGGGGAAGCAGTGACCCGGGCTGGGACGACTGCAACCCCGCGCGCCGCGAGAGGGCAACCAGTCTATCAACCAGTTGCCCTTTGAACATTCGCTCCTCGTCGCCGGAAGCCATGCCATCGCTGGCTTCGCAGCGTAAGCGGTTCTAGGAGGTCCGATATGAGATACGGAACGCGAGCTTTATTTTGCTGTACGGCGATCCTCGCCTCCCTCAGTCTTTCCCCGACAATCGCCGCACAAACCGCTCCCTTTCAAAAGGCCCAAGTCGCCGACCGCATTCGCAAAGTGGAAGACGGCGTGGATCAATTCCGCAAATATCTCGACAACAGAGGAGACGACGCCAAGAATCGGGCAGACTCGGCGCAGAGCAGCGGGGCGACGTCGAGCCGCCGTTCAAATTCAAACAACGCAGGAGCTCGGGGGAACCAAGCCAGGCAAACAAAAGACGATCTCGAAGACGCCATGGACGATCTGAATCGCACCACGAATCGCCTGCGCCGTAAGTTCGATCCAACGTCGAATTATCTTGAGACCAAGGCACAAATGGATCAGGTCATGGACAGCGCCCGCCGCGTCAATCAAGTGATGACCAAGGGGAAATACGGCTCACAACCGGAAAAATATTGGGCTGCTCTGCGCGCGAATATCAATGACCTCGCACGCTGCTACAATTTGACTCCCATGGCCGCGTAGCTCTCCTCAACTCCTGATTTATTTCGATGAAGTTCGGATAAGCGCTACGAGGAATCACAATCACTGCGTAATTGCTTAGTATCCGATAAACGGGCGGGGGGCCGACCCCCTGCAATTCAGACAAAGCGACGGCCCGAGCAATTGGAAGTTGGGGCAGAACTAAGAATCCAAGGTTCGTACTGCGGCGCCTATTGCTTGTCGTACACGAAAATCTCTTTGTGATCGTCTACGTCGTGAGTGAGGGTCCGACCGTCAGCCTCAACCGTCCACGTATCAACGACAGGCTTAAGCCCGGTAACGGCGACCGTCACGCCAGGCATCTTGATATCCAGCGTGGATTCGATCATCAGTACCGAGTCGTGCCAGCTGGCTTTTGAGACCAGTTGACCTGACGACAAATTCTCCGTGACGCGCTTCTGCCCATCTGGCGTGTAGGTTTCCGTCGACTTCTTGCCGTCTGTTTTGTAGTGAAAAACGATCGCCGACTTCTTGTAATTGATGACGATCGTTTCGGACTTGGTCGTATTGTCCTTCGCGAGCGTGCTCTTCGCGGGATTGAGAACCCAAGTGCCGGAGAAGTCGGGTGCCGCGGCGCTTTGCGCCAGGGCCGAGAACATCGCCGCGACCTAACCCCGCGCCGCGCATCCAAGCTTCCGAGGAGCACCCATGCGACCAGACATTGTTCCAGGCGCCAAATTTCCCGACTACGAGCTTTCCGACCACACCGCGAAACACCGCAAGCTCTCCGACCTGCAAGGGCCGCATCCCATGGTCCTCGTCCTCAGCCGCGGAGGTTTCTGCCCCAAAGACCGGCGCCAGCACGAAGGCCTCCTGCAACTCCATCGCGAAATGGAAGTCGCCTACACTCGCCTGATCACCATCAGCACCGACAACATCACGCAGACCAACGAATTTCGCACGGGAGTCGGCGCGCACTGGCCTTTTCTCTCCGACGCCGGCCGCGTCATCCAAAAAGATCTGGACATCGCCGAATACACCGATCCCACCAACAATCCCATGATCCCGCACGTCTTCGTTCTCGAGCCCGGCCTCATCATCTATAAGATCTACAACGGCTACTGGTTTTGGGGCCGCCCCACTGTCGAAGATCTTCGTCAGGATCTCCGCGCCGTCAGCAAAAAATGCCGCGCCGACTGGGACATCACCACTCCCGAATTGAAAGCCGCCTGGCAAGCCGGCCGCAAAGACCTCTTCTACCCCTACGGAAAAACCTACGCCCAAACCATCGGTGAACAGGATTAGCAGCAGCGTTCTTATCGTGATGCCTGCCGGCAAAGTCATCGCCGTGGCCTCCACCTCATCATCGCTCAGAGCCTGAAGCCAACTCGGCGGCCTCTTTCCGCAGTGTCAATTGATGAATGAAACACAAGCGAAGGCAATTCTGCTGGAGCGACGCATCGGTTGCTCTATAGTCGAATTATCGGCCTGGGCGAAAGTCTTGCATCTTGCTTCACTCGCGGAATCTTATTGGGAGGGTGTCCGATGACCAAGTTTCACGCCGGAGTGCTGTGCGCCTGCTCCCTGCTGGCTGCGTTGCTCGTCATTCCATCGCCCGCGGAGGTCGCGACGCCAGGCGTTACCAGCACTTCGATTCAGCTCGGTTCTTGTTCGGCCCTTTCGGGCCCCGCATCCTTTTTGGGCATGCAGACGCAGATTGGCGCGCTCGCCTACCTCCGCATGATCAACGAGCAGGGCGGAGTCTTCGGCCGCAAAATTGAAGTGAATTCCTTCGACGACGGTTACGATCCCGAACAAACCTCCGCGTGTTTCAACCGCCTGCTGAAACAGAACGTCTTTGCCATGGGCTTTTTTGTGGGCACTCCGACGGCCGCAAAGTACGTACCGATGGCCGAAACCGCGAAAATTCCAGTTGTGGGGCTTTTTACCGGCGCGCAATTGCTCTACCAGCCGTTCAAACACTACATCGTCAACGTGCGTGCGTCGTATTTCGATGAGACCCGCGATCAAGTGGACAATCTGTGGCAAGCGCGCGGAATTCACAAGATCGGCGCGATCTATCAAGATGACGCGTTCGGCACGGCTGTCCTGGAGGGAGTGCAACGCGCCCTTTCGGCGCATCAGTCCAAACCCGTCGCGCTCGGAACGTTCCCGCGCAACACCCTCAATATCCAGCAAGGCCTGAAGACCGTGCGCGCCGCGAACCCCGAGGCGGTGATTCTGGTGGGACCGTACGCGCCGGTCGCCGCCATTCTGAAGCAGGCTCACGCGGATGGTTGGCATCCCTTGTTTCTCACCGTGTCATTTGTAGGGACGGAAGCACTGGTCCGCATTGCGGGCGGCGACGCCGAGGGAATGGTCATCACGCAAGTGGTGCCGCCCTACGACAACAGCGAACTGCCGACGGTCAAGCTCTACTTGAATGCTCTGAATAAATATATGGGCGGAACGGAGCCGAACTTTGTGAGTTTGGAGGGCTTCGTGGACGCCATGGTCATCGTCGAAGGTCTCAAACGCGCCGGGCCGAATCTGACGCGCGAGAAATTCATCACCGGACTCGAATCCATCCACGACCAGGACGTCGGGCTCGGGCAAAAGTTCCTGCTCGACTACGGCTCGAATCGCCACAACGGCTTCGACTCCGTCTATGCCACGGTCGTGCGAAGAGGCCACGCAGTGGCGCTCACGGACTGGAAGAACCTGTCCGGGCAATAACGCGAGTCCCGAACTATTTTTCTTTTTTCAACTCGACCACCACCACCTCAATCGGTTTGTCACCGGCGTTGACGTCGGCGTGCATCGTGTTGGGCGGGTTTGCGGGGAGCCAATAAGCTTTGCCGGTTTCCCAGACGTGAGACTCCTCAGGGCCGTTCTGTTCGACGATCTTCATGGTCCCACCCGTCATCGCCACGATCACGCGCGGATGTTCATGCCGGTGCATAGCGAGCGGCGCGTTTGGAAAAATGACGGACTTCCAAACCTTCACGTCGTCATTCTCGAATAGAGCAATTCTCTGCGTCTGCGTCGCTTGTTGTTGAGCATGAACGGCGAAAAACATCGAAGACACGAAAAGCGCGCCCAGCAGAAACATCTTCATGAAAGCCTCCGGGCGTGCATCCTAGCACCACTTGCGTGGCGGCGCGAACGCCTGCCTCAGTCATTCAGAACTGAAAAACATCCGGCGCAATGCGCGGCGCGAACCCACCAACCAAATGCGCTCCGAAAAAACGCCTAGAGTGCTATCGTTCCCCTGAAAGGGGTGACGCAGATGAAAATGAGCTGGGAAAATCGGATCATTATTTTCGCAAGTTCGCTGGTGGCGGTACTACTTGGCTGGGCATTTTACCGGCGGCCGGAATCCACGTCGCTGTACAACCTGCTCAACGCCGGCGCGCGTCGCTTCCTGCAATGGCCGCTTTTCACCATGGGCAAACTGCCGATCACACCCCTGTTTCTCATCAAGTGCAGCGTGTTCTTGATTGCCTTGTCGCTTTTTTCGCGCTTGTTCCGCAAGCTCCTGTCCGAGAGAGTTCTGATTCACACCTCCATGGACCGCGGCCATCAATACGCCTTTGTGCGCGTCGCCGGCTACGCGATTTTCGCGCTGGGCTTGATTGTGGGCCTGGATACGACCGGCTTGAATTTAAGCAGCCTGGTGGTGGTGGGCGGCGCGCTGGGCGTGGGCATCGGTTTCGGCTTGCAGAACATTGTGGCTAATTTCGTGGCGGGCGTCGTGATTTTGTGGGAAGGGCCGATCAAGCTGGGCGATTTCATTGACGTCGGCAACACCCACGGCGAAGTGATCCGCATCGGCGCGCGCGGCACCTGGGTGCGCACGTTCGACAACGAAGTGATCATCGTCCCGAACTCCGAATTCATCAACACGCGCGTGGCCAACTGGACGGCCAACGACCGCACCGTGCGGCTTACGGTTCCCGTGGGCATTTCTTACGACAGCGATCTGGAAGCGGTGCGCGGCGTGCTGCTGGAAATTGCCCGGCGCAATGAGCACGTTCTGGCGGATCCCGCGCCCGCTGTACTGGTCACCGGCTTCGGCGATCATGCCATCAATCTGAACTTGCGCGTTTCCACCGCAACCATGATTGACCGCACCGGCCTGCTCATCAGCGATTTGCTCGCGGAAATCTTCCGCGTGTTCCGCGAAAAGAAAATCGTGCTGCCGTTTCCGATCGCCGGCTAGCCGGATGACGGTATTCAGAGCATCGCATCCAAATACTTTCAATTTGTCTCGACGTAATGCCGCTTCGGTCCACAAAATGCTCCGCACTTTAGATGGGTGACTTATGAAAGCAATGATAGTGAACAATACAAAACAGAGCCCCCTGCTCATCGAGTCCATGCTTCCCCAACCTCACGCTGAAGAAAGCGAGTTGTTGATTCGCGTGCGTGCCGCCGGTGTAACGCCTACCGAGCTCCTCTGGTCTCCCACCACGCATACAAAAGAAGGAGGCGCGCGCACCAGCGCCGTACCAGGGCACGAATTCTCGGGCATCGTTGCCGCGGCGGGAAAAGGCGCCGGCGGCTTCAATGTCGGAGATGAAATCTACGGCATGAACGACTGGTATGCAGACGGCGCCAGCGCCGAATTTTGCCTGACCCAACCGCAGAACATCGCTCCCAAACCGAAATCCTTAACCCACGAACTGGCGGCCACTGTGCCCATCGGAGCCTTGACCGCATGGCAAGGTCTTTTCAACCGCGCAAAGATGCGATCGGGTGAGCGCGTATTGATTCACGGAGCTGCCGGCGCGGTCGGCCTGTTCGTGGTCCAACTGGCGCATCTTCGCGGCGCTTACGTGATCGCCACGGCTTCCGCGCGCGACGCGGAATTCGTAAAGCAGCTTGGAGCAGACGAAGTAATTGACTACAAGACATCTCGCTTCGAGGACCAGGTCGAAAATGTCAATATAGTTTTCGACGCCGTTGGCGGCGACACCCTTGCTCGATCCTGGGCAGTGTTGAAGTCCAGTGGACGTATGGTGACGATCGCCGCGGACAGCGAAGACACCGCTGACCAGCGCGTGAAAGATGCGTTCTTTATCGTCGAGCCTGACCAGCATCAGCTCTTTGAAGTCGCCACCTTGATTGACGCAGGAACTCTGAAGGCATTCCTCGGCGCGGTCGTTCCGTTGCAAGATGCCGCCATCGCTTACAGCAAAGCCGTACCAGGCAAGAGCGGCCACGGCAGGGTTGTGCTGGCTGTCTCCGCGTGACGACGCCCTAGCGATTTTGTGAACCGGGTGCTGGCGGTTCTGATCGCAGGTTCTTGCGATAAACTTTCTATGGCGAAGAAGCGGGCTGCGAAAGTCGCAAATCCCATTCAGAAAGGCGGACTTGCTTGTTTGAAACATTCGAACGTGGGGAATATCGAATCTCCACCGACCCTGCACAATTTGATCTCGACGCGATTCATGCCTATCTCGTTCGCGCCTATTGGTCGCAAGGCATTCCGCGAAAAACAATGGAGCGCGCCGTCGCCAATTCTCTATGCTTCGCCGTGCTTCACGGGAAAGCTCAGATCGGTTTCGCGCGAGTCGTCACGGACTCCGCCACCTTCGCTTATCTCTGCGATGTTTACATCCTCGAAGAGCATCGCGGCAAAGGCCTGGGAAAGTGGCTGATGGAATGTGTGATGGGCCACCCTGGATTGCAAGGTTTGCGCCGTTTCAGTCTGGCGACTCGCGACGCCCACGGCCTTTACCGCCAATTTGGTTTTCGCGAACTCGGCAATCCCGACGTTGCAATGGAAATCCTCCGCCCAGACATTTACCGTGCGCGCGATTCTGAAGAAGGGCCGCCAACGTAAGCCGCCCGGCTCGATCAGGAGCGACGCCCGGCAATTCTCGCCTCCACCTTCGCCGCGGCTTCTTCCAACTTCTTCGCCGCCTCCCGGAGAAATGTCGCCGTTCGGCGTTCCGTTTCTGGCGCTACTTCTTGCTCAAGGTAGTTACGGAGACGCGCAAGCTCTTCATCAATTCGCCGGCCGAATTCTTCAAATTTATCCATCTTTGTCTCCATCGCGCGATATGAATTGCTTCACAACAAGAATAGCGGTTTTTCCCGACGCAAACACAATTTCGGCTCGAAGCATCGACTTTTGGGTTCGTCTCAGGCGCCTCTTGTCCGGCAGCCGCGTAACAGTTCAGAAACTCTTTTTCCACGAAACTTGGAACGGGCTCAACCAGCGTGTAATTTAAATACGGATGAAGTCTCGAGCACAACTGTATCGACCGCTGAACGTCCTCGCCGCATTGCTATTGACGCTCGCATCTGCAATCTTCGCGTCTCCAGCAGGTGCTCAACAGTGCACTGTAAAACCTGCGTCGATCCCGCTGGGCCAGACGGTACACCTCCGCTGCCAAGTACCCGCAGCAGCGGCGCGCCTGGACTTGCGGCTGAACGGGGGCCCGAGCGGCCGCACGGTCCGCCTGTTCAAAGAAGCAAGCGGCGATTGGGAAGGGCTGATGCCCGTAGCGGTGGAAGACTCTCCCGGGACCCATCCCATTGAATTTCTCGCAGCTGACGGCACGACGCTCGCTTCGGTCAGCCTGACCATTCGCAAAACAGTCTTCCCTACGCAAAATGTTGTTCTCGCGCCGCAGATTGAAGCGCTCCATACCACCGTCGAAGAAAGGCAAACTCTCATCGGCTTCCGCGACTCCGTCTCCGACGTAAAATATTGGGACGATCCGCTCGTCGCGCCGCTCCCCGGCTGCGTCATCTCCCCCTTCGGCGTGAAGCGTCTGCACAACGGAAAGCCCACCGGTGAAATTCATGCTGGAATCGATCAGCGCGGAGCAGCTGGAACTCCGATTCGCGCCGTAGCCGCGGGAGTGGTAAAAATCGTGCAACCATTCAACGTTCTCGGTGGCACAGTGGCCATAGACCACGGGCAGGGCCTCGAAACGATGTATCTGCACATGTCTAAATTAAATGTAGCGGTCGGAGATCACGTAGACAAAGGAGACGTGATCGGCTACGTCGGCTCGACGGGCCGCGCAAACGGCCCGCACCTCCACTGGGTCGTTTACGTGAACGGCGTCCCCCAAAATCCGCAGCAATGGGTCAAACTACAATCCTGCGCCGCGGCCAGAAAGAAATCCTAGTGGCAGACCACTCCGGAGTTTTTCAGTGGACCAGAATTTCGAGCCAGAGTGCAAGTCAACGAAGCTGAGACGTCACGCGCTCAGTCCCTGAGATCCGCAAATCGAGCTTGAATCAACCGTTGCATCACGGCAAAAATCATCGCGGTCGAAACGCCGAACATCAGCATTCCATTGGCTGCCTCGAGCGGTCCCAACAATCTCCACGCCGGCGTCATAATCAGGTCGCCATAGCCCAAAGTCGTGTAGTTCATCGCTGAGTGGTAATACGCAATTCCGAACTCGTGGAATTCTCCGCAGAAGATGAACAAAACCGCCCACCAGGCGATCTCAATGAGGTGCGCGGCCAGAGTGAACGTCATCGTGAGCATAACCATTAAAAAATCGTTACGGAAGCTCACGCCCTCACGACCGAGTCTTTTCTGGCGGCGAATAAAACCGAGCGTCGCCATCACGGCAAGCGCATGCGTGAAGATCGTAAAGACGACGGGGATAGCGCCGACCACTAACGGTTTAAGGAGCGCGATTCGAAGATCTGGGATCGTCATCTTGCCGATATCCAAGAACAAATTCATGCTCTAGGCCCGCGGCTCGCCTCTTTCGGTGAATTGCCACAAGACTATGCCGTGATGAGCGAAGGCCATCTAGACAATCGCCAACGACTCTGGCGGAATGCGCGGAATAATACCATTTCCCACTCGCACGCTCTCCGCAAATGAACCTTCGCATTCGTCAGCTGTGGAACGTTCGGGGAACGTTGACTGTCCCGACGCCGGAATCATCCAAAGCGACCAGAAAAAAAGACCAATCCACCTTGAAGTCTTCCATTTTTTCGACTTCAGTGATGTCCTCTTCGGTATATTCGTCCAGCGCCAGAGATGCCGGTCCGGCCTGTGCATTCTTCGTTCGAGAGATAAACGATTCGGGAATTTTCACGGCACGAATGCTGGTCACCCGCAGCGAGTAAAAAAGATCGGGAGGGTCTTTATAATTCGCAAGGAACTGCACCCATATATAGTGGTCAAAAAGTAAGTTGCCAGTACCTTCGCACCTGTCGCCTTCTTTCAGCGGAGCGCTCTCCGGGGGAAAGCTGTTGATGTAAAACCGAAAGTCATCCGCCTGCACGACCACGATCCTGCCACTCGGCGGGTCGCCGTAAATCTTCAAGACGATCCCCGCAAACTTGTACCCGCCATCTTTGATATGTTCAAACTTGCCCGGCTGCGGCCCCGTTTTCACCAAAGTGTCGGGCATGAACTCGAAAGAAAGTCTTACAAGTTGCCCCTTATGCAGCGGAGGATAGTTGCCATCGCCCAGGTGCCATGTTTCAAAAACTGCCGTCAATTGCACGGATGTGTCCCTTCTGATCACACATAAGATTCAGAATCACATTCAGCGCGCAGCGGGCATCATTCGCTTTCTCAATTTCTCGCTACCCCGCTGCGCGGCAGCTCAATGACACGACGAATCGTCCACGAACTGGCCGCTTCCCGCCATGGCGCCCAGGGCGTGGCCGCAGGCCACGATGCGAGAATTTAAATCGTCGTTCTGCAGCGCGTCCTGCGCGATGTACGTCAGGTTCGCGCGCAGCGCGAGGTATTTGTCGGCCAACTGCGACATATTCTGCATTTCATTGCTCAACAGCTGATAACCGCTGCGATCCGAATCCGTGGAGGCCGCGATTGACGCCAGCCGCAGATTATCCGCTGCGCGCTGGCGAAATGGACTAAGCCAATCCTGCCCGACGGGGAAATTATTTTGAATCGCGCTCGATAGCGCCGTGTGCCATTCCCGCAGCGTCGCCATTTCCTCGATGCCCGCCCTCAGGAACGCCTTCGAGAATCCCGCATTCGCGTTCGCTGGTCCGCCTGCCGCGCCGGGCAGATTCAACGCGATGTGATTTCTGCCAAAGCTGAGAGTTCCCTGCAACGCGTGCGCCAGCGCCTCGAGGTCAGCGTACGAGCGGCCGCTCATCTGCACCACGGGCACCGGTTGGTCCGATTGTCCGTTGATGATCAGCGAGTGGCTTCCGTTCGCGTTCTGGCTTTGGCTCTGCGTCAGGGCCTGGCTCTCGGCCCCGTTCGGATTTTGATTCTGGCCCGCATCCTGCGACAGAGCGATTACGGGCGCGACAAGAAATATTGCCGCTGCGAGATACAGGGTCGTTTGTCTTCTGATCATGGCTGCGCTCCTGAGGCCAGGGGGGTGATACTTTTTAGCATTTTTCGCGAGTCATACCGTAGCCTAAAATCATCCAAAAGCTTCGGAGGCGCCGCATGCAATTATCCCCTTCGTTGAACTCGTCGAAGTCGAAGTTAAACTTGAGGTTGCTATTCCCCACCCTGGCAGTGCTCGCCGTAATTTACCTGTGCACGTGGCTGGCGCCGACTCGAGGCCACTCCGCTTCCGCTGCGGCGGCGGCCGCCGCTGCAAGCCCGACCAAGAGCGACACATGCCCCAGTAATGACAGCGGGCTGACACTCCCCTCCGGCTTTTGCGCTACGATATTTGCAGACGGCATCGGCCACGCGCGGCACATGGTCGTCGCGCCGAGCGGGGTCCTTTACGTCAACACCTGGTCGGGCCGCTACTACGACAACGACAAGCCGCACGCCGGCGGTTTCCTCGTGGCGTTGCAAGATAAGAGCGGCGCGGGCAAAGCCGACGTGATCGAGCGCTTCGGCGCGACCGTCGCAACCGGCGGAAAGGGCGGCACCGGCATCGGCCTATATAAAGGATCGCTCTACGCCGAACTCAATGACCGCATCGTGCGCTATTCATTGCCCGAAGGCGCGATCGTACCGAACGCCTCCGCCGAGACTATCGTCTCCGGATTGCCTCTCGGCGGCGACCATCCGATGCATCCCTTCATCATTGACGGCGCAGGAGCCATGTACGTGGACGTCGCCACCGCCACTAATTCCTGCCAGCAGAAAAATCGCGTCGCAAAATCGCCGGGCCTGAATCCCTGCACCGAACTGAAAACTCGCGGCGGCGTCTGGCGCTTCGACGCAAACAAATCGAACCAAACTTTTTCGCCAACGGAGCGCTTCGCGACGGGAATCCGCAACGCCGAAGGTTTCGCTATCGAGTCAAACGGGCAAGTGCTCGCCACTCAGCACGGACGCGATCAACTGCACATGAATTGGCCCGACGTGTATCAACCCGGACAGGAAGCCACGCTGCCGGCGGAAGAGTTGCTGCTCCTGAAGTCGCAAGGAGATTACGGCTGGCCCGAATGTTATTACGACGCGTTCGTGCAGAAACTCGTGCTCGCCCCGGAATACGGTGGCGACGGCAAAACGATCGGCGAATGCGCGAACAAGATTGAACCCATTGCAGCGTTCCCCGCGCATTGGGCGCCCAACGCCATGGTGCAATACGACCAGAAACAATTTCCCGCGCGCTACCATGACGGCGTTTTCGTCGCTTTTCACGGCTCGTGGGATCGCGCGCCATATCCCCAAGGCGGCTACAACGTGGTCTTCCAGCCGCTCGATGGCGACCAGGCGTCCGCCGGTTGCGAAATTTTTGCGGACGGCTTCGCGCAGGTGAAGACGCCGGCCGAAGCCGCGCATCGTCCCAGTGGTCTGGCCGTGGGACCCGATGGCGCGCTCTACGTTTCCGACGACATCCGCGGACGAATTTACCGGATCACTTATCTAGGCGGCGCCGCGGAGAGTGGCGCGGCAAACGTCACGCCATGTCCGAGCCTAACAGCTCCAGCCGGCGCTCCCGAGGAAGCCGCAGCGAAACCGCCGGAGGGCACACATCCAAACGCTGGTGCCGCTGCCGCGAATACCAATCACGCTGTTCCGAAAGGCGCGACGCCGGCGATGGTCGCGCTAGGCGAGCGCATCTACCACGGCGAAGTGGGTGGAGCTGCCTGCACCGGCTGCCATGGCGGCAGCGCCCAAGGCTCGCCCCTAGGTCCGCCACTAGCAGGCGAAAACAAAAAATGGCTCTGGAGCGACGGCAGCTACGCAGGAATCGCAAAAACAATCACCGACGGCGTCCCCCAACCCAAACAATATCGCAGCCCCATGCCCCCATTCGGCGGCGCGCAACTAACGCAAGATCAAGTAAAAGCGCTAGCAGCCTACATCTGGAGCCTGAACCATTAATCGTCGCCCACGCGCAATCAATTGATCGCGGAAGGCATGTCCAGTTACGCGACTTACGAGGATCAATGTGAAGTTCCTCGACTCTAGCGGTTGAAACGTTTCAGGCAGCCGACTATACTCCGGCCGGTCAGCAACGGATGGAGCGCGCCTATCGCAACCTCGGCTATGTCCTAATCGCTCTTCTGCCAATCTTCGTTGCGGGTTTCTGGATTCCGTATCTATCTCAGATCCCACGCTTCGACGAATCCATAACGACGGCTGTCCACATACACGCTGCTCTGCTGTTTTGCTTCCTGGTCTTATTGATCGTCCAGCCGCTTGCCATACGTTATAAAGCATTCTCGACGCATCGCATTCTGGGGAAACTGTCGAATATCTTAATACCCTTTGCTCTCGCCTTTTCTGTCGCGATGCTGTGGAAGGAGTATCACGAGCATTTGACCGACGGAGCGACGGTTGGAGTGGCTCGCAACGCGGAGTTTCTCTCTGCTGCCCAGCTTTTGCTATTTGGTGCGTTGTACGGCATATCGATCGCATCGATTCGCCGACGCGATGTCGCTACGCACATGCGATGCATGATTTGTATTGTGCTTGTCCTGCTACCGGCGGGCTTGGCAAGAACGCTTGGATACTGGTTCCACTTTCGGCAATCTTGGTCCCAGACTATCTGCCTCGCGTTGATCGACACCTTACTGCTTGCCTTAATAGCGTTTGATATGCGTCGTCGGCTGGCAGCACGCCCTTACGCTCTGCTGCTCTTCGCCTATGTCGTCATCGAAACTGTCTGGATCACTCTCGGACGACCTGTCTAAAAGCCAGCACGCCGATGAATCGAAGAGGTGCTCAAGAGAATCGTGGGAATATTTACGTAGGAAACGATTACGTCTCCGACTTGGTTCCGTTGGAGGTTTATGTGGCTTCTGTCAATCGACCCGTTGCCGCACGTGATTACTAAGTTTCGCGGATCTTTCCATCGGAGAGCCAAACAGTCTTCGGCAGCCGCGGCGAATATTACAGCTGGCCCGTAGTAAGCATGTCGAAGCTCAGTCGAAGAAAACAAATGGTCGCCGACAAGCACGAAATAAATGTCGCTACTGAGCGCGCCGTGGTCAGAGCGCTCGGCGATTAGAGCAACCCGCCCCGATGGGGACCATTCTGCATTCTTAACCTCGAACTGGCCTCTATCAAAGTAGCCATGAAATAGTCCGCATACAATCATGACGAGGGCACAGACCAGACCGGCAACTAAAATCACAACTCTCTTCCCCGCTTTGGTCATAGGCTACCCCCTCGGTAATACAGTCAGTGGGAGTTCTGCCTCCACTAGGGCCCCGAACGCTTAATCAACAATGCTGAATTGCAAGTACGGCTGCGAGATCTTGACGATGATATCTCGGCTGTCTTCGTCTGGACCGGCCTGGCCCTCGTTGTCGTCACTTGATCTGTCCACAGCCTTGAACGTGACGTCAACCTTGAAATATGGACAATCCTGACTGACGAAGGTGCGATGCAGCGGCGTCGACGTGCCACCTTCCGTCGTGAAAACCTTCAGCAGCCGCGCGCGTGTCATGCCCGGCTTGATCGTCTCCATCTTCTTCAAGGCATCAGCCACCCACGCATGACGATCTTGCGCGCAGGGCTCTTGGCTCGACGGTTTCGTCAGTCGAACGGAACTCGAAGCACTCGCAGCGACAATCGCAAGCAGTCCGAGCAAGACAAATCGTCGAATCATGGCTGCTATCCTCCGGCGCGTGCATGGAAACCGACGCGATGGTTTAGAGTTTTAGTACTGCTATTAATGTTCCACTAAAAAACAACTTATCTTAACTGATGAAAGTTCAGGCCTTGGTAGGTATGATTCGGCAGCCGCGTGTGGCGCGAACTTTCGATCCGCCACGGCAAATCGCCGCACCGTATGGGCTCAATGGTTTCACCAATTCCACTCACGTTCAAATATTCAGAGCAAGACTACGTTCAAGCGATGCGCGCGCACTACGCGTCGCGCCTTAGACTTAGGCTCGACGCCGTCGTTGCGGTGGCCTCGGCCCTAGTAGGCATTTACCTATCCCGCTTTCCGGATATGCGTGTATGGGGTTTCGTCTTGATCTGCCTTTCGGCAGTATTGGTCGTGATGCTCTTCTTAGCTTTTGTCGTGATTCCGAGGGTTGTTTTCCGCCGTGAACCTAAGTTCCGCGATGAATACTCGCTCACTTTCTCTTCGGACGGTATCCACTTCCGGACCGTTCACATTGATTCCCAACTCGAATGGAGCCTGTATACTCGCATACTCGTTGGCGCTCACTCCTTGGTTCTTTATCACGGCAACAATTCATTCACGGTGATTCCGAAGCGCGTTTTTGATTCCGCCGAACAGTTGGCCGCATTCGAGCGTTTAATTAAAGAAAAAATTCCCGAGGCGCGCACAAAGGCCGCATAGAATCTGGGCTGAATTACTACATTTTTGTAGGAGGATTTTATGCAACGAACGACATGGAGCGCAGGTTTTCGCTTGGCGATTGTGCTTCTTGCCGGCTCCGTCGGAGCGATGCGCGCGAACGCCCAGTCCCAACTCTCGCCCGAAATGCAGCAGAAAATCGATCAGATAGCCAGCGCCGCGCTCGCCAAGACCGGCGTCCCCAGCGCTTCCGTCGCCATCGTAAAAGACGGCCAGATCGCCTACCTGCACGCTTACGGAAATGCGCGGCTCGATCCGCAAACCGCCGCGACACCCAACATGCGCTACAGCATCGGCTCAGTCAGCAAACAATTCACCGCCGCGAGCATCCTGCTGCTCCAGGCACAAGGCAAGCTCTCGCTCGACGATAAAGTCGGCAAATTCCTTCCCGACCTCACGCGCGCGAACGACATCACCATCCGCGAAATTCTTTCGCACACTTCCGGCTATCAGGATTACTGGCCGCAGGATTACGTGATGCCCGAAATGCTGCAGCCCACCACCGCGCGAAAAATCTTGGACGTCTGGGCGCGCAAGCCGCTCGATTTCGAGCCAGGGACGAAGTGGCAGTACAGCAACACCAACTATGTGATCGCCGGCCTCATCGTCGAAAAAGCCAGCGGCCAACCGCTGCTGCAATTTCTGCAGCAGCACATCTTCACGCCTCTCAATATGAAAAGCGTCGCGGACACCGATCAAGCCAAGCTCGGCGACACCGATCCCACGGGCTACATGCGTTACGCACTCGGCCCGTTGCGTCCCGCGCCCAAAGAAGGCACCGGCTGGCTTTTTGCCGCAGGCGAACTAGCGATGCCCGCCGACGATCTCGCCAAGTGGGACATTTCCATCATCAATCAAAGCCTGCTGAAGCCCGCGTCCTATCGAGATTTTGCAAGGGAAGTCGTTCTCGCCGATGGGCTCGGCTCGCAGTATGGACTAGGCGTGGACGTCCGTTCGGAATTTGGTCATCGCGCGCTGGAACACAGCGGCGAAGTTTCCGGCTTCACGTCGGAAAACGATGTGTATCCGGACGACCATGTCGCCGTAGTCGTGCTCACCAACGAAGACGCGGCCGAAGCCGCAGGTTCGATTGCCAAAGCCATCGCGCCGCTACTGCTAGCAAGCGACGACCCCGCCACTCCCGAAAAGCTGGCGCAAGCCCAAAAGATTTTCGCCGGCCTGCAACACGGCACGATTGACCGTTCCCCCTTCACCGACAACGCCAATTTCTATTTCAGCGATCAAGCCCTAAAAGATTTCGCCAGCAGCCTAAGCCCGCTCGGCGCGCCACAAGCATTCGTGCAGATCCGCCAAGCCCTCCGCGGCGGCATGACCCTGCGCGTGTACGTAGTCAGCTTCCCCAACAAAGTTCTACGCGCCTGGACCTACGAAATGCCCAACGGCAAGCTAGAACAATTCCAGGTAGCGCCAGCGGATTAGAAGCGCCCGCGGCAATCGCGGTGCTCGCGGTCTGTAACGGGAGGTTTTGACAAGAGCTTTCGCGACATGGGCCTGAGTTCTTCGGGATGTTTGCGGAGGTAGATCAAGAGATGGCGTTTCTTTTCCTTCCCTCGTTGCGTTATCTCCACTTCCTGCTGCGGATGATTAGGGTTCACTTCCGGCGAATTCTGGTCTACGCGACGATAAATCGAGAGCCACATCTTCTTAACGGTCGGAATCGACACGTCCAGTTCTTGAGCTAGTTCCCCATCCGATCCATGCTGCAGGTCTGCGTCAACGGAGGAGCGGACGTTCCGCATTCCAACGTAAGCCTGGTGTTCGGGACTCCTGCGAATGGCCATTTCGGCATGCAGGCGATCCACAGCGTAGTTCGCCAGCACAAGAACTTCGATCAGGACGATCATCACGACAACCGCTAGAACCGACAACACACATGGACACGGCCGCTTGGAGCCGTGTCCATCTTCATATGCGGCCGGGCATTTACCCTCTGGGAGTGCGGAAGCTTGCTTCCGCTTTTACAAGGCGAGGCTTGCCTCGCCGGAAGCCAGCCATAATCGCGACGTATCGTACGAAGCTCGCAATCACAGAGTGAGTCTTGCCCACGCCACGTGCAAAATTCTCCGCCCAACTCCCCTCAGCCTTTCGCCATCCCGCGCTTGGCCTTCTCAAGTTTCGCTTCGAGCGTAGCGGCTTTTTCCATCGCCTCGCGGAATGCTTTGCGCCATTCGTCCGGCGAGTAGGCCGGATCGCTGCGGCCGCGGCGTCCCGCTTCCACGCCGAACGCCACCCCGGCTGTAAAAATCTCCACAATCTCCGGATCCGCGACCACCCAAGCTTCGCTCGCGCGGCCTTCCGCCTTCCAACTCTCCGTCATTCGAATCTGCTCCGTCTTCACCTCGCTGAAACTGTGTTTGTCACTCATCCCCAAGCCTCCTCTGCCTTACCACCAGTCTGTAAGGATTCGGCCAGCACGCCCATCCCAACAGCGCAGCCTTTGTTCAATCAGTACCGTGCCCCACGCTAATGATTGATGCCATCTTTCAGTACACCGACCAAACCCCCGGCGTAGCCAGTTCCAGCAAATGACGGTCAGGATCCCGAAAATAGATGCTCCAGCCTCCCAACTCCCACTTCTTCCTTTCTTCCACTGCGATCTCTCGTGTCTGGAGCCACGCTTCCCAATTAGTCAGCTCGTCTGCAGCGATAGCAAACGCGAGATGCAATTCGCCGTCCCCGTCGTGAGGCGATTGTATCGTCCGCGAAGCTCCCTTCTTGAACAGCAGCAGCACCTGACGCGGCCCTGCGTTCATCGCGCAACCGCGCTCACCGAACTCGCTGATCACAGGGAAACCAAAAATCTCCTCGTAGAAGCGCACCGAGCGCGCCAAATCGCTCACATACAACGAGCTCTCAAGAATCCCATCGATTTTCGGACGCATTGCACCTCCCGAAGAAGCTAGTTCGTCGTTGCGAGTGGCGTCCGTCGCGCCAGCGAATCCGCCACCACCCACGCGGCGCCCACCACCGCAAGATTCACGGCGCTTTCGGTCCAGTTAAAATGGCTCGCGTGATCGCCGAGCAAAATCGGCAGGTTCGCCAGCAGGCCGAAGCACGCGAGCATCACGGTCAGTAGGATCGCCGCAAGGCGCGCCCGCACACCGCTCAGAATCGCCAAACCCGCCGCGACGAAGCAAACTCCAGTCGCATACCCCCAGAAAACCTGCGAAGGCGGCAGCCATTTCGGCACCATCGGCGCGGTCATGTTCATATACACAAAATGTGCTCCGCCAAATACCAGGGCGCAAACGCCAAACGCCAGTTGCCCCACGCGCGTAAGCCGCGCAGCCAGCGCCGCATCGATCCTCGCCGTGCTGGCGAAAACAATCAGCGCACCCACAGCGATCGAGAGCTGCATCGCGATATTTTCGTAGGTGACATACACCGCGTAATCGGTAAGCAGCACTCGGCCATTCATCAGCACCACGACAAAGAGCGTGTAGTAAACCGCCAACGCCGCCGCGCCCCAAACCACAGTCCGCCGCCACTCAATCGCCGCAGCCGCGAGCACGATGAACGCGCCCACGACGCACGCCAGCACAGTGCGAGCCGGAAAATTGTCCGGCACCGGCTGCCCCGGATCGAATTCCCGAAACACCAATGACGCCAACCCCAACGCCATAACACCGAGGCCGTAGAAGCGCCATCCAAAGGGCATCGCAGTTTTTTCCGCCGTCATCACTGTTCCAGTTAGGCCGGAATTTTTCGCAACGGTTGCGTGGAAACCTATCACTCGCAAGTCAGATTGCGAGGCCAAAAGAAGAGTTGCCCGGAGGCCCGAATCAGTGAGAGAGAAAAACCAAGCGGAAGCTGCAACTTCGTGTGTTAATTCAAGGCCGATTCAGCAGGACGGAGTATTGAGCCTCCAACCGCGTTGCGGCTCGCTGTTTCATCCTCCGGTAAAAGCGAACCAGCCATTCGCCAATTCCGCATAGCGCGGCAACAAACAAAACCGCAAACACATAACGTCTCGCTTCTGTTCTCAGAATTACTAAGTCAAACCGTTCCAACAGCGGCCCCGCATACGCGACCGAAACGATTATGGCAGCGACGATCACCACGGCCAAAAACAGAAGTGCCAATCGGTCCCACCAGGATGGCTTAGTTTTCAGACTATCTTCAGAAAGCCTCACGTATCGCTGCGCTTGCTCCACCAGGTGTGCATCCGTGAGCGCTTCCGCGATGGGCAGCATTCCCGTCACCAGCGACGACACTTCTTGTATTTCCTTCGCCACGCTGGTCTCGGAATCCGATTCGCTGGTGGCGTTAAAAAATGTTTCGCGGTGCACTAACACCCAATGGCCGCCTGCTTTCAAGCTGATCCCGCGAGGCCACTCCCGAGCCAGGATTGCTGCACAGCGGGCGGGCGTAAAGAATTGCTCGATGAGCGGGCGGTTCTGTCCCGTCAATGTGTAGCGACTCTCGAAGTCGATCTGGCTGGGCAGAGAAACTCTCCGCCACCATCCGGGTCGCAGGAAAGACGCCGTGCCGGTCGCCTTCAAATCGAACTTCGGAAACGACCGTTCGCTAAACCGATAGCCGGCCCAGTAGAGGTAATAGGTTCGCCCTTTGGTGCCGCGACGAACTTCCTGAAACGAAAAAATCTGCACGTGCAGATTCGGCCACTGCAACGTGTGCACGATGGAGTTTGGGCCGGTAGTCAACTCTTCCGCCAGTTCGTTCAGATACGGGCTGCCGCGCTCCCAGAATTCGCTGCCCATCGCCTTCGCCGATCCTCGCAGCGCGGCCGCGCGCACTTCTCTCTCCGTCTTCGCGAGGATCAACGCAAATCTCCACGCCCATATGGCGAAGGCCGCCCCCGAGCCCAAAACAAGAAATTGTGTCGCGTCAACGTGCATCATTCTTACGCCGCTGGTATCGATTGTAGGGGTAATCGATGCGCGGTTGCTTCAACAGGATGAGTGAGTGTGTGGGGAATACAAACAGGCTGCCCTCGCTTCGCCCGCCTGTTTTCTAGACGTAAATCGAACGCTAAGGTGGGGATGAGTCGTCGTTCGTATCGGGGTCGTCGTTCGTATCGGGGTCGTCTTTCGCATCGGCGTCGTCTTTCGCATCGGCGTCCGCGCCCGGATTTTCGTCGCCCTCTGCAGGCGCAGTGAACAACTCGCGCGCCGCCATTGCGTCCTCCTCGCGGACCAAAATCTTGAATCCCGCGCCAGACCACGCCAGGTGTTCGCGCATTCCTCCCGCCGTATCACCCTGGATGATCGCCGGGATGCCGGCCTCTTCCAGCGCGCCTCTCGCAAGCTCCGCCTCCAAGCGGTCCCCGCACGACTGCACGACCACAAGTTTCGCCTCATACACGGTAGTATTATATGCGCGGATCAACGAGAGAGGAAAAACGCAGCGCGAGCGGAGGCTCGAGCGGCAACCGCAAGCGTAGCGTTAGCCGCGCGGAGCTTCCATGCCACCACCATCGCAAGAATCTCACGCACAGCTCGTCGAAATTCGCGATTCCCTGCTCGAAATCTACGCGGCCAACGACCCCATGAACCAGCTGATCCTCGCCACTCTCGACCCGCGCGCCTGGCGCGCCCAGCCACCCACAGAAAAACGCAGCGGCCGCTCGATTGCCGCCATCTTCGCGCATCTCCACAATTGCCGCCTAGTATGGCTGAAAAATTCCGCGCCGCATCTGAAATGTCCGCCTCCGCTCGACCCCGATCGCTGCACTATGAAACAAGCCTCCGCCGCTCACAAAAAAAGCGCAAGCCAATGCCTGCTCATGCTCACCGACGCGCTCTCCGCCTCTCCCGATCGCCGCGTCACCAAATTTTCCCGCGGCACTTGGACGCAAACCTGGCCCGCCGGCGCCACCATGTTCGCCTACATGTTCAGCCACGAAGCCCACCACCGCGGCCAAATCCTGATGCTAGCCCACCAATTGGGCCACCGCGCGCTACACGACACCCCAGGCATCTGGCACTGGGAAAAACTCTGGAAAAAGGCAGGCCTAACAACCCGCCCCCACTAAACGCAACCTCGCCGCATCGGCGCGATGCAATCTGGGAGTGCGGAAGCTTGCTTCCGCCTTTCCGGCGCGAAGCTTGCTTCGCGTGCGGTGAACGAAACTCCGCCACCGAACGATATCGTCGCCTCACCTGCATTAATTCCGCAAAGCAACAACCAGGAAATTGCACCTACTCGGCATTCGCACTGGCTTGTGTAGCGGCGGCTCGACACTTTCCGTCGAGCCGGCAGCCGTTGGTTTGGTGTTGCACTGAATGGCGAAAAAAGAACAGCCGCCCCGCGCTCGGCCAATCGTTCCCCGCTTCACGCACGCCCCACGCAAAAACCCCTTGTCATCGCCTCACATCCAGAGTAAACAACGTCACCATGTCCACCACATCGCCTCTACCACCATCTCCACCACCGCCCGCGCGCGAACTAAACCTCCACACCTACGCCTGGGAAGACGCCACGGTAGTCCGCTGCACCGGCCGCCTGACCATGGAAACCTCGCCGCAACTCAAGATCGAAATAAAATCCCTGCTCCCACAAAAACGCCGCGTAATCCTCGACCTCACCGACCTGGGCTACATGGACAGCTCGGGCCTCGGCGCGTTAGTCGCCCTCTACATCTCCGCAAAAACCGCCAAATGTGAACTGCAGCTCCACAACCTAAGCCCGCGCATTCGCGATCTTCTAAGCCTAGCCAACGTCCTTTCCGTCTTCGAAGAATGCGGCCGCACCGGCACCCGCTGTCCCTGAGTTCTCAAGTTTTTCCTTGTGTTCGAGAGGCCTCGCGCCGTAGCCTCCATACACCAACGGGCCCAGCCGGGGAGAAGTCCAATGACCTCGCCCGAAAATACCGCCGGTGGCAACGTCGCTCAACCTCTCACCGCTCGCCTCGAAGCCGCCACCGGCGAATTGCAGCAGCTCGAAGCTCTCGTAAAATCCGGCGAACTCGACGCGCGCGTCCTCGCTGAATTCCGGAATGCCGTGGACCACATTCGCGGCACCACTTGGGCCGTGCAAAAATGGCTCGGCCTCAACCAGGAATCCGGCGGCGACCCCTTCTCCGTCCTCCCGGTCATGTCTGCCGAACGCGTGAAACGCGCCACCCAAATCACCAACGATCTTTCCCTCGATCTGCAATCGACAGACATCGGCATCGAAACCCAAGGCATAGAAGAACTCTATGACGCAGTAGACAACCTACGCCGCCGTCTAGCCACGCTACTGAAACGCGAAGCCTAATCCGCGAAGCGAGATTTATATGGAGTGCGGGAGCGCGCTCCGTCTCGCAACGCGCTCACTCGCCAACCACAAACGCGATTGTCATCCCGAACGAAGTGAGGGATCTGCTTTTCGCTGTGATCGCTCGGATAGCACTGCGCTCGCAGGCGCTAAAAAAGGCGATTGTCATCCCGAGCGTAGCGAGGGATCTCTCTTCGGCGTGATCGCTGGTTGGCGCAGCCCTCGCGCCGCCCATGCGAATGTCTTCAGAATCTCAGCCTGCCCGCCAAAGTTGACTTCACACCCACAATGAATGAAAGTCTCTGCACTCCATTTCAAATCACAAACGTTCCCGAGGAGACTTCATGAACCACCGTGCGTTCCGTCGCTTACCCGCATTCCTGCTGCTAGCCTTGCTCTCGTTCGCAGCTCTGTCTTCGCCCGCAGCTCACGCTGCCGCCACGGACACCGCAATCGCGTCGCGCAGCGCCGAGGTTGACGGCGTAAAGCTCCACTATCTGACGGCCGGTCACGGCACGCCCGTAATTCTGTTGCATGGCTATGCGGAAACCTCGCTGATGTGGAGGCCGCTGATCCCCCGGCTGGCCGAGCGCTTTACCGTAATCGCGCCCGACTTGCCCGGCATCGGAGACTCCGCAATCCCAGCGGATGGATTGGACATGAAGACCGCCGCCATCCGCATACACAAGCTGGCGCGTTCGCTCGGCGTTGAGAAAGCCGAAGTGGTGGGACACGACATCGGCTTGATGGTGGCGTACGCCTACGCGGCGCAGTTCCCTTCCGAGACGACAAAGCTGGTAGTGATGGACGCGTTCTTGCCCGGGGTTCCAGGCTGGGAGGCTATCTACAATGATCCATCCATCTGGCATTTCCGTTTCAATGGACCGACTCCCGAAGCTCTAGTACAAGGCCGTGAACGCATCTATTTCGAGTACTTCTGGAACGATCTCGCCGCCGATAAGACGCGCTCGATCCCGGAAGCAGATCGCCGCGCGTACATCGCCGCTTACGCCCGCCCCGGACGCATGCACGCCGGCTGGGCCTATTTCGTTTCGTTCCAGCAAGCCGCAAAAGATTTCGCGCAGTTTTCGCAGACCAAGCTGACCATGCCGGTGCTATCAATCGGCGGCGCAAAATCATTGGGAGAACCGCTAGGCAAACAGATGGAGCTGGTAGCTACCAACGTGACCACCATGGTGGTGGGAAATGCGGGTCACTGGCTGATGGAAGAGCAACCCGAAATAACAATGAACGCGTTACTGAAGTTTCTCTGATCCTCAGCGCATCACAAACTCTCAATGCCTAGCTCCGCGTCAAACGACTCGCCGGGTGCCCCATCCTCCCCGCATTCTGGGAAGGGTGGGGCCGTTGTGCCAATCCACCCAACCCACAAAAAAGAGCGGAAGACCAACTCGAGCGCCACATCGCCGCTACTACCGAATTCCCACCTGCCCCCGCACACTCTCAATTAATTTCGCGGAATCGTACCCCACGCCAGCCTTAAACACCGTCTCGACGTTCTCAATGTCATCAATCTTCTTCGAAGGATCGCCCTTGATCAAAACCAAATCCGCCTGCTTCCCCGCGACAAGCGTTCCAATCCGCGCGGCCTGCCCAAGATACAAAGCTCCATTCTCCGTAGCGACCTGAATCGCCTGCACCGGACTGAATCCCGCCTCGACTAACAATTCAATCTCCCGCTGATCGCCGAATCCAGGCAACACGCCGCCATTACCAGTAGGATCGGGCCCGGCCAGCAACAATCCCCCAGCCTTCGCAAACGCAAACTCGAAATCCATTTCCTTGCGCAATAGCGCCGCATCCAACCCGGGATGCGCTCGCGCAGTCAAGTAGCTCCGCGCCGATTCGTCAGACATCGCATCCAAAGTGCGCTGCTCGAGCGGCGGCCTCCCCGCAACACCGGCCTCAAAGACAGGCAGCGTCGAAGTCACCGCCACGTGATGCTTCACCAGATTCTGAATCAGCGCCTGTACCGCTGTGCCGTTTATATCCTGCTTCGCCCAAGTGGCCCCGCCGCCCCGCGGACACACGTCCGGCTTTTTGTCCGTCACAAATTCCGTGTCAGTAAACACCGGCCCGTGCTCGAAATCGTCAATCCCCAACGCGATGGCTTCCGGCCAAGTCACCGAACAAAGATGCCCGGTTAATTTCAGTTTGCGCTCGTGCGCGTCCTCGATCGCCACGCGCAATTCCTCGCGCGTGATGTTCATGTATGCCTTGTAAGATGTCATGCCTTCGAGCGCCCAATAATCCACCATGCGTTTGGCGTCGTCCGGCCCAGTTAATTCATGCATCTGCGCAAAACGCGTCGGCGCTCCTTCCAGGTACGGCGCGGTCGCGTCCAGGCTCGGCCCCGGCATCAAGCCGTCATCAATGCGCTTCTTCACTTTCAGATCGGTGTAAGGTTCCAGGCTTCCGGTAGTGCGCATCGTGGTGACGCCCGCCGCCAGATAAAGCCGCGGCGCCGTGTAGGGGATCTCTGCAACGAACAATCCCGGTTCACCGATGGTTCCGTTCACAACTTGCACCGCGAACGAATCCGTATAGTAAAGATGATCGTGCATCCCCACGATCCCGGGAATCACAGTGTACCCAGAGCGATCCAGCACTTGCGCGTTCGCGGGAATCTGCACCGAAGCCGCCGGCCCCATCGCCTGAATCTTGCCGTCAGCCACCACCACAGCCTGGTCCTCGACAGCCGCGGCCCCAGTCCCATCAATCACGCGCACATGAGTAAGCACGAACACTGGCGCGCTAACGCTGATGAACGGCGCCACATCACCAGCCGCAGCACTCTGCGCCGCAGCAACACTAGGCTTCTGTGCCTGCGCACCCGCCACCGCAGTAAAAAGCACCACGCCAATCAAACCAAGAACACGCATCCAGCACCTCGCAAGTAGCGCAACAGAATATCCGCAAGCGCGCGCAATTCTACCCCCGCATCCTCCCAACAGGAAGGTCATCGTCTGGGCCGGCGCGCGCCTCGTTGAAACAAGGAGAGAATCTTCGGTCACGCGTTATTGTTCGCCAGACTGGTAGCGCAGGCGGTCCTTGGTTCCAGTGCTGCGTCGGTTTCTGACTCAGGCTGAATGCGAAGCGGCGCGGAAATCACCCCCGCGTAAAGATGATTGGCCTCATCTGCTAACGCGCTAGACCATCCCCAGTACGGGCAGCATCACAGTTAGGAGCGGAAGGCGCCTCTTGAAAGAGTGGCCGCAAAAACCACGATTCCAGTGCACGCTCAAAGTGTTCTTACGATCCGTCGTCCCTGCGCCGGGCTCCGGTGGTTCTGTGCTCGCTGCCGCTTTTCGCTGTATCGCGAGAAACGACACGGGGAACCCTCTTCGGAACAAACTTGAATTCAATTCCCAAAACATCCAGTACCGCATCGAGCGTATCAATGCGCGGGTTTCCTTTTTTGGAAAGCGCGCGATATAGATTTTCGCGGTTGACGCCCGCAGCTTTCGCGACTTTTTTCATTCCCTTTTGGGCTTCCGCCACGTCGCGGAGAGCTACAAGGAATGCTTCGTTCGAATCAGCCTTGGCGGCCGACAAGTATTCCGCTGCATACTCAGGGTCACTTCGCAGTTCTTCGAGAAGGTCGGCCTTGAAGTTTTCTTCTCTGTTCATTTTTTCGCTTCCTATAGTCTTGCCAATTAGCCTTAGCCGTTTCGATGTCGGAAGGCTGAGAGGATTTGTCCCCTCCGCATAGAAGGACTATCTGATTCCCGTCAACGCCATAGTAAATTCGATAGCCGGGCCCGAAATCAATGCGGTTCTCCGAAGCTCCCTCGCCAATCGGCGACGAATCGCCGAAATTGCCGCCGCGCATCCGCGCAATTCGCGCCGTGATTGCGAGCTTTGCAGCCTGGTCCCGCATACCGTCTCGCCAAAGACGAAATGGCGCGGGACTGCCAGCCGGCACGTAGTAGAGAACTTCTCTCTCCTTCGCTTCCACTGAGCATGATCGGGCGGATCTCTATGTAGCTTATGAGCTACACAGAAGAATCATAGCACCCGTTCCTTGAGGTGTAAATAGCGATTGTAGATCGTTGGATAGATACCCTGGAGCCAATAGCTCGATGTCGTTTCCGGGTCCATTGCCCGACCGGCAGCTCTTACTTGCCGTTATAATCCACAAACAAATCGGGGAACTCCGCTTTCAGCGCCCGCACCTTCGGCAAATCGCAAATCTGTATATAAGGGCTCGCGGGATTCTTCAAAGCATAATCCTGGTGATAATCCTCCGCGCGATAAAATCCCTTCAGCGGCGTAACTTCCGTCACAATCGCCTTGCCAAAAACTTTCGCCGCATCGAGCTGCGCGATGTAAGCCGTCGCCACCCGCTTCTGCTCCTCGTTCGTATAAAAAATCGCCGACCGATACGACGTCCCCACGTCCGGCCCCTGCCGATTCAATTCCGTAGGATCGTGCGCCACCGAAAAGAAAACGCGCAAGAGCTGCCCATAAGTAATCCGCGAAGGATCGTAAACCACCTGCACCGACTCCGCGTGTCCGGTAGTTTCCGTAGTCACCTGATCGTAAGTAGCAGTCCCCGCCGCCCCGCCCGCGTAACCAGCAGCCGTCGAGATCACGCCCTTCACGCGCTCAAACACAGCCTGCGTCCCCCAGAAGCATCCGCCGGCAAACACAGCAGTCTGCTTCCCAGCCGACGCGGCCAAAGGCGCATCCACCTTCGCCGGAGGCACAGGCTCCCGAGGCGCCGCATGCACCACATACAGCACAACCAAAATCACAGCCAAAAATCCCAAGCCCAAAAACAATCGCCCGCGCATAAATTCACTCCGATTAATCTTCATCTATATATAGTACGCCTCCCGCAAGCAGATGGATTGCGACGCGCCAACGCGCCCGAACCGCAGACCGTTGTCATCCCGCTTGCCCTGACGTAGGAAGGGAGCGCAGCGAAGGTCGTCATCCTGAGCGCAGCCAAGGATCTCTCTTCGCCGTGATCGCGCCAGCGCGCTCCCAACGCAAGTTACGCAGCCCAAACACAAAATCGGGTCGGTAGGGGCGCTGCTTGCTGCGACCTTTGGTTGTTCCCTAGCGCCCATCGCAAATCGGGCCCCGATCCAGAACGGCCACGCCTCTGTAGCGCGCACTTCAGTGCGCCAGCCGTTGATTTTGATTGTGAACTTGAATGTGAATTTGAACTTGGTTCTGCCCATGTAGCGGCGGCTCGACGCCTTTCGTCGAGCCGGCAGCCGTCGGTTTTGCTGTTGCACTAAATCGCCGAACGCGCGCCTTTCGCAGCCGCCGCAACCCAGCCCGGCTACCCACTTGATTAGCGCCCTAACCGTCGGCCTGTGCGTCTCAGCCTCGCCGCGCTGCGTCAATGGCCGCGACGTCGACCTTCTTCATCGTCATCATCGCCTCGAACGCACGTTTGGCCTCACCGCCGCCAGCCGAAAGCGCATCCATCAGCGTGCGCGGAGTGATCTGCCAGGAGAGGCCCCAGCGATCCTTGCACCAACCGCACTCGCTCTCCGCCCCACCATTGCCGACGATCGCATTCCAATAACGGTCCGTCTCTTCCTGATTGTCCGTCGCCACCTGGAAAGAAAACGCCTCGTTGTGCTTGATCGCCGGGCCGCCGTTGAGGCCAAGACACGGAATGCCCATCACCGCGAACTCCACCGTCAGCACGTCGCCCTTCTTGCCGCTCGGATAGTCGCCGGGAGCCTGGTGAACCGCGGTCACCTTACTATCCGGAAATGTGGCAGCGTAGAACTGCGCCGCCGCGTGCGCGTCCTTGTCGTACCAAATGCAGATCGTGTTCTTTGGCTTCATGTTCGTGCGCTCCTTGTGCCAATTAGTGCTGGATTAATGCCCTGTCAGTTCTTGACCAGGGCGAACAAGTCTGTGTGAAAACGCGAGAATCTTTGTAGGCCGTAGCTTTAGCTACGGCATAAACGCAGCAAAGTCAGAGCGGCTTTAGCCGCTGAAGTAGAGGTTTCGAAGTTCTCGCACGGACTCGAACGCCGCTGTCTTCGCGTCGGTCCGCATCGGCGCCCCACCGGGCGATCCGCTTATGTGCTGCGCCCGACGTCTCCAATCGGTCGCGCCCCATCCTGCCCTCCCAAATTATATCGCTGCCACAGAAGCTGCGGAGCCAAGACTTCCTGGCTCGCTGGTTAGTCCCCAGACTGTGACGCTCACGAAAGTGTCACAAGCAGCCGCACGTTGACGGATACGCCCCGTGAAGATACGTGCGAGAGGCCCGAGTCAAATAGGAGGGACCATATGAAGCGCCGATGGCTGAGTCTGGCCCTAGTGGGTGTTAGTCTCGGCGCAATCGGCGGATGTATTGCGCGACGTTCCAGAGTGGCTTTGCGTTCGTATAGTCAGGTCCTCAAACCGGGAATGACCAGGAAGGATGTCGAGACCTATTTTCGAGCGAATAAAATCCAGTTCAGCCAGACGTGTTGTGAAAACGGTTCAAACAAGCAGTCGCTCGATGACCTAGTTAAAATCGGGACGCACCATTTCCCAGTGCCATGCGGCGACAGCTCTTACTACGTAGCCTTCATATTTGACGACCAAACGCAGCACCCACCTGCGCTAATGCCGCAAGCCGATGACCTAGATACATTGCGATCAATCACCACGTTCCATTGGATAGACGACTGCTTCTAGCGGCTCCTGAACCTCCTCCCGCACGATGGTGAGACGATGGCGGTGAATTAACGCATGTGATATCCTCTCCCGCGTAAGACCGGTCAGGAGCGATGCCATGCCTTGGCTGAAATTTGCATTAGGCAGTTTGATTTTGGGCGCGGTGATTTGCGCGTCCGCTTCGGCGCAGTCTTCGAATCTCGCCACGGAATCCGATCCCGATACGCAACCCGCACGAAGTTTTCAGATTCAAGTCCGCACACTTTTCGATCAGGAAAGTTTCAGCCAGCTCGACGACATTGCGGAGGCCGCGCGGACGCAAAAGCAGCATTTCCTCGGCGGAGGATGGAAGCTCAGAACTTTTTACAATGCTTTGCGCGGGCCGGGCTCGCTCACCTCCACAGACGATGTATGGAACGCACACTTCGCGCGACTCGAGCGGTGGATCGCAGCGAGTCCTAATTCGAGCGCGCCCCGCACTGCCCTCGCGGGAGCCTATTTACGCTTCGCCTGGAAAGCCCGGGGCAACGGGGAGGCCGATACGGTGACCTCTGAAGGCTGGGACCTTTTCGAGCAACGAGTGCAGAAGGCTCGCAAGACCCTGGATGACGCAAAGTCGATATCCGCGTCCAATCCGCAGTGGTATTTGGAAATGGAGACGGTGGCGCTGGCGCAGGGATGGACCCGCGAAATGACGGACAAATTGGTTCAGGATGCAAGCAACGTCGAGCCGGATTACTTCTACATTTACAACAAGCAAGCAAACTATTTGCTGCCGAAATGGTACGGCAAACCCGGCGACTCGGAGGAATTTCTAAAATCTACCGCGGACCGCATCGGGGGAGCCGAAGGCGACTTCATTTATTTTGAGGTCGCGAGGGATTTGAACTGCTGCCGCGCGAAGCAGCAGATGCCGAATCTTTCTTGGGATCGCGTGAAGCAGGGCTTCGCGGCGCTCGAGAAGCTTTATGGCAGCACCAATCAGCAGTTGAACGCTTTGGCGTTCATGGCTGTGCGGCAGGGAAACAGCGAAACCGCGCAGCAGCTCTTTACGCGCATCGGCGACAACTGGGACGAAGTGGTCTGGGGTACCAAAGACAAATTCGAGCGCAGCAAATCAACACTAAGCCTCGCTCCGAAAAATGATGTGACTGCGGCAGCGCGCTGAACGACGCGTCAGCGAATTCCTCGCCGCGTCGCTTGCGTGGTTATTGCACGGTCACGGACACGCTCGTCGTCGCCGTCTGCGTGCCAGCCGTCGCGGTTATGGTGACCATGTAGGTGCCGGCTGGTGTGCCGGTCGGCTTTGTGCCGCCACCGCCGCCACTTCCGCCGCACGCGGCGAGCAGTGCAAGGCCCGCGAATGCAACCAGAGTCGCCAGTGCCGGCGCCGCCGCCATTCGACGCAAGCGCATCGCTGGCGTAGCACCGCGCCCACTCGCAATCGCGACGAGCATCATTCCCGCCAGCATCGCAAGAAGCGTTCCAGCATTCACCAAGGACGCCACGCCAAACACGCCGGACACGCCAGCCGCCGCATTGCCACCATCACCGCCGCGACGCGCGTTTCCGGCGCCACTGGAAGGTCCCACCCACGCCGCCTCTTGATGCACGGCCGCCGAAGTTCGCGCCGTCGTCGTCACCACCAGCGTCGTCCCGCTGATCGTGCACGAGCCCGCGGGTATCGCGCAGCTCGCCGTGTAGGTAGGCGGCGTCGAGAATCCCGTCGCGCTCAGCGCGAACATAAACGAGCCGCCCGCCGCGCCCGTTTGCGATGGAGTCGGCGTCGTCACCGCCGGCGGACTTGAAAACGTCGCCGTCTCCGAAGTATTCGCCGAAATGTTGAACGCGCACGTCGCGCTCGCGCCGCCGCTGCACGCCCCGCCCGACCAACTGGTGAACGTCGCGCCCGTATTCGGCACCGCGGTCAAAGTAATCGCCGTCCCCGACGCAAATGAAGTTCCCGTGGGCGACTGCATGATCGTCCCCGGCCCGCTCGCGTTCGTCGTCAACGTGTAGCTCGTCGCGCCTGTGAACGTCGCGGTGATCGTCGTGTTTGCATTGAGCGTAACGAAACATGTAGTCAGGGACGTGGTCGGAGAGCACGCGCTCGACGGGCTCCAGCTCACGAAATTCTGTCCTTGGTTCGGCGCAGCGGTCAGCGTCACCACGCTGCCCGGAGCGAACGATGTTCCGGTTGGTTGTTGCAGGATCGTTCCGCCGCCGACAACTTTCGTCGTCAGCGTCACGTTCGTCGCAAAGTTCACGGAGGCATTCACATTCTGGTTCAGAACCACGGTGCAAGTCGGCCTGGAGCTTTCATTCGGGCAGATCGTTCCCCAGGTTATGAACGAAGAATTAGCATTGGGGACCGCAGCCACAGTGATCGTCGTATTGTTCGGAAAAGATGTGCCGGTGGGAGTCTGCTTCACCGTCCCAGGCCCGTTTATGGCCATGTTAAACGTGTACTTCGTCACCGTCGTCGCCGCAGTGCCGCTGACTGTGGCCCCGATCTCGCCGCCATTTGTTGCGAAGTTTAGAAGAGCCGTGCGGCCGCCGAGAGCTAGCGGAGTGAAAGTAATGTTGATCGTGCAAAAATCTCCGACGGCGATGGGCGCGGTGCAGTTGTTCGTTTGCGAGAAATCGCCGGGATTCGAGCCGGCCCAGGTCAAGCCGGAAACGGTGAGTGGCGCAGTGGCGAGGCTGTAGTTTTCAAGCTCGATCGTGATAGGGCTCGACGAACCCAGTGCGGTGTCGGGCAAGAGTACGTCCTGCGACGGCAGGATCTCTGGTTCGGACATGGGATTCCGGGACGTGGCGCTGATCGCGAGGGTTCGTGTGGGCGTGTTGCTTTCGATCGTGAGTGTGCCGGCGAAAGTGCCGGCGGACGTCGGCATGAAATTGACGGTCACCTGGCAGCTAGCGCCCGGAGCGATGGGCGCCGCGGTGCAGTTATTGGTCTGCGAGAGGCTGGGATCTCCCGTTGCCGTGACGCTCGTGATCGTCAACGGTCCGTATCCCGGGTTTGAAACCGTCACGATACCACTGCCCGTCTGTCCAACCACCACTCCCGTGATGGCGATCGGCGTGTCCGCGTTAATCCACATCACGGCTTTGGTGGGAATCGGTGTAGCGCCGCTCAAAACCATTCCGTTGCCCGAGAATGCGTACGGCGAGCCCGGAGCGGGCGTGAGCGATCCATCGCTGTTCACCTGGTCGCTCAATAATGTATTCACCGGTTGTTCGTACAGTTGCGGTGAGGCAAAAATGAACGGAAGCGACGGAGAAGCCAGCAGCAAGGCGCCCCCGGTGTATGGGCTCGAGCTGCTGTCGATCGCGGTGAGCGTTCCGTCCTGCATCTGGAAGTTTCCCGCGGACGAATACAGATATGTGCTGGTTGAATCGACGGCGAGTCCGCCGGTGGATAGTACAGGCATCGGGCCGGCCGCCGGGTAAAAACCGGCGAGTCCGAAGCCGACATCCCCGGTACTACGATCGACTACGCCCGCGTAAATGATTCCTCCGTTGCCCTGCGGGTTCGTCATCAGAAAAAGTTGCGTGCCGTCCGGTGAGCCGGTAAGCGCGTATCCGCTGGTCCCGTACAAGGGCAGAATGTCCAGACTTCCGGGCGTGAGCGTCCCATCCGAATTGATCGTGAACGGCTGAACCTCCGACGGCTGGCCGGAGCAAGGCGGCCCGAAGACCGAACCCATGAAGAGGTAGAGCCACTTTTGCGTCGGATGGACATACAACTGAACGGGAAACAGAGCCGCCGGAGTCGGGGGATTGCATGCTTCGACGGCGGAGTAGGCAAACGTATTGCTCAACGTCAGCGAGCCATCGGCGGCGACAGCGAACACGTCGAGGATGGCAGATTCCGTCGCCGTCCTCGATGCGACATAAACATATGCTCCGTTCGGACTTACCGCTAAAGTTATCGGAGTGGCTTGTAGGTCGCTGATGGTGTAAGGCGACGTCCCGACTTCCGTCAACGAGCCGTCACTGCCCACAATGAACGATTCCACGGCACCTTGGCCGGCGGAGTTCGTTGCGGCTGCAAATAGGAACGTGCCCGCGTTGTTGATGGCTAAGGCTGACGGCTGGGCTCGCGTCAGCACCGGCGCCGGCGTGATCGGCGTGAGCGCACCCGTGGTTGTATCCACAATGAATGTCTTGATTTCGTCGCCGTCCGCCACAAATAAATATTGAGGTGTGGTGCTCTGCGCGACAGCGCTCGGAGCCGCCAGCGCGACGGCCCAAATCATCCCGAAGAACATCGCGAGCAGACACACTCGCACATTCATAAACGCACGTGCACGGCGGCACAGCGAATCATGGCGCATCATCGGATTTTCCTCGGATCCCAAGAAATGGCGCTCGCCGGACGCGAAATGTGGGCCGCGTACCGGGCCGCTCATGCCCTACAGACGAGCGCGCTCACTGAGTGTTGTATAGCCACTTCAGTTATTCGTCAAGCGCCGTGGATGCTCAGTGTCATGAAGGATAACTCTGCCGGGCAAGCACCGCTTTCCTCTATCGCGGTTTACGCAGCGGCACGTCTAATTGCCCGCGTGATTGCGGACCACGTAACACATCAAGGCGTCGGACTCGTCCGGCTCGATTTCGTCATTTCAAATATCGCATGTCCAAATTGTTCATGCGCAAACTCGCGGTGAACCTTCCAACCGTGGCTCTGATAAAACTGCACGGTCCGTGTATTGGACTTCACCACGCGCAGCCGAAACGTCTCATGTCCGCGGCCGCTTATCTCCAGTTCCGCATGCGCGAGCAATTTTGCGCCGATGCCAAGCCGACGGCTGTCCCGTCGAATCCACATATCGCTCACCCATTCGTCCCGCGTCATAGTCACGCCGACAATTTCTTCATTTGGGATCGCCAGCCACGCGCCGCGCCAATTCGGCTCACCGATGGGTACTCGCGAAGGGAATAAATACGCAAACGTCTCGTCCGCGATGCTCTGCACCAGCGCGTGCACCGAGTCGTACTCGTCCGGCCGCGCTTCCCGAATAATTATTTCTGGCAGCATCCCGGCAAGCATATACCGTCTAAAAGGATTTCTTCGGCACCAACACGTATTCCATACAGAATCTCGCGCTCGTGGCTTCTGTTAGGTCTAAAATAATCGCAGAATTCAAAACGAAGGAAGAAGTTCTCTTCGTTCGAGGTTACCGCCTATGACAGACTGGTTCGCGCGCCCCGTCCTGCACGTCACGGACGTTGACGCCTCGCTCCGCTTTTACCTTGACCGCCTCGGCTTCACCAGCCCTTGGCGCTTCGACGAGAATGGCAAAGCGCACGTCGCACAAGTTGATCGGGAGGGCTGCGCGCTTATCCTGGCCGACACCTGGCCGCAGAAGATTGGCAAGGGGCTGATGTTCATTTCTCTGAACGCCGAGCCGGAATCGCAGGTCGCCGCCTTGGACGCCTTGCGCGCGGAATTCGAGGCCAAGGGCGCACCGGTCAAGGAGGGCTCTTGGGGTTATCGGCTGCTGGTAGTGGATGATCCTGACGGCAATCAACTCTTCTTCAACTATCCGAAGGAGACTGCGTCCGCTGGAGACCAAACGTAGTGCCCAAGCGTGCCTGCACGCGTTGGCCCCTCTGAGTTGGTGGAATCACATCAAACCGAGGAACCGCAGCACAAACTCAACGGCTCGTTCGATGTGCGAATGCGGCAGACGGACCAGCGCTTGAATCCCCCTCATCCCCGAGTTCCATGGCTGCGATAAGACCGCCGCTCACAGTGAACACGTGGAAAACCTCGCTGTCCGAAAGCACATCCCCTTGAAGGCTTTTGACGAGTTGGCGCACCCTCACGCGAATCTTGCCTCCGTCTTCCTCGGAAATTGCGATCGGTTCCACATGCGGATCGAACTCGCCCCATTGTCGAGTCCAATACGCGCGGATTTCTTCTTTTCCGACCACCTTGCCGCCCTCCGAAGCCTTGGGCCAACTCACGTCTTGCGTCATCAATGCCAATGCCCCGTCGATGTTCCGCGCGTTGAATGCGGCGTACGCCTGCTCAATAATGCTCTTAGCGTCTGCCATTCACCCTCCTATAACGCCCGCCATGCCCCCGATTATAATCCTTCGATGCGGTAAGCCCGCACGCAACGGGAAACGCGCTCGTAAGCATCTTGTGAGCCGGCCTCTCGGTGTCTGAGTGAACGAAGCCTGCTGCAAACGCGATCCCTAACGCTGGCCCTCTCGTTCTCCCAATTCTTCGGCGCGCCTTCCGATTTTCTTCAGCACTTCTTCCAACCGCCGCTGCTCCGCGGGCGAGACGTCCTGAAATGCGCGTTTGATAAGCGAGGCGTGTTCGCGAAAGATCGGAACAATTACTCGGTGTCCCTTCTCCGTAAGCGACACAGTCCGCACGCGGCGATCGCTCTCGCTCTCCACGCGACTGATCAACCCCTTCTTGTACAGTCGATCGACCGCCACGCTGACAGATCCAGGGTTGAGGTTCACCTTCGGGCCCAGCGCGTTCACCGGCATCGGCCCTTTGTGCAGCAGAACTTCAAGCACCCGGAAATCCGATTCGCCCAAGCCCTCCTTGAGAATAGGAGTGAGCGTAAGGTCATGGATCGCCCGTAAAGCCTTCAGCATAACCAGTAAGGTGTGAGCCGCTTCCGGCGTTTTTCCGCGTCCCATAATAAATGAATCCCTCCCCAGTATACTCGACATCATATATATCGACATCGATAGAAACGACGTTGATGTAAATGCCCTTGCAGATACATTTCAGGAGGTGAGATGAAGATCGCTTCTACAATCGCACGGTACTTGCTCGGTTTGATCTTTTTGACCTTCGGCCTGAACGGGTTCGTTAACTTTATTCCCATGCCGCCGCCGACCGGCGTTGCAGCGCAGTTTTTCGGCGCCCTCTTCACGTCCCACTTTTACGTGGTGATTTTTCTGCTGCAAATAGTGCCCGCGGCCCTGTTGCTTGCGAATCGGTACGTGCCTCTGGCACTCACAATTCTGGGCGCCGTGATTGTCAATATATTGTGCTTTCACATTTTCATGGCGCCGGCGGGTTTGCCGCTGGCTGCAGTCGTTACGCTCTTATGGTTTCTTACCACTTGGAGTGTGCGTTCGGCGTTCGCGGGAATCCTGCAAGTTAAGTAAGTCGTGACGCGAACGCGAGAGGAGAAAACATGTCCTACAGCACATCAACTCTGCTGATCCGCAATCTTCGTGATGTCTTCGGTGAAAACGATCCCGCCCGCCGGCGCGCCGCCATAGACGAGATTTACACCGAAGATTGCGTTTTCTACGACCCCAGCAAGGGAGTCTATCGTGGCCGTGACGAAATCGATCGCATCGCGGGCGCGATCAAAGTGACTCACCCTGAATTCCGATATCAACCAACTACCGAGCCGGCCGAATCGGGCAATGGCGGGCTGGTCCGCTGGATATCAGGCCTCCCGGGTGAGGCGCCGGCTTACGCCGGGACCGATTTCATCATTGCCCGCGACGGCCGGATCGCCGCCATTTATCTGTTTTTCGACAAGCTGCCCTGAGCCGGACTTTGCCGCGCCACGGGCGACTTTACTTCGTATCAAATTCAGCAGCGGCCTGTGGCCGCGGAGGAAAAAAATGAAAGTTCTCGTAACAGGTGCAACGGGCACGGTATGCAGCGAGCTAGTCAAGGCGCTTCTTCAACGCAAAGCGGATGTGCGCGCTCTCGTACGCAAGCAGCCCAAGCCCGGTACGTTTCCTGGCTCAGTAGAAATCGCTCTCGGCGACCTCACTGATCCCGTCTCGGTAGCGGAAGCGCTCAAAGGTGTAGACGCGTTGTTCCTGCTGATTGGTAGTGTCCCCGATGAGCTCACCCAAGCTCTCACCGCTTATGGCTTAGCCAAAAAGGCCGGAATTAAGCATGTGACGTACCTTTCAGTTTTCAACGCCGACCAGTTTCTCGAGGTCCCGCATTTCGCCGCGAAGTATGCCGTCGAGCAAGCGATTCGTCTCGGCGGGGTGCCTTATACGATTCTGCGGCCAGCATATTTCTTTCAGAATGAACTCCGGCTCAAAGCTGTCTTAACCGGACCCGGCGTCTACCCCGTTCCGGCGGGCAACCAGGGCCTGGCTGCGGTAGATGTTCGCGACATTGCGGAGGCGGCCGCGATATCGCTCACACAAGAAGGCCACCAGGGAAAAACCTACGACCTCGTTTCCTCAGAGATGTTGAGTGGTCCGGCTGCGGCAGCCACCTGGTCCAAGCTGCTGGGCAAAAAAATCACGTACACCGGACACGCAGACTTCGATGGCTTTGAAGCCCAGCTGCGCAACACAGGAATGCCAAGCTGGATCGCCTACGATCTTCGCGTAATGTTCCAGGGCTACGCCGAGCGTGGACTAACCAACACGGAGCATCAGACCGCGCGCGTCGCGGCCCTGCTAGGCCACCAACCAAGAACCTACAGCTCCTTCGCCGCGGAACTAGCAAAAGAGTGGGCTGCAGCCTAAGCCGCAGCCCAGTCTCACATCCAATGTCCGGCAATGCGACTCACCGGGACTTAATGCTCCGCGCCTTCGTTTTGTGTTAGGTTCCCCAAAACGGAGGCGTTATGAAGCTGATGGTGGATGGCGGACTCACGGCCGCCCAGTTTGGAGCGCGCATTCTTCGCCGCTGACCGTAGTGAACCTTTGGCCTCGCGCGTCGTCTACGCTGCGAGTCGGATCAGTTCCAAAAGGCAGCTCTAAACATTTCGCGCGCAATCCAGGCGATTGAACTTTGGCGTCGAGTCTAAACCCTTAGGAGAAAATTCGCCATGTCGCATCACTTCGATACGCCTACCGCAAAAGAAGACCCCCGCATCAACATCTGCGACTTCTACTTGTTTCGCGGCCGCCCGGGCACCACGGTGATGGCTTTGACCGTGAATCCGAACGCCGGCGTCAGCGCGCCGGACACTTTCCGCGACGAAGGTCTCTACGCCTTTCGCTTTGACACCAATCGCGATCTTCGCGAAGACGTCACCTTCAAGGTCCAGTTCGGCGCGCCCGCCCACGCCGATGGCGGCGAGCAGCGGCACGTTCAGACCTTCGCGGTCCGCCGCGCCACCGGAGCGGAAGCACTGAAAGGCGCCGAGGGCGAACTCATCATTTCTGGGAATACGGGAAGCGTGGTGCAAGCGGATCAGGGCTGCTTGGCGTACGCCGGCCTCGCGCCCGATCTCTTCGCCGCCGATGGCATTGGTTTCGGTGATTTCAGAAAAGCTCTGTGGACCGAAAATCGGTTTGCCCCGGAGGCGTTCCACAATCGCCAGAACTTCTTTGGCAGCAAGAATGTCACCGCCATCGTCCTCGAAGTCCCCAGCAGCCTGATCGGCCAAGGTGTGGTGCACGCCTGGGCCACCGCATCGCTCTACGGACACGCTCCGGAGGTGCAGGTATCGCGTTGGGGCCTGCCGATGATCACCCACATCCTGCTCTCCGATCCATCGCTGCACGACGCAGCAGCGGAAAACTACAACCGCGCGGTCCCGGCGGACGAAGTGGCGCTGTTCTCCAAACCGATCCGCGACTTCGTGGAAAAAGTCACCGCGCTCGCCCACTCAGCGGCCGACCCATCCGCTTACGCTACGCAACTCCTCGCGCGCCTCTGCCCAGCGGTCCTGCCGTATGAACTGGACACACCCGCCTCATTCAGCTTCGCGGCCTTCAACGGCCGCAGCCTCTCCGACGACGTGATGGACGTGATTCTCACGCTGGCCACAAACACAGCCCTAGGCGATGGCGTCGCCCCCGATAAGCAACTGATGCGCCCGGATTTTCCCTATTTCGGTGAGCCGCACGCCACTGCGGCAAACTCCGCGAAGCAGTAAGGGCCAAGCCGTAAGCGCACGGACCTCCTGCTGCCAAGTTGGGGTTGCGGTGGCAGCAGAACAGGACCGGGCGGAGGCGGGCGAAATCCCGGCACGCCTCCGGGATCCTATGTCTTTACCGTGACGGCGAACGCCGGTGGGGGCTACGATCTTTTCAGATCACCGTGGTCGTGCAATAAATGCTAACAATCAAGCGCGATCAATCCGCAGCTAATTTGCCGATTTGTGAGCTGCTTCCACTCGCCGCTCTGGAAGCTTCCAATCAGGTCGGACGTAATGGCAGGTGTAGCCGTTTGGAATGCGCTCTAGATAGTCTTGATGTTCCGGCTCCGCTTCCCAGAATGCCGCAGCGGGTTTGATTTCGGTAACCACCTTACCCGGCCAAAGTCCCGAAGCCTCGACGTCGGCAATCGTTTCTTGCGCGATCTTTTTCTGTTCTTCGGTCGTGTAGAAAATCGCCGAGCGATAACTCGTTCCGGTATCGTTCCCCTGGCGGTTTAGAGTCGTCGGGTCGTGGATCTGGAAAAAGAATTCCAGCAGCTTCCGATAACTCAACTTCTGAGGATCGAAAATAATTTCAATCGCTTCGGCGTGACCTTCATGGTTGCGATAGGTTGCATTCGCAACGTTGCCTCCCGTGTAACCCACCCGTGTCGAAATAATGCCCGGACGGCGACGCAGTAGTTCCTGCATCCCCCAGAAGCAGCCGCCGGCCAGAATTGCCTTTTCTTGTGATGACGACGACGTCATGTGCTTACTCCTTTTCTTGATGTTCGAATAATTTACGATACTCGCCGTACCCTTCGCTTTCCAGCTCATCGAAGGGGATGAACCGCAACGACGCCGAATTGATGCAATAACGCAGCCCGCCCTTGTCGCGCGGGCCGTCGTCAAACACGTGACCTAAATGGCTGTCGCCATGTTTTGACCGCACTTCCACACGTGCCATGCCGTGGCTGCTGTCGTGCTTCTCTTCCACGTTTTCAGCCTCCACCGGCTTGGTGAAGCTCGGCCAACCGCAGCCGCTTTCGAACTTGTCGAGGGAAGAAAAAAGCGGCTCGCCCGAGACGACGTCCACGTAGATCCCCGGTTCATCCTGGTCCCAAAAAGCATTTTCAAAGGGCCGCTCGGTTCCACTCTGTTGCGTCACCCGAAACTGCTCAGGAGTCAAACGAGATACAACCTCCCGGTCCTTTATATATTTCGACATCCGAATCCCCTATCCAAAAGATCTCGCAGCGAATTATGCCAACAACTAGACGATCTGACTTACCGACGCTCTCGCTCACCCATGGCGATTCGATGCTCTGTGTACGCACAAGGATACAACGAGTGGCCACGACCAGCCCTGCGCCGCACGCATCGGGCGCAGGATCACGACGTGCGTTCGACGCGTCTTAGTTCACGATAAGGCTGAGCGTCGTGGTCTTGGCGGTCTTCGAGGCGCCAGTGGCCGATACCGTGATGGTGTAAGTGCCAGCGGGAGTGCCGTTGGGATTCGGCTGGGCTCCGCCTGATCCGCCGCCGCAACTAACGCCGACAAGAAGGCCAAATAGAAATAGGACACCGATGAGTTTGCCTCCGCCGCGGGACTGGCGCAGTGGCGCCGCAAAGATCGGCATCAGGCCCAGGGCTCCGGCAGCAAATAGGGCCGCGAAGTACACTCTAGTCGCGCCGGCGATAGGCCGCGCCGTTGCCAGATTGCCTGCGGTAGTAGAAATAGAAAGACTAGTCGAGGCCGTCGTCTGGACTCCCGGTGTCACCGAGGAAGGGTTGAAATTGCAGGACGCTCCGCTCGGCAGACCTGCGCAAGTAAAGTTAGCTATAGCGGTCTGGTAGGGCAAGTCATTAGGAGTGATGGTCAATGTGTAGCTCGCGGTGGAACCGGCGGTTACTGTTTGCGCCGAACCTGCAGCAAAGCAGAAATCGGAGCAAAGGAGCACGCTGGTTTGCCGGGGATCGTGGCGGACGAGCGGCCAGTCATTCAGCCCTGGATTGAACGGGGCGCCCGTACTGAGTAGCGTCACAATCCCCGGAAAACCCACACAAGAACCCTCACCGATATAGGATGCCACCGCGATATCGGCTACTCCGTTTTCGTCGAAATCGCCGATGGTCGGGGCAGGAAAAAACTGGAGCCAGCAGCCGTTGCCGGCATTGAGCTGCCAGGATCTGGAAATCGTACCGTCCCTGCGAATAGCCAAGAGCTGCTGATCGGCGTAGGAGCCGAGGGCAAAGACAGGATTGGAATTTGTCGAAAGAGTATTCAACACAGTGACAATCTCCGGGAAACCATCGCCGTCCACGTCGCCGACGGCCACAGCATTGTAGCCAAAGCTCTCGCTAGCAGGCGAGGCTTGCAAGGGCCACGCGGACGAAAGACTGGATCCATCAGGCTTCAAGACGTAGAGAAGGGACTCATGCGAGTAGACGATTTCCTTGTTACCGTCAACATTCAGGTCGGCAACGGCTAGGTACGACTGACTGTTGACGTTGGAATTGTAAAGCGTGAGCGGCCAGCCAGTCCGTTCTGTCCCGTCGGGCTGAAAAACATGGAGAAAAGTCTGAGCGTCAGTATTCGCCGCGAGAATGGTCTCCAGTTTGCCGTTGTTGTCGAGGTCCGCAGCAGCCATCACCACCGGAACTCCCGGCAAGGACGAGGGGACTTGCCAGGTCAAAGGCGAGCCGTCATTGGCGAACAGCGCCAAGGTGAAAGTAGAGGGAGAAAGAACCTCCATCGTGACAATCTCCTTCTTGCCATCGCCATTGATGTCGCCGACCAGGACGGGGTTGCGGTTCAGACGGCCATCGTTGGGATTTGCGAAAGTAACCGTGAGCGGAAAATTGGAGCTGAACAGCGAGCCATCGGGCAGCCACGCGGATACACTGGCCAGCGAATTGGTGTAATCGATGCCGTAAGTCACGGTCTCCCACCGTGAGTCACCAGCAAGGTCCTCCACGACGACCTGGCTTCCCACAGACCAAAGGTTCGGGCTGCTCTCGAGTGTCTTGAACGACCCGTCCTGCTGAAAAAGCTCAAGGTCGCTGGAGACCGGCGAACCAGTGATGAAGTCAATGATCATGGCTTGGTCGCCTGACGTGCCAGTAAAATCGGCAACGGCCGGATGCATGAAACTTCCGTTGCTCGTGTGCAGTGTGCGCTGAGCCGGCGCGTCGAGGGAAAGACTCCAGAGTTCCCCGCCCGTGGAGCCAGGCCCCGCGGGAGTTTCCAGGAGTAGCCGGTAGGTTCCATCGACGTTTCTTGCGGGAACGACTCCAGCTCCGGACGCCGGGCCGAGGTTCAATGTTTGGGGCCAATTGGCGGAAAACAGGTCGGGCTCGAGGTAGATCATGGTAAGAGCCTGAAACGCCGAGCCGGAAAGGTTTACGGTAAGGCGAATGGTGTAGTAACCGGCGGAAACAATGGAACCGGTGTCCCAAGTTGCTAAGGAGCCGCTCGCGACTGGAGTAGCACCTGCACCGGCAAGCGTCACCCCGGTCGTTTGCCAGCCTGAGGCTGCATCCAATCCAGGAGCCCATTCCACCACGAAGTCTTGGAAGCCGCTTCCTCCCGCGGTTCCCGTTACCGGGATCACGACCCCATTTTTGAACGTTGTTGGAGATGTCGGCGAAGGCGGCGGCACAGGGCTGAGGATGGCGGCGTTTTGTGGGCTCGTGGAGGCCGTAACAAAAGCCAATTGTTTTCCCGACATCGGCGACCGGGCATAGATAGGACTGGAAGCAGGCGTCAGGTTCAGGACTTGTCTGTCCGTCTTCTGCACGACCTTGCCGACGGCGGACGGAAGAAAACTTACTACGGCAATGATTATCGGGGCCAGAAGCAGAACGAAGCCTCTGCGCATGAAGGCAACTCTCCGTGGCATGGGGTAACTTCGGCGGGAATTGTAACAGAAAACAATTTAGCAACGCTTGAAGTATCACCGGGCAGGGTTCCCTTCTGGCTGTTAAGGTGCGTACCGGGTAAAAACAAAGTCGCGCACCTTGACAGGCTCGTGGCAGGGAAAACAATTCTCGTGTAACGCCTTGTCCGCCGGCTTTCCGTCCTTGAAGTCACCGAATCCCCAGCCGCCGGTGTCCGCATACTTCTTTGAATCCTTGACCATCACCTGAATATTCACGGGCGCCCCAACAACGAAAGATTGCGCGCCGGGGAACATGCCCTCCAGGGCTTTGTCGTTGGCTTCGGACGGGACACGCGTCCAATGAATCGCCACAATAATGCTGCCGTCCGGGAACGGAACCGTCCCTTCCTTGAACGCTTTCGCCGCCAGCTCCTTGCCCACTTGAGCGCGCAACTGGTCGAGCTTGCCCGGTGCCACGAGGTTGTTTACGGCGATCAATTTCCAATCGCGGTATCCGGCCGGAACTTTCACTCCGTAGATCGGAGAACCTTCTCCATCAGACTGTCCAGATGCGCTCGCCATGTAGGCGCCGACGCCGCCCAGCGCGCCGACACCGAGGAAAACACAGATCGCAAATACAACCTGTCGCCTTTCTGCTGATGAGCATGGAATCCCTCCTCACTATTATTTTTTAGCAGAGGCCCGTTGCGACCTGGAATTACGTGGGCGCATCGCGTTGCTGTCTTTTTTGGAAGGAGGGCGCGTACGCGCTACCAACTTGCGTCAGAACGGTCCCGGTCCCCGTCCCCGTCGTGATCATGCCGGTCATCCAAGTCGTGAAATTGCTTGCGTACTACTTGACGAGATACGCGCTCTCCAAGCTTTCCGCCATCCACCAAGGAATGGTAGAAGTGGAACCCAGCGTAAATGCGTGCCCAGAAAACCTCATTGAACCAGTCGTCCGTGTTTTGGAATACGTGGGTGTGCACGCCAGCGGCGCCGAAAGCCAAACTGTCGACCACAACCTTTACTTTCTTGGTTCCGAAATACGCAGCAACGAGGTTGGCAACCGTATTTGTGATGCATGCATGCGCCGCCGGGTATTCCGGGTGATTCGGCGTCACGCCGAGTGCAGTCCATTGCAGATCGGTTGGCAATTCGGAATTTCCACCTCCCGCTGGAATGGCCGTCGCCGGACGCCAAAAGCTATACGTATACTTTGCGTTGAAACAGCCGATGGCAGAGTCCGCATAGCCAGTCCACAGTAGCGCCATAAGCCGCGTGCTCTCGGCTACGTCGAGTTTTTGGTTTATGGCCAGGTAATTGAATGTTCGTGCGTATTGCTGAGCCGTATTCTCGGTCCAAAACAACCCGATCTCGGTTTGCTCGGGCGTGCGGATCGTGCTCGATACGTCGCCAAAAAGACGCGTCAGATTGTAGTCGCGTTCCCATTCGTCGCTGTCGAGCGGCGTCGGTCCTGGCGGCAAGAATTGTGATGGGCTATTCAGCGTGAACGGACGCAGTTGAGCCAGCCACGGCGTAGCAGCCGCCAGAAACTTTGGCGGAGTTGGCTGCCAAACACCCGGCCCCGAGCCCGGTGTGTAGACGACATTTGCCTCCAGTCCATCTCCCGCACGCGCTGCGATCACCGCTGCGGCGGCTTTCTCGCCCACTGCAACCCCTTCCGCGCGGGCGGACGGACTTCCCGGAATCGCCGCCAGCGAAACCGTATAGTCCAGATCGAGCATCGCCTGCTGCGTCGGAAAGTAGTTCACCAGGATGCGATGTTCCGCTGCGAGAACGGCCGCCTCTTTCGATGCATTTCGGCCTGCCGATCCATGAAAATAGAATGGGTCGCCGCGATGCTCGATGGCGTTCACGGCATCGTAAGCTGCAATTGAAGCATACGCGAACCACACCGACGCGGTCGCCGGCGTCTTGCCGCCGTTCGCGACGATGGTAGTGGAAGCGATTGAATTCCAGTCGGTTACCACATTTTGGGCGTGGATGGGAATCGCTAAACTCGTAAGAAAAGCCGCAAAGATTGAGACGAACGCCTTGTTCACTTTCATTTTTTTCTCCGTCGAATTGATTCTCGATTGATTTCGTCAACTGCTCTCGGCTTCAGAAACTCCCAAGTTCGAGACTCGCGTGAGGCCCCGCGTCTTCGGCTGAAATAAGCATTCGCTTGCGAGTGGCGCTGCGCAGCCGCGTGGCGGCGATTCGCTGCTGAAACGCGCATTAGATTCGGTCATCACCGTCCGGCAATCAAACGGCAATGCGCGGAACGACCCGTTTGCCGTCAAATGCCGCCTTTTGCAGTTACCCGGCAGGTGCGCTACAATCCCATTACTTTTTTGCCATTCTCCCCTCAGGAGAACCCCATGGCCGAACCTGCCTGCGGCAAGCAGCTACGCGAGAAACCACCGGAAGACCAGCTGGACTCGTGGAAGGAGATCGCGGCATACCTGGGCCGCGACGTGACTACCGTGCAGAGGTGGGAAAGGCGCGAGCGGATGCCCGTCCATCGCCACCTGCACGACAAGCGCGGCTCCGTTTATGCCTTAACCTCCGAGCTCGACGCCTGGCGGCAAAGCCGCCAGCCCCGCTTGGAGAACGAGAACGGCGCCCACACGGATTTGCCGTTGCCTACCAAGGATGACCACACAAGAGTCGCGTTGCGGGCCCGGTGGCTTGGCGTGGGTGCGTTGGCCGTCCTCGCGGTCATCGCCATCGCTTACATCGTGTCCCGAAGTCGGACGGAGCGCACCGCCCGGCCCAATATCACGTCACTTGCGGTGCTGCCGCTGAAAAACCTGTCCGGCGATCCCGAACAGGAATACTTTGCCGACGGCTTGACGGAAGCGTTGATCACCGAACTGGGCAAAACGAACATCCCGCGCGTGATCTCTCGCCAATCGATAATGCAATACAGGGGCAGCAAGAAACCGCTGCAAGAGATTGCCCGGGAACTCGACGTGGACGCCGTGTTGGAAGGCACGGTGGTACGCTCTGGGGATCGGGTTCGCGTGACCGTCCGCCTAGAACGGGCTTCTCCCGAGGGCCAGCTCTGGGCCAGCGCGTACGATCGTAGTGTGCGCGACATATTGGGCCTGCTGAATGAGATTGCGCGCACCGTTACAGATGAAATCCAGGTCACGCTGACGCCGCAGGAGCGTGCGCACCTGGCGAGCGCCAGCCCGATAGATCCGGAAGCACACGACGAGTACCTTCGTGGCCGGTCCGTATTGGCTGCCGGTCCGGGCCACTTGTCCAGACTTGCGAGCAAGAGACAATACGGTGAGCAGGACGTTCAGACAGCGATTGCATATTTCAAATCAGCTATCGATAAGGACCCCGCGTATGCCCAGGCATACGCGGGACTCGCCGACGCCTATATCCACTTGGGGAACCCAGGTTGGGGAGGTCGTTCTCCGGAGAACTCTTTGTTTGACGCTAAAGCGGCGGCCACCACGGCGCTGAAGCTGGATCCGTCCCTTCCGGAAGGTCATTTTTCTCTGGCTCAAACTCTCCAATACGATTGGAACTGGCCTGAAGCGGAAAAAGAGTACAGGCTCGCGCTGAAGCTCAATCCCAATTACGTGGACGCCCATTTGGAGTACGGGCGATTCGTTCAGGCTTTGGGACGCAACGACGAGGCGTTGACTCAGATGCATTACGCAGATGAATTGGACCCCTTCAACATAGGCGTCAAAGAAACAGAGGCCTGGGTAACCTATGCATCGCGTCAATACGATCTCGCCTTGAAGCAATTCGAAAGTTTGGGAGACGACGGTGGCCTGATACACGCCTACAGAGAGAAGGGGATGTATCCAGAGGCCATTGCCTTGGATAAAAGATGCGCTGCCACCGACCCATCTCAGTCGCGAGATCCGTATGCCCTCGCTGTCCTGGCCAGTATCTATGGGCTGCAAGGAAGGAACGATGAGGCGGAGGCGCTAATCACGGCGTTGAAAGAAACAGCCCGGCATCGTTATGTGTCCGGCTTCTTCTTCGCCGAAGCCTATGTTGGCCTCGGCCAGCACGACCAGGCAATCAACTGGCTTGAACGGGCCTACGAAGAGCATGACCAGTGGATGGTCTTCGCGAACTCCAATCCGGGATTGGATCGCTTACGCTCCGAGCCACGCTTTCAGGCCCTGCTACGCCGCATGCACTTCCCTCCATAGTCAGTCGCGTGTTTTGAGACATTTCCTGAACCGGATGGTTCGGGCGATACAAGTCCGACAAGAAGCTCTCCGCGCTTGTCATCGACTCTGGAGGGATTGCGGGCAACTCGAAAGCTAATCCAGATGCCTGATTGGCGCAATTACTGGAAACTGAATCGCTACCTAAACAGGCAACAGTGTCTGATCTGCTGGTGAAATTCCTAAGCGCGGCACGCGAAAACCGGAAAGAACTTCGCAACCTATCGCAAAAGCACAGCGAGCCGAACTTCGATCAGCACTGAGAAAAACGCCGAGGACGACTCTGCCCAGCAGAAGTTAGCGGGTCACCGGCTACCAGACTCTTTTTACCCATATAAGACATGTTAAATCATGGCCGTTGTCGAACTATTCTATGAGGGATAACCTTTCAGTTATGGCCCCAAATAAAGCACTGTTCAGACTTGGCCTCGCGATTTTTATCCTCAGTTTTTTCCTGGTTGCAACGGGAGACACCCAGGGATGGACTGGTCGAATGAGAGGCTACGAATGCGCTTACTTGTCGCTAGAGTGCCCCATAACTTCTACGCCATTTTCACCGACAAGTGATAACTACGCTCCTCCTTTTCTGTATCTGTCGATTCTAATAAGTGGCCTCATCAACCCGGTTTTTCTCAGCTATACGACCCTTGCAGTCCTGAAACGGAATCCCCGGGCAGCTCGCGTGCTGAAATTCGCCCTGCTCTCGATGATTCCTTTTTGCTGGGTCGTGTTCCACTACTTCGTAATCTATCCGAGAGAAGGTCACGTACTTTGGGTCATCGGTATGCTGCTCGTTCTCTTTTCAAGCTGGAAGCAGGTCCCCAAGCAGTTCGCTTGAAGCAGGTACGGATCGGTTTATCGTACGGCGTCACTGCCTGAATACGCTCTAATCGTATATGTGGGTTGCACCGGTGCGTTGCCATGTCCGCGTTCATGTGTAGATTCGTGCGAGAATCCACCATACTACGACCATGCACAGAAGACAGGAGTCAACCACGCTGGACCACCATGTAGCTGCAAATTGAGAATGTCCGGATTGTGCAAAGTAGAAATGTCCGCTTTTCTAGGGGCCGGGGGGGCCTGATGGCAGAGGAGCGGATCGAGTTGAGTGCGAAAGAGCGGGAACGTTTGAAGGT
>JBAQGJ010000065.1:0-206698 GCA_049287725.1 Candidatus Acidiferrales bacterium | reverse complement strand
AACCGAAAGCCACCCACAACATCAAAACCAAATACCATGTGCCGGCCGATCATCCTTGGAGAAAACCCTGGAAGCGGACATTTCTACCTGGCACAAAACCGGACATTTCTACTTTGCGTTGACACGATTCATATCTCTGATATGTCCGTTCCAGCCCCTATGATCCAGAAAGTTGTTGTCCGATGGTTCGTACAGTTGCCAACGGACTTGCGGATGATGCGTTTGCTTCCCACGGCGCTTACGCGGGAGCCGAAAACTCGCGCGGTCGTACGATTCATCCTGCGGTCCCTTGCGCTCTTGCTTTTGCTTATCGCCGGTGGCGCGGTTCATGCGGACACCGAGTATTACCACCATGTTTTTTTCGACAATAGCCTGACGCCCGACTCCTACTTTTACAGTGCCGGCAAAGTCACCGCGCCGAGCTTCCTTCAACTGGTCGACGGCAAGCTTCCGGTTGAAACTCACACATTTCGCACGCCGCCGAATGCCTTGCGCCTCGAATGGACTTCACAGCCCGGCGGCGGTTGGGTGGCGCAAATTAAAGTGGTGAGATTTCGCAATCGTGAAATAGGGTTCGAAGGGGACGTGCTTTCTTTTTGGTGCTTTGCGCCGGAGCGCATCGGTTCCACGGACTTGCCGCTCGTACGGATCGAGGATGTCAGCAAGAATTTTTCCGGTCCGCTCCCGCTGGCGAGGTTCTCCGGAGCCGTGCCTGGGGGCCAATGGGTCCACGTGAAAATCCCGCTGCGGGATTTTGCCAGCGCATCCATACGTCCTCTGGAAGCCAATCACCTGGGTAGCCTGATTTTCTTGCAGTCTTTCGCCGACGCGGCGCCCCACACATTGATCGTTGACGAAATCACGATCGAACCTTCGCAAAAGGCGACTGCGCCACGCCGATTGGCCGCGCCCGAAGGCGTCACCGCAACAGGTTACGAGCGCCATATTGAGGTGGCGTGGCGGCCGGTCATCTCTGAGCATCTTCGCAATTACGTGATCTATCGTTCGCTCGGCGGCGGCCCGTATCAACCCATTGGAATCCAGGAACGCGGCCTCGAGCGATACACGGATTTCCTGGGCAAGACTGATCAAGCGGCATCGTACAAAGTGGCGGCAGATTCCTGGGACGGCGTGATCTCGCCAATGTCCGCGGCGGTGAGCGCTGCGACGCGGTCGCTCACCGACGACGAGTTGCTCACGATGCTTCAGGAAGAGTGCTTCCATTATTACTGGGATTCGTCCGGGCCGCACTCCGGCATGGCGCATGAAAATATTCCGGGCGATGACCGCATCATTGCCACGGGCGCGAGCGGCTTCGGCATCATGGCATTGGTCGTGGGTATGGACCGGGGATTCGTCACCCGCGCGCAAGGGATCGAACGTCTGGACAAGATCGTGAGCTTTCTGGAAAAAGCTCCGCGCTATCACGGAGCGTGGTCGCACTTCATGGATGACGCAACGGGCGCGAGTTTGCCGGTCTTTAGCATGTTCGACGATGGCGGGGACCTGGTAGAAACCGCTTTTCTGATGGAGGGACTACTAACCGCGCGGCAGTACCTGAATCAATCGAGCGCACAAGAAAAATCGCTGCAGGAGCGCATCTCCCGCCTCTGGGAAACCGTGGAATGGGATTGGTATCGGCAGTCGGCGCAAAGTGACGCGCTTTACTGGCACTGGTCGCCTCAATGGTCGTGGTACATCAATCATCGCCTGACGGGCTTCAACGAGGTGATGATCGTCTATCTGCTCGCCATCGCTTCGCCCACTCATTCCGTGCCAGCCAGCCTTTATTACACGGGCTGGGCGGATGGGGCCGGAACTGGCTCCAAGGGAAATGACTTTCTCGACGGCAAAACCTATTACGGAATCAAACTGGACGTCGGCACAAAAGAAGGAGATCCGCTTTTCTTCGCGCACTATTCGTATATGGGCTTTGATCCGCGCGGAATCCGCGACCGCTTTACCGATTACTTCGAAAACAATCGCAACCTGGCCTTGATCAACCGCGCCTATTGCATCGAGAATCCGGGGCATCACAAAGGTTACGGACCCGATTCCTGGGGACTGACCGCGAGCGATGGACCGGAAGGATACTTCCCGAATGCGCCCGGCGCGAATGATGACACTGGGACGATGACGCCCACGGGCGCGCTTGCGTCGTTTCCGTATACCCCTGAAGCCTCCATGGCCGCGCTGAAGCATTTCTATCGTGAGCTGGGAGACCGGCTGTGGGGCGTCTATGGTCCGCGGGACGCGTTCGATCTTGACGACGACTGGTTCGCGCCGATCTATATGGGGCTGAACCAAGCGCCCATCACGGTGATGATCGAAAACTATCGCACGGGGCTCTTGTGGAAACTTTTTATGTCCAACCCGGAGATTTCGCCGATGCTGAAGCGAATCGGTTTCACTGCTGATCCTTTGATGCAACGGAGTCCCGCGGTTAATTCTCAGCATCACTAATAGTGGGCTCTTGTAAGGTCACTTTTGGGTGCGGGAGAAAGCTGTAATTCTCGAACACGCAAAAATCGCGATTCCGGCGTGATTCGGCGCTGCGGATGTTCGGGTAGACTTCTGGTGGATTGCAGATAGAATAATTGGTTCTGCGGCGGCGAAAAATATCGCTGATGCGCTGACGCGCGGATAACGAGGCTGCAGAGAAGCACGCGGCAGTGGCATTCCGGGAAACATCAGGCGCGATGAGTCCGCTTTCCTTTTGGCGTTCGGGAAAGGCAGATCCCTCGCTTCGCTCGGGATGACACCTGCTTCGCTTTTCCGCGGACCATGGTTTCGCAGGTCTTGTATCAAGTCAAACGGCGAGCGCACGATTCATGATCGAGGGTGAAGAATGATTGTTGGCGTACCACGGGAGACGTTTCCAGGAGAGCGGCGCGTGGCTTTGGTGCCTTCGGTGGTGCCGACGCTGGCGAAATCCGGGCTTGAAGTGATCGTGCAAGCGGGAGCGGGAATCGAGGCGGGTTATCCGGACGCGGATTATGTGGCGAAGGGCGCGAAGACTATCGCGGAGCGTGCCGAGGTGTTTCGCAGCGCCGACATTATCGTGCAGGTGCTGGCGCACGGATCAAACGACAAGACTGGCAAGGCAGACCTGCCGCTTTTTCATCGCGAGCAAATCTTGATCGGATTTTTGCGGCCACTCGGCGACCTGCAAACCATTCAGGAGATTGCGGCGACGGGCGTGACTTCGTTTGCGGTGGAATTGATGCCGCGCACGACGCGCGCGCAGTCGATGGATGCGCTTTCTTCCATGGGAACGATTTGCGGATACAAGGCGGTGCTGATTGCGGCGGACACGCTGCCGCGAATATTTCCGATGTTGACGACGGCGGCGGGGACGATTACGCCGGCGCGCGTCCTGGTGATCGGCGCGGGCGTCGCGGGGCTGCAGGCGCTCGCCACGGCGAAGCGGCTCGGTGCCGTGACTTCGGCGTACGACATGCGCCCGGCAGCCAAGGAACAAGTGCAGAGCCTGGGCGGGCGTTTTGTGGAGCTGCCGATCGAAGCGAAGGACGCGCAGGACGCGAGCGGATACGCGAAGGCACAGGACGAAGATTTCTACAGCAAGCAACGCGAACTGCTGGGGCGCGTGGTGGCGGAAAGCGATGTGGTGATTACCGCCGCGGTGATTCCGGGCAAGAAGTCGCCGGTGCTGGTGACGCGCGACATGGTGGCGCGCATGGCGCCGGGATCGGTGATTGTGGATTTGGCTTCGGAGCGCGGCGGAAATTGCGAGCTATGCCGGCCCGGAGAGAAAGTGGTGGAGAACGGCGTCACGGTGATCGGGCGCATCAACCTGGCGAGCACCGTGCCGTATCACGCGAGCCAGATGTATGCGCGGAATATCACCGCGTTCCTGCAATATCTGGTGCAGGGCGGGAAGTTGCAACTGAAACTAGACGATGAAATCGTGCGCAGCACGCTGCTGACGCGCAACGGCGAAATCGTGAACGAGCGCGTGCGGGAATTTTTGTCGTTGCCGGCGCTAGCGACGGCGGGCGGAGCGAACTGATGGTGCAGACCGACTTGGTTACGGATCTTTACGTATTCATCCTCGCGGCGTTCATCGGCTTTGAGGTGATTCGGCGAGTCTCGCCGCTGCTGCATACGCCGCTGATGTCGCTGACGAATGCGCTGGATGCGATTGCCGTGGTGGGCGCGATCATCCTGGCGGGCGAAGGCAAAAGCACTCTGGCGACGATTCTGGGGACGCTGGCGATCGTCGCGGCGACCAGCAACATCGTCGGCGGATTCCTGATCACCGATCGCATGCTGAAAATGTTCAAAACGAGCCGCCCCGCGAAATCATGACGCCATTCGCCGGTTCCGATCTTCTGCTGCAGATTACCTACCTGATCGCCGCTACTCTTTTTATTTTGTCGCTGAAATGGATGAGTTCACCGAGCACCGCGCGGCGCGGAGTGTGGGCGGGCGAAGTGGGCATGCTGCTCGCGATCCTGGGCACTTTGCTGCATCACGGGATCGTGGATTACCGCTGGATCGCGGTGGGCCTGGTGCTCGGTTCGATCATCGGCGTGCCGCTGGGACTGGTGCACATGACGGCCGTGCCGCAACGAACCGCGTTGAGCCATGCGTTTGGCGCGTTGTGCGTGACGCTGGTGGGAACGTCGGAATTTTATTTGCGCGCGCCGCATGTGCCGCCGTTCATGATGGCGGTGCTTTCGACCGAAGTGATTCTTGGCTCGCTGACTTTTACGGGAAGCCTGATGGCGGCGGGAAAGCTGGAAGAGGTGCTGCCGCAACGGCCGATCACGTACAAGGGCCAGAATTTTGTGAATTTCGTGGTGCTGGGAATTGCAGTCGTGGTGGCGATTATTCTGGTGCGGCATCCCGAGCACACGCATTTGTTTCCGGTGATGCTGGCAATTCCGCTGATTTTCGGCGTGCTGATGATTGTGCCGATCGGCGGCGCGGATATGCCCACGGTGATGTCTCTGTTGAATTCGTACGCGGGACTTTCGGCCGCGGCGATGGGATTCGTGCTCGACAGCAAGCTGCTGATTATTGCCGGAGCGCTGGACGGCGCGTCCGGCTTCATTCTTTCGGTGAATATGTCGAAGGCGATGAACCGGTCGTTTTCCAACGTGTTGTTTGGAGCGTTTGGGCAAGATCAGGCCGCGAAGGGCGCGGCGGGGCAAGAAGCAGCACCCGTGAAAAGCGCGACGCCCGAAGAAGCGGCGGCTATTCTTTCCGCGGCGAGCAACGTGGTGATCGTGCCGGGTTACGGAATGGCCGTGGCGCAGGCGCAGCACAAAGTGCGCGAGCTTTACGATATTTTGACCAAGCGCGGCGTGAACGTGAAATTCGGAATTCATCCGGTGGCGGGACGCATGCCGGGGCACATGAACGTGCTGCTGGCGGAAGCGGATATTCCATATGACAAGCTCGTGGACATGGACGATTTGAATCCGGAATTTCCGCAGACGGATGTGGCGCTGGTGATTGGCGCGAACGACGTCACTAATCCCGCGGCGCGCACCGATCCGAGCAGTCCGATTTATGGAATGCCGATTCTGGATGTGGACAAGGCCCGCACGGTGATGGTGATCAAGCGCGGAATGAGTCCGGGGTTCGCGGGAATTGATAATCCTCTGTATTACCTCGACAAAACGCTGATGCTTTTCGGCGACGCGAAAACGTTTGTGGGCGATATCGTGCGGGAACTCGGCGGGACCGGGCACGGCTAGTCTTCGCGGCTTCCTGGAGATTCAGGAGAGTTTCCGGCGGACGGCGATTTACTCGTGGTGCGAATTCACTGCTGCTTAGGATTCCTTAAGGTTGTTGGGCCGCGAATTCGTGTTTTGTGGCGAGGGATCGGACGAGGTTTGTTGTTTCAAATCCCAAAAATCGTCGTGATCGAGAATCTCGAAACCGATCAGAATCTGCGACGCGGACGATTCTTTTGTCCAAGTAACGCACCCACTGGCGTTCGTCGCATTCTCGGTTTTTTGCAGCCAGAGTCTTGCGCCAATCGCGACCGGTTCGCGCACCGCGATGCAAGCTCCCACCTTGCTGACATTCACCGTCGTGGTCAGTTCAAATCTGCCGCGTAATCCGGGCTCACGGTAAACGCGAACGGGCACGCGCAGCGGAATCCGCGGATTCCTTTGCACTCTCTTGTACATCTCCACCGCATCCGTGGACAAGGCTAGAAAATTGTCACGCTCCTTGGCGGTGAGTTGCTTGGCGCCGGTGACCAGCGTGCCGGCCTGGCCGATGAGGTCCGAGAGAAATGCCGAGGCGGCGACGCGATCGCGTCCGACGGGATCGGCGCCCGCGAACCGTTCGCGGTAGTCGGCAAGGCGACGGGAGGCGATGTCGTAGAAATGTTTTCGGCACAATGGACGCGTCTCCAGAGTCGCCTCCGACGGGTTCTTGCAACCGATCCATCCGCAGAAACCTGCAGTCAATGCTGTCCCTTGAAAGAGCGAAATTGTTGCGTTGAAGTCTAAAGGTTTGTTTCGAAAAATCAATCCGCGAGGCCGGGGAGGTCCAGGAAGCGGACGGCGTTCTCGAAACAAACGTCCTGGATCAGGCGCGCCATCATGGTTTCGTCATTGGGAAGCAAACCCGCTTCGATATCGTTGCCCAAAACGTTGCACAGGATGCGGCGAAAATATTCGTGGCGTGGGAAGGACATGAACGAGCGCGAGTCCGTGACCATGCCGACAAAATTGGAAAGCAGGCCGCAATTGGAAAGAGCGTTCAACTGCCACTCGATGCCTTCTTTTTGGTCCAGGAACCACCAGCTGGCGCCGTATTGGACTTTGCTTCTCACGCCTTCCTGCGGAAAATTTCCAGCCATGCTGGCGAAAATATAATTGTCCGCGGGATTGAGATTGTAGACGATCATTTTCGGCAGCGAATTTTCGTGGTCGAGCAGGTCGAGATAGGCGCCGAGGGCTGTGCCTTGCGGCCAATCGCCGATCGAATCGAATCCAGCGTCGGCTCCCAGCGCGGCCATTTGACGCGAATTGGCGTTGCGATAGGCGCCGAGATGGAGCTGCTTGGTCCAGCCTTTGCGCGCGTCGAGATGTCCGAAGAAAATCATCGAGTGGCCTGCCAGGCCCGCCGCTTCTTGCGCATCGAGAGATTTGCCTGAACGCAATTTATCGAAAGCTGCGCTGGCTTGCTGGTCCGCGAAAGGCTCCGCGTAACAATGGATCAGCCCGTGGTCGGACAGGCGGCAGCCCTGTTCGTGGAAAAAATCGTGGCGCTTGGCTAGCGCGTCGTGGAAATCGGCCAAACGCGAAATTTCGACGTTGGCTGCGGAGCCAAGACGATTCGTCCATTCGTTGAAACGTGGCGGATCGTTCACGCGCAAGGCGCCATCGGGACGGAACGTGGGGAGTACGCGCGTGTGGCACGCGGCGCTTCTGATTTTCTGGTGGGCTTCGAGAGAGTCCGCAGGGTCGTCGGTGGTACAGAGCGCTACGACGCGAAACTTCCGCAAAATTCCTTGCGGCGTCATTTCTTCGCTGTTTAGCGCGGCATTTGCATTGGCCCAAATTTCGGCTGAGGAAGCTTCGTCGAGCAGCTGATTGATGCCGAAGTAGCGGCTGAGTTCGAGATGCGTCCAGTGATAGAGCGGATTGCGCAGCGTGCGGGGGACTGTCTTGGCCCAAGCCTCAAACTTTTCGTAGGGAGTCGCGTTGCCGCTGCAATATTTTTCCGCATGTCCATTCGACCGCATGGCGCGCCATTTGTAATGATCGCCTTCGAGCCAGATGTCCGTCAGGGTCGTGAAGCGAGCGTTATTTGCAATTTCCGCGGCAGGAAGGTGCGAGTGGAAATCCAGAATCGGAATATTTTCGGCGTAGGCATGGTACAGGCGCCGCGCGGTTTTGGTCTGTAGCAAGAAGTCTTCGGTGATAAAGGTCATGCGCTTGTCTGCTCTGCGCAGATTCGGAATACGATGCGCGAGTGGCTTCCCTTTCGAGTATTCGCGTCGCTACAAAATATTCAGAGCCGCGCTATTGATTCACACCGCTAGCCAGGAAACCGCCGTCCACCACCAGCAAGTGGCCGGTGACGAAGCTTGCCGCATCGGAAGCGAGAAACACCGCGGCTCCGCCGAGCTCTTCCACTTTTCCAAAACGCTTCATCGGCGTGCGCAGCAGAAATTCACGCCCGCGCTCCGTGCTGTCGAGAAGCGCCGCGTTCAGGTCCGTGCGGAACACTCCTGGAACCAGGGCATTCACGCAAACTCCGGAGCTGGCCCACTCAATCGCGAGAGTTTTTGTGAGCGCGGCCACGCCCGCCTTGCTGGCGCCATAAGCCGCGACTTCGAACAAGCCTACGAAGCATGTCAGCGAACCGATATTGATGATGCGCCCGTATTTTTGTTCGAGCATGTGGCGGCCAAAGACGCGGCAAGCGCGCAGAGTGCCTTTCAGGTTAGTTTCCTGGATAGCGTCCCAGTCCTCGTCGGAAAAATCGAGAGTGGGAGCGCGCTTGATGCGGCCGGCGCAATTCACCAGGATTTGCACACTGCCGAACGCCTCGCGAACTGATTCCAGGAGCTGCTCCACGCTGTCGTTGTCCGTCACGTCGCAGGTAAGCGCGAGCGACCTGCGCCCGAGCGACGCAACTTCGTCGGCAGCCTTGCGCGCGAGTTCGGCGCGGCGGCCCGTGGGCACCACATCCGCTCCGGCAATGGCGAGTTCGCGCGCGAGCGCAAAGCCGATGCCACTGGTGCCGCCGATTACCACGGCAGTTTTGTCCCTCAGATCAAGAAGCGGATGACCCATGCAGTTCTCCTGAGCGAGATCTTGACCGCGAAGTCATAACGCGATTCGCAAATGATGAGTTTACGATGGATTTACGGGAACACAGAGAATTCGCGAGAATGGCGGAGGGGGTGGGATTCGAACCCACGAGGCCCTTTTGAGGCCTAACGGTTTTCAAGACCGTCGGTTTCAACCACTCACCCACCCCTCCGGTTTCTAGTTTAACTTGATAGCGCGATGCGGCCAATGGCGAAGCGCGGCGCGCGTGCTTTGCGGCGAGCTGGAGTTACTGCGCGCCCGCGGCTTTGCCTAGTTCTTGCACTTCTTTTTCATCGAGCTGCAATCCGGCCGCCGCGACGTTTTCTTCGAGGTGAGCGACGCGGGAGGTTCCGGGAATTGGCAACACGACTGGCGAACGCGCGAGCAGCCACGCGAGGGCGACTTGCGACGGCGCGGCCTTCAATTCGTCCGCGACTTGACTGACTACGCTCTTTTCGCCGGTCAATTTTCCGGCCGCCAGCGGAAACCACGGGATGAACCCCATTTTTTGTTTTTCGCAATATTGCAAGACGTCTTCAGAGCCGCGGTCGGCAAGGCTATAGCGATTCTGCACGCTGACAATGGGAACGATCGTTTGCGCGTGTTGAATTTGCTTCACGCTGACTTCGGACAGGCCGATGTGCTTGATCTTGCCTTGCGCTTGCAGGTCTTTGAGCGTGCCGAGTTGGTCTTCGGCCGGAACCTTGGGATCAATGCGATGCAATTGATAGAGGTCAATGCGCTCGAGACGCAGGCGCTTGAGGCTGCCTTCGCATGCGGAGCGGAGATGCTCGGGCTTGCCATTTTCGACCCAGCGGTCGGGGCCGGTCCGTTCGAATCCACCTTTGGTGGCGATCACCAGATTTGCGGGATAAGGGTGGAGAGCTTCGGCGATGATTTCCTCGCTGACATATGGGCCGTAGGCGTCCGCGGTATCTATGAAATTGATGCCCAGTTCGATGGCCCGGTGCAAAACGCGGACACACTTCGCGCGATCGGCCGGCCCGCCCCAAATTCCCTTCCCGGTGATGCGCATCGCGCCGAATCCGAGGCGGACAACACGAAGATCGTTTCCAATCAGGAATTCACCGGCTTTCGCGGCGGGAGCGGAGCCCGGTTGCATTGCGGATTTAGTGCCTTGCATATATTCCTCCTTTGCGACTTCTGGAATGAACATTGGATGCCTGAAGTGCGCGGCCAGGATTAAACCGCGTCGAAATAATTAAAACCCAGCCGCTTCATTAGAGTTGATTCATTCCCACAGTCATAGGTTACATCGTCGGAACGACGCGGGGTCCGGCTTTTATATTCATCGAGCGAGGATAAAGCGCGACGGGACCGGGGGTTGGCCCCGTCGCGTACTGCGCGAGCATCCCGTCAGAAGAGCAGCTTTAGCGCGAACTGAATTTGGCGCGCAGAGCCGAAGTCTCCTACCGGGAAACGTGTACTGAGGATTTTGCCGAATGCGGCGCTGGTTGCGGTGTTGGTCGGATCACCGAAGTTCGGATGATTGAAGAGATCGAAAACTTCGGTGCGGAATTGCAGGTTGAGCCTTTCCGTCAACTTGGTGTTCTTTACGATGGAGAAGTCCGTGTTGACGAACTTGGGCGCGGAAAGCGAATCGCGGCCGGCACTGCCGGGATGGCAAGTGCCGGGTACGACCGGGTACTTGCCGGGAGCAGTCGGGGTGATGTCAAAAGTGCAGGGAACCGCGAATGCGGCGTTCGGCGTTGTGGCGCAATCCGGAATCGTGGGAGTACCCATCGGCGTTCCATCAAACGGCTCACACAAAGTGATGTTGCTGTAGAACTGGCTGGGCTTGTTGGTGGAGGAAACGGGCAGCAGTTGATCGGGCCGCACGGTGAGCGACGAGCCTGGCGCCGGACCGATGACGAGGAGCGGCGTGATTGGATTGCCGCTTTGGGCCATGGTGACGACTCCAAGTTGCCATCCAGAAACGAGCCGGTTGCCCTTGAACGGAAACTGGTAGAAGCCGCTGACGACGATGCGGTGACGAGTGTCAAACTCCGACGAGCCGTAATCGCCGCGCGGGTCGTAAACATTCTGCACCGGAACTGCGTCACCGGAACTGACGGAGCTGTAATCGAGCGAGTGGGAATAGGTGTAGGCAGCCAGAAACTCGAGGCCGTTGGAGAGATGTTTAGTGAGCGTGACCCAGAGTGCGTTGTAGTTCGAGTTTCCGGGACTGAAGATTCGCGTGATATTTCCGAGGGAGCAGGGTGTATTGGGAGGCGCGCACTCCGCCGGCAGCACCGGGCTGGAAAGCGGCAGAGCGGTATAGGGACGAGTGGGATCGTAAAAACCGTTGGTGACGAACGGCTGGTTAAAGTTGCCGGTCATCTGCAGGTGAGTGGCTTTCATACCGACGTAGGCAACTTGCAACCCCAACGTGGAGGTGAGCTGGCGCTGCACAGTAAGGTTCCAATCCTGCGAGTACATATTGTCAAAATCAGGATCGATGGCGCCGGGACCCAAGCTGACGCCAGTGATCGCGGCCGAAGGATTCTCGAGCGTAATCGCGTTCGTCGCCGAGTTGACGCTGATCGGTAATGCGAACGGCGGATTACCGCTGAGAGGGCTGACGATGTTGGTGGTCGGGTCCTGGCTCAGGATGGCATAGGCCGCACGAACGGAGGTCCTGCCGTCTTTGAAAGGATCCCAGGCGAAACCGATGCGAGGCTCGAAATTCTTGTTGTTGGTGTGGAATGGCTGGTTGGCCGGAACAAGAGTGCCGGAAGCGAGGTCAAAATTCGTGAATCGGCCCATCGCTTCGGACGGCGTGGAATCCCACTCGTAGCGCAGGCCAAAGTTGATCGTAAAGTTGGATTTCCATTTGAAACTGTCCTGGGCAAATACGCCGACGGAGGGCTGCAGAATCCGGTCGTTGCCGGCGCCCAGCAAGACGGTGAAGGCAGAAGCTTGGTCCGCAAGGAAATCATCCATAGTGGGAAATGTGAAGCTGCCGACGTTTTCCGCGATGTTGTTGTTGTAGGCGCGCCGGATTTCTCCGCCGAACGCCATGGAGTGGCGGCCTCTGAGCCAGCTGAGAGTGTCGTTGAGCACGACGGTGGTATCGCCGCGCCCCTGCGGTTCGCCGACCGGTCCGCCGAAATTCACGTCCCCGAGCACATTGATATTCGGAATGCCGACTCCTACCGGGGCGCCTGGCGGCAAGGTGATGTCAAAATCCGCCGGATCCAGCGCGGTGGGAGTAAAGGTGAGATGGATGCGGTTATAGCCGAGCCGCACCGTGTTGGCGAGTGACGGGCTGAAGATGTGATCTTCGCTGATGGTCATTAGCTGTCGGAAACCATCGCGAGTGTCGCCAAAGCCGGGAATATTGGCGTTTTGAGTAGGCTCTTGGCGGAGGTCCTTCTGCAAAACGTAATAGAAATGCAGCCGGTCACTTTGGCGCAGCTCGACATCCACGTCTCCCGAGCCCTGATTCAGGCTGACGTTGGCGAGAGCCGCGCCGGTGAAACCGTTGAAGTTTGCCGGAATACCGGTCGTATCCGTACCGGGAATATTCGCGGCAGGAATGAGCGTCAAAAGTTTCTTAACGGCCGGCGAAGTGACGGTGGCGATCTGGTTTTGGCTGGGAACGATCGTGCTGAGAGTCAAACCCTGGTGCTGGCGGATGCCCTCGTAGGCGACGAAGAAGAAAATTTTGTCTTTCTTGATCGGGCCACCGATGTCTCCCCCGAATTCATTGTGCTTGAAGGAAGCCTGGGGAGTGCTGGTGGGATTGAAATAGTTTCGGGCGTCCAGCGCGTTGTTGCGGAAAAATTCGAAGGCCTCGCCGTGGAAATCGTTGGTGCCGGAGCGGGTGGCGATGTTGACGATAGATCCCGCGTTGCGCCCGTACTGCGCCGGGAACGTGGAGTTATCCACCTTGAATTCTTCGAGCGTATCAACCGGCGGTTGAAAGGTGACCTGGTTCTGCACCGGGTCATTCAGGTTGATGCCGTTGATCAGCCAGTTGGTGGTGTCTTCGCGCTGGCCGGCGGTATTGATGGCGAAGGAGCCTTGCCCGCGCAATGGGGCGGTGAGAAAGCCATTGGCTGGAGGCGTGACGGTCCCCGGGGTCAGCAGATTCAAGTCCACGAAGTGGCGGCCGTTGAGCGGAATTTCCTGCACGGTCTTGGAGTTGATGACCTGGCCGACGCCGGTGGTGGAGGTGTCGAGCAGAGGCGCTTCGGTGGTCACTTCCACTTGCTGGGAGATTGCGCCGACGGTCAACTGGAGATCCTTCGTCACCGAAGTGGCGACATCGAGTCTGAGATCATTGACGACCAGCGTCTGAAAACCCGACAGCGAGACAGTGATTTGATAACTGCCGGGGGGCAGCGAGGGAACGACGTAAAGGCCCGACCCGTTGGTTTGGGCATTCCATTGCGTGCCGGTACCTTGGTTGGTGACCACGACTTTGGCGTTGGGAATGGCGGCGCCGCTGGTATCCGTGACGGTGCCATTCAAATTGGCTGTAGATTGTGCGCGAAGACTGAGATTGCAGCAGGAAAGAAGAAGTAAAAGTAGAGCAACACGAACTATAAATGAACTGGGCCCAAAGCCAGCTTCGTCGGTTCCTTTCATCACGCCTCCAGTGAAGACAGCGTGCCCTGACTGGTTTGAAAAGACCTGCCGATTGGGCAGTTCTCATGGCTTGAACTTCAGCTTGGCTGGGACAAGCGAGGACTTCCGCAAACGCAGTACAGGACCGCGTGCTCGCGATTAACCACACCCCATATCGCCGGACCTTCGGGAAGGTCCGGCACTCACTATCTTGCTGATATGCAATTGCATAGCCGGAAGGACAGGCGAATTGTAAACATTCAAATCTCGGAAACGCTTGGATTTAGCGTACGGGTGTTCATACGAAGGCACGCCGTAGCCAACTTGCATACAATTTTTCGTAATTGTTTTCGGTTTTTTGTAGGCCGGCTATGAAGATTTGTTGGCTGTGAGTGTGCGTCACCCGCCGCGTTTATTACTTCAAGCGTTCCATCCCGGCTCTATAACGCAGGGCAATTGAGTAGATGATAATTTCGAGGGCTAGGGGCATCGTCAGAATCCAACCCGCGCGTGCGAGGAAGTCCCTGAGCCCTATGCTCTCCCAAGGAGCTAACGAAGGTGGCAGAAAAACGAATACATATACCACGATGACGACAAGCCCGTTTGCGACAAGGATGCGCCAAAATATCTTCACTTAGCTCCAACCGCGCTTCACTTGCGGCAGGTACACAAATCCGCAGTAAAGCGCCGCACCAAACCAGACGCCGAAGGTCAAGACGAAGAACCAGATTCTGCGTGCTGCCTTGTGCCCCTGGTCACACTTCGTCCAATAGTGCCGCATACCGGAAATAAGAAACAGGCCAGCGAGGACCGTTGGCACCAACAGGGACAGCGGAAATTTGCCTAGGCGGAACACAGCTACCGAAATGCCAACTGAGGCTATCGCCGCAGTAGCAAAAAGAGCTGCGGCGATCCTGCCCACGAGCCATTTATCACCGATGCGGTCCCAAACGATGTCATCGAGCAATCGGACGTTCATGTTGAACCTCTCTGTCGAGACGCAAGGGTCAACATTATCCTTCAGTTTACTTAGACGATATTCGTGGGAATTTGTTGTGGTCCAGCCAAGACGCGAAGAGTAGACAGGAAGAAACCCAATCGCGACGGGAGCCTACGACTTGATGGAGCGGGTTGCGGGTTTCGGCGCGCGCACTTCTGTCTCGAGATAATTGTGTAGGTAACGACAAGCCACATCCAGGGGTTCGTCGGAACGCTGCAGGCGGCCGAGCATCAGGCTCCCTTCTAGCGTGCTGACGATTAGCGTGGCTAGTTTTGCGGGGTCTACCCGAGGACGGATTTCGCCGCGCTTTTGGCCTTGCCTGGCGATCGTGACAAGGCGATCGAGCCATTTATCAAGCGCGCGGCGAGCTTGCGTGCGCAACTGAACATTTCCATCGTCGGAGTCCACGGCCGTATTTAGCAGCGGGCAGCCACCCGGGACCAGACCCTCTCGGCGTTCGCGAAAATTCCGCACGATCTGCTGCAGACGGTCCACCGAGTTCGAAATTTCCTGCGTGCCTTCGAAGCGCGCTTCCACCGCTTTGTTCCAAGCGTAGTCAAAAGCCTCGGAGGCGAGTTGCTGTTTGCTATCGAAGTGGCGGTAAATACCGCCCTTTTCGAGGCCGGTCGCCTGCATCAGTTCGGACAATGCCGCACCCTCGTAGCCGCGCTGATTAAAGATAGGCGCAGCCTTGCGAATGATTTCCTGCCGGGTTTGCTCGCCCTTACGCATGTGGTGCTCCCGCCAACTGGCCTTGCGACCAAGTGGTCTCTAAAGGCATTATAGCGCACATTTATGAGACCGTACGGTCTCTTTTAGCATCCAAACAGCCGGCATCCTTTATGAGCGCAATCACCGCTGCCGTTCCCATCCCCAGAACCGTGGCCGACCGGCCCGCCATCAATCCCTGGATTATCGCCGCCACCGTCACGCTCGCGACGTTCATGGAACTGCTCGATACGGCCATCGCGAACGTCGCTCTGCCGCACATTGCTGGCGGCTTGGCGGTCAGTTACGACGAAAGCACGTGGGTGCTGACGAGTTATCTGGTGTCGAACGCCGTGGTGCTGCCGCTTTCCGCGTGGTTGAGCCGCGCGTTTGGACGCAAACGCTATTACATGCTCTGCGTCCTGCTTTTCACGATGAGTTCCCTGCTGTGTGGACTCGCGCCGTCGCTCGGCCTGCTGATTTTCTTTCGCGTGCTGCAGGGCGTGGGAGGAGGCGGCCTGGCTCCGGTGGAGCAGGCAATCCTGGTAGACACATTTCCGGCGCACAAGCGCGCCGCGGCTTTCGCGCTCTACAGCATGGCGATCGTCACGGCGCCGGCCATCGGGCCGCCGCTCGGTGGATGGATCACGGACCAGTGGAGCTGGCGCTGGATCTTTTTCATCAACATTCCGATCGGGATCGTGTCGCTGATACTGACCAGCCGCGTGGTTTCCGATCCTCCGGAATTCAAACGCGAGGTGGAGGCAGCGCGCGTGGGCGGCAAGTTGCGGATTGACGGACTGGGAATTTTTCTAGTGGCGTTGGGGTTTGCATGTCTGGAGGTCGTGCTCGATCGCGGGCAGCAGGACGACTGGTTCGAAAGCCACTTCATCGTATTCTTCTTTTCCGTAGCGGTAATCGCCCTGCTGGTGGCCGTTTTCTGGGAGTGGCGCCATCCCGACCCCGTGGTGGAGATTCGCTTGCTGGCCGACCGCAACTTCGCCATTGCCAATTTTTATTACTTTCTATTTGGCTTCGCACTTTTTGGTTCCACGGTGCTGATTCCGCAGATGCTTCAGAGCCTTTACGGTTACACCGCGACGGACGCGGGACTGGCTCTAGGGCCGGGTGCGCTCGTGATCGTGGCGCTGGCGCCGCTGATCGTGAGAATTTTGCCGAAGCTCGGCGTCAAAACCTTAATTTTCGTCGGATACATAATATTTGCCATGGCCATGTGGCACTACGCGAGTTTCGATCTGGGCACCGACTACCAACACATGGTGCTGGCGCGCGCTCTGCAGGGACTCGGAATTGCGCCGCTATTTGTTCCCGTGAGCCAACTGGCGTATTCGTTCCTGCCGAAAGACAAGAACAATAAGGCGTCGAGTCTTACGAATCTAGCGCGGAATCAAGGCGGGAGCGTGGGCATCGCGTTTGTGACTACCGTGCTGGCGCGAAGGACGCAGTTTCACCAGTCTGTTCTGGCGGAATACGCGAATCCGACGCACGCGCGCTACCGGCAGTCGTTCGCCGCGATGTGTCATTATTTCGCGGCGCACGGTTTTTCCCCGGCTGACGCCACGCTGCACGCCAAGGCGCAAATAGCGCAAATCGTCGGGCAGCAGGCCGCGTTCCTGGGATTTTTGGATTGTTTCTGGCTGCTGGGCTGCGCTTGCCTGATCGGAGCGCCGCTGGTTTTCTTCACGCGAAAATTCACCACTCACGGCCCTGGGGGAGCACACTGACGTGTCGGGTTGCGCGCTAGTTGTAACGCGAGACACTACGCAGGCAGCTTAGCCGCGGCTTCCATGTCGTGGAAGCGCCAGCACAGTGAGGCGTTTGCCGAGCTTGGCAAATTCCGGGTCGGCGGTGACCAAAGTCGCCGAATACTCCAGAGCGAGAGCGGCGGCGAAGCTATCAGCATAGCCAAGGTCGTGTCGGGCTTTTACTTCAGCCGCGTTCGCGGCGCGTTCACGATCCGCCGGCAAAATCAGAAGAGGAAGGCGCGCAGCGTTTTTCTCCACGGTGCGTGCTTCGGTTTCGCCGCCTCGTTTCCAGACGGAATAAATCACTTCGCCCCAATTAACCGCGGACATCAGCAATGGAGAGTGCAGGTGCAGGGACTCCTGCAAAAGGCTTTGCACACGTTTGGCGCCGTTGCGATCGCCGAAATATATCAGAACCGCATTCGCGTCGAGGACATAACGTCTCATCGCCCTCGCTCGCGGTCGCGTTTTCGTTCCTCTTGCAGGTAGTCGAGCGCGGCACCGGCGCATTTCAGCGAACCGCGCAGCTCGCGGATCAGGCGGGGAGTGAGCGGCTGAAGGATGATCGTATCGGCGTCGTCTCCACTTTCGTCCTCGGCCAGGATTACATTGAGATGCATCCCCTTTTTAAGGCCCAGCCGCGCGCGGACTGGCACCGGAAGGACCATTTGCCCCTTGGAACTGATGGTTGTGGTGAACGTGGTGGTCTTGCTGGCTCGACGCTTCATGGCTAATCTTACTATGAGGTAAGATAGACCGAAAGGATTGAAACTCGGCCGTGGGATCAACCAGCAAGTTGAGTCGCCGGTGCCGGATGAGAATCTGGGCTCGCTGCGAAGTCGGAAGTGGTAAGATTTCGGTGAGCCAGAGAGTCCGGACATCACTTCGCGATGCGCCCGGAGATGGAGAAATTCTATGGTCCGCAGACTTCTAGTCGTTAGCGCAATTTTTGGACTTGCGATAGCCGCGCTTGGCGCGGGAACGGCACGCGCGCAAGATTCCGCCACGCCACCCGCGACACCCAGCAAGACTCCTGCGCATGTTCACGACCACGCTCAAGCGACCGGAGCCACGGGCACCGCAGCGAAGACGAAGGCCGACATTCCCGCCTACCACGCGGAAGCGCCGAAAGGTCCTCTGCCTGAGACGCTTGACCCTCAGCAATTCCTGGACGCGCAGACGCGAAACATTTACGCGCTAGCTGCCAAGGAAAAGCCCATCCTTTATCAGCAGCCGTGCTACTGCCGCTGCGACAAGGAAGTCGGCCACAAGAGCCTGCTCGATTGCTTCACGGATTATCACGGCGCGCACTGCGTGCTGTGCAAGAAGGAAGCCGCCTTCACCTACACCGAATCGCAGCAAGGCAAGACCGCCGCGCAAATTCGCCAGGAAATCATGGACGGCAAGTGGAAGGATGTAGACCTCACGAAGTACGACGATCCCCTACCCGCGAATTAATTCCGCTGCTGAACGAACAGCAGAAGTGAAAAGTTGCCCGCAGATATTCCGGCGCGTCGCCCGCGAGGCGGGCTAGAAACTGGCCGACGGGTCTTATGCGGGTTTGACCGATTGTGTCCCACTCAGTCTTGTTCCTTGCGAGTAATCCGCGCGGGCAGGACGCGCATCAACGATGACCTGAGGTCATTTCTGGGCGCTTGGCGCATCGCGGCGACGTGCAACTTTCCGAAAACGGGGTTAGTGCCGTGGTATGAGTAATCTGCGGGAGGGTGTACAACGCTGTACCGAAAGGGAGCGGCTAACTCCGTGGAAATAACGCTAGCGCGATGGGTGGGCGGCTGGCCGCGCGGGCCAGTCTTGCGGCGCGAACTCGACGCCCCAGAAATGAGGGCTGGGCGAGAGAAATTCGACGCCGATCCGCGTCCCTTTGTCAGACATGTCGCCTAGATAAACCACCCGGCATTCCTGCTCTTCTTCGGTGACGGGATTGATCAGGACTACTTGCGCGCCCAGTTCCAGAGGTGCGTGCAAGTAGAGCAGGCCGCCGTGCGCATTGATCACGATGGTCTGGCTGTTTTCGCGGAACTTGCGGCCGTCCGTATTCTTGCCGGTGGCACGGACGGGAATGCGTGTGAAGACCCGCGAACTGCGGCGTTGCGCACTTGTTTGTGATTCGATCATGGCTATCAGGTATCGTGCAACGGGCAGGAACGCGAGTCAACCATCCGAGTTTTGAAAGTGTCTAAAAACACAGTCGCGGAAAGTTTGCTGAAAATGCACAAGGTTCCGTAGAATCGCAAACCGCTTCGTGGTAGGGTTCCAAAGTCTTGCGCACGAAGCGGCATTTTTACCGGCCCGAAAATGTAAATTCCTGGCGGAGCACGGAATGAATCTTATCGAATCCATAGAAGCAAAGCGTGAAGAGCACTTGAACGAGCTGAAAGAATTTCTGCGGATACCGAGTGTCAGCACCAAAAGCGAACACAAACCGGATATCGAACGCGCGGCACATTGGGTGGCGGAGAAATTGCGAGCGGCGGGATTGGAAAATGTGGAAATCTCGCCGACGAAGATGCATCCGCTGGTTTACGGAGAGTCGCTGCACGCGCCTGGCAAGCCGACGATTCTTTTTTACGGGCATTACGATGTGCAGCCCGCGGAGCCGCTGGATCTGTGGACGACTCCGGCATTTGAGCCCACTGTGCGTGACGGAAAACTTTTCGGGCGCGGCACGGCCGACGACAAGGGGCAGGTGCATATTCACATCAAGGCGCTCGAAGCCCTGAAAAACCAGTCCGGAAAGCTGCCTCTGAATGTGAAAGTGATGATCGAAGGCGAAGAAGAAGTCGGCAGCGTGAGCCTGTGGGATTTCGTACAGCGCAATCGCGAGCGATTGAAGGCCGACGCATTGGTGGTCTCGGATACTTCGATGCTGGCGAAGGGCGTGCCTTCGATTACATATGGATTGCGCGGACTGAATTACTACCAAGTGGAAATCACCGGGCCGGCGCAGGATTTGCATTCCGGAGTGTTTGGCGGCGCGGTGCCCAATCCGATTACGATTCTTGCGGAAATGATCGCCAAGCTGCACGACAAGAATTTCCGCGTTACCGTGCCGAGATTTTACGATGATGTCGCCGCGGTTTCGCGGCAAGAACGCAAAGCGCTGAATGCCCTGCCCTGGAAGGAAAAAGAATTTCGCAAGACAGTGGGGGCGCCGGCGCTGGACGGCGAGAAAGGATTTACGATCGTCGAACGTCTCTGGATTCGTCCGACGCTCGAGCTCAACGGCATATGGGGCGGCTATCTGGGCGAAGGCGCGAAGACGGTAATTTCTTCGAAAGCGTATGCGAAGCTTTCGACGCGCCTGGTGCCGAATCAGGATCCCGCGAAAATCGCAAACCTCGTCGAGCGTCACATTCGCAAATTGCTGCCGAAGTCGGTGACTTGCAAATTCGAAGTGCTCAGCACCGGCAAACCGTGGGTCGCGCCGTACTCGCATCCGATATTTCAGAAAGCGATTCACGCGCTGGAATCCGGCTTCGGGAAGAAGGCGGTCTTCATTCGCGAAGGCGGCTCGATACCGTTCGTCACGCAGATGCACGATACCTTCAAGGTTCCGTGCGTGCTGCTCGGCTTCGGGTTGCCGGATGAAAATGCGCACGCGCCCGACGAACACATCGCGCTGGAAAATTATTTTGGCGGCATCAAGTCCGTGGCGTTATTTTACGAACAACTCGCCGCGCAGTAAAAAGTTATCCCAAAATGGGAGCGCGCCGGAAAAGCCCGTTTTATCGGGCTTTTTTGAAGGTTTCCCTTGCGTTCGCGCGGCACTGTAGCTATAGTCCCGAAGGCATCCCGAACCCCGGGGCCACAAAGCATTTTAATCTGAGGAGGAAAACGTAACTCGATGGCAAATCCGCTGAGCAAGTCCAAGATTATTGCGTACATCACCGATAAAGTAAGCACCCCGGAGAAGCCGGTCTCCAAGAAGCAGACGGTGGCTTTCTTCGACGAATTGTTCAAGCTGGCCGTGAAAGAAGCGAAGAGCTCGGGCAAATTCGTGATTCCGGGCATCGGCCGCGCCGTGAAGGCGCACCGCAAGGCGCGCATGGGCCGCAATCCGGCCACAGGCGAAGCCATCAAGATCAAGGCCAAGACCGTGGTACGTTTGCGCGCAGCAAAAGCGTTCAAAGACGCCGTCCTGAAGTAGTCTCTTCGGCGCAGAGTTTGAAGACCAACCCCCAGGCATGCCCGCTCTGAAGGACGGAACGGACGCTTGGGGGTTTTGTCTTTTCAGCCTTCCCGCAGTCTTCAAATATCCCGTGCTTTGTTGGTGAAAACGCGCTATTGGCGCGACATTCGAGGGGGACCATGGCCTCGCAATTTTGGGATGAAGCTCAGGCCGACGCGTACCGCCAGTTTCGGTACGAGTTTCCGGAACGCGCGCTAGCCGGCAAGACCGTGATAGTAGCCGGAGGGAGCGGGGGGCTGGGAGCGGCTACCGTGGCGCTCTTGGCTCGCGAAGGCGCTCGGTTGGTGGTTGGCTATCGCGCGAATCGCGAACGGGCAGAGGCCTTGCGTCACTCGATGGCCGAAAGCTTTCAGTGCACGATTTCCCTAGTGGCCGGTGACATTGCAGCGCCTGAAGTGCGGCATGCCTATCTGGCGGCCGCCGAGAAAACCGGTGCCCCGCTGGTTGGAGCGGCCATCTTTCCGGGCGATCCTGCGCGCGTCGCTTTCGCCGACCTGAATCGTGAAACTCTGCTTGGCTCCATGGAATCCAATTACGCGGGTCCCATATTGCTAGCGAAAGAAATCGGCGAGGCCATGGAGAGCAGCGTCGGCGGCAGTATCGTTTTGCTGGCGACCATGCAGGCAGTTGCCGCGTTCCCCTCAAGTTTGAATTACGCTGCGCCGAAAGCGGCTGTGGTGCACGCCGCAAAGATTCTGGCGCAGCAATGGAATCGCGTGCGAGTGAACGTGGTAGCGCCGGGCGCGACCATCGCCGGGATGGCCGCTGCCAGCGTGCAATCTGGAAAATATGACCGGCACGTTGCGGGCGGCGCGATTACGCGGTTTGGGCGTCCGGAAGACGTGGCGCGCGCCGTGCGATTTTTCCTGGAGCCGGATGATTACATCACCGGGCAGGCGCTGGTGGTGGATGGCGGTTTAACGTTGCGCCGCGACCGCGGCTAGGAATCCGCAGCGAGATCCCGAAAAATAAAATGCCAGAACATTCCGGGCTTCTAACCGATTTATACGAACTGACGATGGCGGCGGGCTATCTGCAGACCGGCTTCGATGCGCGCGCCACCTTCGAGCTTTTCGTCCGTCATCTTCCCCCACATCGCAATTATCTGGTGGCCGCCGGACTCGAACAGGCGCTGGACTTCCTCGAGAACGTGCACTTCACCGCGAAGGAAATTGATTTTCTGCGGCGGCATCCGGTGTTCCGGAATATTCGCGGAGAGTTTTTTGATTATCTCGCGACATTTCGATTTACCGGCGACGTGTGGGCGATGCCGGAAGGTTCGCTGGTATTTCCCGGCGAGCCGATGCTGCGCGTCGTCGCGCCGATCATCGAAGGGCAGATCATGGAAACGTATCTGCTCTCCACCCTCAGCTATCAGACGATGATTGCGAGCAAAGCCGCGCGGGTCGTCACCGCGGCGAAAGGCCGGCAGGTGGTGGAGTTCGGGGCGCGTCGCGCGCATGGCAGCCAGGCGAGTTTGCTGGCAGCGCGCGCGGCGGCGATCGGCGGCTGCCAGGGCACGTCCAATGTATTGGCCGGCCAGCAATGGGGGATGGAGACCTACGGCACGCAGGCACATTCCTGGGTAATGGCGCACGAAGATGAGACAGAGGCGTTCGCGCAGTTTCTCGACGCATTTCCCGAGCATGCCGTGCTGCTGCTCGATACCTACGACGTGCGCAACGCCGTGAAGAAAATTATCGCGATGAATCGCAAACCCGCGGGCGTGCGGCTCGATAGCGGCGACTTGGCCAAGGACAGCCAGTGGGTGCGGCGCGAACTGGATCGCGTGGGATGGCAGGACGTGAAAATTTTCGCGTCGGGCGATTTGGATGAAACGCGCATCGCGTCGTTGCTCGCGAAACATGCCGCGATTGACGCTTTCGGAGTCGGCACGGCGCTCGCTACTCCTGGCGACGCCCCGCACTTGAACCTGGTTTATAAACTTGTGGAAGTGGAGCGCGGCGGCATCATTCGCGAGGCCGCGAAGCTGAGCGCGGCGAAGGTTACTTACCCTGGGCGCAAACAGGTTTTCCGCTATTCGGCACCTTCCGGAGAATACCGTCACGACAAAATCGCTCTCGACGGCGAATCGGGCGATGGCGGCGAGCAGATGCTGCGGGAAGTGATGCGCGCAGGACGGCGCACCACTCCGCCCGAAGCTGTGGCGGATTCGCGGGCACGATGCCTTGCGGGGCTGGCGCGCCTGTCGCGTCCGTTGCGCCAGATCAATCGCGCGGCAGTGTATCCGGTGGAATATACCAAGCGGCTCGAGGTGCTGCTCGAAAAGCTGCGCCGCAGGGTGCGGCGTGCCGCGCTAAAATAGCGGCGTAGCGATGATACTTCCGCCTGGTGAAGAATGACATCGGACCGACAAGAACAAGCCTGGGAATTGCTGCGCGAAGCTTACCGCACGCAAATGGAGGGTGACTACGACCGTGCGGTGGAGCTCTACAAGAATTCGCTGGAGATTTTCCCTACGGCGGAAGCGCACACATTTCTCGGGTGGACTTATCATTTTCAAGGGAAGATTGAGGACGCGATCGCGGAGTGCAAGCGGGCCATCGAAGTGGATCCGGATTTTGGCAATCCCTACAACGATATCGGTTCGTATTTAATCCAGCTTGGCAGATTCGACGAAGCGATTCCTTGGCTGGAGCGCGCGATTGCCGCTCCGCGTTATGAGCCGCGGCATTTTCCGCATTTCAATCTGGGCCGCGCCTATGCGGCGAAGGGCATGCTCACGCGCGCCGGAGAATGTTTCAAGGAATCGCTGCGGATCGAGCCACGCTATGCGCTGGCGCGGCAAGCCGTGGAAAATCTGCGACGCATGGTGAATTAGGCGAGGTTTTTCTGGGCGTGCGGGAGCTTGCTCCCGCTTTTCCGGCGCGAAGCTCGCTTCGCGTGCCGTGAACGTAGCATCCGGGCACGCGAGAGTTACCTGGCGCCCTCAACCGCGATCTGAACTTACGTCGTAAAAGGCGGGAGCAAGCTCCCGCACTCCCAGATGATGCGTGGCGCTTCTGCCGCTGGCACTCTGCTGATGACGACGCGGTGTGGGCTACCGGTTGTTTCGACGCTCAGGTTCTCCCTGGTTTCAAAACGCGATCGTAAATCCACAGCAACAGCGCTGTCGCCACGCCTACGCCCGTCACTGCCCACCAGATGCGTTGCGGTTGGTGCATTTCTTCGCCGAAATGATGGATTAGCCAGCCGCCGAACGCGCCGCCGATCAGCGAACCGATGCCGATGGGCAGAAATGCGAATCCCATGTAGGTGCCTTGCTGCCCCGGTGGCGCGAGCCGCGAGATATATTCGTAGTAGCGCGGCGATTGCGTGATTTCACCGAGCGAGACGACGACCAGCGTCAGGATCACCATCGGGACCGTCGGGTGGATTATCAAAATGATCCATGCCAGCGCGGAAATCAGCGTACCGATGGTGACCGCGCGGAAGGCGGGAATTTTTTGCGTCAGGAAACTGACAACCATCTGCAGCGAAATCACCACCAGTGGCCCGGTGATCAGCATCAGCTCCGTATCGGTGTGCGGGTTGATGTAATTGTGGACGTACAGCGGAAGAATGATGAATTCCTGCCAGTAGACGATCCAATAGCCGGAAAAAATCAACAGGAACAGCATGAATTTCGGATTGCTCAGCACCGTCAGGAAATTGCGCGCCGCGGCACCCAGGCTCGCGGCTTGCGCTTCATTCGAGCGGCGCGGCTCGCGGAAAAAGATCAGCACGGCAAAAAACATGACGAACACGCTGAGGGCCGCCACTCGAAAAACGCTTTCCACGCGCATGTGCTGGTGCACGTAGGAAGCCATGTACGGCCCCGCGGCGCCGCCGATATTCACCAGCGTGTAGTAAATGGAGTAGCCGATCGAGCGGACATTTTCTTTCGAGGCGCGAGCCGTCGTGCCCACCACGCACGGTTTTACCAGCGCGATGCCTAGCGCGGGGAGCATCAGCACGACCGTCACCAGCGCGATCAGCGGCACCGCGGCGCGCACCGGCGCGAGCCAAGGCGATCCGAGGGAACCCAGCAGAAAGTAGGAACAACTCAGAATCAGGTAAGCGAGCGAAAGCGAGCGGCGGAATCCGAGGCGGTCGGCGAGCGTGCCGCCGAACGCTGCGAGAAACCAGACCAGGCCGCCGAAAAGTCCGGTGAGGCTGCCAGCCTGCTCGACGGGAAAATTCAGCGTCTCGTGCAGGTAACGCGCGAGCGACGCGAATGCCGCGTAATAGGAAAGGCGCTCGAAAAGCTCGCTGACATTCGCCACCCAGAAGGCGGGCTCGAATCCGGAGCGAATTTCGTCGAAGCGCTGTGAAAAACTCAAACTTCCTCCCCTGTTCGGCGCGCGATGGCCGCCGCGATTGTAGCGGAAGGAACGCTTGCGCGCTGCCGATTTTTGCTTCCCCGAGCCGTGTGCTAAAATTGCAAATTTGGCGGCGTGCTAACTTGCCGTCCGTAGACGATGCCGACATCCACGATGCAGGCTTTGCGCAAAATGCGCCCCGAGCGGGGCGCGCAACTCGAATCCGTTCCGATTCCCACGCCAGGTCCCACGCAGGTTCTCGTCCGCGTGCGCGCGGCTTCGATTTGCGGCACCGATCTGCACATCTACGGCTGGAATCGCTGGTCGGCGTCGCGCATTCACCCGCCGATGACCTTCGGCCACGAATTTTGCGGCTACGTGGAAAAAATCGGCTCGGAAGTAACGTCAGTGAAGCCCGGCGACTTTGTGAGCGCGGAAATGCACGTGAATTGCGGGCATTGCCGGCCGTGCCGCATGGGGCAAGCGCACGTTTGCCAGAATGTGAAAATTCTGGGCATTGACGCAGACGGCTGCTTCGCGGAATACGTCCTGATTCCGATTCGCAATATCTGGAAAATTGATCCGGCGATCCCCGAACATTACGCCGCGATCCTCGATCCGCTGGGCAACGCGGTGCACACCGTGCTGGCCGGTGAAATTGCCGCGCAAAATGTAGTGGTCACCGGGGCGGGGCCCATCGGTCTGATGGCGATCAACGTGGCGCGCGCATGCGGCGCAGCTATGATTTTCGCCACCGAAGTGAACCCGCACCGCCGCGAGCTGGCGAAAAAAATGGGCGCGGACGAGGCGCTCGACCCTGCGCAAGGCGACATCGTGGCGCGGGTGCGCGAAGCCACGGAAGGCGCGGGGGCGGACGTGTTGCTGGAAATGAGCGGGCATCCCGCTGCGATCCATCAGGGATTCGAGATGCTGCGGCAGGGCGGGCGCGCATCATTGCTCGGGATTCCGAAGGATCCGGTGACGTTTGACCTGGTGAATGACGTGATTTTCAAAGGCGCAACCGTGCAGGGAATCTACGGACGCAAGATGTTTGAAACCTGGGTGCAGATGACGGAGCTTCTGAAGCATCACCGGCTCAATCTCGAGCCGCTCTTCCATGAGCGCCTGCCGCTCGAAAAATTCACCGACGCGTTTTCGCTGCTGGAATCGGGGCAGGCGGGCAAGGTCCTGTTCTACCCGAACGGCTCGCCGAAATAGTTGTTAAGCGGACGCGCCGCTCCCTCAGGTTCCTGCAAAATGTCGCTCTTTCTTGCACTATTGCCCCGCCCGTGTTCTACAATGGGATTTCGCCCCCAACCCTCATAATTAAATCTTCGGAGGACTCATGGCATCTACCGCGCCACAAGCAATTCGTCCGCAGCTCCAGTACCTGCACGACGCAGTCGAAGACCTGAAAGCCAAGCATCTCTACTTCAAGTTGAAAGTTTTGGAAGGCGAGCAGAAACCCATCGCCAATTTCGACGGCAAGGAAGTGATCAACCTCAGCTCGAACAATTATCTGGGGCTGACGACGCATCCGAAGCTGCGCCGAGCGGCGATTGACGCGACGCGAAAATTCGGCGTCGGCTCCGGCGCGGTGCGCACGATTGCCGGCACCATGAAGATGCACATGGATCTGGAGGAACAGATCGCGCGTTTCAAAAAAGTGGAGGCGTGCGTCGTTTTCCAATCGGGATTCGTGGCCAATGCCGGCACGGTGTCCGCGATCTTAGGTAAGGACGATCTGGTGATCTCCGACGAATTGAATCACGCTTCGATCATTGACGGCTGCCGGCTTTCGCGCGCCACGATCAAAGTGTTCAAGCACAAAGACACCGCGGATTGCGAGCGCGTTCTGCAGGAGAGCAAGGACTGGAACGGGAAAAAGCTGCTGATCAGCGACGGCGTTTTTTCGATGGATGGCGACATCGCCAATCTGCCGGCGCTTTGCGATCTGGCGGAAAAATATGGCTGCATCATGATGGTGGACGACGCGCACGCTTCCGGCGTCCTGGGCAGCCGCGGACGCGGGACGATTGACCATCTGAATTGCCACGGACGCGTGGATATTCAAGTGGGCACGCTGAGCAAGGCGATTGGATCAGTGGGCGGCTATGTTTGCGGCTCGCGCGATTTGATTGATTTTCTGCACCAGCGCGCGCGGCCGTTCCTTTTTTCCACGTCGGAGCCGCCGTCGGTGACGGCTACTTGTCAGGCCGCGTTTGAATTGCTGGATTCCGAAGGCGGCGACAAGCTGATCAAGAAATTGTGGTCGAATGCAAAGTTCTTCAAGCGCCGGCTGAAGAAGTTGGGATTCAATACCGGCAAGAGCGAGACGCCGATTACGCCGATCATGGTGGGCGACGCGGCGAAGGCGTTTCAGTTTTCGCGGGAATTATTCGATGAAGGAGTTTTCGCGGGGGCCATCGGGTTCCCGACGGTGCCGGAAGGCAAGGCTCGTTTGCGGACGATCGTTACGGCGACGCATAAGCGCGCTGACTTGGAACGCGCCGCGGAGACCATCGAGCGCGTGGGAAAGAAGTTAGGCGTCGCTTCGTAAGGCGTTTCGCGCACGTCAGACCGTCGCAGCTGTGGTCGTCAATTGCGGGCGCAGGTGCCTGTACAGCGCCAGGGCTACCGCGCCCATGCCCCAGATGATTACCGCGAACGAGATCCAGCCGCCGAGGAACGGCAACATTCCCAGCGCGCGCAAAATCACCAGCCCCAGAGCCAGACGTCCGAGCGCGGCCCCCGCGCCGGTGCCTGCTCCGAGAATTTTTTCTCCCAACCAGGCGCCGACGAAAACTTGTGCCGCGTAGATGGTGATCATCCACAGCATGAACGATGTAATTCCGACGCCCAATCCCACCACCGTAATGCATGCAATCAACGCGGCAATCGGCATCGCAAACAGGAACAGGACTCCAAATCCGATTGCAGGCGCATATTTGTTGCATGAGTTTACGGCGTCAACGAAGAAGCCCGGGATCAGAAACAGCAGCGCGAGTCCAAATACAAAACTAGCGCCCCACTTCAAGCACTGGTGCAAATAGTACCTGCCTGAGGAGTACGCCGGTCCGTGCTCGTGCTTTTCGATGGTCACCTCGATCGGGCTGCCTAACTTTGCTGATGTTGAAACGTCCGGCGGCTGCCGCACCTGTGCTTTGGTTTGTCCGGCAATGGCGGCATTTGATCCAATCGTGAGATGCCCAGTGCGGATCAGCGCGTTGTGCCCGAGCGAACCGTTAATTTCCGTGTCTCCCGTAAACGCCAGCAGATCGCCCGTGAGTGTTCCGCTCAACTCTGCATGGCCGGCGAACAGCGTCATCGTCCCATTGACCTTTGCGTTCTGTTCGAGATTCACATCGCCGACCCAAGCCATCACATTTCGCGCGACGGTGTTATTGAGCTGCAACAATTGCACGAAGGCGCGGACGTTGCCGTCCACCGGGCCGTTGACGCGCAATTCCTGGCTAAAGGCGATTACGTCGCCCTTGATGTGGCCGTTCACCGTGACGCTGCGCGAGAAGGCAATCAGGTCGCCGTCCACGTCGCCGTCAATGCGCGTGGAATCCGCGGAAACGATCAAATCGGTGTGAACGGTTTCGCCGGACGCGAGCGTGAAGTTCGGGTCGCCATGCTTCAGATCCGCGGCGCCGGCGGACGGAGACAACACGAGCGCGCCGACGACTGCACCCATCACCACGGCGACAGTCATGATGCGCCGCAGGCGCCGGCGCAGCAGCCACATCACGATCAGTCCCAAGGTGGCCATGGCCAGAAATTCAGTCAAGCTACGCATCGCGTCCCATCCTTTCCAGAATGCACCGCTGAAGAAAAGCATCGTCAGAAGATTTCCCTGGGTGAAGCCCGCCTGGGCCGCTTGCGCGCGCCACGGTTCGACGAATCCACTCCACAAGGTATAAGCGCCGCCGGCGCTCAAGCCCAGCGCGGAGAGCCATCCCCACGGCGCGCCGCCATGCTGCGGTGCATGCATCAGGCGGGCAGGAACCGGTTCCTCATCGGCTTCCAGCGATTCGCGCAGCCATACGCTTTCGGTTTGCAGCGCGCGCAAAAGGCCGCGGCAGTCCGCGCACGAGGCGGCATGCGCGCGGACTTGCTCGGCGCGATCGTTATCGAGCTGCCCTTCGAGGTACAGCAGCCCCGTCATTTCGTCGAAGTGGTTCATGGCCTTCCCCCAGCGGTGGCTCCGCGCAATCCTGTGCCGCCGCCTCCGCTTTCGGCCAGCACGTCGCGCAGCTGGTGGCGCGCGCGCAGCAGCAGCACGCCCACGAACGCGCGGCGCACGCCGAGCGTGTCCGCAATTTCGTCGTAACTCATTTCCGAGTAATAGCGCAGCACCAGCGCCATGCGTGCACGGTCCGGGAGCTTGGCGAGCCCTGCGCGCACGTGCTTGCTATCGTGATCGAGCTGCAATTTTTCGAGCTGGCTGGGATCGGGATGTTCGAGCGGGAGAGTCTCCAGGTCACCGGTTTCCAGGTCCTGGCGAATGCGGCGGCGACGCAACAAATCCCAACAATGATTGCTGGCCACTTTATAGAGCCACGCGGTGAAGGGCCGCGTGGAATCGTATGTCCCGAGTTTTTGTTGGACCTTCATGAAGATTTCGGTGGTCGCGTCTTCCGCGTCCTCGCGCGTATGGAGCGCCCGGCGGCAGAACCGGAAAATCGCCGGGGCGTACATGCCGTACAATTCCCCCCAGGCCTCCGAGTCGCCCGCCCGGACCTGCGTAAGAACATCCGCTAATTCCGCGGCGCTCATCTCTCCGGTGGTCTTCCGTCGCTCCATAAGTGAATACGTATCCGCTCGAGGGAATATTTCAAGTCAGTGACAAGCAAAGATTTACCGATAACCGCACAGGTGCGAGAAGGAATATCTGGACGCTCATTTCGCTTTTTGTTCGCGCGAGCCGAGTGAAAACTATCACGGGCTATGCCGCCGCAATCCACCGCTAAAGACACTTCAGCCTAGCAAATCATCGTCCGCTTTAGGAACCTGCGGCAAAGGGAAAGCAGCTCGGCAGACTGACAACCGCCAGCGTGCCGAGGCACCAGATAAGTTGCGCGTCTGCGATGGCCGACCGCCACGCCGAGGGCTAAGCCGACAGCTCTGCCACCCGGCCCGCGACCGGCTGCGTTTTAGAACGTGAACTTCGCCGCCAACTGAATCCCGCGGGGCGCGCCGCCACCAAGGAACGGATTGCCGATGCCAACGTCGCCCGTCGCCGTGAGATTGTAGAACCCTTGGCTCACACCGTTCGTTCCGATACCCTGTTGCCCGGCATCAGCAATGAATGTAGGAAGAAGAGGGCTCGAAAAATTCGGATGGTTCAGGACGTTGAAGATATCTGCCCGAAGTTGAAGACCCAGTCGCTCTGTAATTTGAGTGTTCTTGTAGAATGCGATATCCCATTGCTCAAAGCTCGGGCCACGAAGAGAGTTGCGTCCGAGGTCGCCGAAGTGGCGCGTGCCGGGAACGCAGTTTTGCTCGGGACCAGAGAGAGACGAGTCGGCACCAGCTGCCACATCCGCTTCCCACGCAAGCAGAGGCTGACCGGTCAGAGCGGTACAAGGTGTTGCAAAGGCGTTGAGGTTCATGAACTGCGCCGGATTGCCGAAATTATAAGTTACCGGACCGACTACGTCCGGCCGATCGTCGCCTTCACCGCTACCGCTAAAATCCCCTTCAAAATTGTAATTCAGGTTGAAGGGCTGCCCACTTTGCAGCGTGACAGTGCTGTTGAATCCCCAGCCATTCTTTAATTTCTGCCAATCGCCACCCATGTGCGGCAGATCGTAGGCAAACAGCCACGTAAAACGGTTCCGGATGTCGAAGTTCGAGTTGCCATATTCCAGATTTGGGCGAGTGCTGTCATTCGGCTGGGCCGCATTAGGTTCGAAGTCCTCTCCGTCGCTGGCGTTGTCAAGCGAGTGCGACCAAACGTAGTTCACCATTGAGGTGATTCCGTGCCAACCGTTAACGCGCAAGCTGGCTTGCAAAGAGTTGTAGTTCGACTTCGCCGACGATTGTTCCTGCATCGCATAAAATGCACCATAGGGATTGTTGCCGTACACGCGCGGTACGCCGTAATTCGAGATACATCCCGGGCCACCGCCCGGAAAGCACGAGAACGTGCCACCAAGATACGTATAGGTCCCAGTCTGCGCATTGGCGATATCTGTAGCCGTGATCGCCGCTTGATCCGGTTGATTCAAGTCTACAAACCGAAAGAGGCGGTGTCCCTGCGAGCCCACGTAGCCCACCTGCAACATGACCTTTCTTGAGATCTGCTGCTCGATGTTGAGGTTGTAGTTCTCCATGTACGGTGTCTTGATATTACGGTTGAATGCGAAGGCATCGCATTCAACGCTGCTGCAGCTCGGTGTGCCGTAAACGGGAACTCCCGCTGAAATTGTGCCAGTGACGCCGGCTGGAATAATCGGGCTAGGTCCGATGTTGTTATACGCTGGACCGGGGTCGAAGAATGGCGGGTAGGGCAAATGTCCCAGGAAGAAATCCTGGGAGAAGGCGTCAAAGAACAAGCCATATCCGCTGCGAACCACGGTCCGTCCGGTGCCGAAGACATCCCAGGCCACGCTCAAACGAGGTGCGAAATTCTTGTCGTCCGGCCGGTACAACTCGCTCAGCCCGGGCTGTCCCACCTGAGTCAGAGTAAAGGTTTGGTTTACAGGATCGAGGCTGGTGATGTTGCTGAAGAGATTATCCTTCTCCGCTACGACGCCGTAATAATCCCACCGCAGTCCGTAATTGACGGTGACTCGCGAGTTCACGTGGAAACTGTCCTGGGCATACAAACCGAAATTATTTTGATACGTGTGGCGTATCGAATCTCCGTTGTAGTTGAATCCGCCGTCTACCGTGCCGGAGAGGAAATCCTCCGTGTTGTCGAATTCCAGTTTGCCGCGAAAATATTTGTCAAAATACTGCTGGATGCTCGTGCGCCGGAATTCAAAACCGAACTTCAGATCGTGCTTGCTCAGCTTCCACGAAAAATCGTCAATGAATTGGTTATTGCTGTCCACGCGATGCCGTGGAGTGGATGAAGAAGCGCCGAGCTGCGAGAAGCTGCCTACTGTAATAATCGGCAGGCCCGAACTGGAACACGAGGCGGTCGTCGCGGCTACATTACAAAGTCCAATCGAGCTAGGATCAAATGCAAAGTCCTGCGGCAGGAAACCCTCCGCAAACCGATTCCAGCCGTAACGGACTTCGTTTATTTTGGTCGGCGAGAATATATGTACATAGGAGATTGACACCAACTGCACGCGAGTGGGCGTGTACGTATTGAACCCCGGCAGTTGGCCGCCGCTAGCGGTCAGCGCCAGAGGAAACGACTGAACGCTATCGCCGAAGAAGTACCGGCCGGTAAGAGTGTTGTTCTGGTTGAAAGTGTGATCCACCTTGGCGATGAAGCTGGTCAAGTTGTTGTAAGAAGGCGAGGTAATTGAAGCGTCCGGCCCGTTTGGACAGCCCGTGTCGGTCGGAACCGAACTCGCAATATTCGGAGCGGGCCACGGATTGCGTGCAAGGAGCGCCGCAATGACAGGATTGCTCGCATCTGCCGAAGTGATACTAGGCACGCACGCCAGAGTCACGACTCCCACGCCTTCGCGTTGGCCCTCGTAATCCGCGAAGAAGAACGTCTTGTCCTTTATGATCGGCCCGCCCACCGATGCGCCGAACTGGTTGTTCTTGAATGTCGCTTGGGGCTGGCCCACAAAATTGAAATAGTTGCGCGCATCCAGCACGTTGTTGCGAAAGTAATCGAAGAAATCGCCGTGAAAATCGTTGCTCCCGCTCTTGGTGACGATATTTACCACCGCGCCGCCGTTGCGCCCGAATTCCGGCTGGTAATTCGAGAGCACGTTGAGCTCGCTGATTGAGTCGATCGGCAAAATCGCCGAAGGAGTGCCGAACACCCCAGCTTGGTTGATGGCCGGGTCGTTGCGGTAGCCGTCATTCATGTCCGTGCCGTCGAGCAAATAATTGTTGGAGCGGCCGCGCGCGCCGTTCATCGAAAATTCGCCGTAAGATCCTGGTGAGTCGGAAATTTGGTCCGGAGAGCCCGCGACGCCCGGATTCAAGAAAATCAATTTGGTATAGTCGCGGCCGTTTACCGGCAGATCCTTCACGGTATTCTGCGTCAGCACGCCGCCAAGGGTGTTCGTGGTGGTATCCACCTGGGGCAGGTCTTCGCCCTCGACTATGATTTGCTGATTTACCTGGCCGGGCTTCAGGATGGCGTCTATGCGCTTTTCGGAGGCTACGTCCACTACCACGCCTCTGGTCACGGCTTTCTGGAATCCGTTCATCTCCACGGTGACGTCGTAGCTGCCGATCTGCAACTCGGGCACCAGGTAACTGCCGTCCACGTTCGTCTGGGTGATGCGATCAATGCCGGTCGCGACATTGTGAATCGTCACGGTGGCCCCGACCACCGCCGCGCCGCTGGTGTCTGTCACGGTGCCGAGAATCGAACCGCGAAACGTCTGCGCGTAGGACGGCGCCGCTCCAAGCAGCGCCAGCACGAAGGCACTCGCGACTGCAATGGCTACACCCCATCTACCAAGCCTATTCATGGTCTTCCCCCTGGTGAACACTTATACGACGCAACCGGCAGGCATGTCCTATCGAATCCGCAAATAACGGCGATAACGTCTTCGAACCTTCCCCCGCCCATCACCCCGACCGTAAAAACGCTGCTATACCTATAAGCCGCAAGAGGATACGGAGTCAAGGAAGACTTGCGAGAAGCGAAAAATTCATCTGCGGGGATTAGCTGCGGCGTGCTGGCATGGCGAATCACGAACGGCGCGGGTGCGCGCCAGTCAGTTTACGTTCTGCGCCACGGCAGCCATATTCTGTACTTCCAATTGGAAGTTGACTTCGACGGTGTTGGCAACCTTGTTGAACGGCACGTTGTGGACCATCCCAAATTCGCGACGGTTGAAGGAAAACTGCCCCTCAATCCGCTGGTGGCCCTCCTCCTTCGGGCGCACGACGATCGCAACCGAAACAGGCTGCGTGATTCCTCGCAGTGTCAGCTCTCCCTCCATGCGGAACTTCGTGGGCTCGCCGTCGGACGTGACGCTCTTGGATACGAAGCGAATCTGCGGATTTTCCTTCACGAAGAAGAAGTTCTTGCCCTTGATTTCTTTGTCCTTGGCGCCGCTGCCTGTGGCCACGCTGTCTGCTTCAATCTCCAGCACCAGAGCGGCATCGTCGAATTTATCGCCCGGCATTTTCAAATCGGCTTCCCAGGAATGAAAAACGCCCGCTACTTTCGCAAACGTGGCGCTGGCGTGAAATTCGATCAGGCTGTCGGTCTTCACCACGTAGCGCGAGGAATCGTCGGTAAGCCGCGCGCTCAGCGAGCCGTCCGCCAAGATCAACGCGAAGATCAAGAGGACGCTCGCGCCAATCGCCCTGATTGTGGAAGTGCCTCGAAACACGGATCCACCTGCTCTTTAGACTTCCGTCATTAGATGCAAATAGTTCCCCGCACGCACTTTTTCGCGGCAGCACTGCCCGCGGCCCTGCTGATTATGAGGTTTGCGAGGTGATGCTTTGGCATAACAGTAGCACAGTGAGGGAAAACGTGCTCTAGGCTTTCCGTTTCGACTGAGACGCGCTAGCGGGACGGTTCCTGGTGCTGCGTTGGACCTTTGGCATAAAGAATAACTTCGAAATACTGCGCCGGGTGCGTGCCGACGTTTTGAATCTGGTGCTCGTCTTCGGAAGCAGCATAAGCGGCCGAGCCGGGACCGAGCCTGGTGGCCTTGCCGTTGATGGTGACTTCCACTTCGCCTTCGCTGATGAGGAATAGCTCTTCTTGTTGGTGGTGGTGCGCATGATGCGGCGTGCTTCCGGGCAGCAGAAATACTTCGTGGACGTCTATGCGCATTCCGCCGCGCGTCAATCCATCGAGGATAGGACGAAACGTGGCGTTCTCCTGCTTCTGCGAGGTGAGGTCCTCGAAGCGATAGGTTGACGATTTCAGTGTGCTTTGACTCGAGCCCGGCTTGGGAAATATCAGAAGAAGTGCGCACACCAGCAGCAGTCTGTAATTCATGGCGGTAGAGCCTCCTGTTAAGACGCTTGTTAAAGTTAGTCTAGCCTCAGCTTGTTTTCGCTGCTAGCGCCACGGTGAGACCTGTGCAGTCGCAATTACCCCCTCGGTAGACCGGGCTCCGTCGTCTGCTATACTTTATTTTTGGGTTGTACACGCCCGACAAACCAGTATGACTCCCACTCCACGAAAGCGATTGTTCCTCGTTGATGCGATGGGCTACATCTTTCGCGCTTATTTCGCGCCTATGGATCGTCTGCAGACGTCCACCGGCGTCCCCACGAAAGTCCCTTATCTTTTTGCGACGATGATGCGCCGCTTGCTCTCGAATAAGGATCGCCGGCCGGATTATGTCGCCGTGGTGTTTGACGTGGCGGCGCCGACGTTTCGGGACAAGCTTTTTGCCGATTACAAGGCGCAGCGCCCACCGATGCCGGACGATCTGGCGATACAGCTTCCCTTTGTGCGGCGTTACTGCGAAGCGATGCGGTTGCCGATCCTGGAGTATCCGGGTTACGAGGCCGATGACGTGATTGGCACGCTGTCGCGTCTGGCCGCGAAAAAAGATCTCGAAACATTTATCGTCACCAGCGACAAAGACCTGATGCAGCTCGTCAATAAAGATGTGACGGTCCTGAATCCGGCGAAGGGCGATTTGCTGGTGGACGAGAAAAAAGTGGAAGAGCTGATGGGCGTTCCACCGGCGCAGGTGGCGGACGTGATGGCCTTGATGGGCGACTCCATTGACAATATTCCGGGAGCGCGTGATCCGAACGACAAACCCGCGCCCGGCGAGCGCCGCAAGGCTGGGATTGGCGACGTGGGCGCGCGGCAATTGATTCAGCAATTCGGCAGCGCGGAAGAAGCTTTGAAGCGCGCGAGCGAAGTGAAGCGCGCGAGCTATCGCGAGGCGCTGCAGAATTGCGCCAAGTTCGTGATGTTGAGTAAGCAGCTAGCGACCATTCCTACCGACGCGCCAGTTCCGCTGGATTTGCCGACGCTGCAAATGGGCGAGCCGGATTCCGCTGCGCTTCGCGAGCTGTATGCCGAATTGGGCTTCACTTCCCTGCTGCGCGAACTCGCTCCCATTGCCGATACGCAGAAGACCGACTACGCGCAGCTCGAATCGGCATCGGCGCTGCAGAAACACCTGCAAGAAATTCCGCGCGACCACGAAGCCGCCGCGTGGCTTTCGCTCGATGCGCAGGATTCCGACGAAGAAGGCTTCGGCACGCGCGTTCTCTCCGTCGAAGTCTCCACGAAGCCAGGGCAGGCGCGCATCGCGGCTAATGATGTAGAAGACAAGAGCCTCGCCGCAATGAAAGATTGGCTGGCCGATCCAAAACGTCCGAAGATCGTCCACGATCCCAAACTTTTTCAACTGCTGACCATGGGCGATTCCGGCGCCGCGGGCGCTAGCGCGGCTGCGGGCGGTGGGGTCGCCGGGATTCGGCACGCCACGATGCTGTATTCCTTTTTGCTACGGCCCACCACGGCGAATCACGAATTCGCCGAAGTCGTCTTGCGGCATTTGAATCGCACGCTTTCCGGCGCGCCCGGCGAACACGCCGATTTCTTGCTGCGTCTCGCGCCGATGCTTCGTGCCGAAGTCGAAAATCAGGGCCTGCTGGATCTCTACGAGAAAATTGATCTTCCGCTCTCGACGGTTCTGGCACGGATGGAGGCCGCCGGCGTGCGTGTGGATCCCGTCGAGCTCGAACGCATTTCCACGAAGACGCTCGAAGAACTCGGCAAGCTCGAAGAAAGCATCTGCGGCATTGCCGGATTCGAATTCAACATCAATTCGCCGCAGCAGCTCGCGGAAGTGCTCTTCGATCGCTTGGGCCTGCAACCTCCGCGCCGGAGCCGCGCCAAGGCACGTTCCACCGCTGCCGACGTGCTCGAAGAACTTGCACTGCTGCACGAACTGCCGAAGAAAATCATCGAATATCGCGAGCTGTCGAAGCTCAAATCCACTTATTCCGACGTGCTTCCGCGGCTGATCCACTCGGTTTCGGGGCGTTTGCATACGCGTTTCTCGCAGACCGGCGCCGTTACCGGCCGGCTGAGCTCCTCGAATCCGAATTTGCAGAATATTCCGATACGCACGGAGCTCGGCCGCGAAATCCGGGCCGCGTTTGTCTCGTCTCCGGGATGCTTGCTGCTCTCCGCCGATTACTCGCAGATCGAACTGCGCATTTTGGCGCATCTTTCCGAGGACCCGGTGCTGATGGACGCGTTCCGCCGCGGAGAAGACATTCACTCGCGCACGGCGCAGGAAGTGTTCGACGTGGCGCCTTTCGCGCAAACGCGCGAGCATCGCCGCGTTGCAAAAGTCATTAATTTCGGCGTGATTTATGGCCTCTCGGCGTTCGGGCTTGCGCAGCAGCTGGATATTGACCAGAAGGAAGGCGCGAAATTCATCGCCAAGTATTTCGAGCGCTATCGCGGCGTGAAGGAATTCCTCGATCGCCAGATTGCCGAGACGCGCAAGACCGGCGTGACCAAGACTTTATTCGGCCGCATTCGCCAGATTCCGGAAATCAATTCGCCGCAGCTCAACCTGCGCAATTTCGCCGAGCGCACCGCGATGAACACGCCCATGCAAGGCGCCGCGGCCGATCTGATCAAGCTCGCCATGATCGAGCTCGACCGGCGTCTGCCGGAGGAAAAATTCAAATCCCAGATGATTTTGCAGGTCCACGACGAATTGCTTTTCGAAGGTCCCGAAAAGGAAATTCCGCGCCTCACCAAGCTGGTGAAAGAAGTAATGGAAGGCGTGCATAAACTCAGCGTCCCAATAGTGGCCGAAACCAAAGTAGGCTCCAACTGGCGCGATATGAAATGAGAGCCGCACCGTAGCGCCTGCTCGTACCAAGAGCCCGCCGAGGGCAGGTTGTAAGGACGTCTCGCCGGCTTTCGCTCTTTGGTTTTTCTCTGCGTCCTCTGCGTCTCTGCGGTTCAGTTTTTCCTGCACTCTCGCCGTGCTCTCTGTCTTTCTCAGTGTCCTCTGTGTTATGTTTTTGCCGTAAGTCACAAGTGAAGGTGAAATCGTGCCAAATCATCCCGAAGGTTTTCTGCGGCTAGTCGCCGAAGCAAAAAAGCGCATCAAGGAAGAAGACGTCCACGCCACCAAGAAAAGACTCGACGCCGGCGAGCCCATCATTCTGGTGGATACGCGCGAGGAAAGCGAATGGGCGCGCGGGCACATCCCCAACGCCGTTCACCTCGGCAAAGGCATCATCGAACGCGACATCGAAAAAACCATCCCCGACAAAGGCGCGCCCATCGTGCTCTATTGCGGCGGCGGATTCCGCTCCGCGCTAGCTGCCGAAAACCTGCAAAAAATGGGTTACAGCAATGTGCTCTCGATGGACGGCGGCTGGCGCGAGTGGACCGCCGCGGGTTATCCGACGATCAAGGATTAGCCCCTCTCAAACCTGCGTGAATGTTCGCTGAGTGTTTTTCGCTCGGGCACCGCAGCATATCGGAGGGCGGCGCGAATTAGGAAAAAGCAACGTGGCTGGGGCGGTTGGACTCGAACCAACACCGTCCTCATTAACAGTGAGGTGTCCTACCAATTGGACCACGCCCCAGCCGTGCTCCAATTGTAAACGCGAACGCGAAAAATCCTGCGACGCATTTTTCTATCGAACGGATTGCACGGCTGGGGGCGGTCGCTCGCAAGCGCGCGCGCAGCGGCGGTTTCCGCTTGATCTAATGTTCTGCAGTGAGCTGGGGCGCGTCGTGAGCGCGTCCCTCTCTCATTAGCAGGCTCGTCACACGCTCTTCGTCGCGCGTCGTAAAAGCCAATCTACGGATTAAGCGCCCGCCGTTCTTTGAGGTTCGCCAAAAGCCGCTCGACCTCTTCATTCTTTTCCATTCGCTCGAAGCGCACGGTCACGTCTTCGCCGGCAAGCTCCTTCTCCGCGCTCGCGACGGCTTCCGCGTGATGCACTCGTTCCTCCATGCGGCCGAACGTCGAAATCTTCGCCGGGTCAGTCATCGCCGCCTCCGCGCGATTCGCGCGGCTGGCCACCAGCGAACGCCGGTGACGCGCGATCAACATATCTCTTTTGGATTTTGCTTCCATCAGCTTTTGTTCCAGCTTCTGCAGCGCTGTTTTCAGCCCTTCCACTTGCGTGCGCTGATCGTTCACCTGCTCGTCGTAGCCAGGAGCGAGCTGCTGGAAGCTGTGATAGCGCTCGAGCGCGAGGCGCGCCATGTCGTCCTGCTGTTTATCCACGGCCTTTTCGGCCTTGTGCAGCCACTCCGCGCTCGCTGCTTCGTTTTCCTTCTTCTTTTTCTCCAGCATGTGCAAATCGGCGATCGCAATCGCCACTTGCGTTTTCACTTGCAGGTATTGATTCTCCATATCGAGAATCACTTGCTTGATCATTTTCCCGGGATCCTCGGCGCGATCCACCAGGTCGTTAAGGTTCGCTCGAATCAAAGTGCTCACGCGTTCCAGTAATGGCATTGCCTTGCTCCTTTCCAGATACTCTGGGTAACACATTCGCGGCGCCCGCCCTTGCGAACGAGCGCCGCGTTTGAACCCTTAGCGCACATCGCCGCTCGGACCCGCCACTCCAGGGATCGCCGGCTTGGGCGCGGCGTCACCGATATTCCGCACTTTCGAGAGCAGCTCGGACATCTGCATGCCCGAAAGCGCTTCGAAGAGCGCGGGAATTTGCGCCGCGATCTTGGTTACGTCTCCGGTCAGCTTGTACGCGCCGGCGGCATCGCCATTTCCCGTCGAGACGATGGTCACTTTGCCGACGTTCGCCAGCGGCGCCGCGATGGCCTTGACGATCTCCGGCATATTCGCGAACAACCGGTCCACGATCGCCGCCTGGTTGTATTCCTGAAAAGCTTCGGCCTTCACGTTCATGGCTTTCGCTTCGGCCTCGCCTTTTTTCAGGACGATCTCCGCTTCCGCCTCGCCTTGCGCGCGAATCGCGGACGCCAAACCTTCTGCTTCCGCAATTCTCTTCGACTTCTCCGCGTTCGCGAGCATCTCGATGCGCTGCCGTTCGATTTCTGCCTGCTTCAGCACGGTCGAAATCAGCTCCTTCTCGTGACGCTCAATTTCCGCTTCCTGCACCTTGATCTGGTTCTCGCGCTCCACCTGCTGGACGCGCACGGCTTCGACGACTACCTGCTGCTGCATCTTGTTCGTTTCGATTTCATACGCTTTGTCCGCTTGCGCCTGGGCGCGCTTGGTAGCTTCGAGGAACGCAGCCTTCTTCACTTCCAGGTCGCGCTGCGCTTCCGCTTGCTTGGCCATCGAGGAAGTTTCCGCGGCTACGCGCTCTTGATCGGCCTGCGCTTTCGCTACGGCAGATGCGCGAGTGGCTTCGGCTCGCTTGATTGCCGTATCGCGGTCGGCCTCGGCTGCGGCGACGTCCGCGTCACGACGGATTCTCGCGACGTCCGGACGGCCCATGTTGGTGATGTACTCGTTCTTGTCGCGAACTTCCTTGATCGTGAACGAAATCACTTCCAGACCCATCTTGTTCATGTCGTCCGCGCACGTGGCCCGCATCCGGTCGCCGACCATTTCCGGCTCTTTCACGATCTGCTCCACCGTCAATTGGCCGATGATTCCGCGGAGATGGCCTTCCATCACCAAGCGGATCAATCCTTCTCGTAGCGGCGGCGTCTTGGTAAGAAATTGTTCCGCGGCGGTGCGTATGGATTCGGGATCGGACTTCACTTTGATCTGCGCCACCGCTTCCACAGTTACTGCAACGCCTTGCATCGTGTAGAGATCCTGCTGAGGAGCCACGTCGAACGACATCAGCTCGAGCGATAGCTCCTTGCAGCTTTCCACCATCGGAAAAATGATGGTGCCGCCGCCTTTCACAATGCGTGTGCCGCGGAATCCGTAGACGATCAGCGCCTCATGCGGTCCCGCTTTGCGAAACATCGAGGCAAACATCGCCATCAGGAAAATCAGCACCAGTACCATGAGCCCCACAATTACCCATACACCGGTCACTGCTTGCACGGTTGTTCTCCTTTTGAAGCTGCTTCGCTCGATTCCAATTCAGTCGCCACCGAATATCGCCTTTGCAGTCTGTGATTGGCGCTTACGCCAAGTGTTTCGCCGGGCGTCGCAATCGATCTGCGTTTACTTCGACCATTCCTCCCACGGCGCCACGTACGCGATGCCCTTTTCCACGCGCGCAATCACCACTTCCCGGCCCTTTTCGATGCCCTGTCCATCCTCGCGCCGCGCTCCGGCACAACGCCGCACTCCGGCCTGCGAGAAAATGATCTCGCCCGTACCCCCGGCGCGGATCGAGCTATTCACGCGCGCCACGGTCCCCACCAGCTCGTAGTCCGCATCCTGCAAAACCGTTTCGTGTGGCAATAGAACCTTGATCAGAAACCACGAGACGATTGCTGCGCCCAGCACTCCAGCAAAGATGGCCACGGCCAGCGCCAACAAAAACCAAATGCGGTAATACTCGGTGAGCAGATAGCCGGTGCCGCCGAACCATGCCAGAAATGCAAACAACACTGGAGGATTCAGCCAGGCGCCCGCGCCATGTGACGTCGAACTCGCCGCATGTCCCGCATGCGGTGCGCACACAGCGCCTTTCGCGCCGAGCGCCCCCACGTGATGCGTGATGCCGTGCGGAAAATGCCACTTCACCGGAACATGCCAGTGCAGTCCGCTGAACACGAACGACAGCAGACTCAACGCGAAGCCCACCACGAAGCAGATCACGTAAAAATCCGCGAACGTCATGGACATACCTCCCTGGCGTTGCCAGATTTAAGCCACTGCGGGCTCGTGCGTTCCGCTCCGCAGCACGTCGTAAAGGTGATCCACCAAACCGGGAACTTTCAAAATCTCGCCCAGGAGCAACAGGGCTTTTCGCGTGTCCGGAAAATCGGCAATCGCCAGAAGCGACCGGCCAAGTTCTGCATCGCTCGGAAAATTGTCCGCTGCCGCGTACAGCCAGGAATCCATCTTGGCGTCTTCGACCCGCAATTCGGAGCCGAGGTTGGTTTGAAATCCTTCGGCATCGTCAATCAAGAATCCCGGATGCACTTTAAAAAATCGCGCAAGCAATTCGCGCGTGTTGTGCGTCATGTGCGGCCGCGCGCCACTTTCGATCTGCGACAAATACGATTGGCTGATGGTCTTGCGCAGCTCGCGTTTCATCTCTCGCACCACTTCTGCTTGGGTCAACGGCCGGCCGATGCCGCGGAGGTTGCCCTCGACGAGTCGCAGGTGCCGGATTTTTTCTCCCAGTGTCATATTGCAATCTGCTAACACCGTATCGCTATTTGCTATAATTTGTCAATGAAAATAGATGCAATGAAATCAATGCCTTATCATGCTTTCGGTGGATTTTCGCCTGTGCAAAAACTGCGCTGTGCGGCGGATCGGGAGTTTCAGCGGGCACGAACTTGCGACGGAATTACCGAAAGGTCTAGCGGCTTCTGGAATGTCGAGCAGAGATTATCCAGGCGGAGGCGACTACAAACCGGGGCGAAAATTAATGTCGGGAATCCTACGAACAGGCGGCGAAACTCGCGGAACACACCTCCGCCGAGAAGGGGTCGTAGGAAAAGAATAAAATCGGCGGAGAGGTCGAGGGAAGGAAGCCGGCCCAGCCCTCAATCCCCTAAAGGGATCCTCGGCTTTCCTTCCCTCTGACGCGGCTCCAGTGGCACGCTGGGAACCAAACTCAACTCGTTGAAAACACACGGTGTTCTTCTTCGGCAGAGCGTAAAAACTCCAAGGCCCCTGGTAAAATTTCCGTGCCCTGCCGGCCGCGGGCGGATGCGTATCATTTCGCCCCTCGCGCTGCTTGACCCCGCCGAGCACAACTTGTTATGTTGAGAGTTTACCTTGGATGCATTTTCGCCACCGTGCGTCCTTGCTATACCTGAAACACTGTAGAGAGCGTTCCTTCACAACATGGCTTTGAAAAAAATTGTGGTCCGGGGCGCCCGGCAGCACAACCTGAAAAATATCCACCTGGAAATCCCGCGCAATACCCTCGCGGTGATTACCGGGCTTTCAGGTTCCGGCAAATCCTCGCTCGCGTTCGACACGCTGTACGCCGAAGGCCAGCGCCGGTACGTGGAATCTCTTTCCGCCTACGCGCGGCAGTTTCTTGATCAGATGGAGCGGCCAGAGGTTGACTCCGTCGAAGGACTTTCGCCATCGATCGCGATCGAACAAAAAACGACGACGCGCTCGCCCCGTTCGACCGTCGGCACCATCACAGAGATTTACGACTATCTGCGCGTGGTTTACAGCGCGATCGGTTCCCCGCACTGCCCGAATTGCGGCAAACCCATCACGCGGCAATCCACTGAACAGATTGTGCAGTCCGTGCTGGCGCTGAAGCCGGACGACCGCATCATGGTCCTTGCGCCAGTAGTGCGCGGCCGCAAGGGCGAATACAAAAAGGAACTCGAGAAATTTGCGAAGGCCGGTTACGTGCGCGCCCGCGTGGATGGCGACCTCGTGAATCTCGATGAGCCGATCCCGCTCGACCGGCGCAAGAATCACACCATCGAAATCGTCATCGATCGCCTGCTGCTGAAAAATGGCATCGCGCAGCGCCTCGAACAATCCGTGGAAAGCGCGCTCAAGCTCACCGGCGGGTTGGTCACCATCGCCGTCGTCGGCGGCGATGAACATGTCTACTCCGAAAAACTGGCGTGCCCGGATTGCGGCATTTCCGTCCCGCAGCTTGAGCCGCGGTCGTTCAGTTTCAATTCGCCGTACGGAGCCTGTCCCGAGTGCCACGGCCTCGGCTCGAAATACGATTTCGATCCGTCCAAAGTGATCGTGGATTGGACCAAGCCTCTTTTCGAAGGAGGCTTGGGCCCCGGCTCCGGTTCGGCATATTTGCAGCGCACCATGCGGATTGCGGCCGCCGCGTACGGATTTGACTTGGATACGCCATTTGAAAAACTGTCGCGCAAAACCCAGAACCTGATCCTCCACGGAAATCCCGCCAATGGCAAAAACAGCAAAGAACTGACTTTCCAAGGACTCTTAGCGCATCTCGAAAGCAATCTGGAAGAATCGAAATCGGACAATTACCGCGAATGGCTCACGCAGTACATGTCTCCGGTGCCATGCACTGCGTGCAACGAACGCCGCCTGCGCCCTGAGAGCCTCGCCGTAAAAATTGCCGGACTTTCGATCGCCGATTTCACCGAATTGCCACTCACGCAGGCGCGCGCTGCCGTAGACAAAATCCGGACGAAGCTCACCGTGCGGCAGATCAAAATCGCCGGGCGCCCGCTGAACGAAATCGCCGAGCGCCTCGATTTTTTGCTCAACGTCGGTCTTGGTTACCTAACTTTGAATCGCTCCGCCGCGACGCTCTCCGGCGGCGAAGCGCAGCGCATCCGCCTGGCCACCCAGATCGGTTCGCGGCTGCGCGGCGTGCTCTACGTGCTGGACGAGCCGTCCATCGGCCTACATGCGCGTGACAATGGCCGGCTGCTGAGCACCCTTGAAACATTACGCGACCTCGGAAACACAGTGCTGGTCGTCGAGCATGACGAAGAAACGATTCGCCGCGCGAATTACGTGGTGGACCTCGGTCCCGGCGCGGGAAAAGCCGGTGGCTATCTCGTTGCGGCCGGCTCGCCGGACGACATCGCCGCGAATCCCGCATCGCTCACCGGAAAATATCTTTCCGGCCAGATGAAAATCGCGGTACCCGAAACGCGCCGCAGCCCCAACGGAAAATCCATCGCGATTCTTGGCGCGCACGGTCACAACCTGAAGAATATTGATGTCACAATTCCGCTCGGCCTGATGACCGTGGTCACCGGCGTCTCCGGCTCCGGAAAATCCACTTTGGTGAACGACATTCTCTATCGCGCACTGGCCGCGAAACTCTACCGCTCGATGGAAAAGCCCGGCGCGCACCGCGCCATCACGGGAATCGAGCACATTGATAAGGTCGTGCAGATTGACCAGGCGCCCATCGGCCGCACGCCGCGTTCGAATCCGGCCACCTATACGGGCGTCTTCGCGCCGATCCGCGAACTTTACGCAATGCTTCCCGAATCGCGCGAACGCGGCTATCGTCCAGGGCGCTTCAGCTTCAACGTGAAAGGCGGACGCTGCGAAGCCTGCCAGGGTGACGGGCAGCGCCGCATCGAAATGAATTTCTTGCCAGATGTCTATGTCACCTGCGAAGTGTGCCGCGGCAAGCGCTACAACGCCGAAACTCTGGCCGTGCGTTACAAGGGCCTTTCGATTTCCGATCTTCTGGATCTGCCGATCGAAGAAGCGCTGAAAGTGCTCGAGAATATTCCGGCGATCCAAATCAAGCTGCAAACGCTGGTGGACGTGGGCCTCGGCTACGTGCAGCTGGGGCAATCCGCCACCACGATTTCAGGCGGCGAAGCGCAGCGCACCAAGCTGGCTCGCGAACTCTCCAAGCGCCAGACCGGGCGCACGCTGTATATTTTGGACGAGCCCACGACCGGCCTGCATTTTGACGACGTCAAAAAGCTTCTCGATGTCCTGAACCGCTTGGCCACGCTCGGCAATACTGTCCTCATCATCGAGCACAATCTGGACGTGATCAAACAAGCCGATTGGATTATTGACCTGGGGCCGGAAGGCGGCGAGGAAGGCGGGCGCATCGTGGCGCAAGGCACGCCGGAGCAAGTCGCGCGCGTGAAAAAATCTTACACCGGGCAAATTTTGGCGCGAGCGCTCAATGTGAATGGCGCGAACGGAAATGGCACGAGCAATAAGCGTGCGAGCTAGGCAGCCGTATTTTAGGACTTCCTCGAAGCAATGCATCTAGACGACGACAAGCAACTGCAACAAGATTCCGAGGGCGCTGCGAACGCGCATCCGGAATCGCTGTCGATGGCCAGCTCTTCCGATGCAACGGAGCCACCAGTGGCGAGCCCCGAGGCGCAGCCCCTCCTGCCTTCGATGCGCCCGAAAACTTTCGATCCCGCGTTGCCGGACGATCTCCGCGTGCCGTGGGGCTGGCTGGATTTGCTGTTGCTCGTGGTGGTTGCCTTCGCCGCCACCATTGTGCTCAGCATAATTATCGTGATGGGCTTCGCGTTTTCTGGCGTCAGCTTCCATCAATTGCAGGCTTCGATAAGCGACGAGAATCTCGTGCTCATCATCAATCAAGCGCTCTTGTCCGTTGCGCTGCTGATTTATCTGGGCGCACAAATGCGCTTGCGTTTCGGCTTGCCGTTCTGGCGGACGATCGGCTGGCGTCCTTTAGACACGGAAAAGACACCGCGCTTTGTCGCGCATCTCGGTTTCGCGCTCGGCGGATCCCTGCTGGCGGTTCTGGTCTCGCTCGGCTCTTCTGCGCTTCACACGAAAACCCAGCTACCCATCGAACATTTTTTCCAGGATCGCGCGAGCGCGCTGCTGTTGATGTTACTCGGCGTGCTGGTTGCGCCAGTGCTCGAGGAAACGATTTTTCGCGGCTACATTTATCCGGTGGCGGCGCGCAGTTTTGGAGTCACCGGAGGCGTGCTCTTCACCGGCACCATTTTCGGGCTGCTGCACGCATCGCAATTGTGGGGCGGCTGGGGACAGATCGCTCTGCTGGTGGTGGTCGGCATCGTCTTTACCTACGCACGCGCGGCTACGCGGACGGTTGTCGCGAGCTACCTGATGCATGTGAGCTATAATTCGTTTCTATTTCTGGCGATGGCTGTAGGGTCTCACGGTTTCCGCCACTTTCCAGGAGCTTCGTAGCCGTCGAAGCACGCGGAGCACGCGTGTTCGGAGCAAGCCGCAGCGTGACCGTGTGCTCTTCGGTTCCCGCCGCTAGCCACTTATCACTCGCCACCGCGTTTTTCAGTTAGAATAGATATTTGGACGGCGCCTCACGAAGCAGTCTGTAACGGAGAGTATCGCGTTGCGCATAACCGACCCGATCGAATGGACGCCCGAGGGCGTGGTGATGCTCGACCAGCTAAAGTTGCCGGGCGAAGTAGTGCATCACACCTACACCGACTACCGCGAAGTGGCGAATGCCATCAAGAGCATGGTGATTCGCGGTGCTCCGGCCATCGGAGTGGCGGCCGCGATGGGTGTGGCGTTGGGCGTGCAGCATTCAAAGGCGAAATCACTGGAAGAACTGCGCGAGGAATTTCCCGTGATTTGCAAGTCGCTGGCGGAAACGCGGCCCACGGCCGTGGATCTTTTCTGGGCGATTGAAAGATTTCAGCGTCGCTTCGAAGGTCTCGTGTCTGCCGCCGCAGCTGCGGGCAATGGCGCCGCGAACCTCGAAAATATTCGTGCCGCGTTGATTGCAGAGGCTCAGCTGGTGCACGAGGAGCGTCGCGCGGGCGATCGCCGCATCGGAAAATTCGGCGCGGAATTAATGCCTCAATCGGGTCGCGTGATGACGCAATGCAACGCCGGCGCGCTCGCCACCGGCGGAATCGGCACAGCTCTAGGCGTAATTCGCGTGGCCATTGAAACGGGCCACAAAATCGAAGTGCTCGTGCCCGAAACACGCCCATTCCTGCAGGGCGCGCGCCTCACCGCGTGGGAACTGCACCAGGACGGCATTCCGCTTACGTTGATCACAGATAACATGGTCGGACATTTCCTGCGGACCGGCGCCGTGGGAGCCGTGGTGGTGGGCGCCGACCGCATCGCCGCCAATGGCGACACCGCGAACAAAATCGGCACGTACGGCATGGCCGTACTAGCAAAAGAAAATAACGTCCCGTTCTACGTCGCCGCCCCGATCTCGACGCTCGATCTCACGCTGAAATCAGGCGACCAAATCCCGATCGAAGAGCGCTCGCAGCACGAAGTCACGCACCTATCCGGCATTCGCCTAGCTCCGAATGTCACAGCCGCGCACCCAGCCTTCGACGTAACGCCAGCCCGCTACATCAAAGCCATAATCACCGAGCGCGGCGTTGCCCTTCCACCATTCAGCGACTCGCTTCAAGCTCTGGATCGAAGATAACTACCAATCTAAGCGTAAATCGTCTGAAAGGCGTTCCCCAACGCAGCGATCGTCGCGTAAGGCTTTGCCGCTTCCCGTGACTATAGATCTGAGCCTTTTTGGTTAACCATTTTTGTGGGCTCAAAGACAGCGTGCAACGTGGAATTTCCCAGCTTGCAGGTGAATTCGACACTCTTGTCGCTCGCGCTGATTGTGTCTTGACCGTTCAGTTTTTTAGGAAAAAAGAAAACTGCGGACGTGATGGCGCCCTTGTCGTCGCGATTGTAGACCACATGGCTCGGTGAGAATTTCTGCTTGGTCTTTTTCACTTCGAGCGCCGAGTTGGCCTCGAAGAATTTCTCTTCGTTGTGATAAAACGGCGCCATGTCCGGGCCTTGCACTACTACCTGATACTCTTCCGCCGGCGTTTCAACATATTTCTCGATGCTGGCTTCATCTTTTCCAGCGTGAAGCACAGCGCGGCGTGCGAGCGCAGCGCGCATTGTTTCTGAAGACATCCAGTAGACATCGAACGGCACACTCGGACCGCGTGTCCCGGCGTTTACGTCAGCCTCAGCTGGCAATACGGTTGAACTGCCACCCATGCCTTTTGCTCCGCCGCTACCGCCGGCGTTTATGCTGCCGCTGGCGGAGTTAACTCCCTGGACAGGTTTCCATGTGCCTTCCACCGTAACTTTCCGTGACCACGGCGAGTCCGTGAACACCTTCTGGATATCTTCGTCATTCCATTGCTGGTAACGTTTCGTCTTCCACGGCTCCCCGCCTGCCCATGCGAGCACGGCAATTACGAGGATCGCCAAACTGCACGTGAACGCTTTTTTCATTGCACGCTCTCCCATCAATTTCGCAGCTCACTCGCCCGCTTCCGAAACGGTTTGCCTGCGGAGGCCTACAAAACCCTGCAAGCCACAACCCGTCGCTTATTGGTCTGTCCCCCCCCCAAAAAAAACGCCCCGATTTCTCGAGGCGTCTTTTCTGTTCGAAATGAGCTCGCCCAACCCTTAAAACGTGAGCGAAGCCTTCAACTGAATGATTCTAGGTGAAGCATCGCCACCCAAGAATGCACCCAAAATGCTAGTCGGTGTGGAGATGGTCGAAATGATCTGTCCGAACGACGAATTGGAGAGATCGTTAACCGGCTGATCGAAGTTCGGATGGTTGAATAGGTTGAAGAACTGCGCGCCAAGTCCCAGCGACCCGCGTTCCCAGTGTGGAATCTTCGTGTTCTTAATCACTGAAAAGTCCACGTCGGTATAGCCGGGACCACGGAACCTGTTCCTGGCACCGTACGGTGCGAAGTCGTTCTCAGAGAACTGCGAAGCGCTGAGGCACGGAGTACCGGTCCCGATGGCACCCAGCTGAGCCGCACTCGACCCGCACCCTGGAACCGCCGAACCGTCGAAGGTGCCATAGAAGGTGTTGTTATAGTTGTTAGTGCCCGTCAACGATGTGTCAACCACGGTGTAGGGCAGGCCGCTTCGCGCAAAGATAGCGCCCGAAAGCTGCCACCCCTCTACGAGCGGTGCCCAGCCGTGCCCACCCAACATCCTACGGATCGGCACCTGCCAGACATAGTTCGCACTGAAATAATGCCGAACGTCATAGTCGGTTGACCCATAGTTGTTTCGGTAGTCACCCGGAATTTGCGGTGTCAGTGGGCTTACATTGGAATTGTCCACAAACGGTAACAAGCCGCCGTTCGACACTTCGTCGAACCCGTGGCTGTACGTGTAGCTTGCCGAGATTATGCCCGAACCCCATCCGTGGATTCGATGCGTAAATGTGCCGGTCACGCCATTGTAGTTCGAGACGGCGTGGGTATCCGCGAACGTCACTGTGCTGAAGCGTGCATCCGCCGCTGACGTAGGCAGCGAGACGGGGAACGCAGCCGACGAGAATGCGTTCACGCCTCCGTCCTCAATCAGCTCGTGAATGCCGTGGTTGCCATAGTACCCAACCTGGACCACGGTGTCCGCGCCGAAACCCTTCTGGAGTTCCAAACTCCACTTCTGATACTGAGGAATCTTCGTTTCCTTGTTTGCCGTGAAAATACTCGGTGGAGAGAACAACGGATTTGCCGCCTGCAAACTGCCGAGGGTAGCTCCACTATTAAACCCACTTAGGAATTGTGAATTGGAGTTGGAAAGGATTGAAAAAGCATTCGGGCCGCTTGTCTCGTCCGGCGAAAGGAACGCTTGTGGGCTGCTCGGGCCGACGCCGCACAACGCCTGGAAACAAGCCGGGAAGAAAGAGTTGTACAGTGGGGGATTTTGGGAGAAGTTATCCACCACCTGCGCCGGGAACTGATCGTAGAATATTCCGACGCCCCCACGAACAACGAAGTTGTGCTGGGTTCCAAATGGCTGCCACGCAAAGCCAAACCGCGGTGACCACCCGATCGCCTGCAAGCCCTGCAACGCCTGGTGCAACCCGGGATTGATGGCCTCGTTATATGGCTGAGTGACATCGTGGGTAACGTCGGCGAATGGTCCCGTCAGACGCGCGAAACAATCCGACTGGCATACGGGATTCGAGAAGTGTTCGGCCCGAAGCGCAAAGGTGAGGGTCAAATTCGATCGGGCCTTCCAGTCGTCCTCTCCATAGGCCGCGAAAGAATACGTGGCCATGGGCTGCTTCAGTCCGGTATTAGCAAAATTCTGGTACAACAAGTCCGCCTGACCCGCATCGAAAGTTGCGAGATCTGAATATTCGCGACCGGCCGTGTAGAAACCGAAATCGTAATCACTCACATCGTTGCGGCGGAACTTGATTCCGCCCTTAATCGTTTGGTTTCCCAAAGTTTTTGAGAGGTCGTCAGAGATTTGATACTGGGTCACATTGCGGCCTTGGGGCCAGTCATACAAGGCGCGCCCCACCGCCGTATAGGCTCCATCAAGCCAATAAAGAGCCGTAGGAAACGCTGCCAAGGCAGCCGTGCGATCCGGGTTGGTGAAAATTGCCGAGTACCACGCACCGGACAAGATAAACTGGTTGACAAGGGTCGAGTTGAATACATGCGTCTCCATGAACTGGCCCTGCCACTGAGGCTGATCGCTAACGCCATTAAAGACCGGGTTGATGGTGTCCGTAAACGTCGCCTGCACACCGTGGTCATACCCCACGCGCAGGAATGCCTTATCATTTGAGCCAATGTTCCAGTCCGCACGGCCAGACAAAAGCCATTCGTGCGTGAAATTCGGATTCGTCGAGCGGAATTGCAGAATGCATCCTCCCGTCGGAATCGTGGTCAATTCTCCAAGGCAAGGCTCAGTCGCGCTGCCGGGCGCTCCATTGTCGTACGGAACTGCGTTCGCCGAGCCAGGCGCGGTGTTATACAAACCGAAGGCCTTCTGATAGAACGGAATTGACGCGGTTAGCCCTTGGGTTGCCAAGTCCGCCAGCACCTGGTTTTCATAACCGGTAGTCGGGATGAGGGTGCGAACGCTCGAGGGCAGAATGACGCGTAGTCCTTCCGTATTCACGAAGAAGAAGAGCTTGTCGCGCTTGATTGGTCCACCAATCGATGCTGCCCACTGATTTGCGTTATCGAACGACTTAGCCGTGCCAGTAGCGACGTTGAACCAATCGTTGGCATTCAGCGAGCTGCCATTCCAGAAGTAAACTGCGTTCCCATGAAACTCGTTACCACCTGATTTGGTGACGTAGTTAACGCTCGCACCAGCCAGAGTTCCGTACTCGCCCGTGTATGCACCATTCACAACGGTGGCTTCCTGGACTTCGTTCGCTCCTAGCAACAGGTTAGTCGCGCCCGAATTGTTGAGGTTCAGGAAGGGATCGTTGTCGTCCATTCCATCCAGAGTGAACAAGTTCGAGGTACCTGGAGTCCCGTAGCTCGAGAAGTTACCGTAACCCATTCCTGTGTTCATCACCGCGCCGGGTGAGAGTTGCGCAATATAGCTCATGTCATTACCCGGATTGGGGACCTGCGAAATCTGCTGCTGGCCTAGAGTCGCCGCGACATTGCCGCTATCGGCCTGCAACAGCGGCGCAGCCTCAGTGACCGTCACAGTTGTGGACGATGCTCCGACCGAGAGCGTGAAACCCAGAGTCGCAATCTGGCCGACAGCGATGTCAGCGGTGCGGCTCTGCGATGCAAAACCTGTTGCCGTAACCGTTACGGTATACGATCCGGGAGGCAAAAGGTAGAAACGATATGAACCGTTCTTGTCCGTCTTGGAATCTTGGATGCTGCCCTTGGCGTTGTCCTTCAATTCAACTTTCGCGTCCGGAATCGTCGCGCCGCTTGGGTCGGTTACCACACCCGTCACGTCGCCCGTGCTCTGCGTCTGCGCTGCGAGCCTCGTCGAACCAAGCGACATGGCTACCAGGAGCGCGAATGCCACTACAACAAAGCGCTTCCAATTCATACACCCTCCTAAGAACGAGAATCCCAGCAAATTTCCTACGTGTACGCTTGCACCGGAAAGGTGGAGCTTCTTGGCTGCTGACCACACGGCACGTTTGTGCCCATGCAAAAGAAAAAATAAGTGATTCGTATTCAGCTACATAGGAAGCCTACAAAAAAAAGGACATTCAATTTCATACCATTTTACATATGTCAAACCGTATATGCGTATATCCGTAGGAACCCCGCATCCGCGAGTGCCCGTCAACGAAAAGTCACTGCCTGTCGCCGTTCGCCCCTCCGGAAAATACCCAACGGAGCATCCGGTCTCGACACTGCCGGGGCCAAAAAAAGAAAGCCACCGGCTCGAAGACCGGTGGCTTTTCTTGTTATAAGGTTTAGTTTTCGGTTAGAAGCTGAACTTCAGACCGAACTCGACGACCCGCGGGGCACCCTGTGCGAATACGCCCGACCCAGCGCCAATCCGGTTTGTTCGTGTAGCCGGTGTCGTGCCGTTGATCGAACCGGGACTGCCGCTCAAAGCGCCGTTCAACGTGAACCCCGCTCCGTCGTAGTTCACGAAGTTGAACACGTTGAAAATACCCACGCTTGGTTCGACGGTCAGCCGTTCTTGGAAGAAATGTCCGACCCATCCAACCTGAACATCGAAAGCACGCAGCCAGTCGAGACCAACCTCATTGGAGGGTGGTGCCATGATGCTCGGCGGTGTAGCTCCCAAAGCGATCAACTGGGCTGGCGTGATAAGACCGGCGTTGACGAGCGACTGCCCTGCCGGAGTAATTGCCTGCCCAGCGATAGTGTTGTTGTAGTTCGCAATCGCGTTGGAAAGCCCGCCCGTCGAAAGGTTGCGCCCGAAGGATCCAACCTTGTAGAGCGTGAAGTCGCCGGTTGCCGGATCATAGTTCTTCGGCAACAGGTCGTTGACACTGCCGTCTCCTGTAAAGTCGGTCTGGAAAATCGATCCCAGGCCGGCGTTTGACGCAAGCGTCGCCGTTGACGCTAGTGGCGACCAGATATGCGAGATCAGCCCAAGTCGGAAACCGCCCGGCAGATCGGCATAACCACCCAAATTCAATTGGTGAGTGCGATCAAGAGCCCCTGGGCCCGCATAAGCCAACGGGTTCCGGTTATCCACCGCGGAGTTGATGAAGTCCTGGTCGCCACCGGAAGGACCAGTTGCCGAAGTTGCAGAACCGCTGTTCACGAAACGCGAGAACGTATACGAAGCCGTGAAGTTCAAGTATTTCACGCCTCGCCATGGGTTCCGGACATTGGATTTCAGCTCGACATCCAGAGCGTTATAGACCGAACGTCCATCCGGGAACAGAAACGGAGCCGCTCCGATATTCGGGTTGATGCCACCGAAGGCGCAGGGCACCCCGATGCCGTTTGGCACGTTACTACACTGTCCTACGCCGATGTCGCCAGGAGAATCCAATCCATTCCCGGCGTAGTCAGCGATCGAAGCGCCCATTCCAATCGCGCAGTTGATACCAGGGATCCCGGCGCCACAGCCGAAGCTGGCATTGGTTGTATTGATCGCATTGGTGGCCGCGGGCTGGTTTAGGTATGCCGCGTCACCGGTGTGGTTCGCATCGATCTGCAGCAGGTAATGCGTTGCAATGTTGCGCAAATAGTCCACGCTGACCACGGTCCCGGGATGCAGTTCGTGCTGGAAGCCGATATTAATCTGCGTCGAGCGAGGAGTTTGGTACTTTGGATAGAACAACGCCGACAGCGGCACGCCGTTCGCGATTTCGCTGCCCACGTAGTTGTTGTTTGCGGCACCCGGATTTGCAGCAGCGGCCGCCTGGAAGGACGACTGAAAGTCGGCGATTCCTTGCGCCACGGTCTCTGCCGGATTCGCAGGGTCGGGAGCGCCAATCGCCGCCGAACAGGTTGCGTCGCCACCGGGAATCGACTGCACAGATCCGTCCGCGAACGACACGGGCGTGGCTTGCCCGAAATAGCAGGCCGTCGTGTATTGCAGGAAGCTGCCCGTAGCAAGCCGCGGCGGACGATCGAACAGAACGTTATTGAAGATCCCGTTCTCGTAGTAGATGCCGACGCCGGCGCGGATTACCGTCTTGCCATCGCTCCTCGGATCCCAGGCTACGCCAATCTGGGGACCAAAATTGTGGCTCGGCTGGTTCACGCGATCTCCGTATCCCGGAAGCACAGCATTCAATTCTGGAATTGCGGCCAAATCGCTGTCGGTTCGGCCGGTGTCCCGCGAGTAGCGCACACCGTACGTGACCGTCAGGTTCGGTCGAATCTTCCAGCTGTCTCCGAGGTAAATGCCGAGACGGTTATCCGGACCCAAGCCGCCAGAAGGAAATCCGAAGGCTGGCTTCTCAGTGGAAGCTCCGAGTCCGTTTCCGACGATCACCTCATCAGGTTGATAGTTCAAGGGGCAGTTCATGCCGTTCTGCCCGTTCGGGCAGGTTACGTTCGTAAGTCCCGTGAAGGAATTGTAGCCCGCACTCGTGATCTGGGCATCCACCACCAGGGGAGAGTAGCCGAAGAAGCTGGCGAACCCGCCGCCCTGAATGTGGTTGATGCTGATACCGTAGCGAAGGACGTGCGAACCCCAGGTTTTGCTGCCGTCATACTTGAACTGACGGTCGCTCTGCGGCGTCGCCTGTGGGGCGTCGGGGCTCGGACCGGTAATCAGTCCGGCCGTATCGAATTCGAGGCTGACCGGCAAATCCGAGAACGGGGCGCCGCTGCCGCGGACAGCGTCTCCAATATTGTTTCTGAACTTCAGGTACTCCACGCGGACGCTGTGAGTAAACGATCCGTTGGTCCAATCCGCTCCACCAACGTGGGTCCGTGTGCGGTCACTGTTCGAGAAGAACGAATACGAAGCAGCGCCGAACGAGGGCACGAGATAGTTCTTGAAATAGTCGAAACGATAGAACAGATGCAAATTCTTCGTTGCCTGCCAGTCGACTTTTGTGACCACGTCGTCTTCCAAGAACGGGGATTGGAAGTTCCCCGTGTACTCGTCGAACGGCGATGCAACCGGCACGCCAGCTCCGGCGTGCTGCAGCGTTCGCTCACCATCCACGAAGAAAAACAGCTTATCCTTAATGATCGGTCCGCCCACGTCTCCGCCGTACTGGCTCCGCTGAAATGTTGCGGCACCTGGTAGCTCCGCCGCCATCGAACTATCGCGGAAAAGACCAAAGGCGCCGCCATGTATGCTATTCGTTCCGGACTTCGTCGTTACGTTCACCGCTCCAGACGACGTTAGTTCGTTGGAGAGGTCCAGACTCGACTGCGCGAGCTGAAATTCCTGGATCGCACTAGCCGGAACGTTCGTGGTTGTCGTGCCCACCGTCTCGTCGCTGACGTCCAAACCATCCACTTCAATTCGCGCCGTTCGTCCGAATCTGCCTCCAAACGACACGGACGAATAACCAGTCTTGGTCGGGTCAAACGTGCCTCCGTCCTGAATCTGCACGCCGGGTTCGAGTTGCGCGAGGTCCAGAAAGTTTCGGCCGTTCACCGGCAAGTTCTCGATCTGCTCTGAGTTCAGCACGCCTGCCACTTGTGCCTGCTCGGTGTTGACGGCAACCGCCTCGCCTGTTACTTCCACAATCGCGGTTGACGCTCCAACCTCTAGCTTCGGGCTGACAGTCGCAATCGCGCCCACCTGAACCACCACCGTCGTCTCCGAGGTCTTGAAGCGCGCCTCCTCGACTCGAACGACATAATTGCCCGGAATCAAAGAGCCAATGTTAAACGTTCCGGAAGAAGTCGATAACAGATCAATCGTTCGGCCCGTGTCGCGGTTTGTGATCGTCACCTTGGCGCTGGGAATCACCGCGCCCGTCTGATCCGTGATTACACCTTCAATGCTGCCGGTTCCAACCGTAGCCTGGGCACCAAGCCGGGTCGCTCCAATCGACATCGCAATTACGACTGCGAATGCGACCACTAAAATGCGCTTCCAATTCATACCGCCTCCTTTTAGTTTGGTTGGGCTTGGCACCGGAGGTTGAGCAGTTGGCACGTTAATGGCCAAGTGAAAAATAAAATAAATCATTCACAATCAATGGCATGCGAGCCTTACCAATATTGGTGTTAGCAATATAATCCCATTTGTAATATTTAATAATGTAAATCTGTATTTTCGTATATGTGCGAAAGCGACTGTTTGTTTCGTTCGGTAATGAGAAACGAGCGTTCCATGGGAGCCTTTTGTCCGCGGACGCACGGGCGCGTGAGGACCTATCCGAGTGAACATATATGCGATTTCGGCGACGTTCAAAAACTCGGATAACACCTGCATCTCTGCTCGCAGTTTCTGAAATAAACCCTCTATTTTCAGAGCGATAAATGGCTCCAGGAATGGTACAGCCTTTGCATTGTCGCGTGCGGGGAGTGGGTCGAATGCACCTCGAGGGATTGTTGTCTGCGGATTCAGTCACACGAATATTGCAGTTTCAAACTAATGCGTAACAGGGAGATAAGAAGATGAAATCGAAGGAGCTTACGGGGCTCGCCGCGCTCTTCGCGGCCTTACTGCTTTTGCTGCCATTTACCGCCGGGGCGCAAAGCATCGTTACAGGCGGTCTTGGCGGCACGGTGACCGACGCGTCCGGCGCGGTCATCGCCGGCGCCACCGTCACTCTGAAAAACGCCGACACCGGCGCGACACTTACGGCAACAACAACCGCAGCTGGTACATATCAGTTCACCCTCTTAAAACCAGGCAATTACACGGTTTCCATATCTCACGAAGGATTCAAGCAGGTCTCGCAGCCCGTGGAAGTACTCCTCGGGCAAATGGCGGTCGCAAATCTTCAACTCCAAGTGGGTGCCACGACCGAAACGGTCACAGTTACAGAGCAAGGCGCGCTGTTGCAAACCGAGAACGCTAACATAGCGACGACCTTCGAAACGCGGCAGGTGGAGAATCTTCCGAACCCGGGAAATGATCTGACGAACGTCGCGTTGACTGCTCCGGGCGTCGGATCAAACACATCTAGCGGAAATGGCTACGGCAATTTCAGCGCTTTCGGGTTGCCGGGCACAGCCAACCTCTTCACCATCAACGGTAACGACTATAACGACCCGTTCTTGAACCTAAACAATTCCGGAGCCAGCAACCTTCTGCTGGGCACCAACGACGTTCAGGAAGTGGCCGTGGTCAGCAACGGTTACACCGGTCAGTACGGACGCCAGGCCGGCGCTCAGATCGACTACTCGACCAAGTCGGGAGGGAACCAGTACCATGGGGACGCAGTATATTACTGGACCGGCAAGGCGTTGGACGCCAACGATTATTTCCTGAAATCAAGCGGAGAACCCCGACCCTTCCAAAACAATAATCAATGGCAGGCCAACTTCGGCGGACCCATTAAGAAGGACAAGCTTTTCTTCTTCATGGACACGGAAGGAATCCGCTATATCTTTGGAACCAGCTCTCAGGTGTTCGTCCCGACGCCGGCGTTCGAAAATTACGTCACCACGAATATCGCGGCGAACCATCCGACGGCGACGAATTTCTATCAGAACCTTTTTAGCCTCTACGACGCCACGCCCGGCATTGGTAACGCGACACCCGTTGCAGCGAGCTGCCCCGGTCTCCCGGGTATAGCAGGCGGCGAGTGCTTGCAGAGTTTCTTCACTTCAGGGGCTAGCGGCAACAGAGAATGGCTCCTGGTGGGACGCGTGGATTACAACCTTGGCGAGAACGATAAGATTTTCGGCCGCGTGAAGTTCGATCGCGGAGTTCAGCCGACTTATGCCGATCCGATCAATCCCGCCTTCAACGCGATCAGCCGTCAGCCGCAAGATGAAGGCCAGCTAAACTACACGCACGTGTTCAGCCCGAATGTGGTGAACAGCTTCATTTTCTCCGACCTGTGGTATTCCGCGATTTTCCAGAGCGTGAACCAATCGGCGGCCTTGGGTGTATTCCCAGAGATCCTCTGCCCTTCGGACACCAGTTTGTCTTGCCTGGGTCCAACCGGCGGCGAGTATCCATTTGGCTTCTTTTTTCCGCAAGGGCGCAACGTCGAGCAATGGCAGCTGGTTGACGACGTCTCGGTTACTCGCGGAAATCACAATTTTAAGATGGGCATCAACTTCCGCCGCGACGACGTCAGCGATTATCGCGCTTCCGAGCTCAACTATCCTGCCGTGACGACGTCGCTCGCGGGTTTCGCCAACGACGCCATCGATCAAAATGTCTTCCAGAACTTCTCATTAACCGGACGCCAACCCCTCGCGATTTACAGTTTTGGTCTGTACTTCCAAGACGAATTCCGCGTCAATTCGAGGCTGAAGTTTACGCTGGCTTTGCGCGCAGACCGTAATTCCGGCGGGGCGTGTCAATCGAACTGCGGAACGCTCGCGGCCGAACCCTTCAACCAGCTGGATCACGATCCTACAACTCCCTACAACCAATCCTTCGTCACCGGTCGCAAGAGTATCCTGCCCGGAGTTGAAAAGGTCGTATTCGAGCCTCGCGCAGGATTTGCATGGAGTCCCTTCGGACAAAACACCGTTCTGAGGGGAGGCGTCGGTCTCTTTACTGACCTCTATCCAGGAACTCTGCTGGATAACTTCACCGTTAACTTCCCGCAAGTGACCAGTTTCGCGATCAACACCGGCTCTGTAGATCCGAGCGAAGCGGGTAGTGGTGCCAACATCATCGGACAGTGCAACGCGGCGTTCCAGAACACTTACAACACCGGTGGCAACTTGGCGAGCTACACAGCCAGTTCTCCGGCCGCCTGCCTGACTCCAGCGGGGTCGCCAGCCCTGCCGTCGTTGTACGACTCCGCTAGCAAACTCCTGAACCCGAAGTATGTCGAGTGGAACTTTGAAATTCAGCACACCTTTGGTCCCAGGACAGTGGGTTCCATTAACTACGTCGGAAATCGAGGCTACGATCTGATTTTGGCCAATCCCTATCTCAACGCCTTCGGGTTTGGCGACCTGCCCGCGACGGCTCCTGACGCCCGGGTGGCAACCGTCGAGCAGTTTACGAACAATGGTTACTCCAACTACAACGGCATCACTGCTTCGATTCAACAGAACATGTGGCGTGGGCTTACGGGGCGACTCAGCTACACCTACAGCCATGCTCTAGACAACGTTTCGAATGGAGGCGTTCTGCCGTACAGCGTATTCGACAGCATCCTAACCCAAACCGATCCGACGAATCCTAACGCAAGCTACGGACCGTCAGATTACGACCTGCGGCATCAGCTCAGCGCTAACTACGTTTGGGAATTGCCGATCAAGAGCGAGCATCGTGCGCTCAACGCGTTAATCGGTGGATGGCAGGTGTCCGGGACCTTTTTCTGGCACAGCGGCTATCCCTTTAGCATCGTTGACGGCCTGACCGCGTTCAACATCGCTGGACAGAATATGTCCTTGAACGGCACACCGGTCGCGACGGTTCTTGCTCAACCGAACGTCTCGATTCCCAGAAACTTTGGCTCAGGTTGCGCGGCCGCCCCTTGCTTCACAACTGCGGATTTCGCAACCTCGACCACGTTCATTGGCGGCTCAGTCGGACGCAACGCATTCCGTGGACCTGGCTACTTCAACACCGACTTCAGCCTGCGCAAATCGTTCCGTTTGACCGAGCGCCTCGGCTTCCAAGTCGGAGCTAACGCATTCAACGTACTCAACCACACGAATTTCCAAAACCCGGTTAACACAACCACTTCCAGTGCGTTCGGCCAGATCGTCGCGGGGGTTTCGCCACCCACAACGCCCTACGGCGCCTTCGCCGCGGCAGCGGAAGATATGCGCATCGTGCAGATCACTGGAAAACTAACCTTCTAACCTCCTGCACAAGGAGCGCGGAAGAAACAAAAAAGGGCGGCCCGCTGGCCGCCCTTTTTTTGCATATCTACCGTTGAATACTCCGAAGCCAGCGCGCACACCCAACTTCAGGGTGCGACAGCTTCACACCGGCTTCAGTGTGAGTTTCAGATCAACTTAACGGATTGAATCCCCTATTGCGCGTCCGTAACCTTGCCCTTCACAAAAGTCACTTTCAGATCCTTGTACACATAGATCTGCTTCGGTCCCAGGTTGATGATCTTATCCGGCTGCCCGAGAATCGCCGTCACTTGATCGGGCGTCTGTCCTATCTCCACAGTCGCTGGCGGAGCCGCGGGAGCCGCCGGTGCATCGGCCGGAGCCGCCGCCTGCTGATTAGCGTCACCCGCTGCGGGCGCCTGCTGCTGGTTGGCATCTCCGCCGGCTGCCTGCTGATTCCCGCTGTCGTCCTTCTTGGCGTCGTCCGCATCCACTTTCAGCACTTCCCCGACGGTCTTCAACACCAGGTCGGAAGCAGGCACCTGCCCGTGCGGGAAAAAGAATTTGAGCGTCGAATCGTAGCGAACATCGTTATAAGGATCGCTGTAGAGCGTGAAAGTCACACCGTCGCTCTCCACATCGATCCTCGTCACCCAGAATTTTTCACCGGTCACAAAAGTTCGCGGCGTCACTTGCGCCTGGTCCGGAAGCGGATGGCCGATGAAGCTGCCAAAGCTCTGCACCTTGTGATGCACGCCAAAGGCGCCCTCGGAGAGCCTCCCGTCCTTGTAGGTATTTTGCGGCACCACCTGGTTCGAAGTGGGATACATGATCAACTTGTCTTTTTCCAAAATCAGCACCGCGCCGGCCGTGACGATGTCGCTCTTGTCGTCGGTGGGCTTGGTGAGCGTGTACTGCGCTTCTAGCTGGCTTTGCAGCGAGCCGCCTTGCGCCTTGGCGCCAAACCATGGAAAGGTAACCGCCATCGCCAGTACCGTAATCTGCAGCCAAATCTGGAATTTCACCTTCATAAAAAACTCCTCCTTGCACCCGGGCAAGTCCTGCGGTTCGGTATGGAATTTCGCGCTCGGAGACCGCGACTCCGCTTCTCCTGCGCGGGACCGGAAGCGTCAGCGGCGTTCACCGCCAACGCTTCCAGGCCGATTTCTCGTTCACAGCATTACCATGTTGGTCTTGCGACGTTGCCGTCGAGACCCCAGCTAGTCGGTGCTGCCGGACGACGATGTATCCTGCTGCACGTCGGCTTGCGCCTTGTCGGCATCCGATTGCTGTGCCGCCAGCTCGTCTTTCACCGAGGTATCCGGCTTCACCTGGCCGTCGGGATTTGCGACAGTCTTGGTGTCCGGCGCTTTCGGCAAGCCGTTCTTGCCTTGATTGTCCGCCAGCGTCTTGAGGCCCGAATCCAGCTGCTCGCGGAAGTGATTGTGCATTTCCTGCAGGTCGTCAACCTTCATTGCGAGTTGCGAACCGGAAGCGCAGTCTGACTTCTGGCTGGCGCTGACCAGTACCTTCACGCTGTTGTTCGAGTCGGGCGTGTCTTCGATGCGCGTCACCACGTCCCCGGACGACAGTGAGCAGTCCTGGCCGTCCGCTCCCGTTTCGTTCAGTACGTCGCTCACGATGAACGTGCGGTGAGCAGGATCGAGCGCCGCGGGGGTTTCTTCGGGCGGATTTGCGTCCGAAGCGCTTGAGGTGCTCTGGGCGGCCGCAGGAGCCGGCGCCGAAGCAGCCTGTTGTTCGGAAGCCAGTTGAGCCTTCACTTCATCCGCAATCGCTTGCTTCACTTCGGGCGTGAGTACGACTCCTCCGCCGTTCCCGCCGCCTTGCGCCGAAGCATCCTGATTGCCGGAATCATCCTGGCCCGCTGCAGCATTGGCGTTGGCATTCGCTTCCGCTTGTGCTGCATAGGCGTTCTGCAAGTTCTGGCTGATCACGTAGTCCGTCATCCACAACGCTGCGGTGGCGTATGCCGGGTACGGATTGAAATAGTAGCCGTAGTAGCCGTACCAAGGTTGTCCGCCCCAACCCCATGAATAAGCGACGGGCGCGGCCCATGGATTGTAGGCCCAGCCATAAAATGCGGGACCGTAGTAGTAGGCGGGCACATAGCCGTAGTAGTAGCCACCACGGTAGTAGCCGCCGCGATACCCGTAGGAGTAGTAGTGGCCGCCCCGGTAGTAAGTCCGCCCCATATAACGGCGTCCGTCTCTTCCGCGGTAGCCACGCTCACCGTATCCGCCGCGGTGTCCGTAGCCTACCAGACGTCCGCCGCCCCGGCGTTCTGACACGACTCTCGACTGCCCGTGCGCGCCACGGGTAATCGTCGCCCCATGGGCCGTGTGGATAGAGGTGACTCGACCGTTCGATACGCGCGCGCTGTTGCCGCCTTTCGTAGTGACCGTCTTGGCGGGAGCAGCATGAGAAGCGCCACCCTTGGCGTTCGTTGCCCCGGCTTTGCCTCCGGCTGCACCGCCTGCCTTGCCTCCGGCCGCACCTCCCGCTTTGCCGCCGGCCGCGCCGCCCGCCTTCGCGGATGTTGCGGTCGCGCCCTTGCCACCCGCCGCGCCGCCTTTGTTGGCAGTTGTCGTGGCGCCCTTATTGGCCGTCGTCGCGCCTTTGTTGGCGGTCGTCGTGGCGCCCTTGTTCGCGGTCGTAGCGCCTTTATTGGCTGTAGTAGTGGCGCCTTTGTTGGCAGTGGTAGTCGCTCCGCGATTCGCCGTAGTCGTACCGCTGCCGCGATTCGCTGTGGTCGTAGCGCCCCTATTGGCAGTCGTGGTGGCGCCGCGATTGGCGGTTGTTGCGCCGCCACGATTCGCAGTGGTCGCGCCTCGATTGGCAGTCGTTGCACCGCCGCCATGACTCGCAGTCGACGCTCCGCCATGGTTCGCGGTCGACGCTCCGCCGTGGCTCGCGCTGGACCCGCCACCTGCATGCGAAGGCGCCGACGAATGCGGTGCGGAAGGGGCCTTCGACCCGCCACCGCCTCCTCCGCCGTGTTTTTGGCCCCAAGCTACGCCGGGAACCATGAACAAAATCAAAATCAAGAGCCACCTTACGGCGGCGATCACATTTGGCCGGGTATATTTCATCTTCCTCTCCTCCTGATGCGAAACTGGTTCAGCATTCCGCGATTCCAAACCCGCAATTACTGAAAGATTCCGAAAGCTAAAGCTCTAGTAAATCGCCGCACGGGGTTGAATACCCATCGAGCACTCAACGTTAAGCACCCACGGCCTCCCCAAAGATCTGGCTTCCCCACTTCGCAATGCGCAAAACCGCTCCAAAAACCGTCATAGCTCAGAGGGCCTCGCACGCCTAGAATCGCCCGTCATCGCCGGCACCCGCGACGCTGCCTGCCGACGGAGCGCCGCTCGCGCGGCTAACCTTCTCATAAACCGAACCCTGGCCAAAAGAAACTTGCATCGCATCGCCGGAACCGACCCGCACAGCCTTGGCCGCTCCACTGCCTGCCTTTAATGGGTAGTGGACGCCGCGAATTATGACGTCATTAACCACCACCGAAATCTCGCCGTTCTGGACCGTGCCGACGCCGCGTATTTCCGTATCGCGACCGAGCACCATGCCGATCACCGGGATCGCCGGCTCGAGCAAAGTGCCGCGAAATTCGAAGATGCCGTCCGACGGAATGCTGCCCGACGTCAGCTGAATGCGAATCGGCGTGCTTTCAAGAAGAGAAATCGAGGCAGGTAGCGCCGCACGAGTCGCAGTGGAACTGGACCTCGAAGCCGGAACGGCTCGAGAACTGCCTTGGCCGGTTTGCGCGTCGCCTGCAGCGGAAGTAATCACTTCTCCCACCGCCGACGCGAGCTGCGACGCCGTATGGGTGGCAGTGGAAAGCGCCGCGTCTGCCGGATTTCGCTGAGGATTCCCTTCCTCTGTCGCTGGCTCTTGCCGCGCGGCCGCTAATTTCGCGCCGTCGCGATTGGTCACGCCTCCATGCGCAGCGGAAGGGCTCGAACTAAGTTTCGTGGCGGATTCGATGTTCGGGAAGGGCTTGCTCGGGGGCGTGGTCAATGTTGCTGCCGGCTCGGTCTTCGCTGTATTTTCAGCGCTTTCAGGCGGAGTCGCTACCGCTTCGGCAGGCGGAACGGGTCGCGGCGCGACTTGCGGAGTTGTGACGGCGGGACCTTGCGATGCAACTTGCGGCTCGCCGCGGTGCAGTAGCGCCGGAACGAACTCCAGTACGACCACCGCACACGCCACTGCTGCCAGTCCTGCTACAGCGCTCCACGCCCACCGGAATTTCCAACTCGGCGCGTTCCTCACTGGCTCGCGGCTCGCGATTACCACCGCCGGTCTAGCGGGCTCGCCAACAGGAACCTCGGCCGCATGAGTCTCCAAAAACGCGTCCATCCAATTCTCCAACCGCTTTTCCGCCTGGCCCCACTCCGCCTGATCCGCCGCCACGCTAGCGCTGCTGAACTTCAGCATCCGGTGCTGCAGCTCCGAACAATCCGCGCAGCGCGTCAGGTGCTCCGCCACCGCATCCCAAACGAAGCCTCCCAGCCGATTTTCCGAGAAGGCCACCAGCAATTCGTCCTCCGGACACGGGTCTTTCTTCGTACTGCTCTTCAACTGCGTAGGAGGCATCAGCCGCTCCAGGAAGTTGGCTTCGCTCCAGTTGTTCATTCCACGCCGGACACTGTGCCTTCCATCTTCAGCCACAGCGTTCGCCGCCCATTTTGCAGGTGCGACTTCACGGCTTCCACCGCCAGCCCGGTGCGCGCCGCCGTTTCTTCATATGAATAACCCTGCAATTTCAATTCGAGGCAGCGGTGCTGCTCCGCCGGAAGCAACTGCATTTCCTTGCGTAGCCTCGCCACCGCGTCCTGCAAATCCCAGGTCCGATCCAACGCGCCCGCATCCGGCAGCTCGTTCAGCTCGGTTTCATCCGCCGGCGTTTCCGGCCGCCGCTTGCGCCAGTGGTCGATGCAAACGTTCTTCGCGATCCGCATCAGCCAGCCGCGAAAATTTCCCTCGCGAAACCGGCGCAGGTTCTGATACGCGCGCAGAAACGTTTCCTGCGTGGCATCTTCCGCCGTGCCGCCGTCCGCAAAGAAACCGCGGCAAGCCAGATAAATTCGTTTGCGATAGCGTACAAACAACTCGGCGTAACATTCCGGGTCGCCGCCCTGTTGGAAGCGGCTCACCAGTTCTTCGTCGGATTCTTCCTTCGCCGGTTGGGCTCTTGATGACATAACGTGGGGCACCAGCGAATTCCATACGCCGTGCAAAAAATTGTTCGATTGCGGCGCAAAGCAGTCGCTGCGGGTCTCCGGGAACTGCCTGCTGGGCACAGAAAGAAGACCGCAACAGACTAAGCCGCAGTTAGGGGTCGCCCCCGCGCCACCCATGGCGCGCAAACGACCGCCGCCACTTCCAATTGAATCCCCAAAATTCCGTGGTTTATATTGTGCAAGAACATAGGCCGGGCCGCCTCCGGGTGTCAAGCCCGGAAATCCGGTAGGCGGTCTGCAAATAACGTCGCTTCCCGAACGCGCCGGCGTTTCGCTGGGCCGGCAAAAATCCTTCTCAGCAACCTCTTTCGCTCTGGCGCAAATGTCGTAGAATGTCGGCAGCTTCGAAGGTTTCGCAGCCAATCTTTCGCGGATTTTCAGGAACCACATGCCCGACGACGTCACTGGCGCGCGTAAAGGCGACTACCTCATTCTCGGCACGCTCGGCGCCGGCGGCATGGGCAAAGTCTACAAAGTCCGCAACACGCTTTCCGACCGCGTCGAGGCCATGAAAGTTTTGCTGCCCGATCTTTCCGACCAGAAAGATCTCGCCGATCGTTTTCTGCGCGAAATAAAAGTTCTCGCCAGCTTGCATCATCCGAATATCGCGGAACTGCGCACCGCGCTCACCATCGACAATCAACTGATCATGATCATGGAGTACGTGGAGGGTTCCACGCTGGCGTCGCGCCTGCTGCAAGGCCCCGTGCGCTACGCCGACGCGCTCTCCTACTTCGATCAAGCGCTCGCCGCGCTCGGTTGCGCGCACGCCCACAACATCGTCCATCGCGACATCAAGCCCGCCAACATCATGCTCACTCCGCAAGGCATCGTGAAGCTGATGGACTTCGGCATCGCGCGCTCCGGCACCGATCACGGCCTCACCATGACTGGCACCACCCTCGGCTCCGTCGCTTACATGTCGCCGGAGCAAGTTCGTTGCGAGCCTCTCGACGGCCGCTCCGATCTTTATTCCGTCGGCGTTTCCCTCTACGAAACCATCAGCGGCCAGCGCCCCTACGTCAGCGAAAATAATTTCGAAATCATGCAGGCGCATCTGCAAATTCCGCCCACACCGCCGATCGATCTGAAGCCGGATATTCCGCTAACTCTCAGCGAACTCATTTTGATGGCGATGGCCAAGGATCCCGCGCACCGCTTTCAGACCGCTGAAGCATTACGCGCCGCGCTCTCGAGCGTCGCGCCGCAGTTCGGACCTCCCACAGAAATTCCGCCGACGCTCATGGAACCGACGCTCGACGTGACCGCGCCGTCTACGTCGCGTCCGATAGGGACTTCTACTCCTCGCTCCGTCACGGCTCGTCCGGTCACCGCACGGCCCGTCACCGCGCGGCCAGTCACAGCTCGACCGATCACCGCGCAGCCGGCCACTCCCGCGGGGCACGGCGCAGTGGATCTTCCGCTCGCGTCGGCAGGGCGCGGTCTTTACCCGCCGTCCATGACGCCCGCTCCGACAATCCCGCTTTCCGGCTCGCAGCGGGTCGCCGCGCCAATCGCACAATCGGGAATTGCTGATCGTGTTGCAGCGCCGGCCCCGGCCGGAAACCGCCGCGGACTTTACATCGAGATCAGCGTGGTCGTGGTTGTTTGCGCGTTGATCGCTACGGGCGTCGCTGTCGTGCGTCTCGTGCGCACTTCGCCGACGAAAAACGCAACTTCCGAAACAGCGCCGGCCGTGCCGGACACAAATTCAGGCGTCGGCGCCCTGAGCACTCCGCCTTGCCAGCCAAATGATTCGCGCTGCTGGAGCCATTTGCCGGATGGCACCCCAGGAAAATCAGCCGCGCTCGCCGCCATGAAATCGAAAACGCCCGCGCCGCCGCAGGCGCAACAACAGCCCACCCCGCAGCAAGTCGTGCCGCAACAACCTGCGCCTCGCCAACCCAACACGACGCAAGCGTCGCGCGCTGCCGAAGCATCCGCGCGCTCCACAGAGGAGCAAGTGGCGCAAATGGCGGCTCTCGAGCACGAAGAGCTCGACGAGCTCAACGCCAACGCGAAAGCAATGACTGTGCGTGTCGCCGCGTTGCAAAAGCTTCAGGAAGCCCAAGGCAAGCAACCGCCCCCTGACGTTGCGGCCACCCAACAGCGCATGCAGCGCGACATCGCCCTAGCCGACTCCGCACTACGCCGAGCCGACGTACAAAATGCCCAGAGGTACATGGATCAAGCGAACGCGGAAATGGCCAAGCTGAAGAAATACCTGGGGCAATAGCTAGCTGGTAGTTCGCGCTCGAAAATGATGTGTTGGAAGCCGCGAGATATGCCAAGATCGTTTTTCGATGAAAACGCGACTCACTTCCAAAGGCCATTGCGCGCCACGTCGCGCTCGCAGAGCCAAGATTGTCGTTGACCCGCTGACCGGGCCGCCGGTGCTGAAGCTATCCAAGAAAACTGTGCCGCTCACTTCGAAGCAGGTGGAAGAAATTCTCGCGAATTTCGCATAGCAAAGCCGGGCACAATCCCTGCCCTTTGCCTGTCACAACTCGAGAATCTTTCTAGGTCGTCGCTTTAGCGACGGCGTAAATAATGCGGCAAAATCGGTGCGGCTTCACAGCTCACTGCAAGAAGGAAGTTGTTGTCATCCCGAGCACAGCGAGGGATCTGCTTTTCGCCCGAACTCCAAGAAAAAAGCATATTCCTCGGGCCAAGCGCGTCCTCGGAATGACAACTCGTCCGCTATTCCGCAAGCTCTTCTACGCGACGCGAACAGCAGCCGCCCTAGTGGGCGAAGCTGACATTAAGCCCGGTGGAGAAAATCACGTCGTTCGATTTCGTGCCGAAGATCGGCGGATTCGTCACGTAGCGATCGCTCAGTGACGTCTGCCACCCCAGCCACGCGTTGATCTTCGTCACCGAAGCTGCATCCAGCGAAAATCTATATTCACCCGTATTACTCAAGTCCGGATAAAAATAAAAAACTTCAGTGACCGTGGTGGACTTCCCGAACTTGTGCATGAAATTCTCTCCCAACGTCACGCCAGCCAGATTGCGGTCCACCGACGTGGCCGTGGCGCTGTACGTTTCACGCGTGTAGTTCCCGCCGGCCAGCACGTCAAAAACGGTATTCGGAGTATTGATTACGTGCAGGCCCGGGCCGCCGCTCCAAATCTGGCGCACGTTCAATCCCTGCAGCTCGTCATGCGTGAAATCCGCGCTCCCGAAGACAAAAATGCGCTTGGTGATATTGTGGTCGTATTTCGCCCCGCCCACGATCGAGTTTGCCGTCGTTCCGCCGCCCGGCAGATCGTTCGTCGTGAACAACGATGTCTCGTACATAGTGATCTCGTCGGTCGTGGTCTTGCGGTCCGCGGTGAATCCGGTGGTCAAGTTTGTGGTGGCGCTGTTGCCGCGCGCCAGCGCGAATCCCAAGTTTACGCCGCCCTTCCATCCTTCCATCAAGCCCGGATGCTGGCTCTTCTCATATGCCGTCTCCGCATCCGAAGACCGCACCACCGTCACTTTCTCCATCGGTACTTGCACCGGGCCGGCAGTCGCGGTGTGCACAACTAAATCCGCGCCTTCGGTAGTCACCGTGCCGCTCACCGTCTTTTTGTCCGGCGTCACCACATAGAGCGCCTTCTCCGTGGTCACCTGCGTCACCGCGGACCATTTGATTTTGATCTCTCCGGCAAAATCGGTTTTCAGTGTGACGTCCTTGCCGTCCGAAACTTCCAGCGTCCCGGTAAGATGATCTCCGTTTTTCAATATGACGGTGTCCGCCCCCGCCGCCGATGCTATCGTCAATAGGAATATGCCGAGAAATAGTCCGGCGAATTGCTTAAATCTCATAAGTTCCCCTCGATGCTGCAATTTTAGGATGTCAAACGAAACTGCAAGGTATGCCGGGCGCAAACATCATACGATACGCCCGACGGGAAGCGAAGCATTTCGCCGCCGGACGGCGTCGAGTTTATGTGCGTGGACGTAAACGGGAAGTGGCGAAGAAATTTTCGGCCGTCGCTGAAAATTATTTAGCGGCAATCCCGCTGGCGCAAGCCTTTCAAATGGGCCTGCGCCAGCGGATCACGTTCGTATCTATGATGTTCGCTCAGGCCCCGGCGCTGAGACTCTGCCCCTTGAAGAACGCCAGCAAATCGGCGTTGATCTGGTCCGCATGAGTTGTAGGCATGCCGTGCGGATAGTTTTCATAGACTTTCAGCGTTGCCTTCTTCAGCAGCTTCGCCGCCATCGGGCCCGCCGCGGCAATCGGCACGATCTGATCGTCCTTGCTATGCAACACCAGCACCGGGATATCAATCTTCTTCAGATCTTCCGTGGTGTCGGTTTCCGAGAAAACCTTGATGCAGTCGTAGTGGCCCTTGATGCTTCCCAACATTCCCTGCAGCCACCAGTGCTCCCGAATTCCTTCGGAAATTTTCGCGCCCGGGCGGTTGTAACCGTAGAACGGCATCGTGATATCAATGTAGAACTGTGGCCGATTGGCTGCGAGCTGCGCGCGCAACCCATCGAAAACTTCCTTGGGCGCGCCAGTCGGATTATTTGGCGTCTTCAGCATGAGCGGCGTAATTGCGCTGATCAATGCCGCCTTGGAAACGCGTTTCGTGCCGTGCCGGCCCAAGTAGCGCGCCACTTCGCCGCCGCCGGTCGAGTGCCCGATCAGGATCGCGTCCTTCAGATCGAGTTTTTCAAACAACTCCGCGAGGTCGTCCGCGTAGGTGTTCATGTCATTGCCGTCCCACGTCTGGTCCGAACGTCCATGACCTCGGCGGTCGTGCGCAATCACGCGATAGCCGAGGTTGCCGAAGTGCAGCATCTGGCCGTCCCAGTCGTCCGCCGAGAGCGGCCAACCATGTGAGAAAACAATCGGCTGTCCTGTGCCCCAATCCTTATAAAAAATCTTGGTTCCGTCCTTCGTGGTAATCGTAGCCATGGCTTCGCCTCCTGCGAGTGGTGCAAATGCGGAGCGACATTATGCCGGATTGCGCCGCGATATACGAACAGTTCTACACGCGCATAAGCTTCAGAAAAAGAAGAGACCATCGCGCCCAGGTAAGAACGGGAAAGATCCTTGTAGGCCGTAGCTTTAACTACGGCGTAAACGCAGCAACATCAGAGCGGCTTCAGTTTTACCCCGAGGTTCCGATGGAATCGGGACCGAAGGGCCGCCGAAGTACAGGCTTCGCACTTCGCGCAGACTCTAGCCTCCGTCGCCGTAATTTTTTCGCAGAATCGCCGCGAGTATGAGCAGCAGCGCGAATAGGCGAACCAGATAGATCCACGGGCTTGCTTCATTCGGTTTCGCAAAAAATAGCAGCGCGATCCGGTCCAATCCCTCGATCAAAAAGTATGCAGCGAACGCCAGGAAGAAGGAATCCCGCGTGCTCTTCCAGAACTTCAGGAAAAACACACCCGCGGTGAGCGAAGCCATCACCACCACGCCGAGAAGAAACGCTTGAATCGAGGTCATCGGCTTTCCCAGATCAATCCGTACAGCAGCATCCCCATCGCAATAACGGTCATGGCGAGCCGGTAAGAAAACAAATCAATACTCGGCAATAAAATCAGGTCCACAAAAATCAGCACGTTCGAAATCGCCAGCCCCGCGAAACACAACCCGCTCCAGAGCAGCAGCTTTCTTCTGCCGCGCGCGTAGCCGCGCAACAGGAATGCCGAGCACAATAAACTCGTCAACGCTCCCAGGATGTATACGGCTTGCGCCATTTCAATCTCTCTTCTTCGTAAAGCGAAAAGCTCGCGCGAAATCGCGCACTGCCGACGATGCTTTCGAATGAATCAGCGTCGAGACGCGCACCAGTTGTTTGCGGTACGTGTCGTCCACCGCTGCAATCAGCCGGTCCATCTCCGGCGATTTAGTTTTGTAGTAAAACTGCTCCGCCGGTTCCACCGCCGGCGCAATGAGCTCTTCGCGGCTGAGGTCTTGCAGAAGATCGCGGGCGGCGTTGCGGTCAATATACAACCGCTTGGCTACGTTCTCGGGTGACCAATTTTCAGGCCGCGTGTTCCACAGAAGCAGCAACGCCTCCAGATGCGGCACACTATCAATATTTTCCAAGATGAATTGGTAAACCTCATCTTCATCTTGATTGCTTCCGGTCATCACCCTTCGCCTCGCGAACTCGAGGATGCTTGCGAGATTAGCACACGATTTTCTTGCGATCACCGACCTTACACACCAGGGATTCCCGCATGCAACCGTGGATACGACGCCCGGCCCAGTATTGTGCGGAGCCTCTATCTAACGTAAGTCATATTCCAGTCCAATATTCACGAAACTCGGGGTTTCAAGGTATGTCCCACGCGCGGCCCCGAGCCTATGCTCGCAGTCAGACGAGGTGAATATCATGCATGCTCCACTAATCATCGGTATTGTGGTGCTGGCGCTACTGGTTCTGGCATTAGTCAGAATGCTGCCTGATCTGGTGCGCTACATGAAGATCCGCTCGATGTAGTCCCCGAAAAAACGACCGCTGCGCTGCCAGGCGGCTTGCGCGTTGCTGTCGCGCCAAACCGTCTTGCAACCGCGGCAACTCCCTAGTCAATAGAGCGTGTCCGCTTCAGCGACAGAGCCATCCCACTAGCGGGCAAGTGTATCGCTTCTCTCACTAAATAGAAGCACATTAAACCCTTCTTTTTCATATCGTTAGAAACAAGCAGGTACTGGCCCAGGAATTGCCGGTATTCGTTTCTCCGGAGGTGCCGCGTGACGTCGCTCTGGCAAGATCTCGCATACGCGCTCCGCATGCTGCGCAAAAATCCGGGCTTCACCACCATCGCCATACTCACCCTCGCACTCGGCATCGGCGCCAACACGGCAATCTTCAGCGTCGTGAATGGTGTGCTACTGAACCCGCTCCCCTATCCGCATCCCGAAGAACTCGTCACCCTTCATGAAAGCAAACCGAACTTCAACACCGGCTCCATCTCCTACCCGAATTTTCTGGATTGGCAGAAAGAAAACCACACGCTCTCCGCCATGGCCGTCTCCCGCAGCTATTCTTTCAGTCTGACCGGCCTCGGCGAGGCGGAGCAGGTGAACGCGCAGTTCGTCACCTCCGATTTCTTTTCAATCCTCGGCGTCAATCCGGTAATGGGCCGCGGCTTCTCCCGTACTGACGACCAAAGAGGCGCCGCTCCCGTCGCGCTGATCAGCGCCGGTTTCTGGAAACGCAAGTTTGGCTCGTCCTCGGACGTTCTCGGCAAGACGCTCACGCTCGACGGGAAAGCGTTCACCGTAGTCGGCATAATCCCGCAGAATTTCGATCTGATGCTCGGCAGCTTCAGCACCAGTGACGTCTACGCTCCGGTCGTCCAGTGGAACAACGACATGCTCTTCAACCGCGGCGCAGGCCTGGGCTTTCACGGCATAGGCCGGTTGAAGCCCGGCACCACAATTGGCCAGGCGCGCGCGGATTTTTCCGCGGTGACGCGCAATCTGGAAGCCGCGTATCCCGAAACCGACAAAGGCATCGGCGCCGCGCTCATTCCTTTTAAACAACGGATGCTGGGAGACGTCGCGCCCTTTCTGCTCGTACTCTTCTGCGCGGTGGGCTTCGTCCTTCTGATCGCTTGCGCAAATATCGCGAATCTCCTCCTCGCGCGCTCCACGGGCCGCGCGCGCGAATTCGCCGTCCGCAGCGCGCTGGGCGCCGGCAAATCGCGGCTCATCCGCCAGCTTTTGACCGAAAGCGTCTTACTCGGAATTCTGGGCGGCGCGCTTGGTCTGCTCCTCGCCAGTTGGGGCACGCGCGCTGCGCTCGGCGCGTTGCCGGACACGTTGCCGCGAGCCTCGGAAGTCGGCATTGACGGCCACGTGCTGCTTTTCACCGGAGCGATCGCGCTGCTGGCAGGAATTCTTTTTGGTCTTTTTCCTGCGCTCAAAATTTCGCGAACGAACCTGCAGCAAAATCTTCAGGAAGGTGGCCGCGGCGCGAGCGGCGCTCGCCAGAGCGTGCACGGCGTTTTGGTCGTCGTGGAAATGTCGCTCGCCCTCGTTCTGCTCATTGGCGCGGGGCTCATGTTGCGCAGCCTGGTGCAGCTCTGGCGTGTGGACCCAGGCTTCAATTCGCAAAACGTCTTGACCTTCGGACTTTCGCTTTCACCCGCGACACTGCAAACCAGCCCGGCCGCGATTCGCCAGGACTTTCGCAACGCGCACGACGCCATCGCCGCAACACCCGGCGTGCAATCCGCCGCGCTGAGCTGGGGAGCCTTTCCCTTGAGCGGGGACGACGAGTGGCTCTTCTGGCGCGAGGGCCAGCCCAAACCGACGACGCGCAACGAAATGAACTGGGTGATCGACTACGTCGTCGGCCCCGACTATCTGAAAGTGATGGGAACGCCGCTGCGCAGTGGCCGCTTCTTCACCGCGCAGGACGACGAGCATTCGCCCCCGGTCGTCGTCGTGGATGAGGTCCTCGCGCGCCAGTATTTCGCGAATGAAAATCCGGTCGGCAAAAGCCTTTTCTTGGAAATTGGCCAGGGCACGATTCACGCGGAAATCATCGGCGTCGCGAGCCACGTGAAGCAGTGGGGACTCGATACGGACGACATCGAGCGCCTCCGCTCCCAACTCTACTTTCCGTTCATGCAGCTCCCGGATGCCACGATGGCACTCGCCCCGAGCGGCATGCGCGTTGCCGTACGCACTCGCGGCGCAGCTCCCGGCGTCTTTGATTCGATTCGTCATTCCGTGCAGCAGGTGAATAGCGAACAGGTTGTGTATGGCGCGCAGACGATGCCGGAAATCATCAGCGATTCCACCGCGACCTCGCGGTTCTCCGCGATTTTGCTCGGAGCCTTCGCCGCCGTGGCGCTGCTGCTTTCCAGCATCGGCATCTACGGCGTGATTTCCTACCTGGTGGGCCAGCAAACTCGCGAGATCGGCATTCGCATCGCGCTGGGCGCGCAGCGTCAGGACATTCTGTACGTCATTCTCGGCAGAGGCGCGAAAACCGCGCTGTTCGGCGTCGCCATCGGAATCGTCGCCGCACTCGGCCTCACACGCCTGATGACGCGCATGCTCTACGGAGTCACGGCCACCGACCCGCTCACGTTCGCGGGCGTGGCGATATTACTTTTCGCAGTCGCGCTCGCGGCCTGCTACATCCCGGCGCGCCGCGCCATGCTGGTAGATCCGATGGTCGCGCTGCGCTACGAATAAGAGGAATCAATGAGAAATTTTCTGCAAGACGTGCGTTACGCGTTGCGCATGCTGCGCAAGAATCTGGGGTTCACGGCTATCGCCGTCCTCACGGTTGCGCTCGGCATCGGCGCCAACACCGCGATTTTCAGCGTCGTCAGCGGCGTGCTGCTGCGTCCGCTGTCCTATCCGAATCCAAACCAATTGGTTAGCGTCACCGGCTCGTATCCGCGCGGCGCGTTCGTTGCGATGCGCGAGCAGATCCGCTCGATGGACGTCGCCGTTTACGCCGAAGGCTACGCGTTCAACCTCACGGGACTCGGCGATCCAGTTCGCTTGACGGCCACTTCCGTCTCCGCGGAATTATTTTCGATTCTCGGCGCCCGTCCCGAGCTTGGCAGAACTTTGCGTGCCGGAGAAGACATCGCCGGACAAGACAGCTTCGTGATTTTGAGTCACGCGCTGTGGCAACAGAAATTCGCAGGCGACCCCAACATCATCGGCAGTTGGATCACGCTGGAAGGTGCCGGCTACCAGGTGATCGGCGTCATGCCGCCGGATTTCAGATTTCCCTCGCCTGAAACGCAGCTCTGGGTTCCGCTGAATATTGATTCTCGCCAGTCCGAAAAATATTGGGCGGGCGATTACATGCCGATGATCGGCCGCCTGCGTCCCGGCGCCACCATCGCGCAAGCCGCCTCGGAGGCGCGCTCGCTGCAGCCGCAATTGCGCGCGCTATTTCCGTGGCCGATGCCGCCCACCTGGAATTCCGACGTCTCAGTAGTCAGCCTGCAAAATGGGATGGTCAGCGACGAACGCGCTCGCATGCTCATTCTGCTCGGAGCCGTCGCGCTCGTGCTGCTGATCGCTTGCGCCAACGTCGCGAATCTGATGCTTTCCCGCTCCGCCACGCGCGAACGGGAATTTGCGATTCGTTCCGTGCTGGGCGCCGGACGCCAGCGCATGATTCGCCAGCTACTCACCGAAAGTTCGCTGATCGCCGTGATCGGGGCAGCGCTCGGCCTGTTTCTCGCAGTGAACGGGCTCTCGCTGCTCAAATCGGCGCTTCCGGCCGATCTGCCCCGCCTTGCCGACCTTGGAATTGACTGGCGCGTGCTTTGTTTCACGGCCGCGCTCGCAGTTCTCACCGGAATTGTTTTTGGACTCGCTCCCGCGCTCCATTTTTCGCGCACCAATTTCGCTGAATCGCTGAAATCCGGCGCGCGCGGTTCCACCGTTTCGGGGATTCGCCGGCTGCGCAGCGCGCTCGTAACCAGCGAAGTCGCTCTCGCGGTGCTGCTGGTCATCGCCGCCGGCCTGCTGATTCGCAGCCTCTGGACGCTTTCGCACGTGAATCCCGGCTTTCGGCCTGAGTCCATCCTCACCGCGCGGATCAATCCCACTGAATCGTTCTGCGCGGAGCCGCAACGTTGCGAAAGTTTCTATCGCGAACTCTTGGACCGCGTTCGCGCGCTTCCCGGCGCAAACGGCGCCGCGCTGATAAGCACGCTGCCGCTCGGCGGGCGCGTCACAAAACTTTCCGCGGAAGTGGAAGACAATCCGCCTTCCTCCAGCGCGCCCTTGCCCCTCTTCTGGGAAAGCATGGTCAGTCCCGGCTATTTCCACCTGATGAATATTCACCTGCTGAGCGGCCGCACATTCACCAAAGCGGACGCCACAGCCACACCGCCCGTAACGATCGTCACGGCATCAACAGCCCGGCGCTTCTGGCCGGGCCAGAGTCCCATCGGAAAGCACATCAAGCCGTCGCGTGAAAACCAATGGTATGAAGTTGTCGGAGTCGTTGCCGACGTGCGCGGCTACACTCTCGAGCGCAACATCCCGGACCAGATGGATGGCGCGGTCTATGTTCCGTTCGGCTCGTATGCCGAAGGCGAAGCCGGAAAGCCGCCAGTGCAGATGACGCTAACCATGCGCACCTCCGGCGACCTGGCGCAAACCGCCAATCTTCTGCGCTCAACCGTCGCAAACCTCAACCCCGAAGTGCCCGTAACGGAAGTGAAGCCCATGCGCTCTTTCCTCTCGGACGCGGTTTCAACGCCGCGCTCCACCGCGGCGCTTTTCGTGGCCTTCGCGGCGCTCGCTCTCGCTCTGGGCGTGACTGGCATTTACGGCGTGCTTTCGTATTTTGTGACGCAGCGCACGCGCGAAATTGGAATTCGCGTGGCGCTAGGCGCGCAGCGCTCAAATGTTTTGCAACTGGTGCTGCTCGAAGGCGCGAAAATGTCCGGACTAGGCATCGCCATCGGCCTCGCTGCCGCATTCGCGCTCACGCGCCTGATGCAAAGCCTTCTCTACGGCGTGGGAACCAGCGACCCGCTCACATTTCTAGGAGTGATAGTCGTGATTGCCGTCGTAACGCTGCTAGCGTGTTACGTCCCAGCGCGCCGCGCCATGCGCGTGGATCCAATCGTCGCGCTGCGCTACGAATAGGAGAGTGAATGGCCAGTCTGCCGCAGGATTTGCGTTATGCGTTCCGCATGCTCGGCAAGAATCTGGGCTTCACGGCCATCGCCGTGCTCACGCTCGCCCTCGGCATCGGCGCAAACACCGCCATCTTCAGCGTCGTCAGCGGAGTGCTGCTGCGACCCTTACCTTATCCCGAACCCGGCCGCCTCGTGCGCGTCTTCACCGTCTTGACCACGCAGCCTCACTTCCCCATGGCGGTCGCCGATTTTTACGATTACCGCGAACGCACCAAGGCCTTCGCCAGTTCCGCCCTCTACGCGGAACGTGATTTGGACCTCACCGCCAACGACCGGCCCGAGCACCTTTCCGGAATGGGCGTCACGCACGAATATTTCCGCGTGCTCGGTTTTCATCCGATCCTGGGCCGCGATTTCGATCAATCCGAGGAGTACAAGAAAAATAACCACGAGGTGCTGCTGAGCGAACGGCTCTGGCGCACGCACTTCAATGCCGATCCCAACATCGTCGGCAAAAGCGTTTTGCTCTCCAGTGAGTCGTTCACCGTGATTGGAGTCATGCCCGCCGGCATTCAACATGTGGGCGGCGACTTCCATTCACCCGCGCACGGCGACACCGTGGACCTGTGGTGGCCGCTTCCGCTGCTGCCACACGACGCGGCGGGATGCGATCGCGGCTGTCATTACCTCAATATGGTCGCGCGCCTCGCGCCGGGCGTCACCGTCGCACAAGCCGCGGCCGCGATGAATTCCGCTTCGGCGCAACTCGCGATAGAGCATCCCGGCAACGCCCACACGATTCTGATCGTGCCTCTCAAAGAAGAAATCGTCGGACGCGCGCGTCTGATGCTCACGGTTCTGCTGGGCGCGGTCGGCCTCTTATTGCTGATCGCCTGCGTAAACGTCGCGAACCTTTCGCTCGCTCGCGCCACGGCCCGCCAGCGTGAATTCGCGCTGCGCTCCGTCCTCGGCGCCGGAAAGCTCCGCATCGTGCGCCAACTGCTTACCGAAAGCCTGCTGCTCGCGTTTTTTGGCTGCGCGCTCGGACTCCTCTTCGCGATATGGGGCGTGGATCTGCTGCTCGCTCTCAGTCCTGGTCAACTGCCGCGTCTCCAAGCGGTCCACATAGATGCTCGCGTCCTTGGCTTCGCCGCGTTCATCACGGTGCTCACCTCCGTCATTTTCGGTTTGGCGCCGGCGCTGGCTACGCTGCGAACAGACGTCAACAAATCCCTGAAAGATGGCGACCGCGGCTCGACCGCCGCCTCCGGGCGCGGTCGCCTGCGCAACGCGCTGGTGGTCGTCGAAATCTCGCTCGCCTTGGTGCTCCTCGCCGGCGCGGGATTATTGATGCGGACTTTCGCAAATCTTCAGCGCGTCTCTCCAGGATTTCGACCCGAAAACGTCCTGACGTTTCACACCGAACTTCCGGACAAACGCTACCCCGATAATCCGAGTTTCATCCGCTTCTACCGCAATCTCGCCGCTCGGTTGCAGACGCTGCCAGGCGTGCAATCCGTCGGTGTCGGGTCCGACCTACCCTGGACCGGCTACGACGAGAACTCCGATTTCGAAATCGAAGGCCGTCCCAACAGTCCCAGCCAGGCGCCGGAATCGCGTTATCACTATGCATCTCCCGGCTACTTTGCAACGATCGGGCAACCGTTACTCGCAGGCCGCTCCTTCGCCTTGACCGACGACGAAAAATCTCCCAAGGTTCTCATGATCAATTCCGCGTTTGCGCGCCGCTACTTCCCGGGTCAGGAAGCAGTCGGCAAGTTTCTGAACCTCTGGGGATTCAAGCATGTTCAGATCGTCGGCGTGGTAGGAGATATAAAAGACACGCCGGACGCACCCTCTACAAAACCTGCGCTCTATTGGGACGATTGGCAATTCAATCTGCAGGCCCGCGAAGTCGTCGTGGTGCGCGCCACTTCCAATCTCGCCGCACTGGCTCGCGCGATTCCCCCGGAAGTCCAGGCCCTCGATAAGGACCTCCCCGTCGCGGACATCGAGCCGATGGAGGAAGTCGGCGCGCATGCTTTCTCCACCGCGCGCTTCACGCTCCTGCTCGTCGGCTCATTCGCCGGTCTCGCCCTGATTCTCGCCACCGTGGGAGTTTTTGGAGTCATGGCGTACAGCGTCACGCAACGCACCCACGAAATTGGAATTCGCATGGCATTGGGCGCGCAAACACGCGACGTCCATCGCATGGTGCTGGCGCAGGGTGCGGCGCTTTCCGCCGCCGGAGTGCTGTTCGGTTTGCTGGCCGCATTTTCTTTGACGCGCGTGATGACCGGACTGTTGTTCGGCGTCCAACCATCCGATCCCTGGACCTTTGTGGCTGTTTCCGCGCTGCTTGCGCTAGTAGCGCTCGCCGCCTGCCTTCTGCCGGCGCGCCGCGCCATGCGCGTGGATCCGACGGTAGCGCTGCGCTACGAATAGGAGAGCAATGACGAGCCTGTTGCAAGATCTGCGCTACGGCGTCCGCATGCTGGCGAAAAATCCGGGGTTCACGGTCATCGCTATCCTGACGCTCGCCATCGGAATTGGCGCGAACACGGCGATGTTCAGCGTGGTGAATGCTGTGCTGCTACGGCCACTTGCTTATCGTGCGCCGAACCGCATTGTCACGATTGCCTCGCTGTGGAAGGAAACCGGACGCGACGGCTCGGTTTCCGCGCCGGATTTTCACGACTGGCATGATCAAGCAACTGCTTTTGCTTCCATGGCGTACTACGAAGACGAAGACTGCGCAGTGTCGTCGAGCACCGGCGGCCAATATTCGCACTGTGCCGTGGTTACGCCCGAATTCTTTCGCGTCTTCCTCCTCGAGCCGGCGGGGGGCCACTTCTTCACCCCAGATGAGCAAAAAAACGGTGCCGCGATTATTTCCTATTCTTATTGGCGCCAGCGATTCGGCGGCGATTCGACGGTGCTCGGACAGAGCGTCCAGGTTTTCGGACGCAGCCTGAATATCGTCGGCGTTGCCCCGCCGGGCTTTCGTTTTCCCGACAGGACCGATGTCTGGATTCCGGCGAACACGACCGTTCCAGAAACGACGTCACGTTCGGGTCACAACTACCGGGTCGTCGCGCGGCTGAAGACAGGGGTCACGTTGAATGAAGCCCAGTCGGAGATGACCACCATCGCCGCTCGCCTCGAGCAGTTGTATCCGCCGAGCAACAAGAATAAGAGCGCCATTGTTGCCTCCCTGCGCGACGACATGGTGTCAAACGTGCGCCTCACGCTCGAGCTTTTGCTGGCCTCCGTCTGCGTCGTTCTCCTGATCGTGTGCGCTAACATCGCAAACCTGCTGCTGGCAAAGGGCACAGGCCGCACACGCGAATTAGCCATCCGCGCGGCCATGGGCGCCAGCCGCCGCCGAATTGTCCGCCAATTGCTCACCGAAAGCGCGCTGATCGCGCTGGCCGCCGGCGGAGCGGGATTGGCGATTGCGGTTTTCACTTCGCAGATCCTCATGCGCTTCGCGCCGCATAATATTCCGCGCCTGAACGAAGCCGCCTTGGACCTGCGAGTGCTCGCGTTCACCTGCGGCGTTTCGCTCGTCTCGACCGTGCTCTTCGGCGTCGCACCGGCATTTCAGGCGGCACGCCTGGATTTGAACGAAGCGCTGCAGCAATCGGGCACGCGAGGAAGCGCGAGCCGCGGGGCCAGGCGTTTGCAAGGCGCACTGGTCGTATCCGAAGTCGCGCTGTCGGTAGTGCTGCTCGCGGGAGCGGGACTCCTGATTCGCAGTCTTCGCGCGCTGCTCGACGTGCAGATGGGCTTTCGGCCAGAAAAAGTCGTGGTGATGGATACGGACGTGCCAGCATCGGGCCTCGAGGGCGCTCGCCACGCCACGCAGCTTTACAAGAGATTTCTCGCCGAAGCGTCCGTGATTCCGGGCGTTGCTTCCGTGGCCGCCACACGCGGTTTACCCCATGACGCCAGCTCAGAGGGTGGCTACTGGATTGATTCGCTGCCGCCAATCGAGACGCTGAGCGTTGGAGCTCCACAGGCAGTCTTTTCGATCGTCACGCCGAATTATTTCGGCACGATGGGAATTCCGCTTGAAAACGGCCGCGACTTTGCGGACGGTGACGCCTACGACGCACCCTTCGTCGCCGTCATCAACGAGGCCCTGGCCATGCAAGCCTTTCCGCACCAGAATCCGATCGGCCACACGATTTTCTGTGGGATGGACTCATTCAAGGGCATGCGCATCGTCGGGGTGGTTGGAAATACCCACCAGTTCGGCCCGTCCACGCCGCCCTGGCCCGAAATATTCATGGCGTATGAACAGCATCCGCTGCCCTCGACTTCGCTTATCGTAGTGGCCCGCACCCCACTCGGACCAGGCTCTCTCGAAGAAACGCTTCGTCGCACGTTGCGCGATATTTCTCCTGAAGTGCCGTCGCGCTTCAGCACCATGCAAGCCGAGCTCTCGGAGTCAGTGGCCGCCCCGCGTTTTCGGGCGCTGCTGATCGGGGCGTTCGCGCTGCTAGCGCTTGCGCTTTCCATGGCGGGCATCTACGGCGTGATGGCGTACAGCGTGGCGGAGCGCACGCGCGAAATCGGCATTCGCATGGCGCTCGGTGCGCAGCTCGGCGGAGTGTTGCAACTCGTGCTCGCGCAGGGCATGCGCCTTGTGGCAGCCGGGCTCGTCCTGGGGCTTGGAGCCGCACTTGCCGCCACGCGCTTGTTGACGAGCATGCTTTTTGAAGTGAAGCCGTTCGATCCCGCCACCTTTGCCGGGGCTTGTGGTGCTCTGTTCGCGGTGGCGCTTGTTGCCAACTACGTCCCGGCTCGTCGCGCCATGCGCGTGGACCCGATGGTAGCGCTACGCTACGAATGAAGTCTGCGCCGCAAGCTGCAGGCGCGGCGAAGCAAGCAGCCTAGAGGCAAGGGGAAAGGTCCAAATGGCTTTTCACGAATCACAAGTCACGATTCACGAGTCACGAACAGGGTCACGAATCACCAATCACGCCTCACTCTCAAAAGGAGCCACCCATGGCAAAACTCGAACGCATTCGCGAAGCCGTAAAGGGCCCCCTGGATTCTGATTACATTCGTAAACGTGAAGAGCAAGGATGGCGGCTCGTAGGCGTCGAGTGGGAAGTCGAATGGGAGCGCGATTCGGAATCCGCCACTGCCGCTTCGCCAACTCCGCAAGCCACCTCCGATTTCGACGAAGCGCCCTTCGGCACGCGCGTCGCCGGCGATTGCGAGCGCCTGGAAGAAAATCCCACCGAGATGGAGTTCCTGCTCTCCATGATGGAGCTGATCATTCAGGACATCTCCATCAGCAAAGTGGCTGAAGAACTCAATCGCAAAGGCTTTCGCACGCGCAAAGGCACCGAGTGGGGGCCGGTGGCCGTCTTCAACATGCTGCCGCGTCTCATCGAACTAACGCCGCGCATCTTCGCCACGGAGGCTTGGGTCGAGCGCCGCAAACATCTCACGCTTGTCTACTAAACGCGCCGGCGAGCCGCGAAAATGGTTTAGCCGTCGCTCGAGCGAGCCAGGTAGGGTGACCGAGTCGGTGTCCGAATTTGGACATTGGCTACCGAAAACGACCATGCCCCGCGACGCAGCCCGCGGATTCGGCGGTTGAATCAAAAACGACTCGTCAGAAGCCGAAGCGCATATTGAGATGACTAGGCGCAAGGCATAGTTCCAAAGCGCGGACGAAGTAAAATTTCTTGGAAGATTTGTCGAATTCCGGCCCGGCCGTTCGTCTATGTAGTGAAGGCAGGGCAAGCGCCCGGCCCGAAGACCGTTACAGAAAATGGTAAGTGATTTACAATGTCGGTCTTTCGATTGGCAGGCGTGGCGCTGATAAACGCTGAGGGGAGAAGAACCATGTCATTTTTTCGCGATCTAAAAGTTGCATTCCACTCGCTGATGCGCGTCAAAGGGCTGGCGGCCATCGTGATCCTCACGCTCGCCCTGGGCATCGGCGCCAACGCCGCCATCTTCACTCTCGTGCGCGGAGTGCTGCTCAAGCCGCTCGTCAACCGTGACGAAAACCGGCTCGTCTACATCCGCCAGAGCGCCCCCACCGCCGGTGAGGACAACACCACATTTTCCGTGCCCGAAATCAAGGATATCGAGGGCGGCGTCCACTCCTTCAACGAGTACGGCGATTTCTCGACCATGGACTTTACGATGGTCGGACTCGGCGAACCGCGCGTCGTTCACGGCGGCGTCGTCAGCGGCAACTACTTTGACGTAATGGGTCTGCGTCCCGTTCTCGGCCGTCTCGTCGGACCTCAAGACGGCGGCGCCGACGCTCCTGGCGTCATCGTGCTCACGTATCGCTTCTGGTCCACCGTTTACAAAAAAGATCCGAATGTGATCGGCAAGACCGTGCGCCTCAGCAGTCTCGGCGATCGTTCCGCCACGGTCATCGGCGTCCTTGAACCCTCTGTGCCGTATCCCGAGGAAACAGAGATTATCGGAAACCTGGTCGTCAGCCCGCATCATCTTTCCGCCACGATGGTCACCGGCCGCATCCATCGCATGACCGAACTTTTCGGCAAGCTTGCTCCCGGCGCCACTCTCGATCAGGCTCGCAACGAGTTGCGCACGGTGTACGCCTCCATGGAGAAAGATCATCCCGATGCGTATCCCGATAACGGCGGCTACCGCATCGACGCGAAGATGCTCCGCGACCAGATTACTTCCGGCGCGCGCACCGTTCTCCTCGTCCTTCTCGCTGCCTCTGGCCTCGTTTTCATCATCGCCTGCTCCAACGTTGCCAACCTGATTCTCGCGCGGACGGTTCGCCGCGAAGGCGAGTTGGCCGTCCGTGCCGCGCTCGGCGCCAGCACTTGGGCGCTGCGCCGCATGCTATTAGCCGAAAGCCTTCTGCTCTGCGGCGCGGGCGCGGCAATCGGCGTACTGATCGCGCAGCCGTTGGTCACCATCCTCGCTCGGTACGCCTCGCGCTTCTCCGTCCGCGCGCTGGATTTGACGGTTGACTGGAGCATGCTCTGGGTGGGAGTGGCGCTGGCCGTAATCGCCGCGGTGATTTTGGCCTTTGTGCCGCGCCTGCCGTCCGCGAACGCGTCGAATGGCATGAACCTCGCCAGCGGCGGCGTTCGCATCACCAGCAGCACCGGCCGCCGCCAGCGCGTCTTCGCTGTCACGCAAATCGCGGCGTCTTTCGTGCTACTCGCCGGCGCTTGCATGTTGATCACTACGCTGCTCGCGTTGCAAAGGACCCAGTCCGGCATGGATACGCGTCACGTCCTGGCCATTGATGTTCCGGCGCCGTCCAATGGAAGAACGCCGCAGCAAGTCGTCGATTTTTACAGGGAATCGGTGCGTCAAATTGATGCGCTACCCAGCGTCACCGGGACCGCTGTCGCGATGATCGCTCCCTGGCGCGATGCCGGCGGCGGCTTCGGCATAGGTTTGCAATACTCTGGTGATGGTCACGTCCATGGCAAAGACGATCCTCGCGCGCTCTGGCGTACCATCTCTCCCGGTTTTTTCAGCGCGCTGGGCGTTCCCATTATTGCCGGCCGCGATTTCAACGCGCTCGATGACCAGGCCCATGAGCCGGTCGTGATTGTCAGCGCCACTCTCGCACAGCACATGTTTCCCGGTCAGGATCCGATCAATCGGCATGTCTATTGGACCGATCCGGTGCTCGAATTCGTTACCGGCACGCCGGAGGAAAAGGCGCGAGTTACCGCGCCACACCGCATCATTGGGGTCGCCGCCGATGTGGACGACGAACATCTCGTTCCGGAGCCCACCTCTGCCATTTATGGCTCATTTGCCGACGGCGGAATGTTCGGCGGCCACCTCTTCGTCCACACCACCACAAATCCTTATTCGCTCGTAGTGCCGGTAACAAAAATTATCCGGCAGATGGCCGCCGATGAACCCGTGGAGAACGCCGCCACTCTGGAGGACATCCGCGCAAAAGTGCTTGCGCCAGACCGCTTGAACTCCCTGGTCTTTGGCGTGTTCGCAGCGGTCGCGTTGCTGATCGCCGTCGTGGGCGTCGCCGGCGTGCTGGCGTTTTCTGTCAGCGCGCGCACTCGCGAATTCGGCATTCGCATGGCGCTTGGCTCCCAGCCAGAAGCGATCCTCAAAACTGTCATCGCGCAAGGTGCAGCGATGGCTGGCGTTGGCGTTCTGGCGGGTGCGGTGTTTGGGCTCGTCGTTGCCCGCGTGGCAGGCAGCTATTTCGGCGATTTAAAAATGCCGGGCGCCTTGCCCGTGGTTATTTCCGCGTTTGTGCTGCTAAGCGCGGCGGTAATCGCCTCAACGCTCCCAGCAGCCCGCGCCGCCCGCGTAGACGTAATACAAGCCCTGCGCTCGGAGTAATTTTCCCGGCGCGCCCCGGTTTCGCGTAAACCAACTGAGCCCGAGACCTGGCGGTTGGACGACGCCATCGAAGAATGCCCGACCCCCGGCCGGCAGTTCGTGCTGGAAGGCCCGCCCAAGAAGAAAGTCCGCCACTACCCCTCGCCCTCAAGCCTTGACATAACCACCCCGCCTCAATAGAGTTGCGCCGTCAGAGGCACTGCTAGGGGGGCCGCATACTCCCACGGAGGCGGCGAGCAGGCATTTACTGAGGAGGTTCACATGCGCAGATCGCTTCACGCACTCGCAGTGTTCACCAGCATCGCCGTATTCTTCGGGACGCTTCTTGCCCCGCAAGCTAAAGGCCAGGTCGCATCCGTCACCACGGTCGTCACCGTTCTAGGACCTAACTACACGCCTCCTCCGGCCATCAGCAAAGACGACATCAATATCTACGAGGGCAAAACCAAAAAAGAAGTGAGCAGCTGGGAACCCGCCCAAGGCGATAAGGCTGCCTTGCAGCTCGCCATTGTGATTGACGACGGCACCAACGCCAATATCGGCCTGCAATTCAACGACATCAAGAATTTCATCACCAACCAACCGAGAACCACGGCGGTCGGTCTCTTCTACGCCAGCAATGGCGATGTGCAGCCCGCGTCGCAATTCAGCACCGACCATGACGCCGTGGCCAAAACTCTACGCTTGCCCTTCGGAAATTTCGGCGCCTATTCCAGCATCTACCTTTCGACCATGAGCCTCATCAAGCGTTGGCCCGCAACCCCGGGATCGCGCCGCGAAATCTTACTCATCGCCGACGGCATTGACCGCTTCCGCGGCGACCCCTTCAGCCCGGATATTCAGAGCACCTATGAGGCGGCGGAAAAAGCCGGCGTCATCCTTCACACGTTGTACGCTACCGGCGTCGGCCGGCTGACGCGCAACTCGTTCCGCGTGAACTATGGCCAGAGCAATCTCGCCGAAATCACAGACAAGACCGGCGGCGAATCTTTCTTCCAGGGTCTGCAAACACCCATTTCCTTCGAACCGTTCCTCAAGCAGTTGGACATGATCCTCAAGAATCAGTACTGGCTGGGCTGGAACACGGAGCGCCCCACTAAGGGCAAAGGCCAGCTACGCCAATTCCGTATCAGAACCGAGCTGAAGAATGTTGAAATTACCGCGGCTGATAGCGTTTGGGTGCCAGGTCCGCCCCAATAGCGCAAACTCGCAATTTCCGGCTCAAGGGCGCGCCTAAATCACTCCGGGCGCGCCCATTTTTTTGTGTACAATCCGAGTTCGCCCAGAATGCCTATCACCCGCCTCCACGGAGAACAATAGATGCCCAGGGTTCTGCTGCTTGTGTCTCTTTCCCTGCTTTTCAGTATTCCGGCAGCGCAAGCGCAAGACGAAATTCCGAAGGTGGCCTGGCGCATTCCCATCGGCGTGCCACCCGCCAATCCCGGACGCAACAAACCCGAACTGGACAATATTGACGACGGCTATTGGCAAGGCGCCCCGGTCGGCGGCTTCGGCGCCGGAACTTTCTCCCGCAGCTATCGTGGCAATTTCGAACGGTGGCATCTGCAATCAGGCGTTCATAAATATCAAGACGTTCCCGCGGATCAATTTTCCGTCTTCGCACAAAAAGAAGGAGGCGAGCCGGTCGCGTTCGTGCTCTCCACCGGTAAACCTGCGAAGAATGCGCTCTCCGCCTGGAACTGGAATTACGCCGCGGGCGCGGGAGATTACGCCGCGCTCTATCCCAAATCCTGGTACGCCTATAGAACGCCGCAGCTCCCCGTCGTTCTCACTCTCGAACAGTTTTCCCCCGTGCTGCCGGACAATTACAAAGAATCGAGCTATCCCGTCGCCGTTTATAACTGGTACGCAGAAAATCCCAGCGACAAGCCCGTCACCGTCTCCATCATGTTTTCCTGGACCAACATGATCGGCTGGTTCCGCGATCAGACCCGCGGCTTTACCGGCGCGCTGAACGACCTCAACTCCAACAGTTTTCATTCCGAAAAACTCGCCAACGGCAACATGCAAGGCATCGTCTTTGATCGCCTACGCAATGGCCCAGTTTCCGAAGGATGGGACGGTCAATTTGCCATCGCCACTCTCGCCGGCGAGGGCGTTGACGTCACTTATACCGCCGACTTCAACCCCGACGGCCCGGGCGCAGAAGTCTGGAAGCCATTCTCCTCCGATGGCCGCCTCTCCAATTTCGATCCCAAAATCGCCAGCAGCGGCGAACAAATGGCCGCAGCTATCGCCGTGCGTTTCACACTCGCTCCCGGCGAAAAGAAACTGATCCCCATGGCGCTCTCCTGGGATCTTCCCATCGTCCAATACGGCGGCGGACGCAAATGGGTTCGCCACTACACAAAATTTTTCGACGCCTCTGGAAAAAATGCCTGGGCCATCGCCCGCACCGCTCTCGAAAACGGCCAGGACTGGAGCCGCCAGATTGACGCGTGGCAGAAGCCCTATCTTTCGGACGAATCGAAGCCAGCCTGGTACCGCGCCGAACTATTCAACGAGCTTTACTATCTCGCCGACGGCGGCACGATGTGGGGCCACGAACTCGCAGGGCCCGCCAACCCGCATCATCCCGCATCCGAAAAATCCGACTCCTTCAGTTACATGGAATGTTTCGACTATCCCTTCTACGGCACGCTCGATGTCCGCTTCTATGGCTCCTGGCCTCTGCTCAAATTCTGGCCTGAAATCGAAAAGCAGGAAATGCGCGAATATTCGGACACCATCCCCGAAGTGAACGAGCAGCGCTCCGTGTGGGGCTGGATGCTGCAGCGCGAGCACAAATTCGTCGCCATCCAGCGCAAAACCGCGGGCGCCGCTCCGCACGATCTCGGAAATCCTAGCGAAGACCCGCTCGTCAACATTAATCAGTACGCTTGGCAGGACATCACCAACTGGCGTGACCTCAATAGCAAGTACGTGCTGATGGTCTGGCGCGATTACGTTTTCAGCGGCAGCAAGGATCTCGACTTTCTGCGCTACAACTACAAATCCGTGCGCGAGGCGCTCGATTACCTGAAGCAATTTGACACTGACGGCGACGGCTTGATCGAAAATGGCGGCTTCCCCGATCAAACCTACGACGAATGGCCCGCCCGCGGCGAAAGCGCCTATTGCGGCAGCTTGTATCTCGCCGCCCTGCGCGCGACTTCCGAGATGTCGCGCGTGCTTGGCGATACTGCCGCGGCAGAAGAGTACGAGACGCTCTTCAAGAAAGCGCAATCCGCGTTCGTCAAAAAACTTTGGAACGGCTCCTACTTCAATTACGACACCGCCAGCCCCTACAAAAATTCAATCATGGCCGAACAGCTCGCCGGACAGTGGTACGCCGATATGACTGGCCTCGGCGCGCTCGTTCCCAAGGAAATGCGTGTGAAAGCCCTGCAGACCGTGTACGACAACAACGTAATGAAATTCGGCAACGGCCAAATGGGCGCCGTCAACGGCATCGGCGCGCATGGCGAACTGCTGCACGACAACGAACAAGTGGAAGAAGTCTGGACCGGCGCCACCTTCAGCATCGCCTCTGAAATGATCTATGAAGGACTGACCACGCAGGGTTACAACACCGCCAAAGGCGTGTACAACGTAGTGTGGGATCCCCAAAACGGCCGCGGCTATTGGTTCCGCACGCCGGAGGCTTATGATATCCGCGGCTACTATCGCGCCAGCATGTACATGCGTCCCGCGTCCATCTGGTCCATGGAAATGACTCCCGCGCCGCGCACGGAAGCCGCAACGAAAAGGTAAAGAGTGAATGCCGAAAAGTCGCGCAAATTCGCAGGGTTCAGAGAGCCGTTGCAAAAACGTGGCGCACGGAATCTTTCTCGCGTGCGTTTTGCTGTGCGGCTCTTCGATTCTGTTCGCGCAACAAACCGCCAAACCATCTCGCCCTGCAAATACTCGCATCACGGACGCCTCCGTGTGGAGTCCTTCGCCAGACGCTCTCGCCGCCATCCGCACAAAATGCGGTGACGCCGGCGATCCCTCGCGCCTGGAGAATTGTTTTCTCGGAGAAATGAAATCCGCCGGAGCCTCTGCCGAGGCCGTCGCCTTCTCGCGCAGCGCCGCGGACATCGGCGTCATTTATATGCGCGCGTTCCGCAAGGTCGGCCCCGTGGACGTGGCATACATCCAATACGTTTTTCGCGCGAATGAACTCGACGGCGTCTTCCTGGTGAACGGCGATCCCTCGCCGATCGACGTGGACGATGAAGACATCCTCCCGAAAGCGCGGCTGCAGGGAAATTCCTCATATGGCCAGCTCGCCGGCCAATATCCGAACGTCAGCATCTGGCCCGGCGATCGCTCCGACACCAAACTTCCCGCGCAAGTAGACACCGGCTGGGGCACGCAAACCTTTTCGGTGGATTACATTCTCCGTGACGGCTGCCACGCCTGCGCCACCATCGGCACTGCCACGGTCGCCTTCGTGTTCGACACCGACGGAAAGTTTCAGGGAGCGAAGGTAACCGCCGTGAAGGCGTCGGACCGCACGAGCGAATCATCGGGCGCGGGTGGCTTCGGCACTGCGGGCGTCGAAGAAATTCGCGCGGTCGCTGGCAAGGAATTTTCAATCAAGCTTCCGGCCAATCACACAACGGGCTACAGTTGGCGCCTAACCACCAAACTCGATCCTGCAACCCTCACGCTGGTCAGCAACACCTACAACGAATCCACATCCGGCATGGTCGGAGCCAGCGGCGAAGAAGTCTGGACCTTCAGCGCGCCAACAAAAGGCACGACGCAATTGGTTTTCGAATACGTCCGTCCCTTCGAAAAAAATACTCCTCCCATAAAAATCGCGAACTTCTCAGTAGTGATCGAGTAAACGAAGTGTAAAGCGGTAGGGGCGCTGCTTGTCGCAGATCCGCCGCAGGAGGTCTCCGCCCCAAGTACGCAAGGTTGAACCGCGGAGTGTCGCTGCCCGGGAGATAAAATGCGCCCGGCATCTCAGGTGCGCTGTATCCCCTGCTCAGAATCCGAAGCTCAGTTTTTCCTCTGCGCTCTCTGCGTCTCTGCGGTAAATCCTCGCGGCGCCTTCTCGCAGTTTCTTTGCCTCTTCGCTTCTTTCTCTCCGTGTCTCTGTGCCTCCGTGGCAGACTTTACTGCGCCGCCTTGCCTTCCCGCAGCAGCACCACATCCGAAATCAAATGGCCGCGCACCACAGCCAGCGTCTTGCCGTCCGGCGACCATGAGAAATACCGGATGTGATCGGTAGTGAATTCAGTCACCGGATGCCCCTTCGAACCATCCACAGGCTGCATCCATATATTGTCCGTGCCTTTGTCAATCACGCGATACGCCACATTTTTCCCGTCCGGCGTGAACGCTACCGGAAACGTGATGGTCGGCTGCGAGGGGAAAATCCGCACGAAAGACTCAGTGTTGGCCGCCACGTCAATCAGTGCGAGCGCGTGCAGGTCCGCCTCGGTAACGGGATCAATCTGCGTCACTATCGCCGCCAATAATTTCCCGTCCGGCGAAATATCCCCGGCGCTCCCCACGAACCCATTCTTCATCCTGCTGGCCTTGATCAATTCCGGCGTTCCGCCTTCGATCGGTTCGCGATAAATCTCATAATTCTTGGTGTTGTCCGCGTAGTAGACCCATTTCCCGTCGGGCGAACAGCCGGGCTGTTCGTCATCTTTCCCGTGGGTGAGCTGCTTCCGGTGGGAACCATCCGCATCCACGCGCCAGATGTCCGACTGATTGCCGCCGTCGCGCGCATACCAAGTCAAAATGATTGGTCCGCCATTCGTGCACGCCACCGCTCCCGTAATCAGGGCGTTTGGATCGGTCAAAATCGTCGTCTGATGATTCCCGTCCGGCGAAGTTCGCAAAATCGCATGCGACGACACCACCAGCAGGTTCCCGTCCTTGTCCCATAGAACTTGCCGCACGTTCTCGTTCGTCGGAATTCCCGCCACCGTCGTGGGATTCCCATGACCCGAACTCGGCAGCAGCACCACCGATTCCGAGCCTTGCCGCTGCATCGCAGCGATGGATTTTCCGTCGGCGGAAATGCTCAGCGTCTGGTATCCGTTCGTATCATTGGTGAGCGCGTGGAATTGGCCTTCTGGAAACGATACGAATCCGATTTGCGCGCGCCGGAATCCCGTCGAGCGATCCGTATAAACGATCATCAGCCCGCGGCCGTCCGGCAGCCACGCCAGGCTGGTCGCAAATTTGTCCGTCAGCGTTGCGAGCGGCTGATCCTTTCCGCTCGCCAGGTCAATCGTCCGAACGGCGCCTTGCGCTTCCTGCCCGGCCGCCAGTATGTAGGCGATCAATTTCCCATCCGGCGACCACCCCAGCCACACCGGAAACGGCGTCAACCCGGTATACGCGACTTTCTCGTCGCTGCCGTCCATCTTCGCGGTCAAAATCAAATATTTGCCCAGCACCGGATCGTTCGCCCGCAGGTACGCCATCCGCTGCCCTTCCGGCGAAAAAACCGGCCCCACGTCCACGTCATGCACCAAAAGCGCTGAATCGCCGCCCAAAACCGGTATGCGGTAGAGATTGTAAGAATTCCCCGCAGCATCCGCGGCCTTGCTGTAGTAAACGTAATTTCCGTCCGGCGAAAACGCCGGGTTTTGATACAGCGCGGTCTCCGGCGGAAGCACCTGCGTGTTGCTGCCGGTGGGAATATTGCGCAACCACAAACTGCGCAGCCCGCTATCTTCGACGATGCTGAGAACGTACTTCCCATCCGGCGAAATCGCCGCGTCGCGAACTTTTCCGGAAGTTGTCACCTGCGTGATCGTAAAGTTCTGGAACGGCACCGCCGCCGCTTTGCCGCGCAGCATGGAATAAACGCCAAATCCCGCCGCGCCCACAATCAATAGCGCGATCACTGCGCCGGCGATCATCTTCCCCTTGTGCTGCTGCGCCGCGGCCACAATCACCGAACTGCTCGAACCCGAAACCGCTGCCGCCGAGGCAGGCGTCGCGGACGAGGAAGCCGGCGCCACTGTTTGCCCGCTCGCCACTGCCGACGACAACGTCCGTCCCGAATCCGTGTCGCGCTTCAATCGCTGCAAATCCGCGCGCAGATCCCCGGCATGCTGGTAACGCAGCTTCGGATTTTTTTCCAGCGCCTTGCTGACGATGTTATCGAACGCCGCCGGCAAATTGGGATTCACGCGCGAGGGCGGAGGAGGCTCGCGCTCCAGAATCGCCGCAAAAATAACGCCCGACGTATTCCCCGCGAACGCCTGCCGCCCCGTCGCCATCTCGTACAGCACCAATCCCAACGAAAATAAATCCGAGCGCCCATCCAGATTTTCCGCGCGCACCTGCTCGGGAGACATATAGCCCACGGTCCCGATCGCCATTCCCGGGCTCGTCAAGTTGGGATCGCTGTCCATCGTCGCGGCGCCCACAGTCACCGCCTCACCCACGCCGCGCGCCACCATCTGCTTCGCCAGGCCAAAATCGAGCACCTTCGCCTGCCCGCGTTCGGTAACAAAAATATTCGCTGGCTTGATATCGCGATGAACGATCCCTTCCGAGTGCGCCGCATCCAGCGCATCAGCCACATCAATCCCAATTTCCAGCAGGTTATCGAGCGGCAGGGGCTGGCCGTTGATGCGGTGCTTCAGCGTCGCGCCCTTCAGCAATTCCATGGCGATGAACGGCGTCCCGTTGTCTTCGTCGATGTCGTAAATTGTGCAGATGTTGGGATGATTGAGCGCCGAAGCGGCCTGCGCCTCGCGCCGGAAACGCTCCAGCGCGGCAGCATCTTGCACCACTTCGCGCGGCAAAAATTTCAACGCCACTTGCCGCCGCAGCTTGGTGTCCTCCGCGCGATACACCACGCCCATGCCGCCGCCGCCAATTTTTTCGACGATGCGGTAATGCGAAATGATCTGCCCAGCCGGAAGGTTAGCGTCACTCACGAGCGCAGATTGTAGGTCGCGCGAACAGCTAAGTCAACGCGCCAATGGCACAGCATTGTCACATATTTATCAGAAGATGTACCGTATATGGTACACTGCTGGTGTGAAACGGAACCCCGAGTCCCCGCCACCTGCAGCTTTCGGGGCCGAGGGGCCTGAAAAGCAAGGCAAACGGGCTCCGGTAATTTTCTTTCGCACCGATGCGGGCGGCGAACCCGTGCGAGACTGGCTGAAAAAGCTGCCTCTGCCGGAGGATCGAAAACGCATCGGTGAGGACATCAAGACTGTCGAGTTCGGCTGGCCGATTGGTATGCCGGTGTGCAGGCCGTTGGGTGATGGCATCTACGAAGTGCGCACCAGCCTCGCGCAGAACCGCATTGCGCGGGTGCTTTTCTACATCGACAAGAACGGCCGGATGTTTCTGCTCCATGGGTTTGTGAAGAAGACCCAAAAAACTCCGAATGAGGATTTAGAGCTCGCTAGGAGCAATAGGAACAAGCATCGCGGAGAACTTAGGTAAGAGGTGAAATCGAATGAAGGCAAAGAAAAATCGCAAGCCGGCCAGCCACAGCGGTTCCACCTTCGACAGGTTTCTTGAGGAAGAAGGCATCAAGGAAGAAGTCGAGGCCGTCGCTATCAAGCGCGTCCTAGCTTGGCAGCTCGAAAAGGCTATGCGCCAGCAGCAAAAGACGAAAAAAGCCATGGCCAAGCAGCTTCACACCAGCAGGTCGCAACTGGACCGCCTCCTGGATCCTCGAAATGTGTCCGTAAGTCTCGATACGATCACTCGTGCCGCCAGAGCCTTGGGCAAGCGCGTAATCCTTCGTGTCACCGAGGCAAAACTCAAGCGCGCGTAAGCGGAAAATCTTGCCGTGCACCATTCCACGCCGCTGCGGAACATTCCTAGCAGTTCCAGTTTTACCCTCGCAGCCACAACCAACTGCTCCCTAAATCGCGCCCCGCCAGCAACGGAACGGAATCGCCGCCGCCCGCCGCAATGGCACCCGCCTTGCATTCACCGAGACGAGGAACAGATCAAAGCCACGGGCCGACTCAAGCCCCGCCGCGCAACGCCGATGACACTTATGACCGCGATGCATCTACCAATTCTTTTCGGGCTCCTCGCCCTCACCTACTGCGGCATCAAAACTGTGTCATTTCGGCGCATGAAGCCCGCGCCTCAAAAATCTCGCCAGAGGTGAACTATGTCCATCACCGGAATCGCCAGCACCGCACTAAATTCCGTGTTGAATGCCACGCCAACTTCACAAAACAGCCACGCAAAATTTCAGCAGATTCAAAAAGAGTTTCAGCAGCTAGGCCAGGACCTGCAAACCGGCAATCTGACGCAAGCCCAGCAGGATTACGCCACGCTCTCGCAAAATTTCCCGATCGCGCAATCCTCCACCACCGCATCCAGTGCAAACAGCTCCAATCCCATCGCGCAAGCCTTCACCGCGCTGTCGCACGACCTGCAGAACGGCAATATCTCCGCCGCACAAAAAGATTACGCCACCATCCAGCAGGATTTTCAGCAACAACAACAGCAACAGGGAAGCAACCAGGTGCATCACCATCATCACCACGGCGGCGGCAGCGGCGGCCAGCAAAGCAATCAAATCTCGCAAGCTCTAAACTCTCTCTCCGCCGCTCTGCAATCCAACAATCTCTCCAGCGCCCAAACCGCCTTCGCCACCCTCCAGCAAGACCTCCAACAATTTGAATCCGGCAGCTCCGGCTCAACAAGCAACACCACGCCATCCTACGCAGTAGCCGGCTCCCTCAACGTCACCGCCTGATCTCGCCGCCATTCGTGACTCAGGTGACGGGTAGATCGTTAGCTGCACTAGCCAAGGCGATCGTGACGTTCGTCGCGGCTGGTCCGGCTTGATGGCCATTGGCGACAAGCTTCGAGGTTTTGTGCCTGGTCAGTCCCTGCCAAATCCGAGCACAAGATTGAGGCCCGCTGCCTGGGCAAATGTTCGAAAATCTCGATCTCGCGTCAGCAGCGGAATATCGGCATCTATGCAGGCTTGTGCGATCAACGCGTCGCCAAGCCGCGCCTTGCGCCGCTTGCCCAGCACCTGCGCGCGCAACTTTCCGGCGCGCTGCCAATAGCCGGATTTAATTTCGATCAAGGGGACTTCGCGGAGCGTTTCGGCGACGCCGGCAGGAAGCTCTGGATCGCTAAGCAGTTCGGTGAGCACTACCGGCACCATCATTGTCTGGCGGTCAGCCAGCGCTTTGTCGAGCAGTGTCGTATCATCGCCCGCTTCGCCTTCCAGGAAACTGACCCACGTGCTCGTGTCCGCTGCAATCACCGGTCGTCTTTCAATTCCGCAAGCGTGCGCGAGAAGCGAACTTTGCCGCGCAAGCTTCGCAGCCGCGAGTAGGTCCGCGAGGCAGCCACCAGTTGCAACCCCATACGAATCGTCTGCGTGATGCCGGTGCCGCTCGCGCGTTGCGCCTTCTCCAGCAATTCCGGCGGAACTTCCACGGTGATCTTACGAGCTGTCTCCATAATGGCCTATTTTACCATACTCAATACCAGTATTGAATACGGTATATTTGGTGCGCTGCCGGAGTCCTGGGAATGGCTATGGCCGGCTCTCTCAACGAACGTTGCCGCCTGAGCCACACGACCAGCATTGATCGACCCTGCAGTCGCCAAAAGCGAAGATGCACCGGGCTCGCGGAGCGTCCAGCTATCCTACGCGCCCTAGCTGCGGCACACTTTTTAGATCAAGCGCCTGGCGTGTGCTAGCGGCCACGCAACAGCCCGCATCCGCTCGCTTGACAAGGTAATACGCCGAGAGTTAACTATCCCTGCTTCACTCTCCAGCGAATCGAAAACTCGGGCGTGAGCTGTCCGTATGTCTGCAACGCTTCCTCGCACACACGCGGTCCGACTCACCGGTATTCGGGACCATCCTCGAAGGCGTGATGTGATCACCTTGTCGCGAACAATTCGGCTTTCCGCAACCGACGCAAGCAATCATTTAGCCTGCCGGCATCTCACTTCTCTTGATCTAAGCGTAGCTCGCGGGAGTCGTGCTGCGCCTGAGTGGCGATCGCCTGATCTTGCTGTCCTGCAACAACTCGGTGCTCGTCACGAAGAAGCTTATTTGCATTCGCTCCTCGATCAGCCTCTTTCATTCGCGGACCTGCGAGAACTTCGTGACGAGAACGCCTCGCTTCTTGCAACGGATAAGTCCATGAGAGATGGAACGGATGTCATCGCTCAGGGCAGCATGGCAATCGGACGGTGGTTCGGGCGGCCGGACGTTTTGCGCAAAGTGCCGAGGCCCAGCCGTCTGGGAAATTGGTCGTATGAGGTTTACGACTGCAAATTGACTCGCGAGACGAAGGCGGCAACCATCTTGCAGCTTTCGCTCTACTCCGAGTTACTGGCCGAGACGCAAGGTGCAGCGCCGGAATTCATGCATGTGGTCTTGCCCGGAACCACGTTCGTTCTGCAGCCCTTCCGTGTTGAGGAATACTCAGCGTACTACCGATACGTGAAGGCACGGTTGGAGAGCGTCTGCGATAGCCAGCAGCAAGAAGAAACTTACCCCGAGCCCTGTGCCCACTGCGATGTCTGTAGATGGTTTCGCGAATGCGACGCGCGCCGGCGTGGTGACGATCATCTTTCGTTAGTCGCGGGGATTACCAGACTCCAGCGCAATGAACTGACCTCTTGGAAAACGGACACGTTGGCGAAGCTGGCATCGCTGCCGGTGCCCCTTGCTCAGAAGCCGACACGCGGTTCAAGAGAAGGCCTTGAGCGCGTACGGGAGCAAGCTCGCGTTCAAGTGGAAGGACGAACGCAGGGTCTGTGCATATACGAATGCCTCCCGGTTTCAGACCAGATGGGTTTCTCTAACCTGCCGGAGCCTTCGATTGGCGACATGTTCGTTGATCTGGAAGGCGACCGGTACGTGGGAAATTCCGGACACGAATATTTGTTCGGCTTCGCATGGCTCAATCATTGCCAAGAACACCCTTATGAAAGGCTATGGGCATTCTCCGCAACCGACGAGAAGCAAGGATTTGAGTGGGTCGTAGACGAGGTCATGCAGCGCTGGAAAAATCATCCAGCCATGCATGTCTACCACTTTGGAGCCTACGAACCAACGGCGTTTAAGCGTCTCATGGGAACCTACGCGACCCGGGAGGACGAGATTGACCGCATGTTGCGGGCAGGATTATTTGTGGACCTTCACAGCGTCCTGAAGCAGGCCCTGCGCGCAAGCGTTGAAGAATATTCGCTGAAAGCGCTTGAGGCCTTTCACAAATACGAGAGAACGATCCCGCTCGCTACCTCGCGAGAGGCCATGCGGCGCATTGAGCATGGTCTGGAATTGGGGCGACAAAGCGAACTTCCCGATCATGTGCTAACTGCCTTAGAGGGATACAACAAGGATGATTGTCTATCAACTGCGTCCTTACGCGACTGGATGGAAGTTGAACGACAAAAGCTACTAGATCAGGGTGTCGTCATCTCCAGGCCAGTTTCGCGAGACGGCGCTCCGTCGGAGGCAGTGGACGAACGTCAGAAGAGAGTTGAAGCCTTAGTCGCACAACTTGTTTCTGGCATTTCGCCTGATCCCTCGAACCGTTCAGAAGAAGAACAAGCGCGATGGATTCTGGCCCAGCTCTTGGATTGGCACCGGCGAGAGAACAAAGCAACCTGGTGGGAAGGATTCCGCCTGGCCGCGTTAGACGATCAAGCCTTAATGGAGGAACGAAGCGCCGTGGCCGGTTTACGGTTCGCGAAGCGACTCGCCATTGATGGCAAGATTCCGATCGACCGCTACACGTTCGACAAGCAAGAGACTGAAGTGCGCGTCGGAAAAGATTTGTATCAGCGAAAAGAGAAGTTTGGTTCCGTGACCGCGATCGATGTGGTGAATAGAACGGTCGACGTCAAGAAAACGAGAAAGACAGCTGAAATTCATCCGACTGGCCTGTACATGTGGGATCGGCCCCCTTCGGTCCTAAGTCATGAAGCGGCGTTGCTGCGAATCGGAGAATGGGTCAGAGACAACGGCATTGACCGAGCGGGTAACCATCGTGCCGCGCGCGATCTGCTGCTACGAAAGCCTCCGAGACTTCTGCGCGGCGAAACCCTCATGCCGCGCGTTGGAGAAGAGACGAAGACTCTTGCCAGCCGCGTGGCCAGCGCGCTGGATGATTCCGTGTATGCCATTCAAGGTCCTCCGGGTGCCGGGAAAACCTACACGGGCGCCAGAATGATCTGCAAATTGGTTCTACAAGGGAAACGAGTCGGAATAACCGCACTGAGCCACAATGTCATTCATAAGCTACTCGAAGAGGTCATAGACGCCGCGCAAGAGGAAAAGATTGACGGCGTGCGTTGCGTGGAAAAGGTTAACGAAGTATCCGACGACGATCCGGCTGAAGGCATCGTCATCGTCACAAACAACGAGGCTCCTCTCGAAGCGTTGCACTCCGGAGCGGCTAACGTCGTAGGCGGCACATCGTGGCTCTGGACGCGGCCAGAATATTCTGGCGTACTCGATGCCTTGTTTATAGACGAAGCGGGTCAAATGTCTTTGGCTGACGTCCTCGCTGTCTCACAAGCGGCAAAAAATATAATACTGATAGGCGATCCACAGCAACTCGACCGCCCGCTTAAAGGTAGCCATCCGGACGGGGCGGAAAAATCTGCTCTTCAGCATTTGCTCGGACAGCACAAAACGATTCCAAGTCACGTCGGCCTACTCCTCCCCGAGACATGGAGGATGCATCCAAACATTTGCGAATTTACGTCGCAAATGTTTTACGAGGGAAGGCTCGGTTCGCGCGAGGTGTTGCGCAATCGAGTTTTGGAAGGGCACAAATCATTCAGCGGCGCAGGCTTGTGGTTTGTGCCGGTTACTCACGAGGGCAATTGCAACTCCTCAGCTGAAGAGGTAGAAGTCGTCGCGCGCATCGTTCAAAGCTTGTTGCGGCCTGAAGTGCAATGGTTTTATGGAATCGGCAACAGCCGGCCGCTGACCTTGGATGACATTCTCATCGTGGCTCCTTATAACGCCCAGGTAGCGGATCTATCAGCGCGGCTGCCGGGAGCCCGCGTCGGAACCGTTGACAAGTTCCAAGGACAGGAAGCTCCGGTGGTGATCTATTCCCTCACTACGTCGTCGCCTGAGGAGGCGCCGAGAGGAATGGAGTTTCTGTACAGCCTGAACCGGCTCAACGTAGCAACGTCACGCGCGATGTCGAATGTGATCTTGGTTGGTAGCCCGCGATTGTTTGAGCCCGAGTGTCGCAGCCCCCGTCAGATGCAGCTCGCAAACGCACTGTGTCGATACCTGGAGCTCGCGACCGCTGTCGACCCAGCAACACTTTAGAAAGGTGAACCGCGCCAGGCTCCTCAAACTCCAAGATTTGTAGCCCATAAAAACAAAAAGCCCCGGCGCGATTTGCATCGCGTCGGGGCTTGCGTTTGTCTGCAGCAAACTCTTTTGACTTTATCGGATGAGACTTACCAGAACCCGTCAGGCTTTGAGAGCCAAGCCCGGTCCCGTGAGGAACCGGTGAAGAGCCGTACTCGCCATAAAGGCGAATCGTGCTCCCTTTTCTTTTAGAAAGGAGGTGATCCAGCCGCAGGTTCTCCTACGGCTACCTTGTTACGACTTCACCCCAATCATGAGTCATACCTTGAGCGCCTGCCTCCTTGCGGTTGGCTCGGCGATTTCTAGTACAGCCCACTTTCGTGATGTGACGGGCGGTGTGTACAAGGCCCGGGAACGTATTCACGGCGCCGTTCTGATGCGCCATTACTAGCGATTCCGGCTTCATGCAGTCGAGTTGCAGACTGCAATCCGAACTGAGCGCGCTTTTTTGCGATTAGCTCCCCCTCGCGGGTTCGCGACGCTTTGTGGCGCGCATTGTAACACGTGTGTAGCCCTGGACATAAAGGCCATGCTGACTTGACCTCATCCCCACCTTCCTCTCCGTTATCCGGAGCAGTCCTCATAGAGTTCTCCCTTGCGGGTAGCAACTATGAGTAAGGGTTGCGCTCGTTGCGGGACTTAACCCAACACCTCACGGCACGAGCTGACGACAGCCATGCAGCACCTCTACACAGGTCCCTTGCGGGAAGTCTCTGTTTCCAAAGATGGTCCTGTGCGGTTCAAGCCCAGGTAAGGTTCTTCGCGTTGCGTCGAATTGAACCACATGTTCCACCGCTTGTGCGGGCCCCCGTCAATTCCTTTGAGTTTCAGCCTTGCGACCGTACTCCCCAGGCGCAGGACTTAACGCGTTAGCTACGGGACGTGCCCCGTACAGGGCACACCCCAAGTCCTGATGGTTTAGGGCTAGGACTACCAGGGTATCTAATCCTGTTTGCTCCCCTAGCTTTCGTCCCTCAGCGTCAGTTGTGATCCAGCGAGCCGCCTTCGCCTCGGATGTTCCTACGGATATCTACGCATTTCACCGCTACACCCGTAATTCCACTCGCCTCTCTCACACTCTAGCATGGCAGTTTCGGCAGCAGCCTCTGGGTTAAGCCCAGAGATTTCACTACCGACTTGCCACACCGCCTACGGACCCTTTACGCCCAGTAATTCCGAGCAACGCTGGCCCCCTACGTTTTACCGCGGCTGCTGGCACGTAGTTAGCCGGGGCTTCTTATACCCGTACCGTCAAACCCTTGCGGGCTTTCTTCCGGGTCGAAAGGGGTTTACACTCCGAGAAGCTTCATCCCCCACGCGGCGTTGCTGCATCAGGCTTTCGCCCATTGTGCAAGATTCCCCACTGCTGCCTCCCGTAGGAGTCTGGACCGTGTCTCAGTTCCAGTGTGGCCGGCCAACCTCTCAGTCCGGCTACCGATCATTGCCTTGGTGGGCCATTACCCCGCCAACAAGCTAATCGGCCGCGGATCCCTCTTCTGGCGGCTTGCGCCTTTGAAAACAAAAAGATGTCTTCTCGTTTTGTTATGCGGTATTAGCCCAATTTTCACTGGGTTATTCCCCACCTGAAGGAAGGTTATCCACGTGTTACGCACCCGTTCGCCACGCGCCCACAATCTGTATTGCTACAAACTGCTGCGCGTTCGACTTGCATGTGTTAAGCACGCCGCCAGCGTTCGCTCTGAGCCAGGATCAAACTCTCGTTTGAAATCTGGTGTTTCCAACCAGAAGCATCACGACTCGCGTCGAATGCCTCGATTGGGAACGAACTTTTTAAATCGCTCGGTTATCTCAAATGTGGTCCATACACCGGTACACCCGGCGCACAGACCGTAACCAAACGGGTTCTGGCATGTATCATCCGATTGTCAAAGAGCAGGTCAATCCAGGCCAGCTGGAAGGACTACAGACGAACCCCGATACTACTGAAAGGTGCTCAAAGTGTCAAGCTGTAATCCACAATTTATTTTGCAGTCAATCTGTGGAAATTTTCGAAGCTGTGGATTTCCACCGCCGCACAAATCACGCACAAAGAAACGGCAAGTTTTCCCCGTAATGCACAAATCCCAGAAGCACGTGTCGCACAGCCACTCCTGGCTATGCTCTTCGCCTTTACCACCCGCCCATGTTTCTTTAGTTGTTGACTCGACTCCTTATTTCTGCAAATATCGAAATATGCCGACGTCACTGAAAAAGAACACCGAGCAGGTGGCCAAATTTGCCGATATGTTCTCCGCGATGGGTACGGAGCCCCGCCTGCGCATCATGCAGCTCCTGCTATCCGCGCATCCCGACGGCATGGTCGTCGGCGAACTCCAATCCGAACTCGACATTCCAAATTCCACGCTGTCCCACCATCTCGATAAATTACGAAACGAAAACCTCGTGCTGGTGAGCCGCGAAAGTACGTTCCTGCGCTATTCCGCGAACACCGCAGCGCTGCAAGAAGTCCTGCAATTTCTGTACGCCGAGTGCTGCACGCGAAATAAAGCCATCGCCCCGCGCGACGTAATTCAAATCTGCAAATGAGGCGCCGTTATGACTGAACCAAACATCCGAGACACGGTGAAAGAAAAATACGGAAGCGCTGCGCTCCGCATCGCCACGGGCGGCAGCTCGTGCTGTGGAGCAACGCCGGCAACTGGCTCGGGCGACCCGATAACTTCGAATCTCTATGACGCCGCGCAGTCCAGTCAGATTCCCCCTGAAGCGATGCAGGCCTCGCTGGGCTGCGGGAACCCTACCGCGCTCGCGAAACTCAACGCCGGCGAAACGGTTCTCGACCTCGGCTCGGGTGGCGGCATCGATGTGCTGCTCTCCGCGAAGCGCGTCGGCCCCACCGGAAAAGCCTACGGTCTGGACATGACCGATGAAATGCTCGCCCTCGCCAACGAGAACAAGAGAAAGGCTGGCGTCGCGAACGTCGAATTCCTGAAAGGCGAAATCGAACACATCCCGCTGCCCGACAACTCCGTCGATGTCGTCATCTCGAACTGCGTGATCAATCTCTCTTCCGACAAAGATGCCGTCCTGCGCGAGGCTTTTCGCGTGCTCAAACCCGGTGGCCGCTTCGCTGTCTCCGACGTCGTAACGCGCGGCGAGATGCCTGCCGAAATTCGCAAAAGCGTTCTGCTGTGGGTGGGGTGCATTGCGGGCGCTCTCGAAGAAAATGATTATCTGGGCAAGCTCGCCGGCGCTGGATTCGAGCAGGTGGAAATCGAACCAACGCGCGTCTATCGCGTTGAGGACGCTCGCGAATTCTTATCTGGCCAGGGTTTTGATGTGGATGCGCTCGCCCCGCAGGTAGACGGAAAATTCTTCAGCGGGTTCATTCGCGCAAAAAAGCCAATGACTGAAGCCACGGCGCGCCGCGCGCCAGCCTGCTGCAGCTAGAACGCGAGGATCCTCATGTCCCAGCACTTCAACGTGTTGTTCCTCTGCACTGGAAATTCCGCGCGTTCCATCATGGCTGAGAGCATCCTCAACGGTAAACGCAGTCCTCACTTTACCGCATACAGCGCCGGGAGTTTGCCTTCCGGCGCCGTGCGCCCCGAAGCCCTCAAGCAGCTCCATGCCGCGCATCTTCCCACCGAAGGAGCGCGCAGCAAAAGCTGGGAGGAATTTTCCAGGCCCGGGGCCCCGCAAATGAATTTCGTTTTCACGGTCTGCGATAATGCCGCAAAAGAAGTGTGCCCCATCTGGCCCGGCCAGCCCATGAGCGCGCATTGGGGAATTCCCGACCCCGCCGCTGTCACCGGCACGCCTGAAGAAATCGACCGCGCGTTTAGAGATGCGTTTGTCACACTGGGCCGCAGAATTAATTTGTTCGTCAGCTTGCCACTCGCCAGTCTCGACTCGCTCGCGATCAAAAAAGAAATCGACCGCATCGGCCGCCAATGACGCACACCCTCCCGCGCAGAATCGTTTCGGAGTTTGTCGGTACCGGATTTTTGGTCGCCGCCGTCGTTGGCTCGGGAATCATGGGCGAACGGCTCGCAGGTGGCAACGTCGCGATCGCGCTTCTCGCCAACACCATAGCCACCGGCGCGGCCCTCGCCGCTCTAATTCTTACGTTCGGACCAATCTCCGGCGCGCATTTCAATCCTGCCGTGACGATCGCCGACGCCCTCGAGCGCGGCGTCTCGTGGACCGTGGCCGCCAGCTACGTGCCCGCACAATGCGCCGGAGGGATCTGCGGCGCAATCGCAGCGCACCTCATGTTCGGCCTGCCCGCGATCTCGCTGTCCCATCATGCGCGCAGCGGTTCGGCCCAGGTATTCAGTGAATTTGTCGCAACCTTCGGATTGCTCTGCGTCATCTGGGGCAGCTCCCGTCAGCACTCGGGCGCCGTTCCATTCGCCGTCGCGGCCTACATCACCGCCGCTTACTGGTTCACTTCTTCAACTTCGTTTGCAAATCCAGCGGTCACCGTAGCCCGCTCGCTCTCCGACACATTCGCGGGCATTCGCCCCACAGACGTGCCGCTATTCGTAGCGGCGCAACTCGCCGGAGCCGTAGCAGCAACGCTGTTATTCCGCTGGCTAGTCCCGCGGCTCGACACCACTGCCAAATCAATTCTGGTCTCGCACTGACAATCAACGAACGCGATGCGCCAAAGAAAAGAAGCCGCGAACCTGCTGCTCGCGTCCGCCCCGAAGTACGGCAACCATGACAGTGAGCAATGTTAGGAGACAGGAAGCCATGCGTTGTTCGGTAGCTTTAGCTACGGCATAAACGCAGAAAATCAGTGCGGCTTTAGCCGCTGAAGTACCGGTTTTGCGGTTGCGACACAGACCCGTAAGCACTGGGAAAAGCGCAAAAAATTAGCGAGCGCCGGAAGCGCGACACATCGCGCCGAAAAGCTGCTCAAGCCATTGGCAAGCCGTCGCCCGCGCGCGTGGCACAGCCACTCCTGCCTGCCCTGAGAACCTGCCAGCGGCAGTTCGAAGGGTCCGTGCTCTTTCTTTAATCTGTCATCCTGAGCGCAGCGAAGGACCTCTCTTCGTCTTTGTGGCACAGCCGCGCCTGCCACGCCACCCGCAGAACGAGCCTCCTGCCTGAAACGAATCGCCCCGCGCCGTCACTATAGAAATAACGGACATTTCCAATTCGCCAAGAGGCGGTGGCCATCACCAGAAAACAAAAATCCCAATTTCTCAAACCGCAAAGAGGAGATTTGTATGAGCGACATTCGACCCGTCTCAATGGGCCCCACCCTGGACGGCTACTACCAACAACTGATCAACCACATCCACATCCTTCGCCTGGCAATCAACGCCAACGCCACAGGACAAGGCGGCGACCTAACCGAGAAAACTCAAATGCTGGTCCACGAACTGGTAGACGAGCTAGACGAACTACAGCGCCTAACAGTCCCCTTCATGATCGCGCTACGCCAATCGCTCCCCAGCGCAGCCGGTATGCGTGTGGGCCACTAAGATCTAGAAGCACATCTTGAAGAAGTCACGGCGAGCACGCGCCACCCGAAAATTTCTCATTCGCTCGATTGAACGATGTATATGGGTCGGGCAAGGGCGTGCGTTGATCGTGTCAGATCAACTCGATGACGACGCGGCGGCCTACTATCGTGGCAGCGCGTTGCAGGGTCGAGAGCGTGATATCGCTTTTGGGATTGAGGAGACGATCGACTTGCGTGCGGCTGGTCTTGAGCAACGCGGCCATGCGGTTCTTGGAGATTTTCCGCTTCTTCATGGCCTCGTCCAGCTGCCAGGCGACTACTTCCTTGACGGCCTGGGCCTGCGCTTCTTCGAAGATGCCTTCCTGCTTCAGGAAATCGTCAATGCTGGAACCCATGTGGATTTTGCGATGCTTGCGCTTGGTGGTCATCGTGACAGCTCCTTCTGGCGTTGGCGCGCGATTGCAAGATCCGCATCGGGCGTCGTGCGCGTTTTCTTGATGAAACCGTGCAACGCGACGAGATGGTCCCGGAAAAAACAAATCAGTACGCGAGCGGTGCGTTTCGTCGGGAGGTCGGTGCGAATCTCCCACAGTCCTCTCCCTAACGGGCGGCACAACGGCATCCCAGCTGGCCAGCGCCATTGCGCCCGCAACAGATCCCTGCCGATGGCGTGCCGCTCGGCTTCCGGGAGACGCTTCAGCCAGTCGCGTACGGGTTCGCTGCCCGTATGCACTCTGTAAAAAATCAGCGGGACCTTACGCGGCTGTTCGGCATCCGCCATACTGCACCTTATATAGTACTACTGTACCTTAAAATGTGCAGGCGGGCAACCCTCATGGACGCGTAAGCCTAAGTCCCCCACTACTCCTCGGCACTTTTCTGCTTCTTGCATTTGGCGGGGATTGGCCACGTAATTTTCTCGCCATATAACTTTTCAAACTCGGCAGCCTCCGCGCATTTCGCGTCGGCTACTAAGTCCAGCACCACCTGATAATCGTCATGCCCCAAATATTTCAGTTCACCAATCGTTCCGCTGTGGACCGCATCAATTCGCTGTAGAATTTTTTCCGTCTGTTCAAAGACCTTCGTAAGATCAGGAATTGTTAAGGCTGCCTCCGTGTTGAGGTAAGTGGGATTCGCGACGAAACGCGGATCGAGGTGTGCAAGGGCTTTGTTTCTGCGCTTCCTGATCGCTTCTAGCGTGATTTGGATTGACTCAACAGCGCCGCGACACCAAGACACGGCGGCGAGCACCTGTTCTTCGGTCCCGTGATCAAAGGATTTTGCCCCTTCCTCGCATCGGTCTATGAGGGCGTTTATCGTAATCGTGCCTCTGTGCGTGTCATACATCCTGGAAGCGTATATCTGCGCGAGCTCAAGATTGCCGTCTATAGTCAGTCCGAAAAAGACCGGGGCTAGTTGGAGAACCACCGCGTCACCGGCACGCAGCCCGATGGCAATTTGCAGAGCAGTTTTGCCACGCATAAGTTCGTTTATGAGACGGTTGATTACCTGCTGAGTTGCTGGCATCGAAGCCATAATTTACTTATATCAGAATCCAGGCGCTGTGGTGTCTTCACCATTTCGTGGTAGGCTCCAAAAACTGCCATGCCCCGAAAACAATCCGTTGACGCACTCATGACGAACGACCCGGTAATTAGGGCGGGCTATACGGTTTCCGACGTCAAGTCGCTCCGACGCGGCTCGTTCTTGCGAGGTTTCGCGGTCGGTCTTTTCTTCTCCGGTCCATTGATGCTTCACTTCCTTCGCGACCCAGAGTGGCGGGAATTTCTGTTGATCGGTTTGCTCATGGGAATTTACTGCGTGGGGTTGGCTTTCGAGATGGGCAGCAAGCTCGGTCGGCATCACTAAGGCACACAATTTATGGTCTCCGTGGATTCAAGTGATCCCAGATCGAAGAACTAGAATGGAACAAAAGCCTAAACGTCGAAAACCTGCACTTCGTCGACGCACGGGACATACATGTGTCATTCCTCCACCTATTCCCAAACACATCTTGAAGAGCTATACGATGCTTGATTTGAAGAATAGGCCGGAGGTTGCCTACTACGTCGAACGGGAGGCGAGAGGTGAAATCGTCCAGCACGCTGAGAAAGTCAAAACTGAACATCTCATTAATCGCGCGATACAATGCTGGGATGTTTACACAGATCGAAATCGCTATTGGGTGCTGACGGGGCCTACAAACTTATATGATCAGAAGATATTTCCTAGTCTCGACTACACGCTATCATTTCACATCGGCCTATTCGTCCGCGTTTTTGAATCGCAAAAGGGCGCACCGAGTCCGGCGCACCGCGGACGCTTCCTTCAGGTCTGGCGGAGATGGGATGAGGCGTCAAAAGCGTTTGACCGAGCCGAGGAGGCAGAGGATTTTCAGGCAGTTGGCATGCGTTGTCGTGAATGCTTGATTCACCTAGCGCGTTCGATATTCAAGCCGGAGATGCTCGCGAGTGGCCAATCGACTGCCAAACAATCGGACTTCGCCGGAATGTCTACTGCAATTTCGAACACGATGGCCAGAGGGGGCAGCGCCGAGCACACCCGTGCCTATCTGAAGGCGATTGCCAAAACTACTTGGGATTTGACCCAATGGCTTACTCACGCTCAACATGTTTCCAGATCGGAAGCGGGAACGGTGCTGGATGCGACTCAGTCCGTAATCATTGCGTTCGGTCAAGTTGCAATCCGGTTCGAAAGTGGACGACCAGACCGGTGTCCAAAGTGCGGTTCTTACAAGATAGGACACGGATACGACCCGGAACCAACAGACCAAGCTTACTTTCTACACTGCGAGAAATGTGGCTGGAAGAATATAGAGGGTCACTGGAAATCGAAGAGTGACACATAGCACCTAGAGAACGCTTCTCCGCTACCTCCTCTGTTACCTATCTTATAGGCCTAAACGGGTAACCCACCCGCCCACTCCACCCAAGCTCAGGACCCAGGAATTTTCGGGCGCCGCACTCCCGCCGCAGGCGAGGGTGCGCGCTTCTGCGTTGGTTTCTGACTCGGCTCGCGACCGTGAGAGTGCCCTGTGGCAACACTCTTGTACTTCCATCCAATATCTCTCAAATCTCCCCTGCGCTAATGTCGTTCGGGAGCAACAAAATGAAAAAATTCGCAGATCGCACGACGGGAGATGACTCCCTCCGAAATCTAGCTCTATTCGACGGGCCCGGGCATAGCCGTTCACGCGCAAACAGCCAGTAACCGTTTGTGACCACAGTCTAGGGGCCGACTGTCTCCTGCAGCATTCCACTCGACGACCACTTCAGAGGCCGCTTCCCTACAACTACGTTGGTATCAGTTCCTTATGCTCGTGCAGCCGAACGGAGTCTGGATTGCATACCAACCTCGGCCGCGTCTCTAGCAGAAGCATGTCTACTTGCGGACGGCGCCGGGAATGGAAATGCGCAACGCCGAATGGCAGCAGGAAAATGACCGCTGGCTATGGACGCGAGAAAAGGAGCATGGCGTGAGGAAGAACATCAGACGTTGCACGCGTTGCGGCGTCATCGGCTCGCACGACGTGGAATGGGAGGTCGCTTCCGCGCAGTGGGTTTGCCTGATTGTGCTGCTGCTCTGCGGCATCCTTCCAGGAATACTGTACGGTCTGCATCTGGCAACAGGCGGCGGCGATCACGGTCTTTGGATTTGCGAATCGTGCGGTGCGCGTCGCGCCTCAGTGCCGGCTACCACAACCGCACGGTTTTTTGTCGGCTGCGAAATTAAACCGGGAGACCGTTTTTAGACCACGGTGCACCTACGTCTATAAGATTCTCGAAAAGTTTGACGCCAGCAGGTGGCCGGCCCTTCCCCTACTTCTTGCGTTTCCTGTTTTAAAAGTCCAGCTAGTACTGGTCCCCTCCCTCAACTGTACTTCCGTCCAATAGTTCTCAAGTTACCAATGTGCTAACGTCGTTCGGGAGCAACGCAAATGAAAAAATTTCGCACGTCGCGCGACAACGGATCTTTCGCCCTCAACACGCTGCAAAATCCCAACCTCGAAGTCCGCAGCCTCTCGCAATTGATCGCCGCCGCCCAACAAATCGTTGAGGAAGAGGCGCGCACCGCCGGCGTCCCGCTGCCCGACGCCTCACTTTCGAACGACGCCCCGCCGCCCGTCGACGCTGCACTCCCTGAAGAAGAACAACCGGGCCTCGAAGATGATGCCGCCTACCCGTTGTCGCGGGCCGCAGACAAATCACTGACGGAAGCGCCGCCGATCCTCACAGAATCACCCGCCGCCTGCCCGCCGGGGCGGGAAGCAGCAGCTCCACCGCAAAACCCCGCGCCCGCCCCGAAAACTTCCCTCGCCCCCTCCGACTCACCCGTTCCACAGCGTCGCGCAGTCCGCAAAACTCTCGCTCGTAAACGCGCACGGCCATCACCCAAGAAATCCGCGCACCACCAGCCCCGTCCCCGCGCCCCCCGGCGTGAGCTCACCGACCTCGAACGCCACGAGCGCAAATGCGTCATCTGCCAGCATCCCTATCGCGACGCGATTGACGATTACTTCATGCAATGGTATCCGCCGCACCGCATCGCCGAGGAGTTCCTCATCCCCAAGGTCCGTTGCATTTATCGCCACGCTCATGCCACCGGCCTGATGCAACAGCGCCGTTTGGCCGTGCGCGATTCCCTCGAATATATTGTCGAGCGCGCCTACGACGTCACGCCTTCGGCGGAGGCCGTGATTCAAGCGGTCCAGGCTTGCAGCCGAATCAACGCCCAGGGCGAATGGGTGGATCCTCCCCGGCGCGTGATCTTCTCCTCCGAAGTGAATCGGCGCCCAACGAACGGCCCCGCCACCCTCGAGCTTCCCGAAAATCTCCCCAAATTGCCTCCCGCGATTGACCTCCAACCCGTAATTTCTAATCGACACACGGTGCGATTAGAAAACGCTATAAGTCATTCAAAACAAACAACCGCACCCAGTTCTAATCGTCATTTTTTTACACATCTGGCGCGCAAAATCCGCGCATTCCTGAACGCCTGATCGCGCCCTGCGGCTGCGCAGAGCGCAGCGACTAGCGGATGTCGCGCTCTCGCGCCGGCATTTTGCTTGAAGCCGCTCCCGCCTGCGCTTCATCGAATCCCATGCAATACAAATTGATGGATTCGGGAGACGCGTGATGAGCGATGCAACGAAGGTGGCGTTTATTACTGGCGGCAACCGCGGACTGGGTTTCGAGACCGCGCGGATCTTAGGCAAGCAAGGAATCACGGTAGTGATCGGCTCGCGGGACTTGGCGCAGGGGCAAGAGGCGGCGAAGAAACTTCGCGAAGAGGGCATCAAGGCGGTGGAAGCGGTGCGCTTTGACGTGAACAAGCCGGCGGACCACAAGGAAGTTTACGATTACTTGCAACAGAAGTACGGGAAGCTGGACATTCTGATCAACAACGCGGGAGTCTTGGACGAAGGCCAGGAAAGGCCGGCGAGCGGCGCGGGATTCAATTCCACTTCGCGGATAACTCCGGAGAAATTGCGCCAGACGTTTGAGACGAACTTCTTTCAGCCGATAGCTTTGACGCAGACTTTGCTGCCGCTAATTCGAAAATCGTCGGCAGGGCGAATTGTAAACCTTTCGAGTTTGCTCGGCTCTCTGACGGAACATGCGAATCCATCCTCGCGGATTTACGACCGGAAGGCGTTCGCGTACGACTCGTCCAAGACGGCGATCAATGCGTTCACCGTGCACCTGGCACAGGAATTGCGCGGGACGCCGATCAAAGTGAATTCAGCGCATCCCGGATGGGTGAAGACTGCGATGGGCGGCCCGATGGCGCCGATGGAATTGAGCGAAGGCGGAAAGACCAGCGCGCAATTGGCGACGCTGCCGGCGGACGGGCCGACCGGCGGCTTTTTCCATTTGGGCGAACCGATTCCTTGGTGATTGTGGCGCGCTTAGAGTGAGACGCGCGTGCACCGCGACGCACTGGCAGTGCTAGATCATTTCTTTTTGCTGTTGGGGCTGGGAGGTTGATTCGGGCCGCAGTGGGCGTCCGCATCTTCGTCGAGCAGAAGGTCGTCGATCTGCAGAGCGAGACGGCGCGCGATGGGCGGATGTTTCGAAAGCTTTTCGCGGATACCTTCGCAATGGTCGTGGAGAGCTTGCCGCAGCTCGGGGATGACGCGATCGAGTTGTTCGAACGTTGCGCAGGGATGGCTTCGTCCCAAAGTTCACGGATAGCGATTGCGAAGATTACACGCTGTTCATATTTCAGGCTGCTTGAAATTGTCGCGTCACGACCGATGCGCTTGCTGCGATGGCGTGATGCAAAATGGTGGGCCTGGGTAGACTTGAACTACCGACCTCACCCTTATCAGGGGTGCGCTCTAGCCACCTGAGCTACAGGCCCAATTTGCTGGTGAAGAATATTTTACGCGAATTGCGGCTTTCGTCAAATGGGCTCGGCTTGCGATAGGTACGGAAGCGCATAACGCTGCATCAGGTGATGGAGATTTTTTCGGACCAGGGATCTTCGGGTGAAGTCACGGGTGGCTGCGCCGGGATTTCGAGATTGCGCGGCTCTGCTGCTGAGAATGGTTCCGCCATCGGCGTAGGCGGCGCGATGATTGCGCTTGCTGACTCTGACGGCTGCGGTTGCGTTTGGGGTTCGAGGGGCGGCGCGATATTTCTGGGATCTATTGGTAGCAGATTGGTGTTCTGCGCGGCCCATTTCGCGGCTAGGCCGTTGAGCGGGCTTTTGGTGTTGTATTCCTGATACGCGATCATCCGGCCGATGCGGATCACGAGGTCGTCAAGGCCCTCGGACGCCGCCCAAAAATCACCGATGCAGGCGTTCGCTTCATTGAAATTGGGATGGAAGAGCGGAGTGAGCATGCGACATTGCGGGGCGCGGCGAGGATAGCCGAGCGAAAGATTCACTTCGAGGACGTGAATATCGCGCTCGAGAATTTCGCCGGTGTCCGCTACGTAGAGACCCTTGATGTGGTAAGTGAAGCGATAAATTTCCGGCGGCATTCCGGCCGTGCCGGTGATCTGGATCAACGGCCAGCCGGCGAGGCGAGCGGTGAACGTTTGATGATCGAGTAGCAGGCGGCGTGTGCGCGGCGAAGGCATCGGATTTCCAGGCGTCAGGCGAGCACGCCGGTCTTTTTCCAACGAGCAATTCCGTTCACGTGATATTGCAGATACACGGTGCTGAAGAAAAACGTCATGCCGCCACTCAGGACGAGGCCGATTTTTTCGCGCGAATTATAGTAATCCTGCATGGCGTCACGAATCTTGAAAATGCCAATGATGTAGAAAATCACCCCCGCTAAGAACAGGACGAATCCGGCGCCGACGGCGATGCTGTTGTGGGCGATACCGCCCAGCGCAATCCCGACGATTCCCGAGAAAATTCCGGCCGGATACATGGCGACGTAAACCATGGCCGTGTTGGCGCCGGAAAGCTTGCGGGCCCAATTCGCAAGGATGAAAGCCCAAATGCAGTTAAAAATCTGCCGCGTAAAGAAACCCAGGATCAAGACCAGCGACCAGTGAAGGTTCGGCGGCAGCGGAACGAGAGGGTCCTGAGGCACGGCCATCACCGCGGGTGCGAGAGCGGGCGCAGGAATATTTCCCAAAATTTGGGAGACGGGAACCCAGTCCGCGAGGCCCTCGCTTTTTGCAAGATCGTCCGGCAAGACGCGACCGGATTGGGCGTACTCCTGCAACTCCGCCAAGGTGTATGGGCCGAACTGCTCTTCGCCGCGCCGGACAAAATAATCCATGGCTTTGCGCCCCTATTGAGCGAATTTCGTTCCGTTGCTATCGCGATCCACCGTGCATACATCGATTACCGCCCAAACCCAAATCATCGGAGCGGCGAAACCGAGAGTGAGAACCGTGATGCAGAGCTGAATGATCGCCTTCTTTTTGTATGCGGCGTAGAAATTGTGAGCGCCGGTGAAGCCGAGTAAGACGCCGAGCACGATGAAGGTGGTGCGATTTTTTGCGTCGGCAGCGAATTCCGCGTAGGGCGACGCGACGGCCGTCGGCGCGGAGGTTGATGCTGAGGCAAGCGCGGGAGTTGGCGTGGGTGTCGGTTCTGGCTCTGGTTGCGTGCCGAACAACACACTAGGAGCGCCGAACGTGGAGAGCCTGCGCGGAGTCGCGAGGGGTGCGGGAGCAGCTGTCGCCACAGGCGCTGCGCTTTGCGGCAACGGGGGAGGCGGAGTTTTGACGCGGACTGGCGGCGCGGCGGGAGCTATTTCGACTGCGGCGGGCCGGCTGAGTCCCAATCCCAGCGTCGTCGGCGCGACTAATACGGTTGGCGCGGCAGTGCGGGTGGCGTTGGCTAAATCCGTGCGCGAAATGCTGAGCTCGGGTTCTTCGGCAGGAGCAAAGCTGCAGCCGAAAACCGTGCAGCCGCCGTTTTCTTCGTAGCAATCGGAATGATGCGGCGTACCACAGCCTTCGCAGACTTTTTGCTGCTCCGATTCAGGCTCAATCGGTCCGCGGCAATAGGGGCACACGGCAGCGGCGTTCATGCGCGGTGCTTCTCCTTATAGCGGAAAGCATATTTGCCGATCTGCACGAGGTCGCCATCTTGCAGGACGCGCGCTTGTACGGAATTGCCGCCGACGTAGGTGAGTCCTTGGGCTTGCAATTGGACTCGCGAGCCGTTGATGGCGATGGCGGCGTGCTGAGGAGCGATGTTCGCGTCCTTGAAAAGATAGATGTCGCAGGACTGCAGGCTGCCGATGGTGGTGAGCGCTTTATAAAGGATGAACTGCTTGCCGGCAAGCGGGCCGGAGGTGACGTAGAGCCAGCGGTCTTTCAACGCGCTTTCCACAAAGCCCATGGCGACGCCGGTGGCGAGGCCCACGAGAGCGAAGCCAACGGCGCGGCTGGGGCCGGCGCCTTTCGTCAGCATGGCAATGGGATCAAAAATCATGCCCCCGATCGCGGCACCGATGGCGCCGCCGATGATCCCGTATTTGGTTTTCTTGCCGGATTGGCCGACGATGCCGTAAACGATGCCGCCGGCAACACCGCACACGGCCCAAGCGATGCCGCGGGCAATCCAAGCGGCGGGATTGCGAAATGATTGAACGCCCATTGCGCCGACGAGACCCAAATCAAAGCTGTAAATGATATTGGCAACAAACTCGAAAACAAAACCGAGGACAACGCCGAGAGGAACCGCGAGCGCGCCGCGCAGGAGAGCTTTGCGGACGGAGCGTTCAACGATGCTCTCCGAGGCGCCGAAACCGATGCACATGAAAGTGATCACTGAGGGAATCATCCAGAAATTTCCCCAGCGCTCCATGGTGCGAGAGTCCACGAAGCCTCGTTCACACAGCGCCCAACCGAGAAGAGCGCCGAGCATTCCGGCAACACCTAAGTAGAACCACCCTTGCAGCAGAAAGCTTCCGCGCTCTTCGGCGATGGCCGGAGCTTTATCGGCAGCATCAATTATGGAGCCGTAGGATTTGGCATCGCCGGGCTTGGGCGCGACGATGGGGTTGGGGCCGAGCTCCGGCAGAACGACCGCAGCCAAATCGGCGGAAGTGATTTTCAACGGCGCTGGTTTATCGTTGGCGTCCATCGTCCTTCTTCGCACCGTCTGAACCGGGCTGAGCGTTCGGTCCCGCCGGGTCCAAGGGCTTTGTAGGCGCGGCCGCGGCGGGAGCAAGCGGACCGAGTGGGAGCTCCGATGGTTTTCCTTTGTCTGGACCATTGAGCCAAAACCCGACGGCGTCGTGCGTGCTATCGAGAAATCCCCTGATCGGCTGTCCAGTTTGCGGATCCACGGGCACTGGAAACACGAAAATGCGCGGGATCAAGTACCAGACCAAGAGGCCGCCGATGACAAGCACGGCCAAATGGGAGAAAAGGTTCGAGGCGACTTGGGTCAGTTTCGAGAGTTCGTCATCATCGTTATCGTCGTCGTGAGCTATTTTGCGGACTGGTTTTTTTTTCGCGCCGTCGTCTTCGGCGTCATCGTCTTCATCCCATTCATCTTTGAGCGACTCAACTTTGCCAATTGCGTCGGCTCTTTGGCCGCCGCGATCGTCAACAAATTCGAATTGACCGAGCCTTTCGAGGCGCCCGTTGGCCCAGCCAAAACAGCCTTCTTCATCGGAATGCGGGTCGTACACCCAGGCGACCTGCGTGGGCGACGAAAAGAAATTCTTGTGAATGAAGGTGTCGTGGTCGGAAAGAAAGACGCCGAATCCGGGATGAGAGTGGTACCAGCCGACGATGCGAGCGTCGGGATGGTCGCGATCTTTGATTTTGTAAATGTGTTCCCAGGTATCTTGCGTGAAGGTGACGTGAGCGCCGCCCTGCGCGGCGTTGATGCCGGCGATGCAGGCGTCCACTTTGGTGACGCCGCCTTCGTCGCTTCCGATCAGCACGCCGCAGACTTCCGTTTTGCGATTGGAGCGTGCGTGACGGCGAATCTGACGCACTACTTCGGTGCTGAACTGGAGCGACAGCGCCTCGGCTTTTTTTTGACCGGACATTACGATTGCGCGCTGCCTTTGGCTAGAGGTCCCAAGACTGCAGGGGCGTCACCGTCCATCAGATAGCCGATTTCTTGCGCACCGCTGCGCGGGGTGAAAATGTCGAAGAGCGGAAGGCCCAGCTCGCTTAATTTTCTCGAGCCAAACGATTCGCTGCCGGTGAAGCCGTGGACCACTTCGACGACGCGCATGTGGCCGTCGTCAGGGCAGCGGCCTGCTTCGTAGGTGACGGAGCCGACTGGAGCAAATAATTCCAGTTCTTTATGGCAGTGGGGGCAGACGAGTTTGTGAATCACGTCGCGGCTGAATTCGATGGAGACGTCTTCCGCGGCAAGATCGGATTTGGCGCGTTGCCAAAGTTGATCGAGGCGCAGTTGGTCCGATTTTTCCGGCAGCTTCCGAATTTCGGGCAGAGTGTAGTGGCTCATGCAATCCGGATTTTCGCTGTATTCGACGCGATAGGAGGTGTGGTTCAAGCCTTCGAAGACGAAGCCCTTGCCATCGAGGGTCGGAACGTTGTGAATCAGCTTTACAGCTTCCTGGACTTCGATTCCGGCGATGATGGACGCGATCGTGGGCGTGGTGGGGATTTTTCCTTCCTGGACTTCTTCGTGAGCGAGCAGGTTGCAGGACATCCGGCGTTTTAGAATCGCCCAGTCCACTTCGCCCAAAGTGCATTCGTAGCAAGGCGGGCGGCCGGGCAGGAAGACGCGGGCGACACCGTTGATGCCTTCGATCGCGCCATCAATCCAGGGACGATTGACGATCCATGCGGTGCGATTGATCCAGAGGCGAGCTTCGCGATTGTCGAGGCCGGCGAGAATTACGTCACTCCAAGCGAAGAGTCCGAGGCCACATTCGGTGGTCACGTTCGAAGCGAGAGGCTGGACCACGCCGTCGGCACAAATATCGTGGTAGCCGCGAGCGGCAACGGTGACTTTGAATTCGCCAACGTCGCGACTGCGATAAAGAATCATGCGGGAGAGATTGGACTCGTCAATGCGGTCCATATCCACGAGGACGATATTGCGAAATCCCAGGAGCGCGAGATTTTTCAGGATTTCATTGCCCAAAGCGCCGGCGCCAATCACCAGAACTTTGCAGGCTGCGATTTTCGATTGATCCCACCAAGGAATCAGGCGAAAGCGGCTGAAACGCTCCTCCTGCAATTCGCTTTGCGAAACAGTAGCCATGTGCGAAAGGGCGCTCAGCCCGCGGTGATTTCCGGCTGCAAGCGCAGAATGTCTCCATCTTGTACGTTTGCTTCGGCAAGAGTCTGCGAGTCTTGCACCTGCCTGCCGGAATTTTTGTGATGGAACTTGTAACTGAGCGGGGCGCCATCCGGGCCATTGGTGGGAAGGCGCAGCTTCTGGATCAGGACGGCAATGATCTTGTTGCAAGGCGCATCGTCTGGCAATTCCACCGGCACTCGTTTGTTTTCGGTGGAGTCGTAGACGGTGACGTTAATGGTTGGCATGCCTATCGTCCCCTTGAACCGGCGGCGAGATTGGTTTTAGATTCGTTTGCGCTTTCAGAAAATCATCGAGATGTTTGCGGCCCTGGCCTACATAGTTCCAGCGGTCGGGATCGAGGACGGCGTCGGCCCGGACGACGAAATTGAGATTTTCGGCGTTGGGGCTGAACCGGCGGTCGACCATAGAGGTGACGATTCCCAGGAGATTGCCGCGGTCGTCGTACACGGGGCCGCCGCTATTGCCGGGGCTGACAGGAGCGCTGATTTGCAAAACGTCTTCGCCGGTGCGCGAAATGATTCCGGTGCTGAGAGTGAAGCGCAGACCTTCCGGGTGACCAATGACGAAGATATTTTCGCCGTCGCTGATGCTCTTCTTTGGCTCGACGGGCTGCTCGAAAGCGGCGCTGCCGGATTCGCGCGGGAGCCAGATCAAGCACAAATCCAAATCCTTGTGGCGAGCGATCACGTCACCGGCTGCCCACGTGCCGGAAGCCATGGCGACGAGAGCGCGACTGGCCTGCTTGACGAATTGCGACTGGCCGACGACGTGTTGAGCGGTCATGAGCAGATAGCCCTCGGAGTTGGCTTGCAGCAGAACGCCCGCGCCGAAACCGTTCGAGGGAAGTTCATTATTGGAAAACCAAATTCTGCGCGCGGGACTGATGACGGCGACGAGAGGCTTCAGTTCTTCGGAAACTTCTTTCGCGTCCAGGACGCTGGTTGAGGGCAGGCTGGGATAATCCGTTTTGGAATCAAGCTCAACGAGGTTGCCGCTGACAATCGCCGGCAGCGGAACGAACGCGACGGACAGAACGGCGGCGAGCGAAGTAAGAATTCCGCTGATGATCAGAAGAGTGGAGAGAAACGATAGCCATGCGATGCGCGTTCGCGGCGGAAGGCCGCGCATGGCAAAACGCAGCACGAGCGTGACGAGGCACAACAGCGGCAAAAATAGAATGAGAGGGCTCATCGCCACGCGAGTCCAAATCGGAATCGGCGGCGGCAGCTTAGGTTCCAGACGACGCGGTTGATCGGGAGGCGCAGGGACTACTTCAGAAACTTCCCTGGCCCCAATGACAATTTTTTCCATGGAGCCCGCAATAGGAACGGGATTGAAAGGGGCATATTATTCAATAAATCCCTTGAAGATACAACAACCCGTTCGTACTAGGTCAGGACTGTCACGGGCTTATGACTGCGGTTCGGATGCACCTATCCCTCTTCTTATCTGTGTGATGCGGCCAGGCTTGCTGGTTGTGGCGGCGCGGCTCAATTGCAGACACGGATGCTGCATCGCGCCCTTGGAGACGTTGGTGCGTTTGAGATTCTAGACGCGCGTGCGGGACCTGGGCGCTAGCGCGACGGCATCGGAGTGAAATTTCTGGATGGCGCCGGGTCGACGACCGTCGTCAACGTGGCGAAAAATAGATTGCCGGATTCCACTGTGCCGGTGGAACCCGAGAGCTTCAGGATTCCGACTGTGGCGCCGGTGAAAGTGTTGCCGGAGACCGTGTTGCTATTTCCTTGAATGAAGACAGCGGCCTCGTCGCTATTGCTGACGTCGTTGCCATTGGCCGTATTACCGTTGCCTACCAAAGCGATGCCATCGAGCGCGACAGAATGGAAAATCGTGCTGGAGCCGACGATGGTGTTATTGGCGGCGACAAAAATGCCGACCTGATTCACGCCGAGAACATTGTGCTGCAATTGGACTCCGTCGGACTGGTAAATCAAAATTCCGGAGGCATTAGCGGAGCAATTCGACGCTGATACGCAAGGGGAATAGATATTGTTGGCGACTTCGTTGCCGACGATCTGGCCTTGCGCGCCGAAGCCGATCTGAATGCCGTTTTGCGCGGCGCCGATGGTGGGCCCCACACCCGACACCGTATTTTGCGTGATGGAAACGCGAGTGCCCGGCTCGTTGGCGGTGATCCCATTTTTCTGATAGGTGTCAATCGCGTTGCTGACGATGGTTACGCTGGCGTGGCCGCTGCCGCTGCTTTCGACTTCGATGGCGTTGCCGCTCTGGCAGCCCGCGAAACTGGTTCCCAGGCGCATGTGACGAATGGAATTGTGCGAGACGATGCCGGAAGCGTCCTGGTAGAGAATGCCGATGAGCCGCGGGGAGCAGTCCATAATTTTGTTGGCGGTGCCATCTACGATGAAACCGTCAAGCTGAACATTGGCGGAATTTTGGGCGAAGATGATAGCGGCGATGGAATCGCCGGTGGGACCGGTGGCGTTGGCAACCACCGTATTGGGCTCGACGATGACGCCGTTGTCCGCTTCGAGAATTACTTGGGTGTTGATCACCACCTGCTCGTGATAGGTGCCGGCGCAGACGCGGATGATGTCTCCAGGACTGGCTGCGTTGACGGCGGCTTGAATCGTTGTGAAGGTGGCCGTGGGGCAGACTGCTTTGATGTTGGCGACGATGATGTTGGGAGTTGCGTTAGGGGCGGCGGATTGCGCAGATCCCGGGGGAGCGTAGAAAGACAGAATCAGAGAAGCGAACATCAGAAGCTGGAAAAACTTTTTCATGGGGATCTCCTTCCTCAAGACCGCGTGTAGGAGCGCGGAGTCTTGAGAGCGACGCACGAAAGTGGGCGGATTGTACTGCTGATTGCTCTGGAATGTGAATAGTACCGAGGCGAAGGAACAGGCGAAGGTCCTACGATTGAATGAGACGTCGCAGCTTAGAGAACGGTGAGCCCCTCGGCGGAGGCGAGCCTTCCTTGATTGCGGTCGAAGGTGTAGAAGTTTTTCGCTTGTAACAACAGTGTGATGGCCACGTGAAGGACATCGAGTGTGCGAGTGCCGAAGCGCGGCGTGCGCCTGCGAGAGATTTGTTTCGCGCGCTCGAAAACCGCGGGAGGGAGCGGCTTCATGTCCAAAACGCCTTGCTGCAGATCCGAGGCAATGAGAGAGCGTGCAGCCTTGGCCTGGCGGGCGCCGAGTTCTTTGCGAAAGACGCGCAGCGATATAGCATTCAGCAATTCGAGTTCGCCAAACGTGGTGATCAGAACAGGGAGTGTTGCGCGGGACATGTGTGCGGCGGCCTGAACCGAATTCGCGTCGAGTATGTAGAGCGAAACCAGGAAGCTGGTATCCGCGTACGACTTCAAAAGCGGTCCCGTTCGCGGGACAGAAGCTCCACTCCAGTCACTTGCAACGGTTTGCCGCGGTAGATTTTTTTCAGACGCGCGAGAAAATCCGGGCGGCGGGCGGGAGCGGCAGGGTTTACGGGCAGCAAGCGGGCAATCATTTTTCCTCGCTTCGTGACTTGCAATTCCTGACCATCGCGCAACAGTTCTTCCACGATCGCGAAACGATAGCGCAGATCCCGTACCGATGTCCTTCTCATGTGATATATCTTAGCATCACAAGGGTTCCCTGGCGAGCCTTATTTGGAGCGCTCTCCACTGCCGATGATTCGGGGAATGAGGCAGTGACGAGTGGCTAGAAAATCCCGGTGCCGCGGCGATCGTCAGGCGGAGGGTTTGTCGGGGACTGGAGCGGTGGCGAGGAAATCTTCGCGGAAGCGAGCGGAGTAAGAATCGAGCAACTGGGAGATGCGTTCGGGCTTGGGGGCGCGGAGGACGAAGCCAGCGTGATGTTTTTTTGTGATGCGCTCGGCGATTTCGGGATCGGTGTAGGAGCTGGTGTCCGGAATTTCCTGACGCGCTAGAGAAAGGACGATCCCGGCATACTCGCGGCGGCGTTTGGGCAGAACGTACGGAGTGTTGCCGGAGCCGACTTCGATGCGGGCCCATTCGCGCCAGAGGTTGACGCCGGTGGAGGCTTCGATGGCGTCCGAGATGTAGGCGCCTCCTACGCGCGCGGCGATTTCGATGAAATAGAATTTTCCGTCTTCGTGAGCGCGCAGGAATTCGGCGTGCGTTACACCGCGAACAAGCCCCAGCGCTGCGATCAGCTCGCGATTTATTTTCTGCAGCGCTTTGGATTCTGGGCTCGTGCGCGACAGCGTGCGCGTGGTGAAGACGCCGCCTTCGTGGGAAACGTTGAGCGGAGGCGCGCCGTAGGAATGGACTTCGGCGAAGACGACTTTGCGTTCGGAGACGATGCTATCCACGTGGAAGACGTCGCCGGGAACGAATTGCTCGAGGAGATAATTAGATTGCGCGTCGCCGAGCTGATCGAGGAGCGGCCAGAGGTCTGCGGGCGCGTGAATTTTTTTCATGCCAATGCCGGAGGCTTGGGAGCGTGGTTTGAGGAGCCAGGGCGGATTTACGCGGGACATGAAATCATTCAGCGCGGCGTGATTGAGGACGTGGATAAATTCGGGGACGTTGATTCCCTCTTCTTTGGCGCGGCCGCGCATCGCGAGTTTGTCCCGGAAATAGCGCACGGTGGTGAGGCCCATGCCGGGGATGCGGAGATGCTCGCGCAGGGCCGCGGCGTTTTCCATGTCAAATTCGTCGAGGGCGACGATGCGATCAATCGGTTGCCAGCGAGCGAGGTAGCTGACGGTATTGATGATGGCCTGCACGGGAAGATCTTCGGGCATGTAGAAAAATTCGTCCACGGATTCGCGGGGCCAGTTGGCGTCGCGCAATTTTTCAACGGTGAGAAGGAGGACGCGGCAGCCTGCGCGTTTGCAGGTGCGGAGAAATTCCTGGCCTTTTTCGTAGGAGGAGATGCAGAGAATCGTTAGGGGGCGTTGGTTGGGTTCGGGTTTGGGATCGGATTTGGGTTCGGGCAATTAAGGCCTCCGGAAATTGTGGCGAATGTTGCACCGGGCTCGGCATGCCGTGCCCCTACGACTGAATCCTATACTGCGGCGTCGGTGGCGGGAAAGAGGAATTGCAGGAAAGGGGCTACGCGCTGGGCCCAGGCGGCTTCGTTGTGTTGCGCTCTGGGGAAAATTTCGAAATGAAGGTCGCGGTTTTCCTGCCAGCCCTTTTGCACGAGCGCATCGCGGAGAGAGGTGACGTTTTCCACGGTGCGCGTGCCGCCCTCGTTGCTGCCGACGTCGAGCCAGATACGCGGGCGCTGCTCAGGGAATTTCGCGCGCGCGACGGATTTGAGAATCGCGCGTTGATTCCACCAGACGGAGGGCGAGAGGACGGCGAGTTTTCCGAAGACTTGCGGATATTGCATGCCGAGATAGATGGTGAGGAGACCGCCGAGAGACGAACCACCCAGACCTTTATTGGCGGGGCCTTGCGCGATGCGATAGCGCGATTCGATGAAGGGCTGGAGTTCTTCGACGAGCAGGCGGCCGTATTTATCAGCTTTGCCGCCGCCAAGTTTGCGGTCGCGCGTGGGAGTGTACTCGTTGAGGCGCTGCTTGCCGGTGTTGTAGATGCCGACGATGACGAGCGGCTGGATGGCGCCTTGGGCGATGAGGGCGTCAGCGGTTTCGCCGACGCGCCAGTATTGGCCGGGAATGAAGGAAGTGGCGGGATCAAAAAGATTTTGGCCGTCTTCGAGATAGAGGATCGGGAATCGCAGCTCGGGGCGTCTTTCATAAATGCCGGGGAGGTAGACGACGAGGTCGCGTTTTTTGGTGAGGAAGCGCGAGGAGAATTTTTCGTGTTTGCGGAGTTGGCCGGGACCGGCTGCGGCTAGTTCGGCGGTTAGTTCGGGGGAAAAAGGCAAAAGCCAGTCCTCCATTCCGGGCTCAGAGCCACAGAAAAAGCATATCCCTTGCCGCTCCGCGGCTTCCGGATGACATGTGAATTGTAATTTCGTGACTAACACTTAGAATAGCAGAGTTGAAAATCCAACCGGGATACTTTCCAATTTGCCATCACGCAAAGGCCGTATAATATCGCGCGCTCGCGGCGGGCGACGGAGAACGAGGCGCATTCCGCGGCGCAGGAGCAATATGAAACGGGAATATCATCGCTGGTATTCGCACCGGCTGGGGCTGGACATGGGCGTGGTGGTGTACGGGCATTGGGGTCCGCCGCTGGTGGGATTTCCGACGAGCGCTGGCGACGAGTGGGAGCTCGAGGGCCAGGGATTGATTGGGGCGCTCGAACCACTGATTGAAGCGGGACGCGTGAAATTTTTCAGTGTGAATTCGGCGAACTGGGCGGGGCTGTACAACAAGGGCGCGCATCCTTTTCATCGGAGCTATATGCAGGCGCAGTTTGATTCTTATGTGCGCGAGGAAGTGGTGCCGTTTATCTGGGACAACTGCCAATCGCGGATCGCGATTTCGACGATGGGAGCTTCGTTCGGGGCTTATCACGCGGCGAATACTTTGTTTAAGCATCCGGATGTGGTGCGGCGGTGTTTTGCGCTTTCGGGGGTGTACGACATACGGGGATTCATGGATGGGATGTATGACGACAACACTTATTTCAATAACCCGGTGGATTATCTGGCGAATTTGTCGGATGGGAATGTGTTGGGGCAGCTCGCGAATTGCGACATTCATCTTGCAACCGGCTGCGGACCTTGGGAGCACAGCGGGCCGTCTTACCGGCTTTCGGGGATTTTGAATTCGAAGGGGATACGGCATTCTTTGGATGATTGGGGGCCGCAGGGCGGGCACGATTGGCCATTTTGGAAGCATCAGATGTGGGAGTACGTGACGCGCCTTTTTTGATCGAAGGCTAAAAGATTTAACACAGAGTGCACTGAGGACTGCGGAGGGCACGGAGACACCGCGATTTACCGCAGAGACGCAGAGGACGCAGAGAAAGTCAAAAGCGCAAGAGAGATCCTTCGCTTCGATCGGGATGACATTACGTCGGGATTGTTGCCAACCAGAGGGCGGGTCTGAGACCCGCCCCTACGAACGAAATGGAAGAGAGCCGGCGGGACGCCGGCGCTACGCTAGGCCTAGAATGGCTAGTTTGTAGCGGCCTTTTTCGATTACTTGGTCTTGGTCTATCCAGACGTTGCAGTGGCGGGCTAGGACGTCTACGTGGGTGCGGCTGCTCCAGGCGGCGTGGGTTTGGCTGCCGTACGGGTCGCCGAAGGCCAGATGGACGCCCGGTAGTTTTTCATCCTGCAGTAGAACCCCGATCATGTCCGACAGGCTTAGGTTGGTGCCGAAGGCCAGCTCGCCTACGCGATCGCTGTTTTCGTCTGTGTGGCAATAACTCCAAAATTCCGCTTCTAGATCTTTGCGATCGCAGGTGGCTTTCTGCAGGCGCCCGGCTTTGATTTCGAGAACTAGCGGAGTGCGTTGCAGGTCGCCATATTTTCCGCAGAAATGGTCGCCGGCAGTGCCGTCGCACACGAAGGTGCCGTCCACTTTTGCGGGCGTGGTGAAAACTTCTCCGGCAGGAAGATTCGACCAGTAGCGGCGGCTGATCAGGCCGCTGGTTTTTACCCAGTCGAGATTCGCATCGAAGGTGGCGACCAGCGAAGTTCCGGCTTCGGTGCGCACGGTCAGCGAACGGGCGCTGTGCATGCGTTGCAGGAGCTTTTCGCTGAGGCGATCTACCATGGTGTAATCCGCGCGCATGCCTTGCTGCATGATTTCGGGAGTGACGCCGACCATGTGGGCGTAGCGGATGTGGCGCCGCTCGACGACCCCGACGATGTCTTTGCGGGCGCCGAGTTCTCCTTCTTGTGGCTGCATGCAGAGGATGCCGGCATCGGCGCGGCCTAGCGCGTCGAGGATTGGTTGCGGGGCGCGGGTGATGGGCCGCGGCGCGAAATCTTCCAGGAGGAAGCCTTCGCAGATGGCTTGGCGCTGGTCGAGAGCCGCGGCCAGGCTGGCGGCTACGGTTTGGCTCGGGCGATCGGCGATTAAAGCTACGCGTTCGCCGGGTTGGATGGCTAGGCAGGTTTCGATGGCGTTGCGGGCGCCGGGCAGTAACTCTGGTTGAGCTGGGCCAAAATTCATCCAGATATTGTAAAGAGGGTTGGGGAGTTTTGCTATGGGATTGAGATGGAGCGGTGCGACGGCTAGTGGTTGTCGTGCTGATTGTGGCGCCAGTTGTAATAATCCTTTTTGTCGGCGTCGTTGCGCTTGTCGAAATCCTCGTGGTTGCGATGAGTGTCGTGTTCCCACTGGTTGTAGTACACGACCTCATGGTGGTCCCAAGTGTGGTAGTCGTTGTGGTAGGAGTCGTAGTAACGGACGTGAGCTTCGCAACCGGCGACGAACACTGGGACGGCCAGAGCGATTGCCAGCAAGAGCGCGGTTAGGTGGTTGAGTGAGTGGCGCACTTGTTCCTCCTTTTGTAATTGTGTGGTGGGCTACTGAGTTTTGTAAGCGGGGGAAATGGGGATTATGGGTGGGGAAAAACTGTACGACGAAATTTGGCTAGGGAGCCGGCGAGACGCTGGGACTACCGCTTATGCCTAAGATTTTGGTTCTACTACGAAGCTGGGGACTTGGCCACCGCCTGAGGTGACGTTGGCCAGGCCCGTGCTGCTTAGTCGGGTTAGGCAGCCGGCCATTTTGCCGCGGAAGAGGTAGGGGGCGAAGTCTACTAGCATGTCGCGCATCTGGACGCCATTCTCTGTTTGCATCGGGAAAATTTCGCGGCGGATGGCGATGCGTTCCTGGACTACCCAGGCGCTCTCGCGATCGCTCACGGCGCGTTGGAGAGCGGCGTCCCATTGAGTTTCGTTATTTTCCCAGCCTAGTTGGACGCCGGTGCCGCCGTATTCGTCATTGGGCTTGAGAACGAAATTTTCGCGATGTTTGCGAACGTATTCGAGGAGGCCGAAGGATTCGCCGTCGCGCGTAGTTTTGGTGTCGGCGAGGAGGCGCGTCCAGGGGATGTGGCGGCGGATGAGTTCGCGCTCGGCTGTGCTGAAGAGCGCGGAATTTTGCTCGTCGGTGAGGACGGCGAAAAAGGATTTCTTGTGTGGGATTTTGCAGGTGAGGGCGTTGGCGACGCAGACCGCGCCTGAAGAATAGGCTTGCACGAGAGCGGCACATTCCGCGGGACGCGCGACGATGTCGTTGATTAGGACGCGGCGGTAGACGAGGTCCACGCGCTGCCCGTTGGCGGTGAGCTTGCCGGATTTGAAAACGAGATCGCGAGGATCGGCGAGGACCGTGGCGACGCCTTCGCGCTGGAAATGCGATTGAATGATTTCGAATTCGCTCCAGGTGGGGACTTCGCGCCAATCCACGATGGCGATCACCGGCGGAGAGGCGGAGCCGCCCCATTCGCGATAGCTGGCGAGTAGCGCGGCGAGGAGCAGCTTCATCAGCGGGAATTTGCGGACGGTGTAGCGCTGCGAGAAGCGCTCCATGATCGGTAGCGTGAGAAAAACATCGGCTAGAGTTTCGGCGTAGCCGGGGCCGGCGGGAGATTCGGCGTTGTATTCGGCGAACTGCAGGGAGTTGGGGAGCAAGAAGGCATCCAGGCGCGACGCGGTGCTGGAGGTGGCGTAGCGAGGATTGATGCGGGCGAGGCGCTCTTCTTCGGGGCTGAGCGCGGATTGCGCGAGAAGGCGCGGGTCGGCGAGAGATTGTTTTACGACGCGTTCGCCGAGAGCGGCGATGGCTTCGGCGACGGTGCGGACGCGCTGTTCGTCTTCGGCGGTAAGGAAAAACGGGCGGAGAAACGGGCAGTGGATGCGATCGCCGAAAACGAGGCGCTGAGCGCGCATGCGCGCGTTCAATTCATTGCAGAAGGCGGGGGCAAGTTCAACGTCGGGGCGCAGCAGGCTGTGCCAGACTTCGGCGGGCGACGGTGGATGGGCTTGCGGAGATTGTGAGGCAGGGGCCGAGCCGTTCATGCAATTGTCGCTCCGGCGATTTTCTTGGCGGGGGCGCCTGTGAAGCCCGCGGCGGCGCCGATGCCGAGCATTTCTTCCCAGCGCGGCCAGGGATAGGAAGGATCACCGCGCAGAGCGCGGTCAATGACGAGATGCGCCATGCGATCGACGACGTGCGTGAAATAAAATTCGGTGATGCGGTCGCGCTCGAAATCGGGCGCGGGGTTGAGGAAGTCAATAGCGTAAGGGATGCCGTCTTTGATGGCGAATTCGATGGTGTTCATTTCGTAGCCGAGGGCTTGATTGATCGTTTGCGCGTCGAGGACGACGCGGGCGCCGAGTTCAGCGGAAAGATAATTGTGTTCGACGAGGTAGCGGCGCTCTTTGGGATCGTAGACGACGGGGAGAATATCCATTTTGCCAAAGGTGAAGCAGCGGATGTATTGGGTGAAATCAATATTTTCCTGGAGGGTCATGCAGTAGGGGCCGGTGCCGTCGTAGGCGGCTAGAAGCTCTTCGCGATTGTGGACTTTGTAGACGTGTTTCCAGCCGCCGCCGGAATAGGGTTTGAGGAAAGCAGGGCGACCGACGTAATCGAGGAGCGCGTCCCAATCGATGGGATACGTGAGATTGCGGAGGGATTCGGAATTGATGTCCACATCCGCAGGATAGGATTTTTGGGGGAGGAGGATGGTTTTGGGGATGGCGACGCCTAATTTAGCGGCTACGGAGTAGTTGAAAAATTTGTCGTCGGCGGTCCACCAGAAGGGATTGTTGATTACGTAGGCGCCCTGGAGGACGGCGTGTTTGAGGTAGGCGCGGTAGTAATCAACTTCGTGAGAGATGCGGTCGACTATCACCTTGTATTCGGCGGGTTCGTTCATTTTGGTTCCGGCTAGTTTGACGAAGTCGGCGGAGATGTTTTCTTTTTTGCCGAGTTCGTTTACCCGGGCGATGAAGGCCGGGGGAAAGCTGAATTCGCGGCCGCAGAGGATGCCGATTTTCATGGTGTGCGAGTCCTTTCGCATGGGTGCGGTGCGTCGTCATTTGTTGCCGCACGAACGATGGCGCACTGAAGTGCGCCGCTACAACGTCAGCTGCAAACAGCCGGCGAGACGCCGGCGCTACTCTTCTCCCGATTTACGGGCTTTGCGTGGCGGCGGACGTGGCTTGCAGAGGGATGCCGCCGCGCGTTTCGTTGACTATGTGCCTTACCACCGCTTGCAGATCGCCGGTTTCTTTGTAAATGTTCAATTGGCGCTCGGCGCTGGTGCCTTCGCGAAAGATTGTGTGGATGGGGGCGAGGGCTTCGCGGCTGCCTAGTTCGTCGAGAACGTCGTCAACGAATTCGAGCAGCTCTTCGGCCAGGACGTTCATGGGGACTTCAGCTTGCTTGCCGAAGTCAATCAGCTTGCCTTCGATGCCCCAGCGGGCGGCGCGCCATTTATTTTCTTCGATTAACGCGCGGTGATACGTGCGGAAACCCATGTTGGCCGTGTAGAGGCGATGAAGCTTGACGACGATGGCCTGGGTGAGCGCGGCGATGGCGATGGCTTCGTCCACGCGGGTGACGACGTCGAAGATGCGGAATTCGAGAGTGCCGAAGGTGGGGTGCGGGCGAACGTCCCACCAGATTTTTTTTGCGTCGTCTATGCAGTGCAGGCGGACGAGGAGTTCGACGTAATCCTCGTATTGATTCCAGGAAGTGAGATCGTCGGGGATGCCAGTGCGGGGGAAACGGCGAAAGACGGTGGTACGAAAAGATTTGAGGCCGGTGTCGCGGCCCATCCAGAATGGCGAACTGGTGGAGAGCGCGAGAAGATGCGGGAGGAAATAGCGCGCCATGTTCATCAGATCAATCATGGTGGTGCGGTCGGGGACGGCGACGTGGACGTGCATGCCGAAGATCAGCAGGCTGCGCGCGAGCTGGCCCATTTCCTCGACGATATTTTTGTAGCGTTCGCCGGGGGAGATGACCTGGTCGATCCAGGAGGAAAAAGGATGAGTGCCGGCGGCGGCAACTTGCAGGCCGCGGCTTTCGGCGGCGCGGACGAGTTCGCCGCGGGTGCGGCGCATGTCGGCGTCGAGCTCGGCGACGTTGGCGCAGATTTTTGTGCCGATTTCGATGATGGATTGGTGCATCTCGGCTTTGACTTGTTCGCCGAGACCGGGGGAAGAGGCTTCCATCAGCTCGCTGACGTGGGAGCGCAGTTCTCCCGTCGAGGGATCAACGATCTGGAATTCTTCTTCGACACCAATAGTGAACCGGTGACTCATGCGAGGCCCTTTCCGGTCCGGAGCGCGGGGGCGCCGAGGGGGTATTCTACATCGGGATGGTTGAATCGCGGGGATTAAGGAGAAAGATTTCGGGCGGACAAGGCGAAAGGCGAAAGATTTAACACAGAGTGCACAGAGGAGTGCGGAGGACACGGAGACGACCGGGCGTGGCGGATTTTGCGCCCTCGGGGCGTTCACACCTAAGAGAGATCCCTCGCTGCGCTCGGGATGACAAACCGTCAATTAGTGCGCTTGACGGTGATGGTTACTGAGGGCAGGCGGCGCCGTTTTTTACCCATTCGCGAACTGCGTTTGCGAATTCTGGGCGGGTTAACGGCGGTAGGGCGCGGCCATCGCCTGGGTTCCAGGCCCAGCCGACGAGATCGTCGGAGGAGACGTGGGTGATGATTTGGGCAAGCGTGCGGCCACCGTTTTGCGCTGGGTCTTCTAGCTGGCGGCAGAATTGACCGGGAGTTTCGCCCACAATTACCATTTTCATATTGGGGGGAGGAAGACCCCATTTCGGATTGCCGGGAGGCATGTTGTAGCCAGGAGTGTTGGCTAATTGATGGCAGGTGTTGCACTTCATGCCGTAGACGCCGTGGCCGTCGGGACCGCGCTTTACGTCTTGAATGTGGACGTGGCTGTCGTCACCTTGCAGCGGAGCGTCGCCAGAGGGATGGCAATTGCGGCAGCGCGGAGAATTGAAGACGGTCCAGGAGCGAAGAAAGGCGGCTTGCGCGGCGGCGTCGTTCGAGGCGACGGGCGCGGCCGGGACGGTGGGCGCGGCGGACGTTGCGGATGCGAAGGCGCGTGGGACGACCGCGGATTGTTGCGCTTTGACTGCGGCGCAGGCTAACGCGATCGCGAGAATTGGCAATGCTGCGGCGACGACGCGGCGTTTGTTTTCAGTGCGATTCTTCACGGGATTTTTGATAGCGGTCATGTGGTCGGCTTCCTTGCGCTGGATCATGCGGAACGCAAATCTTCCGGTTTGATGGGCAGGCGGCGAGCGCGCTTGCCGGTGGCGGCGAAAATGGCGTTGGCAACGGCGGGCGCGACGGGCGGAACTCCCGGCTCGCCGACGCCGGTTGGTTTTTCCGTGCTGGGAACGATATAGACTTCGATGGCGGGCGATTCGAACATGCGCACCATCGGGTAATCGTGAAAATTGCGCTGCTGGACGCGGCCTTTGTCGAGAGTGATTTCCGTCTTCAGCGCGGCAGTGAGGCCGAAAACGATGCCGCCTTCGATTTGGGCCTTCACTGTGTCGGGATTGACCACGCGGCCGCAGTCCACGGCGGCTACGACGCGATGGACATGCACCGTGCCATCGCTATCCACCGAGACTTCAGCGACCTGCGCGACGTAGCTATCAAAAGAGAAATGCGTGGCAATACCGCGGGCGTGACCGGCGGGGTACGGGCTGCCCCAATTGGCTTTTTGCGCGACGAGATCGAGAACCGCGAGCATGCGCGGCTGGTTCGCAAGGAGGACGCGGCGCAGTTCGTAGGGATCCTTGCCGCCGGCGTGCGCGACTTCGTCGAGAAAAGCTTCGACGGAAAAGCCGGTGTGGGAGTGCCCGACCGAGCGCCACCATTGCACGGGAACTTCGTTCTTGGGAGTGTGTAGATCCACTTGCAGGTTGGGGATTCCGTAAAGAATATCCGCTGCGCCTTCGACGGAAGCGGAATCTATGCCGTCCTTGATTCCGAAACTCTCGAACATCGTGCCAGCCATGATGGATTGGCCGACGATGGTGTGAGTCCAAGCGACGGGGTTGCCACTCGCGTCGAGGCCGGCAGCGAAATGGTCGTACCACATGGGGCGATACCAGCCGCCGCGAATATCGTCTTCGCGGGTCCAGACGACTTTCACCGGAGCTTTGGCGGCTTTGGCGACATGGGCGGCTTCGGTAACGAAATCGCTCGCGGGATTGGCGCGGCGGCCGAAGCCTCCGCCGAGAAGAGTCGTGTGCAGGGTGACTTGTTCGGGCTTGAGCCCGGCAACTTGCGCGGCGGCGGCACGGTCGCCGGTCTGAAATTGCGTGCCGCTCCAAACTTCGGCGTGGTCTTCGTGCAAATCAACGACGGTGTTGAGCGGCTCCATCATCGCGTGAGCGAGGTACGGAACTTCGTATTCCGCGGTGATCGTTTTCGCGGCGCCGGCGAGCGCGGCGGCGGGGTCGCCGACTTTGCGCGCGACGTTGCCCGGGTTGTGCGAGAGTGCGGCAAATTGTTCACGCATGGCGACGGTGGAAATGTTCGCGCCGGGGCCTTCGTCCCATTGGATTTCGAGTTTTTCGCGACCGAGTTTGGCGGGCCAGAAACCCTTGGCGACTACGGCGACGCCGGAGGGAACCTGGACGACGTTGACGACACCGGGAACGGCCTTGGCTTTATCCGCATTGAAGCTGACGACTTTGCCGCCGAAAACGGGAGCGCGCTGGACGACAGCCGTCAGCATGCCGGGGATGTAGACGTCCAGGCCGAATTGCGCGCTGCCATTTGTCTTCGAGGGAGTGTCCAGGCGATGGGTCGGCTTGCCGATGAGCGTGAAATCTTTTGGGTCTTTCAGCGGGATATCGGCGGGCGGCGCGATTTTCGAAGCGGCTTCGGCGAGGCTGCCGTAGGAGGCGCGGCGATTTGATGCGGGGTGGACGACGAAACTTTTTTCCGCGTGGCAGGCTGTTGGATCCACGTTCCAGGACTGAGCGGCGGCGGCAATCAACATGATGCGCGCCATCGCCCCCATTTTGCGGAAGCGATCGTACTCGGAGGCGGTGGTGGTGCTGCCGCCGGTCATCATGATGCCGAAGACGGTGTGATTGTAGACGGCCTCGACGGGAGAGGATTCGACGCGGACTTTGCTCCAATCGGCTTCGAGCTCTTCGTTGATGAGCATGGGGAGCGAGGTGTAGATGCCTTGGCCCATTTCGGAGTGATTGGAGATGACGGTTACGGTTTCGTCGGGGGCGATGCGGACGAAGGCGTTGAGGGCGACGGGCTTGGCCGATTCGGCGGCTGCGCCGGTGACAGGATTGGTGCGGGCGGCGCTAGCTGGAACGAAATCGGGAATATAAAGGCTGATAACGAGACCGCCGCCCAGCGCAGCGCCGGCTTTGAGGAATTCGCGGCGTTTCATTGCGGCGGCGATGGTCATTTGCCGCCTCGCTGAGCCTGAATTTCGGCGGCGCGATGAATCGCGCGGCGGATGCGCGGGTAGGTGCCGCATCGGCAGATGTTGCCGGACATGGCTTCGTCAATGTCGGTGTCGGTGGGGGCGGGATTTTCGGCGAGCAGGACGGCGGCGCTCATGATCTGGCCGGACTGGCAGTAGCCGCACTGCGGGACGTCAATTTCGATCCAGGCTTGCTGAAGAGGGTGCGAATCGTCGGACGAAATACCTTCGATGGTGGTGACTTTTTTTCCTTGGGCGCGGGAAACGGGGGCTACGCAGGAGCGGACGGCTTCGCCGTCAATGTGAACGGTGCAGGCGCCACAGAGGGCCATGCCGCAGCCGTATTTTGTGCCGGTAAGATACAGCGAATCGCGGATGACCCAGAGGAGCGGAGTGGATGGAGGATCCTCGACGGTAACGGGCTTGCCATTCACGGTGAACGAGATCACGTGGTCTCCTTCCATTGGAATGCGCAGTGACGGTTTGGATGTGTAGCAGCTCGGGCGCAATGCAAAATTTTGCTTACGGGCTGGGATTTGCGCCTGCAGGAAGATTATGTGACGAAAATGGATTTTGGGCAAATTGCGGGTGGAGAAAAAGCTGAATCTACCGCAGAAAGGCCAAGGATTTAACACAGAGGGCACCGAGAAAAGCGGAGGGCACGGAGACTGATGGGCGCGGCGGATTTTTGGGGTGGGCGCTGAGTTCACGACTAAGAGAGATCCTTCGCTTCGCTCAGGATGACGGACACGATTCCCGAAGAGACTAGAGTTTATTCAGGCCGTCTAGGGCGGCTACTTTGTAGGCTTCGGCTAGGGTGGGGTAGTTGAAGACTGTGTCGCGGAAATATTCTATGGTGCCGCCGTAGTAGAGGACGGCTTGGCCAATGTGGATGATTTCGGTGGCGCGCTGGCCGATGACGTGGACGCCGAGAAGTTTGCGAGTATTGCGATCGAAGAGAAGCTTGAGCATGCCGCTTTCATCACCGAGCATCATGCTTTTCGCGAGTTCGTTGTATTTGGCGAGGCCCACTTCGTAGGGAACTTTGTTGGCGGTGAGAGTCTCCTCCGTTTGGCCGACCATGGAAATTTCGGGAATCGTGTAAATGCCGAAGGGAAAGAGTTCAGGCATGTGTTCGGAAGGTGCGCCGAACATGTGGCAACCGGCGAGGCGGCCCTGTTCCATGGAAGTGCTGGCGAGCGCGGGGAAACCGATGATGTCACCGGCCGCATAAATGTGCGGTACGTCCGTCTGATAGTGGCGGTTGACTTTGATTTTGCCGCGGGGATCGGACTGTAAGCCCGCGGCTTCGAGACGCAGCTGATCGCCATTGGCCTGGCGGCCGACGGCGTAGAGCAGCGCGTCCGCTTGCACTTTTTTTCCGCTTTCGAGTTCGGCGAAGACGCGGTCGCGCTGCGGGTCAATCCCGACGCGCGTGACTTTTTCGCCGAGGCGGAACATGGTGCCCATCTGGCGCAGGTGGTAAGCGAGCGCTTCCATGATTTCGCGGTCGGCAAAATCGAGAAGCGTGGGGCGCTGGTCAATCAGCGTGACTTCGGTGCCGAGGGCGGCGAAGAAGGACGCATATTCGAGGCCGACGACGCCGGCGCCGACGACGATGAGTTCGCGCGGAAGGCCGTCCATGCCGACGATGCGGTCAGTATCCACGATGCGCTTATCGTCAAAAGGAATTTCGGCGTTGCGCGCGGGGCGCGTGCCGCAAGCGACGAGAATGTGTTCGCCGTGGAGAACGACCTTATCGGATTCGCTTTGCACTTCGATGGTATGCGGGTCGGCAAACTGCGCGGTGCCCTGAAAAATCTGGACGTTATTACGGCGGAGCTGCGCGCGAATGACTTCCGTTTCCCGGGCAACGATGCTGCGCACGCGGAAGGAAAGATCCTGGACGGAAATGTCGTTCTTGCCGCGAAGATTTTCACCATAGAACGTTCGGACGGCGTTGCCGGTGAGCTGGAAGATGGCTTCGCGCACGCTTTTGCTCGGAATCGTGCCAGTATGCACGCAGACGCCGCCGATCATGAGGGTGCGGTCCACGACGGCGACGCGCTTGCGGAGTTTTGCGGCGCAGATTGCGCCTTTTTGGCCGGCGGGTCCGCTGCCAATTACGATGAGGTCGAAATTGAGGTCAGCCATGCGGTCACCCAGTATTTTGACGGATTTTATTTAAAATTGAAACCGCGCGCCGGTGGGACTGCGACCACATGTGCAAATACCGGCTGCGCGTCCAGAAACAGACTGCGATTCCAGTTGCCGCGCGGAAGGGGGAAAGCTGTGCGTCGAAAGGGCGATAGTACGGTTACAGGTTTACTGAAATATCGACGCGTTCAGGATACTGAAAAACCCCGCTGCGCGATATGGCGAGCGGAGAGCCGGTATACAAGTCGGCACGGTGGCGCGCGGTCTTGTGCTGCGATTCGAGAGAACAAAACGTGGCGGCCTGAAGGCCGCCGCTACAAAGGCGTAGTTCGACGCTCAAGCTTGGGAAGGCGCGACGGAAGAGGCGTCTTTAAATTTTTGGGTCGCGTAACCGACGATCAGGCCAAACAGGCCGCCGGGGAGCATGATTTCGAAATAATATTTGCCTTGCAAGTGGGCGATGAAAAACGCAAAGAGCAGACCGACTGCGAGGCCGAAAATCACGCCGAGAGCGAGCGAGTGGACTTTGCGGGCGAAGAGACCGATCAGAAGGCCGACGATTGCTCCTTTGACCGTGGAGCCGATTACGATGCTGAGGAGTTGCGGGCGCACGGCGGGAGTGAACCACGAGGTAAGGCCGTCCACAACGCCGAGGATGCCGCCGAGCATCAGGCCGTAGGTGATTTTGTTCATCGCCGCCTCCCGAGAGCGTTATGCGAGGGCGATCATATCAATTTCGACGCGGAAGTCACGCGGGAGGCGGGCCACCTCGACCGTGGTGCGCGCCGGCGGATTGCTGGGGAAATAGCGCGCGTAGACTTCGTTCATCGCGGTGAAATCGTTCATGTCTTTGAGGAAGACGCCGAGGCGAACGGCGCGATCGAGGGAGGAGCCGGCGGCTTCGACGATGGCTTTGAGATTCTGGAAAATGCGTTCGGTTTGCTGCGCGGCATCGCCATCGAGAGCCTTGCCGGTGGCGGGATCGAAGGCCGTTTGGCCGGAGATGAAGATGAAGCCGTTGGCTTTGATGGCCTGGGAATAGGGGCCGATGGCTTTGGGACCTTTATCGGTGCTGATTACTTCTCGCACGATTCCTCCTTGGAAAGAAAATGGAAAATAGAAAAGCGAAAATGGAAATGCGCCGGCGAACTTTCGTTGGGCGCTTGGGCCCTCGTCAACTTATCACCATCGTTTGGGAGCAAGGAAGACGGCGCTGACAAGACAGAGCACGCGGCTAGCGACAATTTGTCCCTCGGATAAATCCGCAAAGCTGCGGCGCGCCGCCGCACTCCATATTGTTCTTGCTTGTGAGGCGGATAGCTGAACGGAAAAGTTGGAAGAGCGCCCTGAATTCCGATTTCTATTTTCCATTTTCGTATTGGCTGCGGAAATCCTGGGGGAGGCCTGTGTTGTAGAGCCAGGTGCGAAATGGAACGGCTAGATTTTTGCCGGTAGATTGCTCGAGTGCGGAACGGACGTCGTCGTAGCCGACATCTTTGCCGCCGAGCAGAGCCACCACCTGAGTGAGAGCGTGGCGCACGGATGTTGCGCCGTAGGCGTCTTCGAGCGAGATGAAGAAGAGCGCGGCTTTGGCGCGCGCGATGCGGCGTTGGAGGATGGGATCGTAGGGCGTGACGTCTATGATCGACTTTTCGGGATTCGGGGTGGCGGCGGCTTGCTGGACGACTTCGTCATAGGTGTGGAGAAGTTCGAGAATGCGTTTGCGGCGCGCGGGCTCGCCGCCTTGGGCTTCGTCGGCGACGACGGTCGCATAGTCGGGGAGACCTTCGCCGAGGCCGACTTGCGCGTTCGGGGCGGGATACATTTGATCGCCGAACCAGCTGTGGGCGAGAGCGTGCGTGATTTTTTCGATGAGTTCGTCGCTTTGCCATCCCAGAGCGAGAGCGCCGGGGCTGATGAGCGCGCCTCCGGGGAAAGAAGCGACGGATGCGGCGTCTTCGTCATCGCCGTGGGCGCGGAGCTCGGGAGATTCGACGATGTGTGGCTGGCCGATATTTTTATCGAGCGGGCCGAACGCGGATTGCAGGGTGGACCACACCGCGGAGATGCGTTGGGCGGCTGCGGCGGGATCGTCTTTGAGGGGCTGGAGAGTCCAAAAAGAGATATTCGCGGATTGGCGATCACGCGAAGAATCCACGTAACGACCGGCTACGACGTAGGGAGACAAATCGGTCTTACTTAAATCGAAACGGTACACGATTTCATTGCCGTCTTTCTTGCGGCCGGCGAGTTTGCCACGAGCGAGAACGAGAAAATTTTCAGGAACGCGGATCGTGTACGACATTTTCGGCGGACGCGCTGGATAGGGCGCGAGAACGCGCTTCGGGGGCTGGGGCAACGGACTCCAGCCGCGATGGCCGAGATGGAAATCGTCAGGGCCGAGGGTGATGCGGGAGCCGAGGTCGGCGGGCGAGCTGAAGCTGTAATCGACGGTTAGATCGCGTTTTTGTTTGCGGTCCCAGGGCGGATCGAATGCGATGCGCAGCGCTTCGGGCGATTCCTGACGGTACTCGTCGGGGAGCTGGGCGGGAGTTAGTTCGCGGCCGTCGAGTTCGACGCGCAGATTTCGGCGGCCATAGAGTTTTTCGTCGGGGAAATTTACGTCAATGAAGGACAGGTTGGTGGTGCCGGAATTCAGCAGCGTGTAGGCGGAGTGGATTTGCAGTTCGGGCGTTGGGCCGGGGACGAAGCGGACGTCGCGAGATTCTTTCAGGATTTGGTAGCCGGGGGCGAGCGGCGCGATGCAATTCGACGCGCAAAGCAACATGAGGAATGCGAGCGAGGCTGCGGCGAGCGGGCGCGGCGCGATGCGAGTCAAGATGGAGAGATTCTAGCTGGCAGGGACGGAAAATGGAAAAGAGAAAAGAGAAAATGGGCAGGGCAAATCGCAAACGAAGAGCCGGCGGGACGCCGGCGCTACTGGGCTGGGAACTTGCGGAGGATTTCGGCGTCAGTGGCGCCGTGGCGGCGGAGGGCGATTATGTCTGGGGCGGCGGAATTGGGGATGCCGCGGCGGACTAGTTCTAGGAGAGTGTTGTTTATGCGGAGATTTCGCATATTGCCGAGAGAGGCGCCGGAGAGGACTGGTTGGTTGGCGGCGTGATGGCGAGCTACCTCCATGATAATCGCGTCAGAGAGACCTGCGAGATACATGGCTTGGAGTTCGCCGTAGCCAACGCCCAGTTGACCTAGATTGGCGAGGCCGAGAAGCATTCCTTCGGGCATGCCGGAGCCGCGCATGGTGGAAATCGCGTCACCCGAAGTGAACTGCTCATGGTGGCTGTGGGAAATTCGCAGGAGCTCGATGCAGTCGGAGTCGGAGAAGCCAGCGTTGCGAACTTTGGCGATTTCGAGGACTTCGGGCGCGGTGATGTGGAGAGCCTTCAGTTCTTTGATGGAGTCGTAGCGCATGCCGGCGTTGTCCAGGGGCTTGGTGTCGAGCGGCATTAGAGTTTGGCAAGAGGCTAGCAGTAGCGAGGTGGCTAGCAGGAATGCGATTGCGAGCGTGGTGGTGCTGGCTGGTTCACGCGCGAGCATCTTTTTTGGGTGGTGCACCCCTGGATTATTGTACCGGGCGATGTGGGGCTCGGCGCGGCGTGACGCGGAAGGATTAACGGCTTCGGTTGCGGCGCAGTTGCAGGTGTCGTGCGGCGAGACGGTGAAACACGATGCTTGTGTCGCACCTACGGCGCTTGGATTTTTTTTTGACTTTTCCCGGCGCTACCGCGCCCGGCTGCACATATGCCGCGCCTCTGGCGCTGATGCGCGGTGATGTTGCGTTGACGCGGCGATTTGAGCGTGGGGCAGGTACGATGGTGCTCGAAACGAAGAGAGATCCCTCACTACGCTCGGGATGACAACCTCCATTTGTTGCGAGACTAGACGTTGTAGACGCGTTCGATGTCGAAGACGCCTGGGATACGTTTTATGGCGCTTAGGATGCGTTCTAGTTGTTTGCGGTCTTGGACGTCGAGGGCTACGTCAATGCGGGCGCGGAGGTCCTGGCCGCCGCTTTCGAAGGTGCGGATGTTTGCGGCGTTGTCGCTGATTACGGCGGTGATGTTAGCTAACATGCCCGGTCGATCTTCTGTGAGGATGCGTAAGCGAACCGGGAATGTGGCCTGAGTTTGGCCGGCCCATTCGACGGCGATGCGGCGCTCGGCGTCGTAAAGGAGATTCTGCACGTTGGGACAATTTTTGCCGTGAACGGCGATGCCACGGCCACGCGTGACGTAGCCGACGACGTCATCACCTGGAATGGGATTGCAGCACTTCGAGCGATAAACCATCAGATCGTCGTGGCCGCGGACCAGGATCGAGCCGTCGTTCATGCCGAGCATGCGCTTGACGGTGTCCGTGATTTTTGGTTTTTCGTCGGTGGGTTCGGCGAGCGGCTGACCGGAAGCTTTGGCCAGAACCTGGCGCGCGGACCATTTGCCATAGCCAAGGTCGGCGTGGAGATCGTCCATACGGCCGCAGCCGTATTCGGACGCGACGCGCTGCCAATCTTCCGAGGAAATTTTCTTCAGGGTAATGCCGGCCTGGCGCGCTTCCTTTTCGAGGAGGCGCTTGCCGACATCCTTAGCCTGTTCGCGCTCGTGAAGATTGATCCACTGGCGAATCTTGCTGCGAGCGCGGGAGGTGTGGACGAAGGAGAGCCAGTCGCGGGAAGGTTCGTGACCCTTCTGCGTGATGATCTCGATGACGTCGCCATTGGCGACGGCGTGGCGCAGTGGAACGATCGCGCCATTCGCTTTCGCGCCGGTACATTGGTGGCCGACTTCGGTGTGAACGGCGTAGGCGAAATCAATGGCGGTGGCGCCGCGCGGAAGCACGACGACGCGGCCCTTGGGCGTAAAGGTGTAAACCTCTTCGGGATACAAATCCACGCGCAGGGTGGAAAGAAATTCGCTGGGTTCCTGCATCTCTTGCACCCACTCGATGAGCTGACGCATCCAGACGATGCGCTGATCGTCGGCGGAGCTGGCAAGCTCAGTGCGGCCGTCCTTATATTTCCAATGAGCGGCGACGCCTTGTTCGGCGATGCGGTGCATGTCCTGCGTGCGGATTTGAACTTCGAAGGCCTGGCCGGCGTGAATCACGGTTGTGTGCAGGGATTGGTAGAGATTGGGGCGCGGCATGGCGATGTAATCCTTGAAACGGCCGGGCACCGGCGGCCAAATCTGGTGGATGACGCCGAGCGTGGCGTAACAATTCTTCACGGTGTCGGTGATGACGCGGACGGCGAGCAGGTCGTAGACCTGGTCTATGGTGCGCTGCGCTTTCTGACTCTTGAGGTGCAGCGAGTAGAGGCGCTTCACGCGGGCCTGGACTTCGGCGGGTATGCCGGTTTCGACCATCTTGTCGCGGATAGAATCCTGGACTTCGTTGAGAAATTTATCGAAGACTTTCTGTTTGTTGGCGAGCTTTTTCTGCAGCTCGAGAAAAGAGCTGGATTCGAGATAGCGGAAGGAAAGGTCTTCGAGCTCACCGCGAATCAAGCCCATGCCCAAGCGGTTGGCGACAGGGGCGTAAATGTCCAGGGTTTCGCGAGCGATGCGCTGCTGGCGCTCGGGATCGAGAAAATTCAGCGTGCGCATATTGTGCAGGCGATCGGCGAGCTTGACCACGACGACGCGGACGTCATTGACCATGGCAAGCAGCATCTTGCGGACGTTTTCCGCCTGACGAGTTTCGGGAGCGAGGAGATCGAGGCGGCTGATCTTGGTGGCGCCTTCGACGAGGCGGGCGACATCGGCGCCAAATTGTTCGGTGATGGTGGCGAGAGGAATCTTGGTGTCTTCGACGACGTCGTGAAGGAGCGCGGCGCAGAGAGAAGTGACGTCGAGCTTCATGTCCGCGAGAATGTGCGCTACTTCTACGGGATGGGAAAGGAACGGCTCGCCGGAGAGGCGGGTTTGCGTCTTGTGCTGTTCGGCGGCGAAGTCGTACGCGCGGCGGAGGAGGTCGAGATCGTCGCCGGGACGGCTGCGGCGCACTTTGTCAATTAGCTCGACAAAGCGTAAGTCCACTGCACGGCGAGCAGCTTGGGTGATGGCGGGCTTACCCGCAAATTCCATGAATAATTCTATCTCAATTCGGGCGGATGAGGCAGTGGCTCAACCGCGAAGGCTGGCGCACTGAAGTGCGTCGCTACAAATTCGACTGCAACGGGTAACGGATGCCTAGTTTGGCTGCGTCAGACCGGCCACTGCAAAAACTTTGCTGCTGGCGCTTGGATCGGTGGTGGCGGCGAGAGCGCCGAGGCGAGCCTCGCCTTGCAACAGGCGGGAGCAAGCTCCCGCACTCCCAGATGCGTGGTTGCCTGCGCTGAAATTACGACTGAAGTTGTGGCCGCGGAGCTATTTGGCTTTTTCAACTGGATAGCCTTTGGCGATCCAGTCGGTGTTGAGGTCACTGGGGAGGATCAGGACGCGGAGATGGGTGAAGCCCATGTCGCGCAGGGCTTGGAAGGCTGGGCGGATATTGGGGCAGTGGGCTAGCGGACAGCAGCCGCAGTAGAGGACGATATTGGCATTGCGCGGTAGGGGTTTCGCCCAGTCTTTTAGATTGTCGAGGCCTTGGGCAGTGGAGGCAGCGCCGTGGAAGGATGCACCGGGGATATGCGCGCCTTCGTAGAGAGCGTGAAAGCCAACGCAGACGATTGTGGGTTTGGTGTCGCTGGTTGTGACGGAAAGCTCCTTTGCGAATGCGGCCGGTTCGACGGTTTGCGCGGCGGTCCACGGGTCGGCAGAATTGTCGGCGCGGGTGCGGTTGAGGTGTAGCGGCCACGCGGCAATGAGAGCCGCGAGTGCGACCACGCAGCAGAGCAAGAAGAGCAATTTGCGAACTGACGATATTTCGCCTGAGGGCATTGCTGGATTTTAGTTCATGTGAGGGCACGGCGCGGGAGGATTTTTTAATGCGCGAAGCGGATTTTCTTGTTCGCGGCGCGCGAGGCGAGTCCGGAACGCAAAAGGGGCGAGTCTACGACCCGCCCCTACAAAAACCTCATACTATGTTCGCTGCTGATGCGCTCACCGTTTCGTCGTGATGACTAGCACGGCGCGCAGCCAGAAGTGGCTGTGTCACTCTTGCTACGAAGACGGTTGCGGGTTTTGCAGCTTCTGTTGCTTGATCGCCTTAACCTTCTCCACCAGCTCGTCGGCTAGCTTGGTATCGGCATCGCGAGCGGCCGGATCGGTTTCCATATCGGCCTTCTGGCGATAGAGAAGATTCAGGTAAGCCATAGCGTCGTCATAGTCGGGACGCAATTGAATTGCTTTCTGCAAATCGGCAACACCCTCGTCCACGACAGGGCCGTATTTTTCCTTGAATTGAGTGGCCAGAGGGGGAGGCATGGGATCCGCGTCGCGGATGGATTTCTTGGCGGTCTTGTTGTAGTCCTCGCGCATATCGCGATTGCCGCGGAAGGCGAGCGACCAATCTATGACGCCGATCCAGTAGTAAGGCTCGGGATCCTGGGGGTGCAACTGTATGTGCTTTTCGTGGTAGGTCTTGGATTCCTCGAATTTTTTGGGATCGAAGGGCGTGCCGCCCATGTTGTAGAGAATGGAGCCGAGCCCGTCAATCGCGGAGAGATTATCGGGATCGGAGGCGAGGATGTCTTTAAATTCCTGCTCGGCCTGCTGACCATTACGGACGTTTTCATCTGACGGAGCGCCCGGAATGTACTGGGCCGAATATGCGGTGGCGAGATAGAGGCGGGCGTTGGTCAGCTTCGGATCGAGTTCCTTGGCCGTCTTGAAGTCTTCGATCGCGAGATCGGTCTGGCCGCCTTTGTAGGCCTGCACGCCTTTATTAAGCTTGTCGCGGGCGCGAAGCTTATCGCAGCCCACTCCCGCGGCGAGTGAAGCGACCACGACAGCCAGAAGAATACGTGTGTGAGGCTTCCGCTGCATCCCTTGCTCTCCTTGATGAAAGCTGCGCCGAATCGAAATCCATTTACGTAAAAAGATTCGAAGCGCTTTACAGTTCGCCGAAAATTGAATTTAACGGCCTGCTGCGATTTTTGCGGTGATGAGCCCGACATCATTGATACCCGAACCACGCATGATGTCAATGGCGCGAGCCACCTGCATGAATGCGACAGTATCATCGCCTTTCACGAAGGCGGCCTTTTCGGCGCGCAGTTTGAAGATATCATCGAGGCGCGGGCCAAGACCGTCCCAGGTGACGTCGTCCTGATTAATCCTTACTTTCCCATCGGCTGTGACTTGAACAACCACCGTGTCCGGAGGCTGAACGGTGTGCGGCAAGTCCGTTATGGGCTGCGGCACGAGCGCTGGCAGACCCTGCGGGGTCATGGGCGTGATCACCATAAAAATGATGATGAGCACGAGCAGCACGTCAATCAGGGGAACGATGTTCGGTTCGGACATCGAACCCTTGCCGCCACCGACCGACAAGCCCATGAGCAACTCCCTTCAGCGCAGCCCGCCCACGGAAGCAACTGGGCTGGCGAGAACTTTACTGACCGGCTTCGATCTTCGCGGTGATTAGGCCGACGTTGTCAATGCCAGCGCCGCGCATGATATCGATGGCGCGAGCGACGTTGGCGAATTCGACGTTGTCATCGCCTTTGACGAAGGCCACTTTTTCGGCGCGCTGCTTGAAGATGTCTTCCAGGCGGGGACCCAGGTCGTCCCAGGAGATGGAGTCCTGGTTGATCATCACTTTGCCGTCGGAGGTAACCTGCACGACGATCGTTTTGTCTAACAGCTCTTTATTTTCCTGCTGATTGGGCGGAGTGGGTTGCGGCACGAGCGCGTCAAGCCCCTGCGGCGTGGTTGGCGTGATGACCATGAAGATGATGATCAGCACGAGCAACACGTCAATCAGAGGGACGATGTTCGGCTCGGACATCGAACCTTTACTGCCACCAACTGCCATTCCCATGGGAAGACTCCTTTACTTATTATTGCAAGCGCCGCGTGATCGCCGACTCCCGCGAAATTAATCGGCGGGAGGTGGCGGAGGCGCCGTTGGATTACCCTTGGTGCGAATCTTTTCCGTGAGCAGACCGAGTTTATCCACGCCAGCGGAGCGGACTTCGTCAACGGCCTTGACAACATCGCCGTATTTCGCGCGCGCGTCAGAACGAACGAATACGGTTTTGTCCAGCCGATTGGCGATCAGGTCCTTCACCTTGGTGGTGATGTCGTCCAGCCCCACCTGCGTGCTGCCGAGGTACATTTTGCCGTCGCGGGTGACGGCCAGAATGATGGCGTCGTCCTTATCGGCATCCTGCATGTCCTGGGCATTATTGACCTTGGCCATATCCACGGAGACGCCCTTCTGCAACATGGGCGTGACCACCATGAAGATGATGAGCAACACCAGCATGATGTCCGCCATGGGGATGACGTTCGGGGCGGCCATTACCGGTGGTGCTTTAGGCTTGTATGCCATGACTTACTTCTTTCCGCCGCGACGGGTGATGAAATAGTTGATCAGCTCCATCGAGGAGTTATCCATCTCGACGTCGAAGGCTTCGACTTTGTTGGTGAAATAGTTGAAGGTCCACACGGCCGGGACGGCGACGAGCAAGCCGAGCGCGGTGGTGACCAAGGCTTCCGCGATACCGCCAGCGACGGCCGACAGACCGGTGGCTTTCGAAGCGGAAATGCCTTTGAACGCGTTGATGATGCCCATGACGGTGCCGAACAGACCGACGAACGGCGCCGTGGAGCCGATGGTGGCGAGACCGGAGAGGCCGCGCTTCATTTCGGCATGGACGATGGCGACAGAGCGTTCGAGCCCGCGCTTGGCGGCTTCGATCACTTCTTCATCGCCGACCTGCGCCGAGGCCGCCTGGAATTCGGAAAGGCCCGTGGCGACGACCTTGGCGATGTGGCTCTTCTTGTTGCGCTCGGCGATGGAGATCGCTTCGTCGAGCTTGTTGTCTTTAAGGGCGCCCGCAACCTGCTGCACGAAAATGCGGGACTGCTTGCGAGCCGCGCTGTACATCAAGGCGCGGTCAATCATGATGCCCACCGACCAGGCGGACATCGTGAAGAGAATGATGACCACGACCTTCGCGGGCACGCCCATGTTGTGCCACATGCTGACCAAATCCCAACCGACCTCGCCGCCTTGCTGCTGAAACATCACCATACCGGCCACAAGTAAAGTCGAAAACATTAGTTTGCTCCTCCGTTCCTGCGAAACGATCACGGCAGCAATACTCTGCCGGTCGGATTTTATTTCGAATCAGCCCGGGCCCCGCGAGAGACCTGAACCATGCCCTGATTAACCGCCCAAAGTAAACACAACTGAAATCGTGGTATCCACTTCCACCGGTTCGCCGTTGAGCAAAGTGGGGTTGTAGCGCCACTGCCGCACGGCGTCCATGGCGTTCCGCATCAGCAAAGGCGGACCGGAAACGTAAGTGAGCTCCTGGATCGAGCCGTCCTTCGAAATAATCGCGTGCAGCGTAACGGTGCCGGAAATATGGGCCGTCTTGGCGATCGTTGGATAGATCGGAGTGACTTGGCGAATCAATTTCGCCGCCGCCACGTTGCCGCCTACGCGAATACGCGAGGGAGTCGCCTTCGGCGGCGGAGGCAGAGCCGAGCCGGTGCCGCCGATAATGCCGCCGAGCACGCCGCCAGCTTGGCCACCCGGAACGCCTCCGGGTACGCCACCGACAACGCCAACCGCGCCGACATCGGGCGGCATTTCTTCTTCTTTAATCATTTCAACTTTCTTGGGGATGACGGTGGGAGCCATCATCTGGCCGTTGTGAATCAGGCGCTGTACGGGCTTAATCTTGACGGGCACGGCGGCAGCCGGCGGCGGAGGAGGGGGCGGCGGCGGCGGTGGCACCAGGAAAGTTGTGAGCATTGCTTTAGGCAAAGCTTCGGTATAGATGAGCGGAATCAAAATCAAGATGCCCAGAAGGCCCGCCTGAATCATGGCCGAAAGCACCACGGTCCAGGGCTTATTGGTCTTCTTCGGATTCGCGCTGGAGACAACAAGATCGTCAAACATGGCACCTACCTCCTTGCAGCTGCCGGAACGCGCTTATCGGCTGCGGATCCGACGCGAACGGCAGTTCCCTGACCCCGATATTTATTCCACAACACTACGATGGGCGCCGCAATACCGAAACTGGAGTATGTACCTACCACAACTCCCACCACCATAGCAAAAGAGAACGCACGAAGGACTTCCCCACCCATGAGGAAGAGTACCAGAACCGTGAGGAAAGTCAGCCCGCTGGTAAGAATGGTACGAGAGAGGGTTTGGTTAATGGCTTTATTCACGACGTCTGGAAACGATTCGCGGCGCATGATGCGAAGGTCTTCGCGAACGCGGTCGAAGATGACGATGGTGTCGTTCATGGAATAGCCGACGAGCGTGAGCAAGGCCGCAATCACCGTGAGCGAAATTTCGAAATGAAACAACGAGAAAAAGCCCAGAGTAATGAGCACGTCGTGGAAAACGGCAATGACCGCGGCTGCTCCGTACACCCACTCAAATCTGAAGGCAATGTATACCAGCATGCCGGCCAAAGCATAGAGAGTGGCGAGAATCGCCTGGCGGCGCAATTGGGCGCCGACGGTGGGACCGACGATTTCAACGTTGCGGATGGTGAACTCGCCGAGGACGAAACCGCTTTTGAGAGACGAGATCACCGCGGGTGTGACGCCTTCCACATTTTTCAGATCGTCCAAATTAGTGAGGATGCCGCCGTGGTCGCGGTCGCGCGTGTCGAGCAGGCGCTGCGCCAATTGGTTGTAACGGTCGCCGGCATTGGCACCGAGCGAGAGCGGATCTTTTTGCGTGAGGTACCCGGCGAGCGCGTCTTTGGTGACCGAGTTGAAATCGATTTTCCCCGCGGAGTCCGCGGTGCCGAAAGTTTTGTGCAGCACGTCGAGAATCGCCTGCTTGTTGGCATCGAGCGACGATTCGTCCTGACCCTTGCGAGCGAGACCGATGACGACGTCATTCTGCGAACCGGAATTCAACACCGTGTCGCTGATACTCTGAATGGAGCTATCGGCGAGGCCGGCAGACGCGAGGCCTTTGCGGATCTGATTGACTGGAGCCGGACCGGCGAAGCGAACATAAACCAAAGTGCCGCCGCGGAAATCAATTCCGTAGTCCAGGCCGCCATGCTTGAGAATGGAGGCCCACCCGACGGCTAAAAGGATGAGAGACAGCGTGACGAAGTATTTCGCCTTCCCCATCCAGTTGACGTTAACGCTCTTGAAAAATTCCATTCAGATACCTGTCCACCTTTATTTGACACCGCGTAGCGCGGGTTTGTTCCCGTTGGGAACGTTCTCAGAATGCTGTGCAAAGGGCGCGCCTGAGATGCGCCTTTGCGGGATGCTTTTGTAACTTTCCTCCGCCTAATCCTTTTACATCCGTGCTGTTACGAAAACCAAATGCACAGCAAAAGCGGCTGTGCCACCTATTCAACTTAAATGCTTAGCTCGGCTTGACGATCCATGCGCGAAAGATGCCAATCGAAAATCGCGCGCGATACGTAAATGGACGTGAACAGGTTGGCCAGTAAACCGATGACCAAGGTCACGGCGAAACCACGCACGGGACCAGTGCCGAAAAGAAAAAGGAAAACGGCTGACACGATGGTCGTAACGTGCGTGTCAATGATCGTGAGGAACGCGTGGCCGAAACCCGCTTCCACTGCGGAAGCCGGAGCTTTGCCGTTGCGCAATTCCTCACGGATGCGTTCGAAGACCAGAACGTTGGAGTCCACGCCCATGCCGATGGTTAAGATGACGCCGGCGATGCCGGGAAGCGTGAGCACGGCGCCGGCATACGCCATGAAGGCGATGAGGATGACTAGGTTCAGAAAAAGGGCCACAACTGCATTGACACCGCTGAGGCGATAATAGATCACGAGAAAAATCATCACCACGACAATGCTGCCGAGCGAGGCGCGTACGCCTTCGCGGATGGAATCCGCGCCCAGCGAGGGGCCGACCGTGCGTTCTTCGAGATACTTGATGGAAGCAGGCAAAGCACCGGCGCGCAACACGAGCGCGAGATCCTGCGCGGATTCCTGACTGAAATTTCCGGTGATTTCGCCGGTGTCATCTATGCGGCCTTGAATGGTCGGCGCGGAATAAACCTTATGGTCGAGGACGATGGCCATGCGATGGCCGATATTCGTTTCGGTGAACGGGCCGAAACGTGAGGCTGCCGCGCTAGAGAGGTGAAATTGAACCTCAAACTGGCCGGGATTCTGCGTGCTGGGAGCCGGACTTGCGCCGCGCAGATCCGAGCCGGTGACGACCGGCGCGCGATCGAGAACGTAATAGACCTGCTGGGTATCCTGACCGGTTTGCGAATCCGATTTACCCGGAACGATCATGGTGCCTTGCGGCAATACGCCGCCCTTGGCGGCGAGCGCGGCGGCTTCGGAAGGATACGCTTGATCGTCGGCGACACGATTCAGGGTTAACTGGCCGCCGGCTTGAATGACGGATTTGGCGCGAGTGGGATCGCCTTCTCCGGGAAGCTGCACGAGAATTTCATTGTCTCCACGGCCGGTGAAGGCGATGGTGGGTTCGGTGAGGCCGAGAGCGTTGATGCGGCGGGTTATGGTTTCAAGAGCCTGGTCCATGGTGTCGCGGCGAATGTCCGCGGCGACGGAAGGCTTCAGAGTGAGCAGGTAGCCATTGGTGACGCCGGCCGCCGGAGCCATGGCCCACTCGGAAAATTGATTATTGATGAGGTCGTGGAAGGCGCCGGAAGTGGAGGGGTCCACGTTGTCCACTTCAATGTGCGTATCGTCCACGCGGCGAATATTGCCGACGATAATATTTTTTTCGTGGACGTTGCGGGTGATTTCGTCCACCGCTTGATCGCAGCGCTGGCCGATGGCTTCTTCGACCTGCACCTGCAAAACCAGATGGCTGCCGCCTTTCAGGTCGAGGCCGAGCTTGATGCGGTCGACGACATTTTCTTTCACCTGCGCAATGGACGTGGGGAATTGCGGCAAGCCAATCAGACCGTATACGCAAATCAATATGACGATCAGGATGAGTATGAACTTCCATCTGAGCTGGGGATTCATGCGGGCTGCCTAACTCTCCTTCGGCGGTTCGGACTGCAGGCCAGCAATGGCGCTGCGGGATATTTTCATTTTCACTTGGTCGGCGATGCGCAGTTGGACGGTGTCGTCTTCCAGGCCGACGATGGTGCCGTAAATTCCGCCGTTGGTGATGACCTTGTCGCCGTTCTTCAGGGCCTTGAGCATTTCGGTGACTTTTTTCTGGCGGCGCTGCGCAGGCAGGATCATCAGAAAATAAAAGATTACCATGATGAGAATCAGCGGGAGAAATAGCGCGATGCCGCCCGGCTGAGACTGCAGGGCGAACGTCACGCTCGAAAAAATCAGACAGCCAATTGTCACGATATTTGCGCCTTTATCGTCTTCGCGTGCGTGAAACCACGACGACGGTGAACCCCACCAGGACGGGCAAACCCACCGGGGACGGCAGGCTGAAAGCTCGTGCGCCGAAGATGCTGCTCCACCCGCGACCGCGCCCAACACCTGCTTGGGGTTGTCTTATTTCAGACGAGCCTGAAGGTCAGAGCGGAACTTTTCGAGCTTCCCAAAACGGATAGCCTCGCGAATTTCGCGCATTATGTCAAGGTAAAAGTAAATGTTGTGGTGGGTGTTCAGGATGGTCGCGAGGAACTCTCCGGACGCGTAGAGGTGACGGAGATACGCGCGCGAGTAACGGCGGCAGACGGCGCAGCCGCAAGATTCGTCAATGGGGCGCGGATCGTTGGCGTATTTCGCGTTTTTTATGAGCAGGCGGCCGTGCGAAGTGTAAAGGCAGCCGTGGCGGGCGCTGCGCGTAGGGAGGACGCAATCCATCATGTCTATGCCGAGCGCGACGTAATCCGGAATTTGTTCTGGTTTGCCGACGCCCATCAAATAGCGCGGGCGATCGGCCGGAAGACGCGAGGCGGCCGCTTGCGTCATCTCGCAAGTCATTGCGTGCGGCTCACCGACGGCGAGACCGCCGATCGCGTAACCGGGAAAATCGAGCGCGACGAGCGCATCGGCATTTTCGCGGCGCAGCACGGCGTACGTGCCGCCTTGCACGATGCCGAAAAGCGCCTGGCGCGCGGGGTCGCCGTTTTGCGCGAAATACTCGCGCGAGCGGCGCGCCCAATCGAGCGTGCGCGCGGCGGCTTCGCGGGCGCGAGATTCAGTCGAAGGCGCTTCGATACATTCGTCGAGGACCATGATGATGTCCGCGCCGAGGGCGATTTCGATTTCCAGCGCTTTTTCGGGCGAAAGAAAATGTTCGGAGCCATCTATGTGCGAGCGGAAGGTGACGCCTTCGTCTGTGACTTTGCGCAATTCGCTGAGGCTGAAAACCTGGAAGCCGCCGGAATCGGTGAGAATCGCGCGCGACCAGGACATGAATTTGTGCAAGCCGCCTATCTGGCGGATCAGTTCGTGGCCGGGACGCAGAAAGAGATGGTAGGTGTTCGAGAGCAGGATTTGTATGCCGAGGTCTTCGAGGTCCTGCTGCGTCTGGCCTTTTACGGTGGCGGCAGTGCCGACGGGCATGAAAGCGGGCGTGTCAATGACGCCGTGGGGCGTGGTCAGGCGGCCTAAGCGCGCGCCCGTGGGATCGGTGGCGAGAACTTCAAACTTGAATCCTTCGTGGTGCGACTCCATTCGAACGAGTGTATCAGGAGAACGCGGCGGTGAGCCCGGCCTTGATCGCGATGAAAAAAATCCACGGGACTAACGCGAGGACGAAAGCTTTGCCGAACGAAAGTTTCTTGGGATTGGTGGCGCTGAAACCGATGGCCAGAAGCGCCAAGGTCCAGATCGCAAATATATCAATCGAGCTGAGCAGCGAGACGAGCCATTTGGCCGCGTCGTCGGAGAGGAGTGCGCCCGGGTTGGACGCAACGATGTTTTGCAAATCCACAGTTGCAGGATCTTTCAGAAACAAAATAAAAATGCCGAGGGTCGCGTGGACGAGCCAGGGTACCCAGGCGTAGGAAACGATTCCCAGTGAAGTCTTGAACTCAACTTTCGTTGCGCCGCTCAGGTTGAAGACCAGCATCAGCACCCCGGCGACGACGAGAGCAGCGATTGGAGGAATGACCACACCTTCGAAGTAGGCAACCTTGGGCGCGATTTTGATCTGGGTGTCGATGGTGCGCTCGCGGTCTTCCTTGCTTTGCATGCGGGAATTAGTGGCGTTTTGTTTCTCGAAGAAGCTGGGCCAACCGCCGCGTTGGGTGAAGATGGCTACTACCGCTATGAAAAAAATGCAGCCGAGTATGACTGGAACGACCCAGGTGGGGCGGCGAACTATGGATTCGAACGTGGGCTTCGGAGAGAAAAGCACGCCGAAGATGCGGCTGAAGGAATTGTCGGTGGCGGCGGGTGTGGGCGTCGGCGGCGTCGCTGCATCGGCCATTGGGTTTCTCCTCTTTGATCTGCTGCGGCTTCTCTTTGCTGGTACGGATTGCGTTTGTGAAAGTTTCGGTCGGGGCGATTCTATCAAGGTTTTTTCGGCGGGAAAGCGGTTATCCGGGGAACGGGGTTATTCGGGGATTTGGGGAACGGCGGCTAGCAAGGCTTGGGTGTAGGGATGTTTGGGCGTTTGCAGGACTTCGGTGGCGGGGCCTTGTTCTACGATTTGGCCGGCTTGCATCACAGCGACGGTTGTCGCGAGTTGTGCTACTACCGGGAGGCTGTGCGAAATCAGGATGACGGTTAGCGAGAATTCGCTTTGGAGGCGGACTAACAACTCTAGGATTTGTGCGCCTACCGAAACGTCTAGCGCGGAGACCGGCTCATCGGCAATGAGCAACTCCGGCCGCAGGATCAGTGCACGGGCGATGCCGATGCGCTGACGCTGGCCGCCGGAAAATTCGTGCGGGTAGCGCGTGAGCGCGTCGGGGCCGAGGCCGACTGCGGCGAGGATTTCCGCGGCGCGGGAGCGGCGCTCCGCACCGGAGAGCTGCGGATCGTGAATGGCGAGCGGTTCGCTGACGATTGTGCCGACACGCATGCGCGGATTGAGCGAGGCGATCGGATCCTGGAAAACCATTTGCATGCCGCGACGCAGCTGGCGCAGTTCCCCGCCGCTCGCGCTGAGCCAGTTCTTGCCACGAAAAATAATTTCGCCGGAGTCGGGCTCGATGAGGCGGAGCAGCATGCGGGCAAGGGTCGTCTTGCCGCAGCCGGATTCTCCGACGATTCCGAGAGTTTCGCCGCGAGCGAGAGAGAAGCTGACGCCGTCCACGGCCAGAGCGCGGCGAGTGGATTGCGTGAACGGGCCGGAGGTGAGTGCGTAGGTTTTGCGCAGATTGCGCGCTTCGAGCAGGGCTTCCGCGGGCATCCCTACAGTTTCTCGGCGGCGATATTGATGGAAGTGTTGACCATGTAGAGGTCGGGCTCCGCGCCGGGCTGGGTGACGTCCGAGGGCTGGAAGCGCGGATGAAAATTCGAACTGTCGTCCGCGATGGAATCAACCATCAAGCGGCGTGCCTCGACGAATTCGGGATCGCTGGGCTTCCAGCCGGCGACGTGCATCCAGTGGGCGAAGATGCGCGGATGTTCGCGACGTTCGGTGGCGGTGATGCGCAGGCCAGCGGCGCTGAACATGGCTGCGAATTCGGGCTGCGTGAGCGAGCGCGAGTGGGAATTATCGCGAATATATTCGATGCGGTGATTCAGTGCGCGAATTTTGGGGTCTTCGGGGGCGGCGATGTCAATCACGCCGACGCGGCCTCCGTGCTTTACGACGCGCGACATTTCGCGGATGACGCGGGCGGGATCGGAAATATGGTGGAGGCTGTAGCTGGTGACGGCAAGATCGAGCGAGCCGTCGGCAAAGGGCAAGGCTTGCGCATCGCCGAGAGCGAACGCGAATTTTTCGAGCAAGCCTTCCGCGGCTGCTTTGTGGCGCGCGCGCGCAAGGATCGCTGGAGTCAGATCGAGTGCGCAAATCCAACGGACGTGTTTTGCGAAGCGCAACGCGAGCGTGCCGGGGCCGGCGGCGAGGTCCACTGCAAGGTCTTCGGGACCGGCATTGACAAGACGCGCGAGCAATTCGGCTTCTGCGACGCGTTCGGTGACGGCGTAATCGCCGAAAACTTCCGCTGTTTTGGTGAAGCGGTCGCGGACGAGCGCTTTCAGCTGCTCGTCGCTTACCTTTTCCGGCTGCGTTGGACTATTGGCCGAACTCATGGGACGAGAATACACCTCGCGTGATGATTTGTGTTTACCGCGCGGAAATCGGGAACGGCTGCATCGCATTCGGGTACGTGGTGCGGGCAGCGCGGCGCAAAAGCGCAGCCGGGGGGCAGCGCATCGAGCGAAGGAACGACGCCGGGAATCGGGACTAACTTTTCGCGCGCCAAGCGTGGCGCGGCGCGCAGAAGCGCTTGAGTGTAAGGATGAGCGGGCGCTTGCAAGACTTCAGAGACCGGGCCTGCTTCGACGATGCGTCCTGCGTACATGACCGCGACGCGATCGGCGACTTGCGCGACGACTCCGAGATCGTGCGTGATGAAGAGCATGGAGAGCTGGAGATCTCGGCCTAATTTCGCAAGGAGCTCAAGGATTTGCTTTTGAACGGTGACATCGAGGGCCGTGGTGGGCTCATCGGCGATGAGGACGCCGGGGCCGGCTGCCAGCGCCATGGCAATCATTACGCGCTGACGCAGGCCGCCGGAGAGTTGGTGGGGATATTGGCGCGCGCGGCGCTCGGGGTCGGAGAGTGCGGCGCGTTCGATGGCGGCGAGGGCGCGGCGGCGAATGTCGTTTGTGGCGGCGCGGGGCTCGTGCACGCGGATGGCCTCTTCGATTTGCGCGCCGATGCGCAGGACGGGATTGAGCGCGGTCATCGGCTCCTGAAAAATCATGGCGATTTCGCGGCCGCGGACTTCGCGCATTTTTTCGGGAGAGAGAGCGACGAGATTTTCGCGTGGGGCGTCGAGGTTGGCCGCGTCTTCTTTGAGATCGCCCATGCTCGTGCTGCCGTTTCCGTGGCCATTCGCACTCGGGTTGCGCGGATGCAACCACGCTTCGCCTTCGCGGCGGCCGCCGTGTGGTTCGAGGCCCATTAGCGCGAGTGAGAGCATGGTCTTGCCCGAGCCGGATTCGCCGACGATGCCGAGAGTTTCGCCGCGGGCGAGCGTGAAGGAGACGTCGTTCACCGGGCGCACCCAGCCGGTGGGCGTGGGAAGTTCGACGGTGAGGCCGCGAACATCGAGGCTTGCTGCCATGGAAACATCATAGCCGCGGGGAGGCGGCGCGGCGAAAAATTACGCTACCATTTCACATGCTTACACGTCCCTGCCCCCGTTGCCACGGCGCGACTCGATTGGCGGTTAATACTCCGTATTGTCCCAATTGCGGGTGGAACCGTGATGTGGCGCTCACGACTGCGCGATCGAGCCTTTCTATGTTGCCGGTCGGCGCGGTGATGATGTTTGGGTTGTTTTTCTTCGTGATTCATTTCAAGCGGCTTCGAAGCCCGATGCAAATTGCGTTCTTTTACGCGGTTCCCGCGATTGGAATTACGGTGAACTACATTGTGGCGAAGCGGGCGATGAGGCGGCTGGAGGCGCTGCCTGCGCCGGTGATGCGGGCTGAGGCGACGGAGGCCTTTCGTGCGCCGGGGGCGGATGTTTTTGCGAGCGGCGGCATGAGCGCCGGCGGCGGGCCGGATACTGCCTTCGAACCGAGTGAACAGGACAAAGCGCTGTTGAGAACATCACGGCCACGCGAAATACAAATGGCGACTCGCGGGAAGTTGAGCGTGGCGGCAACGGCGCTAGTGGTTGCGACGTTCGGAACGGCGCTGGGGATGCATCTTTACGGGGAGTGGGCGCGCACGCTTTCATTTGCGACTTTTCATGGCAAGGATTGGGGCATGGTCGCGGGCTTTATTTTCCTGCTGCTATTACCGGTGGGCATGTGGCGTTCGCAGGTGCGGGAGTGCGATTTGCTGGAGAACGGCGAGGTTGCGATGGGAAAAATCGTGCGGCAGTGGAGGAACGACAAGAGTAATTCGTCGGTGGTATATGAATTCAGCGACTACCAGGGGCAGACGCACCAGGGTACGGGATTCGATTATTCGGGGAAGCTTTACGAGGGGATGAGCGTGCCGGTTTTCTACGATCGTGACAACCCTAAGCGGCAGATTGCGTATTGCGCGACGATGCACGAAATCGTGACGTAGGCTGTGTTTCTTGCGGACGGCGACCTGCACCCCGAGATGTAAGAAAAAAAGTTTACTGATGTTATGATTACCGTGTGTCTGAAATAACCTGCCCGCGTTGCGGATCCATATTTACCTCTTCTGCTGAGCCCTGCTCGTGTCCCCACTGCGGTCTGGAGTGCGGAACGGTTGCGGGAAAGCTGCGCATCGAGTCTCCCAAATATGGGCGGTTCGCGTTCGTAGTTGCGTGGTGCGCGTTAAGCGTACCGCCGTTTCTTTTTCAAGTGGACTGGAAATATTGGGCCTGCGCAGCCCTGCTGCTTGTGCTAGGGCTCGGCTGGGCTTATTTATCACAGAAAACGCGAGTAGAATTTCACGATTCGGCACTAACGCTGAACAGCTATACGCCAAAGATTGATACAGCTGATCCGGCAAAGTCGTCGCTGCGGGCGCCGGAAACTCCGCGACAATGGAGGGCGCTGATCGCGCTGCCACCGCCGCGCCAAGTGTACTGGCCTTCCTCTGCGAAGCTAAGCTTGTTATTTTTGGTGATTGTGTGCTTCTCGATCGGCGAATCGCTCTTGCACTTCGCGCACAATCGTCAGTCGCTCTTTCACGCTATTTATTCACGTCCCACGATTGCGCTTCAGTTGATCTACCTGATTGTCTCGATGATCGCGATGCTTGTTTCCCTCAAACGTGAATTAGGCGGTACGACGATTCTTCGCGATGGAGACGTTACGATCGGATATTGGAATGACGGCGCGTATCAGTTTTGGACGCGTGCTGGGGAGCGTTTCCGCCGCACTGCAGGCATTGCGGCTCCGGAAGATGCCCTGACGGATTCGGGGCTGGTACCGGTGTTTTACCTACCGCACGATCCAGCTCAAAGTGTTGCTCTTTGCAGCGTCTATGCGAGAGTGCGGATCCCGGCGGGAGTTACCTCTCCGGATAACGCGCGCATGTCTGCGGCGTCTTAGCGGTTCGCACGGGGAATGCAGAAGCGGAGCGCGGTGTGCGTTTCGGAGAAACGGCAGACTTTGTTGTCGGTGAGGCCGGCGGATTTGCCTGCTTGAATCACGTCAATTTCGCGGATGTGGGATTGGCCTTTGGGGTAGACGACCCAGATCGCGCCGTCTTTGTTGATCGAACGCGCCAGGAATTTCAGTTTGACCAGGTCTTGCACCGCTTCGGCTGAAAAGAAAATCAGGTCGGCGTTGGCGATGGTTTTTCCGCGCGAGTAGTCTGGGGAGCGGATGGCGAGGTCTTTGAGAAATTCCGCGCTTTCCACTCCGAGCACCGCGATTTTTTGTCCTGCCTTGACTCCCAGCTTGTCGATTAACAGACGGTGGGAGTAGTCGCGTTCGGCCGGTCGAGGTTTCGATGGTTTATTCACCGCTGTGGACCATGGACGCCTAAGGTTGACTTCATTGTTGCGACTGGACCGACCGCGCGTCTGGAACCTTCCGACGGAATTCAAATGCAACGGCTGGCGGTCTGAAGTGCGCCGCTACAAAATCCCGTCCCTCGAACCAATGGGGCTCTAGCGTCCCGCGACTGCGCCGAGGCGCGGATGGTGCGGATTATACTGCCGTTTACGAAGCGCGGAGGTTGGCACATAATGCGCGCAGCCGTGCGGTAGTTGTTGCCATGCGGGCGAGGAGGCGAGACGCGATGCTTCCGGGAATGAAAGCTGCTTTGAATTACCATCCTATGTTTGTGCACTTCCCTATCGTGCTTTGGCTTGCGGCGCTGCTTTTTGAAATGCTGGCAGTGTGGCGCGCGAGCGATGAACTGCAGCGAACCGCATCACGATTGCTTTATCTGGGCACGTTGGCGGCGATCGTTACGGTGATGACGGGCCTGGCGGCGGCAAATTCGGTGGCGCCGGGCGAAGCGCAGCGCGCGGTGGGAGTTCACGAGACGCTGATGTTGACGGCGACGAGCCTCGCGATCGGATTGTGCATGTTCGCGTTTCTCACGCGCAAGGATTTCACGGCGAAGCTGCGAAAGGTGATGCTGCTGGGCCTGGTGCTGCTTGGCGTGCTGTTGACTATCGGCGCCGATCGCGGCGCACAACTGGTGTACGGCTACGGTTCGGCAGTAAATTGGGCAACGGCGCAGCAACAGAAGTGAACTAAGCGACTCCGAGAAATCCTCGGCGTCCCACCGCAAGGATTTGGAGGCGACCTTGCAGCGCCCGAATCGCGCATACGAAGCTCTGCAGCAAGGGGTTCAGATTTTGGATCCTGTGATGCATGCTTACGACTTCGAGTATCGTGACGGCTCGGTCGGAGCGAGCAGCGGAGGCCAGTTCGCGTCGGGTGAGTTCGTCAGAGGAGACAGAAGGCTCGAACTACATTTCCGGTACTCCCTCGGACTTGTCTCATATCACATCGGCGCGGATGCTTTGAGACACGAGCTTTACATGCGGGCGTTGCTCGGTCCGGAGCTAGGAAATCGGTATCCCGGCTTTTCGGATGATGGTATCGAGGGTTTTCGGGGGCTGCGCTACGACCTGGAAACATTTGCTGAGGATTTCCTGAGCGGCTCAGGAGAAACGTTTCAGAAGTGCTCGGAAGTTCGGGCAGCTCGCACTCTTTCGGGCTTGCAACGTATGGAACAAAGATGGCCGGCGTCTCTTTCGGAGGTGCTATGAAGAAACCGCGGGAAGCGAAGAGGATGAGCGACGAGGCGGTAAAAGAGCGCACGGGGAAAACCTGGCCGGAGTGGTTCAGGATTTTGGACAAGGCCGGCGCGAAGAAATGGCGGCATCAGGATATTTCGACATATTTGGCCAAGACGCACAAGGTGGGGCTGTGGTGGGCGCAGATGATTGCTGTTCCATACGAGCATGCGCGCGGCATTCGCGAAAAATTTCAGAAGTGCGACGGGGAGTTTGCGGCATCCGGAAGCCGCACGTTGAATGTGCCGATGACGAAGTTGTACGAATCGTGGACCGACGAAAAATTGCGGCGGCGCTGGCTGCCTGACGCAAAGCTCGAAATCACCACGGCCACTCCCAATAAATCGCTGCGCGCGAAGTGGGATGGAGGCGCGAGCCGGTTGAGCGTGAATTTCTACGCTAAGGGCGCGGGAAAGAGCCAGGCAGCGGTGGATCATATGAAACTGGCGAGTTCGAAACAATGCGCAAAGATGAAGGCGTATTGGTTTGAAGCACTGAATCGCCTGCAGGACGTCCTGGAGATTTGATTGCCGCGGTTGCAATTGCAGGGACGGGTCTAAGACCCGCCCCTACGCCTGCAAAAACCCTCACGATTCCTGCTGATCGCGAGTGCGTCGTTCAGTAATCGTTGGCGGAGCCTTCGAGGAAGGCGCGCAGTTTGCGCGAGCGCGACGGGTGGCGCAGCTTGCGCAGGGCTTTGGCTTCGATCTGGCGGATACGCTCGCGAGTGACGGCGAAGGACTGGCCTACTTCTTCGAGAGTGTGTTCGCTGCCATCGTCGAGGCCGAAACGCATCTTGATGACTTTTTCCTCGCGCGGCGTGAGGGTCTTCAGCACGGAAGAAGTCTGTTCCTTCAGGCTGAGATTGATGACCGCGTCGGAAGGCGAGACGACGGCCTTGTCCTCGATGAAGTCGCCGAGATGTGAATCTTCTTCCTCGCCGATGGGCGTTTCGAGAGAAATCGGCTCCTGCGCGATTTTCAAAATCTTGCGCACTTTCGCGACAGGAATGTCCATGCGCTTGGCAATTTCTTCGGAAGTAGGCTCGCGGCCGAGTTCCTGCACCAATTGCCGCTGGGTGCGCACGAGCTTGTTGATGGTCTCGATCATGTGCACCGGAATGCGGATGGTGCGAGCCTGGTCAGCGATGGCGCGCGTGATGGCCTGGCGAATCCACCAAGTAGCGTAAGTGGAGAACTTGTAGCCGCGGCGCCATTCGAATTTGTCCACGGCTTTCATCAGGCCGATGTTGCCTTCCTGAATCAAGTCGAGGAACTGCAGACCGCGATTGGTATATTTCTTCGCGATGGAGACGACGAGACGAAGGTTAGCCTCGATTAATTCTTTCTTGGCCTGTTCGGCTTCGGCTTCGCCGCGAAGAATCACCTGAAGGCCGCGCTTCAGCTCCGTGGGGCTGACTTCGCTGGCCAGTTCGATTTCGGCGAGTTCCTGGCGGCGAGCCTTTAAGTCCTTGCGCGCTTCGGCCTGAACGTCGGCTTTGGAGGCTTCCACGCGGCGCTCGAGCTTCACGATTTCGCGTTCGAGGAAATGAACGCGCTCGACGGTCTGGCGAATCTTTTCGATCAGCCGCTTTTTCTCGAGCGGATTGAAATCGAGATCGCGCATGCGATTGGACATCTCGACGCGAGTGCGAGCCAGGGCATAACGCGCGCGGAGGTATGGCCGCTTCTTGGACTTCGCCATCTTGCTCAGCTTCGCGGCTTGCTTCAGAGCGAGAAGGTAGAGCTTGGCGACCTTGTCAATCTGCTTCAGCGTGTCCTTGGTCTTCGCTTCAATCTTTTCTTCGGTAAGCTCTTCGTCGTCGAACTGGACGATTTCTTTGATGGAGCGCGAGCCATTGCGCAAATCTTCGCCGACCTGGAGGAGTTCCTTCAGGATGAGCGGGGCGCGCGTGATGGTTTTCAGGACGAGCAGCTGTCCGCGCTCGATGCGCTTGGCGATGGCCACTTCGCCTTCGCGAGTGAGCAGAGGGACCGTGCCCATCTCGCGCAGATACATGCGAACAGGGTCATTGGTTTTTTCGAGCGAGCCCGGAGTGAGATCGAGTTCGCCATCTTCCGAGGCAACTGCTTCCGACTCTTTCAGTGGTTCGGCGGAATCAGTGGCATCCGCGGCAGCAAGCGCAGCCTTCGCGCTGGCCAGATCCTCGTACACATCGATGCCGTAACGCTCGAAGGTCGAGAGTAAATCGTCAATTTCTTCCGAGGAATGAACCTCGGGCGGCAGGATATCGTTCACCTCATCGTAGAGCAGGTAGCCGCGCTCCTTGCCCATGGCGATGAGTTGACGAACCTGGTCGTACTTTTCCTCAAGAGCAACCGTCACACTTCCTCCCTTGCAGAGGTCAGGCGATGCGCGTAAACGAGTCCGTAAAATGCAAAGCGACCGTGGTGAGACACCACGGCGCACATTGCGTTAACAGCATTTAAACGGATATTTTAGGACGAACTTTCGAACCCGTCGCCGATTCCGCGCCCGTGCCAACACCGCCGCGCCTGCCCTCACACACCTATATGATGCGCGAACAGTGCCGCCCGTTTCCTCCAAAACCTTACAAATATATAACATGCGGTCTTGACGAGTCAACGATAAGCCGTAAGTTATTGTGTGGGCGACGGTTTGCGGAGTACGCGGCCCAAGCCCTATACCGCTTAGATGCGCAGGTCATGTGCGCGATGCAGGCAGTTCTTTGCCATGCGGGCGCCGGGTTGACAGATTTTGATTAGCGGCTGGCCAGCAATTTCTGCAATTCCAGGCGGCGCGTGACGATTCTGCGGAGTTCGTCCGGGGAAGGCTTGGCTTCGAGCTGCTTTTGCAATTCGGCGAGTTCCTGTTCGAGGTGGCGGCTGCGCAGAAAATCGAGGCAACTGGCCGCGTCGTCCCAGGTGGCTTCGGGGAGCGATTCGAAGAGGATTTCGAAGAGCAGGCGGCGGTCCTTTTCTTCGAGTGCGGTGCCGAGAACGGCGGCGTCCGGTTTTTCGTCCTTGTGGATCGTGACGAACAACGATTCGAATATTTTGGCGGTTTCGAGGCCGCGATGGAGATCGTCACCCGAGATTTCGCGCGCCAGCTTTTCGCGAAATTCCTCGGCTTCGAAGAGCATGCGGATCAACTGGCGCTCCGCGCGCTTGACCGCGGGCGTCAGCAGCTCGGCTTTCGGTTTCACTTCGCTGCGACGTTCATCGGCGGCGCGGCGTAGGGCGGCGCGCAGGACAGGCTCATCCACTCGCAATTCCGAAGCGATGCGTGTGGCCCATTCGGAACGCAACAAGCGATTGGGAAGGCGCTGGACGTAGGGCATCAGGAAATTCAGTGCTGCGACTTTTCCCTGCGCGGTGGTGCGGTCCATTTGACGCGCGCGGGAGATCAGGTAATCGAGGTACGGCGGCGCTTGCATGAGCAGCTTTTTATAAGCTTCGACACCTTGTTCCTTGATGAATTTATCGGGATCGGCGCCGCCGGGGAGCGCGAGGACGCGGACGTCAAATTCCTTTTCGAGAAGCAGAGTGAGCGAGCGTTCGGTGGCGGCCTGGCCAGCTGTGTCTGGATCGTAATTTACGACGATGCGACGAGTGAAGCGCGCGAGCAGCTTTGTTTGCGGCTCGGCAAGGCTGGTACCGCAGCTGGCGACTACGTTGCCGACTCCGGCGCGTGCAACCGCGATGGCGTCCATGTAGCCCTCGACGAGAACCGCGAAATCGCTTTGGCGCAGAGCTTCTTTGGCGCGGTCGAGGTGGTAGAGAACGTTGCTTTTGGAATAAATCGGCGTTTCGGGGGAGTTCATGTATTTCGGCATGTCGTCGCCCATGGCACGGCCGCCGAAAGCGATCACTTTGCCGGATTCATTCGAGATCGGGAACATGATGCGGCGGCGAAAGCGATCGTAGAAGCGGTTGCCGTTCTGGTCGCGCGAGACGATGCCGGAAACTTCCAGATTTTTTTCGGGATATTTCTGTTTCAGGAAACGGAACAGCGCATCGCCGGCCGAGGGTGCGAAGCCCAGGCCGAAGTGCGTGATGGCTTCCTTATTCAGGCCGCGATCTTCAAGATAGGCGTAGGCGACTTTACCTTCCGCGCTATCGTGCAGCTGGCGCGCGAAGAACGCCGCGGCCTCTCTGTGCATTTCCACCAGCGCGCTGCGCTGCTGATTTTCCTTGCGCTCTTCGGGCGAGCGTTCACGCGGCCGGGGAATCGCGATGCCACATTTTTCGGCGACTGTGCGCACGGCCTCAGGGAATGTCGATTTTTCCAGCTCCATCACAAATTGGAAGACGTCGCCACCTTTGCCGCAGCCGAAACAGTGATAGATCTGCTTGACCGGGTGAACCGCAAAGGAAGGGCTTTTTTCTTGATGGAAGGGGCAGAGACCGGTGAAATTCTGGCCTGTTTTTTTCAGGCGCACGTATTCGCCGACCACGCGGACGATGTCCGCCTGTTGTTTCACACGATCTGCAAAACTCCCTGCTTCTGCCATCGGTTTAAGAATTGAGCTTTAGCATCTTGCCGTCATCATTTCAACTCGACGATGGTGATGGCTGCGCCGCCGCGATCTTCTGTTTCATGGCGAATGCCTTCCACCAGTGGATGGGCGGACAGGAATTCACCCAGGCCGCGGCGGAGGGCGCCCATGCCGTGGCCATGGATCACGCGGACGCTTGGCTTGCCGGCTAGAGCGGCTTCGTCAATGAATTTGTCCACGCGGCGGGTGGCTTCTTCGACGGTGCAGCCGATCACGTTGATTTCGTCCGCGACAGGTTCATCGCTGGATTGCGCGTGGACCGTGACGCCGTGGCGCTGAGCGCCAGTGGCTGATTGGGGCTTCGCGGATTGCGATTTGTCGGCTTCGATGGCGATTACGTCGCTTAGCGGCACTCGCATGCGCAGCGGGCCGGCTTCGATTTCGGCCATGCGTCCGTCGTGGCGGCGGAAAACGACTGGCTGCTTGAAATTCTTCACGGTGATTCGCTGGCCGGTGGAAAGCTGCTCAGGGGCCACGGGCTTGCCAGCGACACTTGGCGAAACACCCAGATCTTCTTGAGAGGCGGCGAGCGTTTCGACGACCGCGGCGTTGGTATCCGCGCGAGCTTCGGCACCGATTTTCGCGACGCGCTTGCCGGATTGCTTTTCGATTTGCGCACGCAGGGTACGGTCGCGAATTTCTTCGGCTAGCCGCGAGATTTCGGATTCCAGGCGCTTCTGCGTTTCCTGAAAATTGCGCTCGAGTTCGGCGATGCGTTTTTTCTGGCGCTCGACCCATTCGGTTTGCAACGAGCGGCGTTCGGCTTCCAGTTGTGCGAGTTCGTCGCGTGCTTGCTGCTTGATTTGTTCCATTTCGTCTCGGCTGCGATGGAGGTAGGCGATCAGGTCGCGGGCCTCGCGGGATTCGGGGGAAAGGCTGGCGCGGGCGTGTTCGACGACACGCGCGGGCAGACCCAGACGACGCGCGATCTCGATGCCACTGGAAGTTCCCGGAACGCCGACGAGAAGGCGATAGGTGGGCTGGAGATTTTCTTCGTCGAATTCCATGGCCGCGTTGACGATGCCGGGAGTAGTGGAGGCGTAGGATTTCAGGCGATCGTGGTGCGTGGTGGCGATGGTGAGCGCACGGCGCGCACGAAATTCCTCTAGGAGCGCGACGGCCAGCGCCGCGCCTTCTTCCGGAGCCGTGCCAGTGCCCATTTCGTCCACGAGAATCAGGGAGCGATCAGTGGCGACGTCCAGCATGGATTTCAGATTGACGATGTGCGCGGAAAATGTGGAGAGGTCCGCGGCGATGGATTGCTCGTCGCCGATATCGGCGAGGACGCGGTCGAAGATGGGCAACTCGGCGCGTTCGGCGGCGACGGGAATCCCGGATTGCGCGGAAAGCGCGGCGAGACCGACTGACTTCAGCGCGACTGTTTTGCCGCCAGTATTGGGGCCGCTGATGACCATGACGGTTTCGTCGCCGCCGAGTGCGAGCGAAAGCGGAACGGCTTTGCGGCCGAGCGGACGGAGCTTGGCTTCAAGCACGGGGTTGCGCGCGGAATCCAGACGCAGAAAATTGCCGGTTTGAAATGTGGGCATGACGCAATCAATCTCACGAGCAAAGCGCGCACGAGCGAAAACCGAATCGAGATATGCGATTTGCGCGGCTGCCGCGCCGAGCGCGGTGCGGTCTGCTCGGAGGCGCTCGGTGAGTTCGGTGAGAATTCGCGAAATTTCGACGAGCTCTTCTTCGGAAAGCTGAACGAGACGGTTATTGAGGTCAATAGCTTCGAGCGGCTCGACGAAAACAGTTTGGCCGGTGGAGCTGGCTGCATGGACCACGCCCGGGACGTTGCGGCGTTCCGAGGCGCGCACCGGGATCACAAACCGGTCGTTGCGGAGTGTGACGTAATCTTCGCCGGTGGTTTCGCCGCGCGAGCGCAGAATGCTTTCGAGCGAACGGCGAATTTTGTCGCGGCCTTGCGCGATGCCGGTGCGGATGCGGCGGAGTTGCGGCGAAGCGTCGTCGCTGATTTCACCATTGGGAAGAATGGCGTGGCGAATCGCTGTGGTGAGATGGCGCAAGTCCGCAAGAGCAGCGGCGCGCGCCGAAAGTTGCGGATGCTTGGCGGCGTCTTCCTTGAAAGTCTGGCGGACTGCGTTCACCAGTTCCATCAGCGAAGTGGCGTCAAGCAGTTCGCCAACGGCGAGGACGGAGGCGGGTACCACGAGGCGGGCGAGCCACGCTTCCGGATCGGCGAGCGAGCCAAAGCCAAGTTCCGAACCGGCGCGCAGATACGCGACCGCTTCGTTGATTAGCGTGAATTCCGCGCCGAGCGCGGAGACGTCTTGCTGAGGCGCCAGGGCTTCGATAGCGCGGCGTCCGGGCGCACAGGTGGTATAGCCGCTGACGATTTCCTTCAGGTGGTCGAATTCGAGGACCTGCTCCGCTGAACGCGACACGAATACCTCGTGATGACGAATCGTTGATCAGAATATTGTAGCTTGATTGCCTGTGGGAAAGCAGAGCGCCCAACGCCACACTTACGGACGCTGATGAGTTCGGCGAAAAGCAGATCCCTCGCTTCGCTCGGGATGACACGCGCATTACTTTTTCCGCACCTTGGACAGTCGCGCCCTAACGAAAAACGGAGTTCTTGCGCACTCGCTGCCCGGCGCGACGGCGCGTTTTTGGTTTGGCGAAAAATTCGGCGAGGAATTTAGCAGCATCGGCCGGAGAGGCGGCGCGGTGAATCAGCGATTCGCGCTGTTCGCCCCAGCCGGATTCGTGACCGAGTTCGATTTCGCGGACGCGGTCGACGATAGGGTGCCAGAATTCGCCGAGCACCACGAGCGGCTTTCCGCTGACGACGTGCTTATTCAGCATTTCCCATACCACTGCCAGCTCTACAAGCGTTCCGGTACCGCCAGGACAGGCAATGAAGGCCTCGCCGCGGTCTATGAGAGCGAAGAGGCGGTCCTGCCAGGTTTTCTTGCGAATCTCTTCGTCAATGAACTGGTTCGTGCACGCTTTGAAGAAATTTGCGGTGATGCCGATGGTGCGGCCGCCTGCTTCTTTTGCGCCGCGCGAGACGGCTTCCATGGTGCCGGCATAGCCGCCGCTGCAAACAATGAATTTTTGGCGGGCCAGTTCGCCGCCCAGCTCTTGCGCGACGGAATACTGCGTCTCGCCGGGACGCGGGCGCGAACTGCCGAAGACGGTGACGATTTTTCGATGCGACGTCATTTCTTCTTGGCGACTTTCTTGCTCGGGCGGCGCGGTGGAGGAGGGCCTAGCGTTTCTACCATGGCGACAGCGATGGCATCCACGGCGACGGCGGAATCGCGACCGCGCTGCGGATTATTGTTCCCGAAAATCGTGAATACCAGGCGTTCGCCGTGCAGCGTGGTGGCGAAACCGGATATGGCGCGAACGTGATCGAGCGCGCCCGTTTTTGCCTGAATCAGCCCGGACGCGGGTGTGTCTTTAAAGCGGTTTTCCAGAGTGCCGTCAACACCGGCGATGGGAAATGTGGAAATGTAATCTGCGCCCCAGGGTTGTTGCGCGTCATAGCGCAGCAATTGCACCACCGCGCGCGGGGTTACCAAATCATCGCGGGAAAGACCGGAGCCATCGGAGAAAACCACATCGCCATCTGCGACGCCGATACTTTTCAGAAAATCCTGCTCGACCCAGAGTCCGGCGTCGGTAACGCCGAATCCTTTTTTTCCTTCGGCCACGGCGCGCAGCAGCAATTCAGCGTGCAGATTCTGGCTGACTTTGTTGGTGACGCGAACCATTTCAGAAAGAGGGGGCGAAAGATGTTCGGCGAAAACGATGGCCGTGGGGGACGGCGGAATGGGCGCCGGGCCGAGCACAATGGGCGCGTCGGGATAAATTTCTGGCGGCGGAGCGTGATGCACTCGGGCGACACCGTTTACACGTATGCCACGCGATTCAAAAATCTGTTTGAGCGCGACGGCGGTCGTCCCGGCGGGATCTGGCATGGCGAGATCGAGCACCATCGGAGAATGTCCAATGGGGATTCGTCCACGCAACAGCAGAAACTGCTCGCCGGGCTGTCGCACGACGCCGAACTCGGGTTTGCCGTCCGCGGCAATCGTTTTCAGATCGTAGCCGAAACTATTCAGGGCGGCAGCAGGGTCCACGGAGAGCGTAGCGGGATCACCGGCTTGCGCACCGGCAATAATCTCGACCGAAATGCAATTGTCGTTGAATGTGATGGCGCCTACCGGCGCGCCAAAAGTGAAGAACAGGTCGCCAACAGTCCAGCCGGGAGGATACGGGTCGTAAGGGTAGTAGCTATCATCGGCGACGACATCGCCATCAATTTGTTTCAGGCCCTTGGCGATGGCTTCGTCGGCCATCTGCGCGAGAACTTTCTCCGTGGAGCCGTCGTGTTCGACTTTTCCGGCGTAGGGGAACTTGCGATTGGAGATATCGGGATCGCCGCGGCCGACGAAGACCAAATCGCCGTTGAGATGACCGTCCGTGTCCAACTTCGCCTTGGATTCGAGCGTGGTACGGAATTGAAAGGCGGGGCCGAGCGTCGCGAAGGCGAGAGAAGAGGTGAAAATTTTTGCATTAGACGCGGGAGTGAAAAAGTGGTCGGCGTTGAGTTCATATAATGATTCGCCGGTATCGCGATCGGCAACCAAAATGCCCCAGAAAGCTTTAGCGGTGCGGGCCTCGGCAAGGGCAGCGTCCACCCGGGCGCGGAACAAGGCAACGTCTGTCCGCGGATCATCGTGCCGGGCACCCGAGAGCAGCGTGCGGGCCGCAGCGGATTTGCTGTGCGCAGCTGAGAGTAGGCTTTGCGCAAAGGCAATGGAAGCGAGCGCAACGAAAATTAAAATCGCGCTTCGCCGCATGATCGGAGTAGAGCGCGACGGACAGACATGCGGAGATGAAAGCGATCGATTCACTTTCGTAAGAGCCTTGTGAAAAAAAATGAACGAGAGAGCACTCGATTATATGACAACTTCTTCCGCACACCCCGCGCCGCCACCGAAAGGTTGCGAATTGAGCACGAAATTCATATGATGGCGGTCCACCCATAGGAGGGTAAATCCCATGAAAAAGATTCTATCGGCCCTACTTGTCGCTGCGCTGATTGGACTGCCAACGATGGTCAACCCGACAACCGTCCGTGCGGACGACAAGTCGAACGATGAGGACCGAATCCAAAACGCGGGCGAAGTCCTCAAGGAAATCATGGACATTCCGGACGACATTCCGCAGAGCCTGATTGACAAGGCGGATTGCGTGATCGTGTATCCATCCGTGCTGAAGGCCGCATTCATCGTGGGCGCGAGCTACGGGCGCGGTGTGATGAGTTGCCGCAAGGGCGAGAATTTCCGCGGGCGCTGGGGTGCCCCGACAATGATGGCGCTGGAAGGCGCGAGCGTCGGCTTCCAGATCGGCGGACAAGCGACGGACTTCGTGATTCTGGTGATGAATGAGCGTGGCGCGAGTTCGATTCTCAGCAGCAAGGTGAAGCTGGGAGGCGATGCCTCGGTGGCCGCCGGACCGGTGGGCCGCAACGCCACCGCGGAGACCGACGTCACGCTGCGCGCGGAAATGCTCACCTATTCGCGGGCACGTGGACTATTCGCGGGAATCTCACTGGCAGGTTCGACGGTTCGTCCGGATAACGATGCGAACGAGCGAATCTACGGCAAGAAGATTCCGGCGAGGGATATCGTAATAAAGGCGGCGGTGCCGCCTCCGCCCTCTGCGAAACTCATGCTGGAAGTTCTGGAGAAGCACAGCCCCAAGCACAGCTAGATTAGCGGTCGCATTTGAAAACGGCGCGCCGGGGGCGAACCCTCCGGCGCAATTCCCTCTTGTCGGCTTGAACACGCCCGCCCCGTGACTTCAGTCCATACTTGACCAATGGTCGGAATTGGGCTATGGTCATTATTGGTCCATCCTTGCCAATGCCTCGCCCTTCCGCCATTTCCCGCGACCTGAAGGCCGCTCCTTTGAGCGGGCGCCGCGAACGAAACCGCGTGCAAACGCGCGATCGCCTGTACCGCGCCGCGTTGGAATTATTCGCGCAGCGCGGATTTCTGGAAACCACCGTGGAAGACATCACCGAAGCCGCCGATGTAGGCAAGGGGACATTTTTCAATTATTTCCCGACGAAGGAACACATCCTGGCGGAATTTGGCGGCGAGCGGGTGGCCGCGGTGGAACGAGCGCTGGAGAAGGCCCGGAAGACCGATGGTCCGGTGATGGACGTAGTCCGGGAATTAGCCGGGGACGCGGCGGGTCAGTCCGACAAGAGCGCGGCGCTTTTGCGCGCCATTTTCGCGGCACACGCATCCTGCAAGCCGGTGCGCGATGAATTGGTGAAGCGGTCACAGGTTGCAAAGCGGATCCTGACGGATATTTTTTTGCTGGCGCAAGAGCGCGGGCAGATACGCCGCGATATTCCCGCCACAGATTTGGCGCGCCTGACGCAGATCGTGTTCATGGGTGCGACTATAAGTTGGTCCCTGAAGGAACCACACTCCTCGCTGCGGAAGACCTGTGAAGAGATATGGGACCTGATTTGTCCCAATTTGAAAATCAACGGTGGACCATTAAATCGGGTTAATAGAGCTAGTCGCAAGCTGCGACGGAAGTCCTAGGAATACTGTATGTGTTTGGGTACAAGTCCCGATTTACCCACAATTTGCTGAGTCGTACGGGGTCCCGGTTTCATCCATAGTTGCAACGCCATATGCAGGAGGCAATCTTGAGCGCGCGATGTCCGAGCTACATTATTTTGGCAATCTTTTTGCTGGGTGCAACGGCGCCAGCCCACGCGCAAATCGCGGCGGGCCCGGTGACTCCGCAGAATGGAGGTTCTTCTTCGTCGTCTGCAAGCAGCAGTGGGATTAACGGACCGGCGGCTCCGACAGTGCAAAATTCTTTTCAAGGAAGCGTACCGGGAAAGCTCGAACCGGGAGTCGCGCAGATATCGCTGCAGAATGCGATTGACCGGGGATTGAAGGCGAACCTGGGACTGCTGCTTTCCGGACAAGACGTGGTGACGGCGCGAGGCGAGCGCTGGAAAAAATTGAGCGCGCTGCTGCCGAACGCGACCACGGCGAGTTATGTGGACGGCTCGCAGGTGGATCTGGCGGAATTTGGATTCAACTTCAAATTTCCCGCGAGCGCGGGATTCAGCATCCCTTCGGTGGTGGGGCCCTTTGGATACTACGATTCGCGCGCGTACGTGACGCAATCCATACTGGATTTGAAGGCGATCAACGATACGCACGCTGCGTCGCAGAGCCAGAAGGCCGCGCAGTATACGGCGAAGGATGCGCGCGACCTGGTAGTGCTGGCCGTCGGCTACAACTACTTGCTGGCAATTGCGGACGCATCACGAATCGAAACCGTGGCTGCGCAGGTGAACACGGCGCAGGCGCTTTACGATCAAGCGTCCGACCAGGTAAAGGCCGGGACTTCTCCGGCGATTGACGGGCTGCGCGCGCAAGTGGAATTGAAAACCCGCCAGCAGCAACTGATTCAAGCGAAAAATGATTTCGCGATCCAAAAGCTTACGCTGGCGCGAGTGATCGGGCTTGCGCCCGGCCAGCAATACGAACTGACGGACAAGTCTCCGTACGAACCATTCACCGGTCTGACGATGGACGAAGCGCTGCAACGCGCGTACGCTTCGCGCTCCGACTACCAGGCGGCCAGCGCCACGTTGCGGGCGGCGGAATATTCCAAGAAATCGGCGCGCGCGGAATATTATCCGAGCATTTCCTTCAGCGGCGACTACGGTATTGCAGGAACGTATTCGACACTGGCGACGCACGGGGTATTTGACGTGCGCGGAACGCTCAGCATCCCGATTTTCCAGGGCGGCAAGGTGCATGGCGATGAGCTAGTAGCGGACGCGCAACTCGAGCAGAGCAGGCAGAAGCTGGAGAATTTGCGCGGACAGATTGACGCGGATGTGCGCACAGCATTTTTAAATCTGGAATCTTCCGCGGAACAAGTGGCCGTTGCCAAGAGCAATATTGATCTGGCGCAGCAGACGCTGGATCAATCGCGCGACCGATTTGCGGCAGGCGTGACCGACACGGTGGAAGTGGTGCAGTCGCAGGAGCAGGTGGCGAGCGCCAACGACAGCTACATCAACAGCCTTTATAACTTCAACTACGCGAAGATTTCCCTGGCCCGCGCGATGGGCTTGGGGGAAGAAAGCGTCAAGCAATACTTCAAAGGAAAATAAACCATGCCGCAAAAAACCGAACTCGATCTTCCGGAAAGCGCTTCGCCATCCGAAAAGGCCGCTCCGGCGGAGGCGCGCGCTGCGGCTCCGCCGGCGCCTCCCGCGCGCACCCAGGGGTTCTTTCGCCTGCATCCGCGCGCGCCGATGATCCTGGCGATCTCGTTCGTGGTGCTGCTGGTGGGCGGATATTTTGCGTACCAGTATTTTTCGAGCTATGAGTCCACCGACGACGCGGAAGTTGACGGCCACTTGATGCCGCTGAGCGCGCGGATCTCGGGGTACATCCTGAAGGTGAACGTGGACGACAACCAGAGCGTAAAGGCCGGGACGGTGCTGGCAGAAATTGATCCGCGCGATTACCAGGTGGCCGTGGATCAAGCCAAGGCGCAACTCGCGGATGCGCAAGCTACGGCGCAGGCTTTGAATCTGACTATTCCGATCACATCGGTGAACACGACAAGCCAGGTGTCTTCGTCGGAAGCCGACGTGGAAAATGCACGAGCCGGAATCGTCGGAGCGCAGCAGCAATTCGACGCCGCAAAAGCGCAGCTCGATCAGGCGCTGGCGAACGACGTGAAGGCGCAGAACGATTTGCAACGGTACAAACTGCTGGTGGAGAAGCAGGAAATTTCAAAACAGCTGTATGACTCCGCAATAGCGGCGGCTAGCGCCAGCACGGCAACCGTAGCCGCGAATCGCGCTTCCGCTGCAGCGGCCGAGCAACAGGTGACCCAGGCACAAAGCAAGCTGATAAATGCTCAAGCGAATTTGCGCTACGCGCAAACGGGGCCGCGCCAAGTGGCATCCACGCGAGAGCGCGCGCTTTCCGCCGAGGCTACCGCGCAGCAGAAGGAAGCAGCGCTCGAACAAGCACAGCTGAATCTGCAGTACACGAAAATCATTGCACCGGTAGACGGCGTGGTGTCGAAAAACATAGAAGTGGGCATGAACGTCCAGCCAGGGCAGCAGCTTTTTTCGATCGTGCCGCTGGGTGACGTGTGGGTAACGGCGAACTTCAAGGAAACGCAACTGAAGTACATGAAGCCGGGCCAGCGGGTGGAAATAAAAGTGGATGCGAACGGACGCAAGTACAAGGGCAAAGTGGACAGCATCGCCGGCTCGAGCGGCGCGCGCACCAGTTTGCTGCCGCCGGAAAACGCCACGGGCAATTACGTGAAGGTGGTGCAGCGCATTCCGGTGAAGATCGTTCTGGATCCCGGCGAGAATAGCGACGATTACTTGCGGCTGGGAATGTCCGTGGAGCCGAAGGTGACGGTGAAATAAGTGGGTTCCGCGGCGGCCATTTCGGGGGACACGACCTGGCAACGCCCTCTCGTGAATCCATGGATTATCGCTCTGACGGTGACGCTCGCGACCTTCATGGAAGTGCTGGACACCAGCGTTGCGAACGTGGCATTGCCGCACATCGCGGGAAGCCTTTCCGCAGGCCAGGATGAGAGCACCTGGGTTCTGACGTCCTACCTCGTATCGAATGCGATCATCCTGCCCATGAGCGGATGGTTCTCCCAATTGATCGGCCGCAAACGCTTCTATATGTCTTGTGTTGCGCTCTTCACGATCAGTTCGTTTCTCTGCGGTCTGGCTCCCAACCTCTCCATGCTAATCATTTTTCGCGTGTTGCAAGGGGTAGGAGGCGGCGGCTTGCAGCCAAGCGAGCAGGCGATTCTGGCGGATACGTTCGAGCCGAGAAAACGTGGAATGGCCTTCGCAGTGTATGGCATGGCCGTAGTACTTGCGCCGGCAATCGGTCCCACGCTGGGCGGTTGGATCACTGACAATTTCAACTGGCGCTGGATTTTCTTCATCAATATTCCCGTCGGCGTGATTTCCCTGTTGCTCACGAACCTGCTGATCAGCGATCCGCCGTACATGAAGCAGGGCAACCGCAAGGGCTTCAAGGTTGATTTCATCGGACTAGGATTGCTCGCGCTTGGCCTGGGGACGCTGCAAGTAGTGCTCGATAAGGGGCAGCGCGACGATTGGTTCGGATCAAACTTCATCTTAACGATGACGATCATCAGCGTGGTTGCGCTGGTGGCAGTGTGCTTCTGGGAGTGGCATCATGAGCACCCGATTATTGATCTTCATCTTTTCAAGGACCGCTCGTTTGCCGCCGGCAACTTGATGATGTTCATGGTCGGCTTCGCCTTGCTCTCGAGCACGGTGCTGATCCCGCAGTACGTCCAGCAATTGATGGGGTACACGGCGGAACAGGCGGGACTGGCGCTGATGCCCGGCGGATTCGCGATCATATTATGCATGCCGCTGGTGGGCTATTTGCTGGGCCATACAGACGCACGGCGATTGCTCTTCTTTGGTTTCACCGTTTTATGCATCGCCTTGATTCACATGACGAACTTCGACACCTCGGTGGATTTTCGCACCATCGCGACTGCACGCGTGTTCCAGGCTCTGGCGCTTGCTTTTCTCTTTGTGCCTATTAACACCGCGGCGTATGCATTTTTGCCTCCGGGAAAGAACAATGCCGCTTCCGGCCTGATCAACCTGGCACGCAATGTAGGCGGCAGCGTGGGAATTTCGTTCGTGATCACGATGCTGGCGCGGCGAACGCAAGCGCATCAATCGGATCTCACGCACAACATCAACGCCGGAAACAACCAGTACCAGATCTTGCTGAACAATGCGACGCGCATGTTGGAAGCCCACGGATCGGGTGCGTTCGAAGCCTCGCGCCAGGCGCATGGCCTGGTCGCGAACCTGCTGAATCAGCAAGCGACGATGCTGGCTTACATTGATAATTTTTGGATACTGGGGATTCTGGTGGCTTTTATGATTCCGCTGGTATTCTTGATGAAGAAGGTGAAACCGGGCGGGCCAATGGCGGTGCACTAAGGTTCTTGCGGCCGGCCTGTGGCTGACATCATCGCCGTCAAACGATACTTCGGCAGCGGCGGGCCGCGTCTTCGTTTACTCTGATCCTCCTCGCTGCACGGTCTGCAAATTCAATTAGGGAGCGTGAATGAGTTGCCCGATCTGCGAGAAGCGGCCGCCGAAGCGATTTTGTCCTGCCAAGGGCGAAAAGATATGCGCGGTGTGCTGCGGACGCGAGCGTGAAGTCACGATTGATTGTCCGCAGGATTGTTCGTATCTGATCACCGCGCATCGTTACGAGGCTGAGCACCGCCAGCCGATTTCGCGCGACCAGCTTCCCTACCCCAAAATTGAGTTCCGCGTGGAATTTATCTACGAGCGCTGGCCCGTGGTCAGCGGAATGGCTGCGACGATCCTGAGTTTTCAGACGCAAAACAAGGATTTGAACGATGCTGCCGCGCTTTCAGCGCTGGAAGCTTTGGCCGAAACCTACCGTACGCTGGGGACTGGAATTTACTACGAGCGGCCGCCGGATTTGCCGGTGGCGCATGCTTTGTACGGCGCGATGGCGGAATTTCTGCAGAAAGTGGCGAAAGAGCAAGCCGAACGAGGAGGAATTCCGACGCTGAGGGAATCGGATATTTTGAATTTGCTGGTGTTTCTATTGCGCGTGGGTAAGCAGGAAACCAACGAGAGGCCGCGTTCGCGGGCGTTTCTTGGTTTTCTGCGCGAGCGATTTCCTCTTCCGTCGGCGGCAACGGAGCCTGGACCGCGGATCATCGTCCCGTGACTACGCGGTAGTCGAGCGTGCCGTGCCCTACTTCGGCGCAAAGCTTCGCCTCTTATTTGGCCTCGCCTGGCTTGAATTGAGGGTTGTAGATGATGCCGATGACGTTGCCGAAGGGATCGCGCACCTCTCCCGCTAGTAGCCCGCCGCCTACGTCCTGGATTTCTTCCACTGGAGCAGCGCCTAGATCGAGCAGCCGCTTGTACGCGGCATGGGCATCTTCGACTCCCCAATAGGCGACACCGGCAGGGGCGCGTTTTGTCGCCGCATCTTTTGCGGGAACCAGACCCAGGTCATAACCTCCGACGTTATAGCCCACGTAATAGGCAGGTTCATCGAAATAGGGCGGAAAGCCTAAGGCTTTCGTGTACCACTCCTTGGCCTTGGCCATATCCGGCACTTCGTATTTCACGGTGCGCAAACCTAAGAACATGGAGTGCTCCTTCGCATCGTTCATCGTGGCCGAGGGCCGGGCGGTCGCGGCGGAAGTATCGACGCGTCCCGCAAGATACGCAAGCAAACATATCGACGCGAGAACCATGGTGAGCACGGAGACATGCTTCAGCTTCATGCCGCGCGCGGGCTTCGTCTCTGGAATTACCGGCACCGATTCCACGGCGTGCGATGCGGTCTTCTTGCACCGCCGGATTTTAGAGCCTGCGTTCCTCGTGCGGGGCATCGCTATCCTCCGTTTGCGAGAGAAAGTTGCAATTGCGGTGAGCGCCAGGACCGATTCACGGAGCGATCCGGGCGCGAGCCGAGGCCGTATTTCGCGCGAAGTTGCTCAACGCGCGCAGACAGTTCTTTCTTGTAGGCGTCCGGCGCGTTTCCGTGGCGGCCATACCACTCGCGATATTGGCGCGAGAGTTTTGGGAACTTCGCGTCCAGGAACGGCAGAAAATGTTTGAGCGACGTCGGAGTCAGAAACAGAACGTTGCCGGCGAACCATTGAGCGCGAGCGTCGCGCGCCGCGCGTGCCAGTGCGTCGAGATCCTCAGGCCGGTCAGTGATGCCGGGAATCACCGGCATCGCCAGCACTCCGGCAGGGATTCCAGCTTCGTTCAACGCGCGCACCGCTTCCAGGCGCAAATCGGGACGTGGAGCGCGGGGTTCAAGCAGCCGCGCGAGCCGGACGCGCACGGTGGTGATGCTCAGGTTCACGACCAAGGCTGACCGCTCGGCAACCCGCTTCAGCAAATCGATGTCGCGCAGGACTTGATTCGATTTCGTGGTGATCGAAAGATTCAGGCCCTCGCGCTCGGCCATTTTCTCGAGGATCGCCCGCGTGGCGCCAAATTCACGCTCAGCGGGTTGATAGGGATCAGTAGCGGTGCCGATGGCGATGTGTTCGCCCCAGATTTTCTCCGTACCGAGGTCGCGCTGGGCGAGCGGGCCGGCGTCCTTCTTCACGTAAATCTTCGATTCGAACTCGTTGCCGTCGAGCTCCATATATTCGTGGGTGTAGCGCGCGTAGCAGTAATGGCAGCCAAATTCACAGCCGCGATAGGGGTTAACGGTCCAACGGAAGGGCACGCGTTCGGAATCGCAGTGGTTCAGGATCGATCGAACCGGAAGGAGAAAGTACTCCGTCCCGCGCTTGACTTCGGCGCGAGGGGAGGAAGCGGCGAGGCGTGCAATGCCGACCAGTTCCGTAGCGGGCTTCGTACTCCGGCTTGGCGCCGAAGGGGGCGCGGAAGCTTCGCACGGGGACTCACAGGTGCCGTGGCGAGCGGCTGTGGGGAAAAGGGTGAGACTGGTCTGCTTCGCACGCTTCCGGGGACGCTCAAGCGTCGCTGGTGTCGCACGAAGAATGGGGAAAGTGGCCATTGATTGCCTCGCCGCACGGGTGAACTATATTCGCCTTTTGTTCGCTATGTCAAGTGCTATTTTTCGCTTTTATTTCGCCTGTACAGTGGGGCAGCTAGTGCCCTGGAAACAGGACGGATGGGCAGATGGCGAGGTTGGAAGCAGCCGATATACTCGCTGGGAAAGCCCTGACGATCTCTGGCGGGAGTGGCATTGGCCCAAATTGGCATTTTGATCGTTGACGACGACGTTGTCAGTCAGCGCGCGCTGAAAAACGTCCTCGATTCAGAGGGTTGGCGCGTGCGCATCGTTCCGATTGCGTCGGCGGCGATGCTGGAATTGGCGAGCGGCGAGTGGAATCTGGTGATCGTGAACGTAGCGATGACCGATGTGCGCGGGCCTCTCTTCTACACTCTGAAAGACTTGGCGCAAGGCGCCGCAGACGCTCCGCAGGACGCTGACATCGATCAGGCGCGTCCCAAGCGGATTCGCGTTCTCTTCCTGGTGCCGGTGCTGGCCGCGAAGCACGCGCAGCCGGTGTTGGAGCGGGAGGGGCTTCCCTATCTGCTCAAGCCCTACCATCTGCACGACTTCCTCGAAAAAGTGGGTGAACTCTTGGTGGAAGCAGGGGCGCTTGCTGATCTCATTCGCAGCATGCGCGATTTTCCCTCGGGAGCGAAGAAGCAGCGCGGTGTCCGGACAGCGCGGAGCGCCCGGCGTAACTCGATGTTTGCCTCGCGGGACGACTACCAGATGTCCGAGGAAGAGCTGCTGGAATGGGAGCGCACCGAGGAAGAGGAAAAGAAGAAGCGGGAGAAGCAGATCAAGGATCGCGAGCACCTTTAAGCTTACCTGTCGCCGATTGAACCAATAGCCCTCCGTCACGTTCATATGCTCTCCAAAAATGCTGCAAGGTATTTGTGTCTGCACGTTCTCAGTGTGAAGCCGCGCGGAAGCTGTCTGGCCCCCGCGAGCAAACGAGGAGAACGCCATGCAGGCGAGTCAGAAGTGGATCTGGATTATGGGATTGGGCTCTACAATCACGTTGGCCGCGATTTTGTTCTGGGTTTATGCCGCTCCAAATGTGGTCGCAGAAGCGGGCGGCTCACCCTTGGCTGGACCCGGCAAGTTGGCGGCGCCTGACTGGCGCGTCGGCCAGCCGGTCACCTATGAAACGCTCACTGTGTTTCCTGTACTTTCATCGCAGGACGCTGACACAGGTTCATTCGAAACGCTGGATGTGGCGCTCGCATCAGGCGACGCGATCGTGACCGAGCAAGGCGAAGGTATGCGCCGTTCGCGCAATGGCGATGCGCAGCCTGCTCCAAGTTATTCCAGCGGCGCGCAAGTGAATCAGCTGGTGCTTATCAATCGCGGCAAACGCCCGCTGGTGCTGCTCGCGGGCGAGGTGGTTTCGGGCGGCAAGCAAGATCGCATCATCGGTAAGGACCGCATTATTCCGATTGGCGCGAAACCGCTGCCGCTGGATGTGTTTTGCGTGGAGCACAGCCGCTGGACGAACGGAAGCGCTAAATTCTCCGCCGCGAAAACCATGGTGCATCCCACCGTGCGAGAACAAGCCGCGGTGGAGCAGGACCAGAGTCAAGTGTGGGCGGCGGTTCGCGGCGACGTGGCGGGCGCCAGAGAGCGGAGCGACATGGCGTCCAATCTGGCGGTTGCGCCTCCGCGTATCGCGTCGCGCGAACTTTCGGAGGTGATGGCTTCGGCTGCGCCTACCGAAGGTTACCGGAGCATTTACCAGTCCGCAGCGGTGGGACCGTCGGTAGAAAACTTTGCGCAGGAAATGCAGAAGCGTTTTGAGCGCGCGACATCAGGGCTTAAGGGCGAACATGTGGTCGGGGTAATCGTGGCTTACGGTGGCGAGGTGGCTTGGAGCGATATTTTTGCATCGTCAGAACTTTTCGATGCGTATTGGCCAAAGCTGTTACGCAGCTACGCGGTGGAAGCGTTGACGCGGCCGGCCGCACAGGAAAAGGTTTCGCTCACGGACGCGCAGGACTTCTTGCGGCCGGCGATTGGGCACATGCGCGAAGAGACCGAGCCAGGCGTTTATCGCTGGCGCGAACGGAGCGAGGGCCGCGTGGCGGAAATTGAAATAGAGGCGCTGTCGCCGCAGGCGCTGACTTTGCATTGGCTGAAGGTGTTACGCAGCAGTTAGTCGTTGCATGAGTAGGGGCGCGGCTTGCCGCGCCATTTCCTGTCTTACGGCCGCATAACGGCGAACCAGCGCTATAGGAACAGGCGCACCTCGCTGCGGTCGGGCGTTTCGTCGAGCAGCTCGGCGATCGTTTTGTTGAGCACCGGATGGATTGCGCCGGCGGCGATCTCGGCGAATGGGACGAGCACGAAACGGCGGTTGGCCGTGCGGGGATGGGGGATCTCGAGGCCGGGCTCGCGGAGGATCTCCGATCCGAAAAGCAAGATGTCCATATCAATGATGCGCGGGCCCTTCGGCGTGAGGCGTAGGCGGCCCATCGAGCGCTCGATTTCGAGCAGAGCTTGCATCAGCCGCTGCGGCGTCAATTTCGTTTCAACTTCGACCACGCCATTCAGAAACCATTCCTGATCGCGCAATTCCACCGGCTCCGTTTCGTACGGCGATGATTGCTGCACCACACGCACGCCGTGCACGGGCAGCGAGTCGATCGCCCGCGAGATGTTCAGAGCGCGGTCACCGATATTCGATCCCAGCGAGAGGTAGATGTCTTTCATTGGCGCCCCGAGGCTTTCTAACTGAAAAGGCCGGGTTGGCGGCGGGGTTCGTCCATGCCGAAATGTTTGTAGGCTAAGGCTGTGGCTACACGGCCGCGTTGCGTGCGGTCGAGCAGGCCTAGCTGCATGAGGTAGGGCTCGTAGATTTCCTCGATGGCGTCTTCTTCTTCGCTTAGTGATGCGGCTAGCGTATTCAAACCCACCGGGCCACCTGAGTATTTCTGAATAATCGTGAGGAGCAGGTTGCGGTCCACCTCGTCGAGGCCGTGTTCGTCCACGCCTAACATGGCGAGCGCGTCGCGAGCCACGCCGAGATCAATGTGGCCCTTGGCGCGGACTTCGGCGAAATCGCGGACGCGCCGCAGCAAACGGTTTGCCACGCGCGGAGTTCCGCGGCTGCGACGGGCGATTTCAGCGGCGCCAGGTTCGTCCATTGTGATGCCTAGAATTTTCGCGGAGCGCTGCACAATGCGCAGCAAATCCTCGGGCGTATAAAAATCCAGGCGATGCACGATGCCGAAGCGCGAGCGCAGCGGCGCCATGATCAGTCCGGCGCGAGTGGTGGCGCCGATCAGCGTAAAGCGATTCAATTGGTAAGGATGTACGCGCGCGCCGGGGCCCTGGCCGATGATCAGATCCACGCGAAAATCCTCCATCGCGGGATAGAGAATTTCTTCCATGGAGGGCTGCAGTCGGTGGATTTCATCCAAGAAGAAGAAATCGCTTTTTTCGAGCGAGGTGAGCACCGCGGTGAGGTCGCCTTTCTTTTCGAGCAGTGGGCCGGAACTTACTTTGATCGCCGAGCCCATCTCATGCGCCAGGATTTGCGCGAGTGTGGTCTTGCCGAGGCCCGGAGGACCATAGAGCAGGACGTGGTCGAGCGCTTCGCCGCGCGTGCGGGCTGCTTCGACGGCGATCTGCAGATTTTCCTTCACGCGATTCTGGCCGATGTAATCGGACAATTTCGTGGGACGGATGCTGGCTTCGATGCGCGCGTCGTCATCGAGTGCCTTGCCCGAAATGATGCGGTTATGTGGGTCGGTCATTTTCTCCGGCACCTGGTTTTCCTTGCTGACGCCTTCGCTGTCGCCTTCACGTTGCCGCGCGGCAGCTGCCGCCGCCGAGCTATCGCGCGAGCCTGGCGCGGGCGTCATTCAGCGTGCGCCGCGCGCGATGATTTTTGCATGGCCGCGCCGCCCAGCACTTGCAGCGACGCCTTCAGCAACGACTCAAAATCATTGCCGACCGTGCCGCGAGATTTGGCCATGGCGTTTTCCACGGCGCGTTCATCGTAGCCCAGATTCACCAGCGCCGACGCTACATCCGCTTCGAGCTGCGAGCGCGTAGCGGGCTTGCCCGCTTCCGGCACGTCCACCGCAGCCAGTTTATCGCGTAATTCGAGCACGATGCGCTCGGCGGTTTTGCGGCCTACGCCGGGAATGCGCACCAGCTGTGCGAGATCGCCTTTGCGAATCGCGGGAACGAGTTCATCGAGGCCCATGCCAGAAAGGATTTTCAGCGCGAGAGAAGGGCCGACGCCGGAGGCGGAAATGAGCAGTTCGAAGCACTGCTTTTCGCGCGCGGTGAGAAAACCGAATAGCGCCAATTGATCTTCGCGCACGTGGGTGTGAATTAAGAGTGTCGCTTCCGTGTGCAGGGCGCCAAGGCTGGTGTAAGTGGAAAGTGGAATGACCACCTGATAACCGACGCCGCCGACTTCCAGCAGCACGAGGTTGGGGCGCTTTTCAATCAGCTTGCCGCGGAGCGATCCAATCATGTCTTGCGATTATTGATTAGGGCCGCAAGGGTGTCAACGCGGCCGCGCTAGCGGTCCGTCGCACAATGAAACATTTTGATGCGCGGTTGCGTACCAATATTCGGAGCCTGGGATTTTTCCGCGCATTTATGCCGCGCGCACAGTGTTCGGTTTCGCGCGAACGGTGTTCACTTTCGTGTTGTTGCCGCGATTTATTTCTCTCCGATATTTTTTTCGTTAAATCATTTGTGATCTTGCTCTCGCTGCGCACACCTCCGCGTCTAAGCGTGTGCGAGGGGCAAACAAAATTCGAGGAGGAAGCAAAAATGTCGCGTCACTCAATGAACCAGATTTTTACAATTCTCGCAGCGCTGGCGCTTTTGGTTTCAATCACCGCGCGGACTGCTCCAGCAAAAGACACCAAGGCGGGAATCAACACGACGATGACCCTGCTGAACGCCACCACGATCGCCGGCAAAGATCTGAAGCCCGGCGACTATGCGGTGACCGTGGATGAAACACACGTGAAGCTTTCGATGAACGGCAAAGTAGTGGCGGAGGCGCCAGTGCAATGGAAGGACGAAACTAGCAAGGCGAAGTACTCCGCGTTCGTGGTCAACGACAACAAGATCACTGAAATTCACTTCGGAGGCAAGACGCGATTCGTCACCATCGCGGAGTGAAGTTTCGCAACCGTTTGCAGACCTCGAACAATCGCACAATCACAGGGCGGGCAGCGTTCGCGGCAGAGAACGTTTCCCGCCTTTTTTGTTGGTGGAGCGGCGCAAGGCGCGAAGTATTTTCGTTTCGCAGCCAATTCTGATGATTGATTGAGGCCGTCCGTTAAGTTTTCGTTTGCCATCCCCACGATGCCCGTGATATCCGTTGTTCTGGCAATGGACTTCCAATCACGACCTCGGCTATCGATTCCGCGCGACCCGCATACGCTTGGCTTAGCAGCCGTCCGCCCGGAGCGGCGTTCCGGATTTGCCCGCTGTTACGCGGCTTTCCGTTCTACCTCGGCTATCGCGCTCATTATTCACATTATTAGGAGCGGATAACGGCCGGCGGCGAATTCCAGTTCGAAACGCCACAGGCCGTTACCCAGAAAGGGCAACGGCCTTTGTTTTTTACAGGGGCATAAATGAAATCCATAGCTGAATCGACGAAAAGATCTGCGGCAGGCGTAACGCTGAAAACGATCCAGCAGGCTTCCGCGCGAATTCGCAGCTCGATCTTTGTCTCGCCATTCATGCGCTCGGAGACGTTCTCGCAACTGACGGGGAACTCCATCTTTCTGAAGCTGGAAAATCTGCAGATGACCGGCTCGTTCAAGGAGCGCGGCGCGCTGAACAAGATTCTGCTGCTGACCGAGGAAGAGCGCCGCCGCGGAGTGATTGCAGCTTCGGCGGGAAATCACGCGCAGGCCGTCGCGTACCACGCGACGAAACGCGGGATTGCATCGCAAATTTGCATGCCGCTCACGACGCCACTGGTGAAAGTTTCGGCGACGCGCGGGCACGGCGCGGAGGTGATTCTCTTCGGCGCGAATTACGACGAAGCTTGCCAGGAAGCGCTGCGCCGCTGCGAAGAGCAAGGGCTGACCTTCATCCACCCTTTTGACGACGAGGCAGTGATTGCGGGGCAAGGCACGCTGGGAATCGAAATGCTCGAGCAGGTGAACGATCTGGACGCGTTGGTGATTCCCATCGGCGGCGGTGGATTGATCGCCGGAGTGGCTTGCGCGGTGAAGGAAATGAAACCGAAGATCCGGGTTGTGGGAGTGCAGACTTCGAAATTGCCTTCGATGAAAGCGGCGGTGGAGAAGAAAAAGGTGGTCACGTTGCGCGCCGAGAAAACTATCGCCGATGGAATCGCAGTGCGTTCGGCGGGAATGTATACGTTCCCGCTGGTGCAGAAATATGTGGATGAGATCGTGACGGTGGACGAAGAGGAGATCGCCAACGCAATTTTGCTGCTGCTGGAAAAAGAAAAAACGCTGACGGAAGGAGCGGGCGCGGTGGCCGCGGCTGCCGTCCTGAACAAGAAAACCGCGCACACCGGTAAGAAATTGGGAGTGCTGATATCCGCGGGAAATATTGACGTCACGCTGCTGGCGCGGATTATCGAGCGCGGATTGGTGAAGGATGGACGCATGGTCCGGCTGCGCATTCATTTGCCGGACCATCCGGGCGCGCTGGTGCGGCTTTCCACGGTGATTGCTGAGCAGAAAGTGAATATCGTGGAAACGCAGTTCAACCGATCGTATTACGGCGTGGTGCTCGGAGATACGGCGATTGACATTACGATGGAAACGCGGGGGCCGGAGCACATCGCGGAATTGAAAGCGGCGCTGGATGCTGCGGGATACGCGCACGAACAGGTGCAGTAGGAAGCGATCAGACACGCCACAAGATCTCCAGCAGCGTGACCCCGATTTCTAATGCAGGGCGCGGTCCTTCTTTACGGCTTCATCCACCAGGGCTTCCAATTCGCGGCGAGTAAGCGTGATCCGCTCTTTTTCCGCAGCGGTTTCCGAAGTGACGGGAAATTCCGGGCCGAAGTTGGAAGCCGTCTGCAAACCGTAACGCGCGCGGGCGGCGACGAGTTTTTGGACGTCGCAACTGGAAAGCAAAACCTGCTTGCCGAGCATTTCGGTCACCAGCGCGACGCGCGCAAAATGTTCGGTGGTCTCCATGCGGAAGAACGCGGTCATCAAATCGTGGCCGTAGGTGACGACGCCGTGATTCGCGAGCAGAATCGCATCGTAACCATCCACAAACGGCTCAATCGAATCCGCCAATTCCGGCGTGCCCGGCGTGCCGTAAGGCGCCACTGGAACGCATCCCAGCGAGAGAATCAGTTCGCAGAGCAGCGCTTTATTCAGTGGGATGCCGGCAGCCGCGTAACCCGTCGCGACCGGCGGATGCGCGTGGCATACGGCGTTCACGTCGGGGCGATGGCGGTAAATCGTCAAATGCATGAGGAGTTCGGAGGAAGGATTGCGGCGCCCGGAAATTTTCTTGCCGTTCAGGTCGGTGATGACCATGTCTTCCTCGGTCATCATCCCTTTGCAGATTCCTGTGGGCGAGGTGAGAATGTGATCCGGCCCGAGGCGCACCGAAATATTTCCATCGGTGGACGCCGCGTAACCGCGCTCGTAAGTCCAACGTCCCACGGCGCACATGTCCCGCCGGTGTTCTGCTTCGCTCTTCAACGCTCCGGGCAAAATCGATTCAGGAAACACGGTTCCTCCTCGACCAATTCCGGGCCCTCATCCCGTCTATGCGTAAATCCCGCGAAGCTTCAATGCGCGCGCCACGCGGTCAATCGCCACGATGTAAGCCGCGATGCGGTTGTTCACACCGTGCGTTTCCGCGTACCTTACCACCTGTTCGAAGCTGTGGTCCATCACATCTTGCAATCTTTCGTTCACTTCGCTTTCGCGCCAGAAGAAGCCCTGGCGGTCCTGCACCCATTCAAAATAACTGACAGTGACGCCCCCGGCATTGCCCAAAATATCGGGAATAATAAAAATTCCCTTCTGTTCGATCACCTTGTCGGCGTGCCAGGTCGTGGGACCGTTCGCCCCTTCGCACAAGATTTTGCACTCAACCTGATGGACGTTTTCGGAGGTTATTTGGTTCTCAGTCGCGGCCGGAACCAGGATATCGGTGGGGTGAAACAGAATTTGCTGGGCGGTTTGCTTTTCGCCGCCGCCCGGGAAATCCGGCAGAGGCTTGCGCTGCCCGTACACCCAGTCAACAAGTTTGGGAATGTCAAAGCCTTTGTCGTTATACAGGCCGCCGTGAATATCCGCGACGCCGATGATTTTGTAGCCGGCCTCGTGCATTAGTAGGGCGGCCTGCGAGCCAACATTGCCGAAGCCTTGAATGATTACGCGGCAGCCGTCGCGCTTCATCTTGAGTTTCGTGAGCGCGTTGTTGCAGCACATCATTAGGCCGCGGCCGGTGGCCTCCTTGCGACCTTGCGAGCCGCCCAGCTCGAGCGGCTTGCCGGTGACGACGGCGGTGGTGGCCTGGCGCACGTGCATCGAGTAGGTATCCATCACCCAGGCCATCGTTTGATCGTTGGTGCCGATGTCCGGGGCCGGCACGTCGCGCTCCGGGCCGAACCATTCGCTCAGTTCCGCGGTGTAGCGGCGCGTGATGCGCTCAAGTTCCGTCTTCGAAAGCTTGCTGGGGTCGCAGATCACTCCGCCTTTAGCGCCGCCGAAGGGAATATTCACCACGGCGCATTTCCAGGTCATCCACGCGGCGAGAGCGCGGACCTCGTCAAGCGAAACGTCCGGCGCAAAGCGAATACCGCCCTTGCCCGGACCGCGCACGGAGGAGTGGAGTACGCGGTAGCCGATAAAAACTTCCAATTTTCCGCTATCGAGCGCCACGGGAACGTACACCGTAATTTCCTTGCTAGGATATTTCAGATACCGGTAGATTCCCTCTTCCAAACCCAATTTCTGTGCAGCAAGTTCAAACCGCGCTTCGGCGGATTTGTAAACGTTCAATTCATCGTGCGTAACCGCAGGCATGACAACCTCCAAAAAGTGCGGAATAATCCGCGATTCTGTGCGCCGCGTAAATGTAATGTTGGTGATGGGCGGCGAAAACGCGCGTCGGGCCAGCCGTCTTCGCCCCGGCTGCCGTCCGGACAGCGTCGGCCAGTATACGAACCTGGGCATAGGGGCGCAAGAAAACCATTTTAGAATTTGGTGGCGGCGGCTGAAAAATGGCCGCGTTCAAGTGCGCCCTTTCGCTTCACATGCCAACAAATTTTACTCGCGCTTGCATTCAATTGCGAACGCGGCGCTTTACGAATTCCTCGAGCAAAAGTTGCGTCAGGCGGGCCTGATCGTGCCGCACGACGTGATTATGGCGAAGCAGATCGCCTGTGATGTAGCGCAGACCCATGCGTTTGAGTTCCGCGACCGAGGTTTGCACCGGCTCGGCGCCTTGCTTTCGGTAGCGTTTGAGCAGACCCTTCGGAATTGGCCGGCGATTGATCACCGCAAAATCGAACAGGCCTTTGCGGGTGTGGTCGTAGATGGCACAGACATGATCGGCCACGGAATAGTGTTGCGTTTCGCCGGGCTGCGTCATGAGATTGGCGATGTAAACGCGCGTAGCGCGGGAGTGCGCGATTGTTTCAGCGACCTGTTCCACCAGTAGGTTTGGAATGATGCTGGTGTAAAGAGAGCCGGGTCCCACGAGAATTAAATCGGCTTCGCGAATGGCTCGAAGCACTTCGGGAAGCGGACGAACGCGATTGGGCACGAGGCGCACGCGGCGAATGCGCTGCCGTGAGCGGGAAATATTCGTCTCGCCGGCGACGATGGTGCCATCTTCGAGTTCGGCTTCGAGCGTCACGTTTTGCGCCGTAGACGGAAAAATTCGGCCGCGAATCGCGAGTACCTGCGCGGAGACTTGCACGGCTCTGGGAAAATCGCCGGTGACGTTGGTCAGTGCGGTGAGAAAAAGATTGCCGAAGCTGTGTCCCGCGAGCGCGCGGCCCACCGGAAAACGGTATTGAAAGAGTTGGCCGAGAAGATGCTCGTCCTTGGATAGCGCCACCATACAATTGCGGATATCTCCCGGAGGTAAAACTCGATATTCACGCCGCAAGCGCCCAGAGCTGCCGCCGTCGTCCGTGACGGTGACGACTGCCGCAAGATCGGCGATGGGCTGATGCGTCGGATCCTTCGGAGTGGCGACGTATTCTTTTAGCCCGCGCAGCACGGCAGAGAGTCCCGTGCCTCCGCCCAGGGCCACGATCCGCACAGGGTGAGTTCGAAGCTGCGAGCCCTTCATCACTGAAAAAATTTCACCGCAGCATTTTGCAGAAGAACTTCACGGAGAAGTACGCTGGAAAGTTTCACGGTAAAACGCGGACGTCAGTTCGCCGAACCGTCCCGCTCGGGATAAAGCAATTCGGTAAAGCGCGGGTCTTCCTGCAAGAAAGCGAAATCCTCGTCGTTGCGCGCGTGATAGCGGTTTTCGGGGCGCAGTTGAATCGCGATTTTTAAATTTTGCATCGCGGATTCGGCTTCGCCGGTCAGGCAATCGAGCGCCGCCATTGCATACACGATGTGGTCGGCCTTGGGCGCGGACTTGCGCGCTCGATCCAGGTGTTCGCGGGCTTCGTCCCAGCGGCCCAGGTTCATCAGCGCCACGCCCTGGGTATAGTGCTCTTCGGCAGACTTTAGTGCCGGAATGGGAGGCCGAGAAATGCGCTGCTCGCAAATGCGAATGTGCATCTTGGCGCGGTCGCCAAGCTCTTTGCTAGGGCCCTCGATCACGCGCTCTAGCGTTTGCTTCGCCCGCTGGAACTTCTGCTGCTGAAAGTACTTAAGGGCCTCTTCGTAGAATTTCAGTTGAGCTTCCTTGGCGGGCGCGTCGGGATCGGGCGGGGCGGGCTTGGGTTTCGCGCTCGCCTTTATCGCCTTCTGTTTCAGTAGCTTATGACTCTTGCTGGCAGCCTGTGTGGCTCGGATTGCGCGACGCTTCACGTGGTACTCTCCGCAGGAAACTACACTGGAACATAGCAAAGTAGCGAAGGCGCGTCAATGCAGCGAATTATGTGGGTTCCGGGGCCGTTCCGAGAGACTTAATAGGCTCGGACACCGCATACAGGCTATAGGTGATGGACACATCAGCGAGCAAAGGCAATTATCGTGTGCACTTTTGCTCCGCTTCAGCCTCACGGGATGACCGAAGAAAAATGAAACGTGAAAAACAGCGCGCTTCCACCGCTTTGGAAGAATCTCCGGCGATCAATACGCGAGCCGAGGAAAAGAAAGTTGAAGAGCGTCTCGCGATCGGGCCGCACATTGTTTACGAAACGATTCGGCGCGAAGGGGAGGAAGAATTTAAACGCTCCTCGGCGGCGCTTGGGTGGTCCGGCTTGGCTGCCGGACTTTCGATGGGATTTTCATTGGTCGCGGAGGCGCTGCTCGCCGCACACTTGCCGCACGCTTCGTGGACGCCGCTGATTTCAAAATTTGGATACAGCGTGGGATTTCTGATTGTGATCCTGGGGCGACAGCAACTCTTCACCGAGACGACGCTGACGGTGATTCTTCCACTGCTTTCGAAGCAGACGCTGGAGCGAATCTTGGGTGTCTTGCGGCTATGGTCGGTAATCTTGGCTGCGAATCTGGTGGGAACATTTATCTTTGCGCTCTGCATCGGAAAGATTGCGCTCTTCAGCCCCGAGTTCCGGCAAGTATTTCAGCAGGTGAGCCAAGAAGGCGCAGGGAGCGGATTCGGAATCGTATTGGTACGCGGGATTTTCGCGGGATGGCTGATTGCGTTGACGGTGTGGCTCCTGCCCAGCGCGGAATCGGCGCGCGTCAGCATCATTATCATTCTCACTTATTTGATTGGGTTGGGTGGCTTCAATCACATCATCGCCGGCTCGACCAAGCAGTTCTATCTGGTGGTCACCGGCGTCGAGAGTTGGGACGCGTATTTTCTGCACTTTTTCGCGCCAACATTGCTAGGAAATATTATTGGCGGAGTATCGCTGGTGGCGTTTCTGGGCCATGCGCAAGTGGTGGCCGGCAAAGAAACACCGACGCCGCCGAAGTGATCACATCGCACCGGGCGTTCAGGGCTTCGCCGGATAGACCTTCAGTTCGTCCCAACCGCTGCCTTCGCGGTCTGTTTCGCGCGTTAAACGCACGCCTTCAATTTCGCCGAGAGTCACTTCGGCCGTCGTATAGATCTTGCAGCCGGTCATCAAATGCCCGCCGATCATATTGCCTTGTCCGGTGGCGATGGATAGATGAATGTGCTCGCCGCCTTCTTCCACCGTTCCGGTGATGGAAACAATCTCGAAGTGTCCCGTGTGGATGTGGACTTCGGGTTGGTTCGCGTAGCGTATCGAGGCTTGCGTCAAGCTGCCGACGGCACTCAGCAGCACCGCCGCCTGTATGTGATTCGCATTAACATAGGCGCGGATTCCACCAAGCAGATCGTCCCCCGGCCGCAGACGGAAAACGTGGATGCGCAAGTGATCGCTGACGATTGCCTCGTGGCGCGCGGCGAGTTGCGTGGTCCACTCGGCGGGAAGCGCAGGAGCGGCAGGCGCGTTTTCGAGAGTGCTGCTTTGCGGTAATTGCTCACCAGCTGGCTTCGCATTTTGCGGCGAATTCGGCGTCTGCGCGGCGGTGGCTAGTGCCATTGCCGCCAGAAACATCGCTATCGCGATTACTTTCACTGTTGGGTCTCCTGGTCGAACGTCGTTCGCATTCGGAAAGAAATGACAAATTGTGGCGCACGATTCTGCTTCATTTTGCAGGGGATAGAAAGCCTGACTGTGCGCCTGAACGCGGCGGCGAGAGCTGTCCGGCTCCGGCAAGCCTTTACGGGCGCGCGCTCGGAAAGGCCGAGAGAATGAACCCGCCCAGTGCCAGGTTAGGACGTGCCAGGTTAGCAGTAGGCCTGCGCGGGGTGTCTATTCCGCAGCACGACTCGTGGCGGCGCGTTGGCCGCGGGTGGGGGCGTATGCTATAAGTACGAGGCTGCCTAATCTGAGGAAATTGTGCCGTTTATAAATTTTCCCGCAAGAGAGATTAACTGCAAGCTTGTCTACTACGGCCCCGGCCTCGGGGGGAAGACCGCGAACTTGCAGTGGGTCTACGAGCACACCGGAGCGAATCAAAAGGGAAAGATGGTTTCGCTGGCGACGGAAACCGACCGCACGCTTTTTTTCGATTTTCTTCCGCTGGACTTAGGAACGGTGCGCGGTTTTCGCACGCGCTTTCATTTGTACACGGTGCCAGGGCAGGTATTTTATGAGGCGAGCCGGCGACTGATTTTGAAAGGCGCCGATGGCGTGGTGTTCGTCGCGGATTCGCAGGAAGAACGGCTGGACGCAAACCTGGAAACGCTGGACAACTTGCGCGAGCATCTAAAAGATCACAATCTGGATTTCACGACGATTCCCTACGTCCTGCAACTCAACAAACGAGATTTACCGAACGTGCTGCCCGTGGCCGATTTGCAGAAACATCTTCTGGTGAAAGGCGAGCCGACGGTCGAGGGCGTGGCTGTAACCGGTCAGGGCGTGTTCGATACGCTAAAAGAAGTGGCGAAATTAGTGCTCGCGGATCTGAAGAAAAACGCGTAAGGCGCCTTAGTAAAGATGAAACGTAACCTCCACGGTTTGCAACACAGTGGCAGGATTGCCGTCGGGTCCGGTGGCCGGTTTGAATTTCCAGTTTTTGACGGCGTTAATTGCCTGCTGGTCCAAACCGCACGGAAGCGCCTGCTGGACTGAGATTTTCTCCGCTCTGCCATCCGCACCTACCACAACCTTGAGCACAATGGTCCCTTGGACTTTGGCTTTTACTGCAGCATCGGAGTAGTCCGCTTGACGGCAAACCACACAAGAAGGATAGGAATTACCCTTCGTCCCGGACGAAGGGGGAAGCTCTTTCGCTGTGGACTCTTCGTCCTTCACCCATGTGGTTTTGTCGTCGCCGTAGGAGGCAGCAACCTTAGGCGCGGGCTTAATCATGAGTTCTTCCATCGCGGGCGTTCGGTTAATGATGACCTGGTCGCTGAAAATGCCTTCGTCGCGTTGGGCCGACGATGCACTCAAGTCCAGAACGATTTTGTCCGGGGCGTACTCGATCGAAGCGCTGATAATGACAGTTGCTTCCAAGTCCGAGGCGTAACACCCTGCGATCCTCGGGCTGACGAGCGCGCCCTCCGGCAATTTATGGCTGGAAATTGACGATTCGAGATCGCTGCGATCCAAGACGATGATACCCTGCGCGCGACTGCGCAGCGCGTTAGCAAAGTCCCGCGCAAGAGCGATACCCAGCTCACTTTCTGGCGCGGACTTTTCCGAAAAATCGGTGACGAGAATAACGGTGCGGCCTGATCCGTGCGAGGCTTTCTCGATTGCGCGAGCGGTGTCCGCAGCCAGTGAGTTGAAATCGTAGAGTTCTTGAGCGGGGGCACTGAGCGGCGTAAGCCATATCAAAACGCTCACGAAGAGGAAGGCAGCGACGGTCCGACGCAGTTGGCTAACTCCGAAGCTGTGCAGCGAATTCATGGGAGATCTAGCCCGACGCGATTACGCGTGGGCGACGCCGCCGCGGAACGCGGCAACAGCTTTGGCTTCGTCGGTGAATGCGGGGATGGCTTGGATCAGGCGCGTCAGCTCAAGGACTTCCTTCACGTGGCCCGTTGGATTCAGAAGCTTCAGGCCGCCGCCCTGGCGCTCCAGGGTGACAAAGGAGCGCACTAAAGTGCTGATGCCGGAGCTGTCAATCTGAGTTACGCCCGCGAGGTTCACCACGATTTCAGAGGGGCCGGCTTCCGCATATTTACGTAGTTCCGCACCGAGGGAATCATTACTGGTCCCGATGACGATGCGGCCCGCCAGATCAACGATGGTGACGTTGCCGGACTTCCGCGTTGAGATTTGCAGGCCCATGGTTGCCTCCCCGGCCGCTCGCGACCGTGCTAAGTGGCCGCATTATAACCCTTTCGCGCGCCTCCCATGCAAATTCTGAAACGCGGGTTGCCGGTAAATTAAAACGGGAGGTAGATGCCAGGTAGCATCCACCTCCCGGGGTGGGTGGGGTGTTGCCAGAGCGTCGTGATGATGGCCTGCGTGTGGTGGGCCTGACGCCCGGGCAATCCAGCGTTTCCGCCGGAATCCACGAGTGCCTCGTTCATTACCATGCGAGGAGAAACGGTGTCAACTGCAATTGGTGACAACGCGGTCAGAAACGGCGGAAAGTAGGAGCGAAACGCACCGCGCCCGCGCACGCGTGCAAGGCCGAAACAGGAAACCGGGAAAAGTTAACTTGCATAACGAGTTACACGATCCGCATGAGCTCGCGATGACAAAATTTGGCGGCGCGGCTCCGCGCCCGGCGTGGACTAGCCGTGAGGAACTTTTGCCGGATGCCGGTCCAGAGTTTCGCGGACGCGGCGCGCGAGGTCTCGTGGGATGTAAGGTTTCTGCATCACCGTCAAGCCCTGCTCTTGCGCGGTATGCAGCAACGCGATGTCAGCGCTATAGCCGGTGGCAAAAATCACTGGGACATCCGGCCGCTCGGCGCTCATGCGCGCATAAGCTTCTGGGCCATTGATTTTGGGCATCACCACGTCCAGCAGCAGCAGGTCAATGCGGTCACCATGCTTCTGGAACTCGCGGATGGCTTGCTCGCCGTCGCAAGCCACGACCACGTCGTACCCCAGATTGGAAAGCGTCTCGCGCGCGAGTTCGCGGAGCCCCTCGTGATCCTCGGCGACCAGAATGGTTTCCGAGCCGCCGCGAATCGGACCAGTTTCCTCTGCAACTGCTGCAGCTTTTACGGACGAAGGGGCAACCGGAAGGTAGACGCGGAAGGTGGTGCCGATATTAAGCTCGCTGTAAACGTGTAGAAATCCGCCGTGCTGACGCACGATGCCGTAAACGGTGGCGAGCCCCAGTCCAGTTCCTTTGCCCATTTCCTTTGTGGTGAAGAAGGGTTCGAAGATACGGTCGAGCGTGGCAGCATCCATTCCAGTACCGGTATCGGTAACGGCCAACATGGCGTAACTACCGGGGCGAGCAAAGGGCTGCGCGGCGCAATAGCGTTCGTCGAAGGTGGCTGCGGAGGTTTCGATGATCAAGCGGCCGCCTTCACCCATGGCGTCCCGCGCGTTGATGCACAGATTCATTAAGACCTGCTCGACCTGCGTGGGGTCGGCGCGCACCAGCGCAAGTTCGGCCGCGAGATTGATCTTGATTTCGATGTTGCTGCCGATGACTTTTTCCAGAAGGCTCAGCGTTTCGGTGACGCTCTGGTTGAGGTCAATATTGCGCGGCTCGAGGATCTGCCGGCGCGCGAAGGCCAGCAACTGCTTGGTGAGCGCCGCGGCGCGAATGGCCTGTTGCCGGACTTTATCGAAATGGCGGTGCAGGCGCGCTTCCGGCTCGGTTTCATCCAGGCCGAGTTCGGCCCAGCCGAGTATGGCGCCAATCATGTTATTGAAGTCGTGCGCGATTCCTCCCGCGAGCTGTCCGATGGCCTCGAACTTCTGCGCCTGCATCAGTTGCTTTTGCAGCGCGAGGCGCTCAGTGACGTCTTCCACGATGATCTCGATGCAGTCGGTCTTGCGGTGCAGGTCCCGCGAGCGCCGGCCGATCAAGCGCACGGTGATAATTTTGCCGTCTCGGCGCTTCCATTCCACCGTGGCGTCCCCGCGATCGTTTTCGCGATAGCCGTTGGTGATGTTTTCTCCCGCGGCGCGATCGCAAAAGAGGTTGGCGGCGTTGCGCAAAAGCAGTAGGGCGTCAATGGATTCGTAATCGAGCATTTGCAATAGCGCGGGATTGGCGTCGAGAAAGCAGCCATCGAGAGTGATCCAGTAGATTCCGTAGGTGGCGTTGCTCACCAGGCCGCGATAGCGCACCTCGCTCTCGCGCAGCGCTTCCTCCGCGCGCTTGCGTTCCGTGATGTCCAAGATGCTGCCGCGAATCAGTTGCCGCGTGGGCGAAGGAAGACGCACGAGGTGGACTTCGCAGGGAATTTCGTCCCCCTGTGAGTTGCGGTGCGTCCATTCAAAGTAAGGCGTCGCGCTGCCGGAAGCCCCATCCATCCATTCCGCGTTGGCTACGGCGGAGTGGCGGCCATCGGGCTGGAAGGGGGGGCTTAGATCGCCGGGACCGCGCAACATGAGCTCGCTGCGTGTGAGTCGGAATAGGCGCAGGGCATTGTCGTTGCAATCCTCGAACAAGCCCTTTTCGATATCGAGCACCACGATGGCTTCCGGAGCATTCTCGACCAGGGTACGGAAGCGCGCTTCGCTTTCACGCAGCGCTTTGACGGCCCGTTTTTCGGCGTCGCGGAGAGCTTTTTCTTCCTGCGCGCGAAGGATCGCCATCGGCAGGCGCGCCAGTTGATGCTTTAGCACGTAATCGGTGATACCCAGCTTGATGCATTCCACGGCTTTGCCGTCGCCCAGTGTGCCGGTGACCAGAATCATGGGAATGTCCTGCCCCAGTTTCACAATTTCCGTGAGGGCGTCCACACCCGTCCAGCCCGGCATGCGGTAATCAGAGAGGACCACGTCGAACGGTTTGCTGCGCAATTTCTCGACGAAGACTTCCCGCTCCGCGACGGTTTCGATCTCCAGTTCCAGCCCGGACTTTTTGAGCGCACGGATCGTGAGTTCCAGGTCGGCGGCGTTATCCTCCGCGATCAGCAAGCGCAGGGGCTTGGCCGACGATGCGCCGTCTGTAGGAAAATTGTCTGCCATCTAACGAGCGCTCCTAAGCGTTGGAAAACGCCCGGACGGGCGGTTTACTGTTGACGATCAACCAATACATCCCAAGTTTCAGCACAACATCCTGAAAATCGGCGAAGTTCACGGGTTTCTGGATGTAGCTATTGACCCCCCGCTGATAGCCGGACGCGCGGTCCTGCTCTTCGTTGGACGAGGTCAGCAAGACCACGGGAATTGCTTTGGTGCGCGAGTTGCTTTTGATTTCGGCTAGCACTTGCAGTCCATCCACTTTGGGAAGCTTCAGGTCGAGCAGAACAAGCAGAGGCCGCTTTTCCACATCGCGACCGGCGTAGGCGCCGCGGCAAAAAAGGAAATCCAAAGCTTCCGCGCCGTCGTGCACATGGAGAATGTGATTGACTAGCTTGCTTTTCCGCAGGGCATGCAGCGTCAGTTCGGCATCCGACGGATTATCTTCCACCAGCAAAATTTGCACCGAATCCGACTCAGGCATGCTTAACCTCCATATTGGTGTTCTCCGCAGGCAGCCGCGACTGCGAATCGAGCGTGAATGAAAACTCCGCTCCGCAGCTGGGCTTGGACTGCGCCCAGATTTCTCCGCCGTGCCGGCGCACGATTCGCTGAACTGTGGCCAGCCCGACTCCGGTTCCTTCAAAGTCTTCCTGGCGATGCAGACGCTGGAAGACTCCAAACAGCTTATCGGCATACTGAGGATCGAACCCCACTCCATTGTCGCGAACAGAAATGGCGAGCCGACCGTCGGTTAAGGCAGAACCTATTTCGATGATGGCGACCGGTTGGTTGCGCGTGAACTTGGCGGCGTTGGAAAGAAGATTAGTGAGCACTAATTTGACCAGCCCGGGATCGCAATCCATTTCGGGCAGTGGCTCGACGCGCCATTCGATTGCGCGTTCGTTAGACTCAAGTGGAAGATCGGCAATCACTTGCTTGACGAGATCCCCCATTTCTGTCTTTTCGCGCTTGAGTTCCTGACGGCCAATGCGCGCCAGATTCAGCAGGTCGTCCACCAGGTGGCCCATATTCGTGGCCGCATTGAGAATGCGGTCCACATAGCGCAGGCCCTCCTCCGGAATATCGGCGGCGAATTCTTCCTTCAGGATGCGCGCAAAACCGTCTACGTGCCTCAAGGGAGCGCGCAAGTCATGCGAAACCGAGTAACTGAAGGACTCTAGTTCCTGGTTGACAGTTCCCAGTTCGAGGACCCGCTGGCTGAGTTCCAGATTGAGCCTTTGGATGTGTTCGTCGGCTTCGCGCCGCGCGGTTATATCTCTGTCTATTTTTATGAATCCGACCAACGTGCCGCCGGCGTTGCGCAGCGCGGTGGTGACCACCTCCGCCCAGAATCGCGAACCATCCTTGCGCATGCGCCACCCCTGGTCTTCCACGTGCCCAAGGGCTTCGGCTTGTAGCAACTCGTCATCCAGCTTGCCTTCTGTCAGATCTTCGGGAGGATAAAGGCGTGACACATGCTGGCCAAGCATTTCCTCCGCCGCATAGCCCTTGAGGCGCTGGGCCCCGGAGTTCCAGGAGGTGATTACGCCGCCCGAATCGAGGCTGACGATCGCATAATCTTTTACGGCATCAATCAATAACCGGAAGTGGACTTCGCGCTCGTGCAGCTTCTCCGCCAGCTCCTTGCGCTGCGTGACGTCGCGAATTGCGCTGGATATCAAAATACCACTCGATGTTTCGAGCGGACTGAGGCTGATTTCCACCGGGAATTCCGAGCCGTCTTTGCGGCGGCCGTAAAGATCGAGTTCCGCACCCATGGCCCGCGGACGTGGTGCGAGAAAGAACTCACCCCGGTGTCCGGGGTGCTTGCCCCGAAAGCGTTCCGGGATCAGAAGTTCGACGGACTGCCCTAGAATTTCCGCGCGGGGATATCCAAAAAGCTTTTCGGTCTGCGCGTTGGTGAGAACGATCCGTCCGGATTGGTCCACGATGACCATGCAATCCGGCGCAGTTTCCAGAAGATCGCGGAATTTTTGTTCTTCCTGCTTACTGCGAGTGATGTCGCGATTGCTTTCAAGGATGGAGAGGGGTTTGCCCTCGCCGTCCGTGCGCAGCGCCTGGCGGCTGGAGACGATTACCGTGGAGCCGTCGCGGCGGGTGTGGGTGAGCTCGCCTTCCCAATAGCCCTTTTCAAGAATCTCAGCGTCGATACTACTTTGGGAACCCGGGAAAATAGTGCGTAGGAGATCGTGACTGATCTTTCCGCGCGTTTCTTCTCCCTGCCAACCGTACAGAATTTCCGCGCCGCGATTCCAATATATGATTTCGTCCCTGAGATTCCGGACGAATATCGCGTCGTGCGTGAGGTCTAGAAGTTCGGCATTTTCGCGATAACGCGCCTCGCTGATGCGCAGGTCAATTTCCAATTCGCGGCGTTCGTGGACTTCGCTTTCGAGCGCGGCATTGGCGTGAATCCACTCGTCGACGTTTGGCAGTTCCAGCGCCTTGGGCATCAACTGCACCAACAGAATCGCCGTTCCTACCGAGGCGGCCGCCGTTACGGCTTTCACCGCGCCGGCAAGCCAATATTCCGCGTGCCACAGATTCCAGATTTCCATTATGTGCGTGGCGCCACAGGCCACAATAAAGACGCCAAACAGCATGAAAATCCAGTTGAAGGGCAGGTCACGGCGTTTGCGCACGAAACACATTAGCGTGAACGGAATCGTAAAATAGGCCAGGGCGATGAGGGAGTCAGACACGACGTGGAGCCACACCAAGCCCGGGTTCCACAGATAGCAGTAACCGTGCGGCATGAAATCGCCGGAGTTGAATAGTTGGCGCAGAAAATCCATCGACTCCCCTTATTTCCCTGCCCCCGCTGCATTCCTGGCCGCGCTCGCTTTGCCGCTCGACTCGCGCGCGAAGTCGCGAAGGGACGCCCCTGCCGCAGGCGCGAATGTATGCAGCGCTTCCAATGTGTAATCGGACGAATCAGGAAAGACTTCTATGTTGAACCGAACTGAAACAGTCCAAAGAGGAGTGGAGAATCGAAAGAGCTACGTCGCTAAGGGTTCCGCCCGCTCACTTCCCGCCTTGAGCCGGCGCGGGCGGATGGCTCATAAAGTACTGGGATATGCCGCCGGAAAGCTCTTGCAGGCCGGCCCTGACGTTGCGATCCATCGCTTCGACGATGTTAGCCACCGTCTTGCCCTGCACCGGCTCGTCATGCGTATAGGTTTGCGTCCAGACAATTGCGCGCGTGGAGGGTTGGAAGAGCTCCAGTTCGAGCGAAAAACGCGCCACTAGTTCCGGCTTGTCCACTCCGTACATAGCAATCAAGTGGCCGCGCACGATGTAATCGCCGTGCACGTTGGTGGAAACGCGCGACACGGAACGGTACTGCCCCGATCCGCGAAGGTCGGCAACCAGCAAATCTCGCACCATGTCCACGGGCGGTTCGGACCAGCGGTCATATTCGTACGTGCCCAGCTGCACCGGTCCTGAGCCGTACACTAGCCGGTCGTCACGATAGAGAGTGGAGGAGGCAAAGCGGCCGACCAGCAACACCACCGGAAACTGCGCTTGCGAGGAAGTCGCGGGAGCTACATTCGAGTCTATAACGTAATACTTCACGGGACGCGGTGCGCCGCATCCGGGGACGACGATCGCCAGCATCACGAGTGAAATAATTTGTATACCGCGGCTCAACACTCTGGGCTCCTTCCCGCGTTGTCTCTGCGTTGCGCTTCTGTTCGCTACTTCGGCAAATCTGAACCGGGCTGGTGCTCTTTCGGCGCCGACGCCCGAATCAACGTATAAGGACGCGTCTTAATGGTTTCAGTGAAAGAGTTCAAGTTGTCGGTGACGTGGCGCAGGTTATCAATAATTTCGTCCAGGTTCTCCTGGTTGGCGGAAACCGTATCATTCAGCGAAGCCAGCACCGCGTTCGCGTGATCCAGCGCCGTGTGCAAATCCAGAACAGCCTGGCGGATATCTGGGCGGTTTTCCGTCAGCATGCCGTCCAGATGCAACAGCGTGTCGTTGGCCTGATCCGACGTCTTCTGGAAGCTAGCGACCAGCGGCTTCAAGTTTTCCGTGGCGTCGTTCACATGGCCCAGAGTGGTATGCACCAGCGGCCGATCTTCCTTGAGCATGCCGTGGACGTCGCTCAAGCTCGCGGAAATATTCGCGCGGTTCTCGTCGTTCAGCAAATCATTCACGCGGCTCAGCGTCACCTTCAGCTCCACGACGCGATCGTTCAAATTCGAAATCAATATCTGGGCGTTGGGCGCTAGATCGTTGAGCTTGTCGGCGATATCGGAGAAGCCGGTGTACTCGACGGTTTTCAGCGTGTAATCGCGCGGCGCGCGCGGTGCTGCATTCGTACCCGGCCTGATTCCCAGAAAATTTTCACCGAGCGGACTTGTGCTGGTGATGAGCGCCACGCTATCGGTTTTTACCGGCACGTTCGGACTGGCAGAGAAATCCACTTCCATTCGTGTGGCGTCGTGAGGATCCACTTGCACCTTGTTGACGCGTCCTACTGGAGGGCCGCCGGCATAGCGAACTTCCGTGCCTGGTCCCATACCGCCGGCATTTTTGAAGTACGCGTGGTAGGGAATATCGCCCTTATTGAAGCTGCCGTTGAGAATAAAAAGAGTGGTAATCAGTAAGGCCGCGACCACCAACACAAAAAGCCCCACGAATGCCTGTTCGCGCTTCGCTTCCATCCGTACCCTCGATGATTCCCGCGCTGTGACCGACGGGGGAGGCTGCCAAATGCCCGGGAGTATAGCACGCCAAACGAAATCCGCTAGCGATACCGGGCTAATTCCTCCGATGATTCAGCTCTATTGGCGCGCCGGTGGAACGTCCCCCGTCAACATCTGCAGATAGTCAATTTCCCCCGTCAATTCCGGTTCCGGTACCCGATCCAGAAATTGCCGTACGCGCGGCTGCTGGCTGGCCTGCAGTTCCTTGGTGGTGGCGTTGGCGACGATCACGCCTTTATCCAGCACAATCATGCGGTCGGCGATCAAAAATGCGCTGGCCAGTTCGTGGGTCACTACCACGATGGTAATGCGAAACGCCTTCTTCAATTTCAAGATCAGCTCGTCAATGCCGGCGGCGATGATGGGGTCCAGGCCCGCGGAAGGCTCATCGAAAAACAAAATTTCCGGGTCCATGGCCAGCGCGCGCGCGATAGCGGCGCGTTTTTTCATACCGCCGCTCAATTGCGCGGGCATGTAACTCTCGAAGCCGGAGAGCCCCACTTGATCGAGTTTCAGGCGCACCATGATTTCGATGGTGGAGTCGTCAAGGCGCGTGTGTTCGTGCAACGGCAGCGCCACATTCTCACCGACGGTCATGGAGCCAAAGAGCGCACCTCCCTGGAAGGACATGCCCATCTTCTTGCGCAATTCATCGCGCTCGTCTTCGGAGATCGACGCAAAATCTTTGCCCTGAATCCAAATTTCACCGGAGCTTGGTATTTCCAAGCCAACCAGCGTGCGCAGAAGCGTGCTTTTGCCGGAGCCCGAGCCACCGAGAATCACCATGGTCTCGCCGGCGGGAACTTCGAAATTGATGCCATGGAGAATTTCGCGCTCGCCGTATTTCACGCGCAGGTTGCGCACCGAGATGGCAGCGCCGCTGCTGGCTTGCGGCGCGTTGGGCTTGGGCGTTAGTGATGAACTCATGGAAATTTAGCGCGGCGCGGTGACGTAAAAAATCGTGGTGAAAATCAAATCCACCATCACCACCATGAAAATGGACTTCACAACCGCCGAAGTGGTGGAGCGCCCTACTTGCTCGGAACCCAGGCCGGTGGAAAATCCTTCCTGGCAACCGACCGCCGTGATCACAAGGCCGAACATCATCGCCTTGATCAGGCCGTTGATAATGTCAGTCTTCGTCAGTGCATCGAGCGTGGCTTGAATGTAGCTGCCCCACGTGAAGCCCGCTGTGGCGACGCCGAACAAACCCCCACCGAGCACACCCATAAAATCAGCCCAACACGTAAGACAGGGCACCATCAAGATCATGGCCAGAAATTTCGGCGCCACCAAAAAATGGACTGGCTCAAGGGCCATTGTTTCCATCGCGTCAATTTCTTCGTTCACTTTCATCGTGCCGATTTCGGCGGCGAACGCTGAGCCGGAGCGGCCAATCACCACGACGGCCGTCATCAGCGGGCCCAGTTCGCGGGTCATGGAAACGGCGACGGCACTGGCGACGAGGTGCAATGCGCCGAACTTGCGCAATTCGTAGGCGGCGTTCAAAGCAAGGATCGTGCCGATGAAAAACGAAATCAGGGAAGTGATCGGGAGGGCTTCCACACCAACGGACATGGCCTGGTGAATCGCACGGCTGAAATGGAATTTCTTGCCCTGAAAAGGAGCGATGAAGACGGCTCGCGCGGCGCCACCGGACAAACGCGCCAAGCCCCCTAAATATGCAAGCCCATTGATGGTGGCCGCGCCAATGCTGTCTGTGATTGGCATCTGTGATTCCGGACGGGTGAAATCTTCAGATGGAACTTGCGCTGAAACCGCCCGGAGAATTGCGTTTCATATTACCGGGCGGGAGCTACGTTCGTGCTGCCGCCGCGCAACGCCTCTTCCTCGGTGTTATATACCTCAAAAACCTTAATCAGCCGAGTTAATTCGAGCACTTCACGCGCGGTGCGGCTGAGCCCAAAGAGCGCGAAGGTGCTCTTCAGGTCCCGTGAGACCTTCAAACCCTCGACCAGCGACGCCACCCCCGCGCTATCTATGTATCGTACTTTCTCCAAGTTCACGATCACCCGCGGCGCTTTCTTGGTCTTCAAAAGGTCCAGGAGCACTTTACGGACTTGCGGCGAATTGTAAAGCGTGATGTCGCCGATGACGTCCACAATCGTGGCTACACCGGACTGGCGCGTGGAAATGTCCATCAGGGTTGACCCCCCGCAGGGATTAGAGTGTTTTGCCAGAGAATCACCCTGGATGCAATCACTTTTCCGATGGAGGCAGGCCGCATCAGCTACTTGCGGTTATCCAAGGAGACGTAGCCGCGAAGATCATAGCCAAGATATACCTGGCGGGGACGGGAAATCTTCTGTTCTGGATCGAGCAACATTTCTTCCCACTGTGCGATCCATCCCGAGGTGCGCGGAATCGCAAAAAGCACCGGGAACATAGTCATCGGGAAGCCCATGGATTGGTAGATCAGGCCGGTATAAAAGTCCACGTTGGGATACAGCTTGCGCTTTACGAAGTACTCGTCTTCCAGAGCGATGCGCTCGCATTCCAGCGCGATTTCGATCAGTGGGTTTTTCCCCATCACATCGAAGACTTCGTAGGCGATGTGCTTCACAATTCGAGCGCGCGGATCGTAATTCTTGTAAACGCGATGCCCGAAGCCCATCAGTAGCTTTTCGCCCGCCTTCACGCTCTTGATGTACGCCGGAATGTTATTCACAGAACCGATTTCGAGCAGCATGCGCAAGACGGCTTCGTTGGCGCCACCGTGCAACGGGCCGTAGAGCGCGGCGGTGGCGGCGGCCGTCGCCGAGTACGGATCTACGTGTGAACTGCCCACCGTGCGCATCGCGGTAGAGGAGCAATTCTGCTCGTGATCGGCGTGCAAAATAAAAAGGACGTCCAGCGCTCGCTCAAGCGTCGGATTCGGACGGTATTTCAGTTCGGTGGTGCGGAACAGCATGTTCAGGAAATTGCCGCAGTAGGTGAGGTCGTTGTCCGGATACACGAACGGCATGCCCAAGGTGTGCCGGTAGGCGAACGCCGCGAGCGTGGGCATCTTGCCGATCAAGCGATAGGTTTGCTTCCGCCGTGAATCGGGATTGAAAATGTCTTTGGCGTCGGGATAAAAAGTGGAAAGCGCGGCGACGGTCGAAATCAGCATGCCCATCGGATGGGCGTCGTAGTGAAATCCATCAATGAATTTCTTGATGCTCTCGTGGATGAACGTGTGATGCGTGATGTGGTAGGTCCAATCCGCGAGTTGCGATTTTGTCGGAAGTTCGCCGTACAAAATCAGGTAGGCCGTTTCCACGTACGTGCTTTTTTCCGCCAGCTCTTCGATCGAATAGCCCCGGTAACGCAGAATTCCTTTGTCCCCGTCAATGTAAGTGATCTTGCTGGAGCAGGAAGCGGTGTTGGTGAACGCGGGGTCGTAACCCATCATGCCGAAATCATCGTCGTGAACCTTGATCGGCCGCAAATCCAGTGCGCGAATCGTGTCGTGTTTTATAGGCAGCTCAAACTGCCGGCCCGTCCGGTTGTCGATTACGGTCAACGTGTCGCGTTGCGTCTTCGTGGAGGGTGACTCGTTACTCACCAGCGATCCTGGTTTGGTCGGATTCATTACCGGACCTCTCGAAGCGTGTGCATAGTCTCGGCGCGGTTCGCTTCTATCTAGAATGTACACCAAATTTGTGCAAGCGCGGAATCGGATTCCAGATTCGCATACGAAACACAACATCCGCATACCATACGCTTGCGTATGGAACGAGCGCGCGGAGCCGGAGGGCTAATTCTCAATGTCTATGTATGTCTATGTAGATGCGGCCACGATCGGCGATTTTCCATCGCTCGCACGCATTGCTTCGGCGGTAGTGCGGTGACGATATTCGAACGTTCGGTTCAGCTTTGCGCGAATCATCGCGCCGCCTAACAAATTTCCCAGCGAGCCAAATGGAAGCTCGTACCTGATTCGGTCTTCAAGACGGCAAGCATTGGCGCCATCCGGGATAAATAGATGCGTGTGCTCCCAACGACGGAATGGTCCGGCGGTCTGAACGTCACGGAACTGCCGCCCTTCCTGGTAATCGCTGTGCTCGAATTTCCAGAGCATTGGAATGGGTCCGAAATGTACGCGCAGCACGCCGCGGTCGCCATTGCGAATTCCCGGCGCAGGCTCGACAACTTCCATCTTTTCCCACGGCGGCGTCAGTCGTGCGAGGGCTCCGGGCTGGGCGTGCCAGCGAAAAACGCGTTCGGCGGAGGCTTCGATCCTTGATGCGTACATGAAGATGCTCTCGCGCGCCATATCCCGAACATCATGAGCCAACGATCTGCCGTTCGTCCACTCGCCTAATTGCCCGCCAATTTTCGTTTCCTGCAACCCCACAGGCTAGGCTAAGAAATTGTTCTAGCGTGGCGCGATATTGCGCAAACCAACTTCAGCGGGAACGGGCGACGTGGTGGTTAAATCCTGTGGAGTGGCGAGCTCGCAACGGTTCCGTCCGTGATCCTTCGCGCGATACAGCGCGTCATCTGCCAGGCGCAGCATTTCCTGCGGGTCGAGCGGGCGCGCCGGAGTGCTGGCGGCCACACCAAAGCTCGCCGTGATCGCGATCGGAACGGAATCCGCGGCAACGGGCCCCGCGGCAATCGCTCGGCGGATTCGTTCGGAAAGACCCAGAGCGCCCATAGCGTCCGACGAAGGCACGACGATCAGAAATTCCTCGCCGCCATAGCGGCCGACAGTATCGTACGGCCGCACCGATGCCATCATGCGCTGCGTCGTTTCGCGCAATACGGCGTCGCCCGCCTGGTGACCATAGGTATCGTTCACGTATTTGAAGTGGTCGAGATCGGCCATCACGATCGCAAACGAGCCTCCCTCGCGGACCTGCCGGGCGCGTTCACGGCGCAACATATCGAGTATGACGCCGCGATTGGCCACTCCCGTGAGGCTGTCGTGCGTGGCGCGAAAGAGCAACTCCTCTCCCGCGGCGATCAGCTTGTCCTGCAAGTCAAGAATGCGCTGGCCGACGTGCAGGCGGGCGCGCAATTCTTGCGCGTCGAACGGCTTGGTCAAATAATCGTCCGCGCCGGATTCCAGGCCCGCTAGCAAATCTTCTTTCTGGGAGCGTCCGGTGAGCAACAGCACGTACGTGTACGGCCGCTCCTTGGACTCGCGAAGTTTCTGGCAGACTTGCGTGCCTTCCATGCCCGGCATCATCCAATCGAGAATGGCCAAGCGAGGCGCGTCCATGCGATCGAGCAATTGCAACGCTTCGGTTCCGGTGGTGGCAATGGCTACTTCGAAGCCCCACTTCACCAGAAATACTTCCAGCAGGCGGCGGGAAACCGGGTCGTCCTCCGCGATGAGGATTCTTTTCTTCGTACTGAGCGTTTCAGTCATCGTGCGTCCTCGCTGTTTTAGTGGCGCGTGAGCAGCGCGGATTCGCGGTGCACCACGCCAAACGTTGCCGTGAAATGAAATGTGCTGCCTTTGCCCCATTCGCTTTCAAGCCAAATTTTCCCTTGCATCAGGCCGACCAGCCGCGTGGTGATCGCCAGTCCCAAGCCCGTTCCGCCGTATTGGCGCGTCGTCGAGCTATCCGCCTGTGTGAATGCCTCGAAAATCATGGCCTGCTTCTCTTTGGGTATTCCGATTCCGGAGTCCTTCACGCGAAAATGGAGGACGGCGCCGCCGGCGGTCTGTTCCTGAGTATCCACGCGCACGAATATTTCTCCGCGCTCGGTGAACTTGACCGCATTGCCGACGAGATTCACGAGCACTTGGCGCAGGCGCAGCGGGTCTCCGATGATCTTTTCCGGCACGCCAGGTTCCACTTGCCAGCCGAGGGCAACGCCCTTTTGCTGGGCGCGGAAACGCATCAGCTGCAATGTCTCCGCCAGGCTGGCGGCGAGAGCGAATTCTTCTGGAACAAGTTCCAGCTTCCCCGCCTCGACTTTCGAGAAGTCCAGGATGTCGCTCAACAAGCCCAGCAAGGAGTCCGCGGAAGTTTTCACCATCTCGAGGTATTCGCGCTGTTCGGCGCTAACGTTGGTGTCCAGAACCAGATCGGTCATCCCCAGGATGCCGTTCATCGGAGTACGGAATTCGTGACTGATGTTCGCGAGGAATTCGCTCTTGGCCTGGCTGGCGGCTTCGGCGGCCTCTTTCGCACGGCGCAGCTCGTCCTCGGCTTGTTTTCGCGCGGTGATGTCGCGCGAAGTCATGCACACCGTCCGGGAAACGCCGTCGCGCGAACGCACCGGGCTTACGCGTGCGAGGAACCAATGCACCTGAGATTGAATCGCGATCGAATATTCCACGCTTTCGCCGTGTCCGCTGAACATCACGCGCCGGAACGTTTCGATGAAGGGCCGGGCCACTTCCGCGCCGAGGAATTCTCCGATGCTTGTACCTAGCAGCTTCTCCTTCGGCTGTGCCAGGGCAGCCTCGCTCGAGGCCCACACATTGCGAAAAATTCCGTAGCCGTCGAATTCGAATACGATCTCGTCAATCGCGCCCACCATGGCTTGCAGGCGTGCTTCGCTGGCGCGTAGTTCCTGCTCGCTTTGTTCGCGCTCAGTGATCAGCGTTCCCAGGCATAAGCCGGTGAGTGAAACGATCAGCATCAGAAACTGCAACATTCCCAAACGGTGCAAATCCTCCGGATACATCCTGAGCATGAGCATCGAACCAAGATTGAGCGCGAGGATGGCGCTGGTGGCTCCCTCCAGCCCGCGGCGTACGGCAATCCAGATAATCGGCAGAAAAAACAAATAAAACAGTTCATAGCTTTGCGCGAGGTTCGAGCCGAAGACGATGAACAGAGCCAAAGCTATGCTGCCGGCCTGCGCCAGCGTCTCCGCCGCGCTACCCTTGCGGACGGAGCCCGCTCGCGTCGTCGGTGCCGGCGGCTGGCCATGTTGCGAAGGGCGTGCGTAAAGTTCCGCACGTTTATGCAGCCATGGCATGACGTGAAAGAGAAGAAACGGAGTGAGGCACACCAGCGCCACGGAATCACCCATGGACCAGTTCAGCGCGGCTTTTGCATAATCCGCGCGATGGATCGAGCCATCCCATGTCAGGGTAAATGCTCCCACAGCGGCCACGCAGAATGCCCCGCCCATCGCAACACATAGATAGCGGAACACATCGCTCAGTCGTTGGAAGGGCGAATCGGCGCGTAGAATTCGCCGCAAAATCGCAGCCGCGCCTGAATAACCGGCCACCACCACGAGATTGACCGCCCAAAACGCCAGAGCATGAGGAGACTGGTGGTAATTGACGACCGAAGCGACGAGGCCCGCAAAAAGCATCAGCGGGGCATAGGAAATTCCGAAGCCAATGAGCAGCGCCAATTCCAAACCGACGGGTGGATACCAGGCGCTTACTCCCGCCCACATTTGAAAAAAGACGGTCACGCGGTCGAGCCAAAGGTAAAGAAGTGCGAAGACTATCGCTGGTCCAATGCGCCAGGGATTCCAGATCGGCGTGATGCTTGCCAGCAATGTCTGGACGGTTCGACGAGAGGAGTGCTCCGAACCGTGTGCGCTATGCAATGCCTTCAACGCGCCCCTCACGCCGGCACCTGTTGGAAGAGAGGGTGCTTATCGGGCGTTTTGGGTCCAGCTGCAAAAGCGCGGCGCGCACAGTTCGGCATGCCAGCGAACAAGCCGCTGCGTTCGATCCATGCAAACCTTTCGCGAATTGCAAACAAGAGAACCCTCTTGCGCGAAACCGGTTCGGGCCAGGTTCAAACCAGAATGGTGGCAACCCAGCCAGCCCACTCAGCGAGTGGGCCGCACGGAAAAGCGCTCCGTTGGCGCGTGCGCCGAAAGCGCCTGGACCGATCGAGCGTCGGAACCCGCGGCGACCGCCGCATCGGCCAACCGCTCGGTTGCAGGCGAAGCCATCGGCACCAGGGCGCCTTCAGCTTCTTTCAAGAACGTCAGCCCGAGCTCGCCGCTGTGCCAATCAATCGAAATCACATCGCCCAGCGAAACTTGCTCCGTTGCCAGCAAACTTGCCAGCGGATACACCACATGCCGTTCGATGGCCCGCTTCAAATGACGCGCCCCGTACTTCATGTCCGTACCTTCACGCAGCAGAAAGTCCCGCGCCGGTTGCGTCACACGAAATAGGAACCGTCCCTTGGCCGTTTCCAGCACCC
>JBAQGJ010000064.1:0-80252 GCA_049287725.1 Candidatus Acidiferrales bacterium | reverse complement strand
ACGAGAAGAGGATTTCTAATGAGCTATCTGGGGAAGAGGACTCAAACGCCGTCCTCTTCCCCAGACCCCTTCTCCTGCTACCAGATGCAACGAAGGCTGAATGAAAATCTGCATGTGTGCCCAATTTTTTGTCTCATAACAGGGGTTCATCCCAAAATCTGGGAACAAATGGGGAACAAACTGGGAACAGAATACCAAGGAACACCCGTGAAATAGGTATAACAAACACTACGTAAATCATTGAGAAGCAAAGACGGGCGACTCCTTCGTTCGGCTCATAACCCGGAGGTCGTTGGTTCAAATCCAACCCCCGCAACCAATTTGAGACGTAAAGGGCCGGATCCCAGGAGTCCGGCCCTTTTTTTTCAGAGGCGGCCTGAGAAATGGAAGCCGTACCGAGAACCCGGTTTTGAAGACGGGAACCCGGGCCACCCGTTCATTTATTTTCGAGCCGAAAAGGGCCGAACTGTCCTCGCTTCGCTCGCGTTCAGGCGTCGCCCTCGCCTTTTTTAATCCGACTGATTCTCTGAGCAGCATATCGCCACGCAACGGCATGGCCAGTGATATCATGCGGCCACCGAGGTAGCTCGTGGCCACTATTGCAACCCCCTCGTTAAAAATTCGCTCCGACGACATCTTCTTCCCTGCGATGGCGATCCTGATCCTGGGGATCGTTCTCACCGGCTTCGCAAAGACCTATTTCCTGGCCGGAATGATCTTCGCAAAACTGCCGAATCGGCTGGTCCACGTTCACGGCGCCGTCTTTGTGTCGTGGGTCTCTCTACTTGTTGCTCAAACCTGGCTGGTGGCTGCCCACAAGACGAAATGGCATAGGAAATTGGGCGTTCTCGCCCTGATCTTTCTTCCCGCCATGTCCGTCTTAGGAACACTCACGGCGATTGACTTCGTCCGCCGCGCCCCAGACTACGAAACTCCCGAACTTCTTCTCGCGGGGGACCTGGAGACACTGGCTCTGTTCGTGCTGTTAACCTCTTGGGCGTTGCTCTCGCGCCGTGATGCCTCATCGCACAAACGACTAATGATTCTCGGCACGATGGCAATTATGGGGCCGGCCATTGATCGTTGGCACTTTGGAATTCTGATCACTCTCGGCACTATTCTTGCGCTGCCTGTTCTTGTCCTCGCCTATGACCTCTGGTTGCTCAAGCGCGTTCATCGCACTACGGCCGTCGCCACCGCATTAATCGCTGCGGTGACCTTTACGGTGCTTCCGTTCTCGAAGCTGGCGTTCTGGCATCAACTTGTCGAATGGATTCGGCGCTCTTGACAGTTTATTTCGCGAAAGAAAGCACGAGCAGGGGCCTGAAAAAAAAGGGCGAGATTTTCAGCCTCGCCCTTTTGCTGCCGTGGCGCGTTTTCGTTTTGCGGTGGTGGTGTCACCTTCCGTATACAGCGCCGCGAGAGTGGGATCCCGTTAAGTGACACTCTCGCGGCGTTTCGCATGTTCCTGCAATGTGACTATGCAAGTGCAGGACCGTTGCCGTTTGTGTTGCTCACAGGCGAGCTTGCGCGTCTGTCACATCGGACAAGCGGGACTCATGACATATTCACACGCTGCGGCGCCAAAGGAATTGCAATGATGGTCTTTGTGATATAGGCTGTCGCCCATATTTTTCTTCGGGACAGCCCAACGTGCGATTTCGAGTTTTGGCGGCAACGATCTGCGTGTCTCTCCTAGCTCTGCTCGAACTAGGCTGCGGCACGCAGGTGCAGAGTAATCCCAATCCGCCGCAAGTTGGTTTCAAGCCCCAAGCCTTCCAACGGCCAGAGAACTGCCTGCCCTGCCATCAACGCCAGTACAACGAACTCCACGGCGCGGTGAAGTCGGGGTATCGCAACGTGAGTCCATTGTTCAACGGGCTCGAATCAGCGGGCAATCTGGTGAACGGCGGCTTACTGCGGCCAGTGTACTCGGACAGCACGGTCGTCTTGTCTGACGGAACTCTGCTGAACACTAATATGTTTACGACGCCGGTTCTGAAAGAGACCCGGCAGGTACAAGCGGGGTTCTGCTTTACTTGCCACAACGCAAACATCGAAGTTCTTGGCAACAACACGACCATGCGAGAAGTTCCGCAGCTCGCGGGCTTGGGCACGTGCAATCCTGCGCCAGCTCCGGGTCTGCAGTGTTTTCAACCGCAATTGTTCCGGCCGCTGCGAGACTACGTGCTGGTGGACGAGAACGGGAATCAGGTCTTGCCGCCGACTCCGGGAGCGGATCCTCCCGCCGGTGCGATGCCGTCGCTCGGTGCCGCGGGAATTACATGTGATTTTTGCCACGACGAAAACGGGCCAGATATTAACCGCAGTTTTGGCATGGACGGCTTGGGAAACACCAGCCTTTTGCTGAACCAGACGGACTTGAAAGTGGGCCCGTTCCAGTTTCCCGTGGCCGTGAAGAACAATTTCCATGTGGCCAGCAATGACATGAGCAAGATCTCGTTTCTGCGCTCCGGAGCTTTCTGCAACACCTGCCACAACGTATACGTGCCGAACGTGAACCTGACAGCGGAAGCGCACAACTTGAATCCCGGTGGGCAGAACGTGAGTTACTTCCGGCTCGAAAATTTGAGCACGGAGTGGGCGATCGGTCCTTATAACAGTACGAACAATCCGTTCAGCCAAATCGTGCGCTGCCAGGACTGCCACATGTCCTTGTTTCCCTACGCAGGCACTTCAACTTACCAAGTGGGCGATATGACGGTGACGAGCCCGACGCCGGCCGTCTTTGCCACCGACTATGCGGCAGTTCCCGGCGTATCCACGGACCAGAACGCTCCTCTTTCACAACGCAAGGTGGTGGAACATTATTTCACCGGGGTGGATGTGCCACTTTTGTCGCTGACGGAACTGAACGCGCGGCTGGGCGCCGGTTACCCTGATCCGCAGGCGACGGGAACGGATTCGCATGGCGTACCGAATGGGCTGGCGACGCGACGCGCGGACCTGATGAATGCGGCTGCGCGCATCAGCTTGAGCAAGACGGATACGACGGTCCAGGTGGGCCAAGCTTTCACGGTGCGATTGGAGGCAGTGGCACTGACGGGACATCGCCTGCCGGCGGGATTCTCGCAAGAGCGGACCGTCTACGTGCAGCTGGCGGTGACGGACAACAATGGATTCCTGCTTTACCAATCCGGATATGTGGTGGACAAACCCCATCCGAACACCGGGGAGCAGGCGCCGGACGGGAATCTGGACGACGAAGACCTTGAGCATCTCCACGCCGTCGTAGATCCGGGTTCATTGACGGCCACGTACACGAGCGGAACGGGAACAAACGGCGGCAACAATCTGCTGTTTGAATCGGGACCGGATGACGGGCCGGACGCGCGCGTGTTTTTGGGGGCGCCGGAAGGTCTGGTCCTTTTCCGAAACGAGCTGACGCACATTTTTCTTCCCGGCCAGGCGATCGGGCGCACCGACCCGACAACGGGGTTGCCGGTAACTGCAAAGGGTGTGCATTTCGAAGAGACTTTCAATGCGGCACTGGCGAATACGGTGGATAATTTCCGCTCGCTGCAGCCGTTGCATCCGCAAACTTACGATTACGAAATTCAACTGCCAACTCAGCAGCAGCTTCAGGCGATCGGTGTGACGCTGCAGGGGCCGTTGCACGTGCATGCGCAAGTGAATTTCGAGCATTTCCCGCCAGTCTTCATGAGATACATCGCCGGGGTAACCGGCGCGAGCGGGCCCACGGGACACGATCTGAGCCTGGTGAACGAACAACTGATCGATTCGTTCCTAAAGAATGTGAAGAGCATCGCTTCGGATGACGCGACTGTGAGCTTGACCCAATGAAAATCCGATATCGGTACCCAATATTGGCTGTTGTGGCGCTGGCGGTTGTGCTTGTCGGCGTCTTCGCGAAGACGCGCGCTTACCAAGCGACGGGCAGCACGAGCGCCAACCCGAACTATCCCAACCGCAATCCGTTTTATTTCGAAGGCAAGATTGATTGGAATTTGCTGGGCATCACGCAGCCGCAGAATGCCTGGGACTACCTGCAACGCGGGATGCACTACCAGGATGATCTAAACGACGTACCCGATGCGATTAGCGACTACCAAACGTCGCTCGCGATGAACAGCATTCAGAGCCAAACGTGCCAGATCGTTACGGCGGCCACTTTGGTGAATGGGGCGGTGCCATCGCAACTGACACCTGCTCCGTGCATGTTCACGGTGCGGATGCGACTGGGCTATTTGTGGCGCGAAACCAATCCGAGTGCGGCGATTGAGCTGTTCCAGGAAGTGCTGCAAATCGATCCGCAAAGGCTCGGGATCAACACGTTGATTGCCGAAACGTATGTGATTGAGGGCCAGCAAGCCACTGATCCGACAGCCCAGCAGCAGGCATACGCCAACGCGGTGACTGCGTTCCAGGCGGAATTGGCGCTTTCTCCTGTGACGCCGCAATCCACCGCGCTGACGGCGGACACAGCAAACAATTCGAAGGTGCATTGGGAGCTGGCGCAGGTTTACGAAGCGACGGGCCAGAACAGCCTGGCCAAGAGCGAGCTGCAATCCTACGTGCAGGCGACGAAGTGGCACAGCGATGTGTATCCGTGGCGGATTGCGCTGGCGAACAACCAAATTCAGTCGCTGGCGCGGCAGAAATAGTTTCGTTCGATAGATTGAGCCTTGGCGAGGGGACTGAGTGCCGAATTGCTTGCGAATGATTTCGCGACAGTGGGCGGCCGGCGTTGCCGTCTTCTGCTTTCTGGCGGGAGCTAACGTTCTCGCGGCTGCCGCTCCTGGGGATCAGCCGTCGGAAAGCAGTCCGAGCATCGGCGCGGCCTGGGATAATCTGCTGAAAGACGCGATCCCGCAGAGTGCTCCCGACGCGGCGCTGACCGTTGTCCAAACACCTCGCGAAAGTTCCCCTGCCGGTGATTTTCTGAACCATTTTTTCATGAGCAGCCGCACTGAGTACCTGCGGACGCAGACATATTTCAGCGGGCTTCCGACTGCGACGGGCGTGATTGACGCTCCGATCACTGGCACATTCAACCCCGCGGGCATTCCGTTTCCCTCGGCTTTTCAGTCCGACACGAACGTGATGTACAGCTTCTTGAACTGGGGCACGCAGGGGTGGCTATCGGACCGCGTGAATACAAATTTCTCGTTTGCTTACGGGCAGGATCTCACTCATGTGTCGTCCGCGTCGCCGCAACTCGATATCCTTAATACTTTCGGATCGAACCGCCGCCTGCAATTAATGTCCGGGTATATAGACATCAATGGGCGGCCGACGGACGGCGACTTTGCCGGGACCAGCCTGCGAGTGGGACGCCAGTACGTTTACGGAGCGGAACTGGCGCAGATGGACGGCGCCTCGTTCACGATGAACCGGCGCAAGTTTTCCTGGATGATTTACGCGGGCCGCCGGTTTACCTACTACTCCGATCCACAACAGCGGGCGATCGGAGGAGGCAACTTCCTTTTCCGAGTCAACGAAAACATCAGCTTCGAATATGACACGCTGTATTACATCCAGGGGACGAACTCCTTCCGCTACCGGCAAAATTTCGGAAATTCCTGGCTGGTTGGCGTCAGTTACCGCATGGTGGGGAGTTCTCCCACGGATTTTACGGCGGATTTGATGTGGAATCCAAGCGACGGCAAGACGTCGGTGCGCGTGGCATATGCCGCCAAACTTTCCGACAAGGACTATTTTTTCGACTACACCGAAGCGGCGCGAGACAACGATCCGTACAACACGCTCACGCGACTGAACCTGGGGCCTTTGCAACCGTACACGCAATTCGTGATTGACGGTTCACGCGCGCTGAATGCAAGGCTGCGGTTGGGCGGTTCGATCTGGATACGACAACTGACCAACAGCCAGAACGCCGGGCCGTTCGACACTTCTTTTCAGGATTTTCGCGCCAACGCGCAGATTTTTCCGTGGAAAAAAGTTGACCTATTCGCGGAATACCATCTGCGGAATGCAGCCAACCGTTCAGGAGCCGGCGTGCCGCCGACGCAGTTCGATGACCTGAGCACTACTGGGGAGACTCAAATTCAGGACTACAGCCTGGAAATCGGGCGGAGCTATTTCGACGGGCGTCTCCACTTTAGAGCCGGCGGATACTACCGCCAGCTGAATTTCCACGATCTCTTTACCACTATCACCGATGCCCACGACAAGGGCGTGCTGGCAAACGCGTCTTTCAACGTCGACCCCAAGACGCGCGTCTTCCTGGACTACGGGTTGGATACGGATTTTCCGGTGTTTCGGCCCGACATACAAAACAGCCAGACATTTCGTTTCGGCGTGATGTGGAAATACTGAATGGGGCCTAGACACAACTCCCTGTCCAAGCTCTGTGTCGCGGCAGTGTGCCTGTTCGTCGCGATGGGGGCGCTCGGTTTGCGATCGTTCGCAAAAAATCAGGCGGCATCGTCTTCGCAGTCCGCATCGCAAACTCCGGCCGCGACTTCGGCTTCGGCAGAGGCTCCGTTTTACCTGCACGATTTCCATTTGAAGCAGGTGGGCCTCGATTGTGACGCTTGCCACGTGGCGGCGAAGGCGGGCTCGGTGGTGCTGCAACGTCCGGGCCACGATCAATGTACGCCGTGCCATCAAGACGATTTTGATAAGGACATCAAGAAGAAGATCTGCGTGCAATGCCACTCGGTGTCTCCGCCGACCAGCTCCGAAGATTTGCTGCCGTTCCCGCGCTACAAGGGCCAGCAGCCGATCGTCTTCGATTTCTCGCACGCGCGACATGTGGATCCGCATACGCGAGTGGATGCGCGCACCGGATTCCGCGCGGACTGCACGTTCTGCCATCATTTCCAGGACGATGGCGCGTACGCGTCTTTCGGGAATCACGTGATTTGCGCCGGCTGCCATTCCAAGGCTGGAATGAAACCGCTGCTCAGCGAGAAGTCCACGACAGCGGACTGCCGCGGGTGCCATCGGCCGGAGGAGATCGAAAATCCCAGCGTCGCGACGGCGCACCACCAACTGGCCTCGTTTGTAATTTCAGGGAAATACCCGCAAATTCAATTTTCACACGCCGAGCATTTCAAGAATCGCGACGCATATCATCTGGATTGCACGACGTGCCACTACGGGATCGCCGAGAGCACCCATCTCGCCAACCTCGATCTGCCGAAAATGGCGGACTGCGTCAATTGCCATGACATATCGAAGACACTTGGAACTAATGTTCGGATGTCTAATTGCCAGGTTTGTCATGTGGATGTAAAATCCGGCCCAATGCCGGAGATCCACTCCACCATTGTGAAGCCGCCGTCGCATACCGAAGCTTTTCGAATACATCACGGTGATCAAGCGTCCCAGCCGGGCGCGCCCTGTTTTGTTTGCCATATGAACGTCGCACCATCCGCCGTTGGCCAGCAGGAATGCATTGGCTGCCACGAGGTGATGATGCCCGTATCGCACACCGCGCGGTGGAAGGACGACGTCCACGGGAAATTCGCGGCGCTGGACCGCACGAACTGTTCGGTGTGCCACGTAACTGATTTTTGCACCCGCTGCCACAATGAGACGCCGCGCAGCCACATGCCCTTGGCGCAATTCAAGGCCGGCGGTCACGCGCAGCTGGCGATGCTCAACGAGCGGAGTTGTTTTACTTGCCACACATTCGCGGATACCTGTGGAGAATGCCATTCACAGACCCTCAAAGGAACAACCAACCACCAATGATCGAGGATTCCTGTAAACGAGAGACAAACCAACTCCCGCTCGCGGGAGCGGCGGTGCGAATTCTGCTGGCCGCCGGCATTTTTCTTTTTCCCTTTGTCGCGCGGGCGCAGCAGGAGGCGGAGCAGTTTCAGCAGGATCCGGTGGAGCACGTCGGCGCACGCGTGCTGGTCGCTCTGGCGATCATCGGAATCGGCGTGGTGCTATACAGCCTGCTGAAATACCGGGGGGCAGCCGTGGGTCCGGTGTCCTGGGGCCTGCTGGTCGCCGGCGCGGTGGTTTTTCCGATGTTGATCAGTGGCGTGGGTACGATCCTGGTATTCGAGAAAGCTGAACGCGTGGAGTTCTGCGCCTCGTGCCATTTGACGATGAAATCGTTCGTGGATGACATGCACGACCAGAAAAGCAACAGCCTGGCGGCGCTGCACTTCAAGAACAGATATATTCCCGACGATCAGTGCTATGCCTGCCACACGTCGTACGGTTTATTCGGCACCGTGGAAGCGAAAAAAGAGGGGATGAACGATGTGTATAAGTATTACACTCGGACTTTCCATTTGCCGATCAAGCTGAGGCATCCGTATCCGAACAGCGATTGCCTGAAATGCCATGCGGGATCGGCGAAATGGATCGCTTCGCACGAGGATTATAAGGACGCGCTATTCTCCGGAAAGGCAAGCTGCATGGATTGCCACGCTCAGGATAATCCGGCACACAATGTCGCGCAGAATGTGTCGCCATGACTGAAGACGCCGTTAAACCGTTCAAACTGAATTCTGCCGCTACGAGAACGCTACTGGTCGTGGGTCAGTTGTTGGCCCTTGCCGTTTTTGTCCTCGCTTTGGAATTCCTCAGGCGCACGACGGGCGGAACGCTTTTCCTTTTTTCGACGATCGCGCCTGTTCTGGCGCTGGGCGCGGCGGTTGCCGTGCTCGGAGTCACCGCCTATCGGTTCTTGCGGCGCCACAGCCTTTTTGAGATCGAAGAGATCGAACCGGGACAAGTGATTTTTCAACAGGGTGAGGAAGGTGACTGCGCCTATTTCATCCGCGAAGGAGAGTTCGCGGTGGTGCGGGCGGAAGAGGGAGCCGAGAAGGTGATCGCCCGACTTTCTGCCGGCCAGTACTTTGGAGAGATGGCGCTGATTAGTGACGCGCCGCGGAACGCCACGGTTCGCGCCGTAACTCCGGCGAAGGTGGCCGTCCTCGGGAAAGCCAATTTCCTCTCAATGCTGAAAGTAATGCCGTCAACCCAGCAAGACATCATGAAGACGGTGAACGAACGGGCGATGCGAAGTGCCGTAAAGTGAATGAACTGAATTTATCTGAAAGGAGAACTGGTCAATGAAACGTCATTCTGCAGGAATCCTGGTAACGGGCTTGGCGGTGCTTGGCGTCGCTTTCACCCTTTACTCCGCGCCAAAGGGCGACGCCACGGCGGGCAAGGATATTTTCACCAAGAAGTGCAAGACTTGCCATGGTCCGGATGGGGATGGCAACCCCGGAGTAGCAAAGTTGCTGGGTGTTACATTCACACCCTTGAGTTCGGATGAAGTTCAGAAGATGTCCGACGACGACATCAAGAAGATCATCACGGACGGCAAGAACAAGATGAAACCGGTGAAGGATTTGACGGATGCGGATAAGGACAATGTTATCGCGTTTGTTCGCACGCTGAAAAAATAGCCGGAGTGCTGTGCTGCTGATGTGAGCGGATGCAGCCGCAATGCCTGGCGTCCCTTACACGCGGCACTTCCCGATTGCAATTGACGATTCCGTTGCCGCCTGTGGCCTCGCTGATGCGTCGCATGGAGCCTGGCGGCTGTCGGAATTGAGATCCTTGTGAGATCCGCATTCATAGAGTGCGGCGTCTCTGTAAGCGCGGTGCGCATTAGCCATTCCGTCGCACCAAGATTTCCAATGGGCCTGCTATGACCGCCGAAACGAAAAAAATCGTCATTCTCGGCGGAGGCTTTGGCGGCGTCTACACCGCGCGCCATTTGGGCAAGCTCCTGAAGCCGGCCGAAGCTTCCGTAACCCTCATAAACCGCGAAAATTATTCCGTATATCAGCCGATGCTGCCCGAGGTCATATCCGGTTCGATCGGATTGACCGATGTCGTCTCTCCCATCCGCCGGCTATCCCCTGGCACGGAACTCATCACCCGCGAGGTGGAGCGCATCGATTTGAAAACCAAAACCCTGACGGTAAGCCCGGGCTTCCGGCCCCGCTCGATGGAAATAGCTTACGACTATCTCGTGATCGCCCTGGGGGCGGTCACCGATTATTCCGGAAAGCCCGGCTTGCTCGAACACGCCAAGCCATTTCGCACACTCGCGGATGCTTTGAGTTTGCGCAGCCATTTGATCCACGTGCTCGAAGAAGCGGAAGGCGAGTCCGATCCTCAGTTTCGGAAGAAATTATTGACCTTCGTCGTTGCCGGGGGCGGATTTTCGGGGGTGGAAGTCGTCGCCGAAGTGCACGACTTCGTCCATCTCGTGAAGAAGCATTACCCGAGGATTCGCCGTGAGGAGATTCGTTGCGTCCTGGTTCATTCCGGAGACCGCATCTTGCCGGAAATTTCCAACCGCCTCGGAGTGTTTGCGCACAAACTGCTGGCCAAGCGGGGCGTCGAAATCCGGCTGCTGGACCGCCTGGTTACCGCCACATCCGAAAGAGCCATTCTAAAATCTGCCCTCGAGATTCCAACCAAGACCATAGTCTCCACCGTTCCAATGGCGATCGCGCGCGTTCTGCAAAACCTCGATTGCGCGAAGGATAAGGGGCGGCTGAAGGTGAATTGCAAGTTGGAATTGGCGGGTTATGAAGGGCAGGTCTGGGCCTTGGGAGATTGCGCCTCGATCGTCACGAAGGCTGGGAACCCCGTTCCGCCGACGGCGCAGCATGCCACGCGGGAGGCCAAGGTTGTGGCGGAGAATATTGCGGCGAGCATTCGCGGTGGAAAGAGTACCGAATTTGATTTCGATGGGCTGGGTAAGCTCGGGTCGCTCGGCCGTTATTCCGCCGTGGCGGACATTCTGGGCCTGCGGGTGTCGGGTTTTCCTGCGTGGTTTCTGTGGCGGTCCATTTATCTGATGAAGATGCCCAGTCTGTACCGCAGGGTGCGCGTGGGATTTGCTTGGATGATTGGACTCTTGTTTCATCCCGACTTGGTTCAGGTCCGCGACATCCATGAATCTAGCTTGGCCCGCCAGCATTTTGAGCCGGGTGATGTTGTCTTCTTCCAGGGCGAACTTGGCGACTGCGTCTATGTGATTGAAAGCGGTGAGTGCGAAGTCTTCCGGGAGCAGGACGGAAAGATGGAACACCTGGCAATCTTGCGGGCCGACGATTATTTCGGGGAAATGGCGGTGCTCACCGACACCACCCGCAACGCCACAGTGCTCGCCCGCACTCCCATGGACGTGCTGCTGATTTCGAAAACCGACTTCCAAATGCTGAAATCTTCTGTGCCAGCGTTCGGGGAGTTCTTCAGCAAACTCGCGCGAGATCGCACGTCCCCCGTGTCCAAGGGAACTTCCGCCCATTGAGCGTCGGCCACGAAGTGCTTTTAAATGAGGCGCTTGGCTGAACCAAAGCCCCTATCGGCAGGCGAAAAATGCCGCTCTGAACATGACCGGTGGAGCGCCGATTCCGTTCCCAGCGTTCGGCACGCTGTTTTATAGGTATTTCTGCCGAGCCGGTCTGCGGTGAATACGAATTGACGAACTGAGCATGGTTCCATTATTACTGATACTTAACACTAGTTCCCCCATTAATCGTCGGTTCTTCACCCTGTCCCGTGGCGGCGAAGCCCCGATAATCACCCTGGGTTCGTTTGGCCGAAGCTTTGGCGACGGTTCGAGTCTATTTGTCGTCGCTCCAGCTGCCGACGAAGGAGGCTGCTAATGGGAAGCCCCTGGTGCAATGGGCTTGGCGCTTCCGAGCCGGAGGACGCCCTCATTCTTGTAGCTGCGGATACGTTAATCAGGACAATCGCGGAGCTACGGAGTCAAGTGGCACACGACGGCACACACCGGGCGGTTGTGCAGGTCCTGCTCGTGGAGGCGCACATTTTCGAAGCGGTTCGCATCTTGCGCGCCATTCCATCGCAGCCGAGCTTGGAATCCGCGGTCGTTCCCGCGATCTCGCCTAGCGCTGCAGCTTAGGAATTCGCACCGGTGCGACGCGGTATCCGCATCGTATGCCCGGTTTCGTCCATCTTCGGTGTCTCTTCCTGGTTCATTCCTGCCAGTGCCGGGAGTCTCCCGGGCGTACCACATTCGGCATCGAGCAGTTAGTTCCTGCATCATAGAACTCCCGGAAGTGATAGAAACGAAGTAGGAAAGTTGCAGTAGCAAGTCCCGGGATTCCCTCTCGATTCAGGGCGCTGGCGGCATTTGGTCCGCGCTCAGTCATCCGTAACTTAATCCCCTTCCAAGGCGATCCGGCGATGATGGACAAGCTTTCGCTCGTGCAGAAGCTGTTGCTCTTTTCCGCGCTGACTAGCGCTATTGGCCTGGTTCTCTTTTGTGTGGGTTTACTGTCTTACGACCTGCGAGAGTTCCGCCAGAAGAAGGTTAACGACCTCAAGTCCACGGCAGATCTGCTGAGTTCCAATGCAAATTCGGCCCTCGCCTTCGACGATTCCGCGCTCGGTAACCAGATTCTGGAGGCGATGCGCGTCCGCCCTGGAATCCGTGTGGCGGCGCTCTACCAAATGAACGATCAGCTATTTGTCTGGTACGTCCGGCGGGACCTCACCGGCAAGTATCTCCCACCCAAAGACCCTTCCGATGGCGTCGTCTGGACGCGCGACGCATTGTGCTATTCCGAAACCGTATTTTTGGAAGGCAAGCCCGTCGGGACGATTTACATGGAGAGCGATCTAATCGATTTGCACGCGCGAACAGTACACTTCGCTTGGATGTCGGCCATCATGGTCTTGACTTGCCTGTTCCTGATGTATCTGCTCTCATGGCGCCTTCACCAGAATATTGCACGCTCCATCGCGGACTTAGCAGGGATCACCCGGCAGGTTACGCTGGGCAATGATTACACTCTTCGAGTCATACCGCGTGGAACGGATGAAATCGGAAACGTGATTCGTTCTTTCAATCAGATGCTCGACCGCATCCGTGAGCGCGATGCGGCGCTCCAGAACTCCAATAGTCAATTAGAGGCGAGGGTGACTGAACGGACCCGGGAATTGCAAGAAGAGGTGGACGAGAGGGTGCGGGCAGAGGACGCGCTGTACGAGGAACGCCGCGTGATGCGCACGCTCATAGACAACGTGCCGGACTTCATGTACGTGAAGGACGTGCAGAGCCGGTATCTGGTCGTCAATTCGTCTCTCGCACGAGCGCTCGGGGCCAAAAGCCCTACGGAAGTGCTGCAAAAGACCGTCTTCGATTTCTACCCCAGGGAGCTTGCCGACCACTATTTCCAGGACGATCAAGAAGTCGTCCGCACGAAGCAAGCCCTGTTCAACCGGGAAGAGGAATGCCGGAACGCAAAGGGCGAAAAGATCTTCTTGCTTACGACCAAGGTGCCGCTGATCGGCAGCAACGGCGAGCCGACAGGAATCGCCGGCGTCGGCCGCGACATCACAGAGCGCCTGCAAGGGGAACGCGAAATGCAAAGAGCCAAAGAGGCCGCCGAGGCGGCTAGCCGAGCCAAGAGCGAATTTCTCGCCAACATGAGCCATGAAATTCGCACGCCGCTCAACGGAGTGATGGGCATGACCGACCTGGCGCTGGACACCGAGCTCACCCGGGAACAGCGGGAGTATTTGGAGACCGTCAAAATGTCGTCGGATTCCCTGCTCACGGTGATCAACGACATTCTGGACTTCTCCAAAATCGAGGCCGGGAAAATCGATCTGGAAACGGCTGATTTCAACGTGCGCGAATGTCTGGAGGCGGCACTCAAAACTCTGGCGCTGCGCGGGGATGAGAAGGGACTGGAGCTTCTTTGTGAGATCGCGCCCGAAGTTCCAGAGCTCGTGCAGGGCGATACCAGCCGGCTTCGCCAGATCCTGATCAACCTCGTGGGTAACGCCATCAAGTTTACGGATGAAGGCGAAGTGGCAGTCAAGGTTCGGTTGGAAGCCGAAGACGGCGAGAGCCGCCTGCTGCGCTTCACGGTGTCGGACACCGGGATCGGAATCCCTCTGGAAAAGCAAAAATCGATATTCGATCCATTCTCTCAGGCAGACAGTTCCACAACCCGCAAGTATGGAGGGACTGGACTGGGACTGACGATCTCGACGCGCCTGGTAACCATGATGGGCGGAAAAATCTGGCTCGAAAGCCAAGTGGGAAAAGGCGCGCAATTCCACTTTACGGTGCGGTTCAAGAGCTCCGAGAAAAAAGCACAAGTGGGAACGATTGCGCCGCCGGAGATTCTGCGCGGCGTCAAAGTGCTGGTGGTTGACGACAATCCCACGAACCGGCGAATCATCGAGGGCATGCTCAAACGCTGGGAGATGAAATCGAAGTGCGTTGAAAGCGGAGACGACGCGCTTGCAGAGTTATCTGCCGGCCGCGATGCCGCTGCGCCGTACGCATTGATTCTCACCGACATGCACATGCCCGGCATGGACGGCTTCACGCTCATCGAGCGAATCCGGCAGACGCCCGAGTTAGCCACCGCCACGATCATGATGCTCACTTCGGCGGGTCACCGCGGCGATGGAAACCGGTGCAAGGAATTGGGCGTCTCTGCGTATCTTTTAAAGCCGATCCGCCAATCGGAATTGCGCGAGGCGATTACGCGCGTCCTGGGCGCACACACGCAAGCGGGCGCGATACCCCTGGTGACGCGTTACTCCCTGCAAGATGCGCGGAACCCCGCGGACGTCTTGCGCATCCTGCTCGCGGAAGACAACCTGGTGAATCAGAGGCTAGCCACTCGCCTGTTGGAGAAGCGAGGCCATCGCGTGGTTGTCGCCGCGAACGGGCGCGAGGCTCTAGAGGCGCTCGAGAAAGCGAGTTATGACCTGGTGCTGATGGACGTGCAGATGCCCGAAATGGACGGCATGGAGGCGACCCTCAGGATTCGCGAAAAGGAAAAGCTTACTGGTGGTCATCAACCGGTGGTCGCTCTAACCGCACACGCGATGAAGGGCGACCAGGAGCTCTGCCTCGCCGCTGGAATGGACGGCTATTTGACAAAGCCGATTCGCGGGCAGGAACTGGACGACCTGCTGGAAAAGTACACGCGAGCGGCCGGGGCGTCAGCTGCGATTCCGGTGCGCGTGGAAACTTGATGCCCCACCGCGAGACTTCATAACGAGGCGTTTCCCACTTCCAACTTCCTTTGCATTGAAAGGTTCCTCGAAATACGATAGAGCCTCTGCAGCGGTGCGTCGTCAGTGCGGCGCGAGGTAGGCGGCACCGCACAACGAATTCATGGCACGCTGTTAGTCAACCGACGAGGGCCAACAACTTCGGATCGGATCCGGTTGATCATAAAAGGAGGCGCGTGGTGAGCACGGGAGTTCCCTCTCGCCGGAACATCCTCAAGTTGGCGGGAACCGCCGCTGGCGCTTCGCTCCTTGGTATCGCGGACCCTCTCAGCGAAGCGGCATTTGCGGACAGGTGTTTCGTTTCGGCCTCTCAGCAATCAGAATCGGCGTCCCCGGACTACACGCTGCGAATCGCCGCGGCGCCAGTCGAAATCGCTCCCAAACTGATCGTCTCGACGACTACGTACAATGGCGCGTTTCCCGGTCCTTTGCTGCGTTTCAAAGAAGGCCGGCCGGTGACGGTGGAGATCCACAACAACACGGATACTCCCGAGCAATTGCACTGGCATGGACAGTTTGTTTCGACTGACGTGGATGGCGCAGCAGAAGAAGGAACACCCTTTATCCCCGCGCGGGGAATGCGCCGGATCACTTTCACACCGCGGCCCGCAGGGCTGCGTTTCTACCACACTCATAATCGTGCGGGCGCCGATCTGCACGCCGGTCAGTACAGCGGACAAGTGGGCCCCGTGTACATCGAAGCGCAGCGCGAACCTGGAAGTTACGACCGCGAAGTATTTCTCGTGCTGAAAGAGTTTGAACCAACTTTCAGCCAGGGTGGCGATATGGCGCAGGATTTTCTGGCGCCCGCCACTCGAGTGAAAAGCCTGGAAGATGCCGGAGAATCCGCGATGAAGACGTCGCTGGCGAAGGGTATGCCGCACGGCTATGAGGTGGGCTACCGGTATTTCACGATCAATGGGCGCATGCTGGGCCACGGCGAACCCGTGCGCGTGAAACAAGGCGAGCGAGTGATGTTTCACGTTCTCAACGGCAGCGCGACCGAAATTCGCAGCCTGGCGTGTCCGGGGCACACATTTAAGGTTGTCGCGCTCGATGGCAACGAGGTGCCTACGCCCGCTGAGGTTCCGGTACTGTGGCTCGGAACAGCGGAACGGATTTCCGCGATTGTGGAGATGAATCATCCCGGAGTGTGGATCATGGGCGACCTCGCAGACGACGATCGCAGCCATGGAATGGGCATCGTCGTGGAATACGCGGGAAGCAAAGGCAAGCCCGTGTGGACGGCCCCCAAACCCTTTCACTGGAATTACGCTCGCTTTGCGAAAGCCGGCGCGACCGCTGCTGCGCCGGACGAAACGATTGAGATGACCTTTGCAAAGGACAATGCCGCCGAAGAAGGCTTCAACCGCTGGACGATTAACATCGAGGCTTACCCGATGACCCAGGCCATGGTCCCCGCCACATTTCACCTGCACGAAGGCCGGTGTTACCGCTTGCGCATGCACAACGCCAGCGATGATATTCATCCGGTCCATCTCCACCGCCACAGCTTCGAACTCACCAGGATCGCGGGAATTTCGATGGCAGGCGTGATGAAGGACGTCGTTATGGTGAACGGATATCAGGAAGTGGAAGTGGATTTTACGGCGAACAATCCCGGCGTGACTCTCTTCCACTGCCATCAGCAACTGCACATGGATTTTGGATTTATGACGCTGTTCGATTACGTGTGAGGCGGCGAACCCGTGAGGCTGTTCAAGAAAATCGTCCACACGAACGCAAAGGCGGATTTTTCGCACGATCGTTGTTCGGTTCGAACGGGAGTAATCACCCGATGAACGTTTTGCTTTTCGGCGCCACGGGCATGGTGGGACAAGGCGTCCTGCGCGAATGCTTGCTGGATCCCGGCGTGTCGTTGGTGCAGACCGTCGGAAGAAGCGCCACGGGCGCGCAGGGCCCGAAGCTACGCGAGATCGCGCACGCGGACCTTTCGCATTACGATGCAATTGAAAGTAAGCTGTCCGGCTTCGATGCGTGCTTCTTTTGCCTCGGAGTATCGTCCGCGGGCATGAAGGAAGCGGAGTATGAACGCGTGACTTACGGCATCACGATCGCCGCAGCCGAAGTCTTGTGCCGGTTGAATCCGGGGATGACGTTCATATACGTGTCCGGCGCCGGCACCAATAGCTCCGAACATGGGCGAAGCATGTGGGCGCGCGTGAAAGGTAAAACGGAAAACGCGCTGCTGCGCTTGCCGTTTGCGGCGGCCTACATGTTCCGCCCGGGAATCATTCAAGCTTCCCACGGAGCACGTTCCAAAACGCCTGCCTATCGCTTCGCTTACATGTTTTTCAACCCGCTGCTTCCGCTACTGCGATGGGCGTTTCCAAATTTTGTTTTGAGTACGGAAGAGATTGGACTTGCAATGTTGGCTGTCGCGCGGCAGGGTTATTCGAAGCGTGTTCTGGAAACCAAGGACATCCGCGCGATTGTGGGCCACAATCCCCACGGAACGTCTCCCGGCACGCAGTAAGCGCGTCGGCGAAATCCATAGGAGCTGCGTATGGCAGTGATTATCGCGATGCTCCGCGGTGTGAATGTAGGCGGCCACAACATGATCAAGATGGAGGAGCTGCGCGCACTCTGCAAAAGCTTGAAGCTGCGCGACGCGTGCACCTACGTTCAGAGCGGCAATTTGATTTTCAGAACCGAGGAGCGCGATCTCGAAGTCCTGGCCAAGCGGCTGCAGAACGCCATCGAACGCAAGTTCGGTTTCCGTCCAGACGTGGTGCTGCGCACTGCCGCCGAAATGCGAGAGGTAATCGCGCGCAATCCATTCGCGAAAAGGCGCGAGGTGGAACCTAACAGACTTCTCGTCACGTTTCTGGCGAGTGAGCCTGCCGCCGATGCTCGCGACAAAGCCTCCCAGTTGGAAACCGCTCCGGAGGAACTGCGCATGGACCGCCGCGAAGTTTATATTTACTTTCCGAACGGAATGGCGCGTCCGAAAGTCTCGTGGCCGACCATCGAGAGGATACTCAAGACATCCGGAACCGGTCGAAACTGGAACAGCGTAACCAAGATGCTGGAGATGGCCGAGAAGCTGGAAACCTCGGAGTGAAGCAACAGAGTCTCGGGCCAAACAGCGAATCGTTGAAGTTGCCTAACACCATACCGCCGGGTTGCGGTATATTTTCGCCTGGCTACAAACGGCGTATCTACCGCCGCAACTCATAGATCGTGGGGCCAACCACTATGCTTCGCAGGATCGCTCTGGCAGTTGTAGGACTGATGTCGCTCGCGGCTGCAATTCTTTTTCTTGGCACTCTGCAAGGGTATTCGATCGTTTCCGGAGCCTCGGGCTATCACCTGGTGAAGACCATTCCGATCGGCGGCGATGGCGGCTGGGATTATTGCATCGTGGATAGCATTGCCCGCCGTGTCTACGTCTCGCACGCCACGCACGTCGTCGTTTTGGACGCTGATACGGACGCCATCGTCGGAGATATTCCGGACACGCAAGGCGTTCACGGGATTGCGCTGGCTCCCGATTTGGGGCGCGGATTTGTGAGCAATGGGCGCGCCAACACGGTTACGATTTTCGATTTGAAGACTTTGAAAACGATTTCCAGCATCGGCACCGGCGGCCAAAATCCGGACGCGATTTTCTATGACGCGGCATCCAAACGCGTCTTCGCGTTCAATGGACACAGCGGCAACGTGACGGCGATTAACGGTGTGGACGGGAGCGTTGTGAGTATGTTTCCCGTCGAGGGCAAGCCTGAATTTGCGGTGGGCGCGGGAGATGGGCATGTGTTCTTCAACATCGAGGACAAGTCCGAACTAGCGGAAATTGACGCGCAAAAATTAACCGTACTGCATCGTTGGCCGCTGGCACCTTGCAAGTCGCCCTCCGGCCTTGCGATGGATACAAAACACCGGCGCCTCTTTGCGGTATGCGACAACAACGTGATGGCCGTGGTGAACGCCACGACGGGCAAAGTAATCGCCACTCCCAAAATCGGCGATGATCCGGATGCCGCCGGATTCGACCCCGAAACGCAACTGGCGTTCAGTTCCAATGGCGGCTCGGGAACTCTTACCGTGGTCCATGAGGATTCCCCAGAGAAATTCACGGTGGTAGAAGAAGTGCCTACGAAGAAATACGCGCGTACCATGGCCATTGATTTCAAAACGCATAATATTTTTCTTCCCGCTGCTGATTTTGAGACCGTCACGCCACCTGGCCAGCGGCGGCCGCCTATGAAACCAAATTCTTTCGAAGTGCTACTCGTGGGCAAGTAGATCTCGCCTCGCATTTGCGGCTCTGGAACCACAACTTCCGCATTCGTCCGGAATTCAATTTCGGTTATAGTCGCGCGTACGCGCTCAACGGCCCGTCTGCACGGACCAGTTGCTATTGGCGCGCGTTGCATTCCCAGCTCGCGAATGCGATTTTGCTGAACTAAATATGTCCGACTCGACCGAATGCCGCCCATCGTGAACCTGATGCAGTCAATCACTGATTTGGATTTGACTGATTGTGCGCGACTAGGTTCCATACCTTGTTGCTTTCGGCGCGTTTCCGGTTCCAGAAGGAAAGGAGCAATCGAAAATGAAGCGTATTGATGCCGTGATCAGGCCGTCGCAGCTGGAGGAGGTGAAACAGCGCGTCACAGGCCTGGGTGTAACCGGACTGACGGTTTCCGAGGTGCGGGGATTCGGCAGGCAGAAAGGCCACACGGAAACGTACCGCGGATCGGAATACACCGTGGATTTTCTGCCGAAGATTTTTGTAAGCATCGCGGTGGCGGAGGAGATGGTCGAACCGGTGGTGGACGCCATCATGGAGGGAGCGCGCACGGGCGTGATCGGAGACGGCAAAATCTTTGTCTCGTCGCTTGATGACGTAATACGCATTCGGACGGGGGAGCGGGGTCCCGGCGCCATCTGACGATTTCGGCCGAGCCGCGAACGGAACGCAGCGTTTATCACAATCAGGGAGGAATTTCGTGATGCATAGCGCATTTGTCGGACGCAAGAGAAGCTGGATGCTCTCAGCGATCGCCCTCGTATTTGCGCAGATTTTTGTTGGCTCGCTCAGCGTCGCGTTGGCGGATCAGTCGCCGCAACCGGATCCTGCAGGGACGGCTACCGGCGACCGCTCGTCGGTTTTTGACGCCGCCGGCAATCCGTTCGTGGTTCCCGAGCCAACGGACAAGAGCGCGCCCGATTACGCTAAGAGCAAGCAGGATTTCGACAACTTTCAGGCGCAGGCGGCGAAAGAACCGCTCGCGCTGAAGCTTGCGGATGATGTGGGGCACGTCCGTCTGGCGACGAACTTTTCGTGGACGCTACTGACTGGATACCTGGTGCTTTTCATGCAGGCCGGCTTCGCGCTGCTGACCTGCGGGCTGGTGCGCAAAAAGAATGCCGCGCACCTGATGATGTTGAATTTCGCGGCGTACGTTTTTGCGTTCCTCGCCTATTACGCTGTGGGGTACGCGTTTCAATTCGGCGCGGTCGCTATCAACGCGGCGCCGACGAATCTTGGCGGTACTCCCACGCTGAACCATTTCTTGATCGGCAGCGGCCAGTGGGGCTTCCTGGGCGGCAAAGGATTTTTCCTGACGGGTCCTGGGTATGATGCTGGCAGCAATTGCCTCACGCTCTTTGAAGTGGTTTTCATGGAGACGGCCGGATACATCATCGTCGGTGCGATTTGCGAACGCATCACCTTCTGGGCGTTTCTGCTCTGCGAGTTATTTGTGGGCGGCCTGCTCTATCCGATTTCCGGTTGCTGGGTTTGGGGCGGCGGATGGATGTCGCAGCTGGGTTCGACGATGCACATGGGCCATGGTTATGTGGATTTCGCCGGCTCAACCGTGGTGCATGCCGTCGGAGGATTTTGCGCCATGGCGCTCGCGGTAATTCTCGGTCCGCGCCTTGGGAAATATGGACCCGACGGAAAACCGCGCGCATTTCCTGCTTCGAACATCGTGTTTGTGGTCACGGGCACGTTTGTACTGCTCTTTGGATGGATGGGCTTCAATCCCGGTTCCACGTTGGGCGCGACGGATCTGCGCATTTCCGTCGTTGCGGTGAACACCAATCTGTCAGCGGTCGCAGGTTCGGCGGCGGCGATGGTGTTGTGGTATTTCCTGTTTGGCAAGCCGGACATTACCATGGCTTGTAACGGAATGCTCGCGGGATTGGTAGCGATCACCGCACCGTGTGCGTTCGTATCGCCGACGAGCTCGGTGATCATCGGCATCGTCGCCGGGATTGTCGTTTGTTTGGGTGTGCTGTTCAACGAACGCGTGCTCAAGATTGATGATCCGTGCGGAGCAATTTCGGTCCACGGTTACTGCGGATGGTTTGGCGCGGTGGCGTTGGGAATTTTCGCGGACGGTACCTATGGCTCCGGCTGGAATGGCGTGGGCGCCGCATCGTATCTTGGTAGAGCCGGCCAAGGAGTTACCGGATTGATCCACGGCGATTTCTCGCAGTTCTGGATGCAACTGGGAGGCGCGACGCTCTTAGCGGTGTATTCGTTCTGCGCCACGTTCATCGTTTTCAAGGGCGTGAATGCGTGGCGTTCCATGCGCGTCTCGAAAGAAGTGGAGCTCACGGGCCTCGACGTGCCGGAATTCGGCATGCTCGCGTATCCTGAAGACGCCGTGGAAATGCTGACCGCCGGATCGCAGGCTCAACAGCGAGGAGCGTAAATACGGACGCGGAGCGAACGAAAACGACTGGCCAAAAGTAACTGAAATCGATGCCACCAACACCATCGCTCTCGACTGAGTTGCGCGATTTTGCCGCAAAGGAATCCGCGCGCATCCAGGAAAGTTTTGTGGCTACAGGCGGCGGCCGCGCAGCTCTTCTAGGACGCACCGCGCTGATCGAAACGATCGTGCAGCGTCTGTGGACGCAATATGTATCGCCCGAACTCGATGGTCCGGCGGGATTCGCGGCAGTGGCATTGGGCGGTTTTGGCCGCCGCTGGCTTTTTCCTTATTCCGATATTGACATGCTGTTCCTGCACGCCGGAAACGGCACCGAAGCGAAACTGAAGGACGCGATCCGCAAGTTTTCCCAGGATCTCTGGGACCTGGGGCTCAAACTCAGCCCCGCCACGCGCACTTTCGCCGAATGCAGCCGCTTCGACGCGGAAAATGCGGAGTTTGCGATTTCCCTGCTGGATTGCCGCTATCTTGTGGGCGACCGCGCTCTCTTTGCGCGTTTGCATGATGACGCCATACCTAAACTGATTGCGCGCGATTCCGCGCAAATCGTCAAGCGCCTCGCGGACCTCACGCGCACCCGTCACGGAAAATTCGGCAACACGGTATTTCATCTCGAACCCAACATGAAGGACGGTCCCGGAGGCCTGCGCGATTACAACGTCGTGTACTGGCTGTCGCTGCTCACGGCCATCGAAAAATATCGCGTCTGGCCGCGCGAAAATGCAGTTCTTCCGGAATCGATCCAGACGCAATTCGACGCAGCCTTGAATTCCCTGATGTCCGCGCGGTGCTTCCTGCATTTCAGGCACAAGCGCGACGACAATACTTTGACTTGGGAGGCCCAAGACGCCGCTGCCGCCCACAAGGTCGGGATTGCGAATTCATCGTTGGCGCTGCGTTCGCCAAACGGGCCGGATTCGGAATCTCTGAGCGCTTCGGATTGGATGCGGATTTATTTCAGCCATGCTCGAGCTGTCCATCGGGTTTGCGTTCAAATGCTGGAAGAGATTCCCGCGGCTCGCCTTTCGCTGCACCATCAATTCCAGCAATTGCGCTCGCGGCTCTCGAACGCAGAGTTTTCCGTCGAAGATGGAATGCTCACATTGCGCCAGCCCGCCGCGCTCAACGATCCGGAGCTGGTCCTGCGCGCGTTCCGCTTTCTCGCGCGTCACGGCCTCACACTTAATTCGAGCACCGAATATCAAATCGAACGCATGCTTCCGGCGCTGGCCGAGGCGCCCCCAAAAGGCGCGGAGCTGTGGCATCTGCTGCAGGAAATTCTGACGGCGCCACATGCCGCGGATGCGCTGCGCGCGATGCATTCATTGCGCCTGTTGACCCTGCTATTCCCCGAATTTGCGGGCATTGATGCGCTGGTGGTGCGCGATTACTCCCATCGCTTCACGGTGGATGAGCACACCTTCGTCGCGATTGATAATCTGCACGCGCTGCGTCAATCGCAATCGAAATGGGACCAGCGTTATGCCGAACTCTTGGACGAAGTGGAACAGCCGGACCTGCTTTATCTGGCGTTGCTCTTGCATGATGTTGGCAAAGGCGCCAAATCATCCGATCATGTGCACGCCAGCGTCGAGATCGCCGAAGGCGCTCTTGATCGCCTGGAATTGGACGAACCGGATCGCGAAGCGGTGCTGTTTCTAATCGAGCGCCACCTGGAAATGAGCGCAGCTCTCCGCCGCGACATCTTCGATCCGGAAACCGTCCGCGCCTTCGCGGAGAAAGTGGAAACGCCGGAGCGGCTCAAAATGCTTTGTCTGCTTACTTACGGTGACATCAAAGCGGTGAATCCGGAAGCTCTCACTCCGTGGAAGGCGGAAAATATCTGGCAGCTTTACATTGCGACGTCCAACCATCTGAATCGCAGCCTCGATCAGCGCCTCCACGTGGATGCGCATGACGAAGTGATGGCGCATTTGGGCACTCTCGCACTCACGGTAGGAAGCCGGCTCGATAATTTTCTCGAAGGGCTTCCCCGCCGCTATCTTCTTACTCACGCGGCGGGCGACGTGCTCGCACATCTGGAAATGGCGGCGCGCCTGGATAAAGATCCGGTGCACATTAACCTGCGACGCGGCCGTCACTGGTATGAACTGACGCTGGTGACCAAGGACCGCGCGTTTTTATTTGCCACGATGGCGGGCGTTCTCGCCGCTTGGGGGATGAACATCGTAAAGGCTGCCGCATTTTCGAATCAGACTGGAACAGTTGTTGACACTTTTTATTTTACCGATCGTTTCCGTACGCTCGAACTGAACCTGCCGGAGTGGGAGCGCTTCCAAACGAGCATTTATGACGTGCTGGCGGGCAAAACCGATCTCGATAAAATGTTGCGCGACCGGCTCCGCGCGGAGAAAAACCGGCCGCCGAAAATCAAGGTGGAAACGCGGGTGAAAATTGACGACACCTGCTCCGCGCAAAGCACGCTGGTGGAAATCGTCGCGCAAGACCAGCCCGGGCTGCTGCACCGCATCAGCTCCGTTTTCGCGCGCGAAAAGTGCAACATCGAAATCGCCATCATCGAGACGGAAGGCGAAACCGCGATTGACGTTTTTTATCTCACCACGGGCGGCGCCAAGCTTTCGCTGCAAGAGCAAGTGCGTCTGCACGAGGCGCTGCTGACTGAATTCGCGCCATCGGCGGCGTAGACGGACGTCCCTCGTCATCTCGTGGATTAACTTCCAGCTTGTACCTTTTCGGCCCCGCCGGCGCCCTTGCTTTCCAATTCTGCCCATCGCGCATACAGTTCATCCACCACCTTCTGCGCCGCTTCCATTTGTGCGTAGGCTTCATGCAGGCGCACTGCGTCACTCGCGATTTCCGGAGATTCCAGAGCGGCGCGTTTGGCTTGCAGATCCTCTTCAGCCTTGGCGATGCGCTTCTCCATGGATGCTGCCTCGCGGCTTTCCGCACGTGAGAGTTGCTTCTTCCCCTCTCCAGGTTTGGCTTGATCCGTGCGCGAACTCGGCCGCTCACGGGTCCCTTGTGCGGACGCGGTCGCCGACGCAGCCGCTGCCGCGCTCGTCGCTTGCTGCGCACGCAACCACTCATCCCACTGCGAATAATCGGCAAAGCGTTCCGCGGCTCCGCGGCCGTCGAGACCCAGTACGATCGTCGAAACGCGGTCGAGCATATAGCGATCGTGCGTCACCAGCACCAGCGCGCCGCGATATTCCAACAGGCTTTCTTCCAGGATTTCGAGCGTTGGAATGTCGAGGTCGTTGGTAGGCTCATCCAGCAGCAGCACGTCCGCGGGCTGGAGCATCAATTGTGCGATCAACACACGCGCGCGTTCCCCGCCCGATAGCTTTCCGACCGGGCGATTCAAATCTTCATTTGCGAACAAGAATCGCGCGGCCCAGGATGCGACATGAATTACGCGATCCTGATAAATCACAGAATCGCTGTCGGGAGCAAGGGCGCGGCGCAGGCTGACGTCCGGATCAAGCTGGCGATTCTGGTCAAAGTAAACGATGCGCAGCGAATCCGCCTTTTGTATTTTCCCGGAGGTAGGCTCGATATCGCCGCGCAGCAGCCGAAGCAAAGTCGTCTTGCCGCTGCCATTCGGTCCGACCAATCCCACGCGCATGCCGGCAGTGATGGCGAAATCAATATTCTCGAAGAGCGTGCGATCACCGAGGACTTGCGTAACGCCATCCAGCTGTATCAACTGCTTCGTTTGCCGTTGCGACGCCGAGAAATCGATTCCGGCTGTGCCGGCGCGCGTCCGGGAGTTCAGTTCAGCAAGTTCGCCGATCATCCGGTGCGCCTTATCAATGCGCGATTTCGATTTGGTGGTGCGCGCTTTCGGCCCGCGGCGCAGCCATTCGATTTCCGTATGGACTAGATTGGCCAACGCATCCTGGCGCTTGCCCTGCGCGTGCAGATATTCTTCCTTGGCTTCCAGAAACTTGCTGTAGTTTCCGTTGACGCGCAGGAAACCGTCTTCATACGTGCGATTCAGCTCGACCATCTGGCGCGCCACATTTTCCAGAAAGTAGCGGTCATGGCTCACGACGACGTACGCGAACGATGCATTTTCGAGGATCGTTTCGAGCCATTGAATTCCGGCGAGATCGAGATGATTGGTCGGCTCGTCGAGCAGCAGAATATCCGGCTGCTCCACCAACGCTTCCACAATCGCGAGGCGCTTGCGCCAACCGCCGGAGAGCGCCGAGGTCACAATTTCGGGATCCTCAAAACCGGCGCGATGAAGAGCTTCTTCGGTGCGATAGCCGCGTTCGGTTTCCGGCACGCCGGATTTCGCGAGCGCGGCTTCAATCACGGAGCGGACCGTCGCGTTCGGATCAAACTCTGAAATTTGGGAAACACAACTGAGTTTGGTGCCCTTGCGAATAGCCACGTCACCGTTATCCGGCTGCACGCGGCCGCTCAGAATCTCGAGCAGCGTGGATTTACCCGAGCCGTTTGGTCCAATCAGGCCGAGGCGCTCGCCCGGCGAAATCGTGAACGAAATATTCCGGAAAAGCGGCGCGATTCCGTATCGCTTGGACAAGCCCTGCGCATTGACAATCGGAGGCAAATTGAATAGTTTTCTCCTGAAAACAGTTTAACCGCTAGGAGTTCATAAGGCCGGGGAAAATATTCGCCGGAAATTAGAACCAATCGCTGCGGTAAGCGAACCACCAGCTGAAATAACCGATGGGAATCGTGGCAGCCAGCGCCCACCACAGCGGCAATACCATATCGGCGAGCAGGCCGAGGACCGTAAACGTCGTCCAGAATATCTTCTTCTGCATGCCCTTATTATAAAGCGACCGGCATCGCGGTAGCGCCGCGTGTGCGAAACCGTCATCGGGGCAGTTGCACGCGCGAACCACGAACGGAAATGCGGCGCGTTGAATACCCTGCTCAGACCGCTGCGACTGCTGCAAATCGTGCGCCGGATTCGTCGGCATCCACGGCAACGCCATCCACAAAAGTGACGGTCTTGCCTGAACTCGACGCCACGCGATCACCGGGAACCAGGACGCCGACGAGATTCAATGGATCGGCAGCAGCAATCGTAACGACGTCGCCCGCGCTCGAAAGCTTACTTGTCGCGCGCAGCGATTCCACCGCGACGGGAAGCGCGAATTGCTCGCCGAGAAACCCGCCGACAAAACGCCCGCCGCGAATCTGGCCTTGATCTTCCAGCCGGCGAAACGCGATGAGCAATTCGCGCCAGCGTGGAACAATCGTTTCGCGCGATACCATTTCTCGAAAAACGACTCCGTATCTTCGCAGCAACATCCAGCAAGTGGATTCGACGACGCGCGAGCGCTCGGCGGGTTCGCCCGCATAAAGCAGCGACCAGCGTCCGGCGCTGTGGCGTGGCCGCGCGTTGTGACCTTTGCCGTGTCCCGCGCGGCGCTTGGGATCAATTAGCGCACGAATATTGTCGAAGCCGTCCGCGGTGATCATTCCCGCGGTCACGAGTTCCCACAGCGCGGTTTCCACTTCCGCTTTGATTTTTCCGGTTCCGCGCACGATGTCCGGGAAAAAAGATGCGCCGCGCTGGCGAAGGTGGGCCAGCACGTCGCGTGCAGCCGGACTTAGTCCCGCGGTTTCGTCGCCGCCATTTGTGGAGTGTTGCGAAATCATCCACTCAGAGTCTTCGCGAATGAAAAATGTGAGCGGGGCGGTGCTGGTCGGCACCACGCGGCGAATCCCGCCGCCATTTTCTGCGAGCGTCGCTGGGTGCGGTGAGACGCGTCCCCAACCAACAGCACCGGTAAGACATAGCTGGTCGAGCACCTTCGGATCGTAGTTCGCAATCCGGCGTGACAGAATTTGCTGTTCCCACGCGTTCGCCGGCGCTTCGAATCCCTGCAATTGCTGAAGTGCTTCCAGAGTGCCGCGTTCGGCCAGAAGTTTTGTCTCGGGCGTCAGGTGCTGCCAACGCAGTAGCCAACGCATGAATTGCGCAGCAGTGACGGGTTGAATCTGTTTGCGCAAAGAACCAAGCGTCAACCGATGAATGCGTGCGAGCAGGCGCCGATCGCACCATTCGGTGGCGCCGTGCGATGAATCGGTGAATTGGCCGCGCAAAATGGTTCCGGCAGCTTCCTGGCGAAGGAAGGATTTTTCCACATCGGACGCCGCAACGCCCAGAACGGCCGCCAGTCCCGCTGCCGTCACCGGCCCGAGATGCGCCATCCAACCCGTGACGCACGCGAAGGTCGCGTCCTCGCGCGATGGCTTCTGCGTTTCAATTTCCGCGAGGGCCGATTCGAACTGGGCATTGGGAAACAAGGCGGTGAATGTCGCGGCTTTCTCCGCAGTGACCCAGTAGATGCGGCCTTCGAATCGGGCGCGCGCGGCCCGGCCAGCGGCGACCAGTTCGGAAAAATAGTCTGACCACGCCGAAACGGGCCGCCGAATGATCGCAACGCCGCTCGGATCCGCCGATTCCGGTACCGCGATCAGTTCCTGCATCACGTCATGGAGCTCGTCGGCGTCGCGCACATCCGGCCAAGCTTCTTCGCGCACTTCCGCGATGGCGGCGGGATCCAGGCGCCCGATTTCCGAGAGCACGGCTTCGGGCAGCATGCGCCGCATTTCCACGGCACGGGCACGGCGCTCCTCGAGAGGAGCGTCATCAAGGTACGCGTAGGGATTCGCGTTCAGAATCTCGTGCGAAAATTGCGAAGGCACGGGAGTATCCACCGCAACGCAGCGGATCTTGCCTGACGCAATGTCCGCGAGCACGGTCTTCAACCCCTCGACGTCCATCGCTTCCGTAAGCGCGTCTTTCATCGTTTCGCGCGCGAGCGGATGATCGGGAATCGCGATGTCGCCGGAAATATTTTCCTGGCACGCGGCGGCTTCCGGAAACACGGCAGCGAGCAAATCATCAGAGCGCATCCGCTGGATCTGCGGCGGGACTTTTTTCCCGCCCATGAAGCGCAGGAGGGCCAAGGCGCGTCCAGCAACCCAACGCCAGCGCGTGGTGAAAATTGGAGAAGCCAGCACGGCCTGCTCGAGCAGAGGTTCCACGCTCTCGCCGTGCAGGAAATGAAAAACGTCGGCGAGCGGAAAACTGTGCTGGTCGCTGAGGGAGATGTTCAGCCCATTGTCCGTTGCCGCGGCCTGCAATTCGAAATTGAACGAGCGGCAAAAGCGTTTGCGCAGCGCGAGGCCCCAGGCTTTATTGATGCGGCCGCCAAACGGCGCGTGAATCACCAGCTGCATCCCGCCGCTTTCATCGAAAAAGCGCTCGGCGATGACCGTTTCCTGCGTGGGAACCGCGCGCAGCACCGCGCGACCTTGCACGATATATTCCACGGCTTGCTCGGCACCCGCGCGGTCCATACCGCATTCGTCCTGCAGCCATTGAATCGCGGCGGCAGCTTGCGGCGAATTCATCAGGCCGTCGGACGGCGCGGCGTTTTCAGTCAACGAGCTGATTTTTTCTCGTATGTGCGCGACCTGCTGCGAAAGCTCCATCGTTCGCGAAGGCGCCTCGCCGCGCCAGAAAGGCACGTTGGGCGGCGCGCCTTTGGCGTCTTCCACAGACACAGACCCAGATTGAACGCGACGAATGCGCCAGGAAGTGTTGCCAAGAAGGATGATGTCGCCGCGCAAGCTCTCGACCGCGAAGTCTTCGTCTACCGTGCCGACGACGGTGCCTTCGGGCTCGGCGACAACGGTGTAGAGCGCATTGTCCGGAATCGCGCCGCCGCTAGTGATCGCAGCAAGGCGGCTGCCGCGGCGCCCGTGCAAACGATGATTCACCTGATCGCGATGCAGATAGGCGCCATAGCGCCCTCGCCTCGCGGCGATTCCATCGGAAAGCATCGCGATGATTTCGTCGAAATCTTTTCGCGCGAGATCGCGGTAAGGAAAGGCGCGACGAACCAGCGCGAATAAATCGTCTTCCTGCCAATCTTCGGCTGCGCAAGCCGCCACGATCTGCTGGGCGAGAACGTCGAGCGGCGCTTCGGGAATTTCGATGCGATCGAGTTCACCGTGCCGAATCCCGCGCACCAGCGCGCCACATTCCAGCAACTCATCACGAGTGGTAGCGAAAAAGCGGCACTTGGGAATCGCGCCCCGCCAGTGCCCCGCGCGTCCGGCACGCTGCAGCGCGACCGCAATCGAGCGCGGCGAGCCGATCTGGCAAGCCAGGTCCACCGTGCCGATATCAATTCCAAGTTCCAATGAAGCGGTGGCGACGAGCGCGCGGACTTCGCCGGCTTTGAGTTTCGATTCAACTGCGAGCCTGCGCAGCCGCGAAAGGCTGCCATGATGCGACGCGACCGCATCCTCGCCAAGAATCGCGCGCAAATGATGCGCCACGCGTTCGGCCAGACGCCGTGTATTCACAAAGATAAGCGTGGATCGGTGCTGCTGCACCAGCTCGGCAATCCGCTTGTACATCTCCTCCCACATCTCGTTCGAAGCCACGGGACCAAGTTCACTGGCTGGAACTTCGATCGCCAGATCCAGATGCCTGCGCTGTGCGACTTGGACGATCACGGGCGCCGGCCGCGCGCTGCCGGTGAGAAATTGCCCAACCAACTCGATCGGTTTCTGGGTCGCGGACAAGCCAATTCGCGTGAGAGGCAGCTCGACGAGAGCTTCGAGACGTTCGATCGAAAGCGCGAGATGCGAGCCGCGCTTGTCGTCGGCGACGGCGTGAATCTCGTCGACGATCAGCGTCTTCACGGTGCGCAGATTTTCCCTGCTCTTCGCGGCGGTCAGCAGAATGTAAAGCGATTCCGGAGTAGTAACCAGAATGTGCGGAGGCCGCTTCTGCATGGCGCGGCGTTCGGGCATCAGCGTGTCGCCGCTGCGCACGGCTGTGCGGATTTCTGGCATCAGGTAGCCGCGCTCGCGGGCCAATTGCAGAATTTCGCCGAGCGGTGCGTCCAAATTTCGTTGGATATCGTTGCCGAGAGCTTTCAGCGGCGAGACGTAGAGAACTTCGGTTTGATCCAGCAGATCGCCCGCTATGGCCTTGCGCACCAGCATGTCAATGCAGGCGAGGAACGCGGCCAACGTCTTGCCGGAGCCAGTGGGCGCGCAAATTAGCGTATCTTTCTGTGCCAGGATATGCGGCCAACCCATTTCCTGCGGTTCCGTAGGCGTGCCGAACTTATTGACGAACCACTCCCGGACGAGCGGGTGCGCCCATTCCAACGAGCGCGATTCGGACGAGTTTGCGATGGCTACGGGATCCACGGTTACGCTCCGGCGCAATGCATTCGCGAAGATTAGATGCGCGGGATGTCTCTAGGATAACACCGAGTGAAAAAGGAGGCGAATCGGGGAAGTTCGGCCAGCGCGATCGATTCCCGACTTTATGCGCAGAGCGAAAACTTATCGCAACAAAAAAACCGGGAGGCAACTGTGCCTCCCGGTTCAAATGAGCGCTCACTCTTGAGAAGCGCAACGGGAATCAGCGTTAGCGCCGATTTTATCTCTGGTTCTTACCGTTGTGCTTGTCGCGGTTAATCTCCTTGCTGGTCTTGTTCTGCTCTTTGTTTACCTGCTTCTTTTCCTTCCCAGTCAGCCTGCCGCCATTGGCTTCGCGGTCGGCCTTCACTTGACGATTGGTGTGCGCCTCCTGCTTTTCGACGTGGGCCGTCTCGCCCGCCGTCATTTTGCCGCTCTCCACGCCATTGCCAATGCGCTTCTGCTGGTTTTCGGACCGCGCACCCACCCGGCTCATCGCCGGATTCGCGGGCTTGCCGTGGTTCTCCGATGCAAAGTTGGACCGGTCCATACCGGCGGAATGTTCATGGGATTCCTGCTCAGAGGTCCGCTCCACGTGCGACTCATTCATCGCCACGCGTTCTCGCTCAGTTGGGCGCGCCGCTACACCACCGGGGCCGCCGTTAAAGCTGACACGGCTCACAGTCGTGTTGCGAATAACAGTTCTGTCCACGAAAGTCGTGTGGACCACAGCCGTGTTTACGTGGACCACCGCGGTGTTATACGCAAAATGTCCGCCGCGCCACTCGCCGCCAACGAAGCCTACGCCGCCATAACCAAATCCGTAATTCACGCCGCCATAGAATCCGACGTGTGGTCCCCAATACCCGCGATGAAATGCGTAAACGCCTCCGGCGTAGCCCCAGTATCCGGGAGTCCACAGCAAGCCCACGCGCGGCGGAGCCACCCATACGCCTGGCACCCAGTAATAGCCGGCATCGCCATAAGCCCAATAACCCGGCGTCCAGAGGTAACCTTCCGTCGGGCACGGAGGTTGTTCATAAACCGGCAATGCCGGCGGCCCCACATGGACCGATATTCCCACTGCGACTTGTGCGGAAGCAGGAGACGAGAGGGCAAAAGATCCTGCTGCCAGGAATAGACCAAGAACGAGTGCACGAATATAATTCCGCTTACGCATCGCAAATTCCTCCCTAGATTTTGTTCTCTGGGCCGGCAATTTTTTAGTTTTAAAGAAGCGCCCCAATTTTGGAATGCGCCAAATGCCTATCGTATCTAACACCGCTACGCGAAGAAGGTTTCTCGCTAATTTGAGCGAGTCCTCGCGGGATTCGCTTTGATTCACACAATTATACGGACGGGAAAAATGCGTGGTTTAGCGGTAAGTAGGAGTACTCCCCGAGTCGGTAAACCCGAGTTAACGTACTCATAATGCGTGGGCTACGCCATGACAAAAATTGGCAAGCGCGGCAATTATGTCAGCAGATTTTCGATGTGGATGGGGAGATCGCGCACGCGCACGCCCGTCGCGTGATACGTCGCCGACGTGAGCGCGGATGCGACTCCGGTGAGGCCAATCTCTCCCACGCCACGCGCTCCATATTCATTGAGCACCATATCCGGATAATCGAGAAAGACGCAATCCATCTCCGGAATGTCGGCGTTTACGGCGACCAAATAATCCGCGAAATTATTGTTGATCGGATGCCCGTCGCGTGGGTCGTAGACAGTCGCTTCGAATAAACCCATGCCGATGCCCATTACCACGCCGCCGAGAATCTGATTGCGCGCTGTCTTCTCGTTGATCATCCGACCGCCATCCATCACTGTGAGCCAGCGCCTGACGCGCAATCGCGCGATACCGGGATCAACGGAAATTTCGCAAAAATGCGCGCCGAAGGAATGACTGGAAAATTTTCGCGACGCGGGATCCGTTTCTGTTCTTGCTTGTCCGTCCAATCCCGCGAAATGCTGCATCGCCAAAATCTCCTGGAACGGTACTCCGCTGTCGGGCGATTTATCCTGCAAGTGAACTCGCGCCTGAGTCATTTTCAGCGTCTGCGGGTCCGCTCCGTGAAAAGGCGAATCCGCGGTTTGCGTGGCGGCCTTCAGCACGGCACTGATTGCGTTCTCGGTTGCCTGCGCAATCGCAGGCAGCACCGTCGCTGTCGCAGACGAGCCGCCGGAAGTGGGCCCGGGCGGCAAGGCGGTGTCTCCCAACACAACTTGAACCTTGTCCACAGGGATGCCGGTTTTGTCAGAAACAACTTCGGCGAAGACGGTGTAAGTGCCGGTGCCGATATCCTGCGTGGCGCACGATGCGTGCGCGGTGCCATCCGCTCGCAGGCGCACGCGCACTTCGGCGGCGTGGCGCGTCGCCGGCCACGTGCATGTCGCCATTCCCCAGCCGAGGATCAGATCCCCATCGCGCATCGAGCCCACTTTCGGATTTCTTTTGGACCACCCGAAGCGCTCGGCGCCGGTCTGATACGCTTCGCGCAGATGCTTGCTCGAAAACGGGCGCTGCGAGCCTTCATCGGTTTCCGCGTAATTGCGCATGCGAAATTCGAGCGGATCCATATTCAACTTGAGCGCCATTTCGTCCATCGCGGATTCGATGGCGAAAAGCGCGGGAGTTCTTCCCGGACCACGCATGGGCGTGGGCGTCCCGACGTTCAGTCGCACCAGCCGCTGCACAGCACTGACGTTGGCGCAGCTGTAAAGCATGGAAGTGCCTTCCACGCAGTTCTCAACGAAATCCTCCACCATGGAGGTGTGCTGCAAAATATCGTTCTGCATGCTGACCATCTTGCCGTCTGGCGTCGCGCCGATGCGCATCGTCTGACGTACGGCCGGTCGGTGCCCTACCGTGGTGAACATCAGGGTTCGCGGCACCGACAATTTCAACGGACGGCCAACGTGGCGCGCGCCAATCGCGGCCAATAACGAATGCGGCCAGGGGAATAGCTTTGAGCCGAACCCCGACCCAATGAACCGCGAAATCACTTCGATATTTTCCAGCGGGATTCCCAGCATCTCGGACATCACATGATGATGATTCACCACTCCCTGCGACGACTCGAAGAGCGTGAGTTTGTCTTGCCGCCACGCCGCGATCGTTCCGTGCATCTCCATCGGGTTGTGCGTTTCCACCGGCGTGGTGTAAGTCTCTTCGAGCTGCACGGGGGCTTGTTTGAATGCGGATTCAGCGTCGCCGCGGTGGTGTTGAGCCGCCGGAGTTTCACTGGGAGTTCCTTGACTCATGAAAACCGCAGGCTGCTTCGCGTCGTAGTCCACGTGCACGGCGGCCGCCGCGGCCTGCGCTTGCTCGAAAGTATCGGCAATCACCAGCGCGACGAATTGGCCGTAGTAATAGATGTTGGCGTCCTCGAACGGCGGGCGGCTCTCGCCGGCCCGGCTAGAAGGCTCGAACGCGTTGGCCGGACGGTACAATTTCGGGAAGTTCTCGTGATGCAAAATCGCCAGCACTCCGGGCATCGCTTGCGCGGTGGATATGCCAATCTTTACAATGCGGCCGCTCGCGATCGTGCTGGGGACGCCCACGCCGTATGCGAGATTTTCGAAGGGATAGTCAGCGGCATACATCGCGCCGCCCGTCACTTTCAATTTCCCGTCAATGCGCGTCACTGGCTGGCCGATTATGGAGGTGCTCATTTCGTTCCTTCTCGACGCCAAATTTCTGGTCGGCACATGTGCGGCGTTATGCGGCCTGAGTTGTCGCTACTTTCAACGCGCGCACCAGCACTCGCTTCGCGAGCTCCACCTTGAACGCATTGTCATGCGTCGGCTTCGCGCCGCGCAACGCCGCTTCCGCCGCCGCGCGGAAATTCTTCTCGCTGGCCTCGCGATTCTCGAGCGCGCGTTCGGCTTCCGGAGATCGCCAAGGGCGCGTGCCGACTCCGCCCAGCGCGACGCGAACGCGGCGAATGCGATTGCCGTTCATCGTGACGACGACGGCGGCGGATGCCAGCGCAAATTCATAGGATGCGCGATCGCGCAGCTTCAGATAATGCGAACGCGTACCTTCCGGCAGCGCGGGCAAGGTCACATACGTGATCAGTTCGCCGGGAGCCAGCACGTTTTCCTTCGGCGGCGTGGATCCCGGCAGCAGATAGAATTCGTTCAACGGCACAGTGCGATTTCCGGCCGCGCCTTGAATCATGACGGTCGCTTCCAAGGCCATCATCGCGACGGCCATATCTGAAGGATGCGTGGCAATGCAATGTTCGCTGGTGCCCAGGATCGCGTGGATCCGGTTGAAGCCATCTATCGCGGCGCACCCGGAGCCAGGATTGCGTTTATTGCATGCGTACGCGGTATCGCGAAAGTAGGCGCAGCGCGTGCGCTGCAATAAATTGCCGCCCGTCGTCGCCATATTGCGCAACTGCGGTGAAGCACCGGAAAGCAACGCTTCCGACAGTACCGCGTAATTCTTGTGCACCGTTGCGTCGTGCGCCAGGTCGCTATTGCGAACCATCGCGCCGATTTTCAATCCGCCGTCGGGCGTAGCGTCAATTTGCGTAAGCGGCAGACCGTTGATGTCCACGACAGTCTTCGGGCGTTCCACGTTGAGCTTCATCAAGTCAATCAAAGTGGTGCCGCCGGCTACGAATTTCGCCCCCGCTTGCGGCGGAGCAGCATTCAAAGCGTTGTCCACCGTTTTGACCTGGATGAATTGAAACTCTTCCATCGCGATTCCCCTCTTGCGTTCGCGTCTAGACGCTCTTTCGCACGGTCTGAACAGCTGCGACGATATTGTCGTACGCGCCGCAGCGGCAAATGTTGCCGCTCATGCATTCGCGCACCGAGGCGTCATCCGCTCCGCACGGTTCTTTCAGCAATGCCGTTGCGGACATGATCTGGCCCGAGGTGCAGTAGCCACACTGAAAGCCGTCATGTTCCAGGAAAGCCGCCTGCATGGGACTAAGCTCGCCATCCTGCGCGAGACCTTCGATCGTCGTAATCTTGTCGCGCTGATGCATGATGGCGAAACTGAGGCACGAATTCACGCGGCGTCCATTTACATGAACAGTGCACGCGCCGCACTGGCCGTGATCGCACCCCTTCTTTGTTCCGGGAAGCTGTAGATTTTCGCGCAGCGCATCGAGCAATGTGACGCGGGGCTCGAGCGCCACACGGTAATCGCGGCCATTGATATTCAGGACGAACGGAACTGCGCCGGGAACCTGCGTTTGCGGAATGGGCTCAACGACGACCGTACCTGGCGCCGCAACCGCGTGCGGCGAATGAATCAGCGGCGCCGCAGCGGCGGCGATTCCCGCGGCGCTCAATTGAGTGAGAAAGGAGCGGCGGCTAAATTCGTCGAGCTTGCCGCTTCCGTTGTCAGAGGGAACTTTTGAGAGGGCTCCGCGCGAAGGCGCGTCTGAATCTTGTTTGTTATTCATTTGCAAACCTTCGTTTGGACTACGATGCCTTTAGAACTCGCGGACGCGCTGCGAGTACAGAAATATACTTGACGGCCCCCGCGACAACGTTCAATACAGGAAAGCCTGTAGAACCCTCGGTGTCGGCAACCCTCAAGAGCATCTAAATCGAGCGTTCAGATTTTCTTCAGCCCGCGCGCGGCGTCTTTCAGATTCTGGCGATTTTCGAAGAAATCGGCCCACGGATCCTTGCCTTTCAACCGCTTTTGAAAATTCCCGAGATTGAAATCGGTGGGATCGAGGTTCGTCTTCACTTCCGACCAAGCCAACGGCATGGAGAAAGGCGCCTTTTCCCGGCGTCGCACCGAATACGGCGCCACCACGGTCTGCCCGAATCCATTACGAAAAGGATCGAGATAAACGCGATCGCCTCGTGCCTTGATGGAATGCTCGACGGTGAAATCTTTCGGATTCGATTGCGCGACGATCGCTCCGAACGCACGCGCGAATTGCAAAACCTCGTCGGTGTCAGGACCTTGGCGAATGGGAACAAAGACGTGCACCCCTCTGCCGCCCGAAGTCTTGGCGTAAGAATCCAATTTCAAAATATCGAGTCCTTGCTTCACTTGCAACGCAGCCCGCGCGGCATCCGCAAATTTTCCCGAACCCGGATCGAGATCGAAGCACACCCAATCGGATTTATGCGATGACGCCGCGCGTGTCCCCATCACGTGCACCGCAATGCAGCCAAGATTGACCAGCGCGAGTTGAGTTTTCAGAGTGCCGCCAATGACGTAATTCGTGGCCTTGTCCGCCGGTTCCGAATGCTGGATCAGAATCGTCCGCGTGTCCGCTGGCATGCTGCTGGGCTTTTCTTTCTGGTAGAAGCACTGCCCGCCCATACCGTCGGGGCAACGTTCAAGGGTGAGGATGCGATCCTTCACGTACGGCTGAAGCCGATCGAAAATCGCCGCGTAATATTCGGCGAGATCAAGCTTGGTGTAGCCTTCCTTCGGCCAAAATACTTTGTCGGGATGCGAGATTTCGACGGGAAGCTTGTCTGCCGCGCTCTTGATGGCCTTTTTCATGATTGCGCCTCCGGCAAGGAAACCTCGCGCGACTTCTTGTCGTCGCGCAAACCTAGGTAAACCGGCTGCCGAAGTTTATTGTCCTCGGTGATTTCCTGATAGGAAATTTGCGCCACAAGCTTCGGCTCGATAAAAGTGACGCCTTTCGCGCGCGGCGGGTCAACAAAGGCAGGCTTGCTGCGAACCAGCGGATGCAGCTTCTTGTAGAGCGCGCTGAGAGTATCTTCGTCGAATCCCGTACCCACTTTTCCGACGAAGTGAAGTTTGCCGCCGCTATAAACTCCCAGCAACAGAGCGCCAAAATGTTTTCGCGAGCCCGCCGGCGCCGTAAATCCACCGATTACAAACTCGTCTTCCTGATGGACCTTCACCTTAAGCCAAGAGGACGAGCGCGATTCAACGTACGGAGACGACAAATCCTTCGCGACGACGCCCTCGTACCCTTTGTTTTGCGCCACTTTGTACGCTTCAAGGCCGTTCGCGGCCAGCCGGTGCGACGGTATCAGGATCTTGCCGGAACCGATGGCCTCATCCATAACTACTCGGCGGGCGGAGAGGGGCTCCCTCCGCAAATCTTTGCCATCACGAAAAAGGCAATCAAACACAGCGTAGATCGCCTTTTCGTTGTCTTGCTGCAACAATTGAAAATGCGAGACGCCTTTGCGGTCCACCACGATGGCCTCGCCATCAAGCAGCAGCGTGTGAGATTTCAGCGCCTTCACCGCCGCGGCGATCTGGGGAAATCGCGCGACGAGATCAATGTCGTTGCGCGACATCAAGCTGACTCGGTCGCCCTCTTTGTAAGCGAGAATGCGGAAGCCGTCGTACTTTTCTTCATACACCCAGCCTTTCTTGTCGAAGGCCTTCCGCACAAGCGTCGCCAGCATCGGGTGGACGCGAAATGGAATGGCATCTTTCAATGGAAGGCGGCTCGCTCAGCGACGGAACGTATTTAGGAAGTTTTCCTGGCGCGACGGCGCGAAGCCGCTACGCCCGATTTGGCCGCCGGTAATTTCTTGGTGGGCGCTTTCTTTCCAGCCGGCCGACTGGCTTTACGCGCGGGTTCTGAAACTGGATCGCCGGTCGCAGCCTTGGCCACATCTCCGCCACCTGCTTGCGCAATCTCGGCTAGAAGCTTGTTGCTAACTGCTGACCGCGGCTTTTCCATCGTGATGTCGTCGGTGGACGCGTATTCATCGCGATGCTTGATCAACAGCCACGATTTTCCCGGCTTGCTGCTGCCGAAGCCGCGAGTGCGCACCAGCACCCACGACCCTTTCAATTTCTTTCCGTCCAGGGTGAATTTCAGATCACCTTTTTCGAGCGCCGCGTCCACATTCTCGGATACGGATTCGGGGGTCCACGTCCCGTAGTCCCACACCATCACGGTGCCACCACCGTACTCGCTTTCCGGAATCGTGCCTTCGAAACTCGCGTAGTCCAGCGGATGATCTTCCACCTGCATCGCCAGCCGCTTGACGCTGGGATCGAACGACGGTCCCTTGGGCACGGCCCACGAGAGCAGCACGCCCTCCCATTCCAGGCGAAAGTCGTAATGAAGCTGCGTGGCGCGATGTTTTTGTACTACGAAGATGAGCGATGATTCTTTCTTGTTCTTGGAGTTCTTGCCGGAAGGTTCGGGCGTGACGTCGAAGCGGCGCTTCTTGGAGTATTCCTTGAGTGTCATTCGCTAGTCCTTGCACGCGCATAAGCGGCGGTGTCTAAGACCTATATAACTCCTCCCGCGATTTTGCACAAATCGCTTTCCGCTTATTTTTAATCGCGCGCACGCCGCCATCGCACTTCGCTTATTTCCGCGCGGCCGAGGGACCCGCGCTGGTAGGCTTATCTAGAAAAATAAAAACCCAGCAACCATGTGCCATGCAAAGGATCGTAGCGCATGCTTCGATAAGCATCTTCTTTATTGAGCGGTCCTTCGAGGAATAGTCCATATTGCTCCACGACCTGTGGTCGTATGTACTGTTCGAATTTAAGCCAAACCTCCCGCCGGGACCTTCCGCGTACTTCCCCTCCAAATCCGCCCATCGCCGCCCCCGCCGCAATAATTACTTTGCGCAACGGAACATCTGAGCATCGGATAGGAGGCTTTTGGGCGCCATAAGGGCGTTACTGTAGGTGGGAGCGGATTTTACTCGACACGCGGGGGTACTTCATTTGCGGGACGAAGTACCGGTTATTCAGTCGCGGAGATACCTGCGGTCAGCATGCAATTTCTTATCTTCGCTACATATTCATCCACGGCTTCGCGCTTCGCAGTGTCCGACCAGCCGAGTTCGCGCGCGAGCAGTTCCGCGACCGCTGGCGCCGCGCGCGTTGCCTCTCGCCAAGCATATAGTTGCAAGCCGATCCTTCGCGCGAGCACGTCGTCGACCGTCGCTGCCAACTCTTCACGCGCGGCGAATACCACCTCGGCACAAATGGGAGCGAGCCCTTCAACCAGGGGACGCCGAAGATCCGTTTCGTTCTTCGTGAGTTCCAGCACGACGGGGGCGCACGCGCCGTATTTTTCGGCCAAGTGGCGCGCGGTCAACTCGGCCACCCCGTACTGCTTCACCAGCGCGTGCCAAAATTCGGGCGTGTAGTTCTGCGAGCCAAGCAAAGGATGCTGCAGCGTGGAGCATTCGCCACCGCCACCAAGATGCTTTTGCGCCTCGTCCAGCGTGTCTTCAGCCATGGCGCGATAGGTGGTCCACTTCCCGCCCATAATGCTGATCAGGCCGCTCGCGCCGTCACTTTCAACTTCATGGTCGCGCGCCAGATGTTTGGTGTCGCCGGATTTTCCAGCGCTCACGAGCGGCCGCAGCCCGGCTGTCGCGCTCACCACTTGATCGGGCGCGACGGGACGCGCCAGATACTTGTTCAACTGGCGCAGAACGTACGCCACTTCCTCTTTCTTCACCTCCAGAGGATCGTCGAGGCTTGTTTCATCGTCCGTGGTTCCCACCAGTAAGCGCCCTTGCCAGGGAATCGCAAACAGCACGCGGCCATCTTCGGTTTTGGGAACCAGCAGAGCGTCTTCGCCGGCAAGCACTTCACGCGGAAGCAGGACATGAATGCCTTTGCTCAGGCGCATCCGAGGAGGAGCGGCGGGATTGGCCATCTGCCGCAGCACGTCAGCGTACGGCCCGGTGGCATTGATGAACGCCCGCGCGCGAACCACAAAGCGTCTGCCGCTAATTCGATCTTCGACTTCCGCCGCTGCGATCTCGCCGTCTTTCGCCTTTTCAAACGCAACAACGTGCGCATAATTCAGCGTTTCGCCACCGCCCGCGGCGAATGTTTTCACAAGCGTGATGTTGAAGCGCGCATCGTCAAATTGTCCGTCCGTGTATGCCACGCTGCCGAGGAGACGATCGCTGGCAAGAGCCGGCATCAGCCGCAAGGTTTCCGCGAGCGGAATAAAACGGCTAGGCGCAAGCCCGTCGCGTCCCGCAATCCAATCGTAAAGCTTCAGGCCGATTTCGAAGTACGCCACATCCAGCCAACTGAAACACGGGGTGATGAACTCCCGGGTGCGAGTGAGAAACGGAGCATTGCGCAACATGTGGATGCGCTCGTGCAAAGCGCGTTGCAGGACGCGGTATTCCTGAGGATCCAGCCGGCGAATTGCTTCTTCGAGATAGCGCACGCCGCCGTGCGCCATTTTTGTGGAAGCGCTGGACGTGCCTGAAGCGAAATCCGCGGCTTCCAGCTGGACGGTCTTGTAACCGCGCAGCTGGGAATCCAGCGCGCAGCCCGAGCCGGTGGCGCCGCCGCCGATCACGCAGACGTCGAACGATTGCCCCGCGATGTTCTGCAGCGCTTGCGCGCGGGACTTCATCCGCCAACCCGATTCCTGCGAGGGATCATGGTGACGAACAGCTTAGCACTCTAGTTTTTGGAATGTGGTTGAAGCGCGCTACGAAAGCGCCTCTTGCATCGCTGCCTGCAGTTTGTTCAAGCCGGCCGCGAGATCGGCGCCCAGATGAACGCGCAGGGCGCGACGATTGCGCTCCGCAAGCACTTGGAAATCTCCGCGCGCCTGCGCCGCCTTCACGATGCCGAACGTATACTTCTGTCCCGGCACGGGCAAGTCTTCCGCGTCGTCGCACGTAATCTGCAGGAACACGCCCGAATTCGGGCCGCCCTTGTAGGCTTGCCCGGTAGAGTGCAGGAATCGCGGACCGAATCCCAGGCACGTGGCCACGTGCTTCTTATCGCGTACCGAGTGACGCATCGCTTGCAACTGCGTCTGGTGCGGCGCGTTCCTTTCGATGTAACCGAGCAGCGCGAAATAATCGCCGGCCTTGATGCGATTCAAATGCGCGCGCAGGTACCCCGCAAGAGTTGCACTGCCCTGCACCACCTGCTTCAACGCAGCGGCATTCTTATCGTCGGTGTAGAGCTTGATGCCCTGCTCCTCGAAAAATGGAGCTTCCGGAGGCAGTGAGCCGGTCTTTTCGTACTGGTCGGTCAATTTGCGCGTTTCGATTTTGCTGGCTTCCACGTCCGGCTGATTGAACGCGTTGATTCCAATAATGGATCCGGCCACAGCGGTGGCGATTTCCCAGCGGAAAAATTCCTCGCCAAGATCGTATTTGTCTTTCAGCGTGATGCGCACCACGGGCTGGCCCGCTTTTTCGAGCGCGCTCACGGCCGCTTCCTGCTTGGCATCGCTGTCGCCGGCAAGGCTCACATAAGCGAACACGCGATCTTTGCCGTAGACGTCTGGCGCGCCGGCGGCTTCCTTATCCACCGGAATCAACCCCTTCCCTTCTTTGCCGGTGGATTCAGCGAGCAGTTGCTCGAGCCACGCGCCGAGATCGGAAATCGCGGGCGAAGCGAAAATCGTGACTTTGTCGCGGCCCAAAGTCTGCGCCGTGCCTAAAATCACTCCCAGAATCGCGCCGGGATTTTCATCCGCGGGTACGGCCGAAGCGCAGGCGTGCACCATTTCCTCCACGCGATCGAGGAACTTCGGGACATCTACGCCCTGAATCGCCGCGGGAATGATGCCAAAATTCGAAAGCGCCGAATAGCGTCCACCGATGCTCGGCACGCCGAAGAATATGTGCCGGAAGCCGTCCGCTTCGGCCACTTTCTGCATGTGCGAACCAGGATCGGTGGTCGCGATAAAACGCTTGCCCGTTTCACTGGCGCCCACAGCCTGTTTCACGCGCTCGTAGAAATATTGCTTGAAAATATTGGGTTCGAGAGTGCTGCCTGATTTGCTGGCGACGATGAAAATTGTCTTCGCGATGTCTATGTTCTTGTCAATCGTGCGGATCTGCGCGGGATCGGTGGAATCCAGAACGTGGAATTGCGGATGGCCGGGAATCGTGCCGAAAGTCTTCTCGAAAACTTCCACGCAAAGGCTGGAACCGCCCATGCCCAAAAGCACGGCGTGCGTAAATCCGGCCTTCGCGATTTCGTCGGCGAGCTTCTTGAATTGGGCTTCTTGCGAAACCTGGTCGTCCGCGACGGCCAGCCAGCCCAGCCACTTGCTCTCGTCCTGGTTGGTCCAGAGCGACGCGTCGCGCGCCCAGAGACGTTTTACTTTTTGCCCTGATTTCCAGTCTTCAAGGTTTTTTTTTACGGCTTGGTTCAGTTCGTCAGGCAGTTGGTAAGTCATTTTGTTGATGGATGGAGGCTGGGCTTGCGCCGTGCGGCTTTCGACAGCCGCCAAAAGCTTGTCGAACGCTTCTGCGAATAGCTTCACGCCGTCTTCCGTAAGTTTGTCCGTCGCCGCCTTCATCGAAATTCCGGCGTGTTCCAATCCCTGCATGGTGTCGTGCGCGGCTTGAATATTTTCTTCCAGGCTGGCGCGCGGTTTGCCGTGGTCGCGGAATGCGTCAAACGTGGCAGGTGGAATGGTGTCCACCGTGTCCGGTCCGATCAGCTCTTCGACGTAATAGACATCGCCATAAGCGGGATTCTTCGTGCTGGTGCTGGCCCAGAGAACTCGCTGGGTCTGCGCGCCGCGATCCGCCAAAGCCTTCCACCGTGGGCCGCTGAAGATCTGCTTGTAGCGCTGATATGTAATCTTGCCGTTGGCAATGGCGACTTTGCCTTTCAGATTCCGCAGGGCCGCTTGGTCGCCCGCATTCGAAGTGGCTTTAATCTTTTCATCAATCTCGCCGTCCACCAGCGTGTCAATGCGGCTGATGAAGAAGCTGGCGACGCTGGCCATGCGGCTCACGTCTCCGCCGTTCTTCGCGTATTGCTCCAATCCGGCGATGTAAGCTTCCGCGACTTTCACGTACACATCGAGCGCGAAGAGCAGCGTCACGTTAATATTGATGCCTTCGCTAATCAGCTGCTGATACGCGGGAATGCCTTCGGGAGTACCGGGCACCTTAACCATGAGGTTTTCGCGGCCCACGCGCTTCCACAAGCGCCGCGCTTCGTCCAAAGTTTCCTGCGTCTTGTGCGCGAGATATGGAGAAACTTCCAGGCTCACGTAGCCGTCGCGCTTCTTTGATTTTTCATAAACTGGCCGGAGGAAATCGGCGGCGTCCTGAATATCCTTGATCGCCAGCTCCTCGTAACGTCCCTTGGCGTCCAGATCCTTGCGCTTTTCCAGTTCCTCGAGCGTTTTTGTGTAGTCCGTGCTGCCGGTGATGGCTTTTTCAAAAATAGTGGGATTCGAAGTCATGCCGCGCAAGCCGTCTTCTTCGATCAGGCGTTTGAGTTCGCCGGTAGTAAGCAGGTTGCGGCGAATATAATCCAGCCACACGGACTGGCCAAACTTCAGTAGCGCCTTCAGCGGATTTTCGGCGGGTTTTCCTTCGGCGGAAGCTGATGTCGGTTTTGCTGTAGTGCTCATTGGGATCTCCTCCAATCAATATTGCAAGCTGGTCGCGCCAGGCTGCCAGGTGGGCGCTACGAATGCGCCAGGGTTTCGTTTCAATCTGTAACGCGTGGTTCGGGCGATGCAGCCCGTTGCAGTCCCGGGCCGTACCCGAAGTAAGATTCTATCGCAGAATTAGAAGAGAAGCGTGCAAAAGCCAAAATAGTCTGCCGGCACGCAGCGCTCCTTGAAGTTATCGGCCACACACGCGCCAGGATTACGCTGTCTGGCACGCACCGCGCCGCGATTGACACATGGCGGCGGGGTGTTTAGCATCCGAGCGAGAAGCCTTCGGAGCCCGTCATGATCGCCGCAAAATTGTATACGCCCCGCGAAGCCGCGCAGGTGCTGGGCGTCAGCTATGCCACGCTCAAGCAGTGGATCTACAAGAAGCAAATACGCACCGTGCAGACCGCCGGCGGCCATCATCGCGTCCCCGAAAAAGAAGTGGACAGGTTTCTCTACCGCAAAAGCGAGCGCGCTCCCGTGCCGGAACGTCGCAGCAATTTCCGGCGCATCAGCGGCCGCAATCAACTCGTGGGCCGCGTGATGGACATCAAGATCGGCGGCCTGATGGCGCAAGTGACTCTATCCATCGGCGGACAGCACATCACGTCCATCATCACCGCGGACGCTGTGCGCGAAATGCGCCTGAAGAAAGGCCAAACCGTGGCAGCTCTAATCAAATCCACCGAAGTGATGATCATTCGTACCTAGCCCGCCGCCAGTCCCCGCTCACGACATTTTTTACGTGCGCGCTTTCGATCACGCGGTGGGCTTGGCGTCTTCGCGATTTGCCCAGCCGTATTTGCGCAAGAGACGAAACGGCCGGAGCGCAATGTAGAGAGGCGCGAGCGAACGCGGCAGCCGCATCATCGCCCAGTCCTCTTCCGCGGGCACCACGGCCAGGCGCATCACGTAACGCCACCCTGCGAGGAAACCCGCGAGCATTTGCCGCCGGTAGCGAAGTCGTCCGGCCGTGTCGAGCGTCTGGGCCGGACGGCTCATCAGCATTCGCGCCATTTCGCCTGCGATTTCGCAGGCAGTGTGATCGTGCTGCACTCGCTCCAAAATCTCCGCGGGCAGTGGCGTGCGCAACATCCCGTTCGCCAGCGCCAGCCCCGTAAACAACATTCGCAGCGCTCCCAAAGATTCTGTGACGCGCATCACTTCGTCCCAATTCAAGTCCGGATGCGATTGAATTAGCTCAGAGACGTCGGCCACCCACGAAAATCGCTCCCAGAAGTCCTTCGACCCATGGATGCACAGCATGGGCAGCAGATCCTCCGCCGTGAATGTGAGGACTTCATGATCGCTGATCCGCACGGGCGCACGGCGGGCGATGAAGTAGTCCAGGTCAGGCTTTATTGGAAAATGGCGCAGAGTGACTTCAGTGTGGAGCTCCACCATCGCGCGCCGTGGCTCGTCGCGATAGTTGTATTCGCCCGGAACAAGCGAAGCGCTTGCTCCCGGTGAAAGAATCCAGTCGAACTTGGCTTTGTATCCAAGGGCAAGGATTATCTCGTGCGCTTTTGGCACATCGCGCTGCCGCAGAATAATATCCAAGTCCTCGAATTCGCGGAGAGCGACATCCCCATAAGCCTGCACCGCAAGCACTGGCCCCTTGTAAGGCAGCGCGGGGATGCCGTGCTCACTGAAGCGTTCGAGAATTTGGAGCAGGTCAGCGGTGAGATACAGGCAGCGGAGGGTGTTAGCTCGGCTGGTTCTCTTGAGTTGCTCGTTGACGGCGACGGGAAGCGCGCCCGCCGCAACAGCCATCAGGTGGCGCTCCACCAGGGGCGTAATCGAATTCGCTTCCGCTTCCGCGAGCAGGTATTCCCAATCGAGCGGCTGGCTGGCAATCTCACGAATTCTTTGCGCGTCGTCCGGCGTGAGCCGCGTGCGAGCGCAACAGGCCAGCAATTGCTTTTCGGCACATGGACTACTTTGAGTTTTCGCCTTCATCCATTCCCCGCCCGAGGACGCGGCGAGGAAATTCTACGCCATAAGCGCGAGACAGACGCGGTGAGAGTTCAATAGCCGTAGCTCGTGACGCACGGCCAGATCAAGCGGCTTTCGGCAACTGCAGCGCGCCTTCCATCTCGATGCGGCGGCCGATCTTCAGCAAGCGACTGCGGAAGTCTTCGGCGTTCAAGCCCGCTCCGGCGCAGACCATCTCGAAGTCCGCGTCGCGTTCAAAGAGAAACTCCTGGGCCTCGCGTCGTGCGCGCAAAGTGCCCCCCCGCCAATCTTCCACGGCGTGCACGATCACAGCCGTCCACAACCGGCGCTCCGAGATCAAATCCTCCGTCACATTGCTCTGCGTATCCAAGAAAACCTGACTGCTCATGCCTTCCATGTTTCCCCCTTGTGCCTTACGGCCTATATCGGCCGCCGTACGGAGCTAATAAATGCATCCAGAACGCCAAAGGCGGAGCACCGACGCACGCTCGCGCCGCTGCATCCAAGCAACCTGAATTCAGGAACTTACGTGCGTGAGAATCGATGCGGGTTAGAAAGACGCTGTTCGATCGTCGCGATGTGATGGTTCGCAGACGTGCAACTGTTTCGCACAGAAACAACGCTGACTTCGGCACCCTCAAGCAAGTGGCTACGAAAGGGTTGGAAAAGAAAGAGGCAGGGCGGACTACTGCACCATTTCGGTACTGAGGATCTCCCGCAATTTCGCGGCAAGCGCCGCCATCGTAAACGGCTTTTGCAAAAGCGCCGCGTCGGTATCCAAAATTCCGTGATGGACCACCGCCTGGTCCGTGTATCCGGACATGAAAAGAACCTTGATCTCCGGTCGAATGGTCTTGACGCGTCCGGCAAGCTCGCGGCCGCTGATACCGGGCATCACGACGTCCGTCATCAGTAGCTGTATCGGTCCCACGTGCATGGCGGCGAGTTCCAGCGCGGTGTGGCCATCTTCGGCTTCAATCACGGTATAGCCGGTCAATTCGAGATATTCACGCGCGAGTTCGCGCACGCCTTTTTCATCTTCAACCAGTAGCACGGTCTCTGACCCGCGCGGCAACGCCTTTGCCTCGGTCTTGCTGTCTCGCCCTTTCGCGGTCGGCTCGTCTTCAATGCGCGGCAAATACACCTTGAAGCTCGTTCCGCGCCCCGGCTCGCTATATACCCACACGTAGCCGCCGCTTTGCTTCACGATTCCGTAAACGGTAGCCAGTCCCAGCCCCGTTCCTTTGCCTTTTTCTTTGGTGGTGAAGAAAGGCTCAAAAATGTGCGCTTGCGTGTCTGAATCCATGCCGCAGCCGTTGTCCGTCACCGCGAGCATTACGTACTTCCCCGGTGACAGGACCGCCGGAGGATGCGCCGCGGCCTTATCCAGTTCGACGTTGGCGGTTTCGATCGTCAGGCGGCCGCCTTCTGGCATCGCGTCGCGCGCATTCACTGCGAGGTTCAGGATCACCTGTTCGATCTGGCTGCGATCGGCCTTGATCAATCCCAGGTCCGGCGCGCTGGACGTTTCGAGTTGAATATCCTCGCCAATCAGCCGCCGCAGGATTTTTTCCATCTCCGCGACCACGCTTTGGATGTTCATCACCTTCGGGGCGAGCATTTGCTTTCGGCTGAAAGCCAGCAACTGGCGCGTGAGAGAGGTTGCGCGCTGCGACGCGGTCTGAATTTGCTCCGCGTTGCGCCGCAATGGATCACCTTCGGCGAGCCGTTCCGTCATCAGGTCCGCATAGCCCTGAATGACCATCAATAAATTGTTGAAATCGTGCGCGATTCCGCCGGCCAATCTCCCTACCGCTTCCATTTTCTGCGCTTGGCGAAGCTGCTCTTCGAGCTGTTTGCGGTCCGTGATATCCAGCGCCATACAGATCGCGCCCTGCAATTCGCCTTCTGCCGTGCGCAAGGGCTCTACGTGGCAGGTGTACGACCCGCCTTTCCACTCCACGTGGAAGGTTACAGGCTCGCCTTTCGTTGCGCGGCGGTGCGCCGCGATGGGCAGGAAGGTCTGATCGTTCGTTTCAAAATAGTCCATCAACGAGACGCCCACAATTTGATTGGGCTTCAGACCCAGGCGCGCCAAACCGGCGCCCAGGGCCGACGTAAACCGAAGGTCCTTGCCCACCGTCCACAACACAGCCGGCAATTGCTCCACCAGCACGCGCAGCCGCGCTTCGCTTTCGCGAATTTTTTCTTCAGCGCGCTTACGCTCGATGGCCAAAGCGATCTGGCCGCCCACCGAAGCCAAGAACTCCAGGTCTCGCTCCGTGTAGGCAGTTTCGTTCTCGTAGTGCTGCACCACCAGAACGCCAATCGTCGCCGCGGGAGTCCGCAGCGGCGCTCCCAGCCACGAGGGCGACGGAGTTCCGACCAATTCCACCTCGCCTTGCTCAGCCAGTTCGTCAAAAGCAGCCTGCGGTATCAGCATCGCCCGGCCCGTGTGATACACGTGAGCCGTACAGCTCCTTCCGACCTGCTGTGGCGGCGGCGCTTCGTCGAATTGGTCAATAAAAAACGGAAAGTGAAACATCCCGGACAGAGGTTCGTACAACGCTACGAAACAATTTTCGGCGTAGAGCACTTTCTTCAGGGCTTGATGAACCAGATACAGCAGATCGTCCAGATTGTCGGTCACGTTCACGCCGTGAATGATCTCAAACGTCACCTGCCGCTCGAGTTCAGAACGTTTCCGCTCGCTGATGTCCTCCATCGTGCCTTCATAGGCCACGACTTCGCCGTTGGAAACGCGCACCACGCGTGAGTTTTCCGAAACCCAGATGCGCGCTCCATCCTTGCGGCGCAGCTGGTATTCGAATCCTTCCACCGAGCCGCGCTCCAGCATGAGCCGCTTGAATTCCACGCGCGCCTGCGGATCTGCATACAAGTCCTGGCTCATGTCCTGAATGCTGACAATCATTTCCTCGGGCGACGAGTAACCGCACATGCGCGCGAGCGCCGGATTCACGCTCAGCAGCTGGCCCTCCACCGACGCCCGGAAAATCCCTTCCACCGCATTTTCAAAGAGCTGGCTGAGTTTTTCTTCCGCCTGCTGCTGCGCGCGCTGGGCCTCGCGCCGCTCGGTAATATCCTCGTAAATTGCGAAGCTCCCGATTGCGCCTCCGTTTTCTACCAACGGCACGCAGGTAATCTGCACCTCAACCAGCGATCCGTCGCGCCGCCGCCTTTGGCCGCTCGCGCGGATCACCTCTCCTGCCGCCGCCCGCTCGGTGAACCCTTGCGCTTCGCACATCAGCTCGCCTGGCGCCAGCAGCGAATCCAGCTCGGCGCCGCGAATGTCCTCTTCCCGGTGCTGGAAAAGATTTTCGAAAGCAGGATTGCACATCTGAATGCGCTGTTTTGTATCCAGGACAACCATTGGGTGGGGATTACTGGAAAAAAGGAGGCGCAGGCTTTGATCGGTCACCGCGACATCCCGCGCGGGGGCATCGTCGTGCGCAGGAGAAGGAATGGATGTCTCGGACTTCTGATGCCCATTAGAGCGCACGAAACCTTCCCCATTTGCCGGAAACACGGTGACTTTTTTCGCCATTTGTCAGGTTCGGAGCAAGGCTCTCTCGCCGCCCATTGACCCCATGTACTGGTTATAGATAAGCGGCAATTTTGCGACAATGGTACGTTCGTACCAAATGCTCACATTCCGTGGCACTTAGCGGCTCTTAGCCAACCCACAATAGACGCTGGAGCGCAGGCAAAAAGGGACCCAAAAAAAGTGGCCCGGCGCCGCGTAACAACCCCGCACGCGACATCCGAGCCACGAATTTCCCGCCTACTTACAGACCTGGTCGAGTTGCCCTACTTCTTAGGGCGTGATTCCGGAGGCACCGAGCCACTCGCGCGGTAGTATGCCACGAGCAAACCGTAGTGCTCGCCCATGTGCTCCGTGTATCCGATCCAATCTTCCAGGTGCGTGACCACTCCGGCATCGCCTTCTTTTTCGGCAAGGGCCGCGCCGTCTGCCACTGACTTCTTCAGATACGCAATCACTTCCGCTTTGGTCTTGTAGTCGCTCACGGGCGGATCGTTCCGAGCATCACCGGCTTTCGTGCCTGTCAAGCGATTGATCATGTCGTAGTTCGCCCCGGCAATATGCAAAATCACCTGCTGAAACGACCGGACCTCGGGAGTCAATTTGTAACTGTATTTATCCTCGGGCCAATCCTGCGCCATGGTGATCAGCCTGCCGCCCACATCGTTCCAATTAGCTACAACCGCCTTTACGGGCGTGCGAGGGGTTTTTGTTTGCGCGCCATCCTGCGCTTGCGCAATCCTCGCGGAGCCGGATAAAACCAGCAGCGCAAAGAAAAAAATCGAGCGAACGACATTTCTCATGAGCAGTCTCCTTCGTGAATTGCCCTCGCCGTGCGCCCCAGGGTCGGCGGCTAGCCTACCGGGCTTTGGCAATCAAGTCCAGCAGCTTGCATTCCGCTGGCATGCAAGGCAGCTCCATCCAGGCCTGCGTAATTACCGCCTGCAGTCCAGTCGTAAGGACCTCGACCGTCTCTGCCCAGCGAAGTGAGTTTGGCGCGAGGCTCCAGCTTGGGTAAGATGGAGTTCAGCCCTGATAAGGACTCGTACCGCCATGGAAAAAGAAAACCAAGTACAAAGCTTCCCCGCAAATCCTCAAGAACAGCAGCCGACAGAATTCGAACTGATTGTCCGCGGCGAACATTCCGATCCCTTCGCGATTCTCGGCCCCCACTGGATCACCATGAACGGACAGCGCGCGCTGGCGATCCGCGTCTTCCGTCCCAACGCCACGGAAGTGACTGTGATTGGAAGCAAAAACAAGGAAACCTACGCTGCATCCCGCCTGCATCCGGAGGGGCTATTCGAAGCCGTCGTCCCCGCGCCTGCTTTCGGCGTTGCGGCAGGCGATGTGGTGCCGCCTACCGCGTATCGCCTGCGCATTCGATTCAGCGACGGCAACGTGCTCGAAACTCTCGATCCCTACGCGTTCCCACCCGTGCTCACCGAATATGATTTGTATCTTTCCGGCGAAGGCACGCACTACCTGAAATACGAAAAATTGGGCGCGCACGTCCGCGAAGTCGCCGGGGTTCGCGGCGTGCAGTTCGCCGTCTGGGCGCCTAATGCGAAACGCGTCAGTGTGGTCGGCAATTTCAATTACTGGGACGGACGCGTGGATCCGATGCGCCATCGCGGTGAAAGCGGCATCTGGGAAATCTTCATCCCCGGCCTGGATGAGGGAGAGCTGTACAAATTCGAAATTCTCGGCCGCTTTGGAAATTATCTTGGACTGAAATCCGATCCGTACGGATTCTCAGCCGAAGTGCGGCCGAAGAACGCTTCGGTGGTCCGCAACATTGACGGCTACGAGTGGAAGGATCGCCCGTGGATGGACTCGCGCGCCCTGCGCGATTGGCTGCACTCGCCGATGACGGTGTACGAACTGCACGCGGGTTCGTGGCGGCGCAAAGCGGAAGAAGGAAATCGTTGGCTGACCTATCGCGAACTCGCCGACGAGCTGATTCCCTACGTCAAACGCATGGGCTTCACCCACATCGAATTGCTCCCCATCATGGAGCATCCGCTGGACGCTTCGTGGGGCTATCAAACTGCCGGATATTTCGCGGTCACCAGCCGTTACGGGACGCCCGCCGATTTCATGTACTTCGTGGACCGCTGCCACCAGGAAGATATCGGCGTAATCCTGGATTGGACGCCCGCGCATTTCCCCCGCGACGCGCACGGCCTGGGATATTTCGATGGAACGCACCTCTACGAGCACGAAGACCCGCGGCGCGGCGCACATCCCGATTGGGGCACGCTGGTCTTCAACTACGGCCGCAACGAAGTGCAGAATTTCCTGCTTTCGAACGCGCTGTTCTGGCTGGACAAATACCATCTTGACGGACTCCGCGTGGATGCGGTCGCTTCGATGCTTTATCTCGATTACTCGCGCAAGCCCGGCGAATGGGTTCCGAATCCCTTCGGCGGCCGCGAAAATCTCGAAGCCATCGGTTTTTTGAAGCACCTTAACGAAGTTCTGCACAGCCGGCACCCCGGCGCGCTAATGATTGCGGAAGAATCGACGTCCTGGCCGGCGGTCTCGCGCCCCACCTACGTCGGCGGCTTGGGCTTCGATCTGAAGTGGAATATGGGATGGATGAACGACACGCTGCGCTATTTCGCGCTCGACCCGCTCTATCGCCAATACCACCACAACGAACTCACCTTTTCGATGATCTACGCGTTCCAGGAAAATTTCATACTGCCTCTTTCGCACGACGAGGTTGTACACGGAAAGCGAACCCTGCTCGAAAAGATGCCCGGTGACGACTGGCAAAAATTCGCGAACGTCCGTTTGCTCTTTGGCTACATGTACTCTCACCCCGGCAAGAAGCTTCTCTTCATGGGCAGCGAACTCGCGCAACGAGACGAATTCTGGGAAGAGAGCGCCGTGGAATGGCAGCTCGAACAGTCGCCCTGGCATCGCGGCATCCAGCGGCTGCTGGCCGATTTGAACCGCCTGCATTCCACCGAGCGCGCTTTCTTCGAAGTGGATTTCGAGTGGGCCGGCTTCGAATGGATTGACGCCAACGATGCCGCGGCCAGCATCCTCACCTTCATCCGTCGCGCGCGCAATGCCGAAAACTTCATCGTGTTGGTCTGCAACTTCACTCCCGTTTTGCGCGAAGAATATCGCGTCGGCGTCCCGTCGGCCGGCTACTACCGCGAAATACTCAACACGGACTCCGCCTACTATGAAGGCAGCGACAAAGGCAACGCGGGCGGCGTCAACGCCGAACCAATACCGTGGAACGGCCGCCCATGGTCCCTGAAACTGCGCGTGCCGCCCCTGGCTGCCGTCTACTTCAAGCCACAGCGCGACTAAGCGCCCGATAGATCAACCTGGCCGCTCTTGCTGACGCAATCCGCGCCATAATCCACGGAACATTTCCGCTTGCGCCTCCGTACATACGTGCAGGAAGAGCACGGGAGGCTTCCCCAAAATGCGAAAAGTCCTTCGATCAATAGCGGTGGTTTCTTTGTCGGCTGCAATGGTGTCGGGCATGGCCATGCCGCTCCTCGCGGCACCCCCGGAGCGCTATCTGCACGTCAAGGTAGAGGATCCCGCGAAAGGTGAGAGCGTCAACGTGAATGTCCCGCTTTCCATGGCGGAAAAAATCCTGCCCACGGTAAATAAAGGCTCGCTGCACAATGGACACGTCACGATCAACCACGCCGATCTGAACGACGTGGACATCCGCGCCATCCTCGACGCCATCCGCACCGCCCCCGACAACGAATTCGTAACCGTGAAAGAGAAGGATCAGGATGTGCGCGTCGCGAAATCCAATGGCAACCTCATCGTGCATGTTCGCGACACCGCGAAGGGCGGCGAGAAAGTGGACGTCACCGTCCCCATGAAAGTGGTGGACGCGCTGCTCTCCACGGCAAAAGAAAATGAACTCGATGTAGCCGCCGCGCTTCAGGCCCTGAGCGCAGAAGGCGATGCGCTTCTCGTGACGGTCCAGGACGCGACCCAGCATGTACGCGTGTGGGTGGATTCACGCAATACGCAGGACTAACTCGGACTCGATCGAAGCGAGGTGATTGCGATGATTCTGCTAGGAAAAGTAATGCTCGGAATTGCAGGCGTCACTGTTGCCGGCGTTGGATTGATTTGCAGCGAAGGCATGATCGAAGTGAACGTGGTGGAAAGGCAGCCGGAAGCGCACCACGTCTACGTGCTCGCGCCCGCGGCCCTGGTTCCCATGACGATGCATTTCGTCCCCAGCCGCAAGTTTGGGCACGCCTCCAGGGAACTGCAGCCATGGATGCCGACCATCCGCGCCGCGCTCGATCAACTGCGCGCGACGGACGACGTCACTCTGGTAGATGTCACGGAACCCGGCCAGCACGTCGTCGTCACCAAGCAAGGTGGTTCGGTAGTGGTTGACGTCAACGACCAAGACGAAACCGTGCACGTCTCCGCGCCGATTCGCGCCATCGCCAGCACCATCGAACAAGTTGCCGCCGCGAGTGACGACTCGAGGAACTAGCTCGCTGCGGATTCCCTCACTGGCGGGCGCTAAGAAGCCCCTCGAAGCGCCCGTCAGAATCAGGGATTTTTTGCCGGAACCCAATACACTTCTTGTTGCAACGATTGCTTGGCAAATCCGCGCCGCAGCAGTATCCCCATTCCCAGCTCGATCATTTGTGGATGTCCGCACAAATATCCGGTGGTGTCCGCAGCATCCAGCGCCCACCGATCGGTGTACTTGCGAATTAAATCCTCCACTCGTCCGGTCTCGCCGTGCCACGCGGCGTCTTCCCATGGACGGCTCACCGTCGGAACGTACGTAAGCCACGGCGCCTCGGCAGCAATCCGCTCAAGTTCCGCGCGATAACCCAGTTCCCACTCCCGGCTCGCGCCCTGAATAACGTACAGCTTCAAATCTGCAGGAAAGCGATTCTCCTTCCAATCGGCGTATAGCGTCCGGATGTAAGACACGTAAGGCGCAATGCCCGTAACAGTCGCCAGCAAAAGATGATTGCGGTGCCCGCTCTTCAAATCGAGCGTGAAGCGCCCCTTGGCGATTTTCCGCATGAACATCTCATCGCCCACCTGCAGCTTGTGCAGCAACGGCGTCAATTCGCCCTGCTCGACCAGCTCGAAGAAAATCTCGATCTCGCGCTCATACGGCGACGACACGATCGAATAAGCCCGCTCGACTTTTTTCACCGCCGTGTCCACGCCCAGCGTCGCATATTGTCCCGCCACGAAATTGAATTCCGCGCCGGGGTCCAGCTTGATTTTCCAAAGGTCCGGCGCGAAGTTTTCCCGATGCGTAATCCGCGCCCGCAAGAATTTTTCTTCAGCTGGCCTCATGTCGCTTCACTCCCAAGTGTGTAGCGCTCCACGCAATCCGAAACATCTCCGCTAAAAAATAAGAGGCGCTCCGAAACTTCCGGAGCGCCTCCGAGCACTGGAACTAGAGGACTGCCGTTACGGATGCTGTTGGTCCTGCCCGAACATCATAGGGTTAAACGGCTGCGGCGTCCCCGTGATTTTGTCTTTGCCGTCGGCGATCACTTTGGTCAGCAGCATCGTCGTGTCCTTGCCCTGAAATTTCACCAAACCGTACGGACCCGCCTTCGCCGCAATCCACATGTCGCCGGAGCCATCCTTCATTTTGTAGTGTTCCGCCGCAAAAGTTCCAGCGGGAGTCGTCACCGATTCGGGGCCTACATCTTCCGCGTCGCTGCGAATGTCGGTGGGTCGCTTCTGTGCGTGCATCTGCACCATTTGAGCCGGCATTTCCATTGGCGGGCGGTTCGGCATCTGCATGATGATGCGAGAGACAGCGGTGTCCGAGCCGTTCACCACGGTGAGCGACTTGGTGATCATGTCGCCGCCCATCTGCGCGCTGGAGATCGTGTTCTCAAACCAGTAGGCATCCTTGCCGTCCACCGATTCCTTGCCGACGATGACCATCTCCATCGTCATCTTCTCGCCCTTGGCCGTCGCAACTTCATACTGCCCGCCCGATCCAACCACGGGGTTCAATATTCCGCGCAGTTGCGGCGCGTTGCGCATGCCCATCTGCGCGCTGGCCCCCAGCGCCATCGCCACCACCACCAAGCAAGCTACACCGATCCGTCGCGCCATAATCATGCTTTATGCTCACTCCTTTGAGAGCAATGCACGAAGACGTATCTAGATATCGCGCCCCTTCGAATCTTCCATCTTGGAAAGGTCGAAAGTTGTTTGAATCTTCGCTTTCCCGGCGGCGCAGGTGAATTCGACCGACTTCTCATTCGGCGAAATCGAGGGTTCTCCGTTGCCCGCTTGTTTCGGGAAACTGAATACGATTCCTTGCAACGTTTTGCCGTCCTCACTATGCACCAGTTGCGCTTTCGTGGCACTAATATGTTGTTTTGTCTTCTTTTCAGTCAAGGTTGCGGCGCCCTGCGCGGTCTTGTCATCCATGGATTGAAACGGCGTCATGTCTGGCCCGCCGAGATACACCTCGTAGGTATCCACCGGCACTGCCAGTTGCTTCTCGGCCTCGTCCTCTTTCAGACGCCCTTCTATCACAGAATTGCGGTATCCCGCCTCACGAATTGTTCGCGACGAGATCCAGCGAACGGCATAGCTAGCCTCGGCGTTTGTTGCCACGGGTGCTCCTCCCGTCTGGCCGGGGCTGGGAGCGCTCGGTTGGCTGGATGACGCGCTGCCACCCACCCCGCCCGGCCTCGCACCTCCGCCGCCGCTGCTCTGAGGTTCTGCTGGAGCCGACCCCTCACTGCTTTGCGCGGGCTTCCAGGTCGCAGAAATTTGAACTACCTTGCTCCAGGGTGAGTCACTGAATACTTTCTTCACATCGTTCGCGTCCCACTGCTGATACGGCTTGGACTTCCATGGATCTCCACCAGCCCAGGCAAGCGCGGCCAGGAGCAAGCACGCCAACGTCGCCTTAAAAACCTTCGAGAATTGCGGCACAGATGATGAAATATCTCTTCTTAGTTCCATATGAGTCCTCCCTATCGCGAGCTGACCGGCTAACGGTTCGCGCTGTATTCAAGCAAGATCGCTACCGTCAGCGGTCTAATGTCAAACATGGGAGGAATGAATGGTCCGTTGGAAGGCAGAGAAAAAATAGGAGCAGGTTCCTTGCGAGAAAATAGCGGCAAGTTTCGGGTGCGGACTGCCGTTCCAGCCATTTCAATTCCCCCAGCCGACATCTAAAACTACCTTAGCGACTCGCCCTTCGGGCAACAAGGGGATTTTCAGTCGCTGCGATGGCTTCTCCCGCAACGCGCGGCGCTCCCAGCAGGCGCTCTACCCGGTACATCGGGTTCTCGCGCGATTCAAAGTGTGTCCGCATCAGCAGCTCGCCCACCAGCCCCACTGCGAGCAACTGTACCCCGAAGAGGCACAGCATCATGCCAAGCACTAACAGCGGCCCGTGCTGCACGAATATCGACGCTTGCGAGAAGATTTTCTCGAGCAATAAGAACGCCAGGATGCCGCCGCCCGCGAACATCCCCAGCAAACCCGGCGGCCCGAAGAAGTGCAGCGGTCGCGTCATGTAGCGCATCAGGAATCGAATGGTGATGATGTCAAAGAAAACCCGCAGCGTGCGCGAAATCCCATAATGGGACTTCCCGCCCGGCCGCACGATGTTGCGGATGGGAACTTCCACGATCTTCGCACCGTTCCACGCTGCCAACGCGGGAATGAACCGGTGCATCTCGCCATACAGCGGAACGTCCTTGATAGTCTCGCGGCGGTAAACCTTAAACGTCGTTCCAAAATCGTGGATGTCTACTCCAGACAGCTTGGCCATCATCCAATTGGCGATGCGCGAAGGCACCCGTCGCAAAATAAAATTATCCACTCGCTTTTGTCGCCAGCCGCTGACGATATCGCATCCCGTCGTATTGAGCGTCTCGAGTAGCGTGGGAATATCCGCGGGATCGTGCTGCAAATCCCCGTCCATCGAGATGATGATGTCCCCGGATGCGTAATCGAATCCGGCGGCGAGCGCGGTCGTCTGCCCGTAGTTGCGTTTTAGACGCAGCACGGCGACACGAGGGTCTTCTTCGGCGATTTGCGCGAGAATCTGTGGCGTCGCGTCCGAGCTTTGATCGTCCACGTAGACAAATTCCACCGGATCAAAGCGTCCGGTCATAATCGCGCTCAACTGGCTGTGCAGTTCGCGGACGCTTTCTTGTTCGTCGTGGAAAGGTACCACCACGGAGTAACGCGGCGGCATGCCTGAGTGCTCCCGCATAACGTCAGTTTAACTCCCGATAGCTGATTAAGCGAATCCCGCGTTCCGTAATTGCACTTTTTACGCTGGGGTCCAGGAGCCCTTGCAGCTCGTCCTCTCGATGCTTCTGCAGACGCGAGCCCGACCGCGCCAAATCCGCGTCGCAAATCCCCGGATGCAGCATGATCTCGGTGCTTCCGTCGCCAACTGTGGCGATTATGCCACGCAACAATGCCGGCCCGAGTCGTCCCGTTGTAGCTAAACCCAGAAAATGATCCGGGTACAGCAGCCCGTACTTCTTGGATATCGTGGTGAACCGCGGTGCAATCGCACGCACAGCCCCCGCGGCCAGAATTTGCAGCGAAATTGCGTGGCCGCCCGCCCGGCTCGTCTCCCACGAATCGCGAAGGTCTTCGATCGGCTTGCGCACCCGCGTGATTCCACATTCTTTCGCGACTTTTCCCAAGATTTCCATCACCCGCGGATGAGCGTGCGCATGTTTGTGCGTGTCCAAATGCGTCGGCTCGATTCCCGTAGCCCGAATTTTGCCAATTTGAGCGCGTAGTTCTCGTTCAATTTCTTCGCCGCGTATCATGCCCGAGCTGATTCTCGCCACAAAAAGCGGCAGCGAATCCGGCAAAGTGCCATTGGCGTCCGCAAGCGAAGCGACGCTTTCCCGTGGCGCCACGCATTTGCCGCCTACCAGCACAAGGTGGCACCCGACTCCCAGCTCTGGATTCGCGCGAACGCGCTCCACGGCGTCGTCAAACGATTCGCCGTTCGCCATCAACGTCGTGCTGGTCAGAATTCCCTCGCGATGTGCGCGCACAATCCCTTCGTTCACACCACGCGTCATGCCAAAGTCGTCGGCGTTGAGAATTAATTTTTTCATCGGAGCCGCGAGCATTTCCGGTAGGGCAAGCAAATATTATCACGCGGCTGCAAGACGATGCATCCAGTCGGCTTAAATCGCACGGGCGAGATTTTCTCAAAATTGAACGAACGCTTCGCCGAACATCAGGAGAACTAAATTCTTTCTGCAACGCATTTTTGAAACCACTCGCACAACAATCCACGCAAGAAAGATGAATACTTCGTGAAAGTTTTCAACAGTTCTGTTGAAAACCGTGTGGAAAAGGGAGCCGCAAAATTGGAATCTCTCAGCAATTCGCTGCAAAAATCCTCTTTGCACAATTTCAGTGCAGTACTACACGCCGGCAAGAAAATAAAAAAATGGCGGAGCACACGGGAAAAATCTCAGCGGCGGAACTTAGTACCAATGCGGAGGCGGTTCAAGCTTGATATCAATCGTGGCCGTCTCGTCTGCGATGTCGTACCACTTGCCGTAAGTGTGCAGGCCTTTCGCGATCACCTGAATCATAATTTTTCCGGCCGGGACCGCAGGCACCTTCACCGATCCATCTTGGTTCGTCTTGAAGCTCAATTCGGCGAGCTTATCGTGATGCAGAAAGCCGCCGGCTTCGTTGAAGCGCACGTAGACGCTCGCGTTCCCAACCGGTTTATCTTCACTGTTTGTAACGTTGATTTTCAGCCGCGTGGTGTGTGGAGTCGCCGACTTGTCATCTTTCGTGGTGGGCTTGTCGTCTTTCGGAGCTGGCTGGCTCTGCTCGCCAGACTTATCCGTATTGTTCGATTGAGCGGAACAAGGATTGCCGCAAAGCAATCCAATTGCCAAGAATGCTGCGAGCGCGCACTCTGAGTGAATTCCCCGGCGGATGGTGGCGGCATCCATGCACTTCCCTTGTACTCCGATTGGACGCGTCTCTCAAGTCCCACAGTTCGCCACGCGCTTCCGCACGTTTTCGCAACTACTGTCGTAGTCGCGTACGTCCCTCTCAGCGCGCGATCCGATTTCTCTCTCCTATCCGCTCTTTGCATCTTAGGTCTCTCGGCACGCCGTTCGATGTCATAGCAGCATCCGTCTGAAGTATGATTGAGATTCGATTCCGCCAATGCGCGCGGATCGATGAGACGTCTCCCGCCTTCGCAGAAAATTATAGAAGGCTTCGACAACGATTTCCGGCGCGGCTGTCCCGAAATGGACACAGCGCATGGCCCGAACACGGCCACGAAACATTTCAGGAGGAACCAGATGGGCTTTTCCACCGATGCGATCCACGTGGGCCAGGAACCGGACGCGCTCACCGGCGCGATTGTCGCGCCCATCTATCAGACGTCCACCTACGTGATCGAAGCCATGGGCAAAAGCAAAGGCTACGATTATGCCCGCACGGCCCATCCCAATCGAAGAGCTCTCGAGCGCACTATCGCGAAACTCGAAGGCGGCCATGCATCTTACGTTTTCACTTCGGGAATGGCTGCAATTGATTCTGTTTTCCGGCTGCTGCGTCCCGGCGACCACGTCATTCTGTCGCAAGCGGTTTACGGCGGCGTCTTCCGCCTCACCACTCAACTCCTGGTGCAGTTCGGCATCGAATTCAGCTACGTGGATACTTCGCAGCTCGACAAAGTGTCGCAGGCAATCAAGCCCAGCACACGCATGATTTACGTTGAGACGCCGACGAATCCGACGATGATCGTCACGGACATCGCCGCCATCGCCAAGCTCGCGCACAGCAAAAAGCTGATGGTCGTCGTGGACAATACATTCCTAAGCCCTTACCTCCAGCAGCCCCTCGCGCTTGGCGCGGACATCGTCGTCCACTCGATGACCAAGTTCCTGAACGGGCACAGTGATTGCACCGGCGGCGCCGTAATCGTCAGCGCGCAGGACCAAGCCGAGAAAATCTATTTCGTGCAACGCTCCGCCGGCGCTGGCCTCGCTCCGATGGATTGTTTTCTGGTTTCGCGCGGTGTGAAGACTCTCGCGGTCCGCATGGATCGCCACAATTCGAATGGGATGGCCGTCGCGAAGCACTTGGAGAACCATCCAAAAGTGAAATATGTGATTTATCCCGGCCTGGCGTCGCATCGCCAGCACGAAATCGCAAAAAAACAGCAGCGCGGCTTCGGTGGCATGATTTCTTTTGACCTCGGGTCACTCGACGCCGCAAAAAATTTCCTCAATCACGTCAAGCTCTGCTCGCTGGCAGAAAGCCTGGGCGGCGTCGAAACCCTGATCTCGCTGCCCGCGCTCATGACCCACGCATCCATCCCGCCAGACATCCAAATGCAAATCGGAATCACGCAAGGCCTAGTCCGCCTCTCAGTAGGCATCGAAGACGTAGAAGACCTGATCGCCGACCTCGACCAAGCCCTAGCCAAAATTTAACTTCAATCGAGACGAAGCGGGAACGTTTGTCATCCCGAACGAAGTGAGGGATCTCTCTTCGATTTCAGGCGCAGCGATCAACGATCGCGCGTCCTGACCGACCCCGCAATCCAATCCAAATAAGCCCGCGAGCCCTCCACCACCGGCAAAGCAATAATCTCCGGCACATCGTAGCCGTGCAGTTCAACAATCGCCGCCCGCAAAGCCGCAAACCGCCTCTTCGTAGTCTTAATCACCAGCAAAAACTCCTCCGCCGTCTCCATCTTGCCCTTCCAACGATAAACCGACCTCACCGGCGCCCCGATCTCATTAACGCAAGCCGCCAGCCGCCTCTCGACCAACACCCGCGCAATCTTCCGCGCCTCTTTCCGCGATCCGCACATCACCAAAACCACAATTTTATCCGTCATCAAATCCCGCCAAGCGCCTTTACTCTTGCGACTCGCCCAGTTCTTTCGTAAGTTTGTTTTGGAGGCCAAGATACAATAGTCGCCCGTGACGAAACAAACGATCCATTTCGGCACCTCCGGCTGGCGCGGCGTGATCGCCGACGATTTCACCTTCCCCGGCGTCCGCCGAGCTTCCACCGCAGTCGCAGGCCACGTCAGCGCGGGCAAAAAGTCCCCGAAGCTCATAGTCGGACACGACACACGATTCTTTTCGCCAGAATTCGCGCGCACTGCAGCCACCGTTCTGCGCAAAAACGGCTGCCGCATCGTCTTCTGCCCGGAACCGACGCCGACTCCCGTCCTCGCTCACGCCATCATCCACAATAAACTCGATGGCGGCGTCAACATCACCGCCAGCCACAACCCCGCCGAATACAACGGCCTGAAATTTTCAGGCCCCGATGGCGGCCCGGCTCTTCCGGAAATTACGAAAGACATCGAAAAACGCGCCGCTGCGTTGCCCGATGACGAAACTCCCTTCCAGGAAATGGCGGACGACTTCGAGCGGCTCGACCCGCGCGCGCCATACTTCGCGCAACTCGAAAAAATGATTCGCTTCGACGCGCTTACCAAAGCCAAAGGCAATTTCGCCTATGACGCCGTCCACGGTTGCGGCGCGGGCTGGCTCGATCGCATCCTCACCGACCACGGCATGACCGTCGAATCCATTCGCACCAAGCGCGACGTCCTTTTCGACGGCTCCGGCCCCGATCCCTCCGAAGAAAATCTCAAGCCGCTGAAAAAGGTGGTGATCGAAAAGAAAGCCCTCGCCGGCCTCGCCACCGATGGCGACGCCGACCGCTTCGGCATCCTCGATCGCGACGGCTCATTCGTCCAGCCCAACCACATTCTCGGCCTGGTTTTCGATTACCTGCTCGAAACGCGCGGCTGGAAACTCGGCGCGCAGCGCAGCGTGGCCACCACGCACTTGCTCGACGCCGTCGCGCGCCTGCACGGCGTTAAGGTTTACGAAACGCCCGTCGGTTTTAAGTATGTCGGTCCGCTGCTCCGCGAGGATAAGATTGCGCTCGGCGGCGAAGAGAGCGCGGGCATGACCATCCGCGGCCATCTTCCGGAAAAGGACGGCATCCTCGCCTGCCTGCTCGTAGCGGAAATGATTGCGGCGCGCGGCGCTTCGCTCGGCGAGCAGTTGCGCGAACTTTTCCGCAAGGTCGGCGGCGAATACTGGCCGATTCGCATGAACCTGCATCTCCCTGCGGAAACGCAGGCGAAGCTGCCGGAGCGCTTGCGCGAAAATTTCAGCGAATTCGCGGGACGCAAGGTCGCAAAGACCGACCGTACCGACGGATTGCAATTGATTTTTGACGACGGCTCGTGGGTCTTGATGCGCCCTTCGGGCACCGAGCCAGTCGTGAGGATTTACACCGAAGCCGCGAAGCCCGCTGCCGCGGAAAAATTGGCAGAGGACGCGCGCGCGTGGATCACAAAATGAAGAAGCGGCAAACAAAAACCCGGCGATCGAAAGCGCGCCAAGCCGCGCCGGCCGCATCCGCTACCGCCGCCGAGAGTCCGCGCGAAAGTTTCCGCGAGCAACTCGGCAGCTTTTTCCGCCGCAACATGAATTGGTTCCTGGTAGCCGGCTTTGCGCTGCTGCTCCTGCAGGACATCTTCGGCACACACGGCGTCCTGGCCATGCATCGCTCGCAGGTAGAAGCCCGCAAAATCCAGCAACAAATCAATCAGCTCGACAAAGAAAATCAAGCCCTGCAAACCCACGTGAAAGATCTAAAAACCGATCCCGCCACCATCGAATGCATAGCCCGCGAAAATATGGGCCTCGCCCGCCCCGGCGAACACATCTTCAAAACCCAGCCACGTCCCGCCGACCCCGCGCATCCAGCGCAGCAACAACAACCCTGCTCATCGCAATAACGAGACCATCGGCCCAAGCGCCGCCCACACCGAATTCCATAGTGAGAGCACGAGGTCGCCAGCGGCAAAGATCATTTGGGAGTGCGGCAGCTTGCTGCCGCCGTCCCAAGCCAACCCCGTCACAATTCTTCCAGGCGAGGCAAGCCTCGCCAAGTAACCGTCGCCCACAAGACGCCTCGTTCTAAGCGACGAGCACCAAACCCACCGCCAACACGCACTTCTCCGTGCCCTCCGCCGTTACTCTGTGCCCCCTGTGTTAAATCTTTTGCCTTAGAACCTGCATTTCCAGCCGCAAGGAAAGCGCTAACTCTCCGCCGCCGGCCGCAAAGCACGCCGAAACCACGCCGTCATCTCCGCCCCATGCCCCTTCATCCGCGTCCGCGCAACGGACAAGATCACCATCCCCGCCGTAACAATCAAAAAGCCAAGCGTAGCCACGGGAATCGTCTCCATGTTTTTCCGCAAAATCGAAAATCGTCCATACACAAACTCGATGTGCACCCAATAAACCAAAAGCGAAGTCTGCCCCAGCTGCACCACAGGGCTAAACGGAATCCGCGCGACCACCCACCGGCACCACCAGTAGCTCACCGGAAACAAAATCATCATGATTCCCACGCGCGCGAGAAAAAAGTTAGGACTGGTATGCCAGTAGTCGTACACAGAAAACATCTGCGCAGGCCGCGCATCCAGCCAGCCCGCAAGATAAAACATCGCAACGCCTGCCGCGCCCAATAAACCAACCGCCTGAGCGACATTCCGCGTCGCCCAATCGCCAAAAAGAAAAAATCCAAGCGCCAGCCCCGCAAACGTAAACCCAGCCCACGGAAAAACTGGAAACAGCCAAGGCTGTGGCGCGTTCAGCGTGTGCACTCCGTTGATGTACGACTCGAGATACCAGGGCAACCAGCTCGGCCGCCAGGTGGTGTATAGCGCGGGCGTAGCCAATGCAATTACCGCCGTCGCCGCCAAAGCAAGCGCGATATTCGCAGCCCGCGATTGCGTCAACCGGCAAACAATCGCCACCAACACGATCGAAAGCCCGATCGTGTTCAAAATGTCCACGCGCAGCAGGTCGGTCCACGGCGCCCAGGGCAGCCCCAACAAATATTCCTGCAATCGAAAAAGATAACCCAGCGCCAGAATTTCCAGTCCGCGCAAAATCATCGTCCGCATGATCTGGTTCGGCGGAATTCCCTTCTTCCGCGACTTGTCCGTCACCAGCGCGCAGGAAACCCCGGCAAGAAAAAGAAAAAGTGGCGCGGGAAGCGTCCCGCTAAGCTGCGACCACTTGAAGAAGTGCGTCTGGCGCGCGGAAGCATTCAGCCACGAATCGTAGGAATGGACCTCGAACATAGCCACGCAGGCAAACCCGCGCAGCCAATCAATGTAAGCCAGTCGTCCCTGTTTGGAAGGCGCCGCCATGCAGTTTTGAGCTGCACCAGAATCGCACAAGTATCGCCGCACCGAAACTCTCAAGTTCGCGAGACGGACGCGCTTCGCGAACGCCCAACAGTTCAGTAAAATCCTTCGCGATGGCAACAAGCTCGAGATCTTGGCAAATGAATCTGCCGACCGCCGCCGGCATCTGGGCCGCGATCGTCATCCTCGCTGGATTTTTCGGGATGCGCCTCGGCTACGGAGGCCGCGCATTCGCGCTGGCGCTAGGAGTCGCGGCCGTGCTCTTCGCGTTCGAATTGTTTCTAGCAGCGCCCAGCGTTCTCGAGCAGGCCCGCCAATCGCTCGGCGAACACGGCGGCGTTCTCGCCCCGCTGATTCCGCTCTTCGCCGTGCTGATTTACACCATCGGCGTCACGACGAATTGGAAAATGGCGCTGATCGGTGCGGCGTACGCGGTGCTGCCTGCACTGTTAGTCGCAAGCAGCGCCGGAAAACCTCCGGGCACGTGGGCGGATTACGCCGCCGCAATAATCATCTGGCTCCCGGTCGAATTCCGCGGGATGTACCGCCTGTTCCCGTATCCCCAGCAATTGACGCATACGCTCACCATCCTTCTCGCGCTCAGCACGGGCGTAGCGGCCTTCGCGCTGTTGCGCCGTATGGAAGGAGTGGGCTACGCGATCGAATGGCGGCGCGGCTTCGCGGGCAACGTGCTCATCCACTTCGGCATTTTCACGGTCATCGCCGTAGCCATCGGCATCCACATCGGTTTCCTCACCTACGACCCATCCACCACGCGCCTGCGTTCCTTGCCTCTCACCGTCATCGGCATTTTATTTTTTACGGCGTGGCCCGAGGAATTTCTCTTTCGCGGAATCCTGCAGAATCTTTTTCAGCACACCTTCAAAAATCAGTGGGCCGGCTTGATCCTGGCCTCAGTAATCTTCGGCCTGTCGCATATATTCCACGCACCCTCCCCCAACTGGAAGTACGTAGCGCTAGCCACAATCGCCGGCCTCTTCTACGGCCACACCTGGATGAAAACCAAATCACTGTTCCCAGCCGCCATCGTCCACGCGCTAGTGGACATCCTCTGGCACGTTCTGTTCAGGTGAATTTGATTTTGTAGCGGCGTCCACCGCCATCGATGTCACGGCAAGATCTTTGCCTTGCTGAGTTGCAGAAGTCGGGAGTGTCATCCCGAGCGCAGCGAGGGATCTGCTTTTCGCTCGAACGTCAGAAAAAGCAGGTTCCTCGGGCCAACTTCGCCCTCGGAATGACAATCTCGCTTGTCGGGTTACAGCGCGGAGGGTTCGACTTCGCGGTGGCACACGCGCCTGCAGTAACGTCGTGCTACTTACCTCACAACGCCGTGCAGCGGGCTCGAAGCCGCAGCATACAATTTCTTTTCGATGCGTCCGGCCAAGAACGCCTTCCGCCCGGCATCCACGGCCGACCCCATCGCCTCAGCCATCAACACAGCATCCTGCGCCTCGGCAATCGCCGTATTCATCAAGACGCCATCCGCCCCCAATTCCATCGCCAGCGCCGCGTCAGAAGCCGTACCCACGCCCGCATCTACAATCAACGGCACTTCCGTAATCCGCTCGCGCAAAATCCTCAAATTCGCTACATTCTGAATTCCCATGCCGGAACCAATCGGCGCTCCCAAAGGCATCACCGCTGCCGCGCCGGCATCGATCAATTTCCGCGCCGCAATCAAATCGTCATTGGTATAAGGAAGCACGATGAAGCCTTCCGCCACCAAAGTTTTCGTCGCGCTGATCAATTGCTCCGTATCCGGAAACAAAGTCTGCTGGTCGCCGATCACTTCCAGCTTCACCCACTCCGATAAACCGACTTCGCGACCCAGCCGCGCCGTGCGCACCGCTTCATCCGCCGTATAACATCCCGCGGTATTCGGCAAAATAAAGAAATTCTTGCGGTCAATGTAATCGAGCAGCGATTCTTTCGATTTGTCCGTCAGATTCACGCGCCGCACCGCCACGGTCACCATGTCCGCGCCGGACGCCTCGTGCGCTCGCCGCATTTCCGCGAAGCTGCGATATTTCCCTGTCCCCACGATCAGCCGCGAATTAAACGTGCGGCCGGCAATCATCAATTGGTCAGGCATGGATGCTCCCACAATTCATTGTAACGCCGCGCAGCACCGTCCGGTTTCACGCCAGGTGCTGCGGCCGCGGCTCTTCCACATCCGCATAAAGCCGCGCAATCAAATCCTGATAACGCTGTTCGATCACCCGCCGCTTCATTTTCAGCGTATAGGTCAGTTCGCCGCTCGCATACGTGAAGTCCTGCTCCAAAAGCGCAAATCGCTTCGGCTTCTCGTATTGCGCCAGCGAAGCCGTCAACCGCTCCACTTCGCGCGAAATCAAATCGCGCACCCACGGATCCGCAACCGCCTGCGAAGGCCCCACATAATCGTGCCCCTGTTTTTTCGCCTCGGCTTCGATCGCCGCAAAATTCACCACGATCAGCACCGACACAAATTTCCGTTTGTCGCCCACCACGATCGCATTCGTGATGTAAGGGCAAGTCTTCAGCAAATTTTCAATCGGCGCGGGCGCGACGAATTTCCCCGCCGCCGTCTTCAACAATTCTTTCTTGCGGTCGGTGATGATCAGATAGCCGTCTTGATCAATTCTTCCGATGTCTCCCGTGCGGAACCAGCCATCCTCGCTCAACACCTCGCGCGTCGCATCCGGCTTCCGGTAGTAGCCTTGCATCACGTTCGGCCCCTTCGCCAGAATCTCGCCATCTTCCGCGATGCGCAGCTCGACTTGCGGGATCGGACGCCCCACCGTCCCTACCTTATTCGCGCTAGGCACATTCGCCGTAAGCACCGGAGCCGTCTCCGTCAAACCGTAACCTTGATACACCGGCACGTTCAGACACCAGAAAAATTCCGCCAGCTCTGGCGCTAGCGGCGCGCCACCTGAACAGAACGACCGAATCCGCCCGCCCAATCCCGCGCGGATTTTCGAATACACCAATCGGTCCGCGATGCTCCAACGCAATTTCAAACCGGCGGACGCGTCTTTTCCGTAAGCGCGCCAAGGTACCGCCTCTGCCGCCACGTGCAGCGCCCAATCGAAAATCTTGCGCTTCAATCCAGTCTCGTGATGGCCTTTGTCCAGGATGTTGGTGTACATCTTCTCGAAGAATCGCGGCACCGCAGCCGAAGTCGTCGGATGCACCTCAAGCATCGCCTGCGCCACTTCCTCGATCGCCGCCACGTACGCAATCGAAACTCCGCGAAATAAATATGCGTAACCCACCGTCCGCTCGTACACGTGCGCCAGCGGCAAAAATTCCAGCGCGACGTCTCCCGGCAGAAACTCGTACGCCTTGATCGAATCCATCGCATTCGAACTCAAGTTCGAATGGTTCAGCATCACGCCTTTGGGCTCGCCAGTTGTCCCGGAAGTGTAAATAATTGTCGCCAGCTGGCCGCCGACAACCTCCGCCGAACGTCGCCGGTACTCCGCTACATCGGCGTCTTTCGCCGTCGCAATCAAAGTTTCGTAACGGAGAATGTCGCCGCGCAGGTCCGCAGGTGGCGCCACCGAAATCACGTGTTCGAGCGCCGGCATCCGCTCGCGCGCCTCCGCAATTTTCCGCGCTTGCGCTTCTCCCGCGGTAAACACGATGCGCGCGCCCGAATCGTTCAGGATGTAAACCAGCCGGTCCGCCGATTCATTGAAATAAACCGGTACGCTAGCCGCGCCCAATCCAGTAATCGCGAAATCCGCGACATGCCATTCCGGGCAGTTCGGCGCAAGTAGTCCAACGCGGTCCCCCGCGCCGATTCCCAGTTCGCCGAGCGCCTTCGACAGCCCCGCCACGCGCCGCAGCATTTCCTGCGCCGATACGGATTCCCAGCCCTTGGCCGTCTTGTAAATCTGCGCCTTCGGATTTGCGTGGCGATCAACCGCTTCGAGGAAAAATTTGTTCAGCGAGGAGTAGTCCATGTGGGCTTCTGCAACTCTAACGTATAGGAAACCGCCGCGCAACGCGATTGGGCCGCCTTCACACACCACCCTGCTCCTCGTTCGCGCAACACGTCTCCGTGCACTCCGCATTCCTCCGTGCACTCTGTGTTTCAGCTTTGACGTACTTGCCGTGCTTCTCGTTACGCCGCTCTGAGTTCTGCTGTTTCGTTACTCGCCCCGTCGCCGCCGACTGCGCTAAGATAGCCACGGGAGAAACGCAAATGTCCAAGTTAGCCACCGAAGAAGCCGCTGGCTACCAACCTGTCCGCGCCCCGCGCGGCTCCGCTCTTTCGTGCAAGGGCTGGCAGCAGGAAGCCGCCCTGCGCATGTTGATGAACAACCTCGATCCGGAAGTCGCCGAAAAGCCGGAAGAACTGATCATCTACGGCGGCCGCGGCAAAGCCGCTCGCAATTGGAATGCCTACCACGCCATCGTCGCCTCGCTTCGTTCGCTCGAAAATGACGAAACTCTCCTGGTCCAATCCGGCAAGCCCGTCGGAATCTTTCGCACGCACACGTACGCACCGCGCGTCCTGATCGCCAATTCCAATCTCGTCGGCCACTGGAGCGATTGGAAAAATTTCGACGAACTCGATCGCGCCGGCCTGACGATGTACGGCCAGATGACCGCCGGCAGCTGGATTTACATCGGCTCGCAAGGAATCCTGCAGGGCACCTACGAAACTTTCGCTGCAGCCGCGCGCCAGCATTTCGGCGGCGACCTCGCCGGAAAATTAGTAGTCAGCGGCGGCATGGGCGGAATGGGCGGAGCGCAGCCTCTCGCCGCCACGCTAAACGGCGCGGCATTCCTCGGAATTGACGTTGACCCCGAACGCATCAAACGCCGCGTGAAGACCGGCTACTGCGACGTGATGGTCAACGACCTCGACGAAGCGCTGCGCATCCTAAAAAATGCCGTGCGCAAAAAAGAAGCCACTTCCGTCGGCCTCGTCGGCAATTGCGCCGACGTAATTCCCGAACTCGCTCGCCGCGGCATCCTTCCCGACTTGCTTACCGACCAAACCAGCGCGCACGACCCCATCGGCGGCTACATTCCGCAAGGCCTCAATGTCGAAGAAGCCACCGAGCTTCGCAAGAATGATCCAGCGGCCTACGAAAAGCACTCGCTCGATTCCATCGCGCGCCATGTGGAAGGCATGCTCGCACTGCAAAAAATGGGCGCGGTCACTTTCGATTACGGCAATAACATCCGCACCTTCGCGTTTCAACAGGGCGTGAAGAACGCCTACGATTTTCCCGGCTTCGTGCCGGCCTACATTCGCCCGCTTTTCTGCGAAGGCCGCGGCCCCTTTCGCTGGGCCGCCCTTTCCGGCGAACCATCGGACATTCATCGCACCGACCAGCTCGTCCTCGAAATGTTTCCGCACGACGAAATTCTCTCGCGCTGGATCAAACTCGCGCAAAAACGCGTGCGTTTTCAGGGCCTGCCCGCGCGCATCTGCTGGCTCGGCTACGGCGAACGCGATCGCTTCGGCGTCGCGCTCAACGATCTCGTCGCGCGCGGCGAACTGAAAGGCCCCGTCGTGATCGGCCGCGACCATCTCGATTGCGGCTCGGTCGCTTCGCCCTATCGCGAAACCGAAAAAATGAAAGACGGCTCGGACGCCGTCGCCGACTGGCCGCTGCTCAATGCCCTGCTCAATACCGCGAGCGGCGCCAGCTGGGTCTCGATTCACAATGGCGGCGGAGTCGGCATCGGCTACTCGCTGCACGCGGGCCAAGTCACAGTCGCGGACGGCTCAAAAGAAATGGGCGAACGAATCCAGCGCGTCCTTACGAATGATCCTGGAATCGGCGTAGCCCGCCACGTGGACGCCGGCTACGAAGAAGCCATCCAATTCGCAAAAAAGTCCGGCGTAAAAATCCCGATGCCGTAACTTTTTCTGGGAGTGCGGCAGCTTGCTGCCGCTTTTTTCGACGTAAAGAGCGAGCACTATCCAAAAACAGATCGCCGAAGCAATATCTCGCACGCAAAAATGCTGTCATCCGGCAGTCCGAATAATGACAGCGAGACTGCGCTGCGGCTTTGCAATCTCGAGGAGCACGAAATGATCGTCGTCACAGGAGCAACCGGACACACAGGCAAGCCCGCAGCGGAAGCGCTACTTGCCAAAGGCGAGAAAGTCCGTGCGGTCGGGCGCGACGCGAAAAAGCTCGAGCCTTTCGTTCAAAAAGGCGCCGAAGCGTTCGTCGCCAACGTCGAAGACCCCGCATCCATGACGAAAGCTTTTGACGGCGCCACAGCCGTCTATCTGCTGGTTCCCGAGGATATCTCGCAGGAAGATCTGCGCGCGCATCAGGAGCGAGTTTCCGACACCTACGCCGCCGCTATCGCGAACGCGCGCGTGCCTTACGTCGTAAGCCTCAGCAGCATCGGCGCGCAACACGCGGAAAAGACGGGCCCCATCGTCGGCCTGCACAATCTGGAACAAAAACTGAATCGCATCGCCGGGCTCAACGTGCTCCATCTGCGCGCCGCCTACTTCATGGAAAATCTCTTGATGAGCATCGCGCCGCTGCGCTCCATGGGAATCCTGCCGGGAGGTTTGAAAGCCGATATGGCGATGCCGTGGATTGCCACCAAGGATATCGGCGAATACGCCGCCACCCGCCTCGCTTCGCGCGATTTTTCCGGCAGTGGGACTCAGGAGCTCCACGGCCAGCGCGACATCTCGATGAAAGAGGCCGCCGCGGTCGTAGGCAATGCCATCGGCAAACCGAAACTTTCCTACATGCAGGTACCCTTTCTGATGCTGGAGCCTGCGCTCGTGCAAATGGGTTTGCCAAAGAAAACCGCCGCGCTCGTGATCGAAATGTGGAAAGGCGGCAACGCCGGACTAATCACGCCGCTGGAGCAACGCTCAAGCAAGAACACGACCCAGACCACGCTCGAGTCATTCGTCAGCAATGTTTTCGTTCCGGCCTACTCGGCGCAAGCCGCGAAAGCGTAGGGCACGTCGTCTCGCAGACGACGGAGATATCATCATGAGCGATCGCAAATATGAGCGTGTGTACCTGATCGAAAGGAAGCAGTTGAGAAAAGACGTTGAGAGCGATGATCCACAGACCGTTGCCAAAGCTCTCTATTCAGCTGCACAATTTGACGAAGACACGAAGTGGGTGCAGGATCAGTGTCTAACGAAACTAACTTCGCCCGAGGTCTTGATCCGCTGGGCCGCAGCAACGTGTCTTGGTGACCTTGCATTCTCCCGCCGGCCCCTCGATGTGAAAAAGGTCATCCTAGCTTTGGAAAGGGCAAAACAAGATCCAGCGATATCGGATCCTGCCAGTTTCAGCCTCAGCATGGTTAAGCAATTCGTGGATCAGAGCGGCACGACCTAGCCGTCCCATCACATCCGCTGTAGTCTTTTCCTCCCTCCCGGCGTTAGTATGCAGTCGCCCATGCCCGACTGGTTAATCACCGGCTGCTCGCAGCTGTTGACTCTCCGCGGCCCAGTTCCCCGCCGGGGAAAATCCCTCGCTGAACTCGGCATCATCCGCGACGGCGCCATTCTCGTACGTGAAGATCGCGTCGCCGCCATCGGCCCGCGCCGCCGCATCGAAAAGCTCCGCGCCGCACGCCGCGCTGAAAAACTCGATCTCGCCGGACGCGTCGTCCTTCCCGGCTTCGTCGATTCCCACACGCACCTGATTTTCCCCGCCAGCCGAGCCGCGGAATACGAACAACGCTTAGCCGGCGCCACCTACGAGGAAATAGCCCGCAAAGGCGGCGGCATCCGCTCGACCGTCGCCCATCTGCGCCGCGCGCCAGCTGCGCAGCTCGAAACTCGCGCCATCGCCAACCTCAACGAATTCGCCGCGCACGGCACGACCACCATCGAAGCAAAAAGCGGCTACGGCCTCGACTGGAAGAGCGAGCTGAAAATGCTCGAGCTTCTCTCGCATCTTCATCAACACCATCCGCTGGATATTCGCGTCACGTTCCTCGGCGCGCACGTCGTGCCGCATGAATTTCGCAAACGCCCCGACGCCTACGTGGATCTTTTGGTCAAGCAATGGATTCCCACCGTCGCCATGGCTGGCCTCGCCGAATTCTGCGACGTTTACTGTGATCGCGGCGCGTTCACCGTCCCGCAGTCTCGCCGCATCCTAGCCGCGGGACGCGCCGGCGGCCTCGTCCCCCGCATTCATGCCGAGCAACTCGCCAACACCGGCGCCGCCCGCCTCGCCATCGAATTGCAAGCCGCCAGCGCCGACCATCTCGAAAAAATCAATCGCAACGACATTCATGCGCTCGCTTTGTCTAACGTTGTCTGCACGCTGCTACCGGGCTGCTGCTTTCATCTCGGCCTCGCGCATTACGCGCCCGCCCGCGCGCTCATCGACGCCGGAGCGATCGTCGGTATCGCGACCGATTTCAATCCCGGCACCAGCCCCACACTAAGCATGTCCATGATCCTCTCGCTAGCCTGCACGCAGATGCGCATGACTCCCGCGGAAGCCATCGCCGCCGCCACCATCAACCCCGCTTACTCCCTTCGCCAGCACGATCGCGTCGGCTCGCTCGACGTTGGCAAATATGCCGACATCGCCGCCTTTGACGTGGCCGACTACCGCGAAATCCCGTATTATTTTGGTGTGAATCTTTGCAGCTTCACCATGAAACGCGGCGCCGTGATCCACTCGAAGAATCTCTGATTACATTCTCGTTAGTAAACGAGATACTATATGGCCTCTTAGATGGACAAAATTGAGGTTTGGCAAGCATGGTTTGGGCGCCCGTTGGCCAATGGATTCGGAGCAATTGGGGCAGTCTCGTAAGTCTCGCCGGCCTGTTGGTCAGTGCCGCAACGTTCTATGTTGCGAAGGCTGCCAAGGCGGCTGCGGAGGACGCCAAGTCCGAGGCGCGCCGGAGAAATCTCGCAGATGAGCTCGAGGACGCCCAACGGAAGACGGAACAAGTCGGCAACTACCTAGGCCAGGAGAAGTGGGAAATTGTGCTTCTTCGTTCGCAGGAGGTCGTAACATCGTGCAGCCAAATCCTCAGACGATGGGGCTTGCGCGAGTTGTCCGAGCGGTCGCGCGACAACATTCTGGTGGCGCAACAACAAGCTGGTTCAATCGCGCGAGTCGCACTTCGCGCGCCCACAATTCCACCGACAGAACAGGATCTGCGGCGGATAGCCGGTGCACAACACAAGGCGCTACAGTTGCTTTCGGGCGAAACAGCAGAGATCATGGGTAAAATAGAGGCGAGGTGAGAGCATGCCCACTAAAGAACTCGAACTTGTTGAGCAGCTCTTGGAGAAAACGCGCGCCAGAGCAATTCCCTGGGAACCGACTGCTCGGGATAATGAATTCGTAGCACCATTCAAGGGTCAAGTCACCTTTACGGTTGCGAAGTATGAGAACCCAAGCTACTACGGCGATTCGTTTAAGTTACTCATGCGCGACCCCGAAAATCGCGAAATGTTGATGCTCGATAGCAGGTCTGGCTTCGGGGATCTTGAGAAGTCTCTGACCGCACTTTACCAAGCCGCTCATGACTCAGCGCTCAAAGTCGAGGAAACCATTGACGCCATTTTGGATGACCTCAAGAGCGCTGGCTGATTTGGGATCCAGCAAACTCACCGAATGAAACGACTCGTTGAATGTGTTCCGAATTTTTCCGAAGGGCGCGACGCGGCCAAAATTGACGCCATTGTCGCGGCCATGCGCGAAGTTCCCGGCATCTACCTGCTCGATCGCGAAAGTGACGCCGACCATAACCGCAGCGTCATCACCATAGCCGGCGAACCCGAAGCCGTCGCCGAAGCCGCGCTGCGCGGCGTCGGCAAAGCCGCCGAACTGATTGACCTCACCAAGCATTCCGGCGCGCATCCGCGCATGGGCGCAACGGACGTCGTCCCATTCATCCCGGTCGAAGGTGTCGCCATCGAAGATTGCGTCGCGCTAGCCAAAAAAGTGGGCCGCGAAATCTGGGAACGCTACAAAATTCCCGTTTATTTCTACGAAGCCGCCGCGCAGCGTCCCGAACGCGCCAACCTGGAAAACATCCGCAAAGGCCAATTCGAAGGCTTGCTCGCCGAAGTGCCGAAAAATCCAGACCGCGCTCCCGATATCGGTGACCAGCGCCTGCATCCCACCGCCGGAGCCACCGTCGTCGGCGCACGCAAATTTCTCGTCGCTTACAACATCAACCTCAATACTCCCGACATCGAAATCGCCAAGAAAATCGGCAAGAACATCCGCTTCTCAAATGGCGGCCTGCGCTACGTGAAAGCCATGGGCGTCGACCTCCGCGCGCGCCATCTCGCGCAAGTTTCCATCAACATGACCGACTTCGAGCTAACTCCTCTGCATCGCGTCTTCGAAATGGTCAAGCGCGAAGCCGAACGCTACGGCGTCTCGATCGTCGGCAGCGAAATCGTCGGCCTCATTCCCAAACGCGCTATTGAACTCACCGCCGATTTCTACCTGCAACTCGAGAACTTTTCTCCCGCGCAAGTGTTTGAAAATCGTATCGAAGCTTCGCTCGGCGGTGTTGCCGCCCCGGATGGTCCCGGCAAATTCGCGTCGCTCGTGCAACCGTTTCTCGACGCTGTCGCGGAGCCAACTGCGACGCCCGGCGGCGGCTCCGTCGCGGCGCTCGCCGGAGCGCTTGGTGCAAGCCTTGGGCAAATGGTCGCCGGCCTCTCGCGCAAGAAAAAGTCGCAAGCCGCGTACGTGGACCAGCTCAGCGAAGCCGTCGCGGCCTTTCAAGCCGCGTCTCGTGCGCTCGCTGAAGCGATTGACCGCGATTCCGCATCCTTCGAGCAGGTAATGGCTGCTTACAAGCTGCCGAAAGAAACGTCTGAACAGGAGAGGCACCGCGAGGCCGCGATCCAACAGGCCTTGCACGGCGCGGCGAATGTGCCGCTCGAAGTCGCCCGCAAAGCTGCGGAAGTATTTGACCGGCTCGGGCAACTGGAAGCCATGTCCAGCCCGTCTATGTATTCAGACATCCGCGTGGGACGCTTGATGGCAGCCGCCGCCGTTCGTGGCGCGCTCGAAAACGTGGCCATCAATCTGGAATCCATCTCCGACAGCGCGTTCGCATCCAGGCTGCGCTCGGAGTCTGCGTCGCTGGCCGCGCGCGTCGCCGAAAGCCCCGTGAACGTGGGGCGCTAAAATTTCGAACGAAAGACGAAGAACGAGGAACTGAGGGGATAACCAGTGAAACATTCCATCACACGCTCCGCGATTTCCGGGCTGCTCGCCGCAGCTCTGATATTGAGCACCGTCACTATAGTTCCCAAGCGCACCGCAGCCGGCGCGCTTAGCACGGCCATCATCGCCATGTTCCCGAAGAACGTCGGCGAATTTGCCTACGCCGATCTGAAAGCCGCGCGAAAGTTCTCCTGGTTCTCGCAACTCAATAACCAGGTGCTCCCGCCGCGCTTCAAGCAATTCGAGCAATTCCTCGGCACCTCGGGCGTGGATCCGAACTCCCAAGTGGAAGAAATCGCCTGGGCCAACATCACCAACAGCGGCAAGGGCGACGATACCGTCGGCATTGCGCTCGGCCAGTTTGACCCCTCCGCTTCGGAGGCCAAGCTAAAAGCCCAGAAAGTTCCGGTATTCGAAGTCCAGGGCTTCCACCTCTACGCCTTCGGCAGCGGCGCCGCCGCTGGCGACATCCTGTTCGTCTTCTTCGACGCCAACACCGCCGCGTTTGGCAATCGCTCCGTCCTCGAACACTTGATCAACGTCCGCATGGGCGGCGAAGAAACTCTTCTCACCGGGAAGCTCTTTCCGCTGATCACCGAGGCCAACGGCAACGGCATCATCTGGGCCATCCTGGACAAGGAACACACGCATCTCGCCATGCAGCAGTTGGTTCCCCAAGCGAGCCAATTCCCGCAAGCCGCGACCATTATCGATCGCATGCACGCGATGATCATCAACATCAACGCCGACGACGGCGTGGACGCGCACTTCCAGGCCGTCTGCGATTCCGTGGACGACGCCAATCTGCTCAGCGCAGCAATGCAAGCCGGTCTGATGTACCGCCGTTACCAGGAGGCCCAGACCAATCCCGCGCTCGCCAAAACAATTGATCAAATCCGCGTAGCTCCCAGCGGCGACCGCCTGAAGGTAGACGCGCCGGTCAGCCAGGAACAACTGATGTCGCTAATCCAAACCAAAGCCTTCGCCGCCCCGATGTGAGCACGGCTTTGTAGCGCCGGCGTCTCGCCGGCTTCTTGCCTTGTATTTTGTTCGAGCCTCAATCAAATAGGCGGAGCGAAGCACGTCCACCTAAAACGAAGTCTTGAATGAACCCAGGCGGGAAACAGCGGAACGAAACGCGGATTCAAAAACCTAAACCGTCGCCTTGCTCTTGCTTCCATCGCAATACTTAATCAGCGTCATGCGCGAGACTCCGTTGCGCGTCTCGTACTGCACGCGGTCCACTTGAGTCGTCTGAAGCGCCATGCTCAATCCGGCGTCAGAACCCGCCACCGCATCCTTCACGAAGGTATCGAGTCCCGCGGTAGGCTCCGGCGCTCCCGTGTGTTCGATTGCCACTTCCACGCGGTCCGGATAATCCGACACTACGACCTTCACCTTCGGCTCACCCGATTGGCCCTCCATCAGCGGAAAAGCCTCGCGAGCCGCTTCTATCGCCGCGAAGGCGAGCCCCTCCTGCGATTCCGTGGATAGCCCGCAGCGTTGCGAAGCATGCTGCACTACCGGCGAAATCGCGGAGAGCAGCCGCTCGTCGTGCGGCAAGGTAAGTTCGGTTCGCGCCGGCTCGTTGCTCATCGTTCAGTGCTCGGACTTGAAGGTCGCAGCCGAAGATCCATATGGGAACTTGAGAATCAGTGTTCTTCCCTGTCCGCCAGCCGCACGTCGCACGCTTCGCGGCAATCCGGACAATAATACATTCCGTCCACTCCCAGTCGAATATTGTATTGCGACTGGCAGAAACAGCAGAATTTCTCGCAAGTGCATTGAGTTTCCGGCTTGTCGCACTGCGAGCACAGCGTAATCACGGTTTGCGCCTCTCTGGAATGCCGCTGCTTCCGTTCGACCAATAGTAGGGCAACCGCGCCACAGCCACAAGCAACTTGCACGCCCCAATTCCCTTGTTCTTGACGGCTATCTCGCGCTCGTAGTCATCAATCGCAGGCCAAAGGCACAGTCGTGCGTCCTCGCAAATGGAATCACTTCCCGGACAAGATTAAGGCTACGGCCATCAACAACGCCAAGATGGACCAAAAACTGAGGAAAAGCACTGTGTTGGAGAATTCTGCGACGACGCCAAGTATGTCGCCCAACAGCGATTCCTTGTCCATCGGATCGATCTGCCGGGTCGCGAGCAGCATCTTCAAGGAACCATGGGTCCGCAGCACCACCCGAAACAGCAAGAACGCCCAAAACAGCCCAAATGCTATCCACGCAATTGAGAACACCGAAAGATGCACCCACGCCTTTACCACAATTCGGATGGCGAAAGCGCATAACAGCAATAAGGCGCCAAGACTGAGCTGAACTTGGCGACTGCGGAAGGGCGAGTTAAGATAGAACTCGGCGCCTCTCGCAATTGTCACAGTAGCGAACGAACCGACGGAGCGCATGTGTAATCCTCCCGCGGAGCCATTCCTTATCCGCTGCGATATAAACCGGTAGCAAAGGATCACCGGCCTTGGACGAAATGAAGCTCCTTACGTATTCGAACACAAATCTTCGCGTCGAAGTTGGCCAACTTGGTACAAGTGTAACCGCATGGGCAAGTGAACACGGCGCCATACAAATCGGAAATGGGCAAGACGGCCTGCCGTTCGAGCGCCGGAAACAGGTTCATTCGCGGCACGGCATCATGACGCGCCGGATTCTACCGGGCTCCGCTTAACCTCCCCCGCCCTTCCTTGACACTCAAAAACTCACATGCTAGCGTGAACGTTTCACCGTTTTGATGAGAAATCCCCTGTGAACACGTCGGCCGCCGTCGAACTGCGCAAAACAGCCCTGAATTCCATCCACCGCCGCCTCGGCGCCAAGATGGTCAACTTCGGCGGCTGGGACATGCCTCTCGAATACTCCGGCATCCTCGCCGAGCACGAAGCCGTGCGCACCCGCGCCGGCCTATTCGACGTCAGCCACATGGGCGAACTAGAAATCCGCGGCCCTGGCGCTCTCCAACTAGTCCAGTGGGTCACGTGCAACAACGCCGCGAAACTCACCATTGGCCAAGCCCACTATTCCGGCCTGATGACCTCCCGCGGCACGTTCGTGGACGACCTGCTAGTCCACAAAATTTCCGACGCGCACTACTTGCTCTGCGTCAACGCCAGCAACCAAGACCCCGACTACGACCACATCGTCGCCAACAATAAATTCGACGCCCAAGTAGAAAACGCCGGCCCGCGCTATTCGCAGCTAGCAATCCAGGGCCCGCGCGCAAAAGAGATCCTCCAGCACCTAACTCCCGTGCAGCTAGATCCGATCCGCTACTATCATTTCACCTTCGGCAAAGTCAGCGGCATAGATTGCCTGATCGCCCGCACCGGCTACACCGGCGAAGACGGCTTCGAAATTTATTTCGCTCCGGAACATTCCGAAAAATTGTGGAACGACCTGATGCACGCCGGCGAATCCGCGAAAATGATTCCCTGCGGCCTAGGCGCGCGCAATACTCTGCGCCTCGAAGCGGGCATGTGCCTTTACGGCCATGAAATTGACGACACCACCACGCCCTGGGAAGCCGGCCTCGGTTGGATTTGCAAAATGGAAAAAGCCCCGTTTCTCGGCAGCGACGTTCTCGCGCAACAGAAACAAACGGGCGTGCCACGCAAGCTCGTCGGCTTCGAAATGCTCGATAAGCGCATCGGCCGCGACGGCTATCCCGTCCTGATCGCCGGTCGCGAAGCCGGCCGCGTCACCAGCGGCTGCCCCGCGCCGTTCCTGAAGAAAAATATCGGCATGGCCTACGTTCCGCCGCAATCCACCGCCGTCGGGACCGGCATCGAAATCAGCATTCGCGGCCAGGCCGCCGCAGCACGCATCGTTCCGATCCCGTTTTACAAGCGACCGCAATAGTGCGCCAGTGGACGCTCAACTCGGGAATCTTTGTAGGGCGTGGCTTCAGAGTCTGTGTGAGAACTGGGGTTGACGCGTCTCGTATACTGCAGCGGAGAGGAGACGCGATGGCGAAATTTCTGGATTACAACCCGGAGCAGGCCTATTTGTTGCCGCCCAGCGTGAGCGACGTGC
>JBAQGJ010000063.1:0-11892 GCA_049287725.1 Candidatus Acidiferrales bacterium | reverse complement strand
AAATTGGGCACACATGCAGATTTTCATTCAGCCTTCGTTGCATCTGGTAGCAGGAGAAGGGGTCTGGGGAAGAGGACGGCGTTTGAGTCCTCTTCCCCAGATAGCTCATTAGAAATCCTCTTCTCGTCGTCTCGGGAGTATCAGAAAATACAAAGACAACCACTTTGGCAGCGCGCAAGCCCACATTACCGCGAAGTAGAGGGCATAGCCCTGAGGAATAATGCCGAGATACGTGATGATGCGTTTGGACCTGGGCATTTCACGGGTCCAGTCATAGAACGCGTACTGCAGGGCACGGCGAAAGGGGCCGGCCGATTTGTCGAGCTTCCAGATCTTGATGAGTGCTGGCATTGCGGCAGTCTAACAAGAAGCCGTCATGCGGGCGAAAGAATGGTAGCCGAACGGTAGATGTGGTGCGCTCCGTCACCTTAGCGATTGTGCCCGAGTGATGGGCCGTTCAGAAGTGGAGGCCGATGGATGTGGCGGAGCTAATCAATCCGAGTAGGGTTAATAATCGCGTGCGTTTTGTCCTTCTGCTATTGCCGCCTTCGGATGTCTTCGACGCCATTCCTGCTTACGCAATTCGTATTTCTCGGCATTTTCCGATTTGGTCATGGGATCAGCAATCAGCCAATTGCCCGGCGTACGCTCCTTGCCCAGCTTGATTAATTCTGCATCGCTGTATTCTATTAGCCGACGACGGAACGCTTCCGGATCGAATCTGGCGAAGCCGATCCTGGAGGGATTTTAGCTAGGGCGTACAAGTCCGGTTCTGTTGGCTTCATTTGGCAACATCTCGCCTGCCCACCTGAACTTGCTAGAGGGACTCCTATCGTCTACCGCCGGAGGGTGCGGATCGTTCTGGCCTAAATGATTGCCACTCGCGGATTTGTTCGGACAGCTCATTTTTCTCGCGCTCGTCTGTCGCATTTTCCCAGCGACGCCGAAGCTCTTCGAGTCGGGCATCCACGAATCCAGCTCGTCTTGATTTGCGTTCTGGTTTGTCGCGGTTACCGTATCCCATGTTCAGACTGCTCCTCTTTCGATTTGAGAATATCGCTAGCGATCCTACGGATGTCAAAACAGGTATTCGTCCGCTCAATTGTACTCTGTCGCGCCCCTTAGATCGTTGCGGAGCCAATGTCTCTCTTTTTCGTGCCCCTACCCGAATACGCGTTTTGCCAGTACAGTGTCCTCGGGATTCATGTTACATGGGCTGGCGCGAGTACCATGAATTGACGAAGCACAGTGTCGAATCGCTGCGGCGAACTCAGCACTATCTCGATTGGGCCAATATGCCCAATCCATTTCGGCATTATGAGGGCGTTCCCGTCCTGGATTTGCCGGCCGATCCGCCCGCTCCACGGATTTCAGCTCTCGAGGTACTCGAGGGCGAAACAGGAAATACACTGGCCCGAGATGGCGCGCAATTCCTTTCGCAGTTGATGTTCTACTCCGCCTCAATTAGCGCGTCCAAGCGAGTCCCGTCCACTGGAGCAATCTACGCTCTGCGCGTCAATCCCTCTTCTGGCAATCTCCATCCGACCGAATTTCACTTCTGTTCGCAAGGATTGGCCGGATGGCCCGATGGTCTCTACCATTACCGTCCCTCATCCCACACTGCAGAACAACGTGCCATCGGAGATTTTGGCAGAAGACTTGTCGACACCTCTGCCCCACTCATTTTCGTTCTGACCAGCATTGCCTGGCGCGAAGCCTGGAAATACCGAGACCGGGCCTATCGGTATTGCTTGCACGACGTCGGACATGCCTGGCAGGCGCTCACGCTTGCGGCTCGATCAATCGGATGCGAAAGTTTTGCGCTTGGCCATTTCTCAGATGACCGAGTCGCGGATCGGTGTCTCCTGCATGAGGATGAGTGGCCTATGCTAATCGTCGGACTTCGCGGCCCATCCATTCCTGTGAGGATGCTGGATCCCGTCGAGACGATTTTGTTTAGAGGTCAGCCCAACCGGTTGTCAGAGAAGCAAGAACCTTATCCACTGATTGAACGAATCCACGTTGCTACGAAGCTCAGCACCCAAGCCACCATCCCCTTTCTTTGTCAGTCACCGACACTCAGGCGACGGGGAATCAATCTGCCGCCTCGTGTTTCCACAAGCCATAGTTTCGGCGACGTCGTTCGTGCCCGGCGTTCCGCTCTTGACTTCAGGGGTGGGGGCGAGTCGATCTCCTTCTCGCAGCTTGCGACTGTTATCTCCACCGCACAAGAGCGCCTCTTCGCTGATTTCGCCACAGCTCGTTTCGTCCACCTCTATCTTTACGTCCACCGCGTCGAAGGCTTGACGCCGGGTGTTTACCGCTACTGGCCGGAGCAGGCAGAGTTGGAGAAAATCAAGGAAGGGGACCAACGCCTAGTAGCGGCAGCTCTCAGTTTGGGACAAGACCTGGCGGGTAACGCTTGTGTGGCATTCTCCATGATCGGTGATTTTGAGGGTGCTGCCCGCAGTTACGGCGATCGTGGATATCGATACGTGCATTTCGAGGCAGGTGCTATCGGTCAACGAATGTATCTTGCTTCCGAGGCGCTTGGCCTGCGAGCAACGGGCATCGGAGCGTTTCTTGATGAGAAAGTGAACCGATATCTGGACCTGTCCCCTGAACTAGGACAAGTCGTCTATCATTTCGCAATCGGCTATCCGGTACCCGATCCGCGCCTGGAGGCTTGAAACTACCTTGGTCTGAGGGGGCAAAAAGGGGCAGATTAGGCCGATGATCCGGTTCTGTGTTTTTTCCAGTGGCGCGGGTGACAACCGGAAGCGCCCTGATCCGCTGTTCAACAAAGATATCTGCATGTGCATTCGAACTGAAAACACGGGGCGCAGGCTGCATTCCCAAACGTGACGTGCACGGTTTGGGCCTAGCCTTTTCATCGTTTGAAAGGCGGGACAGAGGCAGCTTTAATCTTGGGACAAGATCACCACGGCGGTGACCCACATCGGGAGACCAATCCCTGCGCACGCTATTACGTTGCGAATCTCGCCCTCGGGAATCAGAACCGAACCGAGCGTGCACAAAATTATAGCCGTGTCTCAATAGGCTCGCGAGAGGGAGAAAATGCAGTCCGATAATGACTCCCAGGAACTGGGGTATCAGCGAGTAACGGCGGAAGCGAGCGAGTGCGATCACCGCGCCTGCCGCCAGGACCCACTCCGCTGCGGTGTCGATCCAAAACAGAGGGGCGATTGAAGCCCATCGTTCTCGGTCGGCGACGGAGTCCGCATAACGCCGAGCTGTTCGAACGTGCATCACCGCCGGTACGCCGATTAAGACCGTCATCACCGTGACCAACACCAACGAAGCGTTTCGTGCAGTCGGAGCGAACGCCGCGGCCCAAAACATCCATGCACTGCCGGACACAGCGCAAATTAGCGCGCCTCGCGCGCGACCCTTCAATCTGGCTCCGCACGATGTTAGAGGCATGCGGATTGCGCCTACTGTTTCACACATTCATTCTTCCACAACTGTACCTACACCCGACAGCATTCCCCCTGGAGTGGAGCCTCGGAAGGGACGCGGCCTCCAAAGCGCCTTAATTTTCTTAGTACATTCCGCCCATGCCGCCATGTCCTGCCCCCACCGCCGCCGTTTCCTCGTCTTCCTTGACGTCGGCGATCAAGACCTCGGTGGTCAGCATTAGCGCGACGATCGACGCGGCGTTCTGCAGCGCGAGGCGAGTGACCTTGGCTGGATCAATTACCCCCTCCTTGATCATGTCGCCGAATTCGCCGCTCTCGGCGTTGAATCCGAAGTTCTCGTCCTTCGAATCGCGGACACGATCGACGATAACCGCCCCTTCGTGTCCAGCGTTCTGGGCAATTTGGCGGCAAGGCTCCTCAAGAGCTCGCTTGACAATGTTGACACCGACGGCCTCGTCTTCGTGTAATTTGAGCTTCTCAAGCGCCGCGATGCAGCGAAGCAGCGCCACACCGCCTCCGGGGACGATTCCTTCTTCGACAGCCGCGCGAGTGGCGTGCATGGCGTCCTCGACGCGAGCTTTCTTCTCCTTGAGCTCCGTCTCAGTTGCCGCACCCACCTTGATAATTGCTACTCCGCCAACCAGCTTGGCCAGGCGTTCCTGGAGCTTTTCTTTGTCATAGTCGGAGGTGGCGTCTTCGATCTGTGCACGAAGCTGTCTAATACGAGCCTGTATCTCTACGGCTTTGCCAGCCCCCGCGATAATCGTGGTGTTGTCCTTGTCGATCGTCACCTTCTTGGCATGCCCGAGCTCTTCGAACTTGACGTTCTCGAGCTTCACGCCGAGATCTTCGCTGATGGCCTTTCCGCCAGTCAGAACCGCAATGTCTTCGAGCATTGCTTTGCGGCGGTCGCCGAAGCCGGGAGCTTTTACTGCGACACATTGCAGAGTTCCCCGGAGCTTGTTCACAACGAGGGTGGCAAAAGCCTCGCCCTCGACGTCTTCCGAGATAATCAACAAGGGTTTGTTCACCTTGGTAGTCTGTTCAAGCAGCGGCAGCAGCTCTCGCAGGGAGCTCACCTTCTTTTCGTGAATCAGGATATAGACGTCTTCGAGAAGCACTCCATGCGCTCGGGAGCCGTGACGAAGTAGGGGGAGAGATATCCGCGATCGAACTGCATTCCTTCGACCACTTCGAGCGTGGTCTCCATCGTCTTCGATTCTTCCACAGTGATGACGCCGTCTTTGCCGACCTTCTTCATGGCTTCGGCGATGATTTCGCCGATGTGCTTATCGTTGTTGGCGCTGATCGTCCCGACTTGGACGATCATGTCACCCTTCACGTTCGTTTGTAGTTTCTTGATTTCCTCGACGGCCACTGCAACGGCCTTTTCGATGCCGCGCTTCATCGCCATCGGGTTCGCACCGGCCGCTAGAGTCCTTACACCTTCGCGAAAGATGCCCTGAGCCAGCACTGTCGCCGTTGTGGTGCCGTCGCCGGCAACGTCGGAAGTCTTCGCGGCAACTTCTTTCACCATCTGCGCGCCCATGTTTTCGAGCGGGTCTTGCAGCTCGATTTCCTTGGCGACAGTTACGCCGTCCTTGGTAATGATCGGCGCGCCAAACTTCTTCTCGATCACGGCGTTGCGCCCTTTCGGGCCCAGCGTGATCTTGACTGCATCGGCCAGAATGTTGACACCTCGCAAAATAGCCTGACGTGAGCTTGCGCCCGTTACAATTTGTTTTGCCATTGGATTTCACCCTCCTGGGTAAATGCACACTCCTGCTCGGACCAAACAATCTCAACCGGGGAATCTACTTTTTACCGCCTGCCGCTTTTGCGACCATGCTAAATTTCGCGAGGATTTCTTCTTCCCGGAGGATCAGGTATTCCTGATCGTCGATGTTGATGTCGCTCCCGGTGTACTTGCCAAACAAAATCCGATCTCCCACCTTTACATCAATCGGCACGCGCCGACCCTTTTCGATTTTTCCGGGTCCGACGGCCACCACTTCGCCCTCTTGCGGTTTTTCTTTGGCCGTGTCCGGAATGATGATGCCCGATTTCGCTACTTCTTTTGCTTCCAGTCTGGTTACTAATATGCGGTCGTGCAGGGGTGTCACATTCACAGCCATTTCTTTGACCTCCGTTTAATTCATTGCGAATAGTTCAACGTAAGATGGTGATGACTTGGACCGAGACTAAGGTCGAAAGGTTTTCATGTTTTTCTGCCGGGCTATATCAAGGTCATCCGCTACCTTTTTCTGGCGGTCGATTTCCTTCTGAGGCGCCTGTTGCTCGTCCAGTTTCACGGATTCGGTGATGGCAGCCTCGGCCTGGGCATCCAGCCGTTTTGAAAGCACTACGAGGCCGAAAGAACTCGAACTGTTGGCGCGAAAAAGGGTCACGGCGCTCTGGGGGTCTTCCCAGCTAGCAACGACTCTCTCCTGCGGCGCGTACTGATCGTGCGTGGGAAATTCGATCTCCGGATAAAGCCTCGTTCCCGTTCCGTAGCGCGCGGAGACGGCTCGCACCATGTCGTCCTCGGTCATGCCTTCAATGGCGTTCTGGTCATAGGTAACTGTGATGCGGTAGAGCTCCCCGTTGTAGAAGCTGAATAAAATCTGTGAAACCGGCTCCGCCGGCACCGCAGAATAAGAAGTTTCCACCGGCCAATATTTCAGCTCCTGGATCACCGCGGGGCTTTGGTGAATCAGGGTTGCTTGGTGCGGGTCCTGGCCGATCTGCTTCGAGACTGCGGTTAGACTTGCTCCCAGTGCAAATTTCCGGTACTTGGAAAGATCCTGAGCGGAAGTCAGGTGAGTCGTAAGCAAAACAAATGTAAGGGAAATTGCCACTTTTCGAATCATTTTCATATGCGTGTCTCCTTCGAACGATTGCCGATTCAGGACGTTGCCACATTTGGGTGCGGGATGATTTCTTCCAGAGACAGGATCTGGTCCTTAGCGCGCACTACACCGGTTTTCGCGTCACCGGGAATCTTTGTCGGCTCCCAGTCTTGAAGGTCCTCGTCGCGGAAAAGGAACATGCTTTTCTGGACGTGCCGGGGATGGGCATAAACCTGGGTACAAGGCACTCCGAGGAAATGCTTTGATACTACTTGCGTAACTTCCAGGGAGTTAAATTTCTCCCGCTTCAAGCTCGCCAAGATTCGCTTGACTGCTTTGGGTACCGTTTTTTGCGCGTCAAACCCAAAAATAGTTTTCTTGATTTCACCGGCCGAGTAGAAGAAGGTCCACCCCAATTCGCGGACTCTTCGGTCCAGCCCATGTCCGTCAAGGTCGCTGACCTGCGTCCAGCGGGTTACAAACGACTCGCCATCGAGCCGCAGCGTTTCTGGCAAAGTCGTGCCTTCCTTAATAAGGATCGTTCCTGTCCCAATTGCCTCTAGCATGTGCTATCTCCCCCCGGCATCCATAGTGACGCATCGAACGGATGGCTCTTTCACGTCTCGGCCTCGTGTCGTTTTCCGCGATCTTCTTCCTCTTCTTTACGCACTTCCAATTGCGACCGGAGTGGGAGTTCGTTGAGCAAGTCCTGTAGAGCTCCCAAACCGGTGCACAGCCTGTAGCCAGATGTATTCGACCGACTACTTTGCTGCGGATTCTTTCGATTCGTTCCGCGGCGCATCCCTTTGCAGTACGGCGACCAAGTGGCGGCCGGACTTGGGGATCCCAACCTTCCCACCTATCACGATTTCCCGCGCCGTGAGTTTGCGCCCGTAAACATCCGCCGTAGCGTCATCGTCAGGGCGCAATGTGGAACCCTCGAGTGAAACGCCGGCAAACAGGCCGCGCGTGCGCGAATAGCTGAGGATCTCGGCACGCATGTACGCGTCGGTATCCGCGGAAGCGTCACGCCCAACCGGGCCTGCGGCGATGGATGCGTCTCCGCCCAGCTTGACCTTGCTATCGAGGATGGATTGCGCGCCGCGTTGATTCATAACCAACAGAACGAGGTCGGTAGCCTGTCCTCCGATTTGGAATCCAATGCTGCCGCCTTCCAAGGCATACATCGCCGGAGCGCCCCACGGTCCCCTAAAATCCTTTCCAGTGCGGCAAACCATCGCTCCGCGGCCGTAACTAGCTCCGACCACGAACGCCGCTTTCAGAACCGAAGGAAACACGATTACACACTCGGCTTTTTCGAGTACGTCTTGCGGGATATTGTCCGGCACACTCATGATTTCCTGCATAACGACGCCGGAATTCTCCAGGCGTTCTTGTTCCTTGTTCGCGGCGTAGAGCACCGCGGTGGCAGCCAAGCCGACACACATCAGTAGCATTGCTTTGCGTATCATCGCTGACCTCCATGATCAGAATTGCGGCTGCGGCAGTTTGTTTACTCCGAAACCTTGGTGAGGCGCATCAAGCCACGCCTTGAGCCGGGGAGAAGCACGGAGCGAATAGCGCGCACGAGCCATCCCGAGCCGAAAACTTCCGTTAAACTTTTTGCCTGGCGCCGACGACCAGGAGAGCCACTCCGGCCAGCAGGACCAGGCCTCCGAGAATCGGAGGAAGCGGAGTTTGCTCCCGTCTATCCTCGGTGGCATGGATCGGCCCTACATCAAAGACCTTTTCGCGATGAGTGTAGGTGATGCCCTGGTAGGCGAGGGCCAGCACGCCCAGCACTACCAACAAAATTCCCAGCAACGATAGCGATTTCATATAGGCTCCTCCACGATTAGGGAGCGGTCCTGCGGCTCCGGATGAATCTGATCAAAACCATGACCACGGCGAGCACCAGTAAAATGTGGATGAATCCGCCAAAGGTGGAAGAGGTGGCCACACCCAGAATCCACAACGCCAGTAAGATTATGAAAACCGCCGCAAGCATTTCTTGCCTCCATTCCTCTTTTCATATGGCAGGTTTGAAGCGGGAAGCGGCCAGTCCAAAAGGGGGGTGTGAACTGCGCAACTACTCTATCGCTCTCAACGCAATGGAATACTATGCGGATTTGGGTAGCTTATCTGTTCACTAGTGCACACATTGCAGTACGCCATTTGGATCAGGGATCAGGGCGAACGCGCCTCGGGGATGGGGATGTCGGCGAAGAAGGCAAACTCAACGCGATCAGGGTATCCACGCGATTCCAAATGTCCGGGTCGCACTCAATTTGAGTGTGTGGCCTAGCGAAAACGCGGTCATACCAAGGGTATGCAGGGCAGTTGAGGGGGCTAGCACTGTAGTCGACGCGAAAATTGCCAATGATGCGCGTCCGCGCGGGATCGGCGGCGCGGATGGCATGGCCATGCACAAATCCGTGGGATTGATAAAAATTGGCAGCCTGCAGAACGTTGGGGGGGACAACTGTGCCGTTGACGCCGAGCTTGGATACGCTATCCACTTGAACGGTGAGAAGCACCGGGATGCTATCCCTTTCCAGTGCACGCGCCAAAACCAGAGACTCCGCGCCACCCCAGCTATGCCCATAAATGATGATGCGGGCGTTATTTTTCTCTTCTGTCGTGAGCGATCCACCATGGTTTGCACCCAAGAGCTGCAGAACCCTCCGCAGCGCTTTCGCACCGTGATAGCTTTCAAAGGTCTCGACATCCACGCCGGCGGGGTACTGCTTGCGCAGGCGTGCGGCGAGCTGGACTTCAGCATGGACCGCATTATCGTGCTTGACGAATCCGCCGACGAAACCGATGACGATGGCTGGAGACCCCGCGGCTGGATCGCGCGCGATGACGGGGTGCATTGATTGCTGCTGGGTGAGGGCGAGAGTGGGCACAATGTAAGAGATAAGAAGGACAGCAACCGAAAGTGCGCGAATCAGCACGACGGAGGAGAAGACTCCAGGTGAACGCGCCAGGAAGCGGCGGTGCTCGCAGCCGTAACTCACTGGACCTTCTGACCGGCAGGATCCGATGAACTGCCCGCTAACCGCGTAGCCGCGACGGGCAGGGAGGGCGTGTGCTGAGCGGCGCCCACGGCGACGGACGGAATGGGAGTGGCTGATTTCAACTGGTCCAGCGAGGTCAACACGGCTTGCCACTGGGCGGTGTCTTTCTTGGTGTCTATGGGAACCGAGAGATCGGCGTAGAAGTCCAATAAAGAATCACGCAGGTCTGGAGTGGTGAGAGCAAACTTGTGCGCGGCCAATTGGGAGAGGAGTTTGGCAAAGGTCTGGTCGGCGAGGGTGTACTCGGCAGCTTTGGTAAGCTGACCACTATCGAGGTCACAATCGGGAAGGCGCAAAGTGCCGTCGCCGACTTGCTGGAGAAACACGCGGTAATTATCCACGGTGGTATTGATGCTTTTGAAATACATGTCCTCTGTTTGCGCGGTGGGATTATTGAACGCGAGGCTCTTAAAAGGGCCGATTTTCGGCATGTAGCGCAGTAGGGTGGATAACACGCGAGTACCGAATCCCGGTCTGTCGTAAGCGTTCCCCCACTCGCGCTCGTAATCGGAACGAGAGAGCCGATAGAGGAACTTTCGTTTGGCGAAGGTAGGCGATTCACGCATCATGTCTTTTTTGTGAGTTTGCAGGGCCACCTGAGTCATCTCTGGAAGCAAGCGGCTGACGGCAAAGCGATAGGAACCGACGGCGAGGTCCTCGCGGGGCAACACATCCTGCAACTGGACACCGTACACAACGGGGAAGACCCTCTCGAGCAGCGGTTTGGAAACGCGAAATCCGATGAAATCGTGGTACTGCTGCGGCGCGTAGCGGCTCATTGCGACCTGCACCATGTCGAATCCGAACTCCGTTTTCAAATGCGCCGTTCTGTCCTGTGCATATTTGACGGAGTTGCCGTATTTGGCGCGAAGCTTCGGATATCCGATAGCGACGGCGTGGTTCACGGCCGGATGTCCGGCGATGTCCGACGCGTAATGGGCGAGTGCGCCGAGCGCGAAAGCGTACTCATCGGGATCGCGACTCTGGCGTATCAATTCAAGAACGAAATCTCCGCTGCGGACGTAATGCACCAGATCGCTGAATTCGGTGCTGCCGAAAGGGTAGTAGCCGAGATCTTGGATGACCGCACCGCCGTAGGCATAGGAATGCGCTTCCGTGAGCTGGTCCTCGGACAAGTCGGGAAAGCGCTGCAGCAGCAGAGGGCGAAGCTTGTCACTCCAGACCAGGTCCACGATGGCTTCGTGAGTGAGTACCGAATACGCGAAAGTGGCAGCGCCGGAGAGCTGCGCGATGAGCAGGAGCACCAGCGCGCGCGCGCAGATGCACAACACGCGTTGCGCAGATGGACGTACGGGGCCGGAGCGCATGGCCCTAATCCGGCCTTCGGAGCTCGGTTACCAGCCTCCTGGCTTCGCGCATTCTTTCTTTGTAGTAACGCGGGCTGATGAGGACTTTCTTGTCTCCTACTTGCACGCGCTCCTTAATTCCTTCTTTCGTCAGAAACAGGGCGAGTGCCACGTAGGTCTTAATTTCCTTTTCCAGAAATTGAGCGGCTTGCCGTTTCGATTCGTCCATTTTTCACCTCGAATTTGCGACGGGTGGCGAAAAGTTTGCAAGCAAAAACCGCCCGGCGGCTCGCCGAGCCTTCGTTGGTTCGCTGCGCTGACGAAAGTACGATTGCCGGCACAGAGAGGTCTCCGGCAGGCCCTCGCGCTACAGGCGGCCGAGCAGCAGGAGCACGACAATAATCACTAGCACCAGGCCCACTCCGCCCGACGGGGCATAGCCCCAGTCTCTGCTATGGGACCACCTCGGCAACACACCCAGAAGCGCCATCACCAAAATCACGATCAAGATTGTTCCGAGCATTTTGTTCTCCTCAATTCCAAATTCGATCCAAGTATCGATAAGCCGCGATGCCGAAGAGCGAAGGCGGCGACTGCAGCGGTGTTGCGTGCAGTCGCCCCCGAACTGGATGCCAATACTTACATCACGACGCTAATGCTCACGCGTGCGCCGGGATAATACGGGTTGCAGAGGTAATAGCCGCCGTCAATGTAGTCAACGTACACGTCGTCGGTGTAATACCAGCCCACCGGCCACGGATTCACGAATCCAAACCAGACGCCTCCGTATTGGAAGCGTGAAAATCCGCCGACCATCACCGGTTCGCGGATTACGAACGTGTGCTGTTCGCCGAAATTGGCACGGAACCGGTCATCGGGGATCCGGCCTTCACCTCTGGCGCTGAGTCGCAATGCCGGCTCCGAGCGTTGCCTCTTCTCGTCAGACGCGCTGCGCTCCGGGCGTTCGTGGTTCGTGGATTTGGCTTGCTCCTGCTGTTTTTCAGGCTTGGCTTTTTCCTCTTGCTTTACCTGCTTGGGTTCCTGCTTTTCCGTCTGCGCTTGTTGTTCGCGCTTTGCCGGCTTGGCTTCCTGCTCTTGTTTCGCGGGCTTGGCTTCGGACTCCTGCTTTTTAGCTTCCGCTTGATGTTCTTCCGGTTTGGCCTTTTCTTCTGGTTTGGCCTTCTCCTCTTGCTTGGCAGGCTTGGCCTGCTCCTCG
>JBAQGJ010000062.1:0-13003 GCA_049287725.1 Candidatus Acidiferrales bacterium | reverse complement strand
CGTCCCGGAGAAATCAGCGAACTCGCGTTCAAACCCTTCCACCTCCTCGCCCTGCACAAATGACGACTTCTGGCAGACGCCGTCGAGCGCGGGCAAAACCTCGTCGCGCAGCTCTGCATACTCGGCTTTTAGATCAAGCAGGGGAACTTTCATTTGGTGGGCCTTCCCAGGCAATTAAAACTCTACTGTACCGCGAGCCGCGCCACAAGCAGGGTGCGTCGCAGCACTGCTCCGCGCGCGCACAAGGCCCCTAAGCACGCCGGCAGAACTGGAAATCGTCAGCTAGCGCAGGGCGCCGCTGCGGAGGCAGCGCCAAAGCAGTAAAGGGATACACTGCGGAACCCGCGAGATTATGGGAAGGAGCGTTTGCGTGACCGCACGGCCTCCCGTTTCTGACAGGCTTCCTCGAAGCTGCCGTCGAAGGCGGTCATCGATACACTGAGGTAATCGAAAAATGCGAATTCCACCGCCGCGCGCTTTCGCCCTTGGATCAGTAAGACCTAGCAACGAATTCGTGCTCGAAGGCTTGCACTTCCTCGCCTGCGGCAAAATCGGGTGTTGGCACATGCCGTCGATTGCATGACGAGATTCTGCCGGCGCTCGAGGAGAGGAACTTTCATCACGCCGACCTTTCCGCTCCTAGCAAAAACGGCACTGCACCATGAGCTACGCGGCAACCCTTTCGGGAAGACCATACCCGTAGGCAAGTGACAGCTGAGTGTCTTACTCTTGCACATGTGACGGTTCGACCGAAGGCGAACATGAATACTGACAGGGAAGCCGGGAGGCAAGACGAAAAGTCGGGCTTAATACGAGCCAGCGCGAAGCAGCGCTACCTTGTGGTCCGGTTCCTAGTTGGTGCGAGCGGCAGTTACGCGTGGCGTTCGCTGAAAAACTGCGTTAAGTTTCTCACGGGACGTAAGACCTACTTCGATGAAAATGGTTTGTTCTTGCGGCAGTATGTCTTGCATCTGACCGGGATCCGGCCGATACGCACAATCACTTGTACCGGGCTCAGAAGTGAAGGGGCCGGCTCCCAGGCACTCATGGTTATGAATGCGATCAATTTCGCCCGTTCGTTCGGTCTCACGTATCAGCACACGCCGTTCTCTAACATTCAGCACGCCGAGAGGCCCGTGGAACAGTGGACCGCTGCCTGGGAAAGACTTTTCAATCTCGGTGCGGGCGAGGCCGTTTGCAATATTGCGAGGCGGGAGGTGGTGGACTTTTGTTATAGCTTTAGCGACCTTGATCTGTGCTTCGGGTGGCGGCACCGCGGGGACGAACTGGCCGATCGTTTCAAAAACACCATCCCCGAGTTCAGGCGCAAATATTACCTGAATAAGTCTCCACGCACGACTGAGGAGGTGACGGTCGCCGTGCACATCCGTCGCGGTGATGTGTCCGCCAACAATGCTGATTATTTCACCGGTACCGAAACAATTGTACGGACTCTCACCGCCGTGAAATCAATGCTCGATACTCACAAGGTGAAGCACAGGATTCGCGTGTACTCGCAGGGTCAGCCGGCTGACTTTGCGAACCTTTCTCTGCTTGGCGTCGAATTATTTCTCGATGTGGACGCGGTCTGGACGATGCAAGAACTGATTGAGGCTGACATCCTGATCATGGCCAAGGGTTGTTTCAGCTACTACGCAGCGCTCATCTCCGACGGGATCAAGATTTTTGAGCCCGTAACTCTGTCCGGTAATGATTTCTTACCAAGCTGGAAATGGCGGTCTGTGTCCATGACTGAGAATTGGATTCCGCGCCGGGCGGATGGTTCTTTCGATTGCGCTGCCTTCGAGCGTCAGCTACTCCTGGTCGTTCAGGCTAAGGCCATGGCGGTGAGTGAACGTCACGGCGTCTCGGATCAGATACCGATTTAATACAATCCCAGGGCGATGCCACCATCCGTTGACTGCCAAGTCGCCGACGAACCAGTTCGAGTGTTCATCCAAAAGTTCGAGCAAACTGCGCGTTCGAGGCTGAAATGGACGCGTTAGTGGCGGAAGTGGTGAGAATTCCTGATTTATAAGCCTTTGCCATGTAGAGGGAGCTGTATGTCGTGCGGCAGGCAATCAAGGTTGCACTGCTTTCGCCGCCGACCGTCCCCGGTGTGTCCATGATGCCACGATCGCGCAAGCACACTTGCTTTGGTTTACTTTTGTGAAAGTGTCTTCCCCCTGTTAGAAGGATCCCGGAAACCAGTTGTTGAAACAAAGGCACTTAGAGCGAATGCTCTTAGGAACCATTCGTGCTATGACACAGGTAGCAACATAGCCGCCCGATGTTGGGCACAAGGATTGACAGGGGAAAGTAATGAAACGAACACTACAATTAGCGATTCTGGCAGGAATGTTAGTGGCTCTTTCGGCGACCGGCGCCAAGGCGGACAGCAACCTTACCTACACCCTGATCCAAGCGGGTTCAAGTACTCCTGTTGCGACCTGGGATATGCCGCTCAATCCTGCCCCCGCGTGTATCATTTCGCCGTGCTACGCGACCGGTAGCTTCTTCGGCTTTACAACGGATGTTTCAATCAACGGCGCCACGCCCGTCAGCGATATACTCGTTTTCGTGAACACGACCTCGCAACATATCGACTTTAACGACGCCAGTTTCCTGCTCCCGGAACTGCTAGGTCCGCAGCTTTATTCCGGCAATGAGTCCGACCCCCAGATGATCATTCCTGCTGGTGGATTTTTCACGTTGGTGGGCGATGGCACGAACGGCGGCGTCGCTGGGACTGTCTACAAACTCGAGGTGGTCGGAACTCCGGAGCCTGCTACGCTGCTCCTGTTGGGCTCGGGGTTGGTTGCGGTCGGGATGATGCGGAAACGGCGCGCGGCGCACTGACGGTGGCGGACCGATCCGGACTACTTGTCAAAGGGAAAGGTGGCTCGCGACAGAATCGTCGCGTCTTGCGAAATTTTCGCAAACAACAAGTGTGGGCGAAAAACCTCAGAATGTTTCCTTGAACCGGTCACAAGTAGCTCCATCTGACTGTCTCGCTTTTCCACCTCCTTACAGTGGCCCGTAATAGCCCGCTCGCCTTCTCAACGTCGCTCTCGTTTTTCAGCTGAACTTGGTGATCTGGGATTTTCCGAAACCTGGATGCCTTCCGCTCCAAACTCAGATATGTGTCAGCGTTCCAGTAATCTTGGTGCGGCGTAGCGCCCAGGCGAACACTACGAACGAAGACGGGATCAGGATCACCGCGAAGAGTAGCAAGGCCCTAATGGAAGGCCACAATTGATTCCAGCCCGCTCCTGATAGCAGTGCCGCGCGCATTCCTTCCAGCGAGTACGTCACCGGAATCAATCGCGCCAGGATTTGCAACGGACCCGGAAGGACGCTTACCGGATACATCATTCCGCCGACCAGGCCCGAAATCCCTAGCACGACCCACCTCGCGGGATTGCCGCGCTTAAAGAGAATCGTATAACTGGCCGATAATATTCCTAGCCCTGCAAATGCAAAAATTGAGGCCAGGAGAATCGCCACGGCCCCTACCCAGTTCGCGGCCCGCGGCGCGAAGCCGAAAAGCAGCGCGCCCCACGCGAGATAAACACACGTCCGCAGCGCCAAAGCAGTGAATGGATAGACCGCGGAACCCGCGAGAATCACGGGAAGGGGCGTTTGCGTGACCAGCAAGGCTTCCAGGGTGCGGTTCTGGCGGGCTTCCTCGATGCTGGCGTCGAAGGCGGTCATCGAGACGCTGAGGTAATCGAAAAATGCGAATCCCACCAGTGCAAACGCGAAGTAGTTGCTCCCCCCGGGCAGCGCCTTTGTTAGCTCAGGGCTTTCGACGAATCGAGCCAAATAGTAAAAAGTGGCAACACCGAACAGCGCTTGCAGCGTTTCCAACAGAAATGCTCCGCGGTACCCGCGAGCAATCGCGAGGTCCCGCGCGAAGAAAGCCGCAATCTTCCGCAAGCTGCGGGCCAGTTTCATGGCCGTGCGTCCGCCGCAACAACGTGGCGTGCAAGCCGCGAAATAGCTTCTTCAAAAGATTGAGCGGCTGTTGCTGCGCACAGGGCGCGGGCCGAATCGAAAGCAGCGATGCGGCCTTCTTCCAGCAGTATCACACGGTCGGCGATCTCCTCCACCTCGCTCAACGTGTGCGAGGCAAAAAGCAAAGTCGTCCCATGTTGGCGCACTAGATCCTGTTTCAGCAGCCGGCGAAAATCCGCGGCGGCCAGTGGGTCGAGGCTGCGCGTGGGTTCATCGAGCAGCAAGACGGCAGGACGGTGCAACAGTGCGCGCGCCAGGCCCAGGCGATGCGTCGTACCGGTGGAAAAGGTGCGCACCTGGCGATCGAGTTCGCCGCAGATACCCATGCGCTCGGCAGCCCACTTGATTCGAATGCGCGCTTCAGTGCCGGAAATATTGTTCATGGCCGCAAACAAGGCCAGATTTTCGCGACCGCTCAGGCGAGCGTAGAATCCCTCGTCTCCAGTGTGATATCCGAACAAGCACCGCGCGCGAGAGGCATCGCGCTCGACGTCACAACCGACGATCGATGCGCGCCCTCGCGTCGGGATAATCAAGGTAGCAAGCACCCGGAGAAGCGTCGACTTTCCCGCACCATTCGGTCCGATGATGGCTACAGCCTCTGCGGGTTGGACCGAGAAGGATATTCCAGCCAGCGCCTTTTCCGTCGGGCGCGCCACCGGCTGCAGCAGGGAGCGCCACCCTGACAAGGCCGGCGGGAAATATTTTTCAAGCGACTCGACGAAAATGGCAGGCGTGGGCATCACGCTGGTTATAACCGAATTCGCCGTGGCGAATCCAGTTCCGCCATTGCTGTTCGGGGCTTGTGCCAGTACAATAGACTCCGGACGAATTGGCAACCGTAGGGTGTGCCTATCCAAGCGCTCCGCCGCCTTCGGCATTGGCGGTGCCATCCCAGCCCGAAACCATGTGAGGACCGAAATGGATGCACCTCTCTCTCTACACGCGGTTGTTGTCGCGGCCGCCGAGCAAATCTCCTGTCCTCTCGGTGAAGAAGCAGCCATTTTAAATTTGAAGAACAGCGTCTACTACGGGATGAACCCAGTGGGCGCGCGTGTCTGGGAATTGTTGAAGCAACCGAAGGTCGTCAGCGAGTTGCGCGATGCTTTGCTGAACGAATACGAAGTGGACCATGAGCGCTGCGCGCAGGACTTGCTGGTGTTGCTGCAGAAAATGCGCGAGGAAGGCTTGATCGAAGTGCGGGTCGCGGCTGCGGGCTAAGAACGCGCTGCTTTGTTCGACGCCGCGGGTTTAAAGCAACCAAGTCGTGCTAGGCGAAGGAACCATGATCAAGCGTTGGAAAAGATTTCAGAAACTAAGCTCTCTTGAACGGGGCATCGTTCTGGAAGCGGCTGGCGGATTGCTCGCGACCTGGGTCGGCTTGAGGCTAATCGGGTTTCGCCGCTGGGAGCACCTGCTGGCGGTACTTGTGCCGTCCGTGAGCGCTACCGGAGCTGTGCGGGGCGCATCTGACCACGAACCCGCGCTCTTGATCGCGCGGATGCAAGAGGCAGCAGCGCGGAATCTTTTTATCCGCACCAATTGTCTGGAACGGTCGCTGGTATTGTGTTGGCTGTTACGGCGGCGCGGCATGGTTGCAGAACTGCGCATTGGCGTACGCAAGGATTCAGACCGCTTCGAGGCGCATGCCTGGGTGGAACGCAACTCTCAAGTGCTTAATGATGCCAGCGAAGAGCATCGCCATTTCGTTCCCTTCGAGAAGCCGGTCCTTTCCATGGGGGTCCGCATCGAGTGAGCGGCATCGTCGGCATGTACCATCGCAGCGGCGCGCCCGTGGACGGGGCGCTCCTGCAGGCGCTCGCCCATTTTCTTTCCTATCGCGGGCCGGACGCGCAGGACGCTTGGTCCCACGGTCCGGTGGGCTTGGCTCATACGATGTTGTGCACCGGCCACGAATCGCAAGTCGAGCGCCAGCCGGCTAGCCTCGGCGGGCGATTCTGGATCACGGTGGACGCCAGAATTGATTGCCGCATGGAACTGAAAGGCAAGCTTGCGGAGCTGGAAAACGGCAAACTCCCTGGCGCAGCCACGGATTCCGATTTGATTTTGCGTTCATACGCATTGTGGGGCACCGACTGCGTCCAGCATCTCCGCGGGGATTTTGCCTTCGCCATTTGGGACGCGCAGCGAAAACTACTTTTTTGCGCGCGCGACCATTTCGGCATCAAGCCCTTCTATTATTCCGAACTGGGAGAGCTTTTTCTTTTCAGCAATACACTCGAATGCCTGCGCCAGCATCCCGAGGTTTCTTCGAACCTGAACGACGCCGCAATCGGCGACTTCCTGCTTTTCGGTTTGAATTGTGACATCGCCACTACCACCTTCCGCGACATCCGACGCTTGCCTCCGGCACACTCGATGACGGTGTCTTCCGAAGGCTTGCGCCTCCATCGCTATTGGTCGGCGCCTACACAGGGACGCATTCGCTACCAGCGTCCCCAAGATTACGTCGAGCATTTCCAGATTTTGCTTCAAGCGGCGGTATCCGACCGCATGGCTCCGGACTGCACCGGAATATTGCTAAGCGGCGGCCTGGATTCGGGGACGGTGGCGGCCACCGCGAGCGAGCTTTCCGGGATTGCCGGCCGCGCCTTGCGTTTGCGCGCATACACCGTGGTCTACGAATCTTTGATTCCAGACCAGGACGACCGCCATGCGCGCGAAGTGGCCGAGTTCCTGAAGATCCCGCTGCGGCGTATTCCGATGGACCAGTTGCAGCCGTTTGAACGGTGGGATGAGCCCGAAATCAGGTCGATCGAACCTGTTGATGATCCCTTTTATGCGGGGCTGTTTGATCAGTTCCGCGCGATCGCGACGGGCTGCCGTGTGGTGCTTTCGGGCGAAGGCGCCGACAACTTGATGCTTTTTGAAATGTGGCCTTTTGCGCGAGATCTGATGCGCAATCAACAGTGGCGCGAACTGCTGGCGGAAATTTTCCGTTATCTCTGCGTGCGGACGTCGGTGTTGCCCGGACTGAAACGTCGCGTGCGAGGGCTTTTTGGGAACGATGCAACCGTGCCAATTTATCCGCAATGGCTGGAGCGGGATTTCGCGTGCCGTTTGAACCTCAAGGACCGGGCCAAGGAATGGAGGGAACTTCGGGTTTCGCGCCCTCACCCTATACTTCCCAAGGCCCATGCCTCACTCTCCTTGCCACACTGGTCCGCTTTGTTCGAGCAAGAAAATCCGGGAGTCACCCGCTGCCCAGTTGAAGTGCGGCATCCTTTTTTGGATCTGCGGGTCGTGAACTTTCTCATGGCGCTTCCACCCTTTCCGTTATTTTTCCAGAAAAGGCTGTTGCGAGAGGCTGTGGCCGGCAGATTGCCCGAGGGCATCCGTACGCGACCGAAGACACCTTTCACCGGCAGTCCTTTGCTTGCACACTTGAAGGAATCGCAAGCTGGGTGGATCGATCAAGTAGAATGGGACCCAGAAATGGACTCCTACGTTAACAGGTCGGAATTGGCGGCGCTTCGTAATGAAGCTAACGCGGAACGAGCTTGCGTGAATATTCGCCCCGTTTGCCTTAACTTTTGGTTGCAGTCAGCGCGGAAGGTTCGGTATAACTTGCGTGCGGAGGTTCGTAATGCCTAACCCCGTCAATCGGGACAACAAGAAGCCTTATACTTCGCCCATCATAACTGTATACGGTACCGTAAAGGAATTAACTCAAACAATCGGCGTAACAGGCAACAGGGACGGAGGATCATTTTCGACTTACCGGACCCACGTTTAGCCGCGTAAGATTTCAGACGAGCGTCAGGAGTCCTTCTAAATCCAAGTGCCTGGAACCTTTTCGCGGATATTCGGTGGAGGCGGGCCAGGAAGGTTCTGTAAGTCAAGGAGATAGTCGATCTAGCCCGCAAATGGAATTCGGTCGTTGACATCAGTGAATTTCACCTACGCCGCTTTCGGCCTCTTGCTCCGCTCCAATGTTCCCATCCCGGGCTTAATTCCGGTACGTCCAGAACATAATGTTTCCCTCGAATCGTCAAATGACGCTTTAGTTGGAGTTCACCTGAATGCTTTTCCTCAAACCGCCGCAGCAATTCAATTAAGACCCGAAGAACTCAGCTACGCGAGTCCCTACAAGGATGAACTGGGCAACCCGGTCCTCACGATTTGGAAGGTGGCAGGCTCCCGTCATCTGCGCCTTGCCTGTTTCGACGGAACGCAATTCTGGCTGGATCGGGAAGGCTGCGAAGTCTGGGCCACCTGGCCCGACAGCTTGACGCTGGAGGATACGGCTACCTATCTGCTAGGGCCAGTTCTCGGGATTTTGTTGCGGCTGCGTGGCGTGACTTGTCTACATGCCAGCGCGGTAGCGTTCGGCGAAAGGGCGGTGGCATTTGTAGGGTCCGCGGGGGCGGGAAAATCGACGACGGCGGCGGCGCTGGCGCAGCGAGGCCACGCAATCTTATCCGATGACGTGGTCGCGCTGGCTGAGCGCAACGGGTCGTTCTTGGTTCACCCAGCATATCCTTATCTAAGCCTATGGCCCCCATCGGTGGAATCGCTCTACGGCTTCGTCGAGGCGCTGCCGCGGTTCAGTGCGAATTATGAAAAGCGCTGCCTTGCACTTCCGAAACAAGAATTAAGATTCGAAGAACGAGCCTTACCGCTGGCGGCGATTTACATCTTGGGCGACCGTCGTGGCGATCCTGCGCCCGTGGTAGAAGAACTCACGCTGCAGAAGGCGTTTCTCTCGCTGGTCGCGAACACTTTCGCGACAAACACCCTCGATAGCGGCATGCGCGCGAAGGAATTTGAAACGCTCGCGCGCCTGGTCCCCCGCGTTCCAATCCGCGCGCTTTGGGCTCATCAGGATCCCGGCCGACTCGTTGATCTTTGTGACCTCCTCAGCGACGAGACCAAGAAATTGCATCCGTAGCAGTCGTCCCTCCACGGGGAGCCTGTCCCTCGCAGAATTTGTTCGTCGCCCGGCGGAATTACCTTTTGAATACCACATCCGAATAAATACCCTCCTGAGGCTTCCGGTCAAAACAGGTGTGCTACCATCTCCGTTCAAATGGCGTGTCCGACCTCCGCGATTCGGTGTGTCCGCCAGAGCTGGCGCGTAATCGTACCTTCGCGAAACGAAGATTTTCTCATCTCCGGCGGGCCGGGTGTTGCCACGATTCCGTTTAGTCAACCAGACAACATTCTAGAAACGAGCAACTGAGGAGCAATTCCATGCAGACGAAATCCCCACTAATTAGAATCGCAGTTCTGGTTGGCGCAGCATTGACTATTGTCGCGCTGATTTTCTCGGTCAAGGCTCTACATCGGGCGCATTTATCCGAGAGCCCCGTAACGAATCATCACACGGTGAGTGCTGCCACATTTGGGCCGCCTCCGCCCCCTGCGCAAAAGGCGCAGTGGACACGAGAGTACGGTAAGCTCCCGCTGGCCTTCGAGGCCAATCACGGACAGACCGCTCCAGAAGTTCATTACTTGGCACACGGTCAGGGCTACCAGTTGTTTTTAACGAGCCAGGAAGCCGTCTTTGCAATCCAGCGGCAGCCAGCTGGTGACACACAACCAGCGAAGGGCGCGTCATTGCTCCTAGCGCGCCGCAAGCCGAATGCAATGCTGAGTGCTTCGACCCTTCGCATGCATTTCGATGGAGCGAACCCGACGGTCGAAATCTCCGGAACGGCCCCCCTGCCCGGGAGGGTGAACTACTTCATTGGCAACGATCCCCGGAAGTGGCACACCGACATTCCATCGTACGAAGCGGTGCGCTATCAGGGTATTTATCCCGGCGTCGATCTGCTGTTCTACGGGCGCGGGCAAACCCTGGAATATGACTTCGTCGTCGCGCCTGGAACGAACCCCCAGGTCATCGCGCTGAGCATCGCCGGTGCGCGGAAGCTGAAGCTTGATTCCCAGGGCAATGTGGTGATGAGCGTAACAGGCGGCGAAGTTGTGCTGCAAAAACCGCTCATCTATCAGGAAACAAGCGGGGTGCGCAGGGAGATCGCGGGTAGCTATGCGATCGCGCACGATCGTCAGATTCACTTTTCAGTTGGAGCCTATGATCACACCCAGCCGTTAACCGTTGATCCTCTTCTGAACTACTCCACTTATGTCGGTGGCGAGAATTTCGATAGTGCCGCTGGCATCGCGCTGGACGCGGCCGGTGATGCATACATTGCCGGTAAGACGACTTCGACCGCTTTTCCACAGGTGAATCCAATCTCGGGCACAGCGCCATCGGACCTGTCAGAGAAGACGGTCTTCGTCTCGGAACTGAACCCAACCGGCACGGCACTCCTTTATTCGACGTACCTCGGGGGTAGTGGCAATGGGAGCTTAGGAGAGGCCGCCACGGCGATCGCCGCCGATACCGCAAGCCCTCCAAATGTTTACGTGACCGGTTTTACATTTTCTCCGGATTTTCCGGTGAGTACCGTTTTGCTCCCGAATCAGGGCCAGCCTGGTCCAGCGGGTACCAGCAGCGGCGGGTCCGCGTTCATTACAAAACTCGCTCCCTCAGCTAGCGGCTCGGCACAACTTGCCTATTCCAGCTACTTGGGCGGAGACACGTCCGACGAGGGATTCAGCATCGCCGTGGACGGATCCGGAAACGCCTATATAGCGGGCTTGACGATGTCTACGAACTTTCCTCGGAAAGGAACGCCAATTACCGCAGGGCAAACCAGTACTGCGGGAAATGCTTTTTTGACGGTAATCAGTACCACTGCCAGTGGTGGCGCTTCACTCGTTTACTCAACTTATCTGGGCGGATCGGGTACAGGCACCGGCAATTTTCTTCCGTTCGGTGACATCGCCCTGGGGATAGCGATCGACACCGCCTCTGACGCTTACGTCGTGGGCTCAACGACCTCAACCGATTTTCCCACCGTCGGCACCGCCATCGCTGGCAGCGCTCCGTGCGGAGCCACTACTAACGGCTCGGCTTTCATTTCGGTCGTCAATACGACGGCACAAACCCTCACGTATTCGCATTGCTTAAGTGGAAACAATTATGAAGCCGCCTTTGGAATCAGTCTGGGAACGGGCGTTCCGGCGGTAGCTACTAAAATCGCTTATATAACCGGCACGACCGGCTCATCAAACTTCCCGGTTACAGCCAATTCTATTCCTCACGCAGGAACTTTCGCGAATGGCGTCGCGTTCGCGTCTCTGCTCAACACAGCAACGGGCACGCTCCAGTATTCGACCTACCTCGGTGATACGAACGGCGACGTCGGCTTCTCGATTGGTTCCGATTCGTTGGGCAATGCCTATGTGACCGGTGTGACAGCTTCACCAAAATTTCCGATTACGCAAGGAGCTCTCGAGCTAACACTCAACAACCTAACCGGCGAGGCGTTCGTTTCGAAGATTAGTCCGAATGGAAATGGGCTCGCCGATTTGGTTTATTCCTCATTTTTTGGCGGGCAAACTACAAACACGCTTGCGACCCCGGACGAAGGCTTCGGCATCGCAGTTTCAGGCACAAATGCCTACATCGCAGGTCAAATGGCTTCGCCGGATATGCCGGTATCATCAGGGGCTTTTCAGACCACCCTACGATCCGCAGCAGCAACGGCGAACGCGTTTGTCGCAGACCTACCTCTGATTCCTACGATTTCGGTGTCTCCCACCAGCATCAATTTCGGAACGCAACTGATTGGGACGCCAACAGCAGCACAGTTCGTTACGCTTACCAATAACACTTCATCTTCCGTCACTCTCACGCTGCCTCCGACATTTGTCGGCGCAAATGCCTCGGATTTCACAGCCACTGGCACGGGTGGCACCTGCGGAGCGTCACTCGCCGCTGGAGCGAGCTGCATGGTCGGCGTCACGTTTACACCTTCTTCTGCTGGAACGAGAGCGGTGACTATGAAGATTGTCGACAGTCTTGACACCGCAGCTCACTTCATCCAGGTCGCGCTCACCGGAACTGGCAGCGCTACGCTTGCCGCGATTAACTTCAGCCCCACCAGCCTCACATTCCCTGGCCAGCTGCTCACCACCACCAGTACGGCGCAAACCGTCACGATTACAAACCCGGGCACGGTCAATGCGCTGAACATCTCGGCAATCGCCTTCAGTAACGCCGACTTTGGAATTGCCTCAACCTCGGCTTGCGGCCTGACGTTTCCGATTACCATCGCGCCAGGCGGAACGGCCTGCGTCGTCAGTGTCATATTCAAACCGGCAGCGGCGACAACGCCCGGTGCCGACACCGGTACAATGATGGTTACGGACAACGCGAACGGCAGCCCGCAATCGGTGCCTCTGACTGGAACGGCCTGGGACTTCTCGGTCTCAGCCCCCAACAGCGTAAGCGTAGCCAGGGGTGCCATGGGCAATTTCCCGGTAACCGTTACCGGACTCGGCGGATTCACCGCCGCTGTCTCGTTTACCTGCACGCCCGGCAGCGCACTTGTCACCGCGTGCGCTGTGCCGACCACGAACGCAGCCGCTGCACCCGGAGCCATGGCAACCGGAACACTCACGGCTTCTTCTTTTGTCGTCGCGCCGGAGTCCATGAAACTTCCGCCGCCTGCGTCTCTCAAACCGGTGCTCTTCGTGTTGCTGGCAATCGCTCTGCTGATCATGCTCCCATCAACACGAAGGTTCCGTACGCGCGTGGGGCTGAACGCCGCAGTATTGGTGTTTATCGTAGTTGCCGGCTGCACGGGAAACCGGCAGAAGACCACGACAACGACGTTGACGATCACACCTTCCTCCGGCGGCGTCACCAAGCCGGCGATCAGCGTGACCGTCAACATTACATCGTAGAGACCCATCTCAGACGTTCAAGGCCGCGCGTTCTGCTCTCCGAGGACACGCGGCCTTTTTCTTTGCGGGCGAACCTCCTGGCGCTCGGTTTTCGCATTCAAGTCGCTCGATTTTTGTCGCACCACACCAGTTCCGGCAATTAGCCTTTCTTTTCGAAGTTTTCGCCCAGCACTACCCTTAAGTCATCTTTCCATCTATTCTAAGT
>JBAQGJ010000061.1:0-22201 GCA_049287725.1 Candidatus Acidiferrales bacterium | reverse complement strand
GAGCGCGACACGGTCCAGCGGCGTGATGTGCCGCAGGAAGACGAATAACCGGCGAGGAGAGAGTCGGCTCACAAAAATTAGTCTCAGGCGTTAGAAGGATAGCCGACGCGCGGCGGATATGGAAGGCGGGCGCTGCGCCAGGCAGAATCCGAAGAGAGAGCCCTGCCTGCGGCAGGCAGGCTTCGCTCCGCTCTCTTCCTGGCGTCAGGATAAACGGAACGACGGTGCATCGGCGAGGCATGTCACGCCGCCGTCAACCGCCGCCGCTATTGCGCGCCGCGGTCCATCTGCTGGACGCGGCTGTGGTGGCGGCTGTAGGTAAAATAAACCACCAACCCAATTGCCAACCAGACGATGAGGCGCAGCCAATTGACCTTGCCGAGATTGACCATCATGTAGACGTTGATGGCGACACCGAGCCCCGGAATCAGCGGAACCAGCGGCGTGCGGAATGGGCGTGGCTGGGTGGGATTCGTGCGGCGCAGAACGATTACAGCGATGCAAACGATCACGAAGGCAAGCAGCGTGCCGATATTCACCATTTTCCCGAGCTGCTCAATCGGCGTCACGCTGCCGACAATCGCGGCAAGCAGGCCGACGAGAATGGTGGTTTTGTAGGGAGTGCGAAATTTGGGATGGATCGCTGCGAAGAATTTGCGCGGCAGCAGGCCATCGTTGGCCATGGAGTAAAGCACGCGGGTCTGGCCGAGGAGCATGACCAGCATCACGCTGGTCAGCCCAGCAAGCGCTCCTGCGGTGATCACCGTTGAGGCTGTTCGCAAGCCGCGATCCAGGAACGCAACTGCCAGCGGCGCTTCGATGTTGACTGACTTCCAAGGCACCATGCCAGTGAGCACGAAAGCCACCAGGATATAAAGGATGGTGCAGGCAACCAGCGAGGCGATGATACCAATAGGCAAATCGCGCTGCGGATTCTTGGCTTCCTGTGCGGTGGTGGAAACGGCGTCAAAGCCAATGTAAGCGAAGAAGATGTACGCAGCAGCCCTCCAGATTCCCCCGACGCCCATCGGCGCGAATTCAGCCCAGCTATGCCCGATGTTCGTGCTGTCCACATACTTCAGACCCAAGATGATAATGAACAGCACGATGCTGACCTTGATGATCACGATGGTGGCGTTGAAATTGGCACTCTCTTTAATGCCGATGACCAGAACCGCGGTGATGATCAGCGCGATCACGAAGGCTGGCAGGTTGAATCCAAAATCGAAACCGAAAATGCGCGGCGCGCCGACCAGGTCGTGCGCCTGTCGGAGTAGATCCGGCGATGGCGCGGCGATAAGCTGCTGCACTCGCTCGAAAAACGCTTTCGTGGTGATGCCGAGAGAGGGATCGCTAGCGTGGACCTGGGCGCGCGCCACTATGTTTTCGGCGGTCGCCAGAGCGGTCCAGTGGTCGTACGCGAGCCATAGCGGCATCTTCAAGTGAAAAATCTGGAGCAATTCGACGAAATGATTGGACCAGCCCGAGGACACGGTGCTGGCACCCATGGCGTACTCGAGTGTCAAGTCCCATCCGATGATCCACGCCAGCAATTCTCCCAGCGCGGCGTACGCGTAGGTATACGCGCTGCCCGCAAGCGGAATCATCGCCGCAAATTCCGCGTAGCACAATCCCGCTAGCACGCATCCAAAGCCCGAGACGATAAAGGATATGGTGAGCGCTGGTCCGGCGTAGCTGGCGCCCAGGCCCGTCATCACGAAGATTCCCGCGCCAATCACGGCTCCGACGCCGAGCGCGGTGAGCGAGAGCGGGCCGAGCGTGCGCTTGAGGGTGTGTTCGCCGGTGTCCGCCGCTTCGCGCAGCAGGAGCTCCATGGGCTTCTTCTTGAACAGCGGATTGCTCATTCGCGATGTTCTCCTTCAAGTTGACGCGCGCGATTCTAAGTCAACATCACCACAGATGAACACTGATGAACACAGATAACGGCAACATATTTCACATGCACCGAATCGGCGCGCCCCCGCACGGACCGAAGAAAATAGCACAATCGCGATTTCGCCGCGACAGCGACGGGCACGGCATGCCGTGCCCCTACGAACTCTGCGCCTCGTGCGCCTTCCCCGCTTGTTTCCAGAGCAAATAAACCGGAACGCCCAGCAGCACTATGATCAGGCCGGGCCAAGTGTATTGCGGCTTATAGCGCAAAAGCTGAATTTCGATGAATACCGCCATCACCAGATAGAGCGCCGGAAGAAACGGGTAGCCGAAGGCTTTGTAGGGGCGCTCCATGTCCGGGCGTTTCCAGCGCAGAATGAAAAGGCCGCTGAGCGTTAGGATATAAAAAATAAGGACGGCGAAAATCAGGAAATCGAGCAGCTGGCTGTAGGTGCCGGAGAGGCAAAGGATCGCGGCCCAAATGCATTGGACGACGAGCGCGGCTCCCGGCGCGTGATATTTATTCACTTTGCCGACGGATTTGAAGAAGAGGCGGTCTTTGGACATGGCGTAGTAAATGCGCGCGCCGGAGAGAATCAGGCCGTTGTTGCAGCCGAAGCCGGAGACGAGGATGGCGATGGCCATGACGATTGCGCCGGCCGGACCGAAGATTACTTCGGCGACGGCGGTGCCAACGCGGCCGTCAGCAGCAAATTCGATGCCGCGAGCGAGAGCCGTTGCGCCATGAGGATCTCCGGAAATGGGAAGCACCCGCAGGTAAGCTACGTTCGCGAGCACGTAGAGGACGATCACGGTTCCGGCGCCGAGCGCCAGCGAAATCGGGAGATTACGGCTGGGATTTTTCACTTCGGCGGCGGTGAAGGTGATGTTGTTCCAGGCGTCGGCCGAAAAAAGCGCGCCTACCAGCGCGACGGCGACCAGCGTGATCGTGCCGACGGTCCACGTGGGATGATCCGTGGGATATGGATGCATCGCCCACAAACCGGCATTGCGCCAGAAATCGGTGAAATTTGCCTGGCGCGCGACGGCGGTGGAAAACCAGCAGCCGATTCCCGCGAGCGCCACGAGCGAGCCAACTTTGGCTACCGTGAAAATATTCTGCACGATTTTGCCGATGCGCAGGCCGCGAGTGTTGATCCAGGTGAGGAGCACGATGGAAGCGATGGCGAGAAGATTTTGGCGATTGAGGCCGACGTTGTAGGGGCCGAGCGAGCCGAACCAGAACTGCCAGGGGCCGACGGTGCCGAGTTTCCAGATCCATTGAGTGGCGGAGAACCACGGAACCATCACGGCCGTAAATTTTGCGAAGGCGATGGCGACGGCGGCGATGGTGGCGGTCTGAATCACGAGCAGCATGGTCCAGCCGTAGAGGAAACCCCAGAGCGGGCCCAGCGATTCGCGGAGATAGACGTATTGGCCGCCGGCGTGCGGCATGGCTGCGGCCAATTCGCCGTAGCTGAGCGCGCCGATTACGGTCATGACTCCGGCGACGATCCAAACGGTGAGAAGGAGGCCAGGGCTTTGGACTTGGTGCGCGATATCGGCGGAGACGATGAAGATGCCGGAGCCGATCATCGAGCCGCAGACGATCATGGTGGAATCGAACAGGCCGAGGCCTTTGACTAGCTCCGGCTGCTTTGCGGTTGTTGCGATGCCAGCGATGGTTTGCGCTTGTTCCGCCAAGAAGCTCCTCTTTACTGCTTGAGCGAAGACTTTCTATTGCACGTCGCCGTGCGCTGCCATCGCCTGCTTCGCGACTGCGAGATATTCCTGCGCGCGCTGGGCCGGGTCTGGCGCGGTGGCCAGATCGCTGATTACGGCTATTGAGTCGGCTCCGGCGCGGAAAACGTCGCTGGCGGACTTTACTGTGATGCCGCCGATTGCCACAAGGGGTTTCCGCGTTATTTTCCGGGCCGCGCGCAGGAAATCGAGACCGACGACCGGGTCAGGATTCTCTTTGGTGACGGTCGGAAAGACGGGCCCCACAGCAATATAATCCGCCGAAGTGAGGTCCGCAGCGCGCAATTGCTCGAGGTTGTGTGTCGAAACCCCCACCCATTGCGGGGCCGGGCAGATTTTGCGGGCATCCGCGACGGGGAGATCCTCTTGTCCAACGTGCACACCGTGGGCGCTGGCGAGGGCGGCGATATCCGGGCGGTCATTCACGATTACCCGAACGGGATGCCGCGCGAGGCGGCCGACCAGTTCGCGTGAGAGCTCGTAAAAGCGGCGCGAGGAGAGGTTTTTTGCGCGCAATTGAATCAGTTCGACGCCGGCGGCGGATAGAGTTTCGGCGAAAGAGAGTGTGGACTCGGGTGGCACGTTGGGAGTTGCGTCGAGTATGGCGTAAAGCGCCGGGAACAACCGTGCCTCCGCGGTCTATTTGTTGGCTGCTACGGCAGCCGGACGATCGAGAAAGTGCGTGTCGAATTTCCCAGCGATGAAATCCGGGTCGGCTAGAATTTTTTTGTGCAGCGGGATGGTGGTCTTGATGCCTTCGACGACGAAACCATCCAGCGCGCCGTGCATGCGCGCGATGGCTTCGGCGCGATTGTCTCCGTGCGCGATGAGTTTGGCGATCAGCGAATCGTAATAGGGAGGAATCACGCCGTCGGCGTAACTCGCGGTGTCCACGCGAATGCCCGGGCCGCCGGGGACGCGGAAGGCGGTGATGCGTCCCGCGGAAGGCGTGAAGGTTTCGGGATCTTCGGCGTTGATGCGGCATTCGATGGCATGGCCGCGAAATTCGACGGGGGCAAGAATGTCCGTGATCTTCTCGCCGGCGGCGACGCGGATCTGCGATTTCACGAGATCCACGCCCGTGACCATTTCCGTGACGGGATGCTCGACTTGAATGCGCGCGTTCATTTCGATGAAATAGAGCTGGCCGGATTCTTCGCGCAGGAATTCCACGGTGCCAGCGCTGGAGTAGCCGAGTTTCTTCAGCGCGTCCACCACCTGCTTGCCGATGCGCTTGCGGGTGGCCGCGTCCACGACGAGCGAGGGGGATTCCTCGAGAACTTTCTGGTGGCGGCGCTGCAGGGAGCATTCGCGTTCGCCCAAATGGATGACGTTGCCGTGCTTATCTCCGAGAACCTGGAATTCGATGTGGCGAGGATGTTCGATGAGCTTTTCCATGTAGACATTGGGGCTGCCGAAAGCTTGTTCGGCTTCGGTGCGCGCAGTCTGATACAGGGAAATGAGTTCGCGGCTGTGGCGCACGATGCGCATGCCGCGGCCACCGCCGCCTTCGGCGGCTTTGATCATGACCGGGTAACCGATTTCCGCGGCGATTTTCTTGGCGCTTTCTTCGTCGGCGACGACGCCGGGACTGCCGGGAATAATCGGCAGGCCGGCCTCTTTCATGGCTTCGCGGGCTTTGTCTTTTTCGCCCATCAGGCGGATGGCGTCGGGCTCGGGGCCGATGAAAGTAATGTGCGAGGCTTCGCAGACTTCGGCGAAATTGGCGTTCTCGGAGAGGAAGCCGTAGCCAGGATGAATCGCGTCTACATTGGCGATTTCGGCGGCGCTGATGACTTGCGGGATGTTCAGGTAACTTTCGCTGCTGCGCGGCGGGCCGATGCAGATGGCTTCATCGGCGAAGCGCACGTGCAGGGAGTTGCGGTCCGCCTCGGAGTAGACGGCGACGGTCTTGACGCCCAATTCCCGGCAAGCGGAAAGGATGCGGAGGGCGATTTCGCCGCGATTGGCGATTAGAATTTTTCGGAACATTTCCCTCGAAGAAAAAAAAACTTCCCGCCACAGAAATGCCATGCAAAAACCGGGCACGGTCCTCCTACGGCGGATCCACGACATGCCGTGCCCCTACAACCGACGAGCGGCTATTTTTTCCGGTGGGGGCGAATGCCGAAGAGCGCTTCGCCGTATTCCACCGGATGGCCGTTCTCGACGAAAATACGGACTACTTCACCGGCGACGTCCGATTCAATCTCGTTCATCAATTTCATGGCTTCGATGATGCAGAGCACCTGGCCGGATTCTACTTTCGCGCCTATGGCGACGAATGACTCCGAACCGGGGCTCGCTGAAGTGTAAAAGGTGCCAACGATCGGCGACTTCACGATGTGGAGATCTTCGGAGTGAGCGGGTTCGGATTCACGCGCCGACGGAGCCGCTTGCGCCGGGGGAACTGCGCGGCTGGCGTGCGGCGCGGCCGAGGCAACCACGATTTCGGGAGCCGGTAGCGTCGCGAATCCCGCAGACGCGGGTGAAGAGGGCTTCTTCAGCCGGATGCGGAAGCCTTCGCGCTCGTACTCGAATTCCTCGAGTCCATGCTTTTGCATGAAGGCGAGGATGCGTTCCACTTCGGGAAAGTCAACGCTGCCCGCGCGGAAGCCGGGCTGTGATTCTGAATTCGACTTTTTCGCCATTTAGAGTTCTAGAAATTCCCGGGAAGCGCTGGTCAGATGCTGGGCGCCATGCGCCGTCACCACCACGTCGTCTTCGATGCGAATGCCGCCGAGCCCCTCGATGTATACACCCGGCTCGACGGTAATGACCATACCCTCTTCCAGCAAAGTCTCTTCATTCATGCCCAGGCGCGGCATTTCATGCACTTCGATTCCCAGCCCATGCCCTGTGCTGTGGGTGAAATAACGGACGCAGCCATGACGCCGCAGGACTTTGCGTGCCGCAGAATCCACGTCGCCGGCCTTGATGCCCGGCCGGATGGCCGATTTGGCGGCTTGTTGGGCCTCCAAAACAGCGCTGTAAAGCCCGCGCACCCTACCTGCAGCTCGTCCCAGGAAAACGGTGCGAGTCATATCGCTGCAGTAGCCGCGCAGTATAGCACCCTGGTCAAGGACGACCAACTCGTTTTTCTTGAGCAGCTTGGGCGTGGGCTGGGCATGCGGCCAAGCGGAACGTGGGCCGGAAGCCACGATGGTTTCGAACGATGGGCCGCTGGCGCCGCGGAGCTTCATGCCACGCTCGATTTCGGCGGCGACGGCTAGCTCGGAAACGCCCGGGCGGACGTGACGGAGGGCCGCCGTCCAGACATCGCTGATCAGAAGGGCCGCCTCGCGCATCAGGGCCAGTTCTCCCGCGTCCTTGATGGCACGCAGCCGCTCGACCTCGCCGGGCACCGGGATCCAGCGCACGTGGCCTCCGGCGAAGGATTGCAGAGCGTCTTTCTGCGCGACGGTCAATTGCGCGGGCGAGAAGCCGAGGCGCACGCGTCGGCGTCGTTTCAGAGCTTCGCCCACAGCGCGAATCAATCCCTGGCGGACGATGGATACGGCGGCATCATGCACTTCTTCGCGGGCTTGCAGCGTGTAGCGGCTGTCAGTAAAAAGTGTGGCGCGCGAGGATTCGACGAGCAGGATGGCAGAGCTTCCGCTAAATCCGCAGAGATAGCGGATATTGGGAAGATGTGTGACGAGCAGAGCGTCCGCGCGATGCTGAGAAAGAGAAAGCCGGAGCCGATGGATTCGGCTCCGGCTTGAATTCAAATCAACAGATTTCTGAGCCACGTCCCGATTCAGAACCCCTTTCTTCCCTGCTACAACTATCCCGGCAAAATGCGCGGGGTGAGGAAGAACAGAAGCTCCTGAGCCGTGGAGCTGACCGTGGTGTGGCGGAAGAGATTGCCAACCACCGGCAAGCTGCCGAGCAGCGGAACCTGCTGAATGTCCGTGCGCTGCTGGGTGACGATGACGCCGCCGATAACCACGGTGCCGCCATCCGCAACGAGCACCTTGGAGTTCGCCTCCTGGGTATCGATGGCCGGAATGCCCTGCACGCGGGGTATGGACTGATCGATCTGGTCGTTCTTGACGTCCACGTCCATGTAGATGGTGCCCTCCGCGGTGATTTGCGGGGTCACGTCGAGCTCAAGAACGGCGTCCACGAACTGCACCGAGACCGTGTTGTTGACGACGGTTTGCACGGGAATCTTGGTTCCCTGTTTCACGACCGCCTTCTGGTTGTTCTGAGTGACGACTTTCGGCTTGGAGATCAGCTTGCCGACGCCGCGCTCTTCAGCCGCGGTGATGATGGTGTCTAGCGCAACCCTGCTGTTCTGAAAGAGGTAACTGAAGCCGCTGGTCGGAACAGTAGCCCCTAAATTGGTCAGCAAAGGCAACGAGCCGCTGGTCGGCGTGGTGGGGCTCGTGGTGGTGCAATTGCTGCCCACGCAAAATGGCGGAGCCGGCGTATGAATGACCGGGCTGGTCCCGACGGCCGTCGCGCCTCCAAGCACGCTGCCGCCTTGAGGTCCAAACGCGGCGGCGAGCTCCGTGCCGATTTCGCGCGAGAAGGAACGGTTGGCGGCGACGACGCGAGCTTCGATTTCCACCTGCTGGGATTTGCGGTCGAGCTGGCGAAGCAGGTTATCGAGCACCGGAAGAACGGCCGGGATGTCGCGGATGATCAAAGTGTTGGAACGGCTGTCGGCCAGGATGTCGCCGCGTGAAGAAAGGAACTTCTTCATCGTGGGGACAAGGTCCGCGGCTTTGGCGTAGCTGAGAACGCGAGTGGTGGTGACCACGTCCGCGGCTTCGGCCTGGGCCTTGGCTAGTTCGCGGTTCTGATCGGCTTCCTTCTTCAGAGTTTCCTTGGTGGCGATGCGCAGCACATTGCCATCGAGCTGCTTATCGAGGTCGTTGTTCTTGAGCACGATGTCCAGAGCCTGATCCCACGGCACATCGTCGAGGACGATCGTCAGAGTGCCCTTTACGGCGGGATCCACCACGACGTTCAAACCGCTGATTTCGTGAATCAAGCGGAAGAAGTCGCGAAGGTCCACGTCTTTCAGGTTGACCGAGATCGGTTCACCGGAATATTTTCCGGCCGGAGCGGGCGTCGGAGCTTGCGCTGCGGAAGCCGCTGGATTCGCTGACGGCGTGCTGATGACGGGCTGGCTGGTTTCGGTATAACCCGCGTTTGCGGATTTCGCTGGCTCTGGAGCCACAGCCGCAGCCACTACTGGCGTGGCGGCGGGCGCCTCAGGAGCATGCGGAAGTTCGACCGGGGCCGGCGCAGCGAGCGCAGCAGACGTCTGCGTCAATGCGCTGGGCAGTACGGCAGCTGGCGCCGGAACGCTGCCAGGCGCTTCTGCCGGCATATCGGCCTTCGTGGTGGTTACATCCGCAGGCTGCGGAGCCGCAGCGGGTGTGGATTTCACAGCGCCGCTGGGAGCTTCCGCGGAAAACGCCACGGTGACGGCATTGCCCGTCGAATTGATTGCAAAATGCGCCGGCTGACGGAGATCAATCACCACGCGCGAAACTTCCGGGGTGAATTGAGCCAGGCGAATTTCCTTCACGGGCTCGAGGTTGCTGGCAATATTCTTTTCCGAAGTCTTGAGATGCGCACCGGCGAAATCGAGCACGATGCGGTCTGGATTGTGCAGGCGAAGAACGTGGTAGGTAAGCTTAGAGCTGCCGACGACGTTCACTTCGGTCTGCGCGCCGTTCTGCGCCAGATTCACTTGCTCGATGGCGTCCACAGTGGAAGCCGTCGCTTTGGTTTCCGAAGACTTGGTGGAGATCGCCTTCACCGATGCCGAAGACCGCTTGAGCGTGGGCGCGGGGACGACCGGCTCGGCGGAAACGTCGGCATTGCCATTGGCGGAAACGAAAAGCGTGAGTTCCTGATTGCCAGTGCGCTCCAAGCGAGGCTGCACGCCGGGCCGAACCAGGATCTCCAGGCGCACCACGGGCTTTTGGCCAGCCGCGTAAGTCGTCAGCCGGTAGCTCTTGACGAGCTCCGAAGGAACGATGCGCGCGCCCGCCGAATCACCCGCCGAGACGCCGGTCAGGTCGAGCACAAAGAGGCTCTCGCTGGGGCGATAGGTGGTGTACTCGAACGGGCCGTTAGCCTGAGCATCCAGGGTGACGGCGCCGTCTTTCACCACCGCTTTTACGTGCACCACCGGCGCATCACCGGCCGAGAGTGCTCCATTCGTCAGAATCAGGGCTGCCGCTAGTAACGCAGTCAGGCCCCACGCCCTCCGCATAATCCTCATTGCTGCTCTCCTGCACTCGGGTAGATTCGCTTCGTAACAATGCGTTCGACAGGCTTCCCGAAAGCATCTTTAGAGTTTTCCTTGAACGTTACACCGTCCAGGCCGATCTTTTCCACATCGCCGTCGTACAGACGGTCCCCTTCTCGAAGGAAATAAACACGCTGGTCTGGATTGGAAACCACGGCGAGCATGCCGTTGGGTGAGCTGACGGTGCCGTCCACGTGCACGGTAGCCACGACGAGGCCAGCTTTGCCCGGAGGCAACACCGGCCCGCCGGTCTTGTGCTCGCTTACCAGAGGGACGAATGGATCGCGCTTGCCAACTTCGGAAATTGCGGGCGTGGCCGGCTTCGCCGCGGCGTCCGCAGCAGGCGCAGCTGCCGGAGCAGCCGCAGATGCTGCTTTGGCTTTGTGGCGAGCCTTGGCCGCGGGCTTGGCTTGCGCCGAAGCCGCGGGGATCAGGCAGCAAGACAATGCCAGAGCGGTGAAGAAAGTCATGGATGTCCTAGCCAGTCTCATCGTTATTCGCCCTATCGCTTCACCGGCGGAGCTCCCGGCTTGGTTGCAGGGGCTGCCGGAGCTTCTACCGTCTTGGAAAAGAAAGTGGTGATGGTCATCGTGCCGGTGACCGAAGTTCCGGCCACCATGTGGAAGTTGCTGGTCGGCCCATTCTTCGCAGCAAGACCGCTCAGCTTCAGATCGCCCACGTTGATGATCCGGGACAGTCTGCCGAGCTTCGAGAAGAAGTCCAGAACCGCGAAGTACGGGCCGTCCGCTTGCACTTCGAAGGGCATCTCGAAGTAGAACTGCTTCTGGCCGATCGGCAGCGCTTTCAGGCTGCGAATGGCAACTCCGGAGCTGGCCGCCGCGCTTTGAATCATGATGATGAACTGGTCCACCTGCTTGTCTTCGGGAACGATGGTCTGCAGGGTCGCGAGCTGCTTGGAGAGCGCATCCATCTCCGACTGCAATTCGGCGCGACGCTGCTTGTAAACGCGCAGGCTGGCGACTTCGGCCTCAAGAGGCTTTTCCTGCTGCTGGGCCTGCTCCAATTCGCTGCGCACGCTGGCGACCGGAGAACCGGGAACGTAGAAGCCCGCGGCGATGAGGACCACGGAAAGTCCCAGGAAAAACAGGGCCTGCAGCGGCCAGGGCCAATCTCTGAAAGCGGTTGCCATCGCTAACTCCTTCCCTTGGGCGCGGGCTGCGGGGACGCAGCGCTGGCGGCTGGCTTAGCCTGGGGCTGCGCCGGCTGAGTGGCTTGCGGAGCGATTGCGGCGGACATGGTGAAGCCGTACGTCGTCACCGCTTTCGCAACGTCATCCTCTTTCGCCTCTTTGATCTCGATCTGATCGAAATACCCGGAGCGCTTCAGCTGGGTGATGAAATTCGCCACGGCGTTGATGCTGCCGGCTTCGCCCGCAATCTCCAGAGTGTTGCCTTTGCGGTCAAGCGAGGTGAGCCACAATTCGTCCACGCGTACGACGGTATTGGCGACCATCTGAAGCAATTCCTGCGCGCCGGAACGGTTCTTTTGGAGTTCCTCGATCACGTCAATGCGCGTCTGCAGAGCCCGCTTCTGCGCTTCGAACTGATCCACTTCCTGCTTGACCTGCTGCAGGCTGGTCTTTTCGGCTTTCAAGGAAGCGATGCGCGCGTTGGTGGTGTCCAGATCGCGCTTTTGCGATGCGTAGGTAACCCAGAGAACCACCACTGCGATGACCAGCGCGGCGATGCCCAACAAAATCTGCAGCGTGGCCTCGAGCGGCACGGCTTGCTTGGTAGCTTTCGGACGGGCCTGGCCCAGTAAGTTAATGCGGATCATGGGGTGTCAAAACTCCTCAGCGCCAGGCCCACAGCGATTGCCAGGCGCGGCGCCAACTCACGGATCTGGCTTTCATCGTGACGCCCAGGATTGATTGCAATCTTCCGGAACGGATAAAGCTCTTCGACCGGCATGGCGAACTCTTCCTTCAGCAAATCGAGCAGGCCGGGAACGCGCGCCGTTCCGCCGGCGACGTAGATGCGGCGGATATTTTCTCCGCTGGCCGTGGCGCGGAAGAAGTCGAACGTCTTTTGGATTTCCAGAATCAAGATGTCCGAGACGGAGCGCAGAATCGCGGTGCGCTGCTCTTCGTTGACGCCCGCCAGAGTGCCGCCCATCTTTAGCTTTTCGGCATCTTCGAAGCTGAGGTCCAGCTCCTTCTGCAACGCGTCGGTGTACTGGTTACCACCCACGGAAACGTCGCGGGTAAAGAGCGGAGTCCAGCCGCGGACGATGTTGATGTTCATGACGCTGGCGCCGACGTTCAACAGCGCGACGACCTGCGAGGGATCCGGTTCGTAATTGACCTCGAAGGAGTTCTGCAGGGCGAAGGCGTCAATATCCACGACCATCGGAGATTTTCCCGCTTGGGCCAGAACGTTGGTGTGATTCAGAATTTTGTCTTTCTTGACGGCCACCAGCAGCACGTCCATTTGATTTTCGGTGGCCTCGAGCAATTGATGGCTCAGGTTCACGTCGGCGATATCGAACGGGATGTGTTGGCTGGCTTCGGCTTGCACCCGATCGAACAGCTCGTCTTCGGTCATCAGCGGCATGCTGACGCGCTTGACGATGACGGAGTGCCCGGAAACGGAAGTAGCTACGTCCTTGGCCTTGATCTTCTGGTTATCGAAGATGGAGACGATTTTTTCGGCGACCGAGGGAGCGTCCATGATAGCTCCGTCAACCACCGTATCCTGCGCCAAGGTCTCAATCCCGTAACTCACCAGCTCGTAGCCCGCTTTGGTCTTCTTCAGCTCGACCGCCTTCACGGAACTCGAGCCGATGTCCAGGCCGATTAAGGATTTCGTTTTCCCCAGGTTGAACATCGCGCGGCCCCTCACTCCTTGCTCCGCCCCGCTTCGCAGGACGGACACGGCTTCATCTGGTGCTTGAAAATTTCTTTGGAAAAAATCCCTCGCCCCGCTTGCTACTTCGCCGTCCACCCCGTAAAGGCGGCTAATCTCGGAGAGGCCCCGTTAGTACTGCTACGTCCGGTACCTTTCCTCTTTGTCCGTTTATTACATCCGCAGCACGGAGTGTCAAGCAACGTGTTCCGCTGGTGTGCTATTGGTAAAACACGGTACGAAAGTACAGGTAGGCGAAAAGGACAGGGTAAAAGGACAGGTAACAGGGGCTGCAAAGTACTCAGAAATTGCGGGAAAGCCCATAAAAGGCGAAGAAAACTGCGTTCGCTTTGCGTTTACTTTTTGTTCGGGGGCGCGATGCGGAGCTGTTGCCATATTGTGTCCACGCGCTTTTTTGTTTCGCTATTCATTCTTATTTCGTCGGGCCAGCGACCGGCGAATCCTTCTTCCGGCCACTTGCGTGTGGCGTCCACGCCCATCTTTGAACCGAAATCCTGGCGGCGCGCGGCGTGATCGAGAGTGTCCACGGGACCCAAAACAAATTGGATGTCGCGCTCCGGATCGATGGCGCAGAGAGCTTTCCAGACGATTTCGCGCGGATTGTGGAGGTCCACGTCGTGGTCCACAACCACGACAACCTTGGTGAACATGGCTTGGCCGAGCGACCAGATTGCGTTCATGATTTTGCGGGCTTGGCCGGGATAGCTTTTGCGGATCGCGACAATCATCAAGTTTTGGAAAATGCCCTCGGCAGGCATGGCGACGTCCACAATTTCCGGATATTGCATCTTCATTACCGGCATAAAAATGCGCTCGATGGCGTGGCCCATGAAATAGTCTTCTTGCGGAGGCGGGCCGACGATCGTCGTCAAATACAGCGGGTCTTTTTTGTGTGTGATGCACTGCACATGAAAGACGGGATACTGACCCTCCAGCGAATAGAAGCCGGTGTGGTCACCGAAGGGCCCTTCGGTGCGCATCTCACCAATTTCGACGTAGCCTTCCAGCACGATTTCGGCATTTGCAGGGACTTCGAGATCCACCGTTTTGCAGGCGACTAGTTCGACGGGATCCTTTCGCAGGAAACCGGAAAAGAGGAACTCGTCCATGTCCGGCGGGACCGGCAAGATGCCGGCGAGCGCGGTGGCGGGATCCGCGCCGATGGCTACAGCCACTTCCAATTTTCCACTGGGATTTTTTGCGCGGCTGCTGCGGTAATGATCGGCGCCGTGCTTCTGCGTTTGCCAATGCATGCCCGTCGTGTGCTCGTCGAAAACCTGCATGCGATAGCAGCCCACGTTGCGTTTGCCGTTTTCGGGATTTTTGGTGATCACCATGGGCCAGGTGATGTAACGCCCGCCGTCCTGCGGCCAGCATTTCAGGATCGGGAAATAATCGAGCGAGAAATCCTTGGTGCGGACCACGTCCTGGCAGTCGCCGCTGCGAACTACTTTCGGGAAAAACGAGCCGATTTCGGCTAGTTTGGGCAGCATTTTTACTTTTTCGAAGAGGCCTTGCGGGGATTGCATGTCAATGAAGGAGTGCACGCGGGCGGCGACGTCTTCGAGGGAGTCGACTTCCAGAGCCATGCACATACGGCGTTCGGTGCCGACTAAATTCGTGACGGCTGGGACGCGCGAGCCTTTGGGACGTTCGAAGAGGAGCGCGGGGCCGCCGACTTTTACGGCGCGGTCGGAGATTTCCGTGATTTCCAGGACGGGATCAACTTCGACGGAGACGCGGCGAAGCTCGTCATTTTTTTCCAGCTTCCTCAGGAAATCTCGCAAGTCTCGATACGCCACTTCCCCTCCCTGTTGTCGCCGCCGCGAATGCGACGCTCGCACTCTAACACGGAGGCTTAGGCTGATGAAGCCGTGGTCAAGACAGGCACAAGATCTAACACAGAGTCCACAGAGGAGAGGCGGAGAACACAGAGAAAAGCACAACCTACCGCAGAGACGCTGAGAGCGCAGAGAGTCCTTGCAGACTGTGAAGTGGTGCTACTTTTGGCCTACCGCTATGGGGAAATCGTCGCGGGAAGTCGCTTCCACCGCTGGTCTGCTCATGAGTCTCGCTGCCAGATCGCGATAGCGGGCTACTAACGGATTGTTTGAGCCAGTTGTCAGCGGAATTCCTAGCGTTACGGCTTCGCTGACTTGACGGAAATCGTTGGGGAGGCGCGCAAAGAAGGATTGTTTCAGGAGCTTCTCGGATTTTGCGACGGGCTCGTCGTCATTTTGACGCCAGCGATTCACGATGATCTGGAAATGGCTGCGATCGAGGCCGGCAGAATCAACTGCGTTCAGATAACGTTCGAGCATGCCCAGGGCGAGTGTGCTTGGCTCAGCGACGAGCAGAAGCGTGTCCGCGGTTCGCAGGACGCGGGACCATTCGGCGGCGTTTACAAATCCGAGATCAACGATGACGAGGTCGAAGACTTCGCGAGCGAGCGCGAGAATGCGCAGGAGCGCTTCGAGTGTAACGAGTTGGCGCTGGTCGGCGCGCAGTGCCGCGTGCAATGGACCTGCAAGTATTTCGACGCCGGTTTTGTGCCGCGTGACCAGGCTCGCGAGCAGCGGCGCATCGAGGCGGTCCACGCGCTCGAGCGCATCAAGCAGCGTGAAGCGCGGTTCAAAGTCCAGCATCAGGGAGATTTGGCCGAAGGGGCGCGCGAATTCGATCAGGCCAACGCGTTTTTTGGTGAGTTGGGCCATGTGCACGGCGAGATTGAGCGCCACGGTGGTGGTTCCCACTCCGCCCTTGGAACCGGTGACGATAATGGCGCGGTCAGCCACGCTGCCAGCTCCTTGGAGCACAATCCACGGAGGAATGATGCGCGCGCGGTGCGCACAATGATCGGACGGGCATATCGAAAGTGAGGAGCATCTTCAATGCCAAGCTGAAGAGGCTCGGAAGCCTCGGATATTCATCGCTATACGGGTCGTAAGCCGGCCACCACATTTTAGTTATCGGCAAGCGGCGGGATTTCCTTACAGAAAGCTTAGGCAGAGTTGCGGTATTCTTTCCCGGCTACAACTGGCTGCACTGCAAGATTTGCTGCTGCTGAACATCAACGCCGCAGATGCCCGAGGAGGAGCGCGCGATGAGCAAGCAACATTTCTTCTTGAAGTTGATCCCGCCGCGAGCGAGCTTTGCCCAGGATATGCCGCCGACGAACGAGCAGTGATGCAGCAGCATGTGCAGTACGTCGGCGAGGCTTTCAATCAGGGGTCGGTGTTGATCTACGGCCCGGTATTGGCGACGGCCGGAGCGTACGGTATGGCTGTTTTGGAGATGACCGACGCGGCAGAGGTCCAAAAATTTATGGCCGAAGACCCGTCGATAACATCAGGTTTGAATACGTTCGAATTTTATCCGATGCAAGTGGGACAAGCGCGCGGCAAGAGTTGAGCGGCCTGGCGTGCGCCAGGGCTTTTCCAGCGGTCGGTGAGTTATGTATAATCGGCGCGGCAGTTGTGAGCGGCAGTCGTGAGCGGGCGTCGTACAATGGCAGTATAGAAGCTTCCCAAGCTTCGGACACGGGTTCGATTCCCGTCGCCCGCTCCATGATTTCGCAAAATCCCTGTTGATTCGGCTGCCCTTGCTCACCTTGCTTTCCTCGATTTGCGCCCATCCGAGCATAGTTTTGCGCCTAAGTTGCGCCCAACTCGTTTCGCTCGGAGGACAACATTGAGCAAAAAAATATTTGGACTTCTCGCGCTGCTTTCCATCCTGCTGGCCTTTCCCTGCCACGCGCAAATGGTCCAGCAAATCGTGGGCACTACGCATCCCGTGGGCGGCCTCAGCCTAAATCCCGGAGCTACTTATATTCAGGGGAACTATTGGCTCTGTACTCCGGGAACTTCTTCCTGCACATCACCGGCGACTTCGGCCACAACTTTTCTGGTACCGACCACGGCCAACACTATTTGGGTGATTATTTCATCGAACAGCAGCACGAACGCAACCATTTCCTCGGTCACGGGCGGCGGTGCGAGCTGCACGCCCCAATCAGCAACCAACCACGTTTTCAATTCCGGCCACGACAATATGGACGTGGCGACCTGCACGGGCGGTAGTGCCGGGACTACATCCATCACCGTCAATATGTCCACGTCAGTTGGCGCTGGCGGCTACTGGGGCATCGCGTTTTACGAGATTCTCCCGCCCAGCGGCTACACGGCCTCGTTCGACACCGGAGGCACAGCTTCGTCCAGTTCCTGCACAACTTGCACGGCGGTGGGGCTGACGACCGCAGCGACAGACACGATTATAGAGGCTTGGGACATTTTCGGAGCGCCCGCGCCGAACAACTTCAATCCCTGGAACGGAAACTTTTTCACCGAAAATCTAGGCAGTGGTTTGATTCTTAATCAGCCATCGGGTACGATTTCCGCCCCCACGTTTTCTTTGACGACTTCCTCATGGATCACGTTCTCGGCGGTAGCCATCAAGTATTCGGCGGGAAGCTATACGACGCCTACGCCGGTTTTCAGTTTGGCGAATTATACAGTCAGCGATCCTAGTGCAGCGGGAACGTTCAAGAGTTGCAGCCCCACGTGTACGCTGACAGTCCCCTCGACGGCATCGGGAGATTTACTGTTCCTCGTATCTGGAAGCGACATCAGCGCCGGAGGCACCAACTCGCACCTATCCGCCGTGTCTGCTGGCGGATCGTGGGTGTTCCTCACGGGCGCAAGTACCTGCTCGCTATCCAATAGCCAAGTTGCTTTGAGTTGCGGGTACGTGCTCTCCAGTTCTTCGGGAGTGACTTCAGTAACGATCACGATGAGCAGCAACTCAACAAAGATGGCCTTTGGCTGGTATGAAGTCCATCGCACGTCCGGCAGCTTCTTGCTGGATACGGAAAATTCAACCGCCACTTCATCATTACCGGATAATTTTCCGAGCGGGCAAGCCCTGACACTTGGCGGCACAAACGAAGTAATTTTCCAGATAGAGGGATCGGTTGGTGGCATCTCCACCGTTACTCTGTATCCCCAGGCATATACTTTCAATTTAGGCAATCTTTTCATTGATGGCGGTGCCGCCGGATATTTCGTCGGAGGCGCCGTGTTGCTGAATACGGCAAACGGTTCGGCTCCCACATACACATATCCATCCGGTACGGGAGCTGGTTTCCTTGCGGCAGGAGTTGCGTTTAAATGAAAAACTTAGTCTCGCTAGTGTTTGGGGCCAGCGCTCCGCACAATCAATTCCCGAGGGCATACTAGCGATGAACCGGAACGACTACTTTCACTCGGAGGACAAAAGATGAGCATGGGCGGCGTACCGCAAGCGCTGATTGGTGCCGTTGACGACTGGCTGCTAAAGCAAGGGAAGCCTCCGCAAATCGGTGCGGGGCAGTCTCCGTCTCCGGTGCCAACGAATACCAGGACTCCGATGGTCGGTGCTACGCCGCCCACCTTCGCGACTCCGTCGCAAACCGTACTCATCGGAGCGCCCAAGACGACCGCTCCAGCGGCTGCGGTACCCGTAACCGGAGGCTTGATTGCGCCAGATACCGCAGCGCAACCTCCAACAGCCGGAGTCACCACGCGGATGATCGGGGCGGCACAGCAGCCTTCGCCCGTTCCGACGAACACGCACACTCCGATGGTCGGCGCTACGCCGCAGACGCTCGCAACTCCGTCGCAGCCTCGGATGATTGGCGCGCCGCAACCGGCCGCACCAGCGCAGCCTGCGCCAGCGGCCGGAGGATTGATTGCGCCAGACACGGCAGAGCAACCGCCCGTAGCGGCCGGTGCCACACCGATGATTGGAGCGTCTCCGCATGACTATGCTGCCGATTACAGCAAGTGGGCCGCTTCTGAACCGGCACAGCTATCGCCGGACGCGGGAAAGCCTTCGATGCTGCGCAAGATTGGAGGTATCGCAACTGGAGCGCTGATTGGCGCGCTGAATCCGCAAGCCGGGGCACAAATTGGCGGGAGCATTGTTGGAGGGCCGCGAAGAGAGCTGGAAGCGGAACACAAGCTGGCCGAGGACGCATGGACAAGGCAGGGGAATGAAATCAGCAAAGAAGCTGGCCTAGCTGATACGGAATCGCAGATCGCAGAACGGAATGCCCAAGCCGGCGAAGCCGGTGCGCGTGCTGACGCACTGAGAAATCCTAAACCAGCACAAGCGGAAGTCTCCCACACCTACGTTGACGGCGATGGAAACGAAGTGGGCGTCATGAAGGACGGCACCACAAAGATTCTCGGCGCTGCGCAACGAGCGAAGCCTGGGCAGAGTGAAATCACGCATTCCTTTGTGGACGCGGCGGGAAACGAAGTGGGCGTCCTGCGCGACGGTTCGACGCGGATACTTGGAAAAGCCCGGCCCGAGAGCGGTAACGAAGGAACGTGGTCTCTGCAATCGGACGATAAGGGCAACGCGATCGAGTTCAACTCGAAGACTGGTGCCACGCGTCCCGCACCTGCGGGAATCAAAGCCCCACGCGCGGATAGCGGGCCAGGCGCTGCATTTGATAGGGCAAGCGCGGAAGCTGCCAGCAAGGACGTCGAAACCGCGCGCGGTGGAGACTTTCGTTTCCGCTCAATGGCCGGCTCTTACCCGAAAGCTGTCGCCGGAGACCAGCAGGCCATGGTGAACTTACTCACTAGTCACATCGGAATGACTCTCGGGATGCAGAGGGGCGCGCGCATCACCAAGGACATCTTGCATGAAGCACAGGCTTCGACTCCATGGCTTCAGGGCCTGACCGCGAGATGGGATTCGCAGGGATATCTCTCGGGGGTTGTTCTAACTAAACAGCAGATGGATCAAATGATGGGCCTAGCGACGCAGCAACGCGCGAACGCATGGTCGCAAGCAATTGAATCCGCACGACAGGCAGGCGTGGCCGATAAGCTCAAGATTCCTTCCGACGTGCGGATTACGGTCAGCGCGCCAGACGGCAAGCTATTCACTTTGCCCGCCAGCCAATTGAGTCAGGCCGAGGATCAGGGTTACACGGTGGCGGCCCAATAACATGGCCAACGATCAAAACACGACAGCAACGGCACCGCCGCCACTCGATCTGCAGCCATATGACGGCCAGCAGCAGGCGCCGATGCGCGCGAGTGGGCGCCCGGCCATTCGCACGCCCGCCATTAGGACAGGAGCTGCCCCGACACCTGCACCATCGCTCGACCTGCGGCCCGTGGCGAGCTCGCCGCCGCAGCAAACCGAAAGACAGCCAGCCGAAAAAGACGCCTGGGGAGCGTGGGATCCTACTGGCGGAGCGTTAAACGATGTGGGCAATGCGCTGGGAAGTGCGCGCGATTACTTGGGCCGCAAGGCCGACGAGTATGAGCACGAGCGCGAGGCTCGCGTTGCTGCGGGCGGGCCGGATTCGCCGATGGTGTCGGGACTGGAAAACGCGCGGCAATTCGTGCTGGGCGAACTGGGCACCACGTCGCGGTTGGGGCAGAGCACGGTTTCTCCGCAGGGGGTGGCGACGACGGCTGCGACAATTGCGGCGCCCGAGGTTATGGGGCCGGTGTTGATTGGACAAGGGGCTTACACCGCGGCCAAGCACGCACCTGGAGCCCTGAGAGGCGAGCCAGAAGAAGTCGAGCAGACGTTGGAAGGACTGAGCGAAGCGGCTGGAGGGGGCGCAGCCACGGGCGCAGGACTTGGATTCGATAACCCAGCAATGGAAGGGCAAGGACTCCGCGCGCGCATTGGCGAGACGAATACGGGCCGCGCTGTCGCCAGAGTTGGCGAAGGTCTATCACCGATCACTGAACGGTTCAGCGTTCCGGAAGCGCCTAAAGCACTACGTCAGGCAATCCAGCCAAGCGTGAACATCCCGCGCGCAGGCGAATCCATTGAAATCGCTGGGCCGCGGTTGCAGCAGTTGAAGCAAGCGGGTGCGCTGACAAGTGCCGATGGCGAGCCGATCGCAGAATTCAAGACCCCGGCCGATTTGCTCGAAGGCATCAAGGGTGCGAAGGCTCACGTCTGGGATGCGATCGAGCAGCGCATGGGGCCGGTTGCGCAGCTTCAAGCCGACACCGGCGGAGTCGGTAGCGCCATGCGCGAAAGCATCTCAAGGCGCACGGCAGCACAGTACCCGCAAGCTGCAGCAGCGATTCAACGGCGCGCCGCAACCTATGACGGAACGATGTCACTGCGGGACATCGAGAACGCGATTCAGGACGCAAACAACGATCTACGGAATTTCTACAAACGGCCAAGCTCTACGGATTCACCGGTTTCGCCGGACATGACTGCGACCGAGGCCGAAGTTAGAGCGCTGCGCTCACTGTTGGACGAGAAAGTCGCTAAGCTCTCGGGTAATGAGGATATCGGTGCCTTGAAGCGAGAATACGGCGCTTTACGAGACGTGGAAAGAGCTACGGCCAAAGCTAATGCCGTGGCCACGAGGCAGAAAGGCGCAACCCTCTGGGAAGGATTGGCGGCACTACGAGCGGCCGGGGATTTCTCCAGCGGAAACGTGCTGTCTGCAGCCAAGGGCGCGGGCACCCTGGCCATCGGGAGATGGCTTGCACAACTACGCGACCCAAATTTCCTGATTGACCAATCGTTTCAGGGTAAGAAGTCGTTCGCGCCAGCTGGCGAGATTCCCGCACCGGCGCAAAGAGCGCCGTTTCGTCAGCTGGCAGCTGGACCGGTTCAGGTGGGCGCCGCGCCAGACACGAGCAGCGTACGAGGCATTGCGGCAGATGCCGAGCCGGGGACGAGCGCGACGCGCCGCGGCTACCTATTGGGAACGGGCGAGCAATTTCTAGTGGGCGCTGCGCCGGATACGAGCGGCGTCCGCGGAATCGAGGCTGAACCGCAGCCTGGAACACGCGCGCTAAGGCGGGGATTGCTCTTGCCCGAGCCAGGACAGACGTTTACAGACGTCGGACGCCAAGCGCCAGGCGGTCCGAGCACGCGCCCACGACCACTGGAGATGCCGCCAACCGGTGATGTGATCGACATTGCGTCTGGATCGCCGTCGAACTCCGGCCTTGCACAAGGTTCAGGGACTCGTTCCATGAGTCGCGCGGAGAGGGACGATCGCATCGAAATGCGGAACCTCAGCGACAAAATCAAGCAGTTCCGCGTGCAGGGAGACCGCGCGAGAACCAACGAGCAGGTTCAGAATCTACGAGGCAAGGAACGCGCAGCCCAGGAAAGGTTGGATCAACTGCGGAGTAAATACGCGCCAGACGCCGGCACGCCGACTCAACAAAGCACTGCCTCCAGTCCCAAACGAACAATTGCTTCGGAACCAAAGCCGTCACGGACTCCGACGTACGACGGCATGGACGATGCTGAGCGCGAGTGGATAGACGGGTACGTAAACGAGATCCCGCACATGCCCAAGATGCTGCAGGACTCCGAGATGGAGGAATTGCGTAAATTC
>JBAQGJ010000060.1:0-10152 GCA_049287725.1 Candidatus Acidiferrales bacterium | reverse complement strand
TTGCTACCGGTAATTTCAGCCAGGCGTTCGATCGGGTTCCGTGATCCTCGAATAGCGCCCATCGATTTGTCCCTTCATATCTATTCCTCCAGCCGTGTAAGTCGCATCAGACTGGCGGGGCATGCTGTCAGGAAAAATCCTACCTAACCACGTGAAATTCTGAGCGTGAGGCTCTTGGCATTATGCGTGCCAGCGACACAAAAGCAAGAACCAAGGGTCTTTCGATTCCGCAGTGTCCAATCCCTTCGCGACAGCACTCGGAAAGCGCTTTTAAAGCTATCAAGAGAGGGAAGTGTCGGCTATTGGCTTGAGCACATGAGCTTGTCTTGTCCGCTCCGTGCGGTCCAAAGCCTCTCCGAGTTGCCCGTTTGACGCTGCGGCCAAAATGTTAATATAATCTATTGAAAGTGGGCTCCAGTGCGGCGCGTTAGATCGTGCAGTAGTGTGTGGTGGTTTTCGATCTCTAGTGCAGCGGCGACATGGAAATTACTCTCAACATTCCCGACGATCTTGCTCGACAAGTTAGCAGCGACGGGCGGGACCCGGCGCGGGTGGCTCTCGAAGCGCTGGCCCTGGAAGGTTACCGTGCCGAGTTGCTGTCGGAGTCCGCGGTTCGCCAGATGCTGGGCTTCGACACCCGAATGGAAGTGCATGCCTTTCTGAAGCAACATGGTGTGTACCTTCATTATGATCTCGCCGATCTGGAGCAAGATAAGGCCACCGCGCAAAAACTTCACGAAAGACTGCTGGACGAAGGACCTCTGGGCAAGCGCTCATCGGAATGATCGTTGTCGCAGACACCTCTCCGATCAACTACCTGATCCTAATCGAAGAAATTGATGTCCTCGCAAAGATGTACGGCAGGGCCGTGATCCCGCCTGCGGTACGAGACGAGCTTCTGCGCCCGTCGGCGCCCGCAACGGTTCGGGGTTGGATAAGTCAATTACCTCCGTGGCTGGAAGTTCATGCTCCTGCGAATGCACCCGACGCGTCATTGGCGGAACTGGATCCAGGCGAGCGTGACGCAATCGTGCTTGCAGCGGAGCTCCGCGCCGATCAATTAATCGTTGACGACCGGCAGGGACGACGCGCGGCCGAAAAGCGTGGCATCCCGGTCATGGGGACGCTGGGCGTACTGCGCGAGGCTGCCACCCTTGGATGTTGGATCTTCGACTCGCCATCGAACACCTGCAACGCACCAGCTTTTACCTCGCTCCCGAAATTCTGGCGCGCCTCTTAAAAGACCTAGCTTAATCAAGGTTTTGCAACCGCTCCGAGCGTCACGCCTGACCTAGCCGGTACAGATGCGCGGATTCGCGGTCTGTGGCGCTTGCGCTAGATTTTGCGGTAGTCGGAATTTTGCGTGGTTACTGTTAGTTGTTTGGTTACGCCTTCGATTGTGGCTGTGGTGGGGTGGCTGGGGCCGTCGGGGAGCTTGTCGAACTGGACGGAGAGGTTCATGGCGTCGGAGGGGCCGTCCATGTAGCTGGCGATTTTGATGCTGCGAACCAGTTTTTGTTCTTTGTCGAAGAGCAGGGTCATGGAATCGCCGGGCTTCACGTAATTGACGATCACGATTTTCACTTCGCCGGCGGCGGCGCCGGGAGTCATGGAGACATTGCCCTTGGCGTAGGCGGCCTGGATGGCGTCTTTATCCGGGGGAAGATAACGCTGCGCGAGAGTTTTCATTTGCTCGGCGTAGTCCTCGTATTCTTCCTTCTTCTTCTCGACGACACGTTGGCGGAGGCGCCCGCCGCGGGGAGCAGCGGCTGGTTGCGGCGCGTCCAGCGGAGTTTTTAGCGGCTTGCCGTCTGCGCCGTTGCGCACTTGAAAGCGCTCCGTTTTTTTCTGCTGGCCCTTCAGGTAGACCGTCACTTTTTCCACCCAGGTGTATTGCGCAAGCGCCAGCTTGTTTTTCGCGGTGGCTTCTTTCAGCTCGGCGACGCGCTGCTGGAGCAGCGCCGCTTGCGCGTGCAGCGATACGGCGAAAATGCCGAGAAGCCCGATGCACGCGACGGCTGCGGCGGAGACTTTCGCGATTCGCGATCGCGTGATTTTTGGCCGCGGGAGCTTCTGGTTCGCAAACTGCGGCTGCGCGATTTTCGATTTCGTGATTTCGGATGGGAACACGCTCGGGAGCTTCATGGTTGTCCTCTTTCGCATTTCGCCACAATTGTGCAGTGGGCAGAGAGTGAAAATTCAGCGGAAAATATGGAGCAAACACCGCATCCTGCGCGAGCCGCGGTGCCGGATGCTCGCTGCAGCCCGCGCAATATATCCCGCGGAAAGCGTCACGACAATCGTTATTTCCGGCGCCGGCGGAGCTGCCAATTCGGATTGACAGTGGCGCGCGCAAAGAGATACATTCCGCGAACTGTTTCCTTCCGGCGCGGGCGACGCCGCGGCGGGAACGGCTCCGTCTCACGCACAAATCAAATTTCGTAAACAGACGAGCAAGGGAGTGCGGCTCTGATGCCCCGCCTTTTTTTCACAGCAGCCCTATTACTGCTGTCGGCTGCACCCACGCTCGCCCAAGTCGCGCCGAGGGACGCCTCCGGCGCGCCGGTGGCCACGGCGAGCGTTGCGACGGACTCGCGAGCCGCTGCCGCGGCGGATCCGTCGCAAGCTCCCGCAGATGCGCCGAGCATGCTGACGCTCGAAAGCGCGCTCGCCGAGGCGCAGCAGAATAATCGCCTGATTAAAATTTCCAACCAGAACGTGCTGTTTGCGAACGATGAAATTCTGGCGGCGCGCACCCAGCGTTACCCGCACTTCAACTTGAATATTTCCGGCTCGTATTTGCTGACGACTGTACGGGTTCATATTCCCGAGGGAGTTTTCGGGAACGTGGGCGGCACACCGGTGCCGAACCGGAACTCGGTGATCACGACCGGACCAAGTGCTTCCGCCTTGAGCTTCATACAGGTGGAGCAGCCGCTGACGAAATTGTACGACGTGCATTTGAACGTCCAGCTGCTGAAAGTGGGAAAGCAATTGAGCCAAGAGGAACTGCGCCAGCAGCGGCAGGAAATCACGAACTCGGTGAAGTCGGCCTATTATTCGCTGTTGCAATCGCAGAGCGCTTTGCAAGCGGCGCAAGAAAATGTGCAGGCGCTGCGCGAAGTGGATCGCACTACCGACCAGTACGTGCAGCAAAAGGCGGCGCTTACTTATCAGAGCGCCGGAGTGAAAGTGCAACTGGCGCAGGCGGAATTGCAGGTGACCACGCTCGAAGACACCATCGAAACACAAAAAGAAAATCTGAACAATCTGATGGGGCGCGACATTCGCGAGGACTTTCAGTTGAGCGGCGTGCCGGAGGCGTTGCCTGCCGAGCAGAACCTGGAACTGGCGCGGAAGACGGCGCTCGGGAGCCGGACGGAAATTCGCCAGGCGCAATTCAAGATAGACCAGGCTCTGTATGCGAGACGTTTGCAGAAGGCGCAGTACATTCCCGAGATTGGGATCCAGTATTTGTTTTTTTCGCCATTCACAGTGAGCGGGCTGCCGACGAACGTCAATTCGCTGGGAGTTCACTTGAAGTGGGACCTTTACGATTGGGGGCAAAAGCGGCACCTGCTGGACGAAAAAGATCGAAATATCGAACAGAGCCATTTGAATCTGACGGAGACGCAAAGCCAGGTGGTGATCGATCTGGATAATCGCTTCCGGAAATTGCGAGAGGCGCGGGCGAGTTTGAAGGTGGCGCAGCTGGGAGAAGATGCGGAGAAGCAGAAGTTGCAAGTGGTGCTGGAGCAGTACAAGCAGAAGGCGGCGCTGCTGAGCACTTTGCAAACGGAACAGAGCAACATGGCGCAGGCCAGCGCGCAGTATCAGCAGGCGCTTTCGAACTTTTGGACTGCGCGGGCTGAATTTGAAAAAGCGCTGGGCGAGGATTAGATGACAAGCCGTCTCATGAATATTTCGCCGAAATCCGGCGGCTGGCTTCAGGGGCTAAAGCCCCCTGTTATTCGGCGGTTCACGGCGGGGCTGAAGCCCCGCCCTTCCCGCAACGCCCTTCGTGGGATGGGGTCGCTTCGAGATCGAAAGTATCGCGCTCTCCTTGCGGCTTTATTTTGCGTGGCGGCTGCGGTGCCGCAGATCGGATGCGAGTCGCAAAAAACAAACGTGGAGGCGCCGCCGATTCCGGTGACGGTGGCCGAGGTGCAGGAATATTCCGGGGCGGAGGGCGTGAACTATTCAGCGAGCATCGTGCCGTATACGCAGCTGCCGGTGGCGTTCAAATCGGCCGGGTATGTGACGAGCATTCTGCAGCGCAAGGGAGCGGATGGGCGCGTGCGCAATTTGCAGCAAGGAGATTGGGTGAAGCAGGGCGCGGTGCTGGCGACCGTCCGGCAGACGGATTACGAGCACGCCGTCGCGCAATATAAAGGACAGCTTCAGCAAGCGCAGGCCGGGGCGGACAAATCCAAAGAGGATTTCGCGCGGGCGCAGGCGCTTTATACCGCGAATGCGCTGACGCAGACGGATTACGATTCCGCCAAGGCGCAATTCGATTCGTCGCAGGGCTCCGTGACCACGGCGCAAGCCGCGGTGGCGCAGGCGCAACAGGCACTGAGCGATTGCGAATTGCGCGCGCCGATGGATGGGCAGATTTTGCAGCGCAACATCGAGCTGGGAGCGCTGGTCGCCTCGGGAACAACCGGTTTCACGATGGGCGACACGCGGGTGGTGAAAGCGATCTTCGGAGTGCCGGACACCGTGCTGGGTTCCATTGCGCTCGGCAAAAAACAGGCGATTGAAACGGAAACGTACAGCCAGCAATTCACGGGGTTGATCACGGCTGTTGCGCCGCAGGCTGATCAGAAAAGCCGCACGTTCCAAGTGGAAGTGACGGTGCAGAATCCGCAGGACCTTTTGAAATCGGGCATGATCGCGACACTGATTTTGGGGCAATCGAAATTGGCGACGCCGGTGTTGGTGGTGCCGCTGAACGCCATCGTGTCCACGGTGGATGGCTCGAGAGCATTTAGCGTCTTTGTGGCGGGGCGGGACGGAGCGAAGGACGTGGCGCGGCGCCGGCTGGTGCAGACGGGACCGGCGTTTGGGAACAACGTGGCGATCGTGAAAGGGCTCAGTCCTGGCGATCGCGTGATATTGAACGGAGCAACGCTGGTGAACGAAGGACAGGTCGTGCGAATCATTCCGTAAATTTTCAAGGAATCAGCAAACAACCGGATGGCACATCGAACCGACGCCGATCTGATTCAGAACGAGCACAACACCGCTCGTTTCTTCGTCGAGAACCGCCAGATTTCGTGGATTCTGCTGATCTTCACTTTCGCGGCGGGGATTTACGGCTATACGCAAATGCCCAAGCGGAAGGATCCGAACATTCCCGTGCGGGTGGCATCCATCGTGACGCAGTGGCCCGGGGCGAACGCAGAACAAGTGGAGCAACTGGTGACGCGCCCGATCGAGTCAACAGTGGCGCAGAATCCGAATATTCGCGCGCCGATGGGCGGCGACTTCGGCATCAAGTCGCTTTCGCTGCCGAATCTTTCGATCATCCAGGTGCAGCTTTCGGAATCAGTGAAGGACACGAAAAAAGAATTCAGCGACATGAACCTGAAGCTGAATTCGCTGAGCCTGCCGCAAGGGGCGGGCCCGATCAAGTTCAACAGCGACTTCGGCGATACGGCGGCGCTGATGCTGACGGTGGCGAGTCCGCTGGAAGACCAGGCGGCAATCGCCGTGCGTGCGCATGCGATCGAATTAATCCTCGCAAAAGTACGCGCTCAGCGGGACGACAAAGGACGTGGGCAAGCCGTGTCGGTGATCTACAACTTCCCGCCGGCCGTGGCGGCGGACGCGGTGCAGCGCAGCCTGGTGCGTTTTGCGCAAGCCGCCGAAGCAGCCGGCGTGCTGACGCGCACGCAAGTGGTTGCGGGGCCGGAATTTGTGGCGGTGGATGCGTTCACGGAGAAGAGCGACGCCGATATTTACGCGTACGGACAGTACTACGTGCAGACGAGAGTGCACGAATCAGAAATTCATCCGGACACCTGGCCGCCGGTGGTGGTGCGCGACCCGATGCAGGTGGGAACAATTCTGGCTGCCGCGCCGGGGAATAAATATACCTATCACCAGCTCGACGACTTCACGGATCTGCTCAGTCGGGCGATATTGGGCGCGCCGGAAGTGTCGCGGGTGGATCGCTCGGGCGTGCTGCCGGAGCAGATTTACCTGGATTACTCGCAGGAGCGGCTGGCTTCGTACGGATTGCAGCCCTCGAATCTGAAAGGGATTCTGAACGCGCGCAACATCACGCTTCCCGGCGGCACGCTAGAAGCGGGACCCAAGAACATCATCATTGATCCTTCCGGTGAGTTCACCAAACCGGCCGATATCGGAAACGTGATCGCGGGCACGTCGTCGTTTGGCGAGCCAGTTTACCTGCGCGACATGGTGGACATCAGCAGCGGATATCAGAGTCCCGCGCGTTACCTCAATTTTTACACTTGGCGGGACGCGCAAGGGAAATGGCAGCGCACGCGGGCAGTTACCCTGGCCGTGCAGATGCGCGAGGGCGAGCAAATCGCGCAATTCGAGACGGACGTGCAGGCGAAACTGAAGGAAACCAACCGGCTGCTGCCTTCCGACCTGATCATCGCTTCGACTTCCGACCAACCGCGACAGGTGAAAGAGAACGTGGACCTGTTCATGGAAGCACTCTACGAAGCGATCGTGCTGGTGGTGATCGTATCGCTGATCGGATTTTGGGAATGGCGTTCGGCGGTGCTGATGGCCATTTCGATGCCGATCACACTGGCGATGACGTTTGGATTCGCGCACGTGCTGGGAGTTGACCTGCAGCAAGTTTCCATCGCCACGCTGATTATTGCCCTCGGGCTGCTGGTGGACGATCCGGTGGTTGCGGGAGATTCGATCAAGCGATCTCTGGCCGAGTATCATCCTCCGGTGGTGGCGGCGTGGCTGGGGCCGACGAAGCTGGCGCATGCGATTCTCTTTGCGACGATCACCAATATCGTCGCTTACATTCCGTTTCTGCTGCTGAGCGGCACGACGGGCGAATTTTTATACAGCTTGCCGATCGTGATGACCTGCGCACTGGTGGCTTCGCGCCTCGTCTCGATGACGTTCATTCCTCTTCTTGGCTACTACCTGCTGCGGCCCACCGCCAAGAAGGAAATCTCGATGGAGGAGCGGCGCTCGCGCGGTTTCAGCGGGTTCTACTATCGCGTAGGCAAATTCGTGATTGATCATCGCTGGAAAGCCTTTGCGGTGTCGCTGCTGTTTCTGGCGGCCGGCGGATATTTCGGCCATCGCCTGAAAACACAATTTTTCCCAGACGACGTGCAGTATCTCTCGTTCCTCGACATATGGATGCCGAATGACGTTCCACTTTTCGCGACGAACCAGACCGTGCTGCAAGTGGAAAACGTGGTGCGAGCGACGGCTGAGAAATACGGCCAAGAACATCCGGAAAAGGACGGCAAGCCGCGGCGAGTGCTGAAATCGCTGACGGCGTTCGAAGGCGGAGGAGGACCGCGCTTCTGGTTTTCCGTGTCGCCGCAGCTGCAGCAGCTCAATTATGCGCAGCTAATCATCGAGTTGTACGACAAGGACGATACGCCGAAGCTGATCGGTGCTTTGCAGCAGGCAATTTCCAATAATGTCCCGGGGGCGCGCGTGGACGCGCGGCAATTGCAGACCAATCCGGTGGACTATCCGATAGAGTTGCGCGTGACGGGACTGGCGGATATCAGCGCGCTGGACGAGGACAAGGATATTCGCACGATGCGCTCGATCGCCGGACAGCTGACGGATATTTTGCGGTCGGTTCCAACGGCTTTGCGCGTGCGGGACGACTGGGGACAGGACGGATTCGAAGTGACGCTGAAAGTGGACCCGGACCGAGCGAATCTGGCGGGAGTGACCAACCAGGACGTGGCGCAATCCTCGAGCACGGCGATGAACGGCGCGGGAATGACGACGCTACGGCGAGGCGATCAACAGATTCCGGTGGTATCGCGGTTGCGGATGGAAGAGCGCGCGACGCTCTCCGACATTCAGAATCTATACGTGTATTCTTCGCAATCGAACAACAAGGTTCCGCTGCTGGAAGTCTCCAAGATCGCCAACGAACTGCAAACTTTGCGCATCCGGCGCCTGGAACATTTTCGGACGATCTCGGCGCAGGCCTTCCCGGCGGCGGGAGTGCTGCCTTCGGAAGTGTTTGCGGCGGCGGCGCCGCGGATCGCGCAGCTGCAGAACTCGCTGCCGCCCGGCTACAGCATCGTGATCAGCGGAGAGCAGGCGAAGCAACAACAAGGCTTCACGAATCTGGTTGTCGTCATGGCGGTTTCTATCGGCATGATTTTTCTGGCGCTGGCGCTTCAATTCAAGCACTCGATCAAGCCGCTGCTGGTATTGGCTGCCGCGCCTTACGGTGTGGCCGGCGCACTGACTGCGTTGTACGTGATGGGCGCTCCTTTCGGTTTCATGGCGTTTCTAGGGATTGCGAGCTTGATCGGCGTGATTGTGAGCCACGTGATTGTGCTTTTCGATTTCATCGAAGAAATGCACGAAAAGGGCGAGCCGCTGGAGCAGGCGCTGCTGGACGCGGGGATCGTGCGCCTGCGGCCGGTAATGATTACGGTGGGGGCGACAATTCTGGCGCTCTTTCCGCTGGCGATTCACGGCGGGCCGTTGTGGCAGCCGTTGTGTTACGCGCAAATCGGCGGGCTGGGCGTGGCGACGTTCATCACACTTTTGCTCGTGCCGGTGCTTTATTCCATTTTCGTGATTGATCTGAAAATCGTGAAGTGGGGCGCGGTGGAGAATGACGAACCGGGGGGCCTGCCGCTAGCGCCACCCAAAGGCGAACTTTCGTGAAGATACGTGAATCGTGGAAACGTTTGGCGACGGGGCGGTGTTTGGCCAGGACGCTGGCGCTATTCGCTGCCGGTTGCGCGGTTTCTTGCGGGGCTTGGGGACAGGCGACTGCCGGCGGCGCGCAGCAAAATTCCGATGCCGTGCACCAGATGAGCGCTTCGTTTCAAGCTTTGGCGAAGCGCGTTTCCCCGGCGATCGTGGAAATTATGGTGACGGGCTACGGTTCGCCGAATGATGAAGACAGCACGGCATCGAGCGCCGTCGAACGCGAGCGCAGCCAAGGGTCTGGCGTGATTGTTGATCCGGACGGCTACATCATCACCAACTATCACGTGGTGAAAGGCTCGGAGCGCGTGCGCGTGGTCTTAACGCCGGCATCGAAAGACGAATCGCAGCCGTACGCGTTGCTGAAATCGCGTGGACGGATTCTGCCGGCGCGGGTGGTGGGATTCAGCAAGGAAATTGATCTGGCCGTGCTGAAAGTTCCAGCAAGCGGACTGCCGACGCTGCCGATCGGACGTTACGAGCGCTTGCAGAAAGGGCAGATTGTGCTGGCATTCGGCAGCCCGGAGGGCCTCGAGAATTCCGTCACGTTTGGATTGGTGAGTTCGGTATTGCGGCAGCCTGATCCGGACGATCCGATGGTTTATATCCAGACGGACGCGGCGATAAATCCCGGGAATAGCGGCGGGCCGCTGCTGGACCTGGATGGAAACATGGTTGGGATTGACACGTTCATTTACACGAAGGGCGGAGGAAATGAAGGCATCGGCTTCGCGATTCCCAGTGGAATTGCGCGCTACGCGTACGAAAAGATTCGGCAGTATGGACGCGTGCCGCGGCGGACGATTGGCGCGGGACTGCAGACGCTGACGATGGAATTGGCGGAGGCGCTGGGAATGCCGGATCAAACGGGCGTAATCGTTTCGGACGTGTATCCAGATAGTTCGGCGGAGAGCGCGGGATTGAAGAATGGAGACGTTATTACTGCGGTGGATGGAATCCCGGTGGACAACGTGGCGTTTTTTGACTTGAGTTTGTACATGCGCAATGCCGCGGGCCCGGCGAAATTAGGAATTGTGCGCGACGGCAAGACGCTGGATTTGAATGTGCCGGTGTATGAGCCCAAATACGAGCCGGATCGTCTTTCGGAACTGGCCGATCCGACGAAAGATCTGATTGCGCGGCTGGGAATTGTGGGGCTGACGATCACTCCGGAGATCGAACAGCTGGCGAACGTGCGGATTCCTTCGGGCGTGATCGTCACATCGA
>JBAQGJ010000059.1:0-41122 GCA_049287725.1 Candidatus Acidiferrales bacterium | reverse complement strand
TGCACTGCGTCTGGAACAGGAACGCGGCCCGCGCCGTATCGCGTAGTCCCTCGAGTACTTGATATAGGAGCGTCGTCTTGCCCATGCCCGGCTCCGCAATCAGCGCCAAAAATCCCCGTCCCTCCAGGATTCCCTCTGTGAGCGCGTCGAGCGCCTCACAATGTGTCCCGCTCGGATACAGAAACGCCGGGTCTGGCGTCACGCCAAACGGCTGCTGGTGCAAGTGATAGAAATCGAGAAACATGCGGATGCCTCCTTACCCGGCGGGTGCGCAGTTCACCTTACCGGCTCCCATGGGTGATCATTCCAGTGCGAGCACGCCCGTTAGACTGTGTCCGGAAATAGCGATTCGGTTGGCTGGGCTGGGAGCAACTTCGCCGGACAGAGGATTTTGCTATAGCCGGCTTGTCACCGCAAGAGTCGGCCTCACACGCTTGGGTCTCAACCAAGGAGGCGGTGACCACCATCCTTGCAGTCGAGATACCTGCCCTTCAATGCTTGCCTCGGAAGCCACACATATATATATGGATTGGGAGCAACGGACCAGCACGCGAACGAGTTCTGTACCTTACTAGCGGGCGGATAATTCGAATCGGGGTGCGGACGGGATCGAAGTGACAAAGCAAAAATTCAGCGCAGGACTATTGATGTTCAGGAGATGCGATGGGCGACTGCAGGTGTTGCTGGCTCATCCCGGTGGACCCTTTTGGAAAAAGAAGGACGAAGGGGCTTGGTCGATTCCCAAGGGTGAATACGACGAAGGAGAGCATCCGCTTGATGCCGCGAGGAGGGAGTTCGAAGAAGAAACAGGAATCAAGCCGCACGGAGAATTCATAGCGCTCGATCAGATCAAGCAACCAAGCGGAAAACTGATTACTGCCTGGGGATTCGAAGGCGATTGCTCGCCCACGGAGGTACGAAGTAATACGTTTTCGATGGAGTGGCCTCCGCGCTCGGGCCTCCAACAGGAATTCCCGGAAGTGGATCGCGCCGATTGGTTTACCTTGAACGATGCCCGTAAGCGCATCGTGAAGGGGCAGATTGGATTCTTGGATCGACTTGTGGCTCGACTCCGTTGACGTTCGATAGGCTAACGACTTTCTTGACATAGCTATCTTAGATAGCTATGATGCAGAGCATGAAGGTGAGCGTAGCAGATGCTAAGAACAGGCTTCCTGAGCTGATCAAGGCAGCCGAGGGCGGCGAAACCGTGACTATCTGCCGTCGTGGCGTGCCTGCGGTGGATATTATCCGCACGAAAAAGCCCAGTCGCAAAAAGCGAAGGCTCGGAACCCTCAAAGGCAAGATACAAGTCCTCGAGCCGGAATGGTGGAAGCCCATGTCGGACGACGAAGTCGAAGCCTTGGTGGAAGGACGAGACTAGGTGCGGCTGCTGCTGGACACGGTCGTTCTGATCTTCGCTGTTGAGTCACCAGAACGACTCACTAAACGCGCTGCTACCCTCCTGCAGAACACCGAAAACATCCTGGAGCTGAGCGCGATTTCTCTTTGCGAAATCGCAATCAAGGCGGCCCGCGGTAAGCTACGATTTTCCGCCGCAGACACTCAGCGCGCTCTTGAAGATCTGGACCTTCGCATACTGCCCTACACGGCACACCATGCGTTCTATCTTTTCGACCTCCCGCAATACCACGCGGACCCGTTCGACCGCCAAATCATCGCCCAGGCTGTGTGCGAAAGGATCCCGGTGGTCACTTGCGACGAAAAGTTCGCCTTGTACAAAGATCTCAAGGTCCTTTGGTAGTTCCTTAGCTTTGGTTCGCGAAGGAACAGAACTGCCTTACATGCCGGTCGGGCAACTGCACCGTCACAGGCCCGATTAAGCAAAGAGGTTGAGCCCCTGCTCAGCTAGTAGGGAAGCCGGAATACGAGGCTGATATCCGCTTGGGTTTGAATGTGCCGTCCATCGAGAATCGTTGGACCATCCGCTCGAGGGGTGCCCGCGGCCGTCGCCAAGCAGACCCGGAAGTGCCGTTGATGAATCGTCCCAAAACATAAGATGAAAATGATTCCTATCGAACTGTTCGAGCCCGCTCGACCAGGGCAGCGGCGGCGTGGGGGTGGTTCCAAGGTCGAGCGCCCAGGTTACTGGAGCTGTGGCAGTCGCGCTCGAGGTTTCGTCACTTTTGGAGCCTACGAATTGCTGCCGCAGCGGGTGGGCAAGCGGATGCATCGGGCACTGACCGATGAACTGAGTGTGTACCGGAACAGAACGAAGGGGCTAAGGGCGGCTGGCCTCTGGGGCAAATGCGAGATGAGAGCTGAGCCGTTGATCCAAGGTGGCGGCGGCGTACCGCGAGCACGCTACTAACTCTTGATGGGCCCATGCCCCAAAAGTCGGGAATTGTTTTTCGCAGAATTGGCCAAGAGCACGGATGGCGCGGTAATAGATGCGCACCTCTTTCACCCACAAATTGCTCTGGTTTCCGCTTGCGCCCAACTGCTCCGATGTGCGGATCAAGAAATCAAAATGTTCAGCCCGGATCTCATCGCCAGCGATACCAGTCGCGGTTGTGAAAAACTCCGAGAGCGGTTGTTCCGCAATCGTTATCCACATCGCCCGCCACTGCGCGACGGCAAATTGAATCAGCGCTGCGATGGAGAGCACGACGATGAAGGCTGCGATCATTTTTTCCCGAGGAGAGTATGGCGAGCCCGGACGTCGGTACCAATAGAACGCTAGTACCATTTTCACCAAGTCGTACAACGCCTTCGACACGGTGAAAAGAACGGCGTCCGGGGTCTGGCTGCGGGTCTTAGGGGCGATCCCTGCAAAGTTTACGAGTCAGGCACTGCATTCATCGGGGAAATTGACTCAGTGCGAGGCTACCGCTAACCTGAATCTGCGCACGGGACGTACGCCGGATATCCATTGAGTTTCCCAGACAGTCCCCCATCGAATATGCCGGAAGCGGAACCCCGCTCCGCGGAGTACTCTGTTCGGCTATGTAAACTCCAGCGGCGAGAATGGTGGACTTGGGGCGTCTCGGTGTTCGGCATGCTGATGCTTACCGTGGCCATCGCCTCGCTCTCGCTGCCCGCCATCTTGGAGGACCGCAAGCGCTCTCTTCATTCAGGTATTTTTCCGGCCGTGGCAGGTTTGGTGTGTCTCATTCTGCTGTTTGGATGCTATCTGACCTATGAGAAATTCCTCATCAATCGCCTTCGTATGGAACTCGCCGAGAGGCAAGCGAACTCCAGCCAATGGCAGAATCTGGCGCTGGTTGATCCACTGACCGGTCTATATAACCGGCGATTTGCCGAGCGCCATCTCAAATCGGAGATCGCTCGTGCCAAGCGGAAAGGATATGCGCTTACCCTGGTGCTTTTTGATCTCAACAATTTCAAGCAAATCAACGATCGCTTTGGCCATCCGGCGGGCGACTTGGTCTTGAAGATATTTGCCGGACGTTTGGGGGAGGCCATCCGGGACATCGATATCGCCGCCCGGCTCGGCGGTGATGAATTCATGTTGGTGCTTCCCGAGTGCGATTCGATACACCTGCCAGCCGTGTTGCGCCGCCTGGAATCAATTGAAGTCGGCTTAAGCGGACGACGTATATCGATAGGATTTTCCGTGGGGTCGTCGCAATACGGAACTGGGAAGGATTCCGAAGCTATGTTCAAGGAAGCTGACGAAGCACTCTACCTTCAGAAGCTCAGCTCAAAAGGTTCGGTGACTGCACACAGCGGTTGATCAAAGGTTGCTTTTGACACTCCGCAACCGCTTTGGGATTTCTTCGCAAGGAAGACGGTCTATGGATTTCGGTTCAACGCGCTCGAATCAATCTGTCGCATGGTCATTCCGATTCTGGGGCGTAATCTTGGCCGAGAGTATCGCATCCGGTTCGAGCCTGAGGTATAACAGTAGAAACAAAAGCGTTAATGGGACGTACGATTCTTGCTAAGAGAGTGAACCCCCGCAGCCGGAGGACAAGATGGTCATTGCAGAGAGGTTGAAGGCATTGCGAGAACTGAAAAACATGTCCCAAGGCGACATCGAGAAGCGCACCGGCCTGCTCCGTTGTTATATCTCGCGCGTGGAAAACGGGCACACGGTACCAGCCATTGAGACGCTGGAAAAACTGGCGAGGGCCATGGAAGTCCCGATGTATCAACTTTTTTACGACGGGGAGAAGCCGCCCGCACCAAAGATCCCTATGCCGAAGACAGAGAAGGGTTGGGGCAATTCGGGGCACGACGCTAAGACGCTCGACAAATTCCGCAGGCTACTAGGCCGAGCCGATGAGGCTGACTTGAAACTTCTGCTATTCATGGCCCAAAAGATGTCTCAGAAGAAAAAGCGCGCCGCTCGGGCCAAAGGCGCGAACGGCGCCTAAACCCTCGACGGATGCGAACCGGCTCCGCCCTGCGCTGTTCGGAATTGCAGTGTTTCCCTAATTGATACGGTCCTGACCGCCCCGTGCTCTGCGACAAAGAATTCTTCCCCGGCCTAACGTCGCGGAGAGCCGCCCCCCGTGCTCGTGGAGAAGTCATGAAGCATCGCATTCTGGTGGTCGAGGATAACGCGCCCAATCGCGAACTGCTCTCGGACTGGTTGGAGGCGGAAGGTTTCGAAGTGCTGTCTGCTGAGAATCTGGAACAGGCATATTCCGCTTTCGACCATCCACCGATTCACGCCGTGCTGCTCGATATTCAGCTTGGCCGGGAGGACGGCCTTTCGCTGGCTATGTGGATCCGGCGGGACGCGATACTGCAACACCTCCCGGTAATTGCGGTGGCCGCCCACGCCATGGTCACGGAACAGGAACGGGTTTTGCAGGCCGGGTGTGATGCCTGCGTTTCCAAGCCCATCGACTTCAAGCTGCTCGGCAAACAGCTCGAGCGTTGGCTGGACCCGGCCGCGAATTTCCAGCGCAACTCTTGAACGCGCGTGGAACCTCTCGCGAGGGCAGAGGTAGCGGGCCAGCGCTCCATTGTCTTCCGGTCAATCGTGGATCGACCTCAACTTTGGGATACCCGCATTTTGTCGCATTGCTAGGGTCACCCGGTCGCGCCCTTCCGTTTTCGATTGATAAAGGCATTGGTCCGCAATTCGCAAAATCTCCTCGGACGTTGAACCGTGCTCCGGAAACGCGGCCACTCCGACGGACAGGGTAACGCTGTCAAGAATTTGACCTTGATGGCGCACGGTGAGTTTTTTCGCTTCGGAGCGAAGTGCCTGGGCGCGCTTGGCAGCGTCTTTCGCGGTCGCTTCCGGCAAAATGATCGCGAACTCTTCGCCGCCGAATCGGCAGATCACATCATCGGCACGGAAGTGACGCCGGAATAACTCCGCCATGTTCCGCAGGATCAAATCTCCGGCATCGTGGCCGAAAGCATCGTTGAAGCGCTTGAAATGGTCGAGATCCACGAAAACGATCGCGAGCGGGCGTTTTTTGCGGAGGGCTCGCTGCAGTTCACGATCGAGAGATTCCTGCATGAACCGGCGGTTGAACAGCCCGGTCAACGGATCGCGGATAGACTGGTCCCGAAGGGTCTCCCGGAGTCGCAAGCTTGCTAGGGAAAGCGCGACTTGGGTCGCCACGGTCGTTGCCAATCGTTGCCGCGATTCCCACAAGCTGTCCGGGGCTACATTCGCTGGCGCTTGGGCCCCGCCCGGAAATTCCAGGTGCAGGGTGCCCACGGTGTCGCCTTGTGCCACCATCGGCACGCACAGGAATGTAGCTGTGACTGGATCCTTTAAATGAGCACAGAAAATGCCCTCCCCAGGGTAGTCGCTCGAATGGGGATGGCCGAGCCGGAGAGCCCAACACTTCTCGGGAGCAAAAATCGACTCGGAGACGCGCGATTCGCCCCAGATGGCGACGGACTCCAGGGCGTTCCGCGAAGACCGAAACGCGTATAGCGTTCCGCACACCGGGGAAGGAAACAGCTTCTTGGCGGATTGGGCCACGACCGAATAGGCCTCCTCCATGGTGGCGCAGCTCTGCAGTAATTCCCCCATCTCATTGAGCAGTCCCATCTGGCTGGTCCGCAACTGCAGTTCTTTGACCAATCGATTGAGCGACACGGAATGCTGTTTGGCCTGGTCCGCGGCCAGGACCTGATCGGAAATGTCTTTGTATATTGCGTACGCGCCGCGAACTCCACCATCCTGGAACATGGGAACCGCATGCACTTCCACGTCAATTATCTTTCCATCTCTGCGGAGTCGCCGCGTGGACACACTCACGAGCTGCCCTGAACTCGCTTGTGCTGTAAGTTCACGGGCTTGCGGCGCGTCGCCGACCGATGCAATCTGAGAGTCGAGGTCCTTTCCGATGAGGTCAGCACGTCCGAATTGGAACAAACGCTCGAATGCGTCGTTGCACAGCTCTACGCGTCCATTCTCGTCCAGGACGACGATTCCTAAAGGGGTGTTTTCAATCAAGGAGTTCAAATAGTCGGTTCGCTCGCGAAGTTGCTTCCCCATGCGATGCCGTTCGCTTACCGCCGCGCCGACCAGCAAGCCGGTAAAGGAAACAACCAGCATCAAGGGTCCCACCTTGGGCAACGCTGCTGGTTCCAGTGGAAATATCCGCAGCGCCACCACGATGCCAAAATCGAGGAGCAATATACCGGTGACCGCGCGTTTGATTCCGTGGCGCATCGCGATCCAGATGACGGGAACAAAACTCAGGTAATAAAGCTGCAACCGACCCAGGGGCTCTCCAAACATGACCCAAAGAATAACGAGAATGCTGATTCCCTGTCCCACGGCCTCTGCGAACGGACCAACCCTGATCCGCACGGTCTTCCTCTGGCGCGGAGCGCTTCCTTCGGCGTTCTTCGCGTTTGGCGGTTCGAGCTCTCGTCGAACCCAGGGAAGGACATGGATGAGCAAGAACGGCGCGACACCCACGAGAGCAATGGAATCGCCGCTAAACCAGCTGAATGCCGCGCGCCAGTACTGGCTCCATGGAAGGGAGTGGTCGGCGACCAAACATCCGACTCCGATTGCCGTCGCGAGGATTGCTGCGGACAGCGTGACGAATACATAGCGCACGACGTCGCGGCGGTGGTTCAAACCAAGATCAATGCGCAGAGGGCCACGGAGAGCGCTCGCCGCCGCCGCATAAATGCCCGCAACGGCGACCGGACCGAGCGTTTCGCTCCAGGACACCAGAGCCTGGTGATAAATCAGCGCTTGGGACGCAGCATCGGCAAGGCAAACCAAAAATGCGTACCAAGGACTGATGGCGAGCATCAGGGCCAGCGCGAGACCGGTGGGCGGATACCAAACGGTGAAACCTAGCTGCGTTTCCATGAGGATGTCAGAGCGATTCAGTAGAAAGTAGAGTGCGAAGAAGCAAAGCGAGAGAAGGAGGTGGCGAACAATGACCGGACGCACGTATGCCGCGAGCTTGGGCCGTGTGCCGCTATCAGTTTGACCACTGCGACCGGGTTTGCGGCGTGTTTCTAATGGCATCTGCCATCTCGCTATCCCATGGGTCTGATGGTCGGAAGCGACGATCGAGCCCAGGTCTGCCCATCTTAGTATGAGGACGTGTGATCTTCGATGGATATCATCGTAAAATGTCATACTTGCTAATACAGGCGTGTTCGCGAATCACCTATCCGCTAATTAGGTTCCCTGCTCGTGAAGGTCGTATGCTCCGTTGGCGCTTACTCATGGATGTCGTGTCGTGACGCGCGGACGCGCTCATCGCCCGCGAACCGACTGTCAGCGAGCGCTTCAGACAAAAAAAGGAACGATCAAGACGTCAGCGCCGGTCAAATCGGTGAGAGTAACTCCTGATTAGGCGTGTGGGTGTTCGCACTGCGCGAGGCAAGCGTGGGTTGAAGGAGAGGACGAAACACTTTCAAAAGGCACGAAATCGTTATTCCACAGCTTGTTTGTCGCAAAGTGGTCAGATGATCGGTGAACCATCGCTGCCTGCATCGTTTTCTTTTCTCAGGCCCAAATCGGTGAAGTGTCGAGACCTCGTGCGCGAAATTCAAACGAAGGATGTTGGAGATTCGGCGGAGGACCACGTACTCTCTCACAACACGCGGAAGGGCGGCGTCGTATCGCCCAGGCGCGTCGTTGCGTGACTTGTCAATTTCGGTGCCAATCGCCAACCAGCGCCCCAAGCGGGCAGGCACCCGTGTAGGAATTCAGGGTCTAGAACGTTCTCGGGCGCCCTTTTGAACGATCCTCCGGCAGTCTGCCGTCGAATACCGATGCAAGTCACGCCATCTAGTTCCATCCAGTCTGGTAAGCACCACGCGCCGGTCGTTAGGACGTTCCTGCTGGACCGCGCACGCCTGCAATAGAGTCTTGTGGCTGCTGAAGATCAACGTGGCTTCTCGCACATCGTAGAATTTCATCTTCACCTTCCCTTTCTGGCGCGATTGGCAGCAGCGCGCTTAAGCGAGAAACATACCACGAATCTTTCACGTTGGACGGCAAACGGACCCAGCCGGAACGTTTCGCCAGAAATGATGTCGAGCCACAGGCCAGATCGTGATGGGCGCGCAGGCCAAGAATCACGTTTACGCTTCGCTCACATTCGACTAGGCACCGGATGCATTGCGCAACCTGCAATCAAATACTTGGTGACAGTAAGTCCGACAATGAAACGCGCCAGCCAAGAATTTCAAGATGTTGTCCCCTTAATGGAATCCCCTGCTTTACAAGTACCACCTGCACCGCTAGCTTAGGTTCGGTATGTTGTCCAATACAGAATTACTGGAGGGATCTACAAGGTTTAGTGTATTGATACAAAGTTACGTCCAAGGATATTTAATACTTGCACGTCGAAACTCCAATTATTTTGCGGAGCCGGGTCGCGGAGTCCTGGCTCCCGATATGGGATCCTTAAATGATTGTCGCCCGCGTCGCCCAGCCACGCGAGGACCCCGAAGGAGGTATCTGCTTTGCGCACAGAGACCGACCGCCCCCGCATCACCAGAAAAAGTTATAGTAAGCCACAGTGGGTCGCCAATTCCGCTCCAGAGATAGCTCATCTTTTGCACGAGAAGCTCGCCGCGCAACTTCCGTCAGGGAACCGGCTGATGTGCGCTGACGAACGCCTCGCGCCCATTCTGCTCGTGCAGGACTACTCGGGTGATTCCCGGTCGATCGAAGACGTGGCCAGGAGTCAGAACTTGCGGGGCTGCTCATACGCGGACGCCGACGGCTCTGGCTTGGTTGCGATTCTAGGCCACGATTTCCAACGCGCCGGTGCCGAGGGGCCGGATTTCCTGATCCTCGACCTCAGCGCTGAACAGGGGGGCGCAACTGAACTTGTACGCAAGATTAGCAGTGAGTCCCGACTCGGTGGCATTCCACTCGTGATCCTGACCAGCGGAGACTCTGAGTCCGAGGCTTCGGGATGTGGTGATGCAGGTGGCGCGTGGCGGATCCGCGGGGTTTCCGATCCGGCCGCGGTCGTGCAAGCGCTGCAGGCGGTGTTGCACCTATGGGCGGAGGTTCTGAAGCCGTCGCCCTTGCCGGTCCCTGGGATTTTGTAGTCTTGCAGGCAATACTCTGGGACCGATCGAAATTCAATAAATCACCGTCACTATTTTGCGACGGACCGAAAGGAGTCCAATGATCCATCGCGTGCCTTCACTTTGGCAGTTCCTGGACCATCATGTGATTGCCAGGGACACTGGCCAGCAGATGGTCCGTTTTCGAGAACAGTTGGATCAGTCGGAACTGCCGTCGTAGAAACGATACCTAGGTGGTTTTAGTGTTCCCCATCTATTGCAAGATCCAAACTCCGGATTTCTGTTCGAATCGGAACCCGTATCGCTGGTAAGGCGAATGGTTTCTCTCGCCGTGAATCAAGCGGGCGTTGCCTGTCAATTGCGTCTCTTCCCTGGCGAAGGTCACTTCCACGACAGAATCCTTCGTCAGCGGGGCCGTGCTGCCGCACAGGAATCCGCTTAGACTGACGTTCTCGGTAATACTTAGTTCCTCGAATGGTCTCTTATGGATATCGGTGCCCCGTAGCTTCAACCCGACGCGCAGGCGAACGCGCACTTCACTTCTTCGTTCTGGTCGAACGGTCTGCAGCACGCTCGCGAGTCTCGTCGAGAGAGCGTCGAAATCGATAGGTTTCTCGAAATACGCCGTGGCGCCCAGTTCCTTGCAAAGTGCTTTGGTGGCCGCGCCCGCTTCTCCGCTGACGATGAAGATGGGGATCAGTTGCGTGGAGGTCAAGGAGTTGAATGTCCGGCAAAGCTCGAAGCCGGAAAACTTCGGCATTCCTAAATCCAGCAGGATGGCATCTGGTTTGTCCTGCATAGCCAGCGCGAGAGCTTGATCCGGACTTCCGGTGTCGACGATTTTGTAACGGTCCCCGAGATTCAGCCGCAGCAAACGCCGAATGGGCTCTTCATCATCTACGATCAACAATTTCTGCAGCTTGTTCTGCATTCTGCGCATCTCCTATCCGCGAAGATCTGGTTTGCTGCCGACGGGAAGCCGGTCTTCGCAGGGCCCGGCACTTTCGAGGGTCGTTACGTTTCGCGCGCCGTCCAATACCTCGCGCACTTTGCGAGTCAGAGTTTCTTCGGTGAAAGGCTTTTGGAGTAAGTGCGTTCCTGGCTCCAGCGCGCCGTGACCCGCGATAAAGGTGTCGGTATAGCCCGACATGTAAAGCACTTTCATCGCCGGGTTCCCCGGAGCCAGACGCTCCGCTAGGACGCGGCCGTTCATGCCAGGCATCACCACGTCGGTCAGAAGCAGATGAATGGGTACGCTACTCTGTTGGGCGACGCGTATGGCCTCCGAACCGTCCGCCGCAGTCAGGACGTCGTATCCATTGTCGTGCAGAAACATGTGGGCCAATTTCCGCAGGGCTTCCGCATCCTCCACCAATAAAATAGTTTCGCAACCTCGCACGCTCCGTGGCGCCGGAACGCTCTCCTGTGCGACGGCCGCTTGCCTGACCAGCGGCAGATACATCTTGAACGAAGATCCGTTCCCTTTCTGCGACTCAACCGCAATGTAGCCGTCGCTCTGCTTCACCACACCGTAAACCGTGGCGAGGCCCAACCCGGTACCCTTGTCGCGTTCCTTCGTGGTGAAAAAGGGTTCGAAAACTTGTGCGAGAGTCTCCGGGTCCATGCCTGTACCGGTATCCGTGACGGCCAGCATGACGTACCAGCCCGGCTTGGAGCCCGGATGTTCACGCGTATAGGGCAGGTCGAGTTCGGCGTTCGCTGTCGCGATGGTCAATCGGCCGCCGTCGGGCATAGCGTCCCGTGCATTGACAGCCAGATTCATCAACACCTGTTCAATTTGCCCGCGGTCCGCTTTGACCTGGCTCAGGGCGGGGTCCAGGCTGAGACTGAGCGCGATATCCTCGCCGATCAAACGCGACAGCATCTTTTCCATGTCGGAGACGAGTGTGTTCAAGTTCAAGATGGCCGGTTCCAAGACCTGTTGGCGGCTGTAGGCCAGAAGCTGCCTGGTCAGTGACACCGCTCGCTGGCTGGCTCTCTCGATCTCCTCGGCGTGTTCGTACGACGGGTGTCCCGGACCGAGATTCCGCTTCACGACCTGCGTGTAGCCGATAATGACCCCCAGGAGATTATTAAAATCGTGAGCGATCCCTCCCGACAGCCTGCCGACCGCTTCCATCTTTTGCGCCATGCGGAACTGCCGTTCGAGCACGCGCTGCTCGGTGATGTCCTCTGCAAAGACCTCCAGATAACCGACGGCGCCGCTTTCGTCCTTTACCGGCCAGGCGCTGCAGCGCGCCTGGATCAGCGCGCTGTCCTTTCGCTTCCATTCAACCTCGATGCCCTTCAAGTTTTGCCCTTGCAGGAAGAGCGCATTTACTTTTTGGTGCTCGGCCGGGTAACGATAAATGTCTTCCGCGAGGTTGGCTTTGAGCAACTCGTCCCGCGACTCATAGCCGAGCATCTTTTGCAGCGCGGGATTCACCATGAGGAACTGCCCGGTCAAGGTCGCTCGGAAAATGCCGTACGGTGCGTCTTCGACCACGGTGCGGAAGCTCAACTCGGATCGGCGCAACGCCTCCGCCGCCCGCTTCCGGTCGGTGATTTCCCGATTGACGATCACCAGTTTCTCCGGCTCTCCTTTGGAATTACGGATAACGCTCGCCGTCGATTCCAGTACGCGCCACGTACCGTCCTTGTGGCGGATGCGGTACTCGAGCGGCCGCCCCACTCCGCTACGGCGCGCTTCCTGAGCGGCTTCTTTCACGCGCTCCTGGTCTTCCGGATGAATTTGCTCGAACGAGGAGAAGGCTTTCAGCTCGTCGGCGGAATACCCGAGGACCTTCTCGTGCGAAAGGCTGTTATAAATCCGGTTGCCATCCATATCGACGACAGCAATCAAATCTGCAGCGTTCTCGCTGATGAGCCTGAACAGTTCTTCGCGCTGTACAAACTTGCGGCGAATCCGATGTATCTGCAATTGCTGATACAGGGTGTAAATGTCGAATATGAGCACGAGTCCCAGCAGGCTTTCGACCGCTTGCGGACCGAAAGGAGCGGAGAGGCTCTCTTCATGAGTGCGCGTGCTCAACAGGAAGGATGCCAGGCCGGCCGTGAGAGCCAATGTGACAATCATCGTCGCCGACCACATCCACCACTCGCGGTTCTCCGTTTTACGAAAGTGGACCGGCAGCGGTTCCGGGTTGGCGTTCCGGGGCAGCTTGCCCGCGATCTTTCTAGAGTTCATCAGCGATCCTCTTATTGCCCCGCCTTCACTTGCGAGCTTCGGGTTCCCACTAGCCAATTCGCTCTACGTCATGGCCAACCAGTGCGGCGACACCACAGGAAGACTCAATGGAAATTCCGGCCAAGACCCCGCTTGTTTCAATTGCCGCAGTCGGCTTACGGATGACCTCCCAGGTTTCGTTCGGAATAGCCAGGAAGACCTCTGTCACTTTCGAGTCAAACAGAATTCCTGCGTTGCGTTCGATCTCATTCCGCGCGGCCTGGAAGGGGAGAGCCGCGTGGTACGGGCGGTCCGAGGTGATGGCATCGACTGTGTCGGCGACTGCAAATATTCTCGCTCCCAGCGGAATCTCCGTTCCTTTCAGGCCTTGCGGGTACCCGCTGCCGTTCCAGCGTTCGTGGTGGGTGAGAACGATTTCCGCGGCGTCCGCGAGAAAGGAGATGCGTTTCACAATGTCATAACCGACTTGCACATGGGTCTCCATGATTTTTCGTTCTTCCGCCGTCAGCGGCCCAGGCTTGAAAAGAATCGCGTCGGGTATCGCCAGTTTCCCGACGTCGTGCAGCCACGCACCCATGGCCAGGCTCTTGAGTTGCTGTGGAGTGCCATTGAGTGCTTTCACCATCTCGACCGAGTACCGAAACACGCGGCGCGAATGCCCGGCGGTTTGGCTGTCCCGAAGGTCAATAGCCGCTCCCAGCGCGTCCAGCGTATCCGCATACCCGCGTTCGATCCGCGCGAGCGCGTTTTGCAGTTGCAGCGTTCGTGCGCTGACCATCTCTTCCAGATGCTGGTGATAGTTCTCTACTTCCCGCTCCAGCCGCCGCTTGTGGAAGGCGCGCTGCAAACTTGCCACAATCACATCTGCTTCGAGCGGCTTCACGAGGTAATCGTCGGCGCCCTCTTGCATGGCTCGCATGCCAACGCGAACATCATCCACTCCGGTCGCCATCAAGAACACCTGTTGGGGATAGAATCGCCGCACCTGCGCCAGCAGCTCCAAACCAGAAACGCCGGGCATATTCAAATCCGCGATGACCGCATCGACCGGCTCGCGCTGCAGAACAGTGAGTGCCTCAGCGCCATCGGCAGCTGTGATGCAGGTCATCCCTGCCTGCGCCAACATCACCCCGAGCACCTTCCGGTATTCGGCTTCATCGTCAACGATCAACAATCGGGTTCCCGAAGGATCCGTGCGCGAGTCCGCACTGGCTCTGCCGCTGTCCGATGGTTGCGTTATAGGTTGGTGTGAGAGATCCATGGCCACATGTCCTGCCGATTCGCGGGTGCCCGAAGAAGACCACCAACAAAGCACTTGTTTAGCGGTTAGGTTTGCAGCGCTTTGTAGCTGTTTCTGCTCCTTTCGCTTCGCAGTTCGTGGGCATTGTTGCAGCCGGGCGGCGGCATGAATATGGGACATCCGGGCTTCGCAAATCGCAGGCAGGCGCAACACGCCGCATACCATCTCGCCCGCGATCCGGCCATGAGGGGAGCCCCAACGATTCGCCTGCTGCCAGCGATGCCCAGCTTGGTGCGTCCGTGCTGGACCCGCTTGGCATCCGAGTGCCCCTATGCGCTTTAGTTTCCTCAACCGGACAATCGTAGCAACGCACTACCGCGGACGCCCGGTGGCGAGCGCCGCGCTATATTACTTACCTTCAAGTTGTCAGCAAACATACTAAAGTCAGGGTGATATTTGTATAGCAGGGAATTCCACTAAGGGGTAACTGATTGGAAGTATTGAGGCCCAGCAGCCAGAAAAAAGAAGAGTGCTCAAGTTCGGGCCCCCGATTACGACTAAGGTTAACGGACTAGATTTAATATCTTATTGTGGATCGCGTAGTGCACCAACTCCTTCGTGGAATGCAAGCCAAGCTTCAGCATGATTCGCGATCTGTGGGTTTCTACGGTCTTCACTGTTATGCCTAGAATCGCAGCCGTTTCTTTGTTGCCGGTCCCTTCCACAAGCAATTTCACAACCTCGCGTTCCCGGCGTGTCAGGGCTACCGCACCCGGCATGGCATTCGCATCACTTGCGCAACAGTCTTCTAGGGTCCCTGGCATCGCGTGGCTTGGGAAGAATGCCATTCGATTGGAAACGCCCACGACCTTCGATCGATGGGGCTCGGCGCCAGCGTCTGGAATCTGCCTGAAAGGTTCCCCCATGATTTGCTGCAACAGCGCATCGGAATCTCGAGAAGTCAAAAGAGGATTGTGAATCAACTTGTCAGCAATGACGCGAAACAACTGTTGCGCCTCGTTCGGGCGGGAGGTTTCCACCACCACCGCGCCCACTAGTTTCGTGCTGCCCTTGGCACAGGCGATTGGGAAGTAATTCACAATCCAGTGACTGGGTTTCTTTCGGTTAAGCAACTTAGCCCAGAACTCAACGCTTACAGGATGAGCGCTGAACACGACATGTCTGAATGGAGCCTCTAACATGACGGCAGGTTCTCCGATGACATCTCGGATGGTCTTGCCAAGATGCGCCTGGGGCGCAACGCGGTTCATTGTGGCAAGGGCTTTGTTAACGGCTTGATAGCGCAACTGCTCGTCCAAAACGCCAAAGCCGAGGGGGATGGCGTTAAACAATCCGGCTAAGATCCCATGCGGTTCATGGGAAGCTGCAGAAGCGAACTGTCTGGTGGACTTCGGAGCCTTCATATCGTGTTAGTAACTACTAAATCTATTATTGTCAATGACTGATAATAGCATCCGCCTGTTCATTTTGTCCACAAAATGTGCCTTGATGAGCACCTCTCCAGAGCCAGTCGCCGATCCGACTCGCGAAGCAATTCAGCCCGCCATGCTCGACAATTTCTCGTCCCGTCGCTCTCCGTTGCTGGCTCGGGAGCGCACGCCTTGGCTGGCGAGCGCGGGCCAATCAAGGCAGTCTGCACCCTGACTTTCTGCGCTCACGAGTCGCCGAGCTTGAGCGATCGAATCAAGTTAACCAGCGTTCGGCAGACTTCGCTGATCTGCTCGTCGCGGATTCGATTGAAGAACGGCAACGCGAATGAGCGCGATGCGTGGAACTCAGTGACAGGAAGGAGCGTTTTTATCGTGGAGAAGGAACGATAAATCGGTTGCAGATGGATGGGCGCAAAGTACCTACCCAACGCGATTCCGCGCAGCAGCATCTCCCTGACGACCCAATCGCAGTGGAGTTGATCGAACCTTTTGCCAAGTCGCACGACATAAACGAACCAGCTGATTCTTCGGCCTGGCAAGCTCAACGGCGGGAGGGTCAAGCCGCCATCTTCGCCCAATATTTGGGTGTACGTCCGGGCCATGGCCTCCCGCCGGGCCAGAATGGTGTCGATTCTCTTTAGTTGCTCGATTCCCAAAGCACAATTAATATCCGAAATTCGATAGTTGTAACCCAGGATCCGAGTGCTGGAACCAGTCGTCTGAAGTGTCGCGGCCTTGATTACGAAGTTAATTTTTGCTTCGTGGTGTTCACCGATTTTACCCATGGCGCCGATCCTCTGGATATTTGCGCCCGTGGGCAGTCCGCGAAATTTGGCGCTCCGGATGTTGAGCCTCCTGTGCCGTCGCCCCTCCTAGTGATAGGCCTCAAGCGTAGTGACATTTCGCGTTTCCCGATGTTGCTACAGCCCACGCTCGTGCTCGATGAACCGGAACTACGACCCGAAATGCAAATGCTACTTCAGGCCTCGACTGAGCGTGGCGCCCAGATCATCAGTAGCCACGACCTTCTGGAATTCTACGGGCCCAAAGTGATTTGTTCCGGGAAGCTGCCACTGGGCACGGCGCTTGAGACTGAATCTCTAAGGGCCGCCTTGATTCCGACCGCGGGACATCTGCCGCCCCTCGATAGGAAAATGGAAGGAGAAATTGCCGAGGAATTTCAGGCGGCGGTTCCTGGGCTATCTTCTGCGGAATGCCCGCAGTTTGCAAAGTCCCAATTTTACCGCCACTAAATTCACATTGCCCACCCAGGATCTTGCGCGGGCGCTGGATGCAGCCGTAATCGGTGACACTGAACTCCAGAAAAGAATTCTTCCGCAGCTGGCCGCGCAAGACGAGGAAGTCCGCGCGGATCGCGCGCGCACGTGCGACGCCGTGATACTCGAAGCGCTGCTTTCCTTCGTCCACGCGGGCGATTGGTCCAAAGTGCGCACCGATAATATCGCGGAGAAAGTGGGCGCGATCTACAAAGGGAGAGGCTCCGATCGGCAACCGTCGCCGGAAACCGTCGGCTGGGCGATTCGGCGCTTGGGCATTCCCAGCGGCCGGATCAACCGTGCTGGCAACGGTGTCGAGTTGGACGTAGGGGTTCGCCGGTTGATCCACAGACTCGCCCTGTCCCACGGCGTTCGCGCAATGAGTGGAGGTCCTCGCGATGACTGCCGCTACTGTCGGGAGCTAGAGCCGGAGTTCACGCAAGCGACGACTTGAAAGACTTGCGGAGGTTGCGGAGGTTTTTTCCGAGGTCAGGTATGGCAAATCGAGATTTCGCGAAGCTTGTGAGGCAATGGGGCGAGTTGGACGCGGCCGGAATTCCGCTGGAACCGCCGGAAAATCGTGTCGGTCTCGACGCGCGAAATTCGGGCACCGGGTTGACAATCCGGCTGGGACGCCCACGCTGGCGCAGCGAGATCCGCGAACTTAAAAACGGACAGTTCGGATTTATCGTGCCTGTTTTTATCCGCCGCGATCGTCCCGGGAAAACCATTATCCTTGACGCCTGGATTGGGACGTCGTGGCCGGATGCATCCATTGAGTGGCTCGACGATCCGCGGCACGAAGAAAAGCATCCCGGCTACTACAAAGAGGTTGAGCCCCTGCTCAGCTAGTAGGGAAGCCGGAATACGAGGCTGATATCCGCTTGGGTTTGAATGTGCCGTCCATCGAAAATCGTTGGACCATAGCGCCATTCATGAACCGCAATTACTGCAGCTCCTACAAGCAGCGGTGGGCCGCTCACCGGTTCGACGCTCTGCACCTTCCCGTCCTCGCCGATCGCGGCGCGTAGCCGCACCGTACCGTCAATGCGTTGCTGCAGAGCATCTGGCGGATAAGAAGGAACGACGCGTCTACGCAGTCGACCCACCACCAAATTCTTTGCTGGCTGCATTTGCCTGTTGACGCCGGGAGGCATCGGGACCAAACGGCGAGAACTGATCGCAATTGACGACGATGCACTCACCGCCTCCTCGGGCAAAGTTAAAAGGAAAGTGGAGGCAGCTTCCGCGGGACTGGTCGACACTTCACCTTGAGGGTGGTTCATTGCTTCGTTCTCCGAGCGAACAGCATCTGGACGCGGTGTCGGTACGTTAATGGCGGGCGGTTGTATCGGATGTGCCTGCCGAACACCAGGAGTGGCAGTATCGGTGCTGGCTGGAGGAGCCGTTCCGCCTTTGGCGGGCCCGCTATTTTGTTTCATGTCCTCGGTATTCGCGGGAGGCTTCGCAGGTGGCTCCCCTTCCACGATGCTCTGAACGCGAATCGTGCCGCTGAGCCCGTCGAACGTGCCGGTGATGAGGACATCTTTCCCGAAGAACTGCCTGGCTTTCTCTTGGTCATCCAAGTGGTACCAGGCGTTATTGTCGTCATCCCGCAAAACGAGCCGCACATCGTTTTGCGAGACGATTTTTCCGCTGAAGGTCTGCACCTTCGGTGCCTGCTGCGCCCACAGGTCCCCCGAGATATTGGGCGGTCCTGGACAAGTCAAAAAGAAGCCGGCGAGAAGAAACGAAACTGTCGTCCTGACCGTAGCCATTCGTCTCATGCGTCACCTCGAGATCAGGGAGAACTACTTGCAGGAGCCCGCGTGGCAGGATCTTCAGGCCCCATCAAAGCTTCGTTTCCTCTGATGAATGGCCGGGACTCAAAAGCTAACGAAGAAAGTTGCAAAAGTAAATGGCCCGTGCTGACCTGCGCTGTGATTTCGTGTAAATTGCAGTAGGAGGAAGCCATGCGTGCAGACCACGTGGAAGTCTCATGGGATGCGGCCAAATCGAAGTGGTTGATTCGAATCGAATCGGGTGAAGAAGTGGTTCGCCGTCATTGTGATGCGCCAAAGAACGCAGACGATCAGACTCTTCGCTCGGTTGCTCAAAAAACCACAGAAGACGAAGGCTACGAAGCGGACCTCACGTCCATCAGCATTCGTCGCTAACCAGCTTTCAATCCGTTCGCGCCGTCCGCCCGGAAACCGGCCGACATTTCAGCGGTTCGCGGCTGCTACAAATCGGAAAGCGTCCTCGATCGTCTTGAGACTGCCCTTGGAACCTAGCGAGCTTGTTTCCATCTTCGAGAATTGATACCGGCGATGCGGAGAGAAACTGGCCGGATCGAATGTGCCTTTCGCGAATTGAAATATCCAGACGTATTCGCGGTGCGCTTTGTCCGCTTCGGATTCAGGTATGAGCGCCGTATCGATTGGCGTCATTGGTGTGAAATCCGAAAAACCGTTGATCTTGTGCACTGGCTCGGGCATCGTCGTACTAAAGAAGTCCACGTCATGCGTAAGGATAATCACAAAATCCACCTTCGAAGGGTCAGGAGCCGGACAGACGTCGGAGAACAGTCTTTTCCTGTTTTGAACAATCCATTGCGTCTGGCGGGGCGTCAGGCCGTACGCGGAAAAATACTTCTGGCATCCGGCATCTGCATTCTCACTATCCGGTAGTGCATCGAAATTTTCACCAGGCTTGCTGGCTGCGGCCAACGGACCTGAGGGCCGGTTGATTGTTGTGGCAGTCGCTTCGACGACCGATACGGCGGCCGACGAAGAGGGAGCTGCAACCGTTGATTCGGCGGCCGTCACGGCAGGTGCCTCGGGTGAAGCTTCTTTTGGTCTCGAAGAAACTGGCGCCGGATTTATTTCCGCGTACTCCGCGAACGGTGGCACAGAACCTTCAGATGCCTTTTCCCCGCTTGCTGTCTGCGGCGGAACTGCACTGGCCGCACGAGAAACGGGTGCGGTGTTCGTAGGAGTCGAATCAGTTGGTGCTGGAAAGGCTTCACGCGCAGCGGCCTTGGCAATTTCCTTTGCTTGCGCCTGTTTCGCCACTAGGCCCACGTCCAGGGACGGATCTTGGTAAATTTTCAAGGGCGGTAGATCGGCGACGGCAGCCTCCGGGACGTAACCCTCCAGGTTGTTTTGAGCGCGAATCTTGACGTAGCCCTCGACGCGCCCGACAATTTCGACGTCCTCCCCGCATTTCAGTTTTGCCGCAACGTCGAAACTACTCAAAGAGTCATAAACCCAAATTTGATCGCGATGGGAATTACACTTCAGGGTCGCCGTATTGGCCGACGCTGTCCCAGCCAGGATCGAAACGCTCATCACACCCGCCATGACTAAGAGTAATCGCCCCTGGATGTCCATTTAATCCCTCCTGCTTCTCGCTGGATTGCCTTGTAGCAATTCTAGTACTTTCGGTCAAGCGAACAAACTACCCTTTAGTACAGGGAAAGGACAGGTGGCAACAACCCACTATAGACCGTTGGTGACAAGTATCCGCCTACCCGTTGCGAATCGATAACGGTGAGCGACCATCTATATCAAGCAGCCGCTCGCGCTGGCTCTTCGTCGTACCCATTCCACTGCAGATGTATCGGCCGTATCGCCATTCATCCGGATTTGCCCCAGATTTCGAGATATACTCTCAGTTTCCAGCCCCGCAGGTATTGTGCCTGCTTCTATTTAGCGCTCGCGTAACTACCGCGCCTCAAGCAAAAGGCTGAACTGACTCGATGTGTGGAATTTGCGGTGCCATCGGCTTCGACTCCAAAGAATCCGGCGAGACGCTCGTCCGCCGCATGCTCGCCGCGATCGTTCATCGCGGCCCCGATGAAGAGGGGATCTTCGTCGCCCCGCCGGTAGTCGCCGGTACCCGGCGTCTCAGCATCATTGATCTGCCCGGTGGCTCGCAGCCCGTCTGGAACGAGAACGGCACGCTCGCCGTCGTCTACAACGGTGAAATCTACAACTTCCGCGAAGTCCGCCAGCAGCTCGAAGCCTCTGGCCACAAATTCCGCACGCGCTCCGATACCGAAGTAATCGTCCACGCCTACGAGCAGTGGGGCGAGCAATGCGCCGCGAAGCTTCGCGGCATGTTTGCTTTCGCTGTGATTGAATTACCCCAGGGACGCACCGGCCGCGCCGCCTCCGTATTTCTTGCGCGCGATCCGCTCGGCATCAAGCCGCTCTATTACACGCAAACGAGTGAAGCGTTCTTGTTTGCCTCCGAAGTGCGCGCTCTGCTCGCCAGCCGTTGCGTTCCTCCGCAGCTTTCTGCGGAAGCCGTTCCGTCCTACCTGCTCTTCGGCTCGGTCTGCGAGCCCGCCACCATGGTGCAAGGTGTCCTCTCGCTTCCGCCCGGCCACTCCCTGAAAATCCGCGCGAATGAACCGCTTCGCCCGCCGCAGCCCAAACTCTACTGGGATTTCACCAAACACTTTGGCGAGTCTGCCCACACGAGTCGAAATCCACCGCCGGCTGATTCCGCCAGCGCTGCCGCCACGGTGCGCTCACTCCTCGAAGATTCCGTCCGCGGTCACCTGATCGCGGACGTTCCGATCGGCGTCTTTCTCAGCAGTGGTCTGGACTCGACCGTCATCGCCGCCCTCGCGAGCCAAGTGCAGAAGGGCGTCCACACCTTCACCGTCGCATTCCCCGATGCGGAGTTCAGCGAATCCGAAATCGCGCGCAACACGGCCCAGCGCCTCGGCACCGAACACAGCGAGCTAACTCTGTCCAGCGCCGAGATGGTGGCGCGACTCGATGAAGCAGTCGCGTCCTTCGACCAACCCAGCATGGACGGCATCAACACCTTCTTCGTCTCTTGGGCCGCGCGTCAGTCAGGTTTGAAAGTCGCGCTTTCAGGTCTTGGCAGCGACGAGCTTTTCGGCGGCTACACTTCGTTCCGCGCCACGTCTCAGGTCGCGCGCATCGCCGCCATGGCGCGCGTCATGCCCGGGCCGCTACGCGAACTTGTCACCGCCGGCTTTAAGCGGACGAAGACGTATCGCGGCACTCCGGACGTATTCCGCAAAGCCCTCGCCGCCTGGCTTGATCCGAAACTCTTTCCCTCGCCATATTTCTACACGCGCGCGCTTTTCACTCCGCGCACGGTCGCGGGGCGCCTGGGCGACGACACCTCCGCTTGGCACGCCCTGCCATGGATGCAATGGCTCGCGGACGCCGCGCGGCAAGCGCAGCCGATGGATCCCTTCACGCGTATCTCATGGCTAGAGTTGCGCTCGTATCTCGTGAACACCTTGCTGCGCGACACCGACGCGATGAGCATGCGTCATTCGCTCGAAGTGCGCGTCCCGTTCCTCGACGTGCCACTCGTCGAATACGTTCTCGGCGTTCCCGAATCGCTGAAGCGCAATCCCCACAGGCCAAAATCGTTGCTGATTGACGCGATGAAAGACTTGCTCCCCGCGGAAGTAATTTCACAAAATAAACGCACATTCACTTTTCCGTGGGAAACATGGCTGCGTGGAAAATTGGGCGAACGCGTAGCGGTGGGGTTGGGCGATTGGTCGCCGGCACTGCACGAGCGTTTCGATGGCCGCTTCGCGCTAGCCGTCTGGCGCGACTTCCTCCGCGGCCGCACCACCTGGTCGCGTCCCTGGAGCCTCTACGTCCTAAACGAATGGGCCAAGCGCAATTTAACCGCGACAGAACAAGCCGCCGAGCCCAATCACAAAACAGCCGCCGCTCACGTCGCCTGACGATTTACGTAGCGTCACCGTTTTTTTTCGGAGCGCGCTTCTCCCGTTTTCTGCGCCCCGGCAGAAAACGAACTGGGTCCTCGTTGCGAATTTCACCGCGCCGCCTTATATACGCGGACGTAGTCCACTAGCATGGTTTGCGGGAATGTTGTTGTTGCGTCGGGAGGCCCGGGCCAGTCGCCGCCTACGGCTACGTTCAAGATGATGAAGAACGGATGATCGAAGACCCATTTCATCCCGGTGGGCAGGCGGGTAGGGGTGAACGTCGCGTACAGATCTTGATCCACAAAGAAGCGCACGGTCTTTGGTTCCCATTCCACCGCGAAAACGTGGAAATCGTCAGCGAAGCGGACGCCGCCCGGCAGCTTGTATTCGGATGTATAGTCGCGATCGCCGGAGTAGCCGGGCCCGTGCAGCGAGCCGTGCACCATTGATGGCTCTTTGCCGATGTTCTCCATGATGTCAATCTCGCCGCTGGCCGGCCAGCCGATCGTCCCGATATCGTTTCCCAGCAGCCAGAACGCGGGCCACAGCCCGCGCCCACGAGGAATCTTGATGCGCGCTTCGAAACGTCCGTAGGCCTGTTCGAAAAGCCCTTGCGTCGTGATTCGCGCCGATGTGTAGTCGCGCGCCACGTGGTCGGGCCCGGTGAAATTTTCCTTCAGAGCTTGAATCACCAGATTGCCGTCGTGGATGAACGAATTCTCCGGCCGGTTCGTGTAGCACTCCAGTTCGTGATTGCCCCAGCCGTTCCCGCCAACCTCAAACTTCCATTTCGCGGGGTCAGGCCGCGAGCCATCGGAAGCATTGAACTCATCGCTCCAAACCAGGGTCCACGCGGATTTGTCATGTCGCGGGAACGCATCACTCGCCGTAGCTCTGCACACGCCAAGCATCGCAAGCAACAAAGTAAAGACCAGCCCGAAACGCGCAGGATGCAAGCAAGTTGGTGTCATGTTCCTCCGCCACCGAACCAGGCCATGCAGGCGGTCGTTCAACGCCGCCGGCTGCGGCGCCCGACAATTCTACAGCAATCGTTTGCGTGGTGCGGAAGGATCGGTCATCCGCCGGAGGATCGCCGGAATCTGGATTCGTGTTGCGATTAGAAAGCGGCGCGGAGTTTATTTTCAAGGGGTTGCGGGGAATTTTGAATGTGGCCTTGTTGCGGTTAGAAATGAGGGGAAATACGGTGGACGGGAGCGCGGCGGGAGCGCTGGTGGCAGTTTTTGCTGGTGGTGAGATTGGCTCGCCCTCCGTAGCACGTCCCGTGTCCGTGGCATCCAGCTACCCGCTGGTACGTGCGCGAAACAAAGTTAACTTCGGCCTACCGGATCGCGTGAGAACCTGGCGAATGCAAGAAGCCATCGGCCACGACCGCGCCACAGAACAAAACCTGGTCACTGAGCGCCCATTCCGTCGTAAGTCCCGATAAGTTTGAATGCATAGGTCAAAGGAGGAACGCTTGGTCTAATAGAGCTGAACTCAGCAAGCAGGCTGATTCAGAGACACCAAGGAGGCTCCCCCATGCAACCTATGTATTGGAGATCGGCCGCCGTCGCATACGGTAGGCCGCACGATTCGGACGTAGCAGATCAGCGGGAAACTATGGGCGAGGCGTAGTTGTTTTCGCCAGCGGGGAATAAGTCAGGCAAATCAGGTAACCGATGTCGCGACGTGGGATTACAGGCACTCCGATCGTCTACCGCTGGAGGGTGCGGAACGTTTTGGCCTAAATGATTGCCACTCGCGGATTTGGTCTTCGGCGATATTGGCAGTATTGACAGGCCATTGGAAACTTCGTGCGATGCTGGAAGCTGTGCGCTACGGCTGGCTCAGGCGAGCCGCGGATGCGATGCACGAGGCCGGCGCGATAGCATTGGTGAACGTCATGCGGATTCCGTGCTTCGGCCGCAGGATGATCATCGGGCGAGCTTCGATCCGTTGGCCCGGAGCAAGCTGAAAATCGTATTTTTTGAGTAAATCGCTTAAAATCATGAGGATCTGCAGCATCGCGTAATTTCCGCCGATACAGCCTCGCGGTCCGCCCCCGAAGGGAAGGAAGGTGAAGGGCGTGCGTAGCTTATCGTTCGCTTTGGTGAAACGCTCCGTATTGAAAGTTTCCGGATTCTGCCAGTAGCGCGGAGCATGATGCGCACCGTACACGTACACAATGACCGTCGAACCGCGGGGTATGGCGAGATCGCCTACGCGGTCGTCCGCGACAGCCATGCGGTCGATCATCCAAAACGGCGGGTAAAGGCGAAGCCCCTCCATTATGACCTGAGTCGTAAATTCGAATTTGGGAACGTCGGTGTGGCTCAGGGGCGCTTCTCCGAGCACGGAATCAAATTCCTGCCTCACCCTTTCGAGACAATCCGGACGCGAGCTCAAGAGATAAAAAAGCCACGATAGCGCATTCGACGATGTTTCATGGCCGGCGACGAGAAGTTGCATGCTTTCACTGAGGATGAGCTCATCGCTCATGCCTTCGCCATCGCTGTAGCGCGCGTCCATCAAAGTCTGCAGCAGATCGCGGCCGGGCGGCTCGTTGCGGCGCTTCTTGATGTATTCGAGCAGAACAGCGTCCGCGCGGGTGCGCATATCTTCGTGCCTGCGCAGTTCCCCCGAGACGGCGAACCAAGGGTTCAGATAGGGCTGAAGAGTTTGCCGAACAATGAATTCCTGGACGGTGCAGATGGTACGGCTGACAAGATCAATGTCTTCGTCCTTCAACCGTGCGCCAAAAAGCGATCGGGCGACCATCGCGAAGGTAATTTTCATCAGCTGGGGGTAGATATCGACGGGGCCGCGACGGGTCTGTCTGTCGAAATCCCGCAGCGACTCGACGAGGGAGTCCTGCATGATTGAGGACAGCGCATCGAGTTGCGTGCGATCGAAGCCCTTCTGGATAAGGCGTCGCTGCGTGCGCCAGGCTTCGCCGTGCGTGGTGAGAAGACCTTTCCCCAGGAAATGGCCCATGCGCTTTACTTGAATTTCGGATTTTTGGTAATTCTCCGAATTAGTCTTTAACACGTGGTGAATGACAGCGGGATCAATCGTAACGATCGCTTCTTTGAGACCACCCAGATAGAGCCGGAATGTCTCGCCAAAGATTTCGTTGTAGCTGGACAAAACCTGCACGGGATTGCGGAACATTGCGCGAGAATCCGCAAAGCAGCGAAATCGGGAAACAACGGGGATCGGAGTGGATGAGGTCATACCCAGCCATCCTGATACCTGCCTAGAACCGCAAATGATTTCAGGTCAATCGTAGGAGGTGGGAGCGGGGCCATAGCTAAAGATAAAACGCGCAGAATCAGTTTTCGTTCCCCAGTTGCTTCAAGAGTATCAGATGATGCCGGATTGCCTGAGTCATGGTTGGGTGCTGTCGATAGGGGACCCCAAACTCTTCGGCGGTCTCCTTCACGATCCTGGTCAGCGGAGCATAGTGGGTATGGCACACGAAAGGGCAAAGATGGTGCACGATGTGATGGTTGAGCCCGCCCGCGAGCCAACCGACGAGCGGGTTTTCCGTCGCATAATCCGCCGTCGTCGCGAAGATGTGATACACGCCGTTGTCAAATACACCACGGTCCGTCGGAAAGTAGGTGGTGTCAATGGTGTGCGTCGTCTGGAACACAAGCGTTACCGCTAAACCGACGAACAAATGGACCAGGAGGAACGCCCAGGCGACCAGGAGAGGGGATTTCCCGAGTACCATCACGGGCAATACAAGCATGTAAGTGAGGTAGAAACCCTTGCCGGCAAAGAGAATGGCAAATTCGCGCGAAGAGTGATTGGAACGTTTCAGATAATCGTGGGACGGGAAGAAAAAACTCTCGAAGTCCCTGAAGAACACATAGTCGAGAGAGAACATCGCATAAAAGAACAGCGCATAGATATGCTGGAAGCGGTGCCATGGCGCGCGGGATTCATAGGGTGTAAAGCGAAAGATGCCGCGTCCCGAAAGCGCATCATCTTCGCCGTGGAGATTGATGCAGGAGTGATGGCCGCGATGATGGAGGATACGCCACATGTACGAGCTGATTCCGCACAAATCGAAGACGTAGTTCAGGGTTTTGTTGACGCGCGGCCGGGGGGAGATGGCGTTGTGGTTGCTGTCATGGGCAATGTTCAGCAAAAGGAATGTCTGCGCGAGGCCGCCTAGCAGGTAGAGGGCAACAAACTTCCATGAATCAGGCCTCAGAGCATACAGAGCAATCCAAGCACCCACGAGGACTGCCAGACCTACAGCGATCTTGACCCACATCGTACGGTCGGCTTTGGGAGTAATGTTCTGGTCGGCAAAAAACCTATCCAAGCGGTGGCGTAAGACTTTCGGGAAGGAAGAGGCACCGACGGGTTCCGTAACGGGCGCCGCAGAGGATTCCGATGGTACAAGATCCGGAGTCTCCGGATCTTGATTGATCAATACTTCGGTTTCCAACGTCACCGGCGCCTCCGCGACCAATGCTAATTGGGCCCGAGGCGTTCCCTACGCCGGATCCGGGGTCCTGACTCTCAACGAAACCGGCTCCGCGCCGACGACAGCCTCGCAGCACGATTTTAGTGCGAGCTCGTAAAGACATTCAAGGACATTCGGAAAGGACGGTGCCTGGTTGCGTCGTGTGAACAATGAGAGCGACAACGCATGGAATTGTCCATAACGCTTTGTTAATATAAAACCTTCAATGCACCATAATGAACCGGGCTTCCTGCAAGGGACCATAGAAGCTGGGCGAAGCTCCGAAATTCCCGTTCGCGCCTTTGTGCGCCAAAAAGGAAAACATCCGTTCGCCAAAAGCGTCGAGCGACGCTTATGCTGAGAAAAAATACCAGTACATTCTCACCGTTCGCCTGCATTTCAGGCCTGCACCTTCAAACTCAATCGCGGATCAACTGGCACCCTAGGGAGAGATGTTTCGTTTACTGGCTTGCGTTCTTTTAACATTGGAGGATCGCTGATTGATGTTGGCGTCAATTTTGGGCCACCTGGATAGGCTGGCAGATGAGCACCCCGACAAACTTCTTTATTCGTACCTCGATGTAAACGGCCACCCGACCGAAAGCTACACCTATGCGTCGTTTCTCCACCGAGTGGAGGCGATCGCCGGACATTTGTGGAAAGAGGGTCGTTTTGCGGCGGGCGACCGACTGCTGCTTGCGTACCCGGCAGGGCTCGAAATGATCTGCACATTTTTTGGCTGCGTGCGCGCCGGATTGATCCCCGTGCCGGTTTATCCCCCCAGTTCTCGCGGCTTCCAGAGCGCGCTATACAAGATGGTACACATCGCAAAGGATTGCCAGGCGGCTGGGATCCTAACGAGCAGAGACTTCCAGGCATCCCTCAAGACGAATCTCGCCAGAAGTGGAGTCTCGGCGTGCGGGATTGACGTAGATTACATTTCCGGTCTGCCCTGGATCGCCACGGAGGATTTCGCGGATGGGATTGCGGACCGACCATCTGCCGAACATTCGAAGATCTTGTTTCTCCAGTACACCTCGGGCTCGACGATGGAGCCCAAGGGCGTGATTGTCACGCACGAAAACATTCTGGATACATGTCCGCTGGTGATCGACCATGCCGCACCGGTCGTCGTTTCCTGGCTTCCGCAGTATCACGATATGGGACTGATCGGGTGCTACCTATATCCAGCACTGAAAGGTGGCACGACGTACGGTTTCTCTCCCACGGACTTCATTCAGCGGCCGATCCTGTGGTTCGATGCGATGACGGCCTACCGCGCCACCGCGACCGCGGCGCCTAACTTCGCCTACGACTATTGCCTGCGCGCCGGGAGGCTTTCCAAGGAAAGCCTGGAGGCTTGTGATCTCAGTTCGCTTCGCGTTTTGATGTGCGCAGCGGAACCTGTAAAGCCGGATACCTACACACGATTTCTGGAAGCGTTTCAGTCCTATGGACTGAAATCTGAGAGTTTCCATGTCGCCTATGGGCTTGCTGAGAATACTCTGGCGGTCTCACTGGGCGGTCGCAACATCGTGTCCGTGAATAAACGTGCCCTCTCCCTGGGCACGGCCCGCATGACAACCGAGGTATCTGAAATCGACGGAGCTACGCAGATTGTCAGTTGTGGAACGCCGCTGCCGGGTCTCGACGTTAAGATTGTGGATCCCGAAGGGCACTTCCCTCTTAAGCCAGAGCGCACCGGCGAAATCTGGGTCGCCGGAAGCGGTAAGTGCCGAGGTTACTGGAACAATCCCGAATTAACTCTGACGCAGTTTCGCGCGCGGCTTGTGGACGATACTCCCTATGACGACGGCTACCTCCGGACCGGCGATATAGGATTCTTCCACCGCGGCGAACTCTACGTCTGCGGCCGCATCAAGGACATGATCATTCTGCGCGGGCAAAACTATTACCCGCACGACATTGAGAACGTCGTGGAGAAATCGTCCGGTCTGATCCGGCACAACTGCGTCGCCGCGTTCCAGATTCAGGAAGACAGCGAACCTGCGCTGGCAATCGTCGCCGAAGCCAAAAATCCCAGGGCGCTTCCCGACGCACGAAAGATCGCCGCCGCGGTCCGAAATTATCTCAACGTGGAAGTGGCGGTGATTTCGGTCATCGCGCCGCGTGCGATCCCCAGAACGAGTTCGGGGAAGATCATGCGCCATAAGACCAAGCAGATGTGGCAGCGAGGTCAGTTCAGCGTTCTTTCGGACTTTTCGCGGGAGAAGGACGCCGGGAACGCCCTGTGCGATTCCGACATGCATTGCTCTTTCGCTGAATTGAAAGCCAAGTACAACCTGACAGGTAAGGAATCGTACAACCTCGTCGAAGCCGGGCTGGATTCCCTGGATCTTGTTGTGTTCGTGCACGAGCTGAAGGAACTCCTGAAAGATAAAGGCGCCGAGTTGCTGGCGAGGCAGGTAGATATTGGCGTGATTCAGCGTGTGGGCGTAGCCGAGCTGTTTGGACTAGCCGAAAAGTTGAAGCGCGCTCCGGAAGAGGCACTGGTTCATCTGCGTCATTCCCTTGCGGCTTTCCGTGAAGAGCAGCGGGCCGCTGAGAAGCGGATGATGAGCAACGACAGGAAGCTCATTTTCGAGCCTCCAGTGCCTGTGCCCTTGCCGGAGACGCCGGTGCTGAAGCGGGTGCTGCTCACTGGCGGGACTGGCTTCATAGGGCCATTCCTCATGAAAAGCTTGCTGGAACAAACACGAGCGAAGATCTATGTTCTCGTCAGGTCTTCCGACGAAAAGCAAGGTAAGCAAAGACTGAGGAACGCGATGGAGTCAATCGGCCCCTGTGGGGTGGGTCTGATGGAGATGTTCGAGGCTCGGGTGATCCCCATCTGCGGAGATCTAGGGCAGCCAAAGCTGGGCCTGACACAAGACGAGTGGGATTTCCTCGCGAGTGAAATCGACACGGTCTTCCACAACGGTGCTACCGTGAACTACCTCTTCAACTACGACCTGATGCGTGACGCGAACGTGCTCGGAACCAATGAGGTCGTAAGACTTGCGTTCGAAGGAAGGCCCAAAGAATTCAATTATGTCTCGACTACATTCGTGTTTGGTTGGGCGGTCAAATCAGTCCTCAATGAGACCGACCTGAACGAGAATATGGAGCTGCTCGATTTTGGGTACAGCCAATCGAAATGGGTAGCGGAACAGGTGGTTGTGGATGCACGCAACCGGGGACTTTCCGCGCGAATTTTCCGGCCTGCTCTCGTGAGTCCTTCTGTCACGGGCGGAGGTAACAACTTCGATATCGCCGTTCGCCTAGTCGCCTTCATGGTGAATCATGGCATTGGCGTAGATACTCTCAACCAGGTCAGTTTTGTTCCGGCGGACATTGTCGCAAACAACATCGTGGCGATCTCTACCACTCGCGGTACAGCGAATAATACTTACCATGTCACGCGCGACGATTATTCGAACATGATGGATATTACTGGGCTCATTACCAAAGCGACTGGCCGCCAGTTTGAAACATTCAGACTTCCCGAGTTCGTTCCCGAGCTGATCCGCAGATGCCGGAAGGAAGATCTTCTCTTTCCGCTGCTGGATTTTTTGGTGGGCTCTGTCGACAACATCTCCGCAATGGAGTTCAAACGTTACGACAGCTCTTCTTATCAAAAGGCCCGCGATGCCTCCGTGTGGGGCAAAGCAGATCCTTCCCTGGAAGACACGGTTAACGGCATTCTGAAATTCATGCATCGCAAGGGGATCATTTCGGTCGCGGGTCGTGAGGTCAACGCGGTGTCAGCGAGCGATGGGCTTGTGGACTGGACGGATGCAATATCCGCTACTGCTTCTTAAACAAGAGCTTCTCCGTTACCCGCTGGCCCGTTTCCAACGTGCCGGTGGTGGATAGTGTCATCTGCTGTCCATCCGCGGAAGCCACCCACCTATCCTTTTGCGTGACTTGATCGTCCCGCCGGTAGATCGCTTCCACCGTATGCGGATCCACGCGTTCGAGCGTTACGGTATCGTTGCGCGAGTTCTTTAGATCATATTGCTTTCCGTCAAAACGGGCGGTATAGCTGAAGTCACCCAGAAAACGGATCCCGCCGCTTCCGTCCGTCTCGATTTTGAGCACCAAACCTTGCCGCATACGAGTCCTGCTGAGATCCTGCGTCCATTCGCCTGCGAAGAAGTCCTTCGCGACCTTCTTGCCCCCGCTGCGCGTCCACACGGTGATCTTATCGGCGTGACCCGGGGCCGCAGTCGTGGCCGTCAGCTCGTTCTCATCATTCGAAAGTTTTTCGCGAACCGTCGCCACCACAGCTCCATCCTTCTCTTCCTTGACCTCCGCCTGCCTCTTATCGATCCTGCGCAGTTCAATTTGATTGAACGCCAGATTGCCCGGTGCGGGCGATTTGTGCCCGTTCGAGTTTGCGGTGAAATCAAGATGGGTTTCACCGGACATCACCACATGCGAGCCGTCACGCGAAGATGTAATGGAGAGCCGGTTTGGCGGATCGAGAGTTGACTGCGCAGAGACGAGCGTCCAGGAGCCAAGGCGCGGGTCTGCTACTCCAGGTTGGATGGCGGTAAGCAATCCGAGCAAAAGTAATGCGCGAATATTTCCTCCTAAATTGCTGGGGCGAAGTTTAGCAGATTCGGATAGGTCCGTACGTGAGTCGTGTGCAAGTGTAAAACTCGCGAACCTGAGTGCAAATGTAAAAACCGATTACGGACGGAGCACGTTTTTCGCTCGTGTAGTTCTTAGGCGTCAGCGTAGAGTTTTGGTGACGACGATTTTGTGAGATATGACATGATTGTGGCTATGCTTGTGCGCCGTTTTTTGGTGTCAGGGATCGTCCTCGCAGCAACCGTCGCACTTCTTCCATTTTCTTTTCACGCGGAACGCCGCCTGGAGACCGCAACCCGTGTGGAAGGGAGCCAGGCTGAAACTGTCCGAGAGGAGCTGGCCAGTCGTTTTCGGTCGCCGTTTGTGGACCGCGTTGTCCTGGTGGTCGAGGGACTCCCACCTGCGGATTCGGAAGAAGGCGGGCAAGCGTTAGGAACCATCGTAGCAGCACTTAGAGAGCAGCCCGGCGTTTCAGGAGTCGTGTCGTATCTCGAGTTGCGCGATCCGATCTTTCTGGGCCGGGAAGGCGGAACGTTTGTTCTCGTGGGGCTCACTCCGACCGGCGGTCCAGTCGAATCGCTTGTTCCGGAGATTCACCTGCTGGCAAGCTCGCTTGAAAATCAACTACGCGGGCGTTATCCGGCGGTAAAGCTCGAACTCACAGGCGAGATTCCATTGAATTTCGATATTCGGAAAGCGAGCGCCGCCGACGTGCGTCGCGGCGAAAGCCTGGTGATCCCCGGGACCCTCGCGCTTCTACTGGTGGCTTTTGGAAGCCTGATCGCCGCCCTGATTCCATTGGCGGTTGGCCAGTTGGCCATTGCCACCACTCTGGCGATTACGGGATTCCTAGCCCAGCGCTGGCACTTGTCCATTCTGGTGCAGAATTTGGCCACCATGCTTGGCCTCGGATTGGGAATTGACTATGCGCTCCTGATGATCAGCCGCTTCCGGGAAGCGATTGCCGCCGGGAACGACGGAGCCACGGCAGGGGTGATCTCGGCGCGTCAGGCAGGCCGCACGCTCTTGATTTCAGCGTCAACCGTAGCCATCGGATTTCTTGCCCTTTTGACGGTTCCGATCAGCGAAATCCGTTCCATCGGTGTCGCGGGATTCCTGGTGACGGGAATGAGTGTATTGCTGACAAATACCCTTGTTCCAGCAGCGCTGGTATTGCTCGGTCCTCGGATCGATCTTGGCCGAATGCCCTTTACTCCAAAGTTGGATGCGCAGCGGGCCGCACGTACGGGAAATCGCTGGCGGCAGTGGGGAAAGATGATCGTCGCGCATCCCTGGCTTGCCCTCTTTTTGGCGGGTACTCCTTTGCTTCTGCTCGCGTGGCAGGCCAGACACCTGGATACCAGCCTGCCCCGAGGGGATTGGCTTCCGCAGGCGGCGGAATCAGTCCATGCCCTGCACACCCTTGAACGGATGGATCGGGGCGGCGTTGTTGAATCGTTGCGCGTCATCGTCGAACTTCCAACGGATTCCATCGCGCAAACCGACGCGGGGTGGAACGCGCTGGTTCGTCTCAGCAAGCGCCTCGCGAGCGACCCTCGGTGTGACCGCGTGATTTCTATCACGACGCTTGCGCAGAGCAACCGATCTTCACTTACTGATCTCTCGCGGGATACGCGTCGAACGTTCCTGAGTAGTGACGGACGAGCGGCGCTGCTTGAGGTGTTACCCGCGAGTTCGGTCTCCCTGCGCGGCCAGGTTAACTGGGTGCGGGAGCTGCGTAAGACCGGCGCGCCAGCTCTCACCGGGGTGCCTGGCGCAACCCTTCTTGTTGGCGGCATCCCGGCACTCAACGCCGATTATGAAACGATTATCAGAAACCGCTTTCCGTCTGTAATGGCGTTGGTTGTGGGAGGGACGCTCCTTGCTCTGCTGTGCGGATTCCGATCGATCTTCGCCGCGGTGAAGGCCATCGCACTGAACCTATTCTCGGTCGCTGCGGCCTTCGGAGCATTGGTTTCCGTTATCCAAGATGGACACGGAAGCAAGTTCTTAGGGGTTCCCGCGGGAACCGGTAGCGTGTTTCCGCTGGTACCGATCGTCGCGTTTGCCATCGTCTTCGGATTAAGCATGGATTACGAGGTATTTTTGGTCGCACGCGTCCTGGAAGCCAGAAGAAGCGGGCTGAGTGAAATGGATGCGATCCCAGAGGGTCTGGCTAGGACCGCGGGGCTGATTACGAGCGCCGCCGCGATCATGATCGTGGTATTTGCGGCATTCACCTTCGGAGATTTCCTGGTGGTCAAGATGATCGGATTTACGTTGGCAATCGCCGTGTTGATTGACGCGACATTGGTTCGTATTGTAATCGGCCCCGCGCTGCTTCGAATTGCAGGCGATTGGAACTGGTGGCCTGGCGGGCTCACCACAGTGCGCAGGGCGCCAGTGATGGCGAGTCGCGAATGATATCTGCATGCGATCACACAAAACATCGACGAGCCGTTGTCTGAACTTGGTTCTAGCACGACGAAGTCGGCACTCTGGCTCCGAGAGTCAGCTCGGAGGGTCTTAGCGCGTCCAGCCTCGGGAATATGCTGACCTCAGAACTTCCGCGGCTCCGCAGGTTCCTACCTGCAGGCTTTTCCGCCCGTCCTATCACACACGGACTGACTGTTAATAAAATTTCTAAATGTACATATCACTGTCCGGGCGTTTGTCACCCTAGGGATTCGTCGCGCCCTCGGCACCATCCAAATTTCTCCACCCGCTCAACTCTCCTTCTGAGGTCGCACATTTATGTGCGTCACTCGCCTGCCATTGTGAAATCCCTATTTGCAATTCCAGGCGTTTGCAGGTCTAGGATCAGAGCAGCATGCAGGATGCAGGATTCGGACCGAAAACATCTGACGTAAGAGTCGAAGGCGCGAAAATCAACGGGACTTCACTACAAACCCCCTCCGGTTTTAGAATAGAGACTTGGATTCCCCCGGTTTGGGGAGGTCCGGTCAATGCGGAAGCTATGCCAGCAGATGGCGTGACGGATGTATCCAAAGAGTTTCAAAGGAGCCTCAAATGGAAACCATCACGGTAACTGAGACGACGGGACGGAAAATAAGAATACCGCGCGAGGCTGTCTGGCGGCTGGAAGGTAATTCGGTATTTGTTCCGGGGCCGCGCGCACGCCGCCGCACAAGTATCACGTTTCACCGCTTTCCGCGGCTTCGCCGGGGCTTTTTCATGCGATATATGGCTTTTCTGGAGGAGATCCGGCGGATGACGATCGACCTGGACAAGCGACTTAGCTGCTCGGTTGACGTACAAGAGAGCTACCAGGAATTGCGCGATTTGATCAGCGATCAAGGCGCGGTCAACTAGAACCGTATCTCCGAGCTACCGTTAGTTGACTCCTTGCGATTATAGACCGCACTACTCGGTGGGGGTAGAGCAAGGTCCGGAACGGTGGAACCCAGCGGATGGTTAGGACCCGATTGTCGGTAGAAAAATACCGACCACTGATCCAAATTAGTGTTGCTGCTTTTTCTTTCGAAAGAATGTCCAGATGGAAGCACTCATGAAAATGAGTCCAAGGCCCAACAGCGTAAAAAGACAACACCTCCATGCTTGCAAAAGAGGGTGCCGTTCCTTAGGGGCTCACCCCCAAGTTTTCAGTCCAATTTCGGTCCACTTCAAGAGCGACAGCCACGACATAATAAACGACGGCGCGCAGCGCCTTTTCGAGTTGGTCGGTCCGCTATGCGGCCAAGCCAGGGTCGCGGCGCACGCACCGCAAAGATAGGCAGCACGTGAGCCCCTAATTTGGGGAAAAAGTCGAAAGCGTACCTCAGGAGCTAAAGCCCCTCATGGTAGACTGAGCTTTATGTCGGAGCTAAAGCTCCGACCTGCTACGAAAAGGTACGACTTACGGCGGGGCTGAAGCCCCGCCCTTCCCGTTTTTTCCGCAAACTGTAAAGCCGTGACTTGACGAAGGCATGGTCTTCAGACTGGTTCGTCAGTCCCTAGACCTCCGCATACCTTCGAATTTTATTCCTGAGACAGCGCGGCGGATTTCCGCGACAATATTGCGGATGGTTATCCTGGGGATCAACGCTTACCACGCCAACGCCTCCGCCGCGATTGTGGCGGACGGGCGGCTGCTGGCCGCCGTCGAGGAAGAGCGGCTGAACCGCGTGAAATACGCGGCGGGGCTTCCGGCGCGGGCGATTCAATATTGCCTGGACCAGGCCGGCGTAAAACTTTCCGAGGTGGACCACATCGCCATCCCGCGCGATCCCTGGGCGCGGCTGCCGACCAAATTGCGCTTCGCCATGCGCATGCCGAAATTCGCGCTGGACCGCGCGCGCGTGATGCGGCGCTTCGCCGGAATCAATGAAGATCTCGCGAAGGCCTTCGAAATTCCAGTGGAAAAAATTCGCGCCACGTTTCACAGGGTCGAACATCACACCGCGCATCTGGCGAGCGCCTATTTCGTCTCGCCCTTCGAACGCGCCGCTGTGCTTTCCGCCGACGGCCTGGGCGATTTCGCCAGTTCGATGTGGGCGCTTGGCGAAGGGGCGCGCATGCAGCCGCTGGGCGAAATCACTTTTCCGCATTCGCTCGGGATGTATTACACGGCGCTGACGCAATACATCGGCTTCTGGAAATTCGGCGACGAATATAAAGTGATGGGACTGGCCGCCTACGGCGAGCCGGAATTTCTGGAGGAATTTCGCCGCATCGTCTACGCCGACGGGCCACTTTCTTTCAGGCTCGGATTGAAATATTTCACGCATCAATCGCAGGGCGCGGAAATGAGCTGGCGCGAGGCCGATCGCACTCCCGTCCTCGGGCGGCTTTTTTCCGAGTATCTGGAAAAGCGCCTGGGCCCCGCGCGCAAAGCCGAAGAGCCGCTGGAACAGCGTCATCGGAATATGGCCGCGAGCATGCAGGCCGCGATCGAAGAAGTTTTGGCCGCGCATTGGAGCGCGCTCGCTGAGAAAACCGGCGAAAAATCTTTGTGCCTCGCGGGCGGCGTCGCTTTCAATTGCGTCGCCAACGGGAAAATTTTTGATCATTCGCCGTTTGAGCGCGTGTACGTGCAGCCTGCCGCGGGTGATGCCGGGCTTTCGGTGGGCGCGGCTTTTGCCGTGAATCATCTTGTATTAGGGCGTCCGCGCGAATTCGTGATGGATCATGCCGGATGGGGGCCGCAATTTTCGCCGCAGGAAATTCGCGCGGCGGTGGAAAAAGCGGCCGCTGCTAGCGACGATCTGGAAATCGCGCAACTGGAGGAAGCTGCGCTGTTGCAAGCGACCGCGCGGCACATCGCCGCGGGAAAAGTGCTCGGATGGTTTCAAGGACGCGTCGAATGGGGCCCGCGGGCGCTGGGGCAGCGCAGCATTCTGGCCGATCCGCGGCGGCCGGAGATGAAGGACGTTTTGAACCGCCGCATCAAGCACCGCGAAACTTTTCGTCCCTTTGCGCCTTCCATCATCGAGGAAGCCACCGGCGAATTTTTCGAAAAGCAGCATCCGTCGCCGTTCATGACTTTCGCTTACAAAGTGCGCCCGGAAAAACGCGCCGTGATTCCCGCGCCTACGCACGTGGACGGCACCGCGCGGCTGCAAACCGTTAGCCGGGCCGCGAATCCTTTGTATTGGAAACTGATCCGCGCGTTCGGGGATCTTACCGGCGTGCCGGTGGTGCTGAATACTTCGTTCAATGACAATGAGCCGATTGTGTGCCGGCCTGAGGAGGCGCTGGATTGTTTTGCGCGCACGCAGATGGATGTGCTGGTGATGGGCAATTTCATTTTGGAAAAGAAATCGGCTGCTTCGGGTGCATCGCCGACGGGAGAAGAAACTGCTGCGCGCGGGGCGAAGCGCGCGAAATAGAGCGACGTAGCGAGCGGTGACTGCTTGCGGAAAAGGCCGGTTTTTCACGGGAAAATCGGCACCTCAGCGGCTGAAGCCGCTCTGATTTTGCGCCGGTTATGGCACGGCTGAAGCCGTGCCCTGACGAAAATCATGGTTCTCACGCGGGCGGTACAGCCGCGTTTATTTTGCTGCGCTTATGCCGTAGCTTAAAGCTGCGGCCTACAAAGATTCTTGCGTGTGACACAGACCTGAGATGCACATCCTGCTCTTGAACGAATATTATCCGCCGGACACTTCGGCTACCGCGAAGATGGCCGCGCAAGTGGCGGAAAAATTGGCCGAACGGCACGAGGTCACTGTGGTCGCGGGGCGGCCTTCTTACGATCCGGAGCCCGGGGTGAGCGCGTCGTATCCTTTTGCTTTGCTGCATCGCACTACGCGCAATAAGGTCGCGGTCGAATGCGTCGGGTCGACGATTTATTCGCGGCACAAAATGCGCGAGCGCGTGACGAATTATCTTTCGTACCTCGCGCTGGCGGTGCCGCGGGCGCTGGCGCTGAATCCGGACGTTGTTCTGGCGATGACCGACCCTCCGGTCGCGGGGCTGGCCGGCGCTTTCATCGCGCGGTTGGCTGGCAAACCGTTCGTCTACAATATTCGCGATCTTTATCCGGACATGGCTACTGGCGGTGACATCGTGCGCCCGAGCCATTGGGTTACGCGCTGGGAAGGCATGCATCGGCGCGCGTTGAAGCAAGCGGCGCGCGTGATTGTGCTTGGCGACGACATGCGGCAGCGCATTTTGACTAAAGGCGTCGCCGCCGAACGCGTGGTGGTGGTGCGCGACGGGGCTACTTTTCACGCTGTGTCGCCGCCGGTCGACGATCCGGTGGTGCAGGAAATTCGCGGCGGCTTGCCGTTTGTGGCATTGCACGCCGGCAATTTGGGATTTTACGGTGCGTGGGACACTTTGCTGAAAGCCGCCGAGATGCTGCGCAACGAAAACGCGGGGCTTGTGTTTATAGGTGACGGCGCAAACCGCGCGGGGTTGGCAGCGGCTGCGGCCGCGCAAGCGTCGGGGGCTGGGGGCGCGACGAACGTGCGCTTCTTGCCGTTCAGGCCATTCGAGCAGCTGCCGCACGTGATGATGGCAGGGGACGTGCACATCGTTACGGTGAAGCGCGGGCTGGAAGGCATCGTGGTGCCGAGCAAACTTTATTCGATATTGGCGGCGGGCCGGCCGGTGCTGGCCGTGGCCGCGCCGCAATCGGATGCTGCGCGCATCGTTGTCGAATCTGGCTGCGGACTTGCGGCCGACCCTGACGATCCCGCCGCCGTCGCTGCGGCCATCCGCGAACTTCGTCGCGACCCTGCGCGCCTGGCCGATATGGGCCGTCGCGCCCGGGAAACCGCTGCCAAATATGCTAGAGTGAACGAGCTGGAAAAGTTCGCGGCCATCATAGAAGACGCAGCGGGCATCAACTAATCGTACGCGGCACACGCCATGTCCATCTTCACCAATCACGCCGAAATTGTTGCGTTCGTTGTGGCGTTGCTGGCCTCGCTCTCGCTCACTGTTCCCATCCGCCACCTGGCGCTGCGCTACGGCATGGTGGACAAGCCCGGACCGCGGAAAGTCCACGTAAACCCGATTCCGCTGCTGGGCGGCACCGCGATTTATCTTGGCTTCGTGCTCGCGATTCTCTTCACGCGACACGGCGTCTCCGAGCAGCAAATCATCGGCATCCTCGCGGGAGCCACTTTGCTCGCGATCGTCGGCTTCCTCGACGACGGCGGCCTGCTCCATCATCAAGTGAAACTTTTCATCGGCATGCCCATCGCGGCGATTTTTCTGATCGCTTCCGGCATCCGCGCGCAACTTTTTTCGCAATTCGTTCCCGGCATCGTTGGACTCGCGCTCGATTGGTGCCTCACGGTCGTGTGGGTCGTCGGCATCACCGCGGCCTTCAGCATTCTCGATCACATGGACGGCCTCTGCGCCGGCATCGCGGCCATCGCCGCCGGCTTCTTCACCATTTCCGCCGCGATGAACGGTCAAACGCTCGTCCGCACTCTTGGCGCGGCTACGCTCGGAGCCGCGCTTGGTTTTCTGCGCTGGAATTTCAATCCCGCTAAAATATTTATGGGCGATGGCGGGGCGATGTTCTTGGGGTTTCTCATGGCTACGCTCGGGTTGAAAATCCGCCCGGACGGCACGCAGTTCCCGCACACCTGGTTGGTGCCTGTGCTGATTCTCGGCGTGCCGATCTTTGACACTACCCTGGTGTCCATCTCGCGCGCGCGCCGTGGGCTGTTGCCCTTCACTTCGCCAGGCAAGGACCACACTGCGCATCGCCTGTCCAACTTGGGCCTGGGCCACCGAGGCGCGGTGCTTGTGATGTATGTGCTGGCGGCAATCCTGGGCGGCATCGCGCTGCTAATCCCCGATCTATCGCCCGCCACGGTTTACGCCATAGCCGGCATCCTGGTGGTCGCCGCCCTCTGCGCCATCTACCTGCTGGAAGCCCTGCCCTACGAACGGCAAGTAAAACTCCACAAACCGTCATCGGCCTCTTGAAACCCGCGTAGTTTGGGATCAGTAGTCCGCATGCGGCGAACGCCATCGAAAGGATAACGATTGGAATGGGGGCGGCTTTTTGTTTTGTGTGGGCCATAGCGAATTTTCATGACCGCCGTGAAAATCGATGATTCTGTAATCGATTGTTTGCGAGCGCTCGGTACTCCAGATCCCGAGAGGTGATCGAACTATGCCGCTTCGGACGTGATTTTCGCAATTCTAGGCGCTGGCGGTGTCTTATACGCCGCCGCTCCGCAGGCGCAATCGGTCGAATCGGATGGCGTAGTCCGAAGGGTTCGTCGTCTGGAGAATATGTGGTATTGACAGATCATATAGAGACGCGAATGATCTGGCATCCGTCTGATTCACGGGACCCGGAACTGCGGCAATTTTCAGGCGGATACTCTTGCAACCTTAGGATCCGAGAGCGATTCTTCTGCCTTGGAGATTTCCACCTCAATCTCTCGCTCACGTACCCGAGATTCCACGATTACTGGAATCGATTCCGGGATCATGTTTGCGACTTGTCTGAAGGACTGTATAGAAGCAAATGACAATCGATCGTGTTGGCTAGCCGAATTGACCTCGCTTATGTGCACTTGACAAATCCGATCACGGAACCGTTGGAGTATCCGATAAGCCTCAGTCATAGTTGTGTCGAACTGTCGTGCGTGACCGATATCAAAGCAAAGGCTAGCAAGTGGGAGTTCTTCGAAGACTCTTGCAAGCTCCTCGGCCGTCCGACCGATGGGCTTTCGGCGATCCATATTTTCGATTGCGACTCGGCTACCGAATGATTGCCATACCTTGAAGTCCAGGATCGTATCGGGATGAATAATTACCGGCCAATCGGCAGGCACAAAGCGCTCTATAAGCCGCGCTGCTTCTCGCTCTTCATCCCCCTGAAATTGGCTCGGCGCATGTAACGAAACGTAGCGATACTGAGCTAGGGGGAGCGTCGGGATCGCATCAAGAAGTGGAGCGAGTTCCGGGTAGCGGAGAGCTGAAAGCTCCACGCAAGCGATCGAATGTGTCGCGAGTTCAACTAGGGCTGCTCTAAAATCGGCTCGAGCCAGTGCGCCGGTAGAGAATCCTACGGATCGCATTAGAAGACACCGTATTTCATGGTCAGAGTGTACAATTCCGTTCCAGGCACTAGAAATATCTCTTCGATCGCTTCGCGGAATTGGCGACGTATTTCTCGCGCTCTTTGATATACCTTATCGTCAGCCAAATTACTCACATCT
>JBAQGJ010000058.1:0-43586 GCA_049287725.1 Candidatus Acidiferrales bacterium | reverse complement strand
CGCGGCTGTGGCGCCAAAGATAGTCGCTCCGCCGCCGCAGAATACGTAAGGCTGCTAAACATCATGCTCTTGCACCCAATTCGCAACCAACAATTGCAAAGGCACCGAGTCCTCACACAGACTCTTTAGCCCCTGAAGCCAATGTTTGTGAATAGGTTCTCGCGTGCCTGAACCGAGATCGCCTCATGGAAATTGATCAAATCGAAACTTTCCTGGCCGTCGTCACCTACGGCGGGTTTCATCGCGCCGCCGCGGCGTTGCGCGTAAGCCAACCGGCCGTCAGCGCGCGCGTGCGAGCACTGGAAGATTCGCTCGGCGTCAAATTATTCTCCCGCGTGCACGGCGGCCTCTCCGTTTCGGCTGCGGGAAAGGCGTTGCGTCCTCATGCCGAGCAGCTTCTGCGCGACGTAGCCCGCGCGCGCCAGGCTATCCACGAACTTCAACCCTCCGTCGGTAGCGCGCTGCGAATCGCCGCCGCGCTTTCCATTTGCACGTACTTTCTGCCAGATGTGATCAAGGACTACCAGGCCGCCAATCCAAAGGTAATGGTCAGCCTGCGCTCCGGCACTTCCCTGCAAGTGCTGAAGATGGTCCTGGATGGCGAGGCGGAAATCGGCATCGCGCGCTCGCTGAATCACCCGGAAGTCGAGACGATGACGCTGCGCGATGATCCCCTGATTCTCGTCGGCCATCCGAATCATCCCGGCGCGCGCAAGCGCCGCGTGCGACTGGAAGACGTCGAGTCCATGCCTCTGATTTTTTTCGATCGCGGCTCGAGCGACTGGACGCTGAGCCAAGGATTATTTCGCCGCGCGGGCCAATTGCCGAATACGGTCCTGGAGGTGGAAACGATCGAGGCTGCCAAGCGGATGGTGGAGCGCAAACTAGGCTTGAGTTTTCTGCCGCAGATTGCCGTCACCAAGGAACTGCATCAAGGCAAGCTCGTCGCCATCGAGATTGATAACGTCGAGCCGCTACGCCGCAACCTGGACGTGATTTACCCACGCCATCGTCCGCTGACGCGCGACGCGCAAGCTTTATTCCAATTGCTACAGACTGCAGCGAACGCCGAGACGCCCATCCGCCGCCCGCGAAAACGCCGCCGCTGACCTTGCAGCGCAACGGATAGCCGCCGCAGCGGACCTATCCGATCGTCTTCACGTTGTTCCGGCTGGCGTACCAGCACGGCCGCATGCCTGAATGAGGGAAAAGCGAATGAACGCAGGTTTCGGTCTGCGGCTGGTCCGTAAAAATTTGAAGTCTCCCGTCTTTCAGCGCCGTGCTGTAGTAAGAGGTGACCGTCCCTACCGCCCCCGCACCGCTGTTGCGGCTCATCTTGAATCGCAGCAAGCCGTAGTCGCACGCATACACGATTACGAATAGGGCCAGCACCGCTATCAGTCCACGTTTAGCGAAATCCGCCATATGTGCGCCGGCCAAATTGTATGCCGGACGCGCGCTAATTACTCGGCCATTTCTACGATTCAGACAACGGAGATGATTCTTAGCGGCGGGGATCGACCGCAGGCACACGCAAGGGCCGTGGAGTCGGGGCGCTTGCCCTCGCGACCGGTTGTCGTTGCGAGGCACCAGTATTCGGGAACGCGACTACCATCGCCGGATCGCCGAAGAGTATCCATGTGCGGCGCACGTCCGAGTCCATGATGTTCAATTTCGCCTTCAAAATCGCCTGGCCCAGTGGTAGCGAGGGGCTCCCAGCCAGGGTGCGCAATAGCGCCTGATCCATAGATGCCTGTGGCGGCGCCGTAGTGAACCCAGACGAGGCCCACACCGCCACCGCCCCGCCATTAGGAGCCATCAGCAGCGACGTGGAGAGGCTGGTCGCGTAAACGTCGTGGAAGAACCCGTTGAGGCAGTCCATGAGCAAGAAGACCGGCAGGCGGCCGCCGTTCGTCAGTCCCGCGACCGACGTGTCGTCCATCAGGTCCGCGAATGACCACTGCTCCTCGGAACCGTGTCCCGTGTAGTTGACCAGCAAGACGCCGTTGTTCACCGCGTCCAGAATTTGCTGTGACACGACGTTCGGAGCCTGGCCATCCGCCAGAATCTTCGTCGTTACCACCGAGGGCGGCAGTAGCGCATTCGCCAGTTCCGCCTCGTTCGAAAAATCCACGCCTTCGTTCTGGTCGGCCACCACAAGAGCTTGATGCGTCCAACTGCCTGCGGACCCACCTTGCTCGTAGTTCACGATCTTGGAAACCACCAGCGCGGCCTCCGCGGGAGTGCGCGCCGGAACGCGGCCTGTGGGTATCGTCGCGAAGCCAGTTTCCTGGAAATCGGTGAGCCAGTCGTCGGAAGCAGTCTTGAACGCCGCCGTCTCGATAATCCGCGTCGGCACGAAATCGAAATCGCCCAAGCCGAGATAGCCGCGCGGATCGAATGAGGCGTCACCGAGCAGCAGCACGGATTGTGGTTTTTCGCGCCACTCCGTCGCCGCATAGTAGAGGTACGCGCGCAAAGCGAACGGGCTGCGCTCGCCATAATTGAAAGCGTCAAAGAGCTGATCCACCGTGACCAGCGCGACGTCCTGGCGCTGCGATTTGCGCAAGCTCACCAGCGGTGCTGCACTCGCCGCAAAATCCGGATGCGTGATGATGATCGATTCCGCGCCTTGTCGCTGTTCGAGCAAAGTGCTGGCCGGATGGTAAGCGATCGTTGAGGGCGACGATATCTGGTCCGCAGAAAACGCCAGCAGCGTGTGTTGCGCCGCGCCCGTCCCACCCGGCACGGTGACGGTGATGCCCCACGTGGAGTTATCCATGTTCACGGAACCGGCGAGCTGAACAATATTCATCGGATCGGTGACGTCATAGACCTGAATTTGCGAGTTCGCGAAGCCATTGATCTTCAAATTCACGCCGGCAGGAGCCGTGGCCTGCAGCCAGCCGGAATCCGCGGTGTAGCTGTGCGGATACTGTAGCGTGACGGATTGCACCAGGCTGGTGTCGTTCTCGCCGTTCAAAGCCGTAAGCGTAATGGTATTCGTTCCTTCGTGGACCATGCCCTGCTCCACCGGGAACGTGCTGCTGTAATTCTGCTGGCCGCTGAAATTCAGCACTCCCACCGCCGAGCCATTCACCGCGACGCTCACGCTATGCGGCTGTCCCGTGGTCACTCCCTGCAGCGTAATGGATACTTGTCCGGAGATGCTCGAGGTCGCGTCATAGTGATTCACGACGAGATCCTGATCCAGCGGTTCCGTGCTCACCAACGCGCCGAAGAAATTGTCCGTATTCGGCCCATTGAGCAGCGCCGCGAAATACGTGGTGCGCTGTTCGAGCGTAACCGCCGACAAGAAGCTCTCCACTCCCGACGCGCCCGACCCCTGCAAACCGGATACGGGAATCCGCTTCCCAAGCTGCGATCCGCGGACTAACCAATAAACGCGCGTGCCGGAGAACGGCGTGTCAATAGCGGTTCCGTAGAACTCGATCGCGTCGCCCGATCCGATTGGTCCACGCTGCTTGCTGATAACCGCCATCGGCTGCTCGACGCCTTCCGCAAAAAGCTGCAGCGTGCGAGTATCGCCGCCGAAGTCAAATCCCGCCGCGGTCAACTGCGCCCGCGTGACCACGTACCACCCTTCAGCGTTGATCGAAATCTTCGCTGCAGGCAGCGCGTCGAGATAGGCGCTCGTCACTTCAGCCGGAGCAGCTGGATTGTGCGGTCCCAGAGGCGGCACAGGTCTCGGCAATGGCACGGACGGAATCGGCGCTACTGGCCTCCACGGCGTGGCCATCGAGCCGGCGGAGACCGCCAGCGATTTGGTCAGCTGATTCAGTAGCACAGCTTGCGCAACAGGTCCCGATTCCGAAATCGTCGCTTCGGCGCTCACCGGACCGTGCGTGGTCCGCGCGCCGCTCAGGTCCACATCTTCGAGCACGTACGACGACCCGGGCCCGCCATCGGGATCAACCCACTGATACGTCTTCGCCGTGTGCGCCGGCTGCGCGCCACGCAAGAAAAGCGCTCCACCTGCGACGAGCGACGGATCCAGGCGATGCTGGCCCTGCGCATCCTGGCGGTAAATATGGAAACCAAGATTGCGAATCTCCTCGCGCGTGCGCCATTCGAGCAAAACTCCGCCGCCAGTCATCGCGTGCGCCTGGAAAGACGCTAACTGCACCGCGGTGGGCGCTTGAATTATCGAAAGCGTGGACGAAATATTGTTCGTGAGATTTGGATCGCTGGTCGTCGCGCCAACGCTTGCGGTGTTTGCCGCGAGCGACGAAGAACTGAACGTGACCGCCGTCGTATTAATCGTGATGATCGCAAGCGCGCCCACACCCAGCGAGCCCAAGCTGCAACTGACCGTACCGCCGCTCTGGTTGCAAGTTCCCTGCGTGGTGGATACCGACACAAACGTAACGGCGCTCGGCAACGGGTCGGAGACCGAAACTCCTTGCGCGACTGCGGGTCCATTGTTCGTTACTTGCAGCGTATAGGTAAGAGTCGCGCCCTGATCCACAGGCTCAGGCGAGGCTGTCTTGATGATCGCAACATCCGCCGACGAAGGCGAGGCTACAGTCGTCGTGGCCGTCGCCGTGTTATTCGCCGGAATCGCGTCATTGGCTGTTGGAGCTATTGTCGCCGTGTTTGTGATCGTCGTGCCCGATGCTGTTCCGGTCTTCACTTTCACTACCAGCGAAAGCTGCGCGGTCGCACCAGAAGGAACTGACGCGCCCGAGCAAACGCCCCCGGTTCCCGGACAGCAACTGATCGCGCCTGTCCCGCCGACCGCGGGCAGCGTCGGACACGTCACCCCAGCGGACGGCGTCAGCGAAACGAAAGTTGTATTCGCCGGCACCGTATCCGCATAAACCACGTTGCTCACGGAATTCGGCCCGTTGTTCGCGAATTTCAACGTGTAGGTGATGTTATTGCCGGGCGTAATTGGATTGGGCGTCCCGGTCTTCGTAACGCTCAGATCGTATTGCCCCGCGCCCGCCACCGTGACGTTCGCCGTCGCCGTATTGCTCGATGGATTCGATTCCGGTGTCGTGGTGGTCGTGCTGGCCGTATCGGAAATAATCGTGCCGGACGCCGTCCCGGACCCCACAGTCACGACCAGGGTAAATGTGGACGTCGCGCCGATAGGCAGCGCACCAATCGTGCAAGTCACTTTCCCACCCGAGCCGGGACTTGGGCAACTCCACGCTGTTCCGGTCTGCGCAAACGAAAAGAATGTCGTGTTCGTCGGGATCGCGTCGTTAAAAGTTATCGTCGTCGTCGCGGCCGGCCCGTTGTTCGTCACCGTGACGATATAGGTGATGTTGTTCCCAGCCTGCACGGGATTTGGCGCAGCGGAATTCGTCACCACGATGTTCGCGGTATTTGCCGCGGCCACCAGAGTCACGGCAGTCGCAATGTTATTCGCCAGGTTCGGGTCACTCGATCCGGACGTGACCGCATCGGTGCTCGTGATCTGCGTACCGCTCACAGTGCCCGGAACCACGGTCACAACCAGCGTGAACGTCCCCATCGCCCCATTCGCAACATCCGGATTCGTGCAGCTGATATTTCCGGTCGCGCCCACGGCAGGCGTAGTGCAAACCCATCCCGAGGCTATGGCGAGCGATTGAAACGTCGTATTGCCGGGGATTGCTTCGCTGAAAGTAGCGTTAATCGCGTCCAGTGGACCGTTATTAGTGACCGTCTGTGTGTAGGTGATCGGATTTCCAGGAATCACGGGATTGGGACTGCCGGCATTCGTCACCGCCAAATCAGCGCCCGCGCAATACGCGCCCGATTGCGTCCCGGGCGTTTCCGTGATCGCGAGTGCGATTGCAGAAATGCCTGACTGCCCGATCGTCGCTCCATAGGGATCGTTAGCGAGCGTGGTCCAACCCGGAATGCCGCCACTAACGTTTACGCTTCCCGGTGTGGACGAACTGAAGATCACTCCTCCGCCACCGCCGGCGCCGGGCCCGTGTCGGTTTCCGGGGAACGTTCCCGGCGTGTCTTCCGGCCAGGTGATGCCGCCGTTGCCACCCACTGCGTTCGCGGTCAGGCCGCTCAGCGCGCCGCTATTCGCAAACACCAGCACGGTGCCACCCGCGCCACCGCCTCCTCCGCCATCGTTCTCGGTTTGCAGCGCTGCTTGACCGTTTGCTGTGATCGTCCCGGTTCCCACTACCGAGCCAGCATGAATGATGACGATGCCGCCGCCCGCCGTGCCGCTGCTATTGAGTCCGGTGCACGCCAAGGGACAAGTAGTGCTGGTGCTGCCGCCCGTGTCCGTGCTTGGATTCCAGTACGAGCCATTATTCGTAGTTCCCGCGCCGCCACCACCTCCCATTAGAATCGCGCCAGTCGTCGCAGGAAATGCTTGCCCGCCGAAACCGCCCACCAAACCGGCGCTGTTCCAGGCAAACCCACCGGTGCCACCGTTGCCGCCGTTGGCTCCGCCCCCGCCACCATCGTTCTGGTCATTCGTGGCCGGGTCAGCGTCTGTTGCGCCGCCCGCCGCATTGCCCGGAGCGCCGCGCGCGAAACTACCTTTCGGATAGCCTTCGTTGCCGGTATTCGTCGCCGCAGTCAGCGTGGCGTTGGCAACATACTTCGGCGTGCCCGCGATCCCCTCACCCTTCGACGCATTCGTCGTTTGCGTTGAAAGCGTCACGTAATCCGTCGCGAGCGGTGTTGGTGGCGTAGTCGCCGCGGTGTAAAGCTGGCCCGCTCCACCTCGGAATCCCAAGGCATCCACGGCTACCGTACCGCCGAGCGTAAGCTGGGACGCAATGTCCAGCGCCAATACGCCGCCCGTCTTGCCGTTCCATGGCAGCGCCGTGAGTCCTGAACTCAAAGTCGCGGAGGTATACTGCGGCACGCGTATCACTTGGAATGTGGATTGGCCTGCGGTGGGATTCGTCGCCGGCGCCGCCGCCGCGTTCACGTACGTATTCAGCAAACCGCCGGTGGTGCCCGTGCCAGTGAAAGTGAGCGTTCCGCCCCCAACCGGTACCGCGCTGGTTGCAGTCACAAATTCGAATAGCCCCGAGCTGCCCAGGCTTGTCGAGCCGAAGCCCGGGTCACCAGGAACTCCATCGCCATACGAACTCGTATTGGTGGAATTGATCGTGGCGTTCTGCATCTGAATGATGAGCAGCAGATCGCCGCTGGCGATGGCGGTCTGCGCGCCCGGCGCGGCGGCCGCAGCGCCTAGCACAACCGAAGTGGCCCCGGCACTCACCGTTCCCACGCCCGCACCTGGAGGATAGTAGGCGTTCACCACACCGGTCAGAGTACCGCCCGAGCCATCCTTGCCCGGCGTGGCACAGACTAACGGCTGCACGACAGTCAGCAGCGTTGAGGAATTGTTACTCGCGACTGGATCGGTCCCGGTCGTCGCAACCGTCGCCACGTTCATCATGGTCGTCGGTGACGATGGGGTCGTGCCGGTCACTGTGACTGTAATCGGAGTCCCGAGTGGATAGGCCACCGTCCCGAGCGTACAAGTAATGACGCCGCCCGACGGCGCACCGCAGCTTCCCGCCGAAGTCATAGCCGATGCATTTGTGAGCGTGGCGGGCAAAGTGTCGGTTAGCGTCACGCCCGCACCGGATGCTAGCCCCAGATTCGTGACCTGAATCGTGTAACTGATAGCCGAAGATATGAAAACCGGAGTCGGCGATGCAGTCATGGAGACCGCAAGGTCGGAATCACCCGTAGTCTCAACCAACACCGAAGTAGTCGTAGCGTTGTTCGTCGGGACCGGATCGGTCGTTTGCGAAGTCACGTCCGCCCAATTCACGATCGTGGTCCCAGCGGCCGGAGCGCCGATGCCCGAATTCACGGTCACCACAAATGTGAACGGCGTGGCAGTTGTGCCGCTCGCCAGAGCAGCGCCATCCGTGCAGATGATTTGGCCAGTGGCGCCGACGGCTGGCTTGGTGCATGTCCACCCGGCAGGTGCCGTCACCGAAGCGAACGTCGTATTCGGCGGGGTCTGCTGATACAGCACGGCAGTCGTGGCCGCGTTCGGACCGTTGTTAATCACCGATTCCGTGTAGGTGATCGTCGAGCCCGGTGCAATCGCCGGTACAGAAGCCGCTTGCGTCATCCCCAGGTCCGCGCCTTGTACGTTCACAGAACCTGTGGCGGTGTTGTTACCGGGATTCGGATCTGTTCCGGTCTCGCTGACCGTAATCGAATTCGTGATCGTGGATCCGACGGTCGCTTCCGGACTTACCGAGACTACGATCGTGAAATTCACCGACGTCGAGGCGTTGAAATTGCCAGTGGCAGCGCACGTAATCGCGCCAGTAGCTCCCACCGCGGGCGTCGTGCCGCATGTCCATCCTGCGGGGGGCGTTGCGGAAACGAATAAGGTCTGGGCCGGAGTGCTCTGGCTGAGCGTGGCGCCGGTAGCGGCGATCGTGGTGCTATTGTTCGTAACCGTTTCGGTGTAAGTGATATTCGCGCCGGTCGCTACTGGGTTGGGCGTCACCGTCTCGGTCACGGAAAGATCGGGCGGACCAGCCACCGTGACGATGTTGGAGGCAAGCGTGTTGTTCGCCGGGTTTGAATCGGTGGTCGTGGAGTTGATGCTGGCCGAATTCGTGATGGTCGTGCCCGCGGCTGTTCCGGGTATGATTTGAACGATGTAAGTAAATGTGGCCGTCCGGCCGCTGTTCATGTCGGTCGCGCGCTTGCAAGTGCTCAAACCCGTGGCGCCTACGGCCGGATTCGTGCAGTTCCATGTGCCCGTGCCGCCCGACATGGTCATCGAGACAAACGTGGTATTCGCGGGGGTCGTGTCTGTTACCGAAGGCGTGGTGGCGGCGTTCGGACCATTGTTGACCACAGTGATCGTGTAGGTAATCTGCGCGCCAGCTCCGACTGTGGTCGGCGCCGCCGTATCCACTGTCGTCTGCAAGTCAGCCTGCGCGGCTACCGGCGCGGCGTACATGAACAATGCGAGGATCAGAAATATGAATGGAGCTGCCACAGTCCGTGCACGTGGCGCGCGGTGTGCCGCAGCAAGCAGGATTCGCCGCGTTTGCGTGCGAACTGTGTGCAAGAGCTTCGTACCAGGAGCGGCAAGCGAAATCTTCCGCTGGTTGCGTTCGATGGAGATGACTTTCCCCAGCACGATTTCTGCCGGTTCGTCATTCTGCTGCCCCGCGTCACCGCGCGTCACAATCTTGCCCGTCGCCATGTCCCAGCCAATCACACGATGAAGCCGGAAACCCCCGCGGCCGCGCGCCAGCACGATATCGCCGCGCTCGGGCTCGCCCGCGGAAATCGGCGCCACCTCCACGATGTCGCCCTGCCGCACGTTGGGCTGCATGCTTTGTCCGTACGCCTGAAAGCGCATCGTCAATCCGCGCTGCAGCGTCGCCGCGCACACGAGCGCAAATTGCTGGGAGTCGCTCCTCCCGGGCGTCTTAGGCTCCCGCACGGCAAACCGCCTCCACCGCGGTGAAATCTGGAACAAACGAAAAAGCGAAACACGGCACGCTGGCCGTCACTGCGTGAAAGAATTTCAGAACGGCCGAAAGCCCGTCGGGCGAATGGTGCGGCACGAAACTGCGCGCGAACAATTCCGCCGTGCTTTCCGCCACGCCGAGTGGCCGCAGCTCGTTCGCTTTTCCGTGCTGCAGCACAAAAATTGCGTCCACTGGAGATTGCGCAGCCTCCGCGATTCCGGCGTCGCCGTGCCAGGGCGTTCCATACATTTGAATGCGGCCGTTTTCCCGGCGCAAAATGATGCGGTCGTCGCTCAGCACCCGCGACTCGGGATGCTTTGACCACAACCGCGCCGAAGTGCTCTTGCCCGCTCCAGAATGGCCCGTGAGCAACATGCCTCGCCCGTCCGGCGCGATCACTCCGCAGCCGTGAACTTCCACTCCTTGGCCCATCGCCAGCCGATGAATCCACAAAAGTTCATCCAGCGGATACTCCAGCGGATTCACAGGCTCGTCTGGATCGAAATACTCGCGTGACAGCTCGATGCGCCCGGTTTTGAAATTCGGCGCCACCATCGCTTGCTTGTACGGCAGCTCGCCGATAACACTCGACGTGAATCGGAAGCAATAGCCCTCGGAATTTCGAAATAGCTTCCACAAACCGCCGGAATCAAATACCAGCTCGCCGGGGTGCGAATCGAACCGGCCGCCGAAGCCAACTTCGAATTCCAGGTCGCACGTTTCGTCGGCAATCAGAAATTCGCTCAACTCACCATCCGACACTAAAGCAGGCCCATCATCAGCCGACGTCACTCCGAGCGAAATGCCGCCGATCCGCGCCGCAAGGCGTGACGATTCACCGATGGCACAACATTTCCCGGAACTTGTTCGCGCGTTCATGCCCGCCGCGTCACGATCCAAAAGCCATGCAACCGCCCAGGGCGATGCCGCAGCCCGCCGCCGCCGGCCCCGCGGCGGATGATGACGTCTTGCAATGGCCCAGGACCGCTTCATCCGGCCGCAAGCTGACGCGGACGATCTTTGGCGCTTCGTATGGTTTGGCGTCTGGTTTTGGATTGCTCATCAGTGATTCACTGCTCATCTTTGCCCCCCGCAGGAACCACAGCCGCTGCCGCAGGCGGAGCCGGAACTTTGCAGAATCGGCAGCATGGACGCAGCCCGCACCGGCGTCCACGAACCGACGTCTATCTCGCCCTTGCGAATGCGTTCAGCCGAGCGCGCTAATTTCGCGTGCGCAACTCCGCCTGCGCAGCATTCGCAATCGCCGTGCTCAGGCACTTCAATCCCGAGCGCCATCGCGCGCAGGTGCGCGACCTCGCACAGAAATTCGACAGGCGATTCGGCGTCACCTTTTTCCAGCTCGCCGTTTGCCGCGCACATGGCACAGAGCGTCCTGATGCGGCACGCATCACACTTGCTCTGGCGCGTCTTCTTCTTGCTACGGACGCGCGCGAGGAACCCATTCCAGCCCGCGCGGAAGTTTCCCGAGCGCCAGCTGTAACTTTCCTGGTGCGAGAGAACGCAGATGCTGATTTCGCCGTAGGGGTCTATCGCGCAGGAAGTAAGGCCGCCGCCGCAAAGGTACACGTTGTCGGACTTGAAGGTGTCCGCCGGCAGGGCCATATCGCGATCCATGAGTTTCAGATATTCGCTGCGGCGCCGCGGTTCGTGCAGGTCGAGCGCCACCGCATCTTCCGCAGTAAGGCGCACTTCCACCGGGCTTTGCGAACAATCAATCCGCGGATTCACCAGCGGGTCGAACTTGAAATCCACGCCGAAATCTTCCTCCGCCATCCGCTGCATTTCGTACACTTCGTGGCGATTCACAGTCGTCGGCACAGTCTTGAGCTTCAGCGGCAGATTGCGTTCCTTCAGCAAACGAATCCCGCGCACGCAGCGTTCGTACGATCCCGGAATCTGCGTTAACGCTTCGTAGGTTTCGCGGGTGGCGCCATAGAGCGTGATCTCGATGGCGAAGGGCGGGTACTCCACCAGGAAGTCGGCCACGCGCTCGGTGATCATCGTGCCGTTGGTGAAAAGCGTGATCAGGAAACCCTTTGATTTGGCATACGCGTAGATGTCCAGGAAATCAGCGCGGGCAAAGATCTCGCCGCCCGTGAAGAGGACCCAGAGGCAGCCTTCGGCGGCGAGTTCATCAAGCAGCCGCCGGTACTCCTCGAGCGACAGCTCGGAAGAACGCGCAGCCTTATCGGACATGGGAAGATTGTTGTAGCAGTGCCGGCATTCGAGCGGACATCGCCGCGTGACTTCGATGGACACCTCCATCGGTACGCGTTTGCCCGACGTGCGCTGGTGCACGCCCAGACTGAATGCACTATAGGTAGCTTCGTTCATCCCAAGTATCCAGCCGCCTAAGCTGGATCACGCTTCCCTGCCGGATTCAGGCAGGCTCGACCAATCCTTCCGTGCTTAGCTCTTTCAGGAATGCTTCGGCGTCCGCGGTGGCCTGCTCGCAGGACAAGCCGTAGTGCGATTGAAGATGAGTAACCAACTGGGCGGGATCCAGACCCTTCTCGATGAGCGACCAGAGCAGCGTGCCAGATTCGTTGAAGGTATAAATGGAATTTAGATCGGCGACGCCGCGACGAATCGGCACGACGATAGCTTCATCGGCGACGACTCGCGAAACGACGTTCGAGCTGCGACGCAAGCGCGTCGCGGCCATATCTCCCAAGACAGCCATACCACCACCCAAGGCCTAGTTTTGTAGTTGCATTCCAGTTACTGCTACTGCGCCTGGGGTTAACTTAAATGGCATGGGAGGCCGACTCAATCGGAATGTGCACGGTGTGTGCCAAAGTGCTAAACGCTGTCGAATGTGGAACGTGGCGCAAATGCACACTGTCCTTGGGAACAGGCAGTGCTCAACGGCGGCGCGGAGCCTCTAACTTAAACACATGTAACGCGTTAGGCCCCGGTGCAGCAGGTGCGAGGTTTATTTAATGTTGAGGCGTGGCCGGCGTAGCCGGCGTGCCGGGTATCGGTTCGAGGCTTGACTTGGCCTGCGACTTGATCGAAAGCAGGTCCACTTCGAACTCAATCGTGGCATCGGGTCCGATATCATTGCCCGCGCCGCGCGCACCATAGGCCAAATCCGGCGGGACGAAGAGCTGCCATTTCGAGCCGACCGGCATCAGTTGCAACGCTTCCGACCAGCCCTTGATCACGCGGCCGACTTGAATCTCGATGGGCTGTCCGTGCTTGGAGGAACTATCGAACTCGGTGCCATTAAGCAACGTGCCGCGATAGTTGCACACGACAGTATCGGCGGCGGTAGGCTTAGGGCCCGTGCCTTCGGTCAGCACTTTGTATTGCAGGCCGCTAGGCAAAGTGACGACTCCTGGTTTCGCTTTGTTCTCGGCGAAGAACGCATCGCCTTCTTTCTTATTAGCCGCGGCGGCGACCTGCGCCTTCTCTTCCTGCGCCTTGCGCGCTTCCGCCGCGACGGCGGTGAGCGCAGCCTTGGCTTCATCGTCGGTAAGGAGGGTCTTGCCCCCAGCAAGCGAGTCTTTCAGGCCGCGCGCGAGGATGTCCGGATCCACCTCCACCGATTGTTTGCGGATGCTCGAGCCAATGTTCATGCCGATCGCATAGCTGGCCTTTTGCTTATCGGTCGTAAGGACCAAAGGCGTCGCAGCTTTCGCCGGGGTGTGGTGAACGGCAGTCCCGGTTCCGGTCTTGGCAGTGCTCTGAGTCTTCGAAGTAGACGCCGAGGAAGATTTTGCGGGAGCCGTTTGCGTGGCCGCCGGGGTCTGTGGTGAATTCGAAGCGGGTGTGTCTTGGGCTGCCGCAGTGCCAGCCAGGATCACCACTGCCGCCAGGACGAACGTTAAGGCGCATGCTGCTCTATTTAGTTTTTTTCGCATGTGGATATTCTCGCATTGGTTCAATCGATGCGCAAATCGAGGTTGAACTTCACCGCTAACTACCGCAGTGATATCATCCGGCTTCGCAACAAACCATCACCAATCGAGGGGTCCGGATATTGTTCGAACAAGCCTTCAAGAACATAGACGACATTCTGTGGAAAGAAGCAGGCTGCACCACCGAGCTGGACTATACCGAGCAAACCTCCTGGCTTCTCTTCCTCAAATATCTGGACGCGCTGGAGTTGGACAAGGCCGATGAAGCCAAGCTGCAAGGCAAGAAGTACGACTTCATTCTCGATAAGCCCTACCGCTGGGAAGAGTGGGCCGCGCCCAAGGCTAAAGACGGCCAGATTGACCACAACCGCGCAAAGACCGGCGACGACCTCCGCGACTTCGTCAGCGGCAAACTCTTTCCATATCTCCAAAAGTTCAAGGAAAGAGCAAGCGGCCCCAACACCATCGAATACAAAATCTCCGAAATCTTCGGCGAGATCAAAAACAAAATCCAGAGCGGCTACAACCTGCGCGAAATCATTGACCAGATTGACGAGCTCAGATTCCGCTCACAAACCGAAAAGCACGAACTCAGCCATCTCTACGAAGCCAAGATCAGGAATATGGGCAACGCCGGGCGCAACGGCGGCGAGTATTACACCCCGCGCCCGCTCATTCGCGCCATCATCAAGGTCCTTCAACCGAAAATCGGCGAGCGCATCTACGACGGCGCTTGCGGTTCGGCCGGATTCTTGTGCGAGTCCTTCGATTACCTCAAAGCGCGGAAGAACTTGACCACGAAGGAATTCGAGACCCTTCAGAAACGCACCTTCTACGCCAAGGAAAAAAAGCCACTCGCCTACGTCATCGGCATCATGAACATGATTCTGCACGGCATCGATGCGCCCAACATCATTCACACCAACACGTTGACCGAAAATCTCGCGGACATCCAGGAAAAAGACCGCTTCGACATTGTGATGGCCAACCCGCCCTTCGGTGGCCACGAACGCAAGGAAGTGCAGCAAAACTTTCCCATCCGTACCGGCGAGACCGCCTTTCTCTTCCTTCAGCACTTCATCAAAATCCTCAAGGCCGGTGGGCGCGGCGGCATCGTCATCAAGAACACTTTCCTCTCTAATACGGACAACGCCTCCGTGAGCCTGCGAAAGATGTTGCTCGAAAGCTGTAACCTGTATACCGTTCTTGACCTACCAGGCGGCACCTTTCAGGGTGCCGGCGTGAAAACCGTCGTACTGTTCTTCGAGAAAGGCTCCAAGACTCGCAAGACTTGGTTTTATCAACTTGATCCCGGCCGCAACTTCGGCAAAACCAACCCGCTCAATGACGACGACCTCGCCGACTTCATCAAATTGCAAAGGACTCTCGCTGACTCGCCAAAATCCTGGTCTGTGGACGCCAAGAGCATCAACCACGAGACGTTCGATCTGTCCGTAAAGAATCCGAATGGCGGCGAGGCAGTCGCGCACCGAACACTGGAAGATATCTTGGAAGAAATCGCGCGGTTGGACGCTCAAGGTGTGGAAGCACTGCAAACTATCAAGGCGCTGCTATGAAGCATGGGTGGCAGACAAAAACGCTGGGTGAAATCTGCGAAATCGAACGCGGCGGTTCGCCGCGCCCAATTCAGGATTTCATAACCACTGATCCGAAAGGAATCAACTGGGTCAAGATCGGCGACGCGACAGCGAGTGACAAGTATATCCACAAGACCGAAGAGAAGATACGACCTGAGGGTGCTAAACGCTCCCGCATGGTATACGAAGGAGACTTCATCCTATCGAACTAGATGAGCTTCGGTCGTCCTTACATCATGAAAACTACCGGGTGCATCCATGACGGGTGGCTTGTGCTGCGCCAACCCAAAATTGACGCGGACTATCTGTATCACGTGCTCGGCTCTGACCTTGTCTTCAGCCAGTTCGATCGGCTCGCTGCCGGCAGCACAGTGAGGAATCTGAACATCGGGTTGGCGAAGTCTGTCGAGATTCCATACCCTCCGCCTGGCGAACAAATACGCATCGTCGGGATCCTTGATCAGGCGCTTAACGGCGTTGCAAGAGCCAAAGCCAACACCGAAAAGAACCTCCAAAACGCCCGGGCCCTGTTCGAAAGCCATCTGAACGCCATCTTCACACGACGCGATAAAGGGTGGAAAGAATCCACGATCGGAGAGCACATTCGCTTCATAGACTACCGTGGCAAGACACCAGAAAAGACCGCGAACGGTTTGCGCCTCATCACCGCTAAGAACGTGAAGATGGGATATCTCCACGAGGCGCCGATGGAGTTTGTCGCGCCAGAGACCTACGCTCGCTGGATGACCCGCGGGATTCCTCGGTTGGGCGACGTGCTTTTCACGACGGAAGCTCCACTCGCGAACGTAGCCCAGTTAGATACGGAAGAGAAAGTCGTATTCGCGCAGCGCATCATCATCATGCAGCCCGACGCATCGAAACTCGATGGTACGTTCCTGAAATACATGTTGCTTTCACAGCTCGTCCAACAACGCATTCGCACCAAGGGCACTGGAGCGACGGTCCAAGGTATCAAGGCGCGATTGTTGAAGACGATTGAGATTTCCTTCCCGCCATTTGATCACCAGCGGCAGATCGCCGCCGAACTCGATTCACTTCGCGAATCAATCCAGCGTCTGGCATCCGTCTACCAGCAAAAGCTCGAGGCCTTGGACGACTTGAAAAAATCGCTGCTGCACGAGGCCTTCAGTGGCCGACTCTGAGCCGCATCCTGGGAACTCCGATCTCGCGATGGTCGCAGTAAAGCCATGAACGAAGCCGAAACCAGAGCGGAGCACATTGACCCCGCCCTGAAAGCAGCGGGTTGGGGTGTTGTCGATGGCAGCCGCATCCAGCGCGAATATCCCATCACGCTCGGACGCCTCGAAGGTTTCGGCCGGCGCGGGAAACCACTATGCGCCGACTACGTCCTCGTCTATCGCAATCACAAGCTCGCCGTCATCGAAGCTAAAGCCTGGGACGAATCGCTCACCGAAGGCGTCGCCCAGGCGAAGAACTATGCCGACAAGCTCGCCATCCGTTTCACTTACTCCGCCAACGGCCGGGACATTTACGGCATAGACATGACTGAAGGCAAAGAAGGAGTCCTGGACCAGTGGCCGACTCCGGAAGAACTCTGGAACCAGACGTTTGCCGAGGAGAACGCCTGGCGCGACCGCTTCGCCGCTGTGCCTTTCGAGGACAAAGGCGGCTACTTTCAACCACGCTATTATCAGGACCTCGCCATCGAGCGCGTGATGGAAGCCATCGCTGCGGATAAATCACGCATCCTGCTCACGCTCGCAACCGGCACAGGCAAGACGTTCATCGCATTTCAGATTGCGTGGAAACTGTTCCACAGCCGCTGGAATTTGAGCCGTGAACCTTCGCGCCGTCCGCGCATTCTTTTTCTCGCCGACCGTAACATCCTCGCCGATCAGGCCTACAACGCATTCTCGGCGTTTCCCGAAGACGCGCTAATGCGCATTGAGCCGGACGAGATTCGCAAGAAGGGCAAAGTCCCGAAGAACGCCAGCCTGTTTTTCACGATTTTCCAGACTTTCATGAGCGGCCCGCCGAAGGACGGCAAACCCTCGCCCTATTTTGGTGAGTATCCGCCGGACTTCTTCGACTTCATCGTCATTGACGAATGCCATCGCGGCGGAGCCAACGACGAAAGCAACTGGCGCGGCATCCTCGAATATTTCGCGCCAGCGGTCCAGCTCGGCCTCACCGCCACGCCCAAGCGCAAAGACAACGTGGACACCTATGCCTACTTCGGCGACCCGGTATTTATCTACTCGCTCAAGGAAGGCATCAACGACGGGTACCTAACGCCCTTCAAGGTGAAGCAGATTTCCACGACGCTCGATGAGTACGTCTACACGCCCGACGACAAGCTGATCGAAGGCGAAATAGAAACGGGCAAGCGCTACACGGAAACGGACTTCAACAAAATTATCGAGATCAAGGAACGCGAAGCGCACCGCGTGAAAATCTTCATGGAGCAGATCAACCAAAACGAGAAAACCTTGGTGTTCTGCGCCACCCAGGACCACGCGCTAGCCGTCCGCGACCTCATCAATCAAATGAAAACGAGCAAAGACCCGAACTATTGCCAGCGCGTCACCGCCAACGACGGCGCGCTCGGCGACCAGCACCTCCGTGACTTCCAGGACAATGAGAAACTCATCCCCGCTATATTGACGACCTCGCAAAAGCTTTCGACCGGAGTGGACGCGCGGAACATTCGCAACATCGTGCTTATGCGGCCCATCAATTCGATGATCGAGTTCAAGCAAATCATCGGCCGCGGCACGCGTCTCTATGACGGCAAGGATTACTTCACCATCTACGATTTCGTGAAGGCCCATCAGCACTTCAGCGATCCCGAATGGGACGGCGAGCCGCTTGAGCCAGAGCCCCAAGGCGAGCCGAAGTCTCCGCGCGCGCCCGCTGTACCGAAGCCGACAGATGGAACCGAGCCGGAACCGCCTCGTCGCCGGATCAAAGTAAAGCTCGCCGATGGCAAAGCCCGCACCATCCAGCACATGATGGTCACGAGCTTCTGGCATCCGGACGGCACGCCTATGTCCGCACAGCAATTCATGGAAATGCTTTTCGGCAAGCTGCCCGACTTCTTCAAAAACGAGGGCGAGTTGCGCGCCTTATGGAGCGCTCCGGACACGCGCGCGAAGCTCCTGTCAGGTCTCGCCGAGAAGGGCTTCGGTCAGGAACAAATGGCCGAGATGCAAAGAATCATAAACGCGGAAAAGAGCGACCTATTCGACGTGCTCGCCCACGTGGCCTACGCCCTGCCCACGCTGACCCGCGAGGAACGAGCGACGCACGCCAAAATCGGTATCAGCGCCAATTTCAGCGCCAAACAACAAACCTTCCTCGATTTTGTGTTATCGCACTATGTGCAGGAAGGAGTACAAGAACTCGACCAAGACAAGTTGAATCCGCTGCTGCGCCTCAAATACCACGACTCCATCGCAGATGCCATGGCCGACCTAGGCAGGCCTGAGGATATCGGCAAGGTGTTCGCAGGCTTCCAGAAGTATCTGTATCAACAAGCAGCTTAAAGAACCTTCCTTACTCGCCCTCGCCGCGCCCCAGCATTTCCTATTTTGGGACTGGTAATCATACAGTAAATGTGATAAAATAAGCCCGGGCCACTTTACCAGCCCACCGAGGACGCCACATGCACTCCGCCACAACGGCGACGGGCAGACCACTCCCACCCCCAGGGAAAACTCTACCCGAAAACCGCCCCGCGCCCCTCAGTTGTCGCGCCACTCACCAACTGTCCGCCCCAAAACCCCATGTAACATCCGAACTACAATGTTACATCCCCGTTCGAATCGCCAATCACCGCCGATCCCCGCGCAAAATCAATCGCAAACCCAGCCGATTAGAATCCCCTATATCTCCCACAAAACAAACACCCGCACCCCAAATCAATCGCCAACAAATTGCCGCTTCCAGAATCGCGAATCGCTCGTCGCGCAACACCTGCGCGCAGCGAATCGCGATGCCATTACTCGATACAAATGGACGCTTTTTCCGGAACAGTAATTCGCCTAACTCATTCAAAACAAACGATCGCCTCCATTCTTATTCGATACAAACGGCAACACACGCTACAAAGCGCATTATCGTGGGGAGCCGTTCTAATCGTCACACCTCGCGATTAGAAATCAGCGAAAACGCAATAAAAACGCACAATTCAGCCATTCTAATCGTCACAAATATGCAGGTCTCAGCGATTAGCAGGCGGATTCGCCGGTTTGGCGTATGGCTTCTAGTGGCAGGGTGTTCGGGACGCGCAGTTGTTCGTTTGCGGCTTGGGATTCGGGGGCTTCGCTGCGCTGCAGGAATGGAGCCCAAGTTTCGGCTATGCTGCAGGGGAGATGGACTGGTTGCAGGCGAACCAACGGCAACGGCAGCGGCAGCGCGGATTCGAGCAGGCGGCGGGCGCGGGGGCTGTTGGTTAGATGGAAATGTTCGCGGAGGATGTGGCGCAGCCATTCGTCTTCGTTGCTTTGCACGGATTCCCTTGCTTGAGCGTCTGCTGTGAATTCTCGCGCGTACGCTGCTTCTTTTTCTTCTTCTGTTGATTCGCCAATCTCTGCTGGCCTCACGAATTCGTGATTGTAGTTTTCTTCGTGTAGGGCGTCGCGGAGGATGTAGGTTAGGCCGCCGGTCATGCCGGAGCCCAGATTCATTCCTGCTGGGCCTAAGATTATTACTACACCAGCCGTCATGTATTCGCAGCCGTGATGGCCTACTCCTTCGACTACTGCCAGGGCGCCGCTATTGCGGACGGCGAAGCGTTCGCCGACGCGTCCGGCGATGAAAAGTTTTCCGCTTGTTGCGCCGTAGAGAACCGTGTTGCCCGCGAGGACGTCGCCGCGCTGCGCGGCTGCGGCTCCGGCACTGATTGCTATGGTGCCGCCGCTTAGGCTTTTGCCGACGTAATCGTTGGCGTCGCCGAAAAGTTTGAAGCGCAGGCCGGGGATCAGGAACGCGCCGAAGCTTTGGCCTGCGGAGCCGCGAAATTCGCACTGGACGGTTTTGCCGGCGAGGCCGTCGAAATTCGTGCGGCGAAGAATGTAGCCGCTGAGATGCGCGCCGACGCTGCGGTCCGCGTTGCAGATGGGCAGAAATTGCTGGAGCGGCGCGGGCTTGTGGCGATCCACGCCGCCGACGAGTTTGCGGCGGATGTCCATCGCGCTTTCGGGAAGCTCGATTTCGATGGGTGCGCTGACTGCGGGGCGATGCGGATGAAGCTGCGTAGCGACAGCTTTGATGGGCTTGAGCAGCGGGCCTAGCGAGCGTTCGGCCCATTCGTCGCGCGGGCGCAATTTTGAAGCGTTGCCGATGATGGCGCTGAGCGATCGGACGCCGAGAGCGGCCATGCGTTCGCGGACTTCGGCGGCGACTCCCCGGAAATAGGACATCACCATTTCGGGATTGCCGGTGAAACGCGCGCGAAGTTTTTCGTCCTGCGTGGCGATTCCGACGGGGCACGTGTTCAAGTGGCACTGGCGCGCCATGACGCAGCCGATGGCGAGAAGCGTGGCGGTGCCGAAACCGAATTCGTCGGCGCCGAGAAGCGCGGCGATGAGGACGTCGCGGCCGAATTTGAAGCCGCCATCGGTGCGGAGGCGGACGCGATCGCGAAAACCGGCGCGGAGGAGCGCGGCGTGCGCGTCGCGGAGGCCGATTTCCCAGGGCAAGCCGGTATTTTTGATCGAAGTGAGCGGCGACGCGCCGGTGCCGCCATCGAAACCGGCGATGGTGATGACGTCGGCGCCTGCTTTGGCTACGCCCGCGGCGATGATGCCGACTCCTGCGCCGGAGACCAGCTTTACGCCGATTCTTGCGGCGGGATTGACGGCGCGCAGGTCGTAAATTAATTGCGCGAGATCTTCGATGCTGTAGATGTCGTGATGCGGCGGCGGAGAAATCAGCGACATGCCGGGGACGGCGTGGCGCAGGCGCGCGATGTAGGCGTTCACTTTGATTGCCGGAAGCTGGCCGCCTTCGCCGGGCTTCGAGCCTTGCGCCATTTTGATTTCGAGTTCGTCGGCGCGGCAGAGATATTCGGCAGTGACGCCGAAGCGCGCGGAAGCGACTTGCTTGACGCGATTGGCGGCTTCGGGGTCGAAGCGATAGAGACTGGGATCTTCGCCGCCTTCGCCGGTGTTGCTGCGCGCGCCGAGGCGATTCATGGCGATGGCTAGAGTGCGATGCGCTTCGGGGCTGAGCGCGCCGAGAGACATCGCTTGCGCGCAGAAACGGCTGAGAATGGCGGAGGCTGGCTCGACTTCATCGAGCGGGATTGGAGTGGCGGATGCGAAATCGAGATGGTCGCGGATGGCGACTGGTTCGCGGGTATCGGCTAGTTCGACGAATGCGGCGTAATTTTCTGGCGTGGGAGATTTGATGTAGCCGTGCATGCGGCGGACGAGGTCGGGCGACGTGTTGTGACGCTCGCCGGCGTGGCGGAAACGGTAGAGGCCGGCGTCTTGCATGGCAGTGGCGGGCGTCGGGGCTGCGAATGCGCGGGTGTGGGCCGCGATGGCGTCGTTCAGGATATTTTGCAGGCTCTTGCCGCCGATGCTGGAGGAAGCGTCTTCGAAGAATTCGGCGCAGAGTTCGTCGTCGAGGCCGACAGTTTCGAAGAGGTGGCTATTGCGATAGCTGGCGACGGTGGAGATGCCCATGCGCGCGAGGACTTTGCGCAGACCGGCTTCGACTGCTATGCGATATTTCGCGGCGCCGCCGGATTTTAGATTTTCGGAAAGCTCCATCGCTAGATAGGGGTAAACGGCGCTGGCTCCGGCGGCGATTAGCAGCGCGATGTGATGAGTTTCGATGATTTGGCCGGATTCGACTACTAGCGCGATATTGTGCGCGCCGGCGCGGACCATTTCTTTCCAGGCTGCGGAGAGAGCTAGCAAGGCCGGGAGCGCGGCTCGACTTTCGCTGGCGCGGCGGTCGGTGAGCACGATTAGCGATGGATTCTTTCTTGCCGCGGCGGCGATATCGTCGCGGATGCGATCTAGCGCGGCTTCGGCGGCTTCGAGGCCATTTGCGGCGTCGAAGGTGAAATCAATTCGTTGAACTGCCGGGCCCGCTTTGCGCGGGACGAGCCGGGGGCTGGCGGCTGCGGACCAGAGGGTGGTGGCTTCGTCTTCGTTTTCTAGAATCGCCATTTGTCCTGCGTCCAGGACGGGAGATTCGGCGGTGATTTTTGCGTCGAGGTAGACGTTGAGCGACATGACGTGGACTTCGCGAAGCGGATCAATCGGCGGATTGGTGACTTGCGCGAAACGCTGCTTACAGTAATCCCAAAGCCCGCGGCGGACGGACGAAAGGAACGCGGGAGGCGCGTCGTCGCCCATGCTCCAGATGGCTTCCTTCCCTTCCCGGCCGAGAGGCTGGAAAAGGAGGCGATATTGATCTTCGGTCCAGCCCATGGCGGCGGCTAATTTTTGCGGCTCGATTTCGGATTTGGGCGGAACCGTGGCGGTGGGTGCGAGGTACGTGACGGCGTCTTGCGAGGGCGGGATTGCGGCAGCGGCATCGTTGACACGATGGATCAGCCGATGCGGAAGGCCGTCGCGGAGGCCATCGGGACCGAGTAGCTCGGCGACCTCGTTGTTGTTGCGGAAAATTGCGCCGGCGAGAGAGTCCACGAGCAGAATTTCGCCGGGACCGAGGCGATTGCGTTCGATGACTTGTTTATCGCGCAGATCGGCTAGACCGACTTCGGAGCCGACGACGAGAAGGCCGTCGCTGGTGAGAATGTAGCGCATCGGGCGGAGGCCGTTGCGGTCAAGCTTTGCGCCGACCATCTGGCCATCGCTGAAGACGAGCGCGGCGGGACCGTCCCAGGGTTCCTGGCGGCGCGCGGCTTTTTCGAGATAGGAGCGCAGCTTGACGAACGTGCGCGAATCGGATTCCCATGCGGGAGGAACCATGCGTAGCATCGCGGCGGCGACGTTGTAATTCTGGCGGAGGAAAACTTCGAGGACGTTGTCGAAGCTGGCGGAGTCGCTGACGCCTACTTCGAGGACTTGGAAGCTATCGTCGGCGCCGAATTCGCGGCGGATGGTGCTTTCCCGGGCGCGGGTCCAGCGGCGATTGGCGCTGATGGTATTGATTTCGCCGTTGTGCGCGACGTAACGGAAGGGTTGAGCGAGCTGCCAGGACGGGCTGGTATTCGTCGAATAGCGCTGATGAAAAATCGCGAAGGGCGCTATGAAATCGGGCGCGGCGAGATCGGAATAGAACGCGCGGAGCTGCAGCGGGGTGAGAAGGCCCTTATAGACGAGGACGCGAGAAGAGAGCGAGCAGAAGTAGAGGCCGGGGATCGCGCGGGATTCGACGCGCTTGCGCATGAGGTAGAGCTGGCGTTCGAGATCGGCGGCGGGATCTTCGGATTCGAAAAAACATTGGCGGATGACGGGCATCGAGCCGAGCGCGGAGGGGCCCAAGAGTTCGGGTGACGTGGGCACGACGCGCCATCCGAGACAGCGCAGGCCGGATCTCGCGGCGGCAGATTCGATGGCGGAGCACGCGGGGAGTTCCTGGCCGGGAGGAATGAAAACCATGCCGAGGCCGAAGTTGCTCGGCAGCTCGATGTTCAGGTCGCGTGCGCGTTGGCGGATGAAATCTTTCGGGATGGGAATTAGCAGGCCGGCGCCATCGCCGCTGAGGCCGTCGGCGTCTACGCCACCGCGATGCGAAAGGCGCGCGAGAGCGATGAGGGCGCGTTCGACAACGTCGCGGGTACCGTGGCTGCCGAGCTGGGCGATGAAGCCTACACCGCAGGCATCGTGGTCCACCTCGGGCTTTGGCGGAGAAGAGCGCATGTTAATAGATAACCGACGGAAGGGCGAACAGTACAATTCAGAAAGCTGATGGAAGGCATAAGTGTTGGCGTGGGGATAGAAATATTTATGACGCCGATAGAATCTTTTAGTGGGGGAGCGGCGAAGGCCGACTGGTAGAGTTCCGGCATGTCTGCCAGCACGGCGCGCTCGCTGCGGCGAGGTTTATTCGAAGGGTACGATCCCGGCGGTTTTTACGATGAGATGTTCGACTGCCATGGCGTGGCGCGTCCGCACTACAGCAAGTTGTTCGAAAAATTGGCGCTGATGGCGCCGGCACAATTCGAAGAGCGGCGCAAATTGGCGGATCTTTCGTTTTTGTTGCAAGGAATTACGTTCACGGTTTACAACGACGGCCAAGGAACGGAGCGGTTACTTCCCTTCGATTTAATTCCCCGCATTTTGCCGAATTCGGAGTGGCAGCGCATTGACCGCGGATTGACGCAGCGGGTGGTGGCGCTGAATCTGTTTTTGCGCGACGTTTACGGTAAGCAGTGCATTTTCAAGGACAAGAAAATTCCGCGGTCGCTGGTGTATTCATCTTCGCATTTTTGCCGGGAGATGATCGGCGTGGAAGTGCCGCGCGGAATTTACACGCACATTTGCGGGATTGATTTGGTGCGCGATTCGAAGACGGGAGAATTCTGCGTGTTGGAAGACAACGTGCGGACGCCGAGCGGGATTTCCTACGTGCTGGAAAACCGGCTGGTGATGACGCGGACTTTTCCGGATGCGTTTCAGGATTACGAGGTCTTGCCGGTGAATCATTACCCGGCGGAGCTGTGCAAGATTTTGCGTAGCCTTTCGCCGCGCGGAGAGAATGACGCGCAGATCGTGCTCTTGACGCCGGGAATTCATAACAGCGCTTATTTCGAGCATAGTTTTCTGGCGCAGCAGATGGGGATTGAATTAGTGGAGGGGCGCGATCTGATTGTGGACGGCGGGATCGTCTACATGAAGACGATCTACGGATTGAAGCGCGTGGATGTGATTTACCGGCGCGTGGATGATGAGTTTCTGGATTCGCTGACGTTTCGACCGGATTCTTTGCTGGCGGTGCCGGGATTGATGGGCGCCTATCGCGCGGGGAACGTGGCGCTGGCGAATGCGGTGGGCAACGGAGTGGCGGACGACAAGGCGATCTACGCGTACGTGCCGACGTTCATTCGATATTACCTGGGCGAGGAACCGATTTTGCGCAGCGTGGATACGTACCTTTGTTCGCGGCCGGAGGATTTAAGTTTCGTGCTGGAGCATTTGCCTGAACTGGTGGTGAAGGCGGTGGGCGAATCCGGCGGATATGGAATGTTGATCGGTCCGGCGGCGGAGGTTGGAAGAATTCAGGATTTCCGCAAGCGAATCCAGGCAGAGTGCCGGAACTACATCGCGCAGCCGGTGGTGCCGCTGTCGCGAGTGCCTTCTTACGATGCGGAGCGAGAAACCGTGGAAGGGCGGCACGTGGATTTGCGGCCGTATTGTTTGTACGACGGCGAGAAGGTGACGATTGTGCCAGGCGGATTGACGCGCGTGGCGCTGCAGCGCGGGTCGCTGGTGGTGAATTCATCGCAGGGCGGCGGGACCAAGGACACCTGGGTTCTGAGCGGGGAAAAATAGGATGCTTTCGCGGATCGCGGAATCGCTTTTCTGGTTGGCGCGCTACATCGAGCGGGCGGAGGATACCGCGCGGCTGCTGGACGTGAATTACCACATGATTCTGGAGCAATCGCACCAGCCGTACCGATTGCGGTGGGATCCCCTGATCGTGATGGCGGGCGAAGAGCACCGCTTTCGTCAGCTTTACAGCGAAGCCAACGCCGAGAACGTTTTTGAATTTCTGGCATTTTGCCCGGACAATCCCAGTTCGATCGTGCAGTGCGTGGCGAAGGCGCGAGAAAACGCGCGAACGATTCGCGACCGGATTTCGCGGGAGATGTGGGAGGACATCAACGGATTGTATTTCGCGGCGAGCCGCTTCAATCCCGGCGAGGAAATCGCCGCGGGGCCGCACCGGTTTTGCGACAAGATCAAATTTGGCGCGCACCGGTTTCACGGAGTGACGGATGCGACGCTGCCTCATGATGAGGGTTGGGAATTTCTGCGGATCGGATGGTCGCTGGAACGCGCGGAGATGACGGCGCGGCTGGTGGACGTGCAGTATCACAACCTTTTGGAGTCGCCGCCGGTGATTGGCGGGCAGGATAATCATCAGTGGATGGCAGTGCTGAAATCGGTGGGCGCTTACGAGGCTTATCACCGCCAGTATCATTCAGCGATCGAGCCGCAGAAAGTGGCGGAGATGATGATTCTGCACCCGCTGCATCCGCGTTCGATTCGATTCAGCATTGGCGAAGTGCAAGCGGGATTGCGGGCAGTGAGCCATACGAGCGCGGGTTCGTACGCGAATGAGGCGGAACGGCTGACGGGCAAGGTGCTGGAGCGATTGCGTTACGACAAGATTGACGAGATTTTCATGGGGGGCTTGCACAGTTATCTGAACGAGCTTCTGCGGATGTGCGGAGCGGTGGGCGAAGATATCGCGCGGACATATTTCTACTACGCGGTGGTGGCATGAATCGTTTTCACCTGCGGCATACCACGGAGTTTCACTACGACGGACCGGTTTCGGAGAGTTACAACGAAGTGCGGCTGCGGCCGATTCAGGACGAGCGGCAGAGCTGCATTTCGTTTCGCCTGATTACCACGCCGACATCGCGGGTGACGGCGCATCGCGACGGATTGGGCAATTGGGTGCATCAATTCAGCATTTTGCCGGAGCACCGGCGATTGAAAGTGGAAACCGAGGCGGTGGTGTTGACGCACGAAGCTGCGCCGGTTGGTGCGGACTTCATGACGCTGAGCGCTTTCGATTTGCAGCGCGAGGAAATCAGCGAAGAGTATTTCGATTTCGTGGCGCCGAGCGGGTACGTGCCGCATCTGGGGGGGCTGGGCGAGATCAAGCAGGCGGCGGAACGGCTGAGCGGCGGCACAGTGGTGGGATTCGCCAGCGCGGCTTCGAATTTGATTCATGAAGAATTCCAGTACGTGAAAGGTGCTACGCACGTCCATTCCTCGATCGAGGATCCGCTGGCGCTGCGCGCGGGAGTTTGCCAGGACTTTGCGCATTTGCTGTTGGGCGTGGTGCGGATGCGCGGAGTGCCGGCGCGTTACGTTTCAGGATATTTGGTGCCGGGAAGAACGGCTTTGCCGGGAGAACGGCAGGAGCAGGAGGAAGTGATTGGCGGACAGGCAACGCATGCTTGGGCTGAGGTTTATTTGCCGGCTTCGGGATGGATGGCGTTTGATCCGACCTTGGGAGGACCCGTGGGATTGCGGCACGTGCGCGTGGCGTATGGGCGGGATTATGGAGACGTGGCGCCGGTGCGCGGAGTTTATAAGGGACACGCGGGGCAAAGATTGTCAGTGGATGTGCGCGTGCGTCCGGCATTGGATGATGAGGGGCACGAGCAATTGAATGAATTGAAGGCGGCGCATCCGGAAGCGGCGGCGATGATGGAGAGGCCGCAGCAGCCGCAGCAGCAGTAGGCGCGGCAGCGCGCGCGTGAGATCCCTCGCTATGCTCCCTTCCTTCGTCAGGGCAAGCCGGATGACGCGCCGAGTCTTTTTACGTCAAATCGCAAAAATCGTTCCATCTTAGCGGTGCGATTCGAATTTGCTTCGGCGCTAGGAGGACGAAGTTCAAAACATGTGTCGCGCCTACGGCGCTCGCAATTGTTATTGCGGTTTTCCCAGCACTCACGCGCTGGCCTAATTTCTGCCGCGCCTCTGGCGCTGGGCGAGAGTTGAACAGGAAAGTTGCGCGGGGTTGTCGGGCAAGTTGAAAAGCAGATCCCTCGCTACGCTCCCTTCCTTCGTCTGGGCAAGCGGGATGACACGCCGGTTTTTTTCCTTACAACTTGGATGGTTCGAATTTTGTGTTTATGGCTTTACATGAAAGCCGGCAGGCCGCCTCTACTTTGTTGGGGTGAATAGTTCCAGGCGGATGTGCCAGGAGACGGATTTGCCGGGGGCTAGTGTGACTACGCCGGTTTCCGTGTTGCCCCAGATTTTTTTGTTGTAGGGGTCGGACAGATTGAATTGCGGCTCGACCGCTACGAAGCTCTTATCGGGCGGCGCGTATACCTGGATCGCTTTGATTTCCGGAGAGAGCGCCATGACGCGCACACCATACTTCGCGGCGGGATCGGTAACGTCCACGACCACGCTGCCATCGGCGTTGCGCTGCAAGTCCGTGAAGCATTCGTCGAGGAAAAGAGAGCCGAGAGGCTTTCCGCCTGGCGCGGAGAAATCGTACGGCGTGCCTTTGACCGGTTCGATCTGGCCGGTGGGAAAAACGTTGTCGTAATTATCAACGAGAACGCGCTTTTCGGCCGGAACCTGAATTCTGGCCTGAGCGCGATCGCCGCTGGGGAATTCGAAGTAGGGATGAGCGCCGATGGCCATGGGCAGAGGCTCTTTGCCGACGTTCTTGGCGGTGACGACGATATCAACGGCGTCGTTTTTCAGAGTCATCTGCACGTAGACGTCGGTATCGGAGAGCCAGTGGCCGCCAAAATTTCCGGCGTGAAGAACGGCGGAGATCGTGGATTCCTTGGGGCCGTTTTCGTGCTTCACGTCTTTGAATTCGGAGGAGAAGATCAGTCCGTGCATGGCGTGAGCTTCAGCGTTGGGATTTTTGCCGTGCCAATTGGCGGGAAGCGTGACTTGCTGCCCGTCGATGGTGGTCTGCAGCGTGGTGCCGTCCTGCGAGATTGTGCCGCGGATACGATTGGGATATGGGAGCAGGATTGCGCCGCCGAGTTTGAAACTGTTGTTGCCGAAAGAATCGTTGTCGGTTTCCAGATATTTTTTGGCGTCAGGCAAAGGCATCGTGTTGAGCACGTCAATCGTGCCCTTCCCCGGCAAGAAAGCTTTCAGCTGCAGGAGATTCATGCCGTTGCCGGGCAAAATCGTGGCCTGGATGAATTGCGGCTTCGTGGGATTGGCCGGTAGTGGGCGGTCGAGAGTGACCACGGGTTGCCCTCCGATAGAGATGGGCAGAGTTTGATGCTCGGCTGCTTGCTTGGCGTTTGCGGCTTGCACGCGGGATGAGTGCCAGATGGACATTGATACCGCGGTGAGCGCGATGGTCAGCAGTAGAAATCTCGGGAAGACACGCGTCTTCGTGAACATGTTCTCCTTGTGCCCCGGGAACTCGTTAAACGGCGACTAGATTAGCACGAGGACGCCGATGTGCAGCGAGGGATGATGGTTTGCGTTGTGGGTTTGTGGCGCGGGCGACTTTCGCGGCTGAGTCTACCGCTGAGACGCAGAGGACGCAGAGAAAATCGACGTTGTGGCAAGAAGGAGATCCTTCGCTGCGCTCCCTTCCTTCGTCGTCTAGTTCGGGTTTTCCAGTAGCAGGGCTATGCCTTGGCCGCCGCCTATGCAAGCGCTGGCTATGCCGTAACGGAGATTTGAGCGGCGGAGTTCGCGCGAAACTGTTACGGAGAGGCGCACGCCTGTGGCCGCTAGCGGGTGGCCGATGGCTATGGCGCCGCCATTGACGTTGAGTTTGTTGCGGTCGAGGCCTAGTTCGCGTTCGACGCCGATTACTTGCGCGCCGAAGGCTTCATTGATTTCGAAGCGGTCAATTTGATCGAGCTTGAGGCCTGCGCCATCGAGAAGTTTGCGGATGGCCGGGGCGGGCGCGATGGCCATGACTTCGGGCGGAACGCCAACCGTCGCGGCTGCGACTACGCGGGCGAGCGGTTGAACGCCGCGGGATTTTGCGTAGGCGCCGGAGCCGACTAGCGCGGCGGCGGCTCCGTCCACGATGGCGGAACTATTGCCGCCGGTTTGCACTCCGCCGAAGGCAGGACGGATCTTGGCCAGGACTTCGTAGGGTGAGGGGCGGACGTGCGTATCGGCGGCGAGGCTTTCGACTTTCTTGGGAATCTCAATGCCACGCGGTTTGTAGCCTTGTAGCTCGAATGTTTCGGAGACCACTGGAACGATTTCGCCGGAGAGGAAGCAGGCTTTTTGTGCGGCGAGAGCGCGGTTGAAGCTTAATTCTGCGAAGCGGTCCACTTCTTCACGCGTGATTTTGTATTGGCGCGCGACGTTTTCGGCGGTGTCGCCCATGGTCATGGCTGGGGCGGGATCGAGAAGCGCTTCCCACAAGAAATCCTTGAATTCGACCTGGCCCATGCGGAAGCCGCTGCGATGGGTGAAGGCCGCCACCGGATTGCGGCTCATGGATTCGGCGCCGACACAGAGGGCGAGATTTATTTTTTTCAGCGTGATGGCATCGGCGGCCTGGCTGATGGCTTCCATGCCGGTGCCGCAGACGCGTTGGACGAGGTGCGCGGGACGATCGGTGGGAACGCCGGAATAAAGACCGATGTGGCGCGGAAGCATGAAGGCGTCGAAGCTGGCCTGCGCGACGCTGCCGGCGATTACGGAGTCAACGTCGGTCGGAGAGATTTTGGAGCGCTCGAAAACGGCGCGGGCGGCTTTGATGCCGAGGTCAATCGGCGAGACGAGGCCGAGAACGCCATTGTAATCGGCGAAGGGAGTGCGGACTCCGTCGAGGAGCCAGATGTCGTCGTAATTGATGAAAAAACCGCCCGAGGTGGTGGCCATTCGTTACTTCTCCTTAATTTTAAAAATGCGCGGAGATGATTCCGGCGCGTAAAGTTCTTCGACGATTGCGGCGCGGCGATCGAGGACGGCGCGCTGATTGAGCGAGCCTTTGTCCGTGATTTCTCCGGCGTCGAGAGATGGAGGCTCTTCAGCCAGGATGGCGCGAACGACGCGGTTCGAGCTGCCTGTGGAGCTCGCGGCGCATTTTTCGAGCAGCGATTGAAAATGCGCGCGCACTCCTGGATTTTGGAACATTTCCGGCGCGGCTGCCGATCCGGCACTTTCCGTTGGCACGCAGAGGGCGCGGCAGGAATCGGCATCGGCGAAGATGATCATGCCGACGTCACCCCGGTCGTGGCCGGTGATGACTGCGTCGCGGACGTAGGGAGCGAAATCGGCGAGAATGCGCGAGCGCAGCGGGCCGACGCTGACCCAAGTGCCGCTGGCGAGTTTGAAGTCTTCCGAGAAACGGCCATCGAAGACGAATCCTTTATTGACGTCCTGCGGATCCACGAAGCGCACGGCGTCGCCGAAAATGTAGAAACCTTCTTCATCGAACACTTTTTGCGTCAGCTCCGGCTGGCGCCAATAACCCGGCGTGATGTTCGGGCCGCGCACGCGAGCTTCCAGTTTACTACCTTGCGGGACGAGTTTGGCTTCGACGCCGGGAATGGGAATGCCGATTACGCCGGCCTGATCGGTCTCCCAGGTGGTTTGGAGGGCCATGGGCGACGTTTCCGTGGAGCCGAGGCCGGTGACCATGATGATGCGTTCGCCGCAGGTTTCGACGGCGAGTGAGCGGTAGGCGTCCCAAACAGGTTGCGAGAGGCCGGCGGCGGCGTAAAAAAGGAGGCGAAGGTGGCGAAAGAAATTTTCGCGGAGCTGAGGCTCGGCGCGGAAGGCTGGGAGCAGATCTTCGTAGCCTTTGGGGACGTTGAAATAAACGGTGGGAGAAATTTCGCGGAGGTTGCGGATTGTTTCGGCGATGAAGGCGGGGCCGGGCTTGCCGTCGTCAATGAAATAGCTGCCGCCATTGTAGAGGGCGATGCCGATATTGTGATTTCCGCCGAAAGTGTGATTCCAGGGGAGCCAGTCAACGAGGGTGGGAGGCTCGTCCTGCAGGAAGCAGAAGATTTGCGCGATCATTTGTTGATTGCTGCAGAGCATGCGGTGGGTATTGATTACGCCTTTGGGCATGCCGGTGCTGCCTGAGGTGAAGAGAATTTTTGCTACGTGATCTGGTTGGATTTTTTCGTGTGCGGCGGCGACGGCGGGCGTGGGGGTTGTGGCGGCAAGTTCGGAGAATGGCGTGGATTTTCTTTTGGATGGCGGATTTTTTGTGACGACTAGATCGGTGTCGCGGTGGACGACGGATTCGATGGCGCGATTGTAGCGTTCGCCGTCGGAGACGAAGATAAGACCTGGCGTTAGCAGGTTCAGGGTGTGGCGAAGTTTGCCGAAGTCTTGTGAGACGAGGGAGTAAACGGGCGAGATGTGGGCTGTGGGGATGCCGACGTGTTGGCCTGCGAGCATCAGGAGGTAATGTTCGATATCGTTTTCGGAGAGTATGGCTACGGGATTTTCTTTTGTGAGATTACGGTTGAGCAAAGCTTGGGCGATGTGGTGTACGGCGTTTTCTACTTGCGCGTAGGTTTTTGTGCGCCATTCGCCGTTTGGTTGGCGTTGGGCTATGCAGATTTTTTCTGGCGTGGTTTTTGCCCAGTGGGTCAGGCGGTCGGTCAGGACGTTTGGATAGGGGCCTAGCGCTTCATCCGGGCGGACGTAGATTGTGCCGTCGGGGTGGCGTTCGAGCGTGGCACCGGAGGTACGCAGGCGGACGGGGCGGACGCGGTGGGTGGTTTGGAGTTGGTGGGTCATTTTATGCAGCGCGCGGTTTTCGTTGCGAGCGTCGCGCGAATGCAGGGCGTGTCGCACCTAGGGACGTCTGCGGGACGTGGCGATGAGCGCGGCGCGCACAGCGTTAATTATAGTATGAAGCGATTGATCCGGATGAAGATGGGCCCTGACGAAAAGCAGATCCCTCGCTGCGCTCGGGATGACAGCCGCTCGTCGCGAGGTCCAGCTTCCCCGGGGGATCAGAACGAGAACTTCGCTGCGAATTGGAATTGGCGCGGATTCAGCATGGTTCTGGGGGCGCCGAAAAGATTGTTGGGGACTGGAGGAGCTGGAACTGGGCCCAGAGTAGTTAGCGGGCAAGTTGGTGGACCGGTGCCGGTGTCGAAGGCGTTGGCGGCGTCTTGAGTGGCGATGGTGGCGGCGTCGTTGTAACGCTTCGGAGCGGGGCCACAGAAAACAGAGGCGCCGTAGACCGAGGTGACTTCGTCCACGTTGGGACGATTGAGCACGTTGAAGGCGTCCACCATCAAGTCGAGACGCATACGCTCTTTGATCGGGAAGTAGCGCGCGAGGCGCAGGTCCCAAGAATAGAGATCGTCGCCGTAATAACTGTTGCGCGGCGAAAGGCCGACGCGGTCGGTGACCGGGTTCGTGTCGCCGTTGGCGTCGAAGCCGACGAACAGCGTGAAGGGACGCGGGGTCTGCAGCGTCACGATATTGCTGAAGGTGAAATTGCGGAAGATGCTGTCTTTGGGGCCTTCGATGCTGAAATTTGCAACGAAACGCTGGCGGACATCCTGGTTGGAATTGGCGTATTCCAGACTGCGATCGTAGAGATCCTGGGGCGTGCTGACGAAGGTGGTGAAAGTGCCGTCGTCAAAAGTGTGCGACAAGGTGTAATTGGCATTGAGCGTGAAGATCTTGTTGAATTTTTCGGTTAATTGCAGAGTGAGGCCGTTGTAATTCGAGTTGCCGGTGTTGTCCGTGTAGTAGAGCAGGCCGGCGTTGGGATACGCGGGCGTGCCGCTGGGATTTACTCCGTTGTAGAAAAACGCTTTGCCTGCGGGCCAGCCGGACGGCGGAGCTTCCGGCGCGGGATTTCCCGGGGTACCGCAGCCGGGCGTGCCGGGAGTGACGCCGGGAACGGTGGTGCCGGCGGCTGCGCCGAACGGCGGGCAGACGTTGAGATTTTCGGCGCGAACCAAGTGATGCGCGGAAACCCAAAGATAGCCGGCGCTGACGGTGAGGCCGCTGGTGATCTGGCGGTCTATTTCGATGTTGGCTTGCTCGGAATAGGGGATTTTACTGTCGTGCTGGACCATACCGGCGCCCGCTGTGCACGACGGCGGGCAATTCCCGGTGATGAACTGGTCCGGAACCTGGCCGGTGAGAACGAGCGTCTTGGCGGCATCCGCGGGAAGCCCGAGGGGCCCGGGTGTGAGCTGGTTCAAAACCCACGTGGCGGTGTTGGCGCCTGCGCGAATGCCGGGCAACTGCTCACCGGGGATGATCACCGGACGTTGCGGTTGCGTGATGAAGAGGAACGAAAGATTGTAACGGTCGTCGAAGAGGCCGAATCCGGCGCGCACGACGGTCTTGCCATCGGGCGACCACGCGAGTCCAACGCGAGGCTGCACGCCGTTGTAGTGGCCGTTAATCTGCTTCGAAAGACCGGTCTCGAAATCGTAGCGCAAGCCGTAATTCAGAGTAAGGCTGGGCCTCAAGCGCCATTGGTCCTGCGCGTAGAAACCGTAGTAGGAGTGATTCAGGGTTTCGGAGAAATTTATCGCTTCGCTGGGTAGATAGGCGTTGTTCCAGTTGGTCGGGATTGGCGGAGGAGTCGGCAACTGTCCGCTCGGAGGATTTGGAATGGTCCCGACGGGTGCGCCCCAAAAGACGATGGGGCTGCCGTTCAGAGGATCGAATGGATTGGGCCCCGGAGTCGGGGGAAAGTACGGAGGCGCAGCGACCGGGCAAGGGCCGTCGGCGGGATTGGACGGAATGGCCGCGGTGGTATTCACGAAGTTCGCGAAGTCCACTAGACAGTTCAGGCCCGGGAGGACGATGCGCATGGGCGTGAAGCCGGGCCAGATCACGAAATTGTTGATGTAGTTGAAATCCGCGCCGAATTTCGCGACGTGGTTGCCTTTTACCCAAGCGATCGAGTCGGTGGCTTCGACGCGACTCTCGTAGATGGCGTCGAGAACGCCGAAATTGTGGCCGAAGAGCAGCGTGTTGGGAATGTCCAGGTTGGGCTGGCCGGTGACGCCAGGGAAATTGTAATGCCGGCGCGCGTACTGCACGAGGAAGCTGTTCACCAAGTCGGGCTTCACGGTGGTGGCGAGGTCGCCCACCAGCGATTGGTCGCGGAGGAAGAGATTGTGTCCGCTGCTGGGGGCGCCGATGCCGCCGCCGTCGAGCGTGCTGCCGACGAGTTGGTTCATGTCGCGGCCATCTTCCGCGTTGTAGCGCAGGGTGAAGTGATTATTGGCGTTGATCTGGTAATCAATTTTGGCGATGCCGTAGTCGTTGTTCTTGGTCTTGAGGATATTGAGGTTCTCAGGAGCGATGCCCATGGCTACTTTCGAGGCATTGATGAGATCGAGATTTTGGTAGAGCACGCCGGGAAAGGTGGGAGATTCGCCGCGGCGCTGGCCTTCATAGTTGGTGAAGAAAAATATTTTGTCTTTCTGGATGGGACCGCCGGCCGCGGCGCCGAATTGATTCTGCCGCAGCACGTAGGCGTCTGGAGCGGGCTGTAGCAAAGAGCGCGCGTCGGTGGCGTTGTTCTGCAGGTAGTCGTAGATGGAACCGTGAAACTCGTTGGTGCCGGACTTGGTGACGATGTTGACGATGCCGCCGAGGGCGCGGCCGTATTCGGCGCCGAATGCATTATTCACCACGCGAAATTCTTGGACGGAATCTTGCGGAGGAGTGGAGCGCTGCGAGCCGGTGGCGGTGTTGACGTTGTCCGCGCCGTCTACCGTGACCATGTTGCTGAGGTCGCGCATGCCAGCGAAAGAGATGCGGGTGGTTTCAAATTCGGTGATGGTGGATTGCAAGCTGGTGCGGCCGGTGGCGACGCCGGCGGTTAACAGAGCGAAATCGGTGAACTGGCGACCGCTGATGGGCAGATCCCGGATCTGCTGGGAGTTGATGACCTGGCTGATTTCGGTCTTGGTGGGTTCGATCTCGGGAACTTCGGTGGTTACCGTGACTTGCTCAGTTTGCGTGGCGACTTTCAGGACCACGTCAATGGTGGCGGTCTGGCCAACGGTGACGACGATGCCTTTGTGTATGTGGGTGGCGAAGCCGGTGAAGATGACAGTCAAATCGTACTGGCCCGGGGGCAGGTTGGGAATGGCATAGAGTCCAGAGTCGTTGGAGGTGGCGTAGTACTTCGCGTCGGTGGAAGTTTCCTGCAGCGTGAGGGTAGCGCCCTTGACGGCGGCGCCGCTTTCGTCGCGAACGGAGCCGCTCAATTGGGCGCCCGCGATCTGTGCGAAGGCTGAGCCGGCGGAAGATAAGAATAAGGCAACTGACAGGACCGCGAGGTGCGCGAAACGTGCGCTCATGGCTCACCCCTTCGCGGACAGGTAATGGAAGGCTGGATCGTCCGCGTAGACACCCGATATGGGCAGAATGTTTAAGGCTGGGGTGATAGTTTGTCAAGACTTTAATCGAGCGGACGTGCGAATATCGGTCAGGGCAAGGCTGGCGGCGTGTTGACTTCGTTTGCGCAACGCGATACGAGACTGCGCGCGGGTGTTCAGGTGTTGCGTGATTCGGGAGAGCGATGACACGACAGAAACTTTTGATCGTGACGATGATTTGCGCGGCGCTGGCCGCCGGATGTGGGCGGCGTGAATCGCGATTTGCCGACGACGAGGCTGCGACGCGCGCGCGGAAGACTGTGGATGGCGCGCGCATTATTCGCGCGGACGACGAGCCGGGAAACTGGATGACTTACGGGCGGACTTATAGTGAGCAACGATTCAGTCCGTTGAAGCAGATCAATGACACGAACGCCGGCCAACTGGGACTGGCTTGGTTCTACGATCTGGATACGCGGCGCGGGCAGGAGGCGACGCCGCTCGTCGTGGATGGCGTGATGTATTTTACGACGGCGTGGAGCAAAGTTTTTGCGTTGGATGCGGCGACGGGCGCGGTGCTGTGGTCTTACGACCCGAAGGTGCCGCCGGAATGGGCGGTGAATGCTTGTTGCGACGTGGTGAATCGCGGAGTGGCCGTTTGGGGCGGGAAAGTTTTTTTCGGGACGCTGGATGGACGATTGATTGCGCTAGACGCCGCCACTGGATACCCGGCTTGGGAAAAATTGACGATTGATCGCCGTTTTCGCTACACGATTACTGGGGCGCCGCGCGTGGTGAAAGGCAAAGTGATTATCGGAAATGGCGGGGCGGAGATGGGAGTGCGCGGATACGTTTCCGCTTATGACGCGGAGACGGGCGAGATGGCTTGGCGTTTTTATACTGTGCCGGGTGACCCTGCGAAGCCGTTCGAGAATCCTGTGCTGGCGAAGGCGGCGAAGACGTGGTCTGGCACGTGGTGGAAATACGGCGGCGGCGGAACGGTGTGGAATGCGATGGCCTACGATCCGGAGTTGGATCTTCTTTACATCGGTGTGGGCAATGGCGGGCCGTGGAATCCGCGAATTCGCAGCCCGCATGGCGGGGACAATCTTTTTACTTGTTCGATTGTGGCGCTGAAGCCGGAGACGGGCGATTACGTGTGGCATTACCAGGAAAATCCGGATGAAGCTTGGGACTACGATTCGGACGAGGACATTGTGTTGGCCGATCTTACGATCGACGGCCAGCCGCGCAAGGTGCTGCTGCACGCGCCGAAGAATGGAATTTTTTATGTGATTGACCGCGCGACCGGGGAGCTGATTTCCGCGAAGCCTTACACGCATATTACTTGGGCTAGCGGCGTGGATATGAAAACGGGGCGGCCGATCGAGTTGGCTTCGGCGCGGTATCCGGGAGGCAAGCCCGAGATCGTGATTCCCGGGCCGCTTGGCGCGCATAGTTGGCAGCCGATGGCTTACAGCCCGTTGACGGGCCTCGTTTACATTCCGATTCAGGATTCGGGATTCCCTTACAAATCGGACGCGGATTTTAAGATGAGACCTTTCGGGTTCAACAACGGCGTGGACTTTGCTGCTGCGGGAATGCCGCAAGATCCAAAAATCAAAAAAGCGATCATTGGAAGCGTGACGGGACGTTTGGTGGCTTGGGATCCGGTGCGGCAGAAACAGGTGTGGGATATCGAGCGGCCGGAGGCTTGGAATGGCGGAGTGCTGGCGACGGCGGGCAATTTGATTTTTGAAGGAACTGCGCGCGGAAATTTTGAAGCGTATCTGGCGGACAAGGGTACGAGGGTGTGGACGTATCCGATACAGACGGGCGCGATTGCCGGGCCGGTGACTTATACGGTTCGCGGCGAACAGTACGTGGCGATATTGGCTGGATGGGGCGGCATCTTTCCTTTGGCTACGGGCGAGATTGCTTTGAAATCAGGGCGCGTGCGGAATGTGAGCCGGATGATTGTGTTCAAGCTGGATGGCAAGGGGACTTTGCCGCCGTTGCCAGCGGAGGAACCCTCGGTTTTGAATCCCCCTCCGGCGACGGCGAATGCGGCTACCGTGCATCGCGGTGAGGCTCTGTATCAGCGTTATTGTTCGACGTGCCATGGAGACGTGGCGATTAGCGGCGGCGTTTTGCCGGATTTGCGTTATTCGAGTGCGTTGACGAGCGACGAGTGGTTTCACATTGTGTTGGGTGGAGCGTTGCAGTCGAATGGGATGGTTTCGTTTGCTAAGGAAATTTCGCGGGGGGATGCGGCGGCGATTCGGGGTTATGTGATTTTCCGGGCGAATCAGAGTTTGGAGGAGAGTAAGGATGCGCGAGGAACAGCGGAAAAGCCGTGAGTGTGAGACGCGACGGACGGTTTACGGCGTGTCGCACCTACGGCGCGAGGCCTCGGCGAATCTTGACGGATCGCTACAAATTCAACTGCAAAGGCTGGCGGTCTGAAGACCGCCGCTACATAGGCCCCGGAGGCTGAGTCTGTAACTGGGTGTGTCCTGATTTGACGTGGGCGGTTTCATTCAGGAAGAGGGCGGCCAGGAAGACGATACCTGTGCCACCGGCGGCCATTAGTAGCGTGATGCCTAGGCCGTGACTTTCTGCTAGGGCGCCGCCTAGCGTGGGGGCGATTGTGGCGCCTACTATTTCTCCTACTAGTGTTGCGAGGCCAATCGAAGTGGCTGCGAATTGCGGCGGCACGCTTTCTGTGGGGATCAGAACCATCACTAGAGTGGGCATGCCTTGGCCTGCGTTGGTGAGGAGCAGAATTGCGGCCAGGAGCCACGGGTAGGCGTAGAGCGGCGGGATCAGGAGCACTAGCGGCACTAATGCCGACATCGCGGCCATGGCTAGCAGGACGGGTTTGCGTCCTAGGCGATCGGAGAGAGATGGCAAGAGAAAGCCCAGGATGAAACTGCCTAGACCCGTGGCGCCGAGGAGCAAGCCGGCGGTCGTCGGAGCTTGATGCGCTACTTCGGTGATGTAGAGCGGCGCCGATGCAGCAGAGCCAGATATTGCGATAGCGAAGAATCGAGAAATAATCTTTTAACCGCACGCGGTGATGCGATTCTGCTTGCGGTTCCCTGCCGTCGGTGGCGTCGTGTTTCGGTTCCTTGACGAATTTCCAGATTAGCAGGCCCATCAGGATACCCGGAGCGCCCGCTACGAAAAATGCCCAGCGCCAGCCGAAGCGCGCGGCGATTTGCGTGGTCAATACCGGAGCAACCGCGAGGCCGACGAGAGCGCCGGCACTGACGACGATGCCGATGTTGCGTCCACGACGGGTGGGCGTGGAGGATTCCTCGATGAGCGCCGTCATGATGGACCAGCACGGGCCTTCGGCGAGGCCCATGAGCGCGCGGATCAGTAGGAGTTGATGGAAACTGTGCGCGATGCCGGAGAGCCAGGACAAAATCGAAAATGCGAAAACCGCGGGAATGAGGATGGGGCGGCGGCCGATGCGGTCAGAGAGCGCGCCGAAGAGCAGAGTGGAGATGGCCCAGGTGATGGCGAGGACCGAGGCGAGCATGCCGACTTGTTCGTGCGTGAGATGAAATTCGGGGACGATGTAGGGCGCGAGGTAGAGTTGGGACATGCGGTCGAGGAAGACCGTGCCCCAGGTGAGGAAGAGGATGGCGACTAGAGAATTCTCGTAGCGTCGGGAGTGGTCCATTTATGGTCGGCGGCGGTTTGCGTCTGGAAGTTGTGTCCCGCGCGTGTGTGTCGCGCGCTTACCTCAGAAGCATGGAAAGTTCTTGGGCTGCAGCTTGCAGATGCGGCAGAAATTTATTGAGCATGTCCTGATTGGAGACGCGTTGCGCGTGCGCGCCGACGTTGACTGCCGCTACTACTTTGCCGCTGGGATTTTGGATCGGCACGGCCATGGAGCGCAGGCCTAGCTCGAGTTCTTGATCCACGATGGCGTAGCCATTGCGCACGACGAGGCGCAGGAGCGGACGCAGCTTGTCCGCGGTGACGATGGTGCGCTCGGTGTAACGCGTGAATTGAATGCGCGCGAGGAAGGATTCGAGTTCGTCGGGTGGAAGATGCGCGAGAAGGACGCGGCCCATCGAGGTGCAGAAGGCGGGGAGGCGGCTGCCGACGACGAGATCAATGGCCATGATGCGCGTGACGTTGGCGCGGGCGACGTAAACGATGTCGAGGCCGTCGAGAGTGGCGATGGAGCAGGACTCGTGCATCAGACGGCTGAAATGTTCGAGTACCGGTTGGGCGGCGGTGGCGAGCGGCATGGAAGAAATGTAGGAATGGCCGAGAGTGAGGACGCGCGGGCGAAGATAGAAGTGGCGATTGTCGTCGGAGCCGGCGAAACCGAGTTTGGCGAGAGTGTAAAGGCAGCGGCGGACGGCGGCGCGCGAGAATCCGGTTTTCGCGCTGACTTGCGAAATCGTGAGCTGGCGCTTTTTTTGCGAGAAGGCCTGGATTACGGCGAGGCCGCGGGCTAGCGACGTCATGAAATCTGGATCGCCGGTGAGCGCGTCAATTTGCGCGGAAGGAGTGGGCGGCAGCGGAGCCGCGGGCTTGGTCGGGACGATGGCGGCGCGAGAAGTTTCGTCTGGTGTGGTGCGCGAAGTGGCGCGAGGCATTGAAATCTCCCTGTAAGGAATCGAAGCGCAGGGCAGGATACACGAATTGGGCGATAGGCGCACGCAATTTCGATAATCGGCCTTGACAACGATGGCGGCGGCTACTTAGATTCGCGAGGTGGGCGGCATATAATTGTTCGCTTCAGTGTGATTTGGCAGCAATTGAGGGTACGAACGCATGGCCAGTAAAAGCGTGGCTGGTTTCTTGGCTTACCGGCGGCCTTTGGCGGGGACGCAGCCGCCGCATTTGCATCCGCCGTATTTGTCGTCGGTGAAACGCGCGCCGACAAAGCCGCTGATTTATTTGCCGCACACGCTTTCGGAGATTACCGGGCCGACGTTCGGGCCGGAGTTTGTGGACGTGAAGGCTTGCGACCTGACGCGCGCGGGTTCGGGCGAGGCGCTCGGCGCGCGGATTATTGTTAGCGGGCGCGTGATGGATGAAGATGGGCGGCCAGTGCGGAACACGCTGGTGGAAATTTGGCAGGCGAACGCGGCGGGTCGATATTTGCACGCGAACGATCAACATAATGCGCCGCTTGATCCGAATTTCACCGGCGAAGGCCACGCGATGACCGACGACGGGGGGCGGTACCGGTTTGTGACGATTCGGCCGGGAGAATATCCTTGGGGCAATCATCATAATGCGTGGCGTCCAGCGCATATTCATTTTTCGTTGTTTGGGCCGGCGTTCGCGACGCGTTTGGTGACGCAGATGTATTTTCCTGGCGATCCTTTGCTGGCTTCCGATCCGGTGTTCAATTGCACGGCGGATGAGGCGGCGCGGCAGAAATTGATTTCCGTGTTCGATTGGGAGACGACGATTCCGGCGCAGGCTTTGGGGTACCGGTTCGATGTGATTTTGAGCGGGCGCGAAGCTACGCCGATGGAAAAGTGAAATGACTTTGCGCGCGACTACTTCGCAGACGGTGGGACCGTTCTTCACGATTGGCTTGACGCGGATGAACCGGTCGGAATTGGCTGGGCCGGGTGTTTCCGGAGAGCGCGTGATGATTGAAGGGCGCGTGGTGGATGGAGATGGTGTGCCGGTTCCGGATGCTGTGATCGAAATTTGGCAGGCGAATTCGTTTGGGAAATATGCGCATCCGGAGGATTTGCAGGATAAGCCGATCGAGGTGGGATTTTCGGGCTATGGACGCGTGCCGACGGATGAGCTTGGGAGATTTTCTTTTACCACTATCAAGCCAGGGGCTGTGCCTGGGCCTGATGGGAAGATGCAGGCGCCGCATTTGGCGGTTTCGGTTTTTATGCGGGGATTATTGAAGAGATTGGTTACGCGGATTTATTTTCCGGATGAGGCTGGGAATGCGGGGGACTTTGTTTTGAATTTGGTCGAGGCTTCGAGGCGCGGGACTTTGATTGCGCGTGCGGTGGCGGGACGCGCGGGAGTTTTGGAGTGGAATGTGGTGATGCAGGGTGAGGGCGAGACTGTGTTTTTTGATTGCGGGGTGTGAATGGAGTCGCTTTCGTGGGGCGGAAAGGCAAAGTCAAAAGATTTAACACGGAGTGCACGGAGTGAAAGCGGAGGTCACGGAGAATATTCGGTTTGTTTCTTCGTGTTGCGCCGTACCGGAACGAACGCCAACAGATTTACCGCAGAGACGCAGAGGGCGCAGAGAAAACCCATTCTCCCGATTGCTGACGTCTGCTGAAAAGCAGATCCCTCGCTGCGCTCGGGATGACACCAACTTCCTTTTGTCCGCGCCTGCCGAGAATATTCAACCTTTAAAAATAGGCCGTTAACTCCAGACGCGGCGGGCTACTTCTGCTACCAGGCGGAGCTTGGCCCATTGTTCGTCTTCGGTTAAGAGATTGCCTTCCATGGTGGAGGCGAAACCGCATTGGGGGCTTAGGGCTAGATTTTCTTTGGGGAAATAGCGCGCGGCTTCGTCGATGCGGCGGGCGATGTCGTCGGCGTTTTCCAGCTGGGCTTTTTTCGAACTGATCAATCCCAGGACTACTGATTTATTACGCGGGACGAGGCGCAGGGGCTCGAAGGTGCCGGAGCGCTCGTCATCGTACTCTAGCAGGAAGCGATCTACCGCCATGGTGGTAAAAAGTTTTTCGGCAATGGCGTCGTAGCCGCCTTCGGCGTACCAGTGGCTGCGATTATTGCCGCGGCATAGATGCATGGCGAGAGTGACTCCGGGGCCGCGGGCGGATTCGAAGCAGGTGTTATCGGCGCGGATGGACTCATCGAGCAGCGCGTCGGGCTCGACTTTCATTTCCGTGCGGATCCAATCGCGCCATTTCGGGTCCATGAAGTAGCTGTAGCGCGGAGCGTCGATTTGGATGTACTTCACGCCTTCGGCGGAAAGCCTCGCTAGCTCCGCTTTCATGATGGCTACGATATCCCAGAGCAGTTCGGAATGATCTTTGTAGATTTTGTCGGTGACGCCGCGTTTGAAGGAGATGGCTGGGAATTGGGTGGCGCTGGGGAGCGTCATTTTTATCGCGCCGGGGCTGTGGGCTTTCAGGAACGTAAGTTCGCGGCCGGTTAGCGGTTCTTTGGCGCGGAGTTTTTGGGTGACGATGCCGGTGACGCTGCTGACTGGCGCGTCTTTGGTTTGGCCGGCTTTCCACGCGCGGTTTACGGCGTCGCCGAGATCGAAGCCTGCGACGGCGTCGGTGAAGTCGCTCATGAAATTGCGGCGGCGAAATTCACCGTCGGTGAAAATTTCGAAGCCTAGGTCTTTTTGTTTGGCCAGGACGCGATCGATTTGGCGGTCTTCGATGGCTTGGAGTTGGGCGCCGTTGTTGTTGGAGGATTTGCGAGCTTCCAGTAATTCGGGTGGGCGCAGGAAACTGCCGACGTGGTCGGCGCGGTACGGAGTGGACATGTTGGTTGCCTCCCGGATTGCGTGGGGCGTCGGGCGTACGCTTGAGATCAGCCCCCATTGCTCCGCCTCAACTCTTCGGCTTCTTTTTCAATCGCCGCCCGCCTGAACAGGCTGCGGAAAAAGTCCATGTACGAAAAAGTGTCGAAAATAGATCGCGTTGAGAGGCTCTAGGAAGCGACCAATTTCCCGGCGAATCATTTTGCCTCACCCCAAAAGACCGCAATTTTGCCG
>JBAQGJ010000057.1:0-88269 GCA_049287725.1 Candidatus Acidiferrales bacterium | reverse complement strand
CGCATTCGGACAAGACGGAACCCTTGGAGTTCTTGGAATTCTTCGCAAAAGGAGCGCGCCTGCCTTGGGCGCACACCACTCGACTCCAACAACTCCGTCCATTACTTCTAACTACTAACGTTTCCAACAAATCGGGGAATCTGCTTTTCGCTCAAGGTTAACTCGATTCGATTGAAACGTCGGATTTTGGCACAGTCTTGGCACAGTGGCCCGCCTGCTTTTTGTCAAATGCTTATGGGATATCTGCTCCGCCACCCAATCCTTGACTCGCGCGTCTAATACGCACTAGAGTTAAACGAGCATGATTGGGAAAAGACTATTCTTGGTGCTTGCGGCTGGTGCTTTGTTGTTCCTGCAATTCGCAGACTGCATGTCTGCGACCACGCCGGATCAGAAGAGCATGCAATGTTGTGGATCCATGCCATGCACGCCCGCGAATCAGAGCCACGATTGCTGTAAGGCGATGGTTTCAGGGGAAAACTCGAATATGGTTCCCACGGCGCGAGCCTCACTGCGTGCGCCCGTCATTACACCTGTTGAGCTCCTTGCATCTACCGCGACGGTCGGATTAGTTTCGTCGCCACTTTGTGCAGCCGAAGCTCCGCAACATTCCCCTCCGGAGCTTTATACACTTCACGCCTCCCTTCTGATTTAGACCATTTATTCTGATTTAGACCATTTATTGGTGTGCGTCCTGCACGCCTGATTTTCTATTTGTGTCCTTAGCCACTCTGTGCCGCTGAGTTCGCGTTCTCGGCGCGGACACACTTCCACACTTTTGAGCGCTGAACTTTCAAGCCTTATCGGAGGCGAATAAAATGTCGGTACCACGCGGTAACAAGCCGCAAATTGAAGTTATCGCCGTCCCCGTTGTTTGCTTTGCCATACTTTTCGGTCTTTTCGGGCAAGCACCACGAGCTTACGGCCAAAAGCAAACCGCCGGGTCGACTCAACATGGCTCGCCGCCGCAAGAGCATGCGCATTCGGAAGCAGCCATTTCACTGCAGGATTTGTTGACCGAAGCGGAGCAGAACAATCCGCAGATTCAGGCTGCCCGACAAGGCTGGCAGGCCGCGAAGCAGGTTCCGACGCAAGTTTCAACGCTTCCCGATCCGCAATTCAATCTGCAGCAATTTAGTGTGGGAAGTCCTCGACCCTTCGCGGGCTACACGAACAGCGACTTCGCCTACATCGGCCTCGGGGTGTCTCAGGACTTTCCCTATCCTGGAAAGCTGCGACTAAAAGGCGAGATGGCAAAGCGAGATGCTGACGTCGTGCAGCACGACTACGAGTCGGTGCGCCGCTCAATCCTCGCAGCAGTCAAATCGGAGTACTTCCAGCTCGCTTGTCTGTCAAAGACATTAGCGATCCTTGAAAGCGACGGGGAACTTCTTCAGCAGGTTGAGAAAGCGGCGGACGCACGCTACCGCTCCGGGATGGGCAATCAGCAGGACCTGCTCCAGGCGCAGGTGGAACGAACAAAGTTGCTCCGCGAAATTACTATGCATCATCTGGAAATGGCTAAGGCGCAGGCGCAGATTAAGCAACTTCTAAACCGAACACAGTCTTCGCCAGACATAGGACCCTCCGAGCTGCCTGAGACGCCACTCCCTTACACCTTCGAAGAACTCCTCTCCGCGATGAAAGCGCAGAACCCAGAGATTGCTGGAGCGGAAAAGATGGTTGAGCGGCAGAAACTGCAAGTTGATCTGGCCCGCAAGGATTTCTACCCGGACTTCAATGTCCAATACATGTGGCAACGCACTGACCCCGCACAATTTCGCGCCTACTACATGTTCACCTTTGGAGTTCGCGTCCCCATCTACCGCAGCCGCAAGCAGCGTCCCGAACTGGCCCAGGCAGAAGCGGAACTAAGTCGTTCTCACAGCGAATGGGAGAGCCAGTCGCAACAGGCGGCCTCCGAGGTCAAGGTCCAGTATGAGACCGCGCAGAAGACTGCAGAATTGCTGAAGATCTATAAAGAAGGATTGCTTCCGCAGGCACGAGCCGAATTTCAGGCGGGCATTGCAGCCTATCAAAACAACCGCCAGGACTTTCAATCTCTACTCTCGTCTTTTCTGGATGTTCTCCACCTGGACGAAGAGTACTGGCAGAACATAGCCGAGCGGGAGATTGCGTTGGCGCGGCTGGAACAACTCACTGGATTGTCGTTGCACGACGAAGGGGTGAAGAGATGAAAAACTATCGCGCCGGATTTTTGTTGGCGTTGATCGGAAACGCGGTCCTCGCAGCCGTCCTTGCCGGATTGTGGTTGCACTATCGCTCCGCGACGCCAATGACACAGGCCCAAGCCAAACAGTCGAATTCCTCTGTCCAGGGTTCGATGACCACACCGACCCCATCCGCAGAACCAGCCCTGGTTCCGGTGCAAATTTCGCCAGAGAGGCTGCAAAACATTGGCGTTAGAACCAGCCGGGTCGAAAGCAAGGTAGTGCAAGACGAGATCCGAGTCACCGGAAACGTCGCGGTCGATGAAACACGGCTTTCCACGGTGCAGGTCCGGTATCCCGGCTACATCGAGAAGGTTTTCGCGGATGCCACGTATCAATACCTTCGCAAAGGTCAGCCGCTCTTCACCATCTATAGCCCGGACCTCGTTGCGACCGAGCGTGAATATCTGGTGGCGAAACAAAATCAACAGCGCGTCGCCGGAAGCACTGTTCCTGGTGTAGCCGAAGGCGCTGCTTCCCTGTTGGACGCCGCCAAAGAACGACTGAGGCAGTGGGGCGTTTCGCAGAGGGAAATCGACCGGCTGGAATCCACCGGTGAGGTTCAGCAGGAGTTCGAAGTCGATTCACCAGTCTCCGGTTACATCACCGAGCGCAACGCGCTGCCAAATCTGACCGTTCAGCCGGAGACGCACCTTTATTCCGTCGCTGACCTCTCAACCGTTTGGGTTATGGCCGACGTGTTTCAAGTCGACTTGGGACGCATCAAGGTCGGCGACGGCGCGACTCTCACCGTGGATTCCTATCCGGGCCGCGTCTTCGAGGGCCGAGTAAACTTCATGTACCCACAGGTGGACATGACGACGCGCACCGCACGCGCCCGACTCGTCTTTTCGAATTCAGGGCTAAAACTGACTCCCGGGATGTTCGTAAACGCCGTGCTGAAAGCGCCGATGGGAAAGCAGTTGGTCATTCCCACCGGCGGCGTCTTGCAATCTGGCACCCGCCAGATTGTTTTCGTCACGCGCAACGACGGCTACATCGAGCCGCGTGAGGTGCAACTCGGGGCGCGCGCCGGCGACGATTACATCGTGATGAAAGGAGTAAAAGAGGGCGAAGAAATCGTCACGTCTGCCAATTTCCTGATCGATTCCGAGAGCCAGCTGCAGGCCGCACTCGGCTCATTTGTCCCGCCTCCACCAGGCGCAGGTGAAGCCTCCACGATGAATGCTCCCAGGGCAAATGTCGAACTGACCTCAGATCCGACCCCGCCCCATAAGGGCGGCAACATCTTCCGCGTGAAACTCCTAGACACAAACGGAGCCCCTATTTCCGCAGCAGACGTCAGCGCCACGTTTTTCATGCCAGCGATGCCCGCAATGGGAATGGCGGCGATGCGGACACCCGTAACTCTGAGCGACAAGGGCAACGGCCTCTATGAAGGTCCCGGACAGCTTGGGAGCGGCGGAACTTGGCAAGTCACAATTCTCGCCAAGAAAAACGGGCAGGTGATCGCGAGCAAGCAACTGAGCGTGAATGCCACGGGAGGGATGTGACGTGATCTCCCGATGGATTGATTGGTGCGCGCAAAACCGCTTCCTTGTCTTCGTGGGAACGCTCATGCTTGTGCTCTCAGGAATCTGGGCGCTGCGTCACGTTCCCCTCGACGCATTGCCGGACATTTCCGACGTGGAAGTGATTATCCACACCCCTTGGGAGGGTCAGCCCCCCAGCATCATCGAAGACCAGGTTACATACCCTATCGTCACGACGCTTCTCGCGGCTCCGCATGTAAAAGCCGTCCGAGCACAGACAATGTTTGGGGATTCCTATGTCTTCGTCGTTTTTGAAGACACTACAGACTTGTACTGGGCGCGGTCGCGTGTCTTGGAGTATATGCAACAGATCACGGGACGATTGCCATCGGGCGTCCATCCCGTCATTGGGCCAGACGCGACTGGAGCCGGGTGGGTTTATGAATATGTCCTGGTGGACCACAGCCATCGCCACAGTTTGGCTGACTTGCGCAGCATTCAGGATTGGTATCTCCGCTATCAGCTCGAAACCGTTTCAGGAGTGGCCGAGGTAGCTACCATTGGTGGGTTCGTTCGACAGTACCAGGTCAATCTCGACCCCAACAAACTTCGCTCTTACGGAATCCCTCTCTCGACGGTCATTGAGAAAGTTCGCTCCAGCACGAACGAAGTTGGCGGACGCCTGCTTGAAATGGGCGGGGCCGAATACATGATTCGGGGACTCGGCTATTTGCGTTCGCTGAGCGACCTGGAAACAGTTCCAGTCGCAACCAAGAACGGCACGCCGGTCCTTGTCCGGGATTTGGGAACCGTTACGTTCGGACCGGACATCCGCGAAGGTGTTGCCGAATGGCAAGGCGAAGGCGAAACGGTTGGGGGAATCGTCGTGATGCGCGACGGAATGAATGCCCTTAGCGTTATCAACGGCATCAAGCAAAAACTTGCACAGATCAAACCCTCCCTCCCACAAGGAGTCGAAGTGGTTGCCGGATACGACCGCTCCGGATTGATTCACGCATCAATTGAAACGCTACAACGCGACTTGCTCGAAGAGGCCATTATCGTCAGCATCGTGATCGTCGTCTTCCTGTTCCATTTTCGCTCCGCATTGATTCCGATCCTTACTTTGCCGATCGCTGTGATCGCATCCTTCATCCCGATGTATTACCTCCATGTCACCTCGAACATCATGTCGCTGGGCGGTTTGGCTCTAGCGATTGGCGTCCTGGTGGACGCAGCCATCGTCATGGTCGAAAACGGATACAGGCAACTCTCGGAACATCAATCTTCGGAATCCAGGCCTCTTTCTGACACTCAGAGACGACAAATTCTGCTCGATTCAGCGAAGCAAGTCGGTCCCGCCATCTTCTTTTCGCTGGTAATCATCGTGGTTTCCTTTTTGCCCGTCTTCTTACTGGAAGCGCAGGAAGGACGGATGTTTCACCCACTGGCATGGACGAAAACATTGGCCGTCGGCTTCTCTTCGATCTTGGCAATCACGCTTGTGCCGGTACTCATGTTGCTTCTCATCCGAGGTCGGTTGTTGCCTGAATCGCGGAATCCAATTTCAAGAATCACCCAGGCTGTTTATTTGCCTGTTCTGCGTCTCTGCTTGCGTTTTCGCAAAACCACTTTGCTTGTTAACTTGTTGTTTCTAGTCGTTACGTTGCCTCTCGCTTTGAAGATTGGCAGCCAGTTCATGCCGCCCCTGTTTGAAGGTTCCGCTCTTTACATGCCCACAGCTTTGCCCGGAATCTCCATTGGACAGGCTTCGGTGTTGCTCCAAGAACAGGATCGGATCATTCGCACGTTCCCGGAAGTCGAAACCGTTTTCGGTTCCATAGGGCGATCCGACAGCGCCACCGACAACGCTCCCCTCGATATGTACGACACGACCATCATGCTCAAGCCGCGCGCTCAATGGCGACCGGGAATGACTTACGAAAAGCTCGTCCAGGAAATGGACGGAAAACTTCAGTTTCCCGGCCTGTCCAATACCTGGACTATGCCGGTCGAGAACCGTCTCGACATGGAATTAACGGGAATCAAGACACCTCTCGGTTTGAAGATTCAAGGGCCGAACCTGGAGGGCATCCAACAAGTTGGCGCGCAGGTACAACAGGTTCTCTCCGCGATTCCTGAGATGCGCTCCATCTTTTCGGAACGCGTTTCGCAGGGTTTTTATCTCAATATCGAAGTCAATCGTGCGGAAGCGGCTCGTTACGGCCTGACAATCGCTGATGTACAAGAGGCAGTCGCTTCGGGAATTGGCGGGGAGATGGTGGCTGAAAACGTCGAGGGCCGTGAACGGTATCCAGTAAATGTTCGGTACAACCGCGACTTCAGAGACAATGTCGAGGAATTACGCCGCGTCCTGATTGGCACTCCCGGTGGCGCACAGATTCCGATTTCCGAAGTCGCGACGGTCTCATTTTCCCGTGGACCTTCGATGATCCGCGACGAAGACGGCGCACTAACTGGCTATGTTTACATCGATCTAAACACGAACGACTATGGCGGTTTCGTTAAAAAAGCGAGCAACTTGCTGAATCAAAGACTCGCCGTGCCTCCCGGTTTCACCTACAAGTGGTCGGGCGAATACGAATTTGAGCTGCGGGCCAAGGAACGGTTGCAGCTAATTCTCCCAATCGTATTCTTTGTGATTTTCCTGCTGCTATATATGGTGTTTCACTCCATCACCGAGGCCGCTGTCCTTATTTTCCCTACCATCTATGCACTGACGGGCGGTTTGATTCTTCAACGGCTGCTCGGGTACAACTTCAGCGTGGCAGTATGGGTCGGCTACATCGCTCTGTTCGGCATTGCCGTCGAAACCGGAGTTGTGATGGTCGTGTATCTCCACGAAGCACTGAACCGACGCCTCGCGACTGGAACCCCACTGCAGCATGAAGACATCGAGGCAGCAGTGATTGAGGGCGGGGTCCAACGCCTGAGGCCAAAATTGATGACAGTCTGTGTTGTTCTCGCGAGCCTAATTCCAATTCTATGGGAAACAGGAGTTGGCTCAGACGTGATGAAGCCGATTGCCGCTCCTATCGTCGGCGGCATGATCACTTCGACCATTCATGTGCTGATTCTTGTCCCAGTTTTCTTCGCTCTAATGAAGGAGCGTGCGCTTCGCACTGGCGCTCTGACTGTCAAAACAGGCGCGGAATAGAACTGCCGTTTTAGAAGATCGGACTCAAATGAACCACCTGACGCAGCACGATCACCAGCGGGTGACGGGACCAGACATGGGCCACAGCATGCCCGACATGCACGGCCACGACCGTCAGTCACTGGCTCGAAATGCGGTGAAACGCTTTCAGGCTGGCGGCAAGAAGGTCGCGATGGTTGGCGATGGCGTGAATGACGCATCAGCCCTCGACGGAGAAGAAGACCGAGAGCCAGCTTTGTCTCTGCGAGAAGGTGGCAGCTCAAGAAAAGGAAATCATCGAAGCGGCTCTGCGCTTCGTTCAAACAGGAGATGGAGAATGCCTAGATCACGAAAGTACGATGGTGTGGTTTATCGAAGAAAGGAGACACCGTTTTGGTGGATTCGGTATCGCGACAGAAGCGGTGCACGTCGTAGGGAAACGCAACGTATCATAGTGGCAACAAAGTTGGAAAGTGCCTTAGAATCAGTAATGCACTTGATGTCGGGGCGTAGCGCAGCCTGGTAGCGCGCCTGCCTTGGGCGCAGGAGGTCTGGAGTTCAAATCTCCACGCCCCGACCACTTACTCACCGGATTACCGCTCGCGGAAGGATTAAAGTAGCTCTTCTCAAAACTAGTAGAAGGCCCATAAAGCCCAATAGGTGAGATTGCGGTCCGGTTGCGTCTCTCTTAAAAGGCGTCCCGCATAAAAGATCCCGTAGTCACCCTGAAACCACAGGTGACGATTTGCTTGCCAGCAAGGCTTGGTCGGCCCTTCCGTTGGAAACGATCCGACCATGCGCCGTGTGGATTCTCCGGGTGTATTATTCCCAGCATGGCCTCGGCAGAACAGCAACCCGAGTCGCTGAATATTCAGCTTCTGGTCGATTCGATCCCGGCGCTGATTCACACCGCCAGGCCTGACGGTTACCTCGATTACTTCAATAAGCCTTGGCTGGAGTACCTGGGCGTTGCTTTGGACAAAGTGGCCGGCTGGAACTGGACCGCTTTCATTCACCCGGAGGACGTGGATGGGATCGTGGCCGAATGGCGGGCCTGCCTGGTAACCGGAGCAACGTTTGAGTACGAAACCCGTGTCCGTAGAGCAAATGGAGACTACCGCTGGATGTTCCACCGGAAAGTGCCACTCCGCGATGCGTGCGGCAACATCGTCAAGTGGTATGGATCGAGTCTGGACATCGAGGAACGCAAAGCGGCGGAAGAACATCTCCGCCGCAACGCGCAGGAACTGCAAAGAAGCGAGTTCTATCTTGCCGAAGGGCAGCGTCTTGCCCATATGGGAAGCTGGGCTCTAGACCCCGACGGCTTCTACCGTTGGTCTCCCGAATTATTTCGGATGCACGGACTCGATCCGGCCGGCAAGCCGCCTAGCGTTCAGGAATACCTGAATTGTGTCCACCCCCAGGATCGCGAGTCCATGGCAGAGCTGATGAAGGGAATCTTGGCGAAAGCTTCGTCCTTCGATGCCACAAAACGGATCGTGCGTGCCAATGGTGAGGTCCGGTACATTCGCTGCGTCGGTGCTCCCGTAGCCGAAGACCAAAACCTGAAAAAATACGTTGGCAGCGCCATAGACGTTACGGAACACGAGCTCCTGGCCCAGGAGCTCCGCAGGCGCGAAGCGTACTTGACGGAAGCTCAAAGGCTCAGTCACACCGGCAGTTGGGCCTGGAACGTGCGGACCGGCGCTCTGTTCTGGTCTGAAGAGATTTTTCGGATTTACGGCTATAGCCCTCAAGAAACAGCGCCCACTTGGGAACAGTTCCTGCAAAGAGTTCATCCTGAGGATCGACCACACGTCGAGCAGCGGGCGAAAATGGAGGCCGCCGGGAAGGAGTGGATCGACTCGTACGGTGACTTTCGAATCGTTCTTCCAGACGGAACGGTAAAGTACCTCCATTCTGTTGCTCATCCTGTGATGCAATCGGGGGAAGTCACGGAAGTCATTGGCACCGTGATGGACGTTACGGAGCACGAACTCCTGACTCAGGAACTCCGACTGCGCGAAGCCTACCTTGCCGAAGCCCAAAGACTCAGCCATACGGGCAGCTTTGGATGGAAACCTGATGCCGGCGAGATTGCCTGGTCCGACGAAACCTATCGCATTTTCGAGTACGACCGCTCGGTCAAGTCAACAATAGATTCAGTGGTGCAGCGCGTCCATCCGCAGGACCGGGCCGACTTTGAAAAGGTTATCGATCGCGCCTCTCGGGGAGCGACAGAGTTCGAGCATGCCTATCGCTTGCTGTTCCCTGATGGGCGAGTCAAGCACGTCCACGCGATAGCTCACGCGGTACAGAATGCCGGTGGCAACCGCGAGTTTATCGGGGCGGTGACTGACATCACCGAGCGCAAGACGGCAGAAGATAAGATCCGGCGCCTGGTCGAAGCCGGCATTCTGGGAATCTTCTTCGCGAACGTCGACGGTGGAATTGCCGAGGCCAACCAGGCATTTCTACAACTGCTGCAATACGACCGTCAGGATCTCGTCTCGGGTCGATTGCGCTGGGCGGATCTGACGCCGCCCGAATGGCGCGAACGCGATGCACGTTCCATGGCAGAGTTCCTGGCGACTGGGGTTTTTCAGGCATACGAGAAGGAGTATTTCCGGAAAGATGGCAGCCGCGTGCCCGTGCTGGTTGGAGGCGCGCGGATGCAAAGTCCGGACGAGGGCGTCGTGTTCGTCCTCGACTTGAGCGAACAAAAGCGCGCTGAGGAAAAGATCCGAATAAGTGAATCGTACCTGGCGGAAGCGCAGAGGCTGAGCCAGACCGGCAGTTGGGCATGGAGTCCAGAGCGGGATATCAGGTACTGGTCGGACGAATGCTACCGTGTTCTCAGTTTCGATCCACAGGAAGGTTTGCCCCGATTCGAAGAATTCTTGCAGCGGATCCATGCTGACGACCGACCAGGCTTCATGGAAGTAATCGAGACGGCTATCCGCAAGAAGGCAGATTGGGAGACGGACTACCGCATCGTGCATCCGGATGGCCCGGTCCGGGACATTCACGTCGTTGCTCACCCTGTTCTGAGCGCGTCGGGTCATCTCATTGAATTTGTGGGCACTGTGATCGACGTCACGGAGCGTAACCGAGCGGAGGAGGAACGGCACAGAAGTGAAATGGAGCTCCGGCAGATGCTGGACTTCTCGTCTCAACAGATTGCGGTATTCGGACCCGATGGCGAACGTCTTCATGCCAATCGCATTGCGCTCGATTACGTCGGCCTTAGTCTTGAGGAGTGGCGGCTAACGCCCGGAACTTTTTTTCGTCCCGGTTGGTTCATTCATCCTGACGACCGGGAACGGGTGGCGCATGCTTATTCCGATGGTGTTCGCTCCAATGGCTCCGCTTACCAGTTGGAGATGCGGGTGCAAGGAGCGGATGGGATTTATCGCTGGTTTCTAGTTCGTTTCAATCCGCTGCGCGACGAGAACGGGCAGGTCAAGCGTTGGTATGTTGCGTCCACGGATATTGATGAGCGCAAGCAGGCTGAAGACAGGCTTCGGAGCGAAAACGTCGTTCTGCGCGAAGAAATCGACAAGACTTCGATGTTCGAAGAGATTGTCGGAGCCTCTCCAGCTTTGCAAGCCGTGCTCTCGCGCATTTCCAAAGTTGCGCCAAGTGATTCGACAGTCCTCGTCACCGGTGAAACTGGAACAGGAAAGGAGCTCGTTGCACGCGCCATCCATAGACGATCAAACCGCGCCTCGCGCGCGTTCGTAAGTGTGAACTGTGCGGCGATACCGCGTGACCTGGTCGCCTCGGAGCTATTTGGCCATGAGAAAGGCGCTTTCACGGGCGCCACTCAGCAGCGCTTGGGCCGATTTGAACTTGCAAATGGAGGCACGATCTTCCTCGACGAAGTCGGAGATCTTCCGGCCGAGACTCAGGTTGCCCTGCTGCGCGTTTTGCAGGAGCATGAGTTTGAGCGGGTCGGCGGCACGCGTCCAATCCGCGCTGACGTCCGGGTGATTGCGGCCACCAACCGTGACTTGCAGGCCGCCATCAGCGCCGGGTCCTTCCGAAGTGATTTGTTTTATCGGCTGGATATCTTTCCGATTGAAATACCTTCTCTTCGTGAGCGAAGCGAGGACATCCCTCTGCTGGTCGAATATTTTATCGATCGCTATGCGCGAAAAACTGGTAAGGCAATTACGGCCGTCGACAAAAATACTCTCCGATTGCTCGAGTCATACCCGTGGCCGGGAAACATCCGCGAATTACAGAACGTCATCGAACGATCGGTAATCGTGTGCGAGACAGCAACTTTTTCGGTGGATGAGAGCTGGCTGTCCCACCAGTCAAAGGAGAGGAAAGTGGAAAGCCAACTTCATCTTTCCGAGAAGGTGGCAGCTCAAGAAAAGGAAATCATCGAAGCGGCTCTGCACGAGTGCCAAGGACGGGTGTTCGGACCGTCGGGTGCCGCCACGAAGCTAGGGATCGCGCGGTCCACGCTCGAATCGAAGATTCGGTCACTGAACATCAACAAGGATCGCTTCAAACCCTGATGGTTCCAGAGAAGGGAGGCTACAGCAATCTGTCGAACTGCCCTGGTCCGTGCACTCAATCCTTTGCCAACCTGGCGTACTCGGCCTTGGCTTGCTGGTAGATGGGAATGCCGGGATCGGCGTCCTTCCATAACTTTAAGAAGGTCTCGTAGGACTTCCGGGCAGCGGCTTCATTGCCCGTCATTTTCTGCGCGCGGCCGAGCTGGAGCCAGGCCAAGGCTCCCGTGACATGTCTTACGGTAAAACCGGGATTGTCGATCATCTTTTGGAATTGAGCCGCGGCCGATCGGCCATCGCCAACCTCCAGATACGCCAGACCGCGGATGTACGCGGGGTACAGATAGTCGAATCCCGTAAACGCCAGATCGTACTTGACGGTGCCACGGAGCAGATCGACAGCTGCCGCCGGCTCTTGTTGCTGCAGCTTGATCGCAGCCCGGATGGTGGGAACGAAATAATGCTGCACGAGCGTGTCCTCCGGCCTTTCCGCGCTGAGTTGGTCTGCGAGTCTGCCGGCTTCCGCCACTCGTCCTGATCGCGCGAGCGCCTGCGCCAGCGCGACCCTGCTATTGCGATCTAGCTGGATTCCAGCTGCCTTGCTTTCATCGCCTCGCGCTTGCGCCTCCTTTCCGACTTCGGCATCCTCCAGAGCCGAGAAAATCGCCAACGAGTCAACATCGCTAGCCTTCGGGGTTGGCCCCAAAGCTTCCCAATTCGCGCACAACCTCATTACGCTGATCGATATCCGCCTGCTCTTTCACCAAGGTTGCTCCTGACCCGCAGTCGAGCGCCAGTATCTGCAAATGGTAACGATTACCGGCATCGCCGATCGATTGAGAGATCACCATCCTGCTGTTGGTGTTGAGGCAAACTTGGCGCGCGATTTCGGGCGTGAGCTTCGTAGCCGGCGGAAGCTTGAGCTGCGCCAGCGTTCCGAGCACTTTATCCCTGCCCAGAATGTTCAGATAAGGCGTCTGCTCCATATCGTAACGCAGAGCTAGGTCCAACGTGTCGTCGAACACCGGATCGCTGGTCTTGTTTGTGAGATCGGCGAAAACAATGGTGTCCGTCGCGGTAAGCATCACCCGGTGGCGGTAACTCCAGTACAACCAGAAGGCCGCAGCGATAACTGCGAACAGCGCGGAAGCCGCGAGCCATTTCCCCAAGCGCAGACGACGTGGCGGTGATTTGGTGACTTCTTGTTTGGTTCGAAACTCCGTCGGTCGCGCATCGGTTTTTGAGGTTTCGGTCGCAACGGGCTGAAGCGTGGCATGTTCTGCGATATCTGCTGCTTCGGCGACGACGGTGACACGCTGCGTGAATTGATAGCCCTTTCGAGCGATGGTCACGATCAGGCGAGTGTCTTCCGAGTTGTTGTCCCCAAGGGCCTTACGCACATGCGAGATGTATTGCGTCAGATTCCCCTCTTCCACGATGGTGTCGCCCCACACGGCTTGCAGCAATTCCTCTTTGGTGACCAACCGGTTGGGGTTTTGAGCTAGAAAGAGCAGGACATCGAAAGCTTTAGGGGTCAGAGCAACGGCTGAATCCGCGCGAGATAGCCTGCGCCTGCCTGGATCGAGCACAAACTGTCCGAAATGGTACAAGTCGCTCACAGAAACTGCTTAGCTTATCGGGCTATTCAGAGTTTTTCACCTTTTTTCAGAGCTTTCTGAAGGACTTCCCAAGGACTCTCTTTGAGAATGCAGCCCGGCGAGGTTGAGATTTGCCTCAAAAGGGCCGTTCAACAAAGGGGACTCGGATTTATGGCGACACAAACGGTAGTTTTTCTCGATGATCATCAGGGTGCAGGAAACCTCGACTTGGTTAGCCGGAGGTCGCAGGCTGGCGCAGAGCGACTGCAGCCAAACGCCAAGCTCCGGATATGTACGCCACCGAGCGAGCATCCTGACCGTAAGATCAACGATTCCGAAAGGATCGTCCGCATTTGTGCCGCCATGGACGAGGTCCTGGAGTTCATCCGGACTGCCAAACTCAGCGACTCAGGACTGGCGATCTCGGCAGGCACCAAGCAGTTTGAAGAAAGGGCAACCCTGCAATCCGCAGTGGAGGAATTGGAAATCTTAAGGGAGCACCTCTACAAGGAGAACTTGGATCGGGTCTCCATGTTTGAAGAGATTGTGGGGACGTCGCCGGCGTTGCAAACTGTATTCTCGCGCATCTCCAAGGTCGCCCCAAGCGACTCTACGGTCCTCGTAACTGGCGAAACGGGGACGGGCAAGGAGCTTGTTGCACGGGCTATCCACAGACGATCAAACCGTGCTTCGCGCGCCTTCGTGAGTGTGAACTGTGCGGCGATACCCCGTGACCTGATCGCCTCGGAGTTGTTCGGCCATGAGAAGGGCGCTTTTACGGGCGCCACTCAGCAGCGCTTAGGTCGGTTTGAACTAGCAAATGGAGGCACAATCTTCCTCGACGAAGTCGGAGATCTTCCAGCCGAGACTCAGGTTGCCCTGCTGCGCGTTTTGCAGGAGCATGAGTTTGAACGGGTCGGCGGCAGCCGTCCAATCCGGGCTGATGTTCGCGTGATCGCCGCCACGAACCGGGACTTGCAAGTCGCCATAAGCGCTGGGGCCTTTCGTAGCGATTTATTTTATCGGCTGAATGTCTTCCCGATCGAGACACCTCCTCTTCGAGAACGGAGAGAGGACATTCCCTCGCTGGTCGAATATTTTGTCGATCGCTACGCACGAAAAGCACGCAAGAACATAAGAAGCGTCGACAAGAAGACACTGCAATTGCTTCAGTCCTACAGTTGGCCCGGAAACATACGCGAACTACAGAACGTGATCGAACGATCCGTCATACTGTGCGAAACAGATCTTTTCTCGATCGACGAAAGCTGGTTACCACGGCAACTGCTTCTCACCACACCCAAAATCCAAACGGAGTTCTCTCGAAGCCTCCTCACGCAAGAGAAAAACATGATTGAGTCGGCTCTGAAGGAAAGCCGCGGGCGGGTGTTCGGACTTTCGGGTGCCGCGGCCAAGTTGGGCATTCCGCGTTCCACGCTGGAGTCCAAAATTCGGTCGCTCAAAATCGAAAAGAAGCGCTTCAAATCAGTTTCTTAAGAGCTATGTCTTCTCCTCGCGGTGACCTCTGGAGAAGACTCAGCCGAAAGATCATTGCCCGGACTTTCGCCAATTGGCGAGAATTCGCCAGTCAGATTTGCGTTAAGCCTTTAACCATCAGTTGTTTACGATTGGAGACCTAACTGCTATGTAGCAATAGGCGGAATGTCTAAGGGGAGTTCGGATGCTCAAGATCCAGCGGAAAGCGAATGGAAAGGTCATTTTGACCCTGTGTGGTCGAATCGAGGCGGAGGACATTGATGAATTGCGCAGGCTTTTCAAGTTAGAAGACGCGGGCCGTAAAATCGCCTTGGATTTGAAGGACGTAACACTCGTAGACCGCGATGGAGTCAAGTTCCTTTCCCGATGCGAAGCGGATAACGTCGAGCTCGAGAACTGCCCGGCCTATATTCGTGAGTGGATTGAGCGACAAAACGGGAAGACACGGCGACAAAAGCAATGAACGATGGCACAAACCGCAGAGATCGTTAGCAGTCAAGGAGCGAGACCATGGGCTTAAATATTCTTACCTATCCTCTACATTGCCAGGACCGCGCCCCGGGGATCGACGCGCAGACCACGCTTAATATTAATCTGATCGAAAAACCGGCGAAGCGGGAGACCAACTTCGAAGGCATCGTCGGACGAAGCGCGGCTCTGCGCCGCGCGCTGCATCTGGTCGAAACTGTTGCCACTGGAGATTCAACTGTTCTCTTACTGGGCGAAACCGGCACGGGCAAAGAACTCATCGCGCGCGCTATTCACGGTAACAGTCCACGCGCGGGTCGGCCGTTTACAAAGCTCAACTGCGCGGCCATCCCTACCGGCCTGCTGGAAAGCGAACTCTTTGGCCACGAAAGGGGATCGTTCACCGGCGCCGTCGCACAAAAGATTGGCCGCCTCGAGCTAGCGCATCAAGGTTCGCTGTTCCTCGATGAAATCGGCGACATCCCGCTCGAGTTGCAACCAAAGCTCCTTCGTGTCCTGCAGGAACGGGAATTTGAGCGCTTGGGGAGCACTCGGACACAGAAAGTGGATGTGCGCATCGTGGCCGCCACTCATCGCGATCTCGAGGAGATGATCCTGGAAAAGCAATTCAGGAGCGATCTCTACTATCGTCTGAATGTTTTCCCCATCCACGTTCCGCCCCTGCGCGAACGGCCAGAAGACATTCCGCTACTGGCCCAGCACTTTGTGCAACAAGCCTCGCGACGGACGCACAAGGCAATCGATACGATCCCTTCGGAAACCATGGAGGCTCTGATTCGCCACCGGTGGCCAGGAAACATCCGCGAACTGGAGAACGTGATCGAACGTGCAGTCATCTTGACTCAGGGTCCTGTGTTGCGGCTTTCGCAACGGGATTTGAATACGCGAATCGCACCGGGTCAAAATATGGAACGCTATCGCACGCTGGAAGAGGTTGAGCGCAATCACATTCTGGCGACCCTGAAAGAAACCCGGTGGGTTCTTTCTGGACCAAACGGCGCAGCTAGCCGGTTGGGATTGAACCGCTCGACCCTCTATTTCCGGATGAAGAAACTTGGCATTTACAGAAGTCTTAACGCGAGCATAGAGCACACCCAGGAAGAGGCGGAGATTCCTGTGCTCGAAGCTGTGTAGCCGAAAGGTGGCATATGACCATCAGAATTTCAGTCGCGGTGATATTCGTGCTTTGCCTCTTCCCCTTCACCAAGGCAGCGGTTCGCGCCACCGACCAGGCCGACGAACCGAATAAATTCTTTCGCGAGTACGTCGGCCTGAGCGACGATCAGATCCAACAGATTCGAAGCGGAAAAGCGATCGCGAAAATCATTGCTTCACGGAATCCGGATGAGGTCTTCGTCTTCGGCTCCGTGTACATCAAGGCGTCCCCGCAGAAGTACCTGAAGTTAGCTCTGGACTTGGATTCCTTGCGCAAGCTTCCCAACTATCTCGCGATTCAGAAGTTCAGCGATCCGCCGCAGCTTTCCGATCTCGGCGGTTTTACTCTGGAAGCGGAAGACATCAAAGACCTGAAAAATTGCAAGCCAGAACACTGTGAGGTTCAGCTTCCGGCTGAGACGATGGAATCGTTCCGACAATCGGTGAATTGGTCGGCGCCGGATGTGGCCAACCAGGTAGACCATCTCGCGCAGCAGATGGCTCTGGAAGCCCTCCAGAAGTATCTGCAGGGAGGCAATACGGCGCTCGGAACCTACCGCGATAAGAAGAACCCTGCGGCAGTCGCCGAGACATTTCAATCTCTGTTGAGCCGGTCCAAAGCTCTTCCTGTTTATCTACCGGATCTGGATCGCTACCTCCTCGATTACCCGAACGTTCACCTGGACAACGTTGAGACGCAATTTTATTGGGAGAAGGTTAATTTCGGACTGAAGCCCACCCTCCGCATGGTCCAGACCATCGTGTACCGCGGCAAAAATCCCAATGAGCCGGCGTACGCGGTTGCAGAAAAGCAGCTTTACGCAAGCCACTACTTCGAAACGGCTCTGGACCTCTCTATCTGTGTAAATGACTCCCAACAGCCGGCGGAGCGCGGCTTCTATCTCATTACCCTGAAAGGCTCTGAACAAGCGGGGTTGACCGGGTTCAAAGGCGGCATTGTGCGAAAAGTTGCGGTCGATAAGACGCGCTCGTCGCTTGAACGGGCCCTCGTCTCCATCAAAGAAAAACTGGAGAGCGAATAATGCGCGAACTGCTCCGCCGTCAGGTCGAACATGTCGATGTTTGATCGTCGTACCGCAAGCATACTGTGGACGATCCTTGTTTTTGGTCTGGCCCTCTCATTTGTCTACGTCGCTCGTGGGGTCATCATCATCTTTTGCCTGGCCATCCTGTTCGCCTATTTGATCGATCCGCTCGTCCGATTTAACCAGCGCCATTCCCTGTTCTTTAAGAACCTGCGGGGACCTCATGTTGCGGAAGCTTATCTCGGGCTGCTCATTTTGATTGCGCTCACTTTTCATGTTCTTGCGCCAGGCTCCCTCGGCAGCAGCCTCAAACTGTTACAGCGGCTTCCGACATTCAGCGATCGCCTGGCCAGCGGCGAAATTGCGACGGATATCGGCAACAAGTACGGCTGGCACGACAATCAGACTCTTCGATTGAAATCATTCCTCATCCAGCATCGCTCCAACATTGAGAAGATGACCGGGAGTGCAGAGCGATTCGCAACTACCGGGTTTGGGGCCGTCATCGTAATTCCGATCCTGGCGATTTTTTTCCTCAGCGCCGGCGAAAGCCTCACAGACGAGGTCATTCACCTCGTTTCGACCAAGGAGAATTACGAAGACTTTTGCTCGTTGGCCGCTGAGCTCAATACGATGCTTCGGCACTACATCAGGGCCAAGGTGACGCTCGGCGTGCTTTCTTTTGCGTTCGTGTCCATTGCGTCTTTGACCCTGCGCTTTCCCCATACTCTGGCGCTCGGCGTGTTGGCGGGAACCCTGGAATTCATCCCAATCGCGGGCTAGATGATCGCGGCGGGGACAATCGTCAGCCTGGGCGCTCTCATCCACGCGCACTGGATCTGGATGGCTGTGCTGCTCGGCCTTTGGCGCATGCTCATGGACTATGTGATCGCACCACGAGTAATGGGGCACGAACTGGAGATCCATCCGCTTCTCGCGATTTTCACGTTGATGGCCGGCGCCGCGGTCGGGGGATTCATCGGAGTCTATCTCGCCCTGCCGATAGTCGCTGCCTTGCGCGTTGTCTGGCGCCGGTTCGCAACTCACCCGCCGGACTTGGGCGCGATGAGCGCCCCCTAGTTCGAAGAAAAGTGGTTGCATGGTATCTTTCGTTTCTGCGTGGTGGTTGAGCGCACCATCGGGCGTTCGCTCCTTCGACGTCTCCTTCCCTCTCCATGGAAGCCGCCGCATTCCGCCAGCACTGATGGTAAAATCGCTGGACGCGCCCGTAGCTCAGCTGGATAGAGCATCTGGCTTCGAACCAGAGGGTCGGGAGTTCGAATCTCTCCGGGCGCGCCACTTTTTGCGTGATCCGTGACTTGTGATTCGTGATTGGTGATTGGTGAGTGGTGAACTGCCGCTTCCGATCTGTGTCCCGCGAAGGCACCGGGGACGCACACCCGTGCGATTCGTGGCTGTGTCCCGCTGCCTTTGAAATCCTTCCGTTGTTGATCCGCCACTTTTGAACTTTGAAAATTGCGTTGTTTGGATGCTTGCGTGGGAGTGTCACAAAGTTTGCGATTGATTTGGGTCGCGGTCGTTTGTTTTCTATGAGATACAACGGTTTCTAATCGGCGGGGTTTGCGATTGATTTTGGTGGTTAGCGCGAGGGCTGGCCGGCGGTGAGTGTCGATTAGAGTGCGATGTAACATTGTTACATGCGGTTTGCGTGCGGCGTTGGGCGGCTCGAGAGTTGCTTCCGCGGGAATTGAACGAAGGCGGCGTTCGCGGGACACGAAAACGCGTGGGCGCGTGGGATCGCTGTTGCGAGCCATGATTGCCACGCTGTGCTGCACCACGTCGCTTCCTCCGTTGCGCGTTAATACAAAGCCCGACCCATGATAACATGTTAGTTAACAGAAGGCAAATGTACGGTGTGTGTACAGGCTAAACTGCTGGAAACGATGGGAGATAGATCGCGTGTACTCCGGTCCGGCTTGATCCGAACCGGGGATTGGCTTCGACTCTAATGGAAGCACGAAAATGGTAGTATCACGCGAGAGGGAAAAGGAAGACGACGATGAATGACAAGATTGCAATGTTTCCGACGGCGCAGCCACCCAGGGCTGATGAAGATACAGCAGCAATTGAGCAGGTCGTAGAAGAGGTTCAGGGCGAAGTGGAATTAGACAGGATCATCAAGGCGCAGACATCCGGGCCTCAGATCGCAAAACGAATGATGGAGTTGGAAAATTCTGTTTGGTCGCTGGTGGGCATACTCCTTCTTTTGCCGGAGGCCACACGAGAAAAGATTGGCGCCACGGAAGCAATCGAGCAGGCACGATTGCTACTTCATCGAAGCATGGTGCTGGACCATAATCTGGAGCTACCGGAAGCGAAGACGGAGTGACGCGCGCGGGGCGTACCCTTCGCGAGCTGAGCGACGGGATGCGCCGCCCCGAGCTAGAACCGTAGAGGGTTTTGCGCGCCGACGGGGGATTGGACTGACGTCGTTATGAGATTTCGACATTTGGGAGTGGCGGTGCCGAAGCTGGATGAAGCTTGTGCTGCTTATACGGCTATTCTTGGATATGCGTTGCGCTCCGGTCCATTCGACGATCCGATACAGAAAGTCTCCGTATGCTTCCTGGGCACTGACAATCCGGCCGACGCCGTCATTGAATTGGTCGCTCCGCTGACTGATGATTCTCCGATTCGAGGCGTTCTAAAGCGTGGTGGCGGGGCTTATCACATGTGCTTCGAGACACCGCGGCTCGATGAGCGGTTGGAGGAACTTATCGCGAAAGGATGCTTGCTCGTTAGTCAGCCAGTGCCTGCTGTGGCTTTCTGCGGACGAAGAATCGCGTGGATTTACACACCCACTCGCCAGCTGATCGAACTCTTGGAGGAATCTAAGTGAAGCAGGCGAGTTAGCGCTCGCAGTCTGAACGGCGCAATTGAAGGTGTTTCGACGAACTCGATCCAAAACTCAGACGCCCGAGGCCATTTTTCGTTCCATCAGGTCGACTATGTCGCCCACTGTCCTTAGGTGCTCTAACTCTTCCAGCGTAAAACGAACGCCGAACTCCTGCTCGATGGCGAAAACGAGATTGACGTGCGCGAGAGAGTCCCAACCTTCCAGATTCGACGCGCTGGTGTCCGCGCTGAGACGCAAACCGGGATTGTCCAGGACATCGCGAAAGACGGGTTCGAGTCTTGCCAGGAGGTCAGCCATGAACGAGCTCCCGGATATGCTTGTTTCTGGGAACGTACTGACCGTTTAATTCCAGCTTCCAGACCGATCTGCCGTCTTCCTCTTGGGCAACTCGATTGAATCCCAGCTTTGCGTAGAGATCTGAAACCATGCTGTTTCGCTGCGACGGCAGATAGTATCCGAGAATTTCCAACACTCCCCGTTCATGGCAGGCTGCGACAAGGGCGTCCAACATGGCGAATTCCATGTCGCGTTTCACGACGCGACAGCTCATCAGCCACAGGTCGAGGTGCACAGTTCGAAGTTCTTGCCGGCCGATGATCACGGAGATCAAGCCATTGTCGCCGAATTTGTCGGACAACTTGCCATAGAGCGTGAGGTAGCCAGGGTCCGCGGCAATCGTTTCAATTTCCGCTGGCGTGTAACGGCGCGTCGTAAGATTGAACTGATTGGTCTTGTTTGTGAGTTGCGCGATCCGTTCGAGGTAAACCGGCCGAAAAGCGCCAATTTCCGCGCTCATTTCCAGCGAATCGAGATAATCCTCGTAGCTCGCGAATTGGCTTTGCTGGAGGGCCCTTTGAGAATTGGCTTCGTACTGTTTTCCCCGGCTGAGGTCTTCGTTCGTCAGCGCGGCCGGCTCGAAATAGCGGGCGCCATCCAAAATTGCGATGAAATTCGTGATATCGCTGCCGACGTCGGGCACCGCCACCATGGGCAGTTGGGCGGAGACGAGTTCGCGCTCCGCGGCGCTGTCGTCCACAAAGACCATGCTTTCCAGGCCGATATTCAGCTCTTTGGCGATGGCGGCAATGTTTTCGTGTTTAGGATTCCAGTTGGCTTTGAAGCACGAGAAATCGCTCAGCTTCAAGAGCGAGTCCGGATGGGCGAAACCTTCTTTTGCAGTCTCTTCGGAGTTTTTCGAACATACGGCCAGCAGCACGCCACGTTCTCTTAGGCGCAGACAGTACTCCTGGAATGCGGTGTAAGCTTCAGCCTCGGGAGTTTCCTTGCCAATTCTGATCTTGTCCGCGCCTTCGTCTCCGATGCTGCCTCCCCAAAGAGTGTTATCCAAGTCGAGGACCAGGCACTTTCTGGAGCGGCCGTAGAGGGCGGAAATAATCGCTGTGACTGACTTCGCGATTTCGAGGCTGCCTTCAGGGCTGGTGATTAGTTTGTAGCTGAACCATCTCCTCGCATCATGGAAATGGATCAGGCCGAGCGACGCTGCGATTGCGTTGATGTCATTTATGATCAACCTGCTGTTTGAATTGGCCTCGCGGGCAAACTCCGAGTTGAGGCAATTCACCATCCGCGTCTGTCCGCCGGGCACAACACCGTCCAAATTGCCGAGGATTCGTGCGGCTGGGGGCTCAAAGTTGTTCTGAATTACCGTGCAGTGCGTGTTGTTTGTCAATGATTGCCAGATGGCGGCAAATCGCTGCAACTCGGATTGTACGCATCCTTGCAATTGAGATTCGGTGGCGTCCAGTGGCGGGAATGCCTGTATGTTGGCTTGCGATGTGTGAATGTACGCGATGTCGGGGTTGAATTCGATTAACGGCGACGGATCGAGAACTGATTCCTCAAAATACCTGTTGAATCCTGATTGGTAGAAGACCGGTTCGATTCCCTTTTCTAGAAGAAGCAACTCGATGAAATCAGCAATCTCATTCGTGGTCGACCCACCTAATATCGCGACGCGAACTTGGGTCAAATTTGGCGCCGAGTGAGACTCGCGCAACAACGACTTTCTTTTGCGCAGCAGCACCGCGGCGGACATGGAGCCTAGTTTCATAGAATGCGCCACCATGCGAATATCCGCTTAACCCGTTGCACTGGCCGCGCGAGGCGCAACCGCCTGAGGCGACGTCCTGTTCGTTTGGTATTCTTCGGCAATCTGCCCCATGGTCAGGCATCGCACTTCCCGGCGGCGAACCATGGCGCCCAATTCGTCGAAGAAGCTCGCAACCACGTTCTCTAGGCGCGGTCTTTCCGCGTAGAGATTTTCCGGATGAAACCAAACGTGAAAGATTCCTCCGCTGCGCCGCACGCGCTCCAATCCTTTTTTCAACCGGCGCAAGCGGTTTGCGTCCGGTATGTACTTGCGCCAACCACCAGCATACCGCACCATCAGCGACCCCGGAATCGAAACGACTCCCTGCTTAAGCGAAGGCTCAACGATCGAAGGCGCCAATCCCGTGAAGTCTGCAAGCACCGCTGCCATGGACGTTAACTTACTGCTGCGAAAACGAAAGGGCATTTCATCGACATCCCGAAAACAGGTAAATCCCGCGTCACAAAGCTCGCTCAGGTAGGCTACAGAATTTCGAGGAAAGACGAAACACGTGGTCGGGAACGAAAGCTCGCGCGCTAGCTGAGCGCAAGATTGAAGCTCAGCAATTGCCCTTTCTCGCGTCATTCCCGGCAGTCCAAATATCACGTGAGAGAATGAGTGGAATCCGATTTCCTGCTGTGGCTGCGCTTTCCGGATCATTTCCACCAGAGACGCCCCGAACCATTCAGGATGCGCGGACTCGTCGCCCGTGTTTGGAACATACTCGAACCACGGTTTCGGAAAGTGAGGAAAGTGGACTTCTGGCATTTTGGACACGTCGGGCAAGGATGACCGCATCATCCCGCCGACCACCGCCCATGATGCGCACAGATTATTGCGCGTCAGATGATTCAGTAAATTGGGGACTCCGACGTCGTGCGTCCATCGCGCCATTTGCAACAGTTCCGGGCCATAGGAGTGATCGAAGCTGCCCCAGCTCAACTCCAGGTCCAGGCTGATGACGACGGTCGGCTCCGTCATGCTAGTCCCCGATACGGGTATCGCAGCCAAAGTCCCAAGCGCCTCCGCTGATCGAGAAATCCATCGGACGAGCTTCCTTCCTACGGGCGAACCAGCGAGCACCGATCGGCTTGTTGCGATCTTCCCAACCGGCCCTTCGCAGACATTGAGCGACATCGGTGGAACCGGTGACCGCGAGACACAGCGGAGCGCCAATCTCAGAAAAACTGCGATCCATTTCTGCGCATAGTCCTTGCAGGCAATCCTGGTCCTGAAACACCAGGTCCACTATGCGAGCTACAGCAACGCCATTCCTCATACCAATCGAGACGACGGCTCGGCCGAGAACGTCGCCATGTTTGCGCGCAAGAAACAGAATGTTGCGTGGACCCAGCTTATGAAAGAAACGCCAACGAAACGAAGCGAGATCCCAGTCCGGGTGAGTGGCGGTGGTGGCTGAAACGCTGAGGGCCGCTGACAGGTCGTCGTCGGTGGGAGCCGCAGTCCTTAAAATTTCGTGTCCGTGACTTGGTCGGACATCTCGACTGGCTTCTCGCCGCGCGCGCACAGTCCATCCCAACGCCGATGCGGCAATCTGCATCCCGGCTTTCACTCTGCTCCGGACGTTTTGCAGCCAGAACACTTCGATCTTGGGAATTCGCATGCGCTCGTAAATCGTGTCGGCAATTGGATTGAGGCCAAATATTGCAACGTGCGCCTCCTTTTCCAATGCGGCCAACATCAGCCGAAGGCCGGGAGGCACCAAATTGTCCTGGCCTGATTGACCGCGATGCGATTCGAATACAAAAAGATCGTGAAGTGCGGGGACAATCTGTCGCTCGCCGTTTACACGCCACGGAACTCTCATCCGATGATGCGATCCAACTATTTGGCCGCCATCACTCAGAACGAGCAGGTCTCGTTCAATCCCCAGCGTGTAGGGGTTTTCTTTGTACGACCAATCCAGGAATGAAGGATCGCTCTGCCGGGAATGTTGCCCCCAAGCGTCGCGAGCGAATTTCGCATATGCGGATTCTTCGCCGGCAAAGAGACCGCGGCACTCAATCTCCCTCTGTTTCCCAGCGGCGGTTACGGTGAGTTCTTGCCTGCGCATCCTGTGTGCCCTGCTCTAGATTCAAAGTTTATCGCAGGGGTCAGTTCATTGACCATCTTAGTTTGCCGCTGGCTGTTTTGGCCTCGTCCCTCTCGACACGTCGGGTTGACTCGGAGCAATCGAGCAGGCGCGAGCGCTTTCCGATCGCCCAATCGCGTAGTGTCGCCCGGGAATTCCGTGCCGAGTTGAGACGCGATCGTGCGCGCGAATCGGAATTGGAGGTGGTGCGCAGTGAGGCGCGCGTTAGAGGCCTAGTTGGCTTAGCCCCGGATGTTCTTGCGGGCGCGGGCCTTGCGGCCAGTGGTAGAGGCGCTCGGTATCTTTGATCGGGAGATCGTTGATGGACGCGTAGCGGTGATGCATTACGCCTTGCGCGTCGTATTCCCAATTTTCGTTTCCGTAGGAGCGGAACCACTGGCCGGAATCGTCGTGCCATTCGTAGGCGAAGCGGACGGCGATGCGGGCTTCGTCGAAAGCCCAGAGCTCTTTGATGAGGCGGTAATCGAGTTCGCGATTCCATTTGCGCGTGAGGAATTGAATGATCTGTTCGCGGCCGTTGATGAATTCCGCGCGGTTGCGCCAGTGGCTATCGACGGTATATGCGAGAGAGACGCGTTGAGGGTCGCGTGAATTCCATGCGTCTTCGGCTTTGCACACTTTCTGCGCGGCGGTTTCTCGAGTGAAGGGCGGGACTAAGCTTACCTGGGGTTGAGTCGCCATCGTTTTGCTCCTTTCCTTTCAGCGGATTCGATATTCATGGCGCGGCCGAAGTCACAATCCAAGTCTAGCGCCACATTTGTCGTATATCCCACAAACTTTCGCAACGTCAAGTTAATCACCCATGACGCACGCAGGCTTCGCGGCCCGCGCTACAGCTTTCATTATCCACCGGTACCCGTTTCTCCGTATGGTGGCTTGCTGGCGCGAAAAGTATAAAGAACAGCGTGATGCTGTCCCGCCGTTAGCAATGCCCGCAGAGTGTTCAACCCAGTGGGCATCTGCACTACGAAGTTGAGAAATTGGAGTTGGCTGCGCGATTCGCGCGATGTTGCGTCGCGTATTCGCAGGAATAAAAAGGAGGCCGCAATGCGGATTAGAAAAGGATTGATGGCAACCGGAGCATCGCTGCTTTTTGCCGGCTCGTTACTGGCGGGACCCATGCAGCAGGATCAATCACCTGCGCCGGACAACAGCAAGACAAATCAAGGGGACGCCAGCAAGGGTGCGATGACGGCGCAGCAGCAAAAAGCGAATCCGGCCGATCGCGAAACTACGAAGCAGATTCGCAGCTCGCTGACGAAAGACAAGTCGCTTTCGACTTACGCGCACAACATCAAGATCATCACGCGAGACGGCCACGTGACGCTGAAGGGCCCGGTGCGCTCGGAAGATGAGAAGGCCGCCATCGCAGCGAAAGCCGAAGCGGTAGCGGGCGCCGGCAACGTGGACGATCAACTGACGATCGCTACTCCGAAAAACCAGTAAGAACGCGCAAAGTTTTGAATTTCAATGGCGGGTAATTTTCGCGAACGGTCAATTTTCACAAACAGGAGATTCAAAAATGGAAAACAAGAAAACGGCAGTGTTCGGGATTTACACCATTCTGGCGTCCGCTGACACGGCGACGGACGAGTTGGTGAAATCGGGCTTCTCTCCTTCGGCTGTTTCGGCTTTGCTTCCCGATAACCTCGGCAATCGTCCTATCGCGACCGAAAAGGCCACGAAGGCTCCGGAAGGCGCGGCGGCCGGCGCGGGTTCCGGAGCGGTTTTGGGCGGCGCGCTGGGATTGCTCGTCGGCATGGGAACTCTGGCGATACCAGGAGTTGGTCCGCTGATCGCGGCTGGACCGATTGTGGCGGGACTCGCGGGATTGGGTGTTGGCGGAGCGGTGGGCGGATTTACCGGGGCGCTGATCGGCATGGGCATTCCGGAATATGAAGCGAAGCGCTACGAAGGACGGTTGCAAAAGGGCGGCATTCTTCTTTCGGTGCATTGCGACACGTCGGAAGAGATCGAGCGCGCCAAGGAAATCATGAAGCGAACCGGCGCGGAAGATATCTCGTCCACCGGCGAAGCGTCGTCACCCTCTACAACAAAGGCGCGCACGGCGAATCCATAGTTCATCGCGCTCGCGCGGAAAGTTTGTTGCACGGGGCTTCATTTACAAACTGAAAACGCTGGCTTGCATAAGGCGAAAGGAGATTCTCGATGTTGCTACTGATTATTCTGCTGGTGCTCTTGTTTGCCGGAGGCGGCGGTTACTACGGCTATTCGCGATGGGGCGCCGGCGGCGGCATGGGAGTCGTCGGCACGGTGCTGGTGATCGTGCTGATTCTGTACCTGCTCGGCATGTTGCGCTGACGTTCAATGGCGGGGAGAGCGACGTTAGGGCTCTTCCCGCTGCATCGGCGCGTTTCCCGCTGCGTTCTGATTCATCCAGCTGATGCCGGCGCCGATTAACGGTGCGCGCTCGAACAGTTCCGAAACAACTAATCGGTTTTGATACTCGCCCAATTGTTCTTTCGCGGCGAGGAGGAAGCGGTCCGCGGCGCGCGCGATTCCCCCGCTCAGCACGATGCGGTCGGGCACAAATGCAACGCTGATTTGGCGCAGCACGGTGCCGAGTTCCCTTCCGAACTTTTCGAATGCCTGCTGTGCTTCCTGACGGTGCGACGTCGAGGAGGCGATTTCGCAGACCTGTAAACGCTTTCCCGTGAGCTCCGCAAAGGTACGCTGAATCGCGGGCGTGGAAACGTAATCTTCAACTATGCCGTCGCGATAGGACTGATTCCAGATCTCGCCCCCTGACGGAACACCCGGGCCTTCGACCACGATATTGCCATCCGCGGCGAATGCGGAACCCACTCCGGTCCCGAGAGTAAGGCCAATCGCGCGTCGCGCGCCGCGTGCGGCTCCCTGGTCCATCTCTCCGATCAGCGATGCCGCGGCATCGTTCAGGAAATGAATGCGATCCGGCGGACACCCGATGCGTCGGGAAAGCTCGCAGCGCAGATTCACGCGGTACAGCGACTGAAATTTGTGCCGCATGTGACTGATGCCTTGTTCGTAGTCGAAGGGACTGGGAATAGCGATGGAGATTCCGCAGGGCGCAGAAGGAGCTGGAAGTGTAAGGCTTGCGAGTTCTTCAAATGTCTTGAAGAACGTTTCCGTTTCTGCGGCGGGCGGCAGGCTCAGGTCGCGAACCTCGCTAATGGTGTTGGATTGCAGATCGAAAACGGTCGCAGCCATGTGGCTGCCGCCTACATCGAAGACTAAAATTGGCCCCTTGATGCCCTGCAACGTGAATTCCCCGCTGGTAACGGTACCAGTATACGTCAAAATAATTGGACGAAGAGCGCGTTGACTTCGCCATTTCTCAATCAGGTACGCGTACTAGTTCTGGGGGTACGGATGCAGCGGCGGCGTCATTCGCGCGCCTTGCGGATTACTTCGCATCCGCACGAACGGCGGATCACCAACTCGGTGGGCAATAAAATCCGTTGGTTGACCGCACGCAAATCGGGACCGCCTGAGCGGATCCAGTCCAGCAACATACGAGTGGCCGTTCGGCCCAGTTCAGCGGCGGGCTGGCGCACGGCCGTCAGCGGAACGCTTAACAAGCCAGCCATTTCGAAATCGTCAAAGCCAATGATCGCGAGTTCTTCCGGCACGCGGATGTTCTCGCGCTGCAGAGCCTGCAGAACATTCACGGTGGTGACGCCATTCAAGGAAAAAAGCGCAGTCGGCTTTTTGGGGCCGCGCAAATGCTTCAAAAGCCGGGGAACCAGGGCCGCGGGTTCGTCGGCAATCATCAATTCGGAATGCAGCCCGGCCTCGGCCATGGACTCTTCGTAGCCCTCAATTCGTTCGGCGATAGAGTTGAACTGGCTGTCGTATCCGACGCACAGGATGCTGCGATGGCCGTGCTCGACCAGATGATGGACGGCCTTCGCGGCGCCTTGCGCGTTCTCTACCATTACTTCGCCGGCATCCAGGCCAGGAAATGTACGGTCCATCATGACGACGGGAAGCCCTCTGGCGCGAACGTCTCGCAACTGTGCGATGCTGTCTGGGCTGGTGGGAACGAGAAGGACGCCGGCAATGTTCCGCGCCTTCATCATGGCTAGCTCGCGGGCTTCGCTGTCACTATCGCGGTCGGAAGCCAGGAGCAGCGTGACGTAGCGATGCTTGGCGGCAAATTGCTGAACCGCGTGGGCGCAGGTCGAGAAGAATCTATCAGCAAGGTCTGGGATAATCAGGCCGATGGTGTGCGAAGCCTGACCCTTCAGAAGGCGCGCTGCTTCGTTGGGTTCATAGCCAAGCTTTCGTATCGCCGCGCGGACTCGTGTTGCGGTGGCCGCGCTCACCAGGTTTCCACCGTTGATCACCCGGGAGACGGTCATCTTGCCGACGCCGCATTCGCGGGCGACGTCTTCAATCGTCGGCGGACGAGTGGCTTTTTTGGCCATGCCTTCCTCTGGCGCAGAAGCGACAGGCTGACTCTTGAAAACCGGTGGCAACGAAACGCGCCATCATAGCGCAAATCGCGGTGCGCGCGGGTGCAACGGAACGAAAAGACGCGCGCTAATTGGGCGGACCATGGGGCGAATTTCGACGGCGCGGTGGAGCGCGCCCAGGTTTCTCGCACGGCACCAGAGAGAAATGACGGCGGGAGCGAATTTTCATTTGACGGCAAAGATTCAAGAGTTCTATAAGTTCAAGCGAGATAGTGGGAACGGTACCACTTTTTGCAGTGGCGGAGGCCGGGCGGCGGCTGCCTTGAGCCAGACGACCATCTTGTAATTGATTCTTCGCTCAGACGATACACGTTGCTAAGTAAAAGCTGCGACGCGTAGGCTGGGCGCTGGGCCTGACAGTTGCCCGGCTGGTAGTGGAATGGAGATCGCTTCATGAACGAGAAACGCATCGGCTGGATTTGTGTGTTGGTTTCTATTGTGCCGCTGGTGGCGATCGCGCGAATGGGACTTGCTACGCAAGGTTCCGCGGCGCCGGCGTCCGCGTCGGTGGGCATATTTGAAGGCCATGGGGATGTCGGCACGGTTCTTCAGCCGGGGTCGGTGCAATACGACGTTGCGACGAACACATACACTGTGAGCGGAAGCGGCGAGAATATGTGGCTTGCTGCGGACGATTTTCAATTCGCGTGGAAGGAGGTTTCTGGTGACGTTGCGCTGACGGCGGATATTTCGTTTGTCGGAAGCGGCGGCAACGAGCATCGCAAGGCTGTCTTGATGCTGCGGCAGAGCCTGGACGCGGATTCGGCATATGCCGACGTGGCGTTGCATGGCGACGGGCTTGCTTCCTTGCAATATCGCGAGGAAAAAGGGGCGGCGACGCACGAGATCGAGTCGAATGTGGCGGCACCGCAGCGGCTGCGCATCGAAAAGCGCGGGGACTACGTTTACGTGCTGCTCAGCACCACGAGCGATGGCGAGCCTTTGCCTTCGGGCGCGGCGATGCGCATTCCAATGAATGGGAAACTTTATGTGGGGATCGGAGTGTGCGCGCACGATAAAAATGCGGTGGCGAAGGCTAAATTTTCAAATGTGGAGCTGCAGGCGGTTGCCGCGCCTGCTGCCGGGGCGCCGACCACTCTTTACAGCTCGCTGGAAGTGATCAACGTCGGGTCGAGGGATCGTCGCGTGGTGTATCTTGCGCCGGAACGTTTTGAAGCGCCGAACTGGATGCGTGACGGGAGCTCATTCCTCTTTAACCAGAAGGGACGCATCTACCAGCTGCCCGTGACCGGTGGGACGCCGCAAGTGATTGACACCGGTTTTGCGATCCAGTGCAACAACGACCACGGCATCTCGCCCGATGCGACCGAGCTTGCTATCAGCGACCAATCGCAGGAGCCGCACAATTCGCGTGTATATATTGTCCCGATTGGCGGCGGCGTGCCGCGGCGAATCACGAAGAATTCGCCATCGTATTGGCATGGGTGGTCGCCGGACGGCAAGACTTTGGCGTTTGTGGGCGAGCGCGGCGGCGAATTCGACATTTACAGTATTCCCGTTAGCGGCGGCGAAGAGACGCGGCTGACTACTGCGAAGGGACTCGACGACGGCCCGGAGTATTCGCCGGACGGTCAATTCATTTACTTCAATTCCGTGCGCACCGGCATCATGCAGATTTGGCGGATGCGTGCGGACGGCAGCGGGCAGACGCAAATCACCGACGACGAATTCAATAATTGGTTTCCGCATATTTCGCCGGACGGAAAGTGGATGGTGATTCTTTCTTACGACAAGAGCGTCACCGGGCATCCAGAGAACAAGGATGTGATGCTGCGGTTGATGTCGTTGAGCGACAAAAAAATCACTGTTCTGGCAAAATTGTTTGGCGGACAGGGGACGATTAATGTGCCGTCGTGGTCGCCGGACGGCAAGGAACTTGCGTTCGTGAGCTACGAACTGCTGCCGGCGAAGTGAAGGATCGCGCTGACTCATCAGCGCGGTGAAAATTTCTACCTGGAGATAGTGACCTTGTCCATGACTGGCCGTCGCGAATTTCTGAAGCTTTCGCTTGCGGGTGCCGGCGCATTGGCTGCCGGAAAATTTGCGCGCGCAGGCATCATGACGGGGGCGGGCGCGGCGCATCGTCCTCTGGGCGTGCAGCTTTACACCGTGCGCGACGACGCCGAGCGGGATCTTCCCGGCGTTCTTGCCGCCGTGCGCAAAATCGGCTACCGGGAAGTGGAAACGTACTGGAACGTTTACACGCATCCCGCCGCGGAATTGCGGCGCATGATCACCGATCACGGGTTGCGCGTCCCCAGCGGACATTTCGATTACGACGGCCTCGAGTCCAAGATTGATTACGCGAAAACACTTGGTGTCGCGTACATGATCTGTCCGATGCTGCCGGAAAAAATGTGGTACGAGCTGGACGGCTTCCGGCGCGCGGCCGAACAGTTGAACGTTTGGGGCGAGAAAGTGCGGCAGGCCGGGATGCAGCTCGGTTTTCATAACCACAATTATGAATTTAAGCGCTTTGGCGGGACGACTGGCTTCGCGGCGCTGATGCAGGGCACCGATCCGAAACTGGTTTGCCTGGAGATGGACTGCTACTGGATCGAGGAAGCCGGCGAAAATCCACTGAAGATGTTGGACCGATACAGCAACCGCATCAAAGAAGTGCATCTGAAGGATCGCAAGTCCGGATTCCCCACTTCACAAGTGAAGGATGCGGCCGCCGAACATTTTACGGAAGTCGGGTCCGGCACAATTCAATGGAAGCCCACCCTGGCTGCCGCGGAAAAGATCGGCGTAAAGCATTTTTATGTTGAACGCGATTCTGGCGACACCCCCGCAATGGAAAGCCTGCGCATCAGCTTCGAGTATCTTCAGCCATTGTTATAGTTCCTAGGTCGCGGCGAGTTAACAGTTCACAGTCAACAGTTCAAAGTTGAAAGCCACTCGCGCCTGCGCGCGTCGCCGGATATCCGCGTACAAACATTTGGCTCAGTCGGGTGAGCGACAGACAGCTTCGGGTGGGGCGAGGAGGATGTTGCGCCGATAGATTCGGTAGGGGGCGCAAACCGAGTGGGACGAAACGAACACTTGATGGAGGTACGCCAGCACTGGGATTTTTTCATGGTTTATGCGGTGGAGGATCAGGAGGCGATCGCGCGTCCTTTGGCTGATGCTCTGAATGCGCGAGGGGTGCTCGTGTGGTACGTGGATTACTCGTTGAAGGGCGGCGACAATTTGCAGAAGTGCGTGGACTATGGGTTGTCGCGTTCGCGACGGGGAATCGTGATCCTGAGCGAACATTTTTTGGGGAAGCGGTGGCCGGAGCAAGAGTTGAAGGATTTGGCCAGTCGCGAAGTCGATCGCAAGAAGGCGATTTTGCCGGTATGGCATAAGGTGGGGTTTCGCCAAGTAGCGGAATGCTCGCCGGAGTTGGCGGAGCGAGTGGCGGTGAGTACAGACAAGGGGTTGGAGTACGCGGTGGAAAGAATTTTGGAGGCGACGAAGTAGGGGCGATAGGAACGGCCTCGCGGCCTTCCGCTACTTCAATGTGTTCCGGCGGACGGTCAGCCACTTTTGAGCCAGCGACGTGGTCGTGTTAGAGCGATGCGCGGCCTGTGGCGATTCTGTAGGCGTAGGTGGTTTGCGCGAGGGATTGCGCAAATTGGATGGCTTCGGCCGTGGTGATTGCGGCTGGAAGCTTGAGCAGGCCGGCGCTGGCGAGACTATTGATCATTGTGGCGATGCCGGAATTCGCTTGCGTCCAATTCACCGTGCCGCTGGTGGTGGCGCTGACCACGTAAGAATCAATCACGCGCAGCATGGTGCCGGGCGAAAGCAGAATGCCGTTGTCCGGGTTCATCACGCGGACGAGATCGAGCGAAAACCATTTCAGGTCTTGCGAATTGGTTTCGGCCGGAACGGTGATGAAGTTGCTTGCGATTCCGGCGTCCACGATGGAATTCATGGCGGCAGTTTGCGCGGCGGAGTTGGCGGAACCATCGGAGTTGGTCGGCGGAAGCGCGTCGGCCACGGCGCTCGCGAGCGCGACCACGCAGAGAGATGTGGGCTGCGTTTGAACGATCTTCGAAACGGAAACGCCGTACTGCTTGAATTGCGTCATGGTCATGCCGTATTGCAGGGAGACGAGATTGGTGTGCACGGCGTAACCGACGAAACATTCGACGGCGGCATCCTGGCCGGAATTGCAGGCTTGCGCGTGCGCGGGCGGCGCGAAGGTGACGGCGGAAGTTGCGGCGAGACACACCCCTGCCAGCAGAGATCTGCGAACATTCATTTTCGACGACTCCTTAAACGAGATCTGTAGGCGCGCAACTCCACGGGGTTGCGGCCGTGGAATTTGTAGTGGCTGGGCGACTCCGCAACGCGAGGGGATGATGCAACAGCGAGAGGATTGCGACAACTGTCCGCGCGAACAGTTTGAGGCCAGCGTATTTTTCCGGAGGGATGATTTTCGATTTTTTTTCGGCGCACGTGCGAGTCAATAGGAATGATTGACACTGGCGCGCGCCTGGGACAACACTGGCCGGGACGAGCCATGGAAACGAGCGCGCGAAGATTGAGCACGCATCAGAAGGCGGTGCTGATCCAGGTGCTGCTCACGTTTCCCGCGCAACGGGTGGACGTGTGCTACCAGCGCGGGGCGAGCGACGCGTTCGATTACGCGCAGGATTTTTTGACGATCTTCAAGGTGATTGGGTGGGACGCGCAGGAAGGTGCGCCGCGAGAGAATTGGAACGGAGGGACGGCGGGATTGTCGGTGGTGGTAGCGGCGGCGGATGGCTTGCCCGTTGGGGCGGAGGCGCTGCGGGATGCGGGACCGGCTGCGGATGGAGCGGCCTAGGCGGGCGGGAGACGCGCCGAGGCGCACGGTGCTGCTGCGTCGGGTTCCACAAAATCGTTTGGATGTCAGACACTGTGCCGTGCAGGACAGCGGGTACGCCATGGCGTGCCCCTACGTCCTCACTCACCAATTGGGTGCGTCTTTGTGGAAGCGCATGCGAATCGGCTTTACTCTTTCTTTGAGCCAGCCGTGTTCGGGGCATTCGAGGCGCTACGGAAAACGGATGGCGCCGGGGACCGGTTTGGGGACGAGCTTCGCGTTGCATTTCGGGCAGTTCAAGCACGCTCCGTGCGAGGCAGTGGCGCAACGGCGAGCGCGGCTGGATTGAGATATGACGGACTGCCCACGGGCGGAGTGTAGCATGCGCGGTTTTCGGCGTGCCGCCCGTTACTAATGCGTTGAGATTTTTGCGGCAGGCTTGACTTGGCGCGCGGCTGAGTCAAACTGGAATCCCTTCCGTAGTGTTCCACTGGTCCAAGACTGTCCTCTCCGGTCGACCGCTGGCGTGATCGTTTGTTCGGTCATCGCCGGGACTGCTAGCCAGCGGAGCTATGTCGCGAGTTTTTGTGAATCAACGAAATTCGCGCGGCTTCCATTTTTCAGGCGGCGGAGGAGGCGTAGTGGTTTCGTCTGCACACATCATGGTGGGTTCATACGACTACCGGCTGGTGGCATTGTCCGTGTTGATTGCGGGGTTGGCGTCGTACTCGGCGCTGGACCTTGCCGGGAGAGTGACAGCGGCGCGAGGCGTGGCGCGCATGGTGTGGCTAACGTGCGGCGCGGCGGCGATGGGGCTGGGAATTTGGTCCATGCACTACGTGGGAATGCTGGCTTTGGAGCTGCAGGTTCCAGTGCAATACGATTGGCCGACGGTTTTGCTGTCGCTGCTGGCGGCGATCTTTGCATCGGCGATTGCTCTATTTGTGGCGAGCCGGGAGGAAATGGGTTTACCGCGAGCGGCGATCGGCAGTGTGTTTATGGGAAGCGCGATCGCGGGAATGCATTACATCGGAATGGCGGCAATGCGTTTGCCGGCGATGTGCAGCTACTCGACAGCGATCGTCGCGGTGTCGGTATCACTGGCGATCGTGATTTCGTTCGTGGCGCTGCTTCTGGCGTTTCATTTTCGCGGGGAAACCACTTCAGGAGGATGGCGGAAAGCGTTGAGCGCGATGGTGATGGGAGCAGCCATCCCGGCAATGCATTACACGGGAATGGCGGCTGCGCGATTCACAGCGGCACCGGGAGATTATGGCGATCTGTCGCATGCGCTGAGCATATCGGCGTTGGGAGTGGCGGGGATCGTGGTGGTGACGTTCATCTTGCTGGGATTCACGGTGATGACATCGCTGCTGGACCGGCGATTTTCAGCGCAAGTCGAACAGAGCAACAAGCTGGTGACGCTTGTCCTAGAGTCGGCGCCGCAATCGATTTACGGAATTGACGCCAACGGAGCGGGCACGTTTTGCAACGAGGCGTTCCTGAAATTGTTGGGATTCGAATCCGCGGAAGAGATTCTGGGGAAGAATGTTCACGCCCTGATTCACCATACCAGGGCCGATGGCCGCCCTTATCCCGTCACCGAATGCCATATCTACGAAGCGTTTCAGACTGGCAGCACGACGCATGTTGACGATGAAGTGCTGTGGCGAAAGGATGGCAGCAGCTTTCCGGCGGAGTATTGGTCTCATCCGATCAACCGGAAGGGCAAAGTGATCGGGTCGGTGGTGACGTTCGTGGATATCAGCGAGCGCAAGAAAGTGGAAGCAGCGTTGCGGGATAGCGAAGAACGATTCCGTGCGGTTTTCGACGGAGCGACGATTGGGATCGCGATCACGGACCTGACGACCGGTGGGCTAACGGTGAATCGCGCCTACGAGCAAATGCTGGCTTGCGCGGCGAAGGAAATGCAAAACGTGACGGTGTTCGACGAACTAACCCATCCGGAGGACCGCGAGAGGCAGCGCCTGCAATTCCTGGCGATGCTGGAGGGAGAGTGCGAGCACCTGCCGATGGAGAAGCGGTACGTATTGCGTGACGGGAGGCTGGTGTGGGCGAACGTGGAGCTTTCGATGCTGAAAAACTCGGCGGGCAAAGCGCAGTTTGTATTGGGAACGGCCGTGGAAGTGACCGAGCAAGTGCTTGCGCAACAAGACCTGCAAGAAGCCAAACGCGCCGCGGAGGCGGCCAATGAAGCGAAGAGCTCCTTCCTGGCGACGATGAGCCACGAGATTCGCACTCCGATGAACGGGATACTGGGAATGACGGAGCTAGTGCTGGACACGGAACTCACTACGGAACAGCGCGAACACCTGGGGCTAGTCCGCATCTCGGCGGAATCGCTGCTTTCGATCATCAACGACATTCTGGACTTTTCGAAAATCGAAGCGGGCAAGATGGAACTCGAAGAGATTCCATTTGACTTGCGCGAAAGCCTGGACGAGACGATGAAATCCCTGAGCATTCGCGCGGATCAAAAGGGGCTCGAGCTGGTGTATGAGGTGCTGCCGAGCGTGGCCGAAGCGGTGATCGGCGATCCGGGGCGCGTTCGCCAGGTGCTGATCAATCTGGTGGGAAATGCGATGAAGTTCACGGAGCACGGCGAGGTGTTTATCGGCGTCAGCGAAGATTCCCACGAGCAGGACACCATGACGCTGCATTTCATGGTGCGAGACACGGGTGCGGGCATCCCTCAGGAACATCAACAAAAAATCTTCGAGGCATTTTCGCAGGCCGATGGCTCGATGACTCGCAAGTTTGGCGGCACCGGGCTGGGACTGGCGATCTGCACGCGGCTGGTGGCGATGATGGGCGGGAAATTGTGGGTGGAAAGCGAAGTCGGGCAAGGAAGCACGTTCCACTTCACGGTGCAATTGGGCATACAAAGGGAGCCCACGCGCCGACCGGCGGCACTGCTACCGGAACAACTGCGCGATCTGAAAGTGCTGATCGTGGACGATAATTACACCAATCGAAAAATGCTGCTCGGGATTCTGTTGCGCTGGGGCATGAATCCGACGGCGGTTGACGGCGGCGCACCGGCGCTGGAAGCGCTGAAAACCGCGAAGGTTGCGGGGCGGCCTTTTTCGATGATCTTGCTGGATGGGCAGATGCCCGGGATGGACGGATTCACGCTGGCGGAACGGATTCAGCACGAACCGGGCCTGGTAGGCGCATCCATCATGATGCTGACTTCCGCGGGTCATCTGGGCGACGCGGCGCGTTGCCGTAACCTGGGAATTTCCGCGTACCTGATGAAGCCCGTGCGGCAGGGCGAACTGCTGGAAGCGTTCGCGAATGTGCTGGAGAACCGGCCGCGCGAGAAAGCGGCGCTGGTGACGCGCCACACGCTGCGGGAGGACCGGAAACGCGCGCGCCTCCTGCTGGTGGAAGACAATGCCGTGAACCAGACGCTGGCCGTGCGGCTGTTGGAAAAAAGAGGCTACAGGGTGGCGGTGACGGGCAACGGTCGCGAAGCGCTGGCTCGTTTAGCGCAGGAAGAATTTGAGTTGGTGCTGATGGACGTACAAATGCCCGAGATGGACGGCTTCGAGGCGACTGCCGCGATTCGCGAGGGAGAAAAATCAAGCGGGCGGCATATTCCGATTGTGGCGATGACCGCGAATGCATTGAAAGGCGATCAGGAGCGATGTCTTGCGGCGGGAATGGACGCTTATATTTCAAAACCGATTCGAACGAATGAGCTGTTTGCGACTTTGGAAGTGATTTTGAATGGCGCTGCCGTGCCGGTGCTCGCGGAAAAGCAGAAAAAATTGGTGTAGTAAGCCGATGGTGGTATATTTGGGGCAAGAGTAAAGCGCTTTCGCCTCCAGCTGAAAACGCCAAATGAAAATTTTGGGAGGAGTGTATGAATCGCTGGAGGATTCTGGCCGTTCTGGCCGCGCTTTTCGTTTTTTCGTCCGTTTCGGTGCGCGCGCAAAATTCAGACCCCGCGCCGCCGCCGTCAACTCAACCTCAGGATGCGCCGCCCAATGCCGCCGCGCGCGGGACGCGTTTTCTGGTTGCGCTGCAGACGCGCATTTCCACCAAGGCAGACAAATCTGGAAAGCAGATATTTGCGCGGACACTCGAGCCGATTCCTGTGTCTGACGGAAGCATGCTGCCTGCGGGTGTGCAGGTGCGCGGGCACATTGATAAGGTGCAGTCAGCGGGAAAAGTGGGACGCGCGCGGCTGTGGCTGACGTTCGACGATATACACACGGCGAGCGGATGGACTCCTCTGGTGGCGGATTTGGTTGATGCGCCGGGAGTGCATTCGATCCGCGTGCTGTTTGATCATGAAGGCGAGATCGAGGCTCCCAGCAGCAAGCGCGACGATGAAATGCTGGCGATGGCGGAGGCGGCCTTTGTCGGCGCCGAGCCTGGGCTTTCAAAAAAAGACAAGAAGGATGCGGCTATGGGCGCGGCGATGAATGCGGCGACGGCGTTCATGGCGACGTCTGGGTTGGGGCAGGAATTGACGCTGGAGCCGAACATGAAATTGGAGCTGGCGCTGCAGCGGCCGCTGTATTTTGGAAAGATTTGAGCGAACGGCATTTCCGAATTTTTCAGTCGGAAATCTTCCCTTTAGGTAGTTCGGTGGCCAATCTCCGAACAAAGGATCGCGCCGCCATTGTAATTTCTTCTGCAACGTCTGGACTAAAGTCGGCGGTGAGTAAGGTCAATTTGTTGGCTGCGTGGCTTATTTTGCTACGCCACGTGTTGTTTAGGCTTACGGTTGTCCCATAAATCTGCTCGATCAATGCAAAATGCTTTTTCTCATGAGGCTTGAGCTCTGCGTATTTCGTGTCTTGAACGATTTTCTTAAGAGCATTGCATGCCGCAGACCACCCGGCCTTCGGGTCGTTATTTTCCAAAAAACGCAACAAATGCAGTAAGGCATGTTCGATGACTTGTGTTGAATGAAATACGCTAGCGGCATACCTGGAGAGCGCGAAACACTTTGCCATCTCACTGACGTCCGTCCGAATCTCGGGAAATCGTGTGATGCATTCTTCCCAACCCGCTAGGGGCTCATCGAATAGCTTTTTTCTTTCGTAGGGCAACTGAAAGAATAACTTCGTTTCAAGTTCATCTTCCAACCGAGAACGAATTTCAAATAATTGAAGAAGCAACGATTGAGGGCTGGTTACCTCCCTGACGGAAGACTCAGTTAATCCTCGTTCAAGAGCCGTCTTCAGATTTCTAGCCTTGGTCAAGGTTACAGGGAGTTCGCTTTCAAGGCAGAACTCCTCTATTTCTTCTAATTCGGCTATGAGAGCCGCTAAGTCTTTTTCGTGTCGCCAAAAATCAGTATTGTGAAAAATAGCCGTGGAGATACTCAGCCGACTGATGCTCCGGACGTATTTCTCCGCATGCGCGCGAAGCAACTCCATAAGTGTCCAAGTCCTCCAGACGCGGGACTGACTGCACCCGCGCATAAGTGAACCATTGCTTCAACCGATCTTAGGTCAAGTCTATTATTACCCAAGTCTGGTCGCTGCCCGCCCGATGGTTCGCTCTATTGGATTTCGGAGGTAGTGCTGGTAGATTCAGTGATTGATGGCTACTGACGCTCCCAACCAGCAGCGGATTCTGATTGTTGAGGATGAAGATAACGCGCGCAAGGGCTATGAAGCGCTTTTGCGCAAGTGGAATTGGGAAATTCTGGGAGTGGCGAGCGGCGAAGAGGCGCTTGCAAAATTCCAGGAATTCCAGCCGAGCTTGATTTTGGCGGACGTCGAGCTGCCGGGAATGAACGGGCTCGATTTGCTGAAGCAGCTGGGCGACGAGATACTGCGCATCCCCGTCATCATTATTACCGGGCGCGGCAGCGACGAACGCGTGGTGCAGGCGATCGAAGCGGGCGCTTACTGGTACATCGAAAAGCCGCTGAAACCTCCCGTATTGCGAGCCTTGCTGGAACGCGCGTTGGGACGAGTGCGCGACCAGCAAGCCGTGGTGGCGCTGACGCGCGATCTGCGCGCGGCAGGAAAACTGGGCACGCTCGTCGGAACGTCCGGGCCAATGCAGGAAGTGATGCGCCAGGTGGAAATTGCGGCGCCTTCGACGGCGTCCGTGCTGATCACGGGCGAAACAGGCTCGGGGAAAGAAATGGTGGCGCGGTCGATTCATATGCTGTCACCGCGGGCGTCGCGGCCGTTTGTGGCGATCAATTGTTCGGCGATTCCCGAATCGTTGATGGAGAGCGAAATTTTCGGGCATGAGAAGGGCGCGTTCACCGGAGCGGCGGAGCGGCGCATCGGCTGCTTCGAACTGGCGGACGGCGGAACGCTGTTGCTGGATGAAATCGGCGAGATGCCGGCGCCGACGCAGGCAAAATTGTTGCGGGTGCTGGAAGATCACAAAGTGCGGCGGCTGGGCAGCAAGGTGGAAACTCCCGTGGATGTGCGGGTGCTGGCCGCGACGAACAAGGATCCGGAGCAAGCGGTGGCGGACGGGCACTTGCGGCAGGATCTTTATTTCCGGCTGAATGTTTTCAATGTGCACTTGCCTCCCCTGCGCGAACACAAAGAGGATTTGTCGCTGCTGGTGGAGCACTTGCTGGCGGATATTTCCGCGAAGCACGAAAAGAAAGTCAGCGGCGTGGGGACGGACGTGATGGACCTTTTCAAATCGTATCCGTGGCCGGGAAACGTCCGGGAATTGCGCAACGTGCTGGAGCGCTCGGCGATTGCGTCGGACCGCGGGGTTATCACGCGGCAGCATCTGCCTTCGAAATTCGGGCACGCGACGGCGATGACGAATTCGGGGCTGAGCGGATTGCATTTTCCGATCGGGACGACGGTGGACGCGGTGGAGCGCGAGTTGATTCTGCAGACGCTGGGAGCGACCAGCCAGAACAAGACACGCGCGGCGGAATTGCTGGGCATCAGCTTGAAAACGCTGCACAATAAATTGAAAGAATACGAGGCGGGGCGGAAAGATGCGTCTCAGCCTGAAAACTAAATTCACTCTGGCCACCGGGCTGCTGGTGCTGGCGGTGGTGACGCTGGTTTCCGCGCTGTATATCGCGCGGCTGACGCGGCAGACTTTGCGCCAGGCGGATGACCGGGCGCGTTTCGTCGCCGAACAAGTTTTTCTCGCCTGCAAGAATTCGCTTACCGATGCCGCCGCGCGCGGCGATTTTCCGGCTTCCGAGAGCACCGCGGATTTGCGCGCGTACGTGCAGCGGGCTCTCGATCAGAGCAACACTCTCGATTCGGTGATGGAATCGGCGGTGGGATATTCGGCGACGATCTACGAGATCAGCATCAGCGACCGCGACGGAATCGTGATGAAGTCGAGCGATCCGGCGGAACGCGGGCAAAAGGTGGCACAGCGGCCTCCGGTGAATTCGCTGGTGCGCGGCGGATTCTTTCAGCAATTGCGGACGCTGTATGGGCCGCCGCTGGTGTATGAAGACTCGCTCCCTTTTAATGTGGGCAACGGGCCGTTTGGCGATATTCGGGTGGGACTTTCCTCGGCGTTGATTCGCAGCGAGATTTCGCCGAGCCTGGTTTCCGCGGGATATTACGCGCTGGGCTCGGTACTGCTTTCCACTTTGTTCGCGCTGATCGTGAGCCGCGCCTCGCTCGCGCCGATTGACCGCATTTCCGCGCAATTGGACCGCATTTCGGCGGGCGAGTTCGACCTCGAGCCGGTGAAGCGCGGCGATGAATTCGGCGCGGTGAGCACGAAAATCATCGGGATCGGAAAGCAGTTGCGAGACGTGCGCGAAATTTTCAGCACGTTGCGGGAAAATCTCGACCAGGTGATGAGCGGCCTGGAAGATGGGCTGCTGCTTTTCAACGCGAACGGATACACGGTGCTGGTAAGCCCGTCGGTGGAAAAATTTCTGGGCGTGCCGCCGGAGGAATTGCGCGGGCGCCGCGCGAGCGAGATTTTTCCCACGGGGCATCCGATGCGCGCGGCACTGGGAATTCGCGGCGATCAGATCGGCCTGGTGGACAATGCGGAAGTGACGCTGGATGGCCCGAACGGCTCGCAGAGAATCGGTTTAAGCGCGCAGGTAATCCGGGAACACGGCAGCCCCATGGGATCGCTGGTCACGTTGCGCGACGTGGAATCGCTGGAGCGTATCGGCAGCCAGTTACATGTTTCCGAGCGGCTCGCGGCGCTGGGACGCGTGACCGCGGGCGTGGCGCACGAAGTAAAAAATCCGCTGAACTCGATGAGGCTGTGGCTGGAAGTTTTGAAGGCCAATATGCCGGTGGACCCCGAGCCGCAGCAGGCCGTGAAGATGCTCGATAGCGAAATTGACCGGCTGGACCGCGCGGTGAAAACGTTCTTGAATTTCACGCGGCCCGTGGAATTGAAGCTGGAAGAAACTGATCTGCGGCTTTTGTTGGAAGAGGTGCTGGACGCGGCGCGGCCGTCGATCACCAAAGGCGGGATCGAGCTGCGCGTAGAGCTGCCTTCGCTATTCCCGCGCGTCCTGATAGATTCACAGCTGATTCATCAGGCTGTGCTGAATTTGCTTTTGAATGCTTGCGATTTCACGAGCGCGGGCGGAAGGATTACGCTGAGCCTGCGGCGCACCGGCGAATTCGCGGTGATCGCGGTGTCCGATTCGGGCAAAGGAATTTCGCCGGAGGACCAGAAGAAGATTTTTCAGCTGTTTTTTACAACCAGGCCGGGAGGTACTGGGATAGGACTGGCGAATACCTTTCGGTTTGTGCAGTTGCATAACGGTCGGATAGAATTTGATTCAGAGCCCGGGCGCGGGACGACGTTTCGCCTGGAATTACCGTTGGCACGTTCAATGGAAGCGCTGGCCGGAAAGTTGCGGGATTTCGGACAGCCTTTTGCGGAAGAAAAACTATAAATGCCCAGCTGCCGCAGGTTAGACGCTACCACTCTGGCAATAGTGTGGGCGTTGGTGTGCGCGCTGCCGTTCGTGCTGACCGGCTGCGAACCGAAGACCGTGAAGGCCGGGCCGCCCGTGGCCACCGCCCCTGCCCCGGAGCCATCCGACGCGAAACCGCTCGCAAATATTGCGCCGGACACCGACGCGTTGCCTCCGCCTGAAAATGTGCCGACGCCTCCGAACCCGGCGGCGGCGGCCGTCGCGCCACTGCCGGTAGAGCCGGCGCAGACAAAACCGGCGCCGCCGGCACGCAAACCGCCCGTGGAATCAGCCGCGGATTCAGCGCCCGAGCAGCCCGCACGCGTGGCGCCGCCTCAGATTTCGCCACAGCTTTCTCCCGGCGATCAGGCCAGCTTGCAGCACAAGACTCAAGACGACATCGGCGCCGCGCAGAAGAATCTGCAGCAATCGTCGGGGCGAGTCTTGAGCGCGGGGCAGAAAGACTTGGTGGACAAGATTCAGAGTTTTTTGAGCCAATCCACGGAGGCTAGCAAGGCCGGAGATTGGTCGCGGGCGCAAAACCTTTCGCAGAAGGCGCGATTGCTTTCGGTGGAACTGGTGGATTCGTTGTGAACGCGGAGATTTTGTCGAGGTAGTTCTTTTGGAGTTCTCGAAAAAAGTAAGGCGAGTGTCAGTTCGCGCGTTTTTCTGAGATACGTGTAGACTGCCGTTGTTTGCTACCACGACACCGATGGCGTCCGCCGTGGCGGACGCCGCTATAAAACGTAAACCAAAAAGAAACATGTCTGGTGTGTCCCGCAAAAGCGCGGGACACACCGGCCGCTACATAACCCCGGTACGAAGTGCTGCCAATCCCGCCTGAGCTTTCTTCCTGATAATATTGACGCGTGAAAACCTTCGATGCTGTGATTGTCGGCGGTGGGGTGATTGGCGCCGCCATTGCGTTTGAGCTGGCCGGCGAGAAAGTGCGCGTTTTGGTGATTGACCGGCAGGCGCCGGGACGCGAGGCTTCGTGGGCTGCGGCGGGAATGCTTTCGCCGGGGCCGGATTCGCCGGAAGCGGTGCCGCTCGTGCCGCTGGGACAAGAAAGCCTGCGGCTTTATCCGGAATTTGTTGCGGGGATTGAGGAAGCGTCCGGCAGGATTGTGGACTTTGCGCGGGAGGGGACGTTTGAGGTGTTCGCGGGGCCGGACGGCGAAACCGCACGCGACCAAATAATCGAGGAGTATCGCGATCTGGGTCTCGCGATTGAAGCGATTTCGGTGGAGGCGGCGCGCGGTTTGGAACCGGAGCTGGGCTCGGCCGCGAGCGCTGCGGCATGGCTGCCCGAGGAGGCGACGGTTGATCCGCGGATGCTGACGGAAGCGATTCTTGCGGCGGCCGAGCGGCGCGGAGCTGTGGTTCGCGAGGCCTGCGCGGTTGAGTCGCTTTGGTGCGCAGGCGGCGCGTGTGAGGGAGTCATCACGGCGGGCGGCGACAAAATCGAGGGCGAGCATGTGGTGATCGCGGCCGGTACGTTTTGCGGCACGATCAAGGATTGGGGCACGGATGGAAACCTGGCTCGTTACGCGCCGGTACGGCCGGTGCGGGGGCAAATGGTTGCGCTGCGGTCCGCGACGGTGAGGCTGAAGAAGGTGTTGCGGTCGTCGCGGGGTTATCTGGTGCCGCGGCGCGACGGGCGAATCATTGCGGGAAGCACTTTGGAAAATGCGGGATTCGTAAAGCAGGTCACGCCGGAGGGCATTCGCAAGATTCTCGAGGCCGCGGCAGAATTGGCGCCGGCGCTCGCGGGAGCGGAGATTGTGGAGCAGTGGGCGGGGTTGCGGCCGGATAGTCCCGATCATTTGCCGATCATCGGGCCGACCGAAATGAAGGGGTTGCTGATCGCCACCGGGCACTATCGCAATGGAATTTTGCTGGCGCCGGTGACGGCGAAGATCGTGCGGGATTGGATTGTGAGCGGAAAGGCCAGTTTCATGGCGGAAGGTTTTTCGCCGCTGCGGTTTACGGCGGCGAAGTCGCGGGCACGGACAGGCGCGTAGGCGGAACGCGGGCGACAAAAGGACCAAAGCAGATCCCTCCCTCCGGTCGGGATGACATTCGCGTGGGGTGTGGGCGCCGAGCTTAAATTTAAAATGGATCGTGGTTGCGGACTGGTTCGCGATTTGGCGGACCTGCTAGCGAGGAGGCTTGGCCGGGGCCTGTGAATTGGACTTTATCGGCTTCGAGATAGATGGAGCGGTCTATTACGGCTTCGACCGTGGAACCGCGCGGCATTTCGGCGTCGGGACCGCGCGTGAGCAGCACGGCTGCGAGGCCGACCGCTGCGCCGGCTGCGGCGCCAATTCCCACGCCTGAGCCACTTCGCGTCGTGACGCCACCAATGCCTGCGCCGGCTGCGGTGGTCTTCGCGATGGTGCCGACGTCGTGCCCTTTTTCGGAATCGCCGATGATCCTGCCTTCACTGTCCGTGGTTTCGTTGCCGCCGGTTCCGGCGTTGCTCGGGACCGCGTTTAAATTGACCATATAGGCGTTGGGCAGAATGAGCGTGGTGAGTTTGATCATCAATTCGCCGCGGCCCTTTACGCGGCCCGGCCGCTTGGATTCGGTGATTTCTCCGCTGACGTAGGAGCCCGCCGGGATGACCACTTTCCCATCGATCATGATGGGGAAAAGCGTTTCAAAATAGACGGGATCGCCGGGACGGGCGCTGCGCGTGGAGATGGAGTTGTGCAGCACCAGCGGAATATGCGTGCCGGAGGGAACTTGAATCTTGGCGACGGCGTTTGACGCGACGGCGGGTGCGGGCGCAGGAGTGGCTGCTGAAGTACCGTCGGTTGTAGCGTTGGGCGCGGGGATAGCCGGTGGTGCTGGCGGTTGCGCGGGCGCGTCTGGCGCTGGCGTGGCCGGGGGCTTCTGTGCTGGCGGCGGTGCCGGAGCCGCTTGGCTGGCGGGAGCGGGCGGCATTGGTCCCGCATCCTGCGCAAGGGTGGGAAGCGCCAAGCCCAGGGCGAGGCAGACCGCAGCGACGTAGCGAAATTGGATCAGGCGATCAGTCATAAGCTCCCCCATCGGACTCCCCAGTAGGGATGCCTTTTGCGCTGGGCAAGATGCTTGCAGGATAAACCCTGGCGAGGTCCGGCGGCCAATTTTTCGGCAATGTTCGATAGGCTACCCCGTGTACGACTAGGGCACCGGCACCCCTTGCGAGCCTTCCAGGCCGATATAATGGATGCTGAGGCTCTCGCCTTGGGACCCCTGCAGATAGCCCAACTCCACGTACCCTCGTCGCTGCGGCGCAAAACGCTGCTCATTATTGCCATTACCATGATCGGGCTGGTCGGCGGGCTGTATTGGCTTTCGCACATTCTGCTGATGACCGGATTCACCCGGCTGGAAGAAGATTTTGCGCGGCAAGACGCGGAGCGGGCTTCGAGCGCGCTGAGCAATGACCTGAATACACTCGACCGGACCGCCAGCGAATATGCCTCCTGGGACGACACTTACGCGTTCGTGCATGGCCAGAGCGCGTCCTACGTGAAGACAGAGTTCCCCTCTACCACGTTCGAGCAGCTTAAGGTCAGTTTCGTCGCCATATTCGACAACAACGGGCGCGAACTTTTCTCCAAGGGATTCGACCTGACGCACGGTGGAGAAATTCCACTGCCGCGGGACCTCGAAAATGACCTGAAACCCGGCAGCTTGCTGCTCACGCAATCCAGCCCGGATAGCAAAGTGGCGGGAATGCTTTCGCTTCCGGACGGGCCTGTGCTGGTGGTTTCCCGGCCGATCCTGACGAGTAGTTCGCATGGACCAATCGCCGGCACCATGGTGATGGGCCGGATACTGGACGACTCGGAAATCGGGCATCTTTCGGAAATCACGCATATGCCCATCGAGATTGAATTGCAACGGGATTTCGCGGGCGATGCGGATCTCCGCGCCGCCTCCAGCGTGATTTCCAAGGATCGTCCAATTTTCACGCACGAGGTGAACCCCGAATCGTTCGCGGCCTACCAGCGACTGGACGATATTTACGGCCGCCCAGTGGGGCTGATGCGCGTGCTGCTGCAAAGGACAATCCACGACCAGGGCCGCACCAGTTTGCTGCAATTTCTGCTGCTGCTGATGGCCATGGGACTGGTGTTTGGCGCGGTGACGCTGAAATTGCTGGAGAAATTTGTGATCTCGCGCATTGGGGATTTGGCGGACAACGTGACGCAGATCGGCGCGAGCGGCGACATGGCGGCGCGGCTGAACGCGCCGGGGCGAGACGAGTTGGCGTTTTTGGCTACGGCGATCAACGGCATGCTCGAGGACCTGGAGAAATCGCAGATCGAGCGGCACGAGGGCCGCACGCGTCTGGCCGTGATGATGGAGCGCATGCCGGCAATTTTGTGGACGACGGACAAGAACCTGCGGTACACGTCCGCGGTGGGCGCGGGGCTTGAAACTTTGGGGCTGCGTTCGGGCGAGCTGGTGGGCAAGACTCTTTTCGAATATTTTCAAACGGAGAATCCGGAATTCCCCTCGATTGCCGCGCATCGCAAGGCGCTGGCGGGCGAATCGCTTACCTATCAACTGGAGTGGCAGAAGCGTGTGCTGGAATCGCACGTGCAGCCTTTGCGCGGCAGCGACGGCGAATTGCTGGGCGTGATCGGCGTTGCGCTGGACATCACGGAGCGGAGCCATCTGACGAACCAACTGCGGCAGTCGCAGAAGTTGCAAGCGGTGGGAGAGCTGGCCGGCGGCGTGGCGCACGATTTCAATAACCTGCTGATGGTGGTGAAGGGCCACGCGGAAATGCTGACCGAGAGGCTCTTCAGCGGCGCGACGGGGAAAGAAGATGCGGTACGGCATAACGTCGAGCAGATCCAGGGGGCCGCTGAGCGCGCGGCGGGATTGACGCGGCAGTTGCTCGCGTTCAGCCGGATGCAAGTGCTGCACCCTCGGGTGCTGGCGTTGAATGAAGTAGTTGGCAACATGATCCAGATGGTTTCGCGCGTGATTGGGGAAAATATCGAGCTGGTATTTTTGCCGGGCGCAAATCTGGGCCGCGTGAAAGCCGATCCCAGCCAAATCGAGCAGGTGGTGCTCAATTTGGTGGTGAACGCACGCGACGCGATGCCCGACGGCGGGCGATTGACGATCGAAACTTCGAACGTAGACCTGGACAGCAGTTACGCTTCGCAACACGCGGTGGTGGAGCCTGGTCCTTACGTGATGCTCACTGTGAGCGACACCGGTTGCGGGATGGATGCCGCGACGCAGGCGCGCATCTTCGAACCATTTTTCACGACGAAAGAACAGGGGCGCGGGACGGGGCTGGGGCTCGCGACTGTCTACGGCGTGGTGAAGCAAAGCGGCGGATACATCTGGGTGTACAGCGAAGTGGATCACGGCACCACTTTCAAAGTGTATTTGCCGGAAGTGACGGCTCCGGCGGAAAGGCTCGCGGCGGAGAAAGTGGCGACGGTCCCCGAGCCAGGGACGGAGACGATTCTCTTCGTGGAAGACGAAGACAGCGTGCGCGAACTGGTGACCGAATATCTTTCCGCGCGCGGTTATCGCGTGCTGGCGGCTTCCGACGGCGTACAGGCGCTGCAAATTGCCTCGGGCCATTCCGGCGATATCCGGTTGCTGATTACCGACGTGGTGATGCCGCGGCTGAGCGGGCGAGATTTGGCGGCGCGAGTTTCCGCGTCGCGGCCGGGGCTGAAGGTGCTCTATATTTCGGGTTACACGGACGACAGCATATTCCGGCACGGGGTTTTGGAAGGCGGGATGTCGTTTATGCAGAAACCTTTCAATTTGAAGGCGCTGGCTACGAAGGTGCGCGAGGTGCTGGAAGGGACTCCGGCTGGGGCGCTTTCGGGCGGGGATTCAGACGAGGGATGATTTGTTTCGTAGCGCCGGCGTCTCGCCGGCTCTTTGTGTTTGGGTCTTTGTTTTGTCCGCAGCTCGAATCGTCTCGATGTTCGCCACTGCAAAAATCAAATGCTAAGAGCCGGCGAGACGCCGGCGCTACAAACTGCGGCGCTAGGTGAGGATCACTGTTTGGCCGGTGAGGTCGAAGCGCTTGCGGCAGCGGATGTTGCGGCAGGCGACCATGTCGTCCATGCGGACCATGTAGGACCGGGCTTTCGCGAATTTGGCGCGATCATCTTCGTTGCCGCCCGGCGGAAGCTGGGCCTTCTTGCTGCGCGCCATCCAGCGCACGGGATAGACGTTTTCCTCGCGGCAGTGCGGGCACACCAGCGTCATCTGCTTCGTTTCAGGCTTCTCGTCGTAGTAACGTTTTTCGTCCATTCCGTTTAGGCCGCCTCTTCATCATTATAGTGCGTGTCGTCCAGTTTCGCGAAACGCAGGCCTGCATCTTTCCAGCGCGGTAGCCAATATTCGAGAGCTTGCAGCACGTGCTGGCGATTCTCTTCCAGGACGCGATGATCGCCATCGTGCAGCAGGACGATATCGCCGCCTTGCACGCGTCGCAAACGCTCGATCACCGGTTCGGGTTGCTGGGGGCGCCAATCGCTCGCGGCCCTGCTCCACATGGCGACTCCTGCGCCGCCGCGACGGCGTACGATTCCAGCGAGCCACGGACTGCGGTAGCCGAAAGGCGGGCGCATCCACTTTGGTTTTGTCCCGGTCGCGGTAAGGATGGCGTCGTCGCAGCGGCTTAGTTGTTCGGCGATTTGCGCCGGCGTCAGGAACGTTAGCGCCGGATGAGTGTCGGTGTGGTTGCCGATGGCGTGGCCGTGCGCGACGATTTCTTTGGCGACCGCGGGGAACGCGCGCACGTGGCTGCCGATCAGGAAGAACGTGGCTTGGGCGTTGTGGCGGTCGAAGAGATCGAGAATTTGCGACGTGATTCTTGGATTTGGACCGTCGTCGAAGGTGATGGCGATCGAGGATTTATCGTTGAGGCGGCGCATCGTGGGACCGAAGAGTTGCGATGACGGAGCAACCGCGCCCCAGGCAAATATCCCGCTCGCGGCGCAGACTCCGCCGGCGGCAAACCATGCTGGATCGATTGTCATTGCTCGCTGAATTTTCGCATGGGGGAGCAAGTACCGCTAGTGCCGGTGCAGCAGAACCCCCACGCAACAAATGATGCGCGTGTCATCCCGAGCGGAGCGAGGGATCTGCTTTTCATTGAGACTCAAAGAAAAAGCAGATTCCTCGGGCCAAATTCGCCCTCGGAATGACAGCTCTTAGCGTTTTTCCGCCAAGTGGGAAGTCGGAGACTAAGCGCCGCCCGCGAGCGTCGTGGGATTTCATCGGCTACTTTGCTAGGATGGCGCGGGTCGTCGCAAAAATGGAAACATCGGCAAGCGCGCAACGCAAGATTCCGGATTGGATTCGCTGGCTGGCGGTTTTGTGGCTGGTGGTGTGGTTCCCGATGTATTGGCATGCTTGGGGCGTGGCGAATTTTTTGCATTTGTGCGATGTGGCGGTGATTCTTACTTGCATTGGATTGTGGACCGGCAACTCCTTGCTGCTCGCGAGCCAGGCGATTTCGTCGGTGGTGATTGACGCGCTGTGGACGCTGGACGTCGTGACTTGGCTGCTTTTTCGGCGGCATTTTATCGGCGGGACGGAATATCTGTTCGATGGGACGATGCCGCTGTGGGTACGCTTGCTTTCACTTTTTCACATCGTGATGCCGTTCATTCTGTTGTGGTCTTTGAGCCGGCTGGGGTACGACCGCCGCGGATTCGGGTTGCAAGCAGCGATTGCTTTGCCCGTGGTGATCGCGTCGCGATTCGTCACTCCGGACAAAAATTTGAATTTCGCGCAGACCGCGCCATTTTTTCATCGGCAGCTTGGCTCTGCGCCGGTGCATTTGGCGATTACGTACCTTGCGGTGGTCTTGGGCGTTTATTTACCGACGCATCTGGTTTTTGCACGCCTATTTCCGCCCTCCGCAAAGCGTGGATAGCACGCTCAAGTCTGCGCGAAGCTGCGTGTAATGAATTAGCGGGCCCGTGCGTATAGATAGCAAGACCTTCCAGCGGAGGTTCACGACGCACATGAAAGCCACCGAATTCGAGTTTCGCTATCGCTTCTGGCTGATCGGCGCGATTTTCTGGTTCGGCTTCCTGCTGTACAAAATCGATCCTCTGAACATGACGCAGTATCTGGTGAACGAGACGGTCGGCGAACATTCGTCGCACGCGGACCTGGTGGCGAGGTCGCTGCTGCTCTTCGGCGCGTTCCTGGTGCTTCTGACCGCGCTGCTGCGCACCTGGGCTTCGGCGTATCTGCGCACGGACGTGGTGCAGGACCCGAAGCTGCGCGCGGAGACGGTGCTGGCGGATGGTCCGTATCGCCATGTTCGCAATCCTCTCTATCTGGGAAATGTTTTTCTGGCTGCCGGAATGGGGCTGCTTGCGAGCCGCCTGGGGTTTGCGTTCATCGTGCTGGGAATGTTTATTTTTTGTTTGCGATTGATTGGCCTGGAAGAAGCAAATCTGACGCGCGAACAAGGGGAGAGCTATTTGGCGTTTTGCCGCCGGGTGCCGCGGCTATGGCCGGCGCTGCGGGCGCGTGTGCCGGCGAGCGGACTGCAGCCGAAATGGAAGCAGGCGTTTCTGGGGGAGATGTTCGTGTGGGGGTTCTTCGTAGCGATGGTGGTATTCGCAATCACGATTAATCAAAGAGCGTTTTTCCTGATTGTGGGGCTGGCGCTGCTGCTTTATATCGTGCGCGGTTACGCGATGGCTGCACGCAAGAAACGGGAAGCCAATTCCGGGAACCAGTAAAGCGGCGAGGCGCTTGTTTGGTGGTGGGCAGCCGCTGCTTTATTCCGTCTGGCGGATAGCGCGCAGATCAATGCCGAGCTGCTGGCATTTCTTGTAGAGGTGGCTGCGTTCCAGGCCCAGCGCTTTCGCGGTGTTGGTCATGTGATGATGATGCAGCTTCAGCTCTTCGAGCAAGGTTTCGCGTTCGAAGGCTTCCACGCGCTGGGCGAGCGGGCCCGTTCCCAATTCGGTGGAGAACGTGGACGAGCGCGGATTGGCTGAAACAGCGGCGCGCGGCAAGGCTCGCGTGACCGTTGCGGCGTCAATCACCTCACCGCCCGCGAGCAGCAGCACGCGCTCGACCACGTTGCGGAGTTCGCGGACATTTCCCGGCCAGGAATACCGTTCTAATTCCGCAATGGCTTCTGGCGAAAATCTTCGCGGCTTCCAATTGTTCTGGTCTTCGAGCTGGCGCGCGAAATGTTCGGCAAGGACGCGAATATCTTCCACGCGCTCGCGCAGCGGCGGCAGATTAATCGGAAACACGAAGACGCGGTGATAGAGATCTTCGCGAAAAGTTCCCTGCCGCACCTGATCTTCCAGATTGCGATGCGTGGCGACGACCACGCGCACGTCCACGGCAAAAGGTTTGTCTCCACCGACGCGTTCGATTTCGCCTTCTTCCAATACGCGCAGTAATTTCGCCTGCATGGCCGGCGGCATGTCGCCAATTTCGTCGAGGAACAAAGTGCCGCCGTGGGCCTGCTCGAATTTTCCGGTGTGGCGCGAGGCCGCGCCGGTGAACGAGCCTTTTTCGTGGCCGAATAATTCCGTTTCCATCAGCTCGCTGGGAACCGCAGCGCAATTCAGCGAAACAAAAGATTCCGCGCGGCGCGAGCTTTTTTCGTGCAGCGTACGCGCGATCAATTCCTTGCCCGTGCCGGTTTCGCCGCGAATGCAGACGCGCGTTTCGCCGGCGGCGACATGCTCCACCTGCGCCATCACTTCTTTCATCGCCGGGCTGGCCCACACGATGTGATGGCGGCCCAGGCGGCGCTTCAAGTCGCGATTTTCTTCCTCGAGATGTTTCAGGCGCAGCGCATTTTCCACGGTGAGCAGCAGCTTTTCGCTGGAGATCGGTTTCTCGAGGAAATCGCTGGCGCCCAGGCGGGTGGCCTTCACGGCTACTTCGATAGAGGCTTGGCCGGACATCATCACCACGGGCGTCGTGAGGCCGATGGATTTGAAATCCTGGAGCAGGGCGATGCCATCGCGGCCAGGCATGACGACGTCGGAAAGAATCAGATCGAAGCGCTCGGCTTTGGCGAGTTCCAAGGCGCGCGCGGCGTTGTCGCAGACGGTCGCTTCGTGGCCGGCGAGCCGAAACGCCCGAGCGAGCGAAGCGAGAGTGTTTGCGTCGTCGTCAATAATAAGGATGTGGGCTTTGGCGGACACCGGAGGCTACGCCTCGTCTTCTTTTTTCTCGAAGACCATGGGGAACGTTTGCGGCTTGTGCGGCGGCTTCATCGGCAATTCAATGTGGAAGGAAGTGCCGACCCCGGTTTCGCTCTCAACGGAGATGCGCCCGCCGTGATCAGCGATCACGGCCTGGACAATCGCGAGGCCGAGTCCAGTGCCGTGCTGCTTGGTGGTGTAATAGGGCGTGAACAGCCGCTCGGTTTCTTCGACAGTGAGGCCGGTGCCGGTATCGGAAACTTCGAGGGACACTTCGGTGGGCGTGTGCTGCGTGCGCAGCATCAGGACGCCGCCCGCGGGCATCGCGTCCATGGCATTGAGCACCAGATTTTCCAAGGCGCGATGCAACAGTGTCGCGTCCGCCTGAATCGTGGGCAAATCTTCCTCGAGATGCAGCTCGGGGGTAATCGCGGGACGCCCCACTGCACTGAATTGGCCTTCGAATAATTTCACGACGTTGCGCACGATTTCGTTCAGGTTCACGGTGCCGAGTTCGGGCTGCGGCATCTTCGCGAAATCGCTGAAACGCCCGACGATGGCTTTCAGATTTTCGATTTCGGTGATGAGGATGCCGGTGGACTCACGGAATACTTCGTCGAACTGGCCGTTATTTTGTTCGCGCGCCTTTTGCAGATTTTCGACGGTAGTCTGCAGCGGGAAGAGCGGATTTTTCAGTTCGTGCGCAAGGCGGCGGGCGACTTCGCGCCAGGCGGCGACGCGTTCGGCCTGCACCAGGCGTTCGCGCTGCTCGACGAGCTGCTCCGTCATCTGGTTGAAGGATTTGGCGAGCTGGCTGATTTCGTCGTGACCGCGAACATCCACGCGCGCGCTCCAATTCCCTGCCGCCACTTCGTGCGCGCCTTCGGCTAGTTTCTGCACCGGGCGCGTGACGCGCGCGGCACCCCACCAGCTGAGCATCAGTCCGATCAGCAAGCCGACGGCGATCACGGCGAGAGCGAGCCAGCGAATGCGGCGCTCCAGGGTTACGGCCGTGCGTTGCGAAGTGCCCACGAAGAGCACGCCGAGCAATTCCTTCGAACGCCCAAGGAGCGGCAGCGCGTGAAACACTTCGGCGCTGGCCGGATCAATCGTCCAGCGAATCGTGTCTGTTTGCGGAACGGGGTTGGCAATCTCCTCTTCCACCAGCGGCTCGAAACGATTGGCGTCAGGCGCTGGCCCGCTGGCATCAACGAGGTTCGTTTCCTGAAATTGCGGATCGAGATTCAGGTAGAGCAGCGCGCGCATATTCGCAGGCAACACGAGAGAAGCGAGAAATTCCTTGGCGAGCCGCTCGCCGCCAACGACGTAGAGGTCGCGGTCACCGACGCGTACGGTGGCGACGGACAGAAGCGCGAGTGTGGGACCGGCTTCGGTGTCCAGCTTCATGAGGAACGCGCCACGCGCGGTCCAATCCTCGGGCTTGGTGACCCACGCCATTTTGTAATTGAAGCGCGCTGGCGATTCCGCGGAGGAAATGATGGTGCCGTCGTTGCTGACGAAATCGAGGATGTCGAGTTGATGCGAGCGGGAAACACCGTTGGCGTCGTTGACGTAAACAGAGACGTCGGCGTTCGTGCGGCTGAGGTCAATCGCCATGCGGACGGTGGACTCGGCATCGGCGATGCCCTTCACGCGGTCTACCACGTCTTTGCCGCGGCGCTGGAATTCCTTCTGGAATTGAGCGAGGAGGGCGTCGCTATGTTCGCGATTCAATTCGTCGAAGGCGCGGCGGGTGACGAGCGTGACGCCCGCGGCGATCAGCGCGACGGACAGCAGCAGCGCGAACATGAAGCTGACGAATAATCTGGTGCGAAACGTCACGATTTGCCTTTAGCGTTTCCATTGCAGCCGCTGGTGGCTGCGGGTCCGACGTCTAAGTCTAATAAGTTACCGAAAAAAAAGAGTGATTCGTAATCACTCAGTGTCGTGGCTAAAGCCACGACCCACAAAGACCACGGCCCATGATGCGATTTTTCATGGTTGCTTGTCGGCTCCCGCGGCGGTGTCCAGCCAGACATCGGCCAGCGGCCACTCGTCCCCGGGACCAGGAACTGTCCAGTCTCGCACGCGCGCGCTTAGTCCGTAAACCCGCGGGAGCCAGACCAGCGGCACGATAGTAAACTTATCGAGAATGGCGCGCTCTTGATTGTAAATGTCCTGCGGCGATGCCTGATCGGTCAGAGGCGCGGCGTTCGCGTCCGTTGACTCGCTGCTCATGGAAATTTGCAAGAGGCCGGCTTTCAGCGCGATTGCCGGATTCGCGGACGGCATTCGCCAGCGGACGAGCTGCGCGTCCAGGTGATGTTGCGCCGCGCCGGCATTGCCGTGCGCATTGGCGGCTGCGGATTTCGGAATCGCTTGCGCCATCACGGAAATTCCTGCTTCTTTTGCGTTCACTACAATGCGTTCCGCCACGCTTTGCTCCAACGGATCAGCGGAATCATATCCCAACAGCAACTTGGTGGCGGGCGAGATTTGCGACGAAAGTTCCTTGGCGCGCGTTGGGTCTGCGGCGGTGGGAAATAAGAATGCTGTGCCGCTCGACCACTGCGGCAACAGGCCGCCGGCGGGCTCGCCAGTTTTCTGCAGGATGAAATTTACGATGGCGGCGCGGTCTATGGATTGCGCGACGGCTTCACGAACGCGGGGACTGCGGCTGGCTGCGCCTTCGGCGGTGTTGAAGACGAGCGCCAGCAATTCGTCGGGCTGCGAAATGCTCGTCCTTACGCCGCGCTCGGAGGCGCTACGGGCGTCTTGGGGCGGGATTTCGGCGAGGTCGGATTTGTTCAATTGAAGATCGAGCAGGCGGTCGCGAGCGGAGACGCCCATTACGATTTCGATGGAGTCCACGAAGGGGCGGCCTTCGCGGAAATTATTGTTGGCTGCGAGCGTCGCGCGCTTGCCAGGTTCAAAGGCCGTTACGGCAAATGGCCCGCTGCCGGAGTCGCCCGCGAATGTGCCGTCGGGATCGCGGTGATCGTAGGTGAGGCCATCAATCTGCGTTTTCGCGACGTCTTCTGCAGCTGTGGAGGAGGCGACGTCTGGATCAAGTGACGTTAGGACTGCACCGAGTTCGACGCGGAGTGCGCCGCCATAGCGCGGGCGGCGGGCACTCTTCGCTGGAATGGCGAGGAGGCCGACGCTAATTGCCGCAAGAAACAGACACAATCGAAGCTTCATACATTCCTGTCTGCAGATTTCGTGATACCACGCGGGCGGATTTGCCGTCGTCAGACGGCCACAACGCCAGGATAGGGCCAGGAAACTCGAGCGGCTGGCCGATTGTCGCAGCTTGATGATCGGTGACCTCGTAGATTCGAATCGTATCGCGCACCGTCCAATCGCCGTTTCCGGTCACAAGGAGCAGCCAAGACGGGTCGCAGTCTGCCACCACTGAGACGATGCTATCGCCCCAATTTGGAAACGTTGCAGCGGGAGTCGCGCCTTCATCATATAAGCGAGCGTTGCCGTCTAGCTCTGCGAGAACCCATTTTTGGTTCTTGCCCTGTGCGGCGCCTGAATAAAACGCGGGCAGATTGACAGCGACGTCGCCGAAAGCGGCTCCCAATTGGACGAAATAGTTGCGGTCGAAGGCATAGGGCGCGGAGGCAACCAGGGATTTGTCACCAAACACTGGCCACGATCGAGCCAGAGAATACGTGTGGGGCGATTTTGCCTGAACGTTTGGACTACAGCGGAGGTCCGTTCGACCATCGCCTGAACCGGTGCAGGTGTCGCGCGGCAGGAATACATGGATGCCTTCGTCATCCGTAGTCATGATGCCGCGCGGATCGCGGGACGCTGGGAAGGGCGAGCGGACCGGGATCAACTTGTCGAGAAGCCACTGCGCTTGCTCAGTTCGGTAGTAGTCCACTTGGCCCGGCTCAAGGAGCAAGAGGCGGCCCTCTGCGGCGCCGGCAGGGTCCGGCATCGTGAAATCGAGAAAACGCGGCGTCTGCGCAAAGATGAATTTGCGCTGCAAGATCAGCGGCGCCGCGCCTTGAGAGGAACTCATCGCTACCGATCCAGGCAAGGCGACAATCGCAACCAGCGGTTTCGCATCATCCTGATAGTTACGGCGAATATCCGCGGTGAAAACCGCTCCCTGCGCTGCTTCGGAAATTGTCAGGTAGATCAGCGTTTCCGGTTCGTCCGCTTGTGTCACTCGGAAATTATGTTGAGCGAGCGCGCGTGAGAGGGACTGAACCAGGGCCGTGGCGCCTGCGGCGCTGATTGACGAGGAATTTTCAAGAAGGTCCAGCGTGAGAGTGTGGGTGGGGCTGATGGCTGCGGCGATTTTATCGGCTAGTTGGTTCACGGCGTCATTCCATTTTTGCGGAAGCTGCGTTGGTGTTTGCGCGTGAAGTGCGCGCGGGTAGGCGATGATGCAAATTGCGAGCAGCGCGGATTGTAATTGGAGAAGGAGTCGGAGGGAGAGGCGCATCCGTGTGCGCGAATCGTGAAATGCGTTCGCGAAGTTTCATATTAGCACATCGGTTCCTTAGCTAGGTTGGACGGCAAAAGCAGGTCCCTCCCTGCGGTCGGGATGACAGCCACTTCACTTTTCGCCCACAATTCAGAATTCGGACCGGCTGAACATTTTTGGCGATCTTTCATCGCGAGCGATTTGTGGCGCGACTTCGATGGCGCACTGAAGTGTGCCGCTACAACTTCGGAGTTGCGTCGGGCCGTTCACGCTTCTGGACGAAGTCAAGACCAAGAGCACAGCCAAGAGTGGCTGTGCCACACGCGGGGTTGCGATCCCGCTTGTGGGCTGAGCTGTTAAAAATTTGGCAAGTTGCGCCGGCTGGGTGGCTGCGGTCTTCGTCCTGGGCTGAAGCTTCGCTGCGGCGGTCGCGTCGCGTTGTGCCCATGATTTTGGCCGTGCCACCCGCAAGGGTTTTTGTCGGCGTTACTCCCGGTTCCGGGCTGCCCTGCCTCGCGGGACAGGCCGCGAGATGCCCCGGCCGGGAATTTCTTTGGTGCTGCTTCACGGCCTGCCGTTTCCGCGCGTGGGCGGGTCGTTCATGCCCGACATGTTCGCCGCGCCTTGCGCTGACTTCAGCACGTCGTTGGTGAAGAAAAATTTGCCGTCGGTGGGGACCATCATGATTTGCACGCGGTCGCTCAAGCGCTGCGCAACCGTTAATTGCACGAGCATGGGATTGGCTTTCAGCGCGGAGGCTTCCAGCTGCAATTTTTCGGCGTCGGCTTGCGAGCTTTGGCGAATCTCGTTGGCTTCGGCGTCGGCTAGCAGGTTCTGGCGTTCTTTTTCCGCTTTGCCGTCAATTACTTTGGCTTGCGCGGCGGCTTCGGCGCCTTTGATCGTCTCGATATTTTGCGTTTCGGCGAGCAGCGTGCGGCGCTGCTGCTCGGCTTTGGTGTCGATCACTTTGGCTTGGGCTTCGGCTTCGGCGTTTTTCACGCGCGCTTGCGCGGCAGCATCGGCGTCTTCGATGGTGGTTTGCTTGCGGGCTTCGGCTTCGAGGCGCGATTCCTCGATTTGCTTTTGTTTCAGCGGCAGGGTGTATTGCATGGAGTCCGATTCGGCCTGAGCCATCAGGACGCGGGTGCGCGCGTCGGCTTCGGCGTGCTTGATCTGGCGAACTTTCTGGGCTTCGGCCTGCGACTCGGCGATCTTCACTTTTTTCTGCTCGATGCTTTGGTCCACGGTAACGCGATCGTCTTCCTGCTCTTTCAACAGCAAGCCTTGCAGGCCTTGCGCGTACTCTTCGGGGAGCTGCACTTTGCGCAGCAGCACTTCCTTGACGACGATTTGATCTTCGGCGAGGCGCGCGGTGATGGCTTGCGTGGCGCGCTGGTGGAATTCCTCGCGTTTGGTGGAGAAGACGTCGCGCACGGCGTAGTTGGGGCCGAGATCGCGGAAAATGCTGGTGACGACGGGCGCGACGATTTGCTGATCAATCGGCTCGGGCAGATTGGCCTGGACGTAATCGAGGTGGCGCGGATCGAGGCGGTAACGCACCGTGACGGCGAGGCCGACGGAGAGACCCTCGCGCGCTTCGACGGTGAGGACTTCGAGGCCTTTTTCGCGCGGATTTTCGGAGGCGGCGGTGGAGTAGACGTTGTCGCGGATGTCGTAGAGTGCGGCGCGTTCGACGAGCGGGATGATCAGGTGCGTCCCGGGGTAGAGCGTGCCGGGACGGACGCCGGAAATTTGGCTGATGCGGACGGCAGCGTGGCCGTCGGGGACGACCAGGATGCTTTTGCCTAGCAGCGTGCAGAGGGCGGCGGCAATTACTAATTTCGCGGCGGCGTGCCAGCGGATGGCTCGGCGTGGGCCTGGCGTGGGCGGGGGGAGACGGAAGCTGGGGCGCGTTGGCGTTGGCGGTGGCGGCGGTGTGGCCGAGGCCAAGGGCGTGGGTGATGCGCCTTCGCTTTGCGCCGGGGCGTTGGCGTCGGTCGCTTGGCCAGCGGCAGCTTGGTCGGCAGCGGGCCTTTCCGCAGGGGGCTCGCGGCGTTGCAGGATGCGGTTGAGTTCAAATGCCAGGTAAACGTCGTAGAGGACTATGATCGCTGCTGCGCCCAGGAACCCTACGCTGATCGCGAACAGCAGCCACCGCAGAAAAAGCATGTGAAGCCTCCTTTAGCCGGCTAACAAAGCACCCGAGGCCTTTGTCGCGAGGCCAGTCGAGGTGCCGCTACAGCGAAAAGTCCAAGAGAGGTCCCTCGCTGCGCTCGGGATGACACCAACAACTCTCCGGCGCGCTACGCCGCTTTCTGGCCGTAGGGCTCGGCGGCGTCTTGTGCTTGAGCCGCTGCTCTTTGCCTTACGGTTTGCGGCGCGGGGCGCGCGGGCATCAGGCGCATCATCAGCACCAGGCTCAGCCATTCCAGACCCAGCGCTACGGCGAACGAGACGAAGATCGCGCTTGCCACTCCGACGAAATCGATTGTGTATCCCATGGTCCTGTCCTCCGTTGTGGCTGGGCTGCGTGTGGGATGAATGCAGGACGAGCGCCAACGCGGGCGGCGCGGCATTCTCGGGCAGCGGCGCAACGGCGAGGCAATGTTTTCAATGCTTTGCGGAACAGTGATGGCCAACGCGAGAGTGACGATCGGCTAGGAAACGCGCATCAATGCGTGGCGGGACAAACACGTCGTGGAAATTGGCACTCAATCGAAGTGCCAGCGCGCGAGAATACTGGCGTCAGCAAATCTGAACATTAAACTGGGGGCGAGACGCACCAATCGCGGCGAATGATTGCTATCTGCATCCGTAATCTCGGGCTGCGTACCTCTGTGCGATAATTCTGCGCCTCGCGCCCACAGGCGGCTTTGACTAGGAGAGAAAATGTCCAAGAAACTCGAAGGGAAAGTTGCACTCATTACGGGCGGCTCGCGCGGCATCGGGGCGGGAATTGCCAAGCGCCTGGCTGCGGACGGCGCGACCGTGGCTATCACCTATACGAAGGGCGCCGACCTAGCCGCAGCGGTCGTCAAGGAGATTGAACGCGGCGGTGGAAAGGCGCTCGCGATTCAGGCAGACGCCACGGACGCGGGCGCCATGAATGCCGCGGTGAACAAGACCGCCGCGACTTTCGGCCGGCTCGACATCCTGGTGAACAATGCCGGCACGGCCATTCCGAAGCCGTTCGAGGAGACCACACTGGAAGACATCGACCACATGTTTAGCCTCAACGTCCGCGGCGCACTCGTTGCGACGCAGGCCGCGCTAAAGCACATGAAGAACGGCGGCCGCATCATCATGATCGGCTCATGCGTCGGCGAGCGCATGATGACGCCGGGGCTGGTGGCCTACTCAGCAACGAAGGGCGCAATCAAGATTTTCACGCAGGGATTGTCGCGAGAGGTGGGCGGCCGGGGGATCACGGTGAACAATATTCAGCCCGGTCCAATCGATACGGATTTGAATCCTGCCGCAGGCGATTGGGCGACGCCGCAAACGGCCAATACCGCGCTGAAACGCTTCGGCACGGTTGACGAAGTCGCCGCGTTGGTAGCTTTCGTCGCCAGTCCCGATGCGTCGTACATCACTGGCGCGAGTCTGACAGTGGACGGTGGCACGAACGCCTGAGCAAAAGATACCGGTTGCGGGAACGATGACACTGCAACACAAGACTGAGCCGATGAAGGACGGCGGTATTGCGGCGGAATTTCCCTCCTGTAGCTCCTGCTACGCTTATGGAGTCCGGCCGAAACAGTCAGTCTTCTGTGTTCTTCGTGCTCTTCACGCCGATTTTCCTTTGCGAGCAACGGGTTCACTTTTGGCTTTCATCGACTTCACGAGATCGGCGGACGACGCTCCTTCGAGCGACAATCCATAGCCGACTTCACGCACAATACGTTCCTTCAACGGTTGAATAAAGTGGATGCGGGTGTTGCGGCGCGTCACTTCCGGAGCTTTCAGGTATAGCTCGGCGAGTTCGCGCGCCCGGCTGAGCGCCTTACCGTTCGGCACAACTTCGGCAACCACTCCCCATTCGTACGCGGTACGCGCCGGGAGCGGCTGTGGATTCAGCAGGAAGGCTTCCGCTCGTCCCGCTCCAGCGCGATAACTCCAGGTGGTAAAGATTCCGTCGCCGGGCGCAACGCCCGCGGAGAAATGGGCCACATCCTGGAAGGTCGCACCCTCCGCCGCCACGATTACACTGGCAAGCAGCGCGTAGTCTGAATGCACGTGCGCGCGTCCCTCGATAGCCGCGATCACCGGCACGCGTATGTTGGCTATGTTTTCCAAAACCTGAACGCCTTCGTCGTGAACCTGGCTCCAAATGCCGGGATCCGAGGCATCGCCGAAAGATGGCCAATCAACATTGGTAATGAACTCCCCGCCTGCGCCCGTCAGGATTACGATCTTGTTCGCGCGATCTTGCGAAATCCGGTAGAAGGCCTCGACGAATTCCGTGTGAGATTGCGCGGTCATAATGAACGGCCCGCCGTTGGTATGAAATTCAGCAACCAGCACACCTTTGTCGTCGCGTGCCAGTTTTAGGTTGTGATACGCAGATAAGTAGTCGTTTTGAAGCGGCATTATATATTCTCCTCTCGGTATTGTCCTGACTGTGTTCACCCGAATCTTGAATCTGTTATTGCGAAGTCCGCACATTGCACTCTGGTGGCTATAATGAGACCGCCTGCGGCGCGAATGACCCGGTGATCCAGGCTGCTCACGATTCTACTGCGAAAACGTGGTCCGGGCGATAGTGCCAGGTGAATCGCATAATCGGAAACTGACCCAGCTCGCTTTGTAGCCGCCTACACGCGAAAACGGCTTGCGTCTGCTAGACTGGATGCGGGGGCTTGCGATGGCTTCGCCTTCACCCACTGGCGATCGAGGGCACACGGCGGATTCTCCGCCCAGTTTTGGAGTTCCTCCGCCCGGTAGCCCGCGCGTACGGCCGGAGCCTCCGGCGAGCGGTTTCCTGCTGGGCCGCATTTTCGGCATCCCGATTTATTTGCATGCCAGCTGGCTGATCATCTTCCTACTGATCACCGTCACTTTGGCGAAGCAGTTCACCTCGCAGCATCCCGCATGGTCGCCGCAACAGCACTGGGCATTGGGCATCATCACCAGCATATTGTTTTTTGGGTCGGTAGTATTTCACGAACTGAGCCACAGCGTGATCGCCAAGCATTACCGCATCCCGGTGGATTCCATCACTCTATTTGTGTTCGGCGGGCTTTCGCGGATTTCGCGCGATCCTTCGAACGCTTGGCAGGAATTCAATATCGCGATTGCCGGGCCGCTTTCCAGCCTGTTTCTGGGCGGCTGCTTCTGGCTCGTGGCGCGTTACGTTCACGGCAACGAACTGGTGGTGGCGGCGTGCACCTGGCTCTGGGAAATCAACGTGCTGCTGGCAATTTTCAATCTGGTGCCGGGGTTCCCGCTCGATGGCGGACGCATCCTGCGCGGAGTCGCCTGGGGAATTACCAAGGACTTCACGCGCGCGACGAAGATCGCTTCAAATGCGGGACGATTTTTCGCTTACCTGATGATTTTTATCGGCGTGTGGGAAGCGTTCAACGGCAACCCGATCGGCGGGCTGTGGACCGCGTTTATCGGATGGTTCCTGCTAAGCGCGGCGCGAGAAAGTTACGCGCAGGTAGCGATCAAGAGCACGCTGACGGGTTTGCACGCTGCGGACGTGATGACGCAGGACGTGCCGACCGTGGAGCGCAATATTTCGGTGGAAGATTACGTCCACGAAGTGCTGCGTACGGGGCGGCGCTGCCACGTGGTGACCGGCGCGGGCCGGCCGGTAGGCCTCGTGACGCTGCATTCCGCGCGCGAGGTGCCGCGCGATGAGTGGTCGAACACTTCGATTCAAGCCGTGATGATGCCGTTTGACCGCATCCATGCCGCGACGCCGGAAGAGCCGGCGCTCGGCGTGCTGGAGCGCATGCAGGCCGAGGACATCAACCAGATGCCGGTGATTTCCAATGGGCAAATCGTCGGGATGATCGGGCGCGATACGATTCTGCGGGTGTTGCAGACGCGCATGCAGCTGGGGCATTTAGCTTCGTAGGTCGCTAAGTCAAAATCACCACAGATGAACGCAGATGAACACAGATAAAACCTGGTGAAAGAACTCTCTCTTTGAATTCCTCTGAACAATCGCCCGCAGAAAATCCTATCACCCGCCGCGGGTTTGCTCGCTGGCTGGGCTTCGGGGGCGCGCTCGCTGCGCTCGGGGCTCTGACGGTTTACTGGCGCGAGCGAAAAACTTCGTATCCGGTGAAAGTTGTCGCGCACGTGGGAGAAATTCCGGTGGGCGGCTCGACGGTATTTGCGTATCCGGAGGATGACCGTCCGTGTTTTCTGCTGCGGCCGGCGGAGGACACTTATCTGGCCTTCAGCCGGTTGTGCACGCATCACACTTGCCCCGTATTCTATCGCCCGGAGCAGAACGTTTTTGCGTGCCCGTGCCACGGCGGAGTATTTTCCGCGACGGACGGCAAAGTCCTCGATGGCCCGCCACCAAGGCCGCTGCCAGAAGTGATTCTGGAGCGCCGCGGCGACGAAATCGTCGCCACCGGATTCGTGCCGACTCCCTAGTTGTTCGCTCGTGCGGTAATCGCCGCATCCCATGGCAAACATTGGATTTCCGTCGCGCTGGCCCTTGCATTCGTCACCGATCTGTCATACTCTATTTACCTAGCCTTCATGCCCCCGAAAGCGGTGCCGGGCCCACGCCGCTGGTAGATACCCTAAAAACTGCGAACGAGAAACGTGTTTAGAGTTGCGTTGTAGTGTAGGTGGAGACGAGATTGAACTCGTTTGACGCCGGCATCATAGCGTTCCTAAACCATTTTGCGCACCGTTCTCCGGATTTTGACTACCTGGTCATGCTCATCGGTTCGAACGAACTGATCAAGGGCGGGGTGATCACCGCTCTGATTTGGTGGGCGTGGTTCCGGCCGGGTGAGAATAAAACACGGGACCACGAGTACCTCTTTTATGGAATTCTGGCGAGTTTCGTCGCCGTCCTAGCGGCGCGAGCGCTGGCGGATTTTCTACCATTTCGCGATAGGCCTTTCGCGAACCCTGCGCTGCATTTCCAACTTCCCTATCACGTCGATTTCCTGGACCACATGATTGACTGGAGCTCGTTTCCCAGCGATCACGCCGCAATGTTCTTCGCGCTGGCAACGAGTATTTTTTTCGTTTCGCGGGGGGCGGGAATTCTGGCGCTGCTGCACGCAATATTCGTCGTATCGCTGCCGCGGGTGTACATGGGCATGCACTATCCGACAGACATTCTGGCCGGGGCGGCAATCGGCGTGGGTATTGCTTCGACGGCGAAAATCGTGGTGGTCCGGGCAAAAGTAGCAGGGCCGCCGATGCACTGGCTCGAGACATCCCCGCAAACATTTTATCCGGTGCTTTTTCTTCTGACTTTTCTGATCACGGTCATCTTCAACCCGATTCGTAGAGTCGCCGTCATTTTTTTCAAAATGATGGAGATCGCCATTCGGCATCTGCATTAGGAATCACGACGCCGACGAGAATCGCGAAACCCTATTGCGGCCGGGGCGGCGGGTAGCGATCGGCTTTGGCGCTTACGCCTTCGGTGACTGTGACGATCACGTCGGCGGGAATGTCTTTTAGCTCTTGTGCGTAGCCGCTGGGCCAATGGATCACGATGGAGTCCACGTGGTCGTGCTTGCCCAGGCCGAAATAAATGCGCGGGTCCTGCGCGGAGCAGTAGCTCATTCCGCCCTTGGCCTGGTCGTAGCTGGTGAAATCGCCGGCGGTCAATTTCAAGGATGCGCCGATGCCGTCGCGATTGGAGGTGACGCCGATCAGGCGCACGGCGATCCAGTGATTATTTTTCGCGGCGGGAGAGCTGCCGCCTTCGTTGCGGAAAAGCTGCGCGTCTTCGCCGTTATTGTTGACCAGAAAATCCTGCCAGCCATCATTGTCATAGTCGCCGACGGCGAGGCCGCGTCCCACGCGCGGCGCGCGGAAATCGGGGCCTTGGGTGTGGGTGGCGTCCACGAAATTGCCTTCACCCAGATTGCGATAGAGCGTCTTCTCTTCCTCGTAGCTTACTTCCGGATGGTAGAGCTTGATGTTGTCCAGAATGTGGCCGTTGACGACCAGTAGGTCCCGCCAGCCGTCATTATCAAAATCGAAGAAGCGCGCGCCGAACGCGCTGTTCAAAATATTGGTCTGGCCGATGCCGGACGCGATGGTGTAATCGGTGAAAGTGCCGTCGCCATTATTGCGATACATGCGGTTCAATTCAAAATCGAGGTGACTGACGAAGAGATAGAGCAAGCCGTTGTTCATCACGTCCGCGGCATCGGCGCTCATGCCGGCTTCGGTGCGTCCATCTTCGCTGAAGCCGGCGCCTGATTTGAAGGTGGCATCGCGGAAAGTGCCATCGCCATTGTTGTAATACAGAAAATTTCGCTGCGTGTCGTTGGCGATGAAGATGTCCGTCCATCCGTCGCCATTCAAGTCGGCGAGCACCACGCCCAGGCTTTTGCCGTCTGTATTCGTCAGGCCGGCTTTTTCGGTGACGTCGGTAAACGTGCCGTCTCCATTATTGTGATAGAGCGTCGCGGAAGAGCCTTTGAAGCTGTCCGGATGGCAATAGGCACTGGTTTGCGGAACATTACGTAGGCCGGGACGAATATCGCCGCAGAGCACGGGGTGATCCACGTCGTACTGCACGTAGTTCGTAACGAGCAGGTCGAGCTTGCCGTCGTGATCGTAATCGAACCAGCCCGCGGCAGTGCCCCAGTTGCCGTCGTCGCCGACGCCAGCTTTGGCGGTGACGTCGGTGAAAGTTCCGTCGCCGTTATTGTGCAGCAACACGGAATGGCGGTAGCCAGTCATATAGATGTCCGGGTAGCCGTCGTTATCGTAATCGCCGACGGCCACGCCGAAGAACATCGTGCCGTCCGTATGGATCTTGCTTTGCGCGGTGACGTCGGTAAACGTGCCATCGTGATTATTGCGATAGAGCGCCGGCTGCGGCGGCTGCGGGGGATGAAAGAACGGCGTGTCGCCGCTATTCACGAAAAACGCGTCGAGGTAGCCGTCCTGGTTGTAATCAATCCAGGCGACGCCTGCGCCCATCGTTTCGGGATAGAGCCGCTCGGGAGATGCGGCGCGTTCGTGATGAAAGTGGATTCCCGCTGCGCGCGTCACATCGTGAAATTCCACGTGATACGGATTGGTGATCTCGCTGCGGTGGCGCAGCTTGATCGTGTCCTCATCCTCTTGTCCACGGACGTCAGGCTTGGGTGGCTTCGCTCCCTCATGCTGCGCTTGGATGCGCCCGAAGCGAATCAGGGCAGCGCGCGCGGACGCGCCGACGAATCCGGCGCAGACGTCGCCGGTAGCAATAAAAAGAATTGCGGCGGCGATCAAAACGGAACGCGGCACGGGGGAAGAGCTGCGGTTCATTGCGAAACGAATTCTATCAGCATGACGAAACGTCGCGCCATTGGATGTGCGGACCAAATCGGGACTCGCGGGGTACCAAGTTCGAACAGTTGACCGGCAGCGCACACGATTGGCCGTCGTGAATCAGAATCAATCCCATTTACAAAATGAATGAAAGTCGCTGTGGAAATCTTTCCGTAAGTGCCAGTTTCGTATTGACTCTGGCCGGACTCAGTTATAGCCTTCACGTCATTCGAACGGGGTGGGGGCCCTTTTCTAGAAGTGCCACACAAATTTTCCCAAGCATTCGCACAAAGTGCGGTTGCGGACGCCGTTGCCATTTGCGCCGAGGGAGCCTGCGCTTTGTCTGCCGGCGCCGGTCGCACGAGCTCGCACGATTCTCGGATCAAAATTTTCATTCGCAGGTTTGTCCCGGCCTTAATTCTGATTGCGACGGGCGCGCCACTCTGCGTCGCTCCGCTGGCGCGGGCGAGTGGAGCGGGTGCCTCAGCGCCTCTCGCGAAGGTACAGACGGCGCGCGTCGCTCCCAAGAAAGTAATTATTGATACAGACCCCGGCACGGATGACGCGCTGGCGATTCTATTGGCTTTGAATTCGCCGGAATTGGATGTGCGCGCGCTGACGGTCGTCCCCGGCAACGTGACCGCCAAGCAAGGACTGGAAAATGCACTGAAGCTGGCTTCGCTGACGAACCGCTGCGATATACCGGTGGCGGGCGGCGCGCAGCATCCGCTATTTCAGAAGTTGATCACCGCGGAACTGTGGCACGGCGCAAACGGCCTGGCCGATGTGGATTTGCCGGCGAGCAAATGCAAGGCGGACCCGCGCTTCGGGCCGGACTTGATTATTCAGATGGTGCACGAATCGCCACACGAAATCACGCTGGTGCCAGTGGGGCCGCTGACGAATATCGCACTCGCCGTGCTGAAGGATCCTTCAATCGTTCCGCTGGTGAAAGAAGTCGTGATCATGGGCGGCTCGATTACTGGCGGCAACGTGAACGCGGCGGCGGAAGCGAATATCTACAACGATCCGGAAGCGGCGCAGATTGTCTTCCAGGCCGGCTGGCGCTTGACGATGGTAGGACTCGGCGTGGGGAACCAGACGCTCTACGACCAGGCGCACCTGGACGAGCTTTCCAAAACGCACGGCCCGGAAAACGATTTTGCGGTGAAGGTGCTTACGTTCTTGATCGGGCAGGAAGCCAAATACGGCGCTGGCGGCGGGTCGCCGATGTACGACCCGCTGGCGGTGGGGACGGCGATTGATCCGGCGATCGTCACCACCGAGGCGATGCACGTGGACGTGGAGACGCGCGGCGAATTTTCGCGCGGCGAGACGGTGGCAAATCGCCACAACACGGTGGAACGCAACGTGCTCCACGGCGATCGCTACATTATTGAAGGCGTGGACCACGTCACGCCCAACGTGCAGGTGAGCACCGGAGTGCAAGCCGAAAAGTTTTTGCAGCTTTTGAACGCGCGGCTGGCAGGAAAGTGATTGGCGGGCTCGTGGAAGACTTGAGCGGCGCAAGCACGGATTTTGGGTCCTCTAGCCAGTCACGAGATTTGCAGACGTCGGGAACGATTGGAAATCGGTTTCACATTGAGGGAGAGCGTCTATGAAAATGTGGAAGGGTGTGGTTCTGGCAGTAGCGCTCGTACTTTCGCTGTTTGCCACAACGAGCAGCCATGCGCAGTCCTTACAGAATGGCGCCGTCCGCGGCACGGTGTACGACATATCGCACTCCGTAGTCCCGGGCGCCAAGGTGACCCTGAGCAATCCCTCGACGGGATTCAGCCGCGAGCAGTCGGTGGGCGCGGACGGGTTTTACTCCTTCGATAACGTAGCGCCGGGCGTGTACAAACTGCACGCGGAGGCCGATGGTTTCGCGGCGAGCGAAATCACGGACATCCACGTGGAGGTTGGCTCGAGCCTGGTGCTCGATTCGACGCTCCCTGTGAAAGGCCAGACGCAGACCGTGACGGTCACTGCCGAAGCGGTTGGAGCTGTGGATACTTCCACCGCCGGAATCAACCAAGTGATTAATCAGCGCGACCTCGAAAGCCTTCCGCTCTCCGGCCGCGATTACCGCGACCTCGCGGAACTGAGCTCTTCAGCGCAAGTGGTGCCTGGTCTGCGCGGCGGCATCCGCTTGGGCGGCCAGCAGAGCGATTACGCGTCGCTGGTAATTGACGGACAGGACAGCTTCAACAATTTCTTCGGCGAGTTTTTTGGCTCGCTGGAAACGAAGAACTTCACCGTGCCGCTGGAATCAGTGCAGGAGTTTCAGGTGGTGACCAACGGCTTCGCGCCGGAATTCGGCCACGCCACCGGCGGTTTGATCAACGTGGTCACCAAGTCCGGCACCAACGAAGTGCATGGCGAAGCGCACGAGTATTATCGCGGCAACAACCTCACCGCGACGGATGCGGTCGGAAACCCACCCAATATTACCAATCAGAATCAGTTCGGCGGATCCATCGGCTTCCCGATTCATAAGGACCGGCAGTTCCTCTTCTTGGCCACGGATATTCAAAGGGAGAATGGCCCTCTGGTCACCAATTTCTGCGGTACGGGAACAGCCGCGGATTGCGCCGCAAGTTTGGCTTCGGCGACCGGGCCAGTCTTCGCGAATTGCACGCCCGGAACTACCTGCACGGGCCCCGAAGTTCCGCTTCCCGGCCCTGGCACGGCGGGATTCTTTCTCCCCGCAGGCTGCCAAACGCCAACCGCCGGGCAATCATTTCTGAATGCCTGCTTCGGGGTGAACTCGCTGGGTGACTTCAATAAATCCAACAACCAGTTCCAGAATCTTTTTACGGTTCTCGGCCATTATGACTATCAGCTGAGCCCTGCGAATCACTTCAGTATTCGCGGCTATGGCACCCGTAATCATACGAGCGGCTTCACTGGCGGCTTCGGCCAAAACGAAGTCCCAGTAGGTTTCAGCGAGACGGAAAACTTCATCAATCAGGGAGTCAGCGGCGTCTTTTCACTCAACACGGTGCTCGGCCGAAAGGTCAACGAAATCCGCGTCAGCGTTGAGGGCGAAACGCGCAAACGGCATTCGAACGCTCCCGGCACGCCGACGATTACCATCGGTTCGAACATCACGTTCGGCCAGCGCTACTATCTTCCGATCAACGGCGACGGAGGAAAATTGCAGGGCGCCGACAACTTTTCGTACTCCTTCGGCAAACACGATATGAAATTCGGCGGCGATACGGACACGTTCACCGACCGCAAGGATACGTTCGTTGGCTGGTCCTCCGGCCAGTACGAGTTCGGTTCGCTGGACGCATTCAACGGGATTCTCTCAAGCGATAATCCAACGGGCACCGTCAGCCCCGAAGGCCTGATTCAAAATCTTGGGCTCAATGGAAAACCGCTCTTTGCCTCCGGAACGCTTTACAACAACTACAACAGCACGCTCGGGCTCTACTGGCAGGATAAGTGGCAGCTCACGCCGCGTTTGACGCTCACCTATGGGTTGCGCTGGGAAGGCTCTTGGTATCCTCAGCCGCAAACCGCATTTCCCGGATCCGAGACCTATACCGGTACCGGTTCAAACACCCGGACCATCCCCATTCCGCAGCGTGTGCCCGACGACTTCAAACAGTTTGGACCACGCGTCGGTTTGGCATGGAATGTGGGTTCGAATGAGGCGCCGACTGTCATCCGGGCATCCTGGGGCCTCTACTATGCTCAGATCCCTCTGATCTTCATGCCGACCGCAGGAGGTGGACGGACCGTAGGGCTGTTCTGCTTCCCGCCTTTCACCTGTCCGGGCTTCCCGGCATCAAGTTTTCCGTATTTGTTTCCCAACAGTACGACACTCGGCGTCAATCAGCTCTGCACGACGGCCGATCCGACGAACGGCGTAGTTTACGGGTGCCCCGGGCCCAATCTCGTGGACCCCAATTTCCAGAATCCGAGAATTTCCAACCTGACTGCGGGCGTGGAACACACGTTTGCTCGCAGCTGGACCGTTACAGCCACTTTTGCCTGGGTCAATTCCCAGCATTTACGTACGGGTGGCTATGGTACCGAGGAAGCTTGGTACCGGAACTTTGTGCAATGCGGCGGTGCTGGGCAGCCGCCCGCAACAGATAGCTTTGGCCGGTCGATTCTTTGCGGTCTTCTGGACCCTACCCTGGGAATCACAACCAACAGCACAGCAAGCTACGCACACGGCAATTACGAGTCAGCGGTCTTGAATGTCACCAAACGGTTCTCGAATCACTTCCAGGTATTCGCGAACTATATCTGGTCAGAGAACAAAGACAACGGCGCGAGCGAGCGCGATACCGACACATATTTTGGCCAGCAGGATCCCTTCAACCTCAATCTGGACTACGGTCGAAACGGATTGGACATCAAACATCAGTTCAAGGCAGCGGGCGTGTATGAGCTTCCCTGGGGTTTCGCTGTCAGCTCCAGCCTGATCGCACATAGCGGCGTGCCGTATCCGCTCTATATCGACACGGACATCAACGGCGACACGGTGGCCAATTCGGGCGCTCTTCACAACAACGACCGTCCAAGTCTGACGCTGGCGAACGGCAAGACCGTGCTGGTCGATCGGTACCCTTCTAATCAGCCCGGGTTCGTCGAGTGGGATGCGCGACTGCAAAAGGACTTTGCGTTAGGCGAGCGTTATCGGATCCAACTGTCGGGCGATTTCTATAATTTGACCAATCGTGCGAACGTCTACTCAAACCCGGACACGAGTGCGACGATTTCGTATGCTGGCAACTGCACCCCGTGGGCGACGCTATTCCCTTCGTCGGGCGCCCTCGGGTCAAGCTGCACCCCCTTCACCGTTGCTGGAATCAAGGCAGCGGAGGCAAGCGCGAACTATCGCCAAATCAACCAGATTGCACCGGGTAGCACCCCGTTTGCGTTCCAAGCCGGCGTCAAGTTCATGTTCTGATGACCTTGGGGCCCCTTGGAAGAAGGCGGTTTTTGCAGAGTCTGAGCAGTTCCTTTATGCTGGCAGGCGGCTCGCTTATGGCGGGCCGCGCTGCCGGCGCTTTTATTTCATCCGCCGACGCCGCGTCTGCATTCGTACCTGGGAGTCCCACCTTGCGCTGGCCTGAACCGATCGGCAGTCCCGTTCTTGATAGCTTGCGTCCGGTGATCGAGCATTCGCGCGACGTGCAGACGCACGTGGACAAAATCACGGAAGTCGCGGGCTGGATGGCGTACGAAGACTTGCCCGTGCCGGAATACGCTCTGCCCTTCGGCATCGGCGCGCACGACAAAAACGTCGCGATTGATTTCATCATGACGTCGGACACGATTGACACGGCCTTCACCGATTTCAGCACGCACATAAAATTTCAAACCGACTACGCGGGGCAGCATTGGTCGGATTCCGACGCCGAATTCGCCTGCCTGAAACGCGCGATGGACAACGGCATTCCCATCCTCGACGGGAAATGGATGGCCAGCGTGACGCGCGCGGAGCTGAACAGCATTTTTTCGGGCAACATCGAGATGCCCATGCTGGATGAAAAGCTCGCGGTGCTGCATCAGGTGGGCCCGGTGCTCGTCGCAAAATATGGCGGAAGGTTTTCGAATTTCATCCATGCCTGCTCGCCCAAGCTCTACGACCACGGCAACGGCATGGTGGACCGGTTGGTCACGGAGTTTCCGCGCTTCAACGACGTGAGCCAGTACGATGGCCACGAAATCAAATTCTACAAGCTGCCGCAACTGGGCATCTGGATGCTGTACGCGAATCTGCACAAGTCCGACAATTTCCAGATCGAGGATCTCCCGGCGATGACCGCGTTTGCCGATTACATTGTGCCGGTGGCGCTGCGCCTGCTGGGGATCACCAGTTATTCGCCGGCGCTCGAGCACGCCATCAATTCCTACCAATTGATTCCGCGCGATAGCACGCAGGAAATCGAAATTCGCGCGCATTGCCTCTACGCCACCGCGCTGCTGCGCGAGGAAATCAATAAGATCCGTCCGAAGGATATGCAGATCATCATTCCGCAAGTTGACGCGCGGCTCTGGACGCACTACCACACCACTTTTTGGCCGCACCATCTGACGCGCACGATCATGTATTGACGCATCGCGAGTCTGCGGCTGAACGTGTATCGTCGGCACTACCTCTGGAGCTGACATTCCAATGAAAATGATTCGTAGAACCGTTTTTTGCGCTTTCGTGCTGGCCGGGAGCGTGCTACCTGCTCGTGCGCAGGAAACACGTGCGATGAACGGCGCAGGGGCGAAGCGCAAGGTCATCATTGACCAGGATTGCTCGGGCCCCGGCGGCACGGACATGCAGGCGGTGCTGGCGCTGGTGCAATCGCCGGACGTTGATGTATTGGGCATCACGGTGGTCACCGGCGACGCTTGGCTGGCCGAAGAAGTCCAGCACACTTTGCGATTGATGGAAATTATCGGGCGCACGGACATCCCCGTGGTGCCGGGCGCTGCGTTTCCGCTGGTGAACACCAAGGAATACATCGCGCGCTGGGAAACGCTGCATGGCAAGGTGGTGTACCAGGGCGCGTGGAATTACGCGCGGGACAATAAAGTTCACGGTCCGTGGGAAATTCCACCGATGCCGGAAGGCGCGCCGACCACGAAGGCCGCGCACGAAGATGCTGCGTATTTTCTGATTCGAATGGTGCATCAATACCCGCACGAAGTGACGATCTACGAAGGCGGCCCGCTCACGAATCTCGCGCTGGCGCAGGCGATTGACCCGGAATTTGCGTCGCTCGCGAAAGAACTGATCGTGATGGCGGGAAGCATTTCGCCGCAGACGGACGATCCGGAGTTCACCATGACTCCGCGGCGCGAATTCAATTTGTGGATTGACCCCGAAGCGTCGAGCCGCGTGCTGCATGCGCCGTGGGCGCGCGTGGTGGTCACTACCGTGGATATTTCCGTGAAGACGCAGATGAGCAAGGAATTGATCGCGCAGATCGCTAAGAGCCAGAACCCCGCGTCGCAATACACCGCGAAATATGCCGAGCCGGGGTATCTGTGGGACGAGCTGGCCGCCGTCGCGTGGCTGGACCCTTCGATCATCACGAAGACGCACAAGATTTACATGGACGTCTCGATCGATCACGGGGCTTCGTACGGCGACACGCTGGTGTGGACTGAAGAGACGCGTCCGCACCTGGGCGAGCGCGAGGTGGAAATCCAGGACGACCTCAACAAGCAGAAATTCTACGACGAGCTCGTGGATTTACTGACGCGCCCGACGCCGGGAGCGCACGCTGCAAAGTAGTCGCGCTTGCGGTTCGAATCACGGAGTCGGGGGCTGGTTGCCATTGAGCGACGCAAGAGCACGTTTGTAGTCGGGATCGTCCGGCGAGATTTCTACGGCTTTCTTGTAAGCGGCTAGCGCGCTCGTACGGTCGCCGCGTTGCTGGTAGATCGCGCCCATTTCGAAATACGCGTCGGATTCCTTCGGGTTCACGCGCGCTGATTCCTGGAACGCGGCGAGCGCGTCGTCCAGCTTGGATTGCTTCTCCAGAATTTTCCCCCGCACGTAAAGATATTCCGGATGGTAAGGCTCGCGCGCGAGGGCTTGCGCGATCGCGTCGCTCGCCTTATCGATCTCGCCCGCGGAGTAATAGAGTTTCGCGAGTTGCGAGTACGTGGCTGCGTACGTAGGATCGAGCGCAGTCGCCTGGTTCAGCAACGCGAGCGAACCGGCGAAGTCATTCTTCATCGCCAGGTCGTCCGCCTGTTGCACCAGATGTTTCGCCTGCAGTTTGTTTTCGTTGGTGGTGCGATCGTTCCGCGAGGACTTTTCGAAGGCAGCGAGCGTCTGTTGCGCTTTTTCGTCCTGGCCGGCACAGCGATAGGCGCGGGAAAGCAGGAAGAGCGTCTCAGAATCCGGCGTTGGCTGCTGTGACGGTGATTCCGAGCCCGCGCCAACGAGTGGCTCAAGCGCGGCCGCCGCCTTCGCGCAACGCGCCTTGATTTCGCCCGGGGCGGACTTCTCCGGCGGACGAACCAGGATTTTTGCCAGCAGCGCGCGGCCCAGCGGATTTTCCGGCTGCAGCTCGACCACTTTCTCCGCGTCCTCGAGGGCGAGCGCATCCTGGTTGTGGTCCGCGTAGATGTCCGCGCGCGTGTAATGGGCCAGCGCATTCCGCGGATCGCGCGCCAGGATTTTTGCGAGTTGCGCGAGCGCGCTCGGGGCGTCACCTTTGGCCTTGTAAGCGACGGCGAGGCGATTGCGTGCGTCCACGTCGGCGGGATCGAGCGCGAGCGCCGCGTTCAAGTGCGCAATAGCCGCCTCGTAGGTTTGCAGTTGAATGTCCAAGTCGCCGTACACAGCAAGCGGCGCGGCGCTCCGCGGATGTTCGCGGTGGGCCTGATCGAGAATCTTTTTGGCCTCGTCGAAATTGTGCACTCCGCGATAAGCCTGCACCGCGCCGATTTCGGCTTGCAGGCTGTGCGGCGAGAGGCGCAAGGCTTCCTGATAACTGGCAATCGCGTCCGGAAACTTTCCGGCGGCCGCCTGCGCGCGGCCCTGTTCGATGAGCGCCGCGGCTTGACCGGCGTGCGTCTGCGCCTGAGCCTGGCCGCGAGCGAACGTCGGCGCTACGACAACAACCGACAGCGCGACGAACGCCAACACGCTCGGAAGAAACGGGAGCAAAGAAAGCAGATCGCCTCTGAAATTGCGGTACGTAAGCAAATTCCAGCAGCGGTGACGGCGTGAAAACATTCGCGGATTATAACATCCGGTATTGACTCGGACCGATTCGGGAATGCTTGCACGGTCGTAAAAATCGCCGTTTTCGCTTGACTCGTGCAACGCAGCGAACTATAAGCAGCGACGGCATAGCACTTACCTTCCGCCAAGAATGATCCGGGGAAGCGAGTTTCCATTCAAATTTATCGCCAGAAAACCAGGGGAGTTGCCAGAACCATGCGTCTGAAAAATATTCTGCCGCTCGTTGCTGTTGTTGCGTTTGCGCTGACCACGCCGGGCCAAGTAAAACGCAAGGTAATCATCGACCAGGACGCGCGCGGCGCAGCCACCACCGATCAGCAGTCTATTCTGATGTTCCTGCAATCGCCGAATGTGGAAACGCTGGGAATTACGGTGGTGAGCGGCGATATGTGGCGCGACGAGGAAATCGCGCACACGCTGCGCATGTTGGAAATTACGGGCCACACGGACATTCCCGTGTATCCCGGCGCGGTGTATCCGCTGATCAATCGCATGGACATGATCGAGCGCTGGGAAAAACTTTACGGCACGGTGCACTATCAAGGCGCGTGGAACGGGCATCGCCCCGGAATGAATCTGGGGGATGGGCTGCGCGGAAGATATCATTTGCCGTTTGAGGTACCGGATATTCCGGAAGGAAATCCTAAGATCAAGGCACAGACCGAAGACGCGGCGCATTTCATCATTCGCATGGTGCACAAGTATCCGCACGAGGTGACGATTTATGCCGGTGGCCCGATGACGGACATCGCGCAGTCCATCAGTCTGGATCCCGAGGTTCCGGATCTAGCGCAGGAACTCGTGGTGATGGGCGGCAGCATCGCGCCAGTGGTGCCGCACGAGTGGATCGCGGAAAATCGCCGCGAGTTCAATTTCTGGTGGGATCCGGAGGCGGTGCATATCGTGCTCACGTCGCCGTGGCACAAGGTTACGATCACCACGGTGGATATTTCGGTGAAAGCGCGCATGACCAAGGAACTGATCGCCGAAATCGCGAAATCTAAGAGCCCCACCTCGCAATATCTGGCGAAATATGCAGATGAAGAATACATGTGGGACGAACTTGCCGTGGCGGGATGGCTCGACCCCAGCGTGATCACCCAGCAGACTCAATATTATATGGACATAGACATCTCGCATACGGCAGGCTACGGAAACGTGCTGGTATGGACCTCCGGCGCGCAGCCGGGATTGGGCGAACAGCTCGTGAATATTCCGGAAGAGCTGAACAAGGAAAAGTTCTACAAGATGTTTATTGATTTGATGGCGCTGCCGGCTCCGAGCGGGCATGCAGCGTCAGTCGTGACGGCGACGGGAGCGGGAGCAGCGGCGGGAAATTAAGAAGAATTGAGGCCACTTTGCAAATGAACGCGAAAGCAGAAGTCGTGGGAATCGGCAGCTGCACGGTGGATTATTTTGCGATCGTGCCGCGCCTGCTCGGGCCCGAGGAAAAAATCAACGCCACACGCATGGAAATCCACGCAGGAGGCGTCACCGCCAACAATCTAACGCAAGTGGCGCGGCTCGGCGCAAGCACCGGCTGGCTGGGATTGATCGGCGACGACGAGAACGGCCGCCTCATCCAGAAGGCCTTCACCGAAGATGGCATGGATCTTTCGGGGATCGAAGTGGTGAAGGGCGAACATTCGTCGCTCACGTGGATACCGGTGGACGTCGCCGGCGAGCGCTGCATTTACATGTTCCCCAACGTGACCGGGAAAATTTCCGTGCACCAGGTGCTGGCGCGTTTCGCGCCGCAGATTCAAAGCGCCAAGCATTTCCACACGGAGGCTTCGCAGCTTCCGATCGCACCCGTGAAGCAAGCAATGCAGGTGGCGCACGATGCCAAGGTGCGGGTGATATTCGATCTGGACGTGGCGCCCAGCTTTTTCGCAGCGGCGAATCTGGGCACGCAGGAAGAGCTTTGCAGCGCACTACGCCTGGTGGACGTGCTGAAGCCTTGCAAGGCGGCGGCGCGCGAACTGACGGGCGAAGCCGATTACCAAAAGATCGCGCGGCAGTTGCTGGGGATGGGACCAAGCATTGTGGCGCTGACGCTGGGCGCGGACGGCTGCATTATCGCCGGTTCGGGCAAGATTTCGCACGTGCCAGCGTTGAAAGTGGAAGTGGTGGACACCACCGGCGCAGGCGATGCGTTTATGGGCGGGCTTTCCTACGGGTTGCTGCAAGGCTGGGATTTCGAGCGCGTGGGACTTTTTGCGAATGCATGCGCGGCGCTGTGCTGCACCAGGGTCGGGGCGCGCGCGATGGCCAAACGCGACGAAGTAATGGCGCTGATCAAGGCGCAAGCACCGAAAGGCGCTCCCACATTTTAGATTTCAGAAAGTAACAGACTGTCGTGAATATCGCAGGGCGCAGATGCGTCGGGCTGCGCGAATCGTGTGCGCAGGCGAAGCAATCCAATAGGGAGATCATGTTCACACCGCTGAATTCCGGGACGGCGCTCTTGATGATGGTGATTTCCGCGATCTGCTGGGGATCGTGGGCCAACACTTATAAGGGCGTGAAGAACTACCGCTTCGAACTTTTCTATTGGGATTACGCGGTAGGAATTTTCCTGACGTCGCTGCTGTACGCGTTCACCATGGGCTCGTCGGCGAACAACGCCTCGAGCTTTCTGAATAATGTGCACGCGGCGGATCTTTCGAATATCGGTTGGGCGCTGCTCGCGGGCGTGATTTTCAACCTGGCGAATCTGCTGCTGGTTGCGGCGATTGATATGGCGGGCCTGGCGATTGCGTTTCCCATCGGGATTGGCATCGCGTTGGTCGTGGGCACGGTGCTCAGTTACGTGCAGCAGCAGCGCGGATTCCTGCCGATGCTGACGGCGGGTGTGGCCTGCGCGGTGGTCGCGGTGATACTGGACGGCAAGGCGTATGGCGAGATCAACGCCGGCAAGGCGACTGCGTCGCGCAAGAGCATTGTCACCTGCATCGTTTCCGGCGTGTTGATGGGGCTGTGGGCGCCATTTTCCACGCGCGCGCTTACGCACGGGAATACGCTCGGACCGTACAGCATCGCTGTGTTCCTCACGGGCGGTGCGCTGCTTTCGTGTTTCCTGTGGAATATTTATTTCATGAAGAAGCCGCTGGTGGGCGAGCCTGTCGCATTCAGGGGCTTCTTTCGCGCGCCGACCATGGGTCACGCGTTGGGACTGCTCGGCGGCGCCATTTGGGCTACCGGGACGGTATTCAATCTGGTGGCTGCGAATTATACCGGCGTCGCGATTTCCTATTCGATCGGGCAATCCGCGCCGATGGTCGCAGCGCTGTGGGGCATTTTCGCGTGGAAAGAATTCACCGGCGCGAACTTGCGCGCGAAGGCGTTTCTCGCGCTGATGTTCATTTTTTATGTGCTGGCGATTCTGCTGATTGCGCGGGCGAATACGGCGGCATAGCGGCGAACCTGCCCTGACGGAGGCCACGAAGTAGAGTGTCGTGGTCAAGCACCCACAACAAAAACATGGCGAAATGTCATTCCGAGGGCGAATTTTGCCCGAGGAATCTGCTTTTTCGTTAAGTTAGTGCGAAAAGCAGATCCCTCGCTGCGTTCGGGATGACACCAACTGCGCTTCTTCCACGCCGCGACACCAATGAAGCACTGAAGTGCACCGCTACAAAAACAAATTCGCGCTCCTAGATCGGTGGGCGGCGGAAACCGCCGGTTGCGGCTTCGATTTTCGCGGCTACCGCGAGGACGGCTTCGTCTTCCCACGCGCGGCCCACGATCTGAACGCCGATCGGCAATCCCTCCGGCGAGCGGCCCACCGGAACCACGGCTCCCGGAAAACCCAGTAGATTGAACCACTGCGAATAACTCATCGCTTTCAGGTACTTCACTTTTTGCCCTTGCACGGTGAACGAACGCTCGCCGTGATGAAACGCCGGAACGGCGCACACGGGACACAGCAGAATCGGAAAGCGCTCCATCTGGCGCAGCGTTTTTTCGCGCAACGCGTCGCGGCCAATCATCGTGTTCAACCAATCGCGGCCGTCGAGCAGCGGATGCTTCAGTACGTTCTCCCGCCACGCGCGCAGCATCGGACTCAGTTCGCCTTCGCGTCCTTCGATCGTGGGACTCATCGCCATCTGCACGCCGGGACCGAACAAATTCCACCAGAGCTGCCAAACGCGGTCGAGATTTTGCGGCCGCCACGCTTCCACCTGAAATCCTTGCTCGCGCAACGCGTCCGCAGCCTGACGCACCGCCGCGGCGGTTTCCGGAGTGACGGGCGTCGCGCCATCGTCCTCGAAATACGCGACGCGCAGCTTGCGAATTTCTTCATCGCTCCAGTCCCGCAGCGGAACCGGCGCCGAAGCCGGGTCGCCGATGTCGTAGCCGGCCATCACTTCAAAGAGCCGCGTGACGTCCGAGATCGTTCGCGCCATCGGGCCTAATACGCCCAGCTCGGCGAACGGACCCGCAGACGCGGGAAAATGCCCCGTGCCGGGGACGCGGCCCGGCGTGGGCTTCAGTCCACAGATGCCGACAAAGTGCGCGGGAACTCGGATGGAGCCGCCGCCATCGCCGCCCACTCCTCCGGCCGAGCAGCCCGCGGCGATCGCCGCCGACTCGCCGCCGCTCGAGCCGCCGGGCGTGCGCGAGAGGTCCCAGGGATTATTCGTGCGGCCGTAAAGAATGTTGTCCGTCTCGTAGGCCATCAGAAACTCGGGCACGTTGGTGTTGCCGAGCAGTATCGCTCCCGCGGTGCGGAGCCGCGCGACGAGAGTCGCGTCTTCTGCCGGAATGTAGCCTTTGCGCAAAGCGCTGCCGCATTCGCAGGGCCAGCCGGCCACATCTATCGAACTTTTCAGCGAAAGCGGAACGCCGTGCAACGGGCCGAGCGAATCCGCGCCGGCATGTGAGGCGAGCGCGGTCTCGGCTACCTGAGCTTGCTGGCGCGCGCCTTCGGCGTCCACATGAATGAAGGCATTTAATTTTGGATTCAGGCGCGTGATTCGTGCGAGGTGGGCCTCCACCAGTTCTACCGGTGAGATTTTGCGAAGGCGAATATTGGCGGCCATCTCGACGAGCGAGCTGTAAACGATGTCGTCCGATTCCAAGTCCCTTGCCTCCGTGGGCCGCGAGCCGACGAGTCTAACACGCGGCGTGTGCCGCCGCGGTCGGTCCGGCGCGTCAACGCGCCGCTCGCGCGCCTAATGCAAAAGTATTATTGACTCTCGCCCTACCCGAGGACAGAATCCCGGCTTTCCACATCATCAGACTGCCAAAATCAACGGAGCAAGCCATTTGCGAGCGTCAAACGTTCTCCTGACCGCTGCCGGTGCGGACCGCGCATGAAGCGCCTTACATACATCCTGCTGGCCGTCCTAGTGGCGACGGCGGCTTACGTTTATGCGTGGCCCTCCGCAAATGTGCCGTATTTCGGCGCGATCATTTTGCATTTGCTCGCAGGCATCGCATTTCTGGCGCTGCTGCTTTTCACACTGCGACCGATTCTGCGCCAAGGGCCCACGGCCTCGCGCCTCGGTTGGCTGCTGCTGGCGCTGGGCGGGATTCTTGGTGCGATCCTCATTTACACCGGCACACTCCGCGTGGATTGGCCGCTGCTTTACGCACACATCGCGGCGTGCGTCGCGGGCTGTGCGCTTCTGGTTTCCGGGTGGGCTTGCAAACGCGGCTTCCTGGCGGGGCCGTTCCCTTCCGGCATCATTCGCAGTGCGATTTGCCTCGCGGTCGCGGCGCTGATCACCGCGGGCGCCTGGTGGCTGCGCACCGTTCCCTGGCAGGAATCGCACCGAATTCAAAATCCCACGATCGCTCCGGGCACGATGGATAGCGAAGGCGACGGCCCCGAAGGACCTTTCTTTCCAAGCTCCGCGCAGACCGCCGAACGTCAGCACATCCCAGCGAGTTACTTCACGGAGTCGCAATCCTGCAAGCGCTGCCACCAAGACATCTACAACGAGTGGCAAAGCTCCGCGCACCATTTTTCTTCGTTCAATAATGCGTGGTACCGCAAGAGCATCGAGTACATGCAGGACACCATCGGCATTAAATCCTCGAAATGGTGCGCCGGGTGCCACGACCCCGCGCTGCTTTACAGCGGAATGTTCAATCGCCCGGTGCGCGAAGTGGAAGATACGCCGGCGGGACAGGCGGGCCTGGGCTGCATGATGTGCCATTCCATCGCGAACGTGAAAAGCACGATGGGACAAGCGGATTTCTTCCTGGAATATCCCGCGCTGCACAAGATGGCCGCGAGCAAAAATCCTTTCGTGCTGCGCCTGCACGATTTTCTTACGAATTTGAATCCGGAGCCGCACCGGCGCGTATTCTTGAAGCCGTTCATGCGCACGCAAACGGCGGAGTTCTGCTCCACCTGCCACAAAGTCCACCTGGACGTGCCGGTGAACCACTATCGCTGGGTCCGCGGCTTCGATGATTACGATAACTGGCAAGCCAGCGGCGTTTCGTTTCAGGGCGCGCGCTCGTTTTATTATCCGGCGAAGGGGCAGATGTGCGCGGATTGCCACATGCCGATGACCAAATCCACCGACGCGGGAAACATTGCCGGATTCATTCATTCGCATCGCTTCCCCGCGGCGAATACGGCGCTGCCCACGGCAAATCACGACGAGGCGCAGCTGAAGGCCACCGACGATTTCCTGACCAAGGGCGTCGTCAGCGTGGATATTTTCGCGATTTCTCCGGAAACGAAAGCGAAGGAAGCCAGCAGCGCGGAAGGCGCGGCGGCTGGCGCTGGCACCGCGATTGCCGCGCCGTCCATGCCAGGGCTGCAGACGACTTTCGCGGTGGGCGAAGAGTCAGAAACCTCGATTCCTGTGAACACGTCGCCCGACGCCGCAACTCCCGTGGCGCTGCTCACCGCTCCACTGAATCGCGTCGACACGGCCGTCAAGCGCGGTGGCACGTATCGCGTGGACGTGGTGGTGCGCACGCGCAAGGTCGGTCACTTTTTCCCGGGCGGCACGGTGGACGCGTTCGATTGCTGGGTGGAACTCACCGCGACGGACGACAAGGGCAAGGTCTTATTCCAAAGTGGCGGCGTGGAAGATGGCGGCAAAGGTCTGGTGGATCCCGGTGCGCATTTCTACCGCTCCTTGCAGATTGATGGCCACGGAAATCCCATCAACAAGCGCAACGCTTGGGCCACGCGCTCCGTCGTTTACGTGCGGTTGATTCCGCCGGGCGCGGGCGATACGATTCATTACCGCCTGCGCATTCCGCCGAATGCCGGAGACAAAATCCATCTGCAAGCGAAGGTGAACTACCGGAAATTCATGTGGTACAACACGCAGTTTGCTTTTGCCGGCGTGCGCGACCCGCATCAACAGGAAGGCGCGGTGGCGCCGAACTATGACGATCAGCATTATTCTTTCACCGGCGACCCTTCGAAGATTCCCGGCGGAAGCCACGGCATTCCAAATCTGCCGATCGTGGTGATGGCACAGGATGCCGCGGATTTGAAGGTGCTGGCGGCGAACGCGCCGCAGCCCGCGCCGAAAGTGGTGCTGAATTCCGACGATTGGACCCGCTGGAACGATTACGGCATCGGCCTTTTCCTGCAAGGCGACCTTTCCGGCGCGGCGGGAGCGTTCGAGAAAATCACGCAGATGGCTCCCGCGAATTTCGACGGCTGGACCAACGTCGGGCGCGTGCGTTTGCAGGAAGGAAATCTGGCGGCCGCGGAGCAAGTGCTGGAGAAGGCGCTGGCAATCAAACCGGATCTTGCACGCGCCAACTTCTTTTACGCAAAAGTGCTGCGGCAGCAGGGCCGCTTCGAGGAGGCCGCCCAGCACCTGCGCACCGTCCTTGCGCAGTATCCGCGCGATCGCGTCGTGCACGATGATCTGGGCCGGATTTATTTTCTCCAGCGCCGCTACGACGATGCGCTGCGGGAGTTCAACGCGACGATTGCCATTGATCCCGAAGATCTCGAAGCGAATTACAATTTGATGCTGACCTATACCGGACTGGGCAAGGCGGAGACCGCCGCGGAATTTCAGAAGCGCTATCTGCGTTTCAAAGCCGACGAATCCGCGCAAGCGCTCGTCGGTCCCTATGTGCGAACGCATCCTGATGACAACAACGAGCGACAGCCCATCCACGAGCACGTTTCGGAGGCTTTCTTGACGCCCAAGCACGGCGCGCCCGCCGCCGGCGTTGCCCCGAAATACGCCACGCTGCCGCATCACGCCAAGGAATCCGATTGATGAACTTTCGCTTTCATCGCAACTGGAAAATCGCCGTGTGCGCTGTCGCAGCGAGCATTGTGCTCGGCGCTGTCGGCGCTGCAACCGCAAAGACGCCTCGTGCCGCTGACGCGCTGCCACAAAAAACTGCCGCGGCTGACGGAATCCGCTTCGAGGATGTGACGCGTGCCGCGGGAATTCACTTCGTGCATTACAACGGCGCGTTCGGCAAAAAGTGGCTGCCGGAGACGATGGGACCGGGCGTCGCGTTCATTGACCACGACAACGACGGCTGGCAAGACATTTTGCTCGCCAACGCGATGGATTGGCCGGGCCACGTGCGCAAGCATTCCACGATGGCGCTCTATCACAACAACCACGACGGGACGTTCACCGACGTGACGAAAAAAGCCGGGCTGGACGTGGAAATGTACGGTCTGGGCGTCGCCATCGGCGATTACGACAACGACGGCTTTGACGACATCTTCATCACGACGCTCGGCCAGAGCCATTTATTCCACAACAATGGCAACGGCACGTTTACGGACGTCACCAAGCGCGCCGGCCTGGAAGGCCCCCACGAATTCAGCACTAGCGCCGCGTGGGTGGATTACGACCGCGACGGCAAGCTCGATCTGGTGGTCGCAAATTACGTGCAATGGTCGCCCGAAACGGACCTCTACTGCGCGCTCGACGGAAAAACGAAATCGTACTGCACGCCCGAGGCGTATAAGGGCACGTCGGTTCGCTTGTGGCACAATCGCGGTGACGGCACTTTCGAAGACGTAACGCAAAAAGCCGGGTTGTACGATCCCACCTCGAAAAGCCTCGGCGTTGCGATTCTCGACGCGAATCAAGACGGCTGGCCGGACATTCTGATCAGCAACGATACGCAGCCAAACAAGCTTTACATCAACAATGGCAACGGCACGTTCACCGAAAAGGGAGTTTCCGCTGGAATCGGCTATAGCGAAGACGGCATCGCGCGCGCCGGCATGGGCGTGGATGCCGCCGATTACGACCGCTCGGGATATCCCAGCGTGGTGATCTCGAATTTTTCGAATCAAATGATTTCGTTGTATCACAACGAGCGCAACGGCCTTTTCGTGGACGAAGCGCCGCAATCGGAAGTGGGCCACGATTCCCTGCTCACGCTGGGGTTCGGCTGCTTTTTCTTTGATTACGATCTGGATGGCTGGCTCGACCTCTACGTCGCGAACGGCCATATCGAGGACGCGATTGAGCGCGTGCAGCCGCGCGTGCGTTTTGCCGAGCCGCCGCATCTTTTCCGCAATCTGGGCAATGGGAAATTCAGCGAAGTGACGCAATCGGCGGGAGCGGCTTTTGCGGCGCCCCGCGTGGCGCGAGGAGCGGCCTATGGCGACATCAATAATGATGGCGCGCTGGATCTATTGGTAAGCACGAACGATGGCCCCACGCTGCTGTTTCGCAACACAGGCGCGACGAATCACAGCCTGCGCATTAAATTGATCGGCACGAAATCGAATCGCGACGGCATCGGCGCGACCGTGCGCCTGACTGCCGGCAACGACACGCAATCGAAGATGCTGCGCAGCGGGTCGAGTTACCTTTCCTCCAGCGAACTGATCCTCACGTTCGGCCTCGGCGCGCATACGCGGGCCGACGCCATCGAAATCCACTGGCCCAGCGGCCAAGTGGATAATCTGAAGAACGTCGCCGCCGATCAGGTCATCACCGTGAAAGAAAAAGAAGGCAGCATTGCTGCCAAGCCGCTCGCGAAACGGTAGAATACCCGCCATGTCTGGACTGAGACTGGCATGAACCATATCGCGCGCGCAGCGCTCTGCGCCGGCGTCTTCGCATGCGCAGTCGCCGGAGCCAGCCGGCCACCGCAAGCGTATCCGCAAAATCAGCAGTCCCAGCCGTCCGAACCGCACGCGCAACAGCGCACCCATTCCCGCGCGTCTGCCGCAAAAAAAGCCGAAGCAGCTGCCCAGCAGGAAAAGGCCAACCCGCGCGCCGAAATCATCCGCGAAAATAATTTCGGCGTGGCGCTGATGAACCGCCAGCAGTTCGAACAGGCGCTTGGAAAATTTCAGCGCGCCTGCATCCTCGACCCGGGGAGCGACGTTGGCTGCATGAACACCGGCATCGCGCTGCTGAATATGCAGCGCTTCGACGAAGCGCGCCAGATCCTCGAAAAAGCCGCGCAACGCAATCCGCGCGATCCGCACGCCTGGTTCAACCTGGGCCTGCTCGAGAAAGCGACTGGAAACGCCGACGCGGCCATCACGGATTTTGTGAAGGTTGCGACGCTCGATTCCTACGATGCGGATACGCAGTATTTCATCGGCCTCGTTTTTTCCCAGCAGCAGCAATATGACAAAGCCATTCCCGCGTTCCAGCGCGCTCTGGAATTAAATCCCTTCCAGGTTTCCGCCGAGTTCGGCCTGGCGCAAGCGTTGCAGCGGACCAGCAAAACCGCGCAGGCCAAGGAACACTTCGACCGCTTCCAGCACATGACGTCGCTGAAACTCGGCAAGCCGGTAAGTTTTATTTACGGCGAACAAGGGAAATATTCGCTCGCGGAAATCATGCAGCCCGCGCCGGAGCCGGTGCCGCCCGCCTTGCCAGTGCATTTCGTCAACGTCACGCTGGCATCGAATTTGCCGGGGTTTACCGCGCATCGCACCGCACCAGAGGCAACGTCGCTGCCGACGGCGATCGGTGAGGCGCCGGCGGATGGTCGCGTGGCCGCGCGCAAATTGCGGGCTACGAAGGCGCCGGCGAATGATCCTGCGACCGCGCTCGGACAATTTCTCGGCAGCGGCGCCTGCATCATTGATTACGACGGTGACGGCAAGCCGGACATTTTTCTGGCCGATGCTAATGGCCGCGGAAATTCCGCGTTATATAAAAACATCGGCAACGGACGATTCGAAGATGTCACCCGCGCAGCCAAGCTAGAAATTCACGGGCAGGCCATGGGCTGCGCTATCGGCGACTATGACAACGACGGAAAACCCGATCTCGCCGTCACTATCAACGGCGGTGTGCTGCTTTTTCACAATGAGGGCAATGGCACCTTCAAGGACGTAACCGAAGCGGCGGGGCTGAAGACCGATCCGCAATCGGACGTGCTCGCGCTGGGCGTCACCTTTATTGATTACGATCACGACGGCGACCTCGATCTCTACGTCACGCGCTTCAATGCCTTCCCGCTCGAAAATCCCGCCCAGGCTTTCGCGTTTCCGAACGTCGCCACGCCGCCCGGCAACATTCTCTGGCGCAACAATGGCAACGGATCTTTTACCGAGTGGACCAACCAGACGACGCTCGCCGGCAATGGACCCTCCATCGCCGCGATCGGCAGCGATATCAACAACGATCGCGCGATTGACTTCGTGGTGACGGGCTGGCAGAAATCTCCAACCGTGTACTTGAATCCGCGCGAAGGAGCATTTCGCGCGACGACGCCGTGGTCGAGTGACATGCCGGCGCCCACCGCCGGCGTCGTTGCGCTCGATTTCGATAAAGACGGCTGGATGGATTTGGCATTTACGCACTGGGGCGCGCCGGGGCTGAGCTTGTGGCGCAACGTCGACGGAAAATCGTTCGAGCGCGTGGCGCTGCCGGATCTGGAATGGATGCGCGCGTGGGGCGTCGCGGCGGTTGACTACGACAACGACGGCTGGATGGACCTCGTCGCAGTCGGCGAAAGTTTTAACGGAGACGGACACATCGTCCTGCTGCGCAACGAGGGCGAAGCTGGCTTCCGCGACGTCACGGCCGCCGCCGGCCTCGACAAAATCGTGCTACACAATCCGCGCGGCGTGATCGCCTTCGATTTCAATGGCGACGGCGCGACCGATTTGCTCATCACGCAAAATGGCGGGCCGCCGGTGCTGCTGAAAAACGAAGGCGGCAATCGTTACAACTGGCTGCGCATCGGATTCAAAGGCGAGAACGACAATAAATCCGGCATCGGCACAAAAGTGGATCTCTACGCCGGCGCGCTGCGGCAGAAATGGGAAGTCGCCGGCGCTTCCGGCTACCTCGGCCAGGGGCCAACTTCGATTGTCGCGGGCCTGGGCGCCGAGCGCGGCGCGGACGTGATACGCCTGCTCTGGCCCACCGGCGTGTTGCAAGACGAAATGCAAATTCCCGCGCACAAGGATGAAATCGTCACGGAAATTGACCGCCGCGGCAGTTCTTGCCCGATCGTATTTGTGTGGAACGGCGACAAATTTGAATTTCTCGCGGACATGATCGGCCCGGGAATCGTCGGGCACTGGACTGGCCCCAATGAACGCAATATTCCAGACCCCGACGAATATCTGAAAGTGACCGGCTCGCTAGTGCAGCCGCAGAAAGGCAAAATTCATTTCCGCATGCTCGAGCCGATGGAGGAGCTTGATTATCTCGATCAAACGCGCTTGATCGCCGTGGATCATCCAGTGGACGTGGAGGTGTATCCCAATGAGCGATTCGCGAGCGAGCCGCCATTTCCTAAATTCAAAGTGATCGCCAGCCGCGAAGCGCATCTGCCCACAGGCGTGTGGGACGAACACAGTCACGATTTACTGCCACTGCTGCGCGAAGCCGATCACAAATACGTGACGGATTTTCCGCTCGCGCCCTACGCTGGATTTGCGGCGATGCACTGGATCGAGCTGGATCTCGGCGACTGGGACGCTTCGAAGCCGCTGCGCCTGTTGCTCGACGGCTTCACCGATTATTTCAGCGCGAGTTCAATGTACGCCGCGTGGCAGGCGG